>NZ_QASA01000001.1:5005424-6256781 GCF_003340495.1 Adhaeribacter pallidiroseus
CGGGCCAATCAGGTACTCGATAATGTACCCAATATCACCATGGACGAAACGCAAAAGCAACGGGTACTGGGCGAAGCCAAATTTATGCGCAGCTTGTTTTATTTTCACCTGGTAACCTTGTGGGGCAATGTGCCGCTGATGCTCACTACTTCTACGCCTGCCGATAAACCACCTACCTCCCCGCAGGCTGATGTATGGGCGCAAATTGAAAAAGACCTGACCGAAGCCGCTGCTGTTTTACCACTTACCTATACTGGCGCCGACCTGGGCCGGGCTACCAAAGGCGCGGCGCAAGCTTTGTTAGCCAAAGCGTATCTGCAGCAACGTAAATTTACCCAAGCTTTGGTACCGCTGCAAGCCTTGGCAGAAGGCGAAGGAAAATCGGTATACAGCCTGATGCCCAATTACCGGGACAATTTTTTAATTACCTCGGAGAATAACCGGGAGTCAGTATTTGAGTGGCAGTTTGCGTTAAACCTTACCGAAAACCACGACGATGACATTGACCCGCGGGTAGATAATTTAAATTACGGCTCGTCGCTGCCCAAATTTATAGCGCCGCCGGGTGGCCCGGGCTTTTCCGATGGCGAAGCCAACCGGTGGGTAGTACGGGAATTTTTACAGGAAGAAACCACCAACAACCAAAGAGATCCACGTTTAGCCGCATCTTTCTTGTACGACTCTACCGATGTACGCGGTCCGGAATTTACGGTCATCTATGACCAAACCTTTCGGGAACGTTACGGCGTAGATAACCAACGAGTATGGTTCCGGAAGTTTTTGAACGATCATTGGCGCACCGTAGACGAAGCTTTTAACTCGCCTAATAACTGGCGCTACATCCGGTACGCCGATGTGCTACTCATGTACGCCGAAGCTTTAAACGAAACCGGCAGTACCGCCCAGGCTTATACCTACGTGGATCAGGTACGGCAAAGAGCGGGTTTGGCCAAGTTATCCGATGCGAAACCGGGTTTAACCAAAGAACAGTTTCTGGCGCAGCTCAAACACGAAAGAATAACCGAACTGTCCGGCGAAGGTCACCGCTGGAACGACCTGGCCCGCTGGGGTGATCTGGGGCCAGCACTGGCGCCCCGCGATCCGGGCTTTGCGAATTTCGAAAAAGGCAAACACGAGTTTTTACCCATTCCGCAACAGGAAAGAGATATTAACCCGAACCTGACGCAGAATCCGAATTGGTAGAGGCATACTTAAAAAGATAAAAGGGCCATGAGGCTCTTTTATCTTTTTATCATAATCCTATTCTCATTGATTAATGGCACTACAGTTTTTTAAATTTTTAGCTGTTCCAGTGCTTTTACCCTTCCGCCTACGGCACCTTCCCTAAAAACAGGGAAGGAGATGCGGCTTTTGGCATTTACCAGAGTTTATTTACCAGTTACCAGCTATCATTTATAACAGCTTGTTTCCGCAATATTCACGGAACAACAGTATCCTTTAGCCTCCTGGCTTGCTGCTAGCTAAAAACATTGGCGAAACATGCGTAATCCATTACCGATATCAGGTTACTGGTAGGGGCACCTGGTAATTGCAAAAAAGCTCCCCGCCTTGGGTAAGGAGGGGTTGGAGTGGTTGACTTCTCTCAAGAATAGTGATTTTTTTAAATTTTTCTTAATTCTAATCATACAAAAATTTAAAAAAGCTAACCGACAGAAAAACCGTAGCTACTAAAAAGACATCAGTTTGGCTCTAGAGGGCCTTCTAAGGTTCTGGTGTCGACGCAGGAGACATTCCGAGGAACGAGGAAAGGAAGCTTAGACCAGCCCGGAAGAGCCAAACGGGGACCGCCGGCCTTTGAGGCAAAATTTGAAGTCTGCAAGCTAGATAGCACCAACCATTGGAGACTTGAAAAGGCTCTAAAGAAAACAACGTCTTACCAATAAACTATATTTAATTTTTGATTTCTGCGTTTTATTAACAGAAGAAAGCATCTTATAAATGAAACAATATTACCTTACCCGTACACTTGTAATTTTTTTAAATTTATTCCTCTTTACGCAATGTAAAGACGACTCCGGCACCGATCCGGTGAACCCGCCCGTCAGCAACGTTCACCCGGATGAACAGCCGCCCGTCGATAATACCACGCCCACGCTTACTATTCAATGGGAGGCTACGGCTACTAAATTATCGCACAACGTGTACTCCGCGGAGTACGGCCGCATGCACCGGGTAAAAGGCGATACCTTGTTGTTTACCTACCATTTTGGGCCGCAGGGCGAAGAATGGGATAACATTGCGCTAAAAAGAAGCATAGATGGTGGTACCACCTGGTCGGAAGCCGAGGTTTTGGTGGCCGATACCGATCCGAATTACTACGGATTTTCGAACCCGGATATTTTAGTGGCGCAAAATGGCGATGTGCTCCTGACCTACACGGGCCGGGGCCGCCCCGACGATAATGTGCACGCGAACATTCAGGTACGCCTCAGCAAAGACCGGGGCTGGACTTTTGGGCCACCTACTTTAATTCCAACGGGGCGGGCCTGGGAACCGGCCATTATACAATTGCCCAACGGCGAGCTGGAATTATTTTACTCCAGCGAAGCCAACTGGTGGCCCAGTACCAATCCGCAACAGGAAATCCGGATGGTTTCCTCTACAGACAATGGTTTAAGTTGGGGCAATTCCAAATCTGTAGCTTATACTGCGGGTATGCGCGATGGCATGGCGGTGCCCCTGGTTTTAAAAGATAACAAAGGCATTGTGTTCCCGATTGAATCGGTAAATAACTCCAAATCGCCGTGGGTGGTGTGGTCGTCGCTGGAAGCTAAATTTAATTACGCGGGGGCCGGCACGGTGCAAAACAACCGGCGCTGGCTAGCTACTTCCGAAAATATCTGGGGCGGCGCACCTTACATCATCCAACTACCAACCGGCGAAACTATTCTGTCGTGCCAGGATGCGGGTGGCCGATCAGTAGGTTCCGATTGGAAAAAGAATACCATGCTGGTGCTCACGGGCAACAGCCTGGCGCAAAAGTTCACGAACATTAGTTACCCCTGGCCCAATTTACCCGCGAACGAAGGCGCCTACTACAGTTCTTTATTTTTAAAAGACGCAAGTACTTTGGTGCTGGTTACTACCCGCAATTTCGCCGATGGACACAGCGAAATTTACCTGAAAGAAGGTTACATTCAGCGGTAAAGCTAGTACTTATTTGAGCTCCTTATCTTCCGTGTTACAAACAAAATTCAAAAAAATGCGCGGTCGGGATAAGCACTGGCTGGTGCAAACAGCATCAGAAGGCATATTTGCCAGAAGAGTAAAACTTCATGTATTGGCCATTTTCTCTTCTATTTGCGTCATTCAGGAGGAAACTATTTTGCTACGTAGCTGAATAGTTTCCTCCTGAATGACGTAAAGGTCGGCATGGAGAATACTGCTCTGGAGCGGTGCAGTCGATTAGGCCTTCACAAAAGGCTGTCTTTTCGCGAAAATTCAGACTTAACTTCTAGAGTTAAAACTAGTGCCTTTCTGGGTAAGCAAGCCATCAAAAAATTTAAAAAAATCAGCAGATTAGTGGTTTAAATAGTATCCGCTGGTAATAGGCTGCCTTCTGGTAAAACAGTGTTTGGGGTCCCAATAATTTTTAATAAATTTCAAGATTATCTCACTATCCATCCAGGTTAAAAACTATTATTTCGTTTAAGTAAGTGCCGAAAATATTTTTAATACTTCTTCTCTTTTTGCTGGTTAATTCTTCTTTATTCGCGCAGCTAAAAAACGAGGGAGTACCGTTTATCAATAATTTCACGCAGAAAAACTATAAAGCTTCGCCGCAAAACGGGGCCATTGTGCAGGATAACCGGGGCGTGCTATTTTTTGGCAATAATTACGGTTTTCTGGAATACGATGGCAACCGCTGGCGCCTGGTGGAGTTGCCGAACAAAACCATTGTGCGGTCGTTGGCGAAAGATAACAAAGGCCGGATTTACGTGGGCGGGCAAAACGATTTCGGGTACCTGCAACCCGATGCCCAGGGGCAAATGAGCTATGTTTCCTTAAAGCCACTTATTCCTCAAAAATACAAAGAGTTTGAAGACGTCTGGGATATTTACCCGACTAAAGAAGGCGTTTACTTTGCTACCAGTGCCGGCTTATACCGGCTGCAAAACAACCAGGTAAATTACTACCCGGCACCAACGGGGCAGGGCGGCTCTTCCTTCTACGTGCAGGAGCAATTATTTATGCGGGTGCCGGGCAAAGGCATCTACGAATTTAAAAATGGCCGGGCTACGTTTATCCCCAACAGCGAAGCCCTGGCCCCATACAACATCGTGGACATGCTGCCGTTTACCGATAACCGTATTTTGATGGTAACCATGGAGCACGGCATTTTTGTGTACGATGGCTACAGTAGTTTTAAGCCCTGGAAAACGCCCGCCGAAGATTTTTTTAAAAAAAACCGGCTAAGCTGCGCTATTGCGCTGGCGAATGGCTACGCGATAGGGTCTACGTTGGGCGGCTTGCTGCTACTGGACCAAAACGGCAATCCGCAAAAGCTTTTAAACCGCGAAAATGGCTTGCAGAACAGCCATATTCAACACATTTACCAGGATAATTCCGGCAACTTGTGGCTGGGCTTAAACAACGGCATCGACTACGTAGAAATCAACTCGCCTTTCACGTTATTTAATGCTAAAAACGGCGTGCCGGGTACGGGGTACGCTTCGTTTCTGCACGCCGGCAAAATGTACTTAGGCACCAACGATGGGTTGTATTGCAAAAAATGGCCGACGGAAGAAAGCCCTTTGCATCCCGAACCTTTTCAGTTGGTGGCGGGCACCCAGGGCCAGGTAAACAACATCCAGCAAATACATGACAAGGCTTTACTGGCGCATCACAACGGCCCATTTGAACTCATAAACGATCAAGCCGTCCGAATTTCGGAACACACGGGCACCTGGTTGTTCCTGGCTTTAAAATCGCATCCGGGGTATGTGCTTTGTGGCACTTACAATAATCTTTTGCTTTACAAACTAGAAGCCGGCAACCTGGTGTTCGTACGCCAGATAGCTGGGTTCAAAGAATCGTCCCGGATAATGGAAGAAGATGCCGCGGGCAATATCTGGATTTCACACGTGTATAAAGGCATTTACAAATTAAAGCTATCCGCAAACTTAGATAAGGTCGAAAATTTAAAATTTTACGATGCCCGCCACGGTTTTCCGTCTAACTTGTTTATTAACGTGTATAAAATAAATAACCAGCTGGTGTTTACCGGCGAAAAAGGCATTTACCAATACAATCCGCAAAAAGATTACTTCGAAGAAAACGAAGAGTTTAGCAAGTATTTCGATAAAAATAAGCCGGTCCGGAAGCTGATTCAGGACCGCGAAGGCAATATCTGGTTTGCCGCCGGCGACGAAATGGGCGTGTTGCAAAAGCGGGGCGACGGCACGTACACCCTCGAAAAGAAAATTTTCAACAAACTGCAAGGCCGCCTGGTAGCGGGGTTTGAACACATTGCCGCTTATAACCCCACCACCGTTATCATTGGTACCAACGAAGGCTTTGTGCGGTACAATCCTACCTTTTCTTTAAATAAAAAACCGGAGAATGCTTTCTCTACCTTAATCCGGCAAGTAGAAATCACCGGCGGAACCCGCGATTCTTTGTTAACGGCGGGCGCGTATTTGGTTAAAGGCGTAACCACGACTATTCAGCCCACTGGTAAAATGCCGCACCTTCCGTACCGGCTAAATTCCTTACGCTTTACTTACAGCGCTACTGCCTACGAAGAATCGGATAAAATGCAGTACCAGTATTTCCTGGAAGGCTACGATAAAAACTGGTCGGCGTGGACCGTAGCTACCCAAAAAGAATACACTAATTTAGTAGAAGGCACCTACGTGTTTCACGTACGGGGCCAGGATATTTACAACAAAACCGGCACCGAAGCCACGTATACTTTCACGGTTTCGCCGCCCTGGTACCGAACCGGCTGGGCGTATGCGGCTTATATTATTATCGGGGTTTCGCTGCTTTTATTACTCAAAAAAATAATAGAACAACGCGAAAAAAAAGAGCGCGAAAGGTTACAACAAGAACAGGAAAAAGCCTTACGGTTGCAGGAAGCCCAGCACGCCGAGCAAGTCTTAAAAGCCGAAAAGGAAATCATTAAATTAAACAACGACAAGCTGGAGAACGAGCTGCAGCATAAAAATAAAGAGTTAGCTTCTTCGGCCATGCACGTAACCCAAAGCCTGGACAGCATCCAACGTTTAAAAGACCAGCTCCAGGAAACCATGATCCGGATTAGCGATGGCGAGGCGCTGCACCAATTGCGGAAGCTGTTACGGTCCGTGGAAGAAGAGATAAATTTTGAAAATAACTGGGAACAGTTCGAAATACACTTCAACCAGATTCACCAGGATTTTATCAAACGCCTCCGCTGCGAGTATCCGCAACTCACCCACCGCGATATTAAATTATGCACCTATTTACGACTAAACCTGTCGAGTAAGGAAATTGCCTCTTTGCTGAATTTATCCTTACGCGGCATCGAAACCAGTCGCTACCGGATAAGAAAGAAAATGAACCTGGAACAGGACATTAACCTAACCGAGTTTATTTTAAAGTATTGATTCGGCGGTAATAGAAGGAATATATATAATTATTTATGGAATCTAGCGCGAAGTGCAATCATTAATAATATGCAATTGATGAAGTTATGCGCCGTGCTAAAAGAAAGATTCTATACGTTCCAGGACTTATAAGTTTGACCTTATTAATTTACTGCTGCTACTTTTATCTGGAAAGTCACCGCATTTTTCGGCAACAATCTATGATTGAAGTTAGCTGGTGGAATCCTAAATCAAGGTTTTTCATGGGCGCAAATCCTTATAAGCCTCAACCCATAAGAAATTACATCACTTATAGGTTAACCGGCCAAGTAAACCAAGATAAAGAAACGCTTCATTTAGCTCAAGCTGAAATCAGAAAACAAAAAATACAGAATGATACTTTAAATGGGGTTCATTTTTACTTTGAGGATAAAGCCAAATACCGGAGTTTAGTAAAAGTATTTGACATTTGCTTAGAGGAAAATGTCAAATACTTTTACCATTCCAAAGTGATATCTGGATTTTCAACTTCCCGAAACCTAAAGAAGAATTTATAATTTGCGATATGTACAATCGGCCCGATAGCAATTACTTATCAGACGAAGAAATAGAAGCACAAAAAAAGAAAGAGATGGATTTTATCATCAACTCCTTGCAACAATTTTGGCCATCTCTTATTATCTTTCTGCTGTTCCCAATTTCTATCTTACAACAGAAAAGAAGAAATATTACTTCGTAATCTTTACCCAATCCACCAGTACTTTGCCTTGGCCGTTTTTAATTTTTTGTACCGTAGCTTCCGGGATGCCGTTGTAAAGGGTTTTTACGCCGTTGGTTTTATAAGGGTAAGCGCCACCTAAAGCCAGGTTTACAATTAAGTACTTGGGATTATCAAAAGTCCATTTGCCGTAATGTTCTACCATGGGGCGGGTTGCCCGGTATATAACAGCATCGTCTACTTTAAAAACCAGCGAATCCGGAGTCCAATCGACGGAGTACACGTGCCATTGGGTAATATCCGTGCCTGGTTTTAAAAAGCCTTTGTTTACCAGGGGAGTTTCGCCGGAGTAACCCGGGCCGTGTAAAGCAATACCGGTCCAGTCGGGTTCACCTACGTTTTCCATAATATCAATCTCGCCGTTATCAGGCCATTTACCGTCGCCCATGGCCCAAAAGGCCGGCCAGAAACCGGCACCGGCTGGTAACTTCATGCGGGCCGAGGCGGTACCGTAGGTAAAATCCACCTTTTTGCGCGTATCTATTCTACCGGAAAGAAAATCAAACTTTTTCCCGTCTTTGGTTACAAACCCCGGACTAAATTGCGGTTGCAGTACCAGTACGCCATTTTTTGCTCCCGCCGTTTCAGTTGGTTTTTTAGAAATAGACACGGTAGCCGCCGAATCAACGTAGGCTTGCTGTTCGTTATTTACATGAAAGCCCGTTACAATTACATTCCACTTGGTACGATCCAGGGTAGCGCCCGAAAAATCGTCGAAGAAAACTACCTTTTCTTTAACTGCGGATTTTACTGTATTGGATTTCGGGTTTTGGGCAAAAAGCGACAAGGAACATGCAAGTACCGAACAGGTAAAGAGTGCTTTCGTTTTATAATGGGTCATTCAGAAGGAGGGGTAAAGATTTTTAAAATTTTTAAATTTTTGCGTTTAAAGCTTGTTGCTTGAGCTTTTACGCGCATGGTAAAATTAACAGGCAAAGTATTAATTGCTTTTATTTTGGCTACACTTCCGCTACTTAGCCGGTACTTCAAAACTACTTCATGTTTCTGTTTTCGGGTTTCCGGAAGTTTTACCAAGCAGCGCACAAGTTAATAGCGCTTGAAACTAGTGTTTTTGTTTGCATGGTTATAGCTGTTGCTTCCGCTACCTATTTATTATCGTTCGCATAGTTGCGGAATTTAGTTTCATTTCTAGTTCATTCTTGTTCGCATAGTAGCGGCAGTAGCTTTATTTCTAACTGATTGTCGTTCGCATAGCTAGCGGAGTTGCTTTATTGCTTAGTGGAGTTGTTTCATGGCTTGTGTATTTGTTCTTTTTGTCTTGACACAAAAAGAACCAAAAAACGCAAGACGCTAAAAACTCGCGGAACAACAGAACAGTTTAGCGTCAACTTCTGCACCAGGCTAAGGCTGTTTGTTGCATAGCTAACAGGCAAAAATTTAAAAATTTTCGTCATTCAGGAGGAACCTATTTAGCTACACAGCAAGGAAGCTTCATTTAGTAATGCCCGCTTCTGTATTACAATAATGCATCCGCCTAATTTGTTGATAAAAGTTCCCCTTCGGAGGGGATAGGGGGAGAATGATTACCACGATAATATATTGGTAACTGGCGCCTGGTAAATGGTAAAGGTAAAAAAGCTCCCCGCCTCAGATGAGGAGGGATTGGGGGTGGTTGATTTCAAATAAACCGAACCTAAATCATAGACCCGTTTGGTTCAGGAGCGCAATTTTTCTATGGTTCCGGTCCACAACAACCTGCAGCAGAGCGAGGAATGGAAAAAAGCAATAGCGGCATCTCCTCCCCTGTTTTTAGAGGAGGTCGCGCAGGGGGAGGGGTGAACGCTACCACCCGCGAGGCAAACGAACTACATGTCCAGCTAGGTAGCACCCCAAATAGAAACTAAAAAAGGCTCCAAAACCAAAAGAAGCACTATCCGGAAAATTTACACTAATTGGTAAGCTTCTACTTTTTTCGCTTTGCGGGTGAGTACATGAATAATCAGCCAGGCGGTTAAATACGTAAACCCACAGATGGTAAATAACAAATTATAGCCGCCGGCTAAGTTTCCCTGGGCTTTGTAGGTATCGAGTAAATAACCCACCAGAATCGGAAAAAGAATGCCCCCAACGGCTCCGGCCATGCCCCCAATTCCCACTACCGAGCTAACCGCCTCCTTCGGGAACATATCCGAAGCCGTCGTGAAAATGTTAGTCGCCCAGGCCTGGTGCACGGCTACGGCTAAACTAATCAGGCCCACGGCTACCCACACGTCGGTGGCAAACTGGGCCAGAATAATCGAGACCTCTAAAACGGCAAAAATGAACAAAGCGGTTTTCCGGGCTTTTAAAGTAGGCATTCCTTTTTTAATGAGCCACGACGAAAAATACCCACCCCCAATGCTGCCCACCGTAGTAGCCAGGTAAATGAGCATCAGCGGTAAACTCGGTTTTTTTAAATCCAGGTTAAACGTAGAAGAAAAATAAGACGGCAGCCAGAATAAAAAGAACCAGTATATCGGGTCAATTAAACCTTTGCCAGTAACAAATGCCCAGGTTTGCGGAAACGTAAATAATTTATACCATTTTATATATTGGCCCGTGGCTGGCTGAGCCGCAGTTCCTTCTTCCTGGCCACTGGTAATAAAGTGCAACTCGGCGACCGATAACCGTTTTTGCCGCGCGGGCACTTCGTAAAAGAGAAACCAGAAGATTAACCAGACAAAGCCTAAAGCCCCGGTAATCCAGAAAACTTCCTGCCAGCCATGATATTTTAAAATCCAGGGCACGATGATGAGCGCCATAACTACCCCGATGCTGGTACCGGCGTTAAAAATACCGGTAGCTTTGGCCCGTTCGCTTTTCGGGAACCACTCGGCGACGGCTTTCATGGCGGCCGGAAAATTGCCGGCTTCGCCGAGGCCCAAACCTACCCGGGCCAGTCCAAAACCAAAAGCACTGCGGGCTACGGCGTGCAGCATAGCGGCTACGCTCCAGACCACTACGGTAATGGTGTACCCCAGCTTCGTCCCGATTTTATCAATTACCCGTCCCGATATTAGCAGTCCCACCGCGTAGGCAGCGGTAAAGGCCATAACAATGCGGGCAAAATCGGTTTCGGTCCAATTAAATTCTTTTTCCAGGGTCGGTTTTAATAAACCAATAATTTGCCGGTCGAGGTAATTAATGGTGGTAGCGGTAAAAAGCAAAGCAACAATAACCCAGCGGTAATTTCCAATCTTAGGACCCGGCATAAAGTTGAGTTTATTAAATATTTTGGTTTAAAGGTTTATATAAGATCAACGGTTAGGCGCCGGTATGATATTCCCGCACAAAGGCTTCGAAATGTGCTTTTAGCGCTGACCAGTTTTCTTCCTGAATCATTTTTTTATCAAACAGCTGGCTGCCAATACCAAAACCATCGGCGCCCGCTTGTAAAAATTGCGCCAGGTTGTTTAGGTTTACGCCCCCGGTGGGCATTAATTTTACCTGGTCCAACGGAGCTTTTACATCTTTAATGTATTCCGGACCCAACGCCGTTGCCGGATAAACTTTTACCATACGCGCGCCCAAAGACCAAGCCCGGTAAATTTCGGTGGGCGTATAAGCTCCCGGGAAAATGGGAATATCTTGCTCTACACAACTCCGGATTACTTTTTCATCTATAATCGGCGTTACAATAAACTGCGCTCCGGCGGCCAAAGCGCGTTGTAAATCAGCTTCGGTGCAAACCGTACCGGCACCTACGTTTAAAGAACCGCCGTATTGGGCCAGCGCATAAGCAATCATTTCTGCTACCCCGGGAGTGTTCATGGTTATCTCGATGGTGGTAAAACCAGCCGCCAGGTAAATGGGCAAAATTTGCCGGATACCGTCGAAAGATATGTTCCGGACTATGCCCACTAAAGGCATTTGCCGGAAGCGCTCCTGCGAAAATTGGTGTACATTCATTTAGTAGGTTTTATTAACGGTACTTGCTGCTGTTGAAAGATGGTGACTTGCCCCGCGATAGTGGCTTTATCAATGAACTCCGGCGGAATAATAATGGTATCGTTCAGTAGCTGCAATTCTTCCAGGGCCAGCTTATAAAATTTAAATAAATTGCTACCACTGCTTAAAATAATAGGGGCAGCTTCTTTTGGCAATAAACTCCTTAACTCCGTGCCGATGAGTAAACCGCTTAAATAATAGAAATTTTGTTTTTTGGTAAGGTTCCGGAATAATTGGTTGGTTCTAACGGTAAATAAGCCGTGTAAAATAGTAGAGTTACCCGATTCCCGGACCCCGCTTCTAAAGCCGTTTAACTCGGGTTCTTTTATTTCGGCACTGTCCGGACTTTCGATCGAATCTTTTAAAATACTGGCACCGGCCATTAAATTAAAAATTTCGCCGGTCATAAAAGTTTGGAAGCTGATTACCTGCTGCTGCCGGACCGTAATGTGTTTGGAGTGCGTACCCGGAAAGATAAAAATAGATTCGCCGGTAATTCCCGCCAGATCCATTAAGTGAATTAAGCCTACTAACTGCGTTTCTTCGCCGCGCATAACGTCTCCATCGGTCCGGATGCCGGAAATCAGCAACAAGTCGTGCGGAAAATCGGGCTGGCGTTCGAAATGCCGGATGCCCGCCTGGCTGCCATCTACGGCAAACGGTAATTCGGCGTACGGCAGTTCTTCCAGTCCCAGCGAAGAAGAGGCCATGCCGGAAAGCACCAATGGGGTAGCATCTAAGTTGGTGTGCAGTTTAGCGGCCAGATTTTGAATGTGGTGGCGCAGCTGCTCCTGAAAAAACTGTTTCCGGGAAACGCCGTTGGTTTTAGCTTGGTTTTTCCAGGCGTTAAAGGTACTGGCAATACCTTCCGGATTGATTACTTCGCCTAAAATCTGCCGGGTATCTTTATTTACCAATCGTAATCGAAAAGACGAGGTTCCCCAATCACAACATAATAAAGTATGGCTCATGTAATGGTTTGTTTGTTGCTGTATGAGTAGGAGTACGCTAAAACGGTTCGCGGGTAGTTTGCCAATATTGAATCATTAAAGAATTATCATGGTGTGAAAATCACTTTCGCCAAAAGGCTTACGAAAGGCCAGGCAGAGGCACGATGGTTCTTTAATGAATAGCCAATATATTAAGCTTAATCGTTAAAACAATA
Source organism: Adhaeribacter pallidiroseus (assembly GCF_003340495.1). NCBI lineage: Bacteria > Pseudomonadati > Bacteroidota > Cytophagia > Cytophagales > Hymenobacteraceae > Adhaeribacter > Adhaeribacter pallidiroseus. The sequence goes on from NZ_QASA01000001.1 coordinate 5,017,906, forward strand.
TCCGGGCGATTATAATTTAAAATTTATTTATTATTTACCGTTAAGTTAAGCTGCCTCTTTTTTCTTCTCCCAAATCTTTCTTGTTTTATTTTAAAAAGCGCAATACAACAACCCTATTTACTGTTAATTTATCAACAAAAAACCCATATACTACATCATACCAGTAATTTATTCAATATTTTTGAATTTTATTGTCTTTTTTTTAAATTTTCGTGAGGATTAAAGCTTGCATCCCTTAAAATTTAATAAATTTTACAAAATAAATCTGGAAAGCTTTTTTTGTTTAAACGATTAAATTAAGTTTGAAATAAGCCTCCTGTTTCTATTCTTGCCAGATGAATAAAAAAGTTTCTCTTAAAGACATCGCGCAAAAAGCCGGCGTTTCTACCGCCTTAGTGTCTTATGTACTGAGTGGCAAAGAAAAAGAAAGCCGGGTAGGTCAGGAAATGGCTATTAAAATCAAGCAAATAGCCAAAGAGCTGAATTACCAGCCCAACCACCTAGCTAAAAGCCTGCGCAGCGGCAAAACGCACACCATCGGGTTAATTATCGCCGATATCTCTAACCCGTTTTTCGCCAATATCGCTCGGATTGTAGAAGACGAAGCCAAAAAATCAGGCTACACGGTTATTATTGGCAGCTCCGACGAAAACCCCGACAATTCCTGGGATTTACTCAATGTTCTGCTGAACCGCCAGGTAGATGGTTTTATTATTGTTTCTTCGGAAAACTCGCAAAACCAAATTTATTACCTGAAAGAACAACACGTTCCTTTTATTTTACTCGACCGCTATTTCCCGGAAATTCAGGCTGACTTTGTATCCATCAATAATTTTAAAGCAGCGTACGATGCGGGCGTACATTTAATAAAAAATAACTACCGCCGGATTGGGTTTATTGGCTACAAGTCGCAGCTTTTTCACATGCAGGAAAGAATTCGGGGTTACCAGCTAGCTTTAAAAGAACACAAAATTACGCCGCACAAAAGCTGGTTAAAAGAAGTCCGGATTCAGCACATCGAAAAAGAAGTCCGGCTGGCCATGGATGAATTTATGGCGGCTGAAGCACCGGTTGACGCCATTATTTTTGCGACTTACAGTTTAGCCACCAACGGCCTTAAATATTTAAACGAGCTCCAATTAAAAGTACCGGCCGATGTAGGCATCGTTAGTTTCGGGCAGGCCGAGGTATTTGATTTGTATTACTGCCCCATTACCTATTTACACCAGCCCATCGGCGATTTAGGCAAAACCGCGGTGGAGCTTTTGATAAAAAAATTAAAAAATCCGGACGAAGGCATGCGGCAGGTGTTAATGGAAGCCAAACTTATCAGCCGCGAATCTTCCAGAGCGAAAGAATAGGATTTTTTTAAATTTTAGCTTAATCGATTAACGATTTTTTAGGGTTTACTATTGCTTATTTAATTACCGCGGTAAAATCAGCTTATACATTTTAATATCCAGCTGATTATAAACGTTTTAGCAATCGAACATCGAACAACGAATAACGAGCAAAACTTACATACACATTATGCAACGAAGACATTTCCTGAAGTCCGCCATGCTGGGGTCCGCCGCCGTTTTGGCCGGTTTCCCGCTCATTAAAGCCGAGGCCGCTTCTAAAATGAAAATTACGAAAATCCGGTACTACAGCGCACCGGGTTACAACAAGCCCTTGTTTAACCAGGCCCGGGGCATTGTGGAAATCGAAACCAGCGGCGGCATTATCGGTATTGGCGAAGGCGGCTCCCGGGACATGATTGAGCAATGCGCCCAGATGATGATTGGCGAAGATCCTTTCCGGATTGAGCATATCTGGCAAACCTTGTACCGGGGCATGTTTTACCCGCCGGGCCGCGAAAAACTACACGCCCTGGGTGCCCTGGAAATGGCCTTGTGGGATATTAAAGGCAAAGCCTTAAACGTGCCGGTCTACGATTTACTCGGCGGCGCCACCCGCGATTATGTAGAATGCTATGCTACCGGGTTCCGGGCCTCTAAAGCCAAAGACGAAGAACAACGGGCCCGCGACTGCATCGAAGCGGGCTTACGCGCTTACCGCATTGGTCCCACCGGCGGCAACGGCGACGCCCCGTTTGATTTTTACGAAAACGCCAAGAAAACCATTGAGTTCTCGAAACGCATCGATGCGGCGGTAGGCGGCGGGGGCAAATGGGCCATTGATTTACACACCCGCTTTGATACGCCCGAAGCCATTAAAATATGCACCGCTTTGGAAGAGTTAGAACCTTTTTTTGTGGAAGACCCGATTCGCTCGGAAAACCCGGATGTATTCAAAACCTTGCGCCCCATGCTGAAAGTGCCGCTAACCGTAGGCGAGCAATTCGGCGACCGCTGGGATATTAACACTATGATGGAACAGCATTTAATTGATTACTCCCGGGTAACCCTGCCCAATACCGGGGGCATTACCGAATTTAAAAAAATCACGTCCATCGCCGAAACCCACTACGTCGGTATGATTCCGCATTTCACGGGGCCTTTGTCTACGGCGGCGCTGGTGCATACTTTGGGTTCCAGCAGCCCGATCCGGGCCATGATCGAACTGGCCGGGGGCGAGCCCGAGAAAATACCTTATTTCAACGATGATTATGTACTTTTTAAAAACGGCAAGCTTTACCTCAATCCGGCTCCGGGTTTAGGCGTGAAGTTCAACCCGAAAAAAGCTGATTTTGTGTTGGAAGTTACTGCTAATACCAAGTTCCCGCACCCAATTCTGCATAGCCCGGATGGCGCAGTGCATAATTGGTAAGCCACCTAGGTAGTATTTGATAGCTTACCGAGTACCTGTTAATAAGATAATTCCGGGTTAATAAAGCTGGTTGCCGATCCGGAATTTTAAAAAATAGAAGGATAATTTTTAAGCAATACTAAATGAAATCTTCTACGAATAATTCTGGTATTTCCCGACGAAAAGCGATTCAGTCGGTTTTGGGAGTAGCGGGTTTGGGCTTAACGCTGCCAGCTTCGTCGTACGCGTATGCTGCTCCGCCGCCACCCACCTACTACCGCGAAAAAGTTAAAATTACCCGCCTGGAAACTTTCCTGATTAAGCCTCGCTGGATTTTTCTGCGCATTCACACCGATGCTGGCGTGGTAGGTTTAGGCGAACCGTTGCTGGAAGGCCGGGCGCTTACCATTCAAACGGCCATTAAAGAAGTAGAACCTTACTTAATCGGCAAAGACCCGCGGCAGGTAGTGCACCATTGGCAGGCCATTTACCGCCACGCTTTTTACCGGGGCGGCCCCATTTTAACCAGCGCCTTAAGCGGCATCGACCATGCTCTATGGGACATTAAGGGCAAATTGCTGAACGTGCCGGTGTACGAGTTGCTGGGTGGCCCTACCCGCGACCGGGTGCGCGTATACGGCCGGGCCAGCAATGCCGAAGACATGAAGAAACGCGTGGCCGAGGGGTATAAAACCATTAAAACCGGCGTGGCCAAAGAAAACCAAATTCCGGCCCGTATCGTCGAAAACCCCAAGTTCATCCAGTACGCCGCCGATAATTTTGCTTCGCTGCGGCAGGCCGGCGGCAAAGACATGGACATAGGTATTGATTTTCACGGAGCTATTTCGCCGCAAACGGCTAAAGTTCTCATTAAAGAATTAGAGCCTTTTCAGCCGATGTTTGTGGAAGAGCCCTGCCAGGCGCAAAATGTAGATACCATGGCCGAAATCGCGCACGGCACGCATATCCCGATTGCCACCGGCGAACGCATTTTTACCAAGTGGGGCTTCCGCGAAATCTTGGAGAAAAAAGCCGCCAGCATTTTACAACCCGATTTATGCCACGCCGGCGGTATTACCGAAGGCCGTTTAATTGCCGGTATGGCCGAAGCGTATTACGTTCCCATTGCGCCACACAATCCCATGGGCCCAATTTCTTTAGCGGTTGGTTTGCAGCTGGCTGCCAGCATTCCTAATTTTTTGGTACAGGAACAAGTATCCTTGGGCGAAGGATATTTAAAAAAACCATTTAAACTGGAGAAAGACGGCAACGTGCTGGTGCCCACCGGACCAGGTTTAGGCGTGGAACTCGACGAAGACCAGATTAAAGAAAAAATGGGCCACGACTGGAAAAATCCGGAATCATACGACCCCCGCGACGGCTCCGTGGTAGATTGGTAAACCCAATAAAATTTTACTCCCGGAACCAACCAAACCGTCGGTATAGCCTTAACTGGCGAATAAACAACAGAGTTGCCGGACCCGGATTTTACAGCGCCAACGCTACGTCTTTCCTGAATGAGAAACAAAACTTCTCCCGCTACGGGCCATTTTTACCCGGAATAATAATCCCGCTCGCTTAAACAGATACTATTTTAAATTTTAGCACCTGAACAGAATGTAACCAGAATTACGAATCAGTAAAGAATTTCAATCAGAAACTTGCTTTCGTAACGAAATAAGAAATTGAAGTAGTTCTGACGTACCCGTGAAGTAATAAAGTGGTACTTGTAATAATTTTTTTAATGAATTCTTACAACTATCCTTGATTAAAATAGCAATCAGGTTTTAAATGAAGTACGGGTTTGCTAATAGCTTTTACCGGTTTATTACGGCTGCAAAAGCCCTTTAAAATTTAAAAAATAAAAGCTCCGGTAAGTAGATAAAGGCGTGTGCTGGAATCCCCGTCCTGGTTCTTTAAGAAACGGATACCCGATAGAATATACCTTAAAATATCAAAAATGTTTTTTCGGATACCCTTGATTGTAAGAAATACAGATAAGCCTTGCCCAAGGAGATAGTACTGCACCTTTTGATTTTGTGTCAAATAAAAATATTCAGCTAATGATGAAAAAAGCTTTACAACTCATTTTAGTGCTTCTGATGCTGTGCTGGCTTCCGGCGCAGGCCCAGAACGATCAGATAACCGGCCGCGTAACCGGTCCTGATAAAGTAGGTTTACCGGGCGTAAGTATCCAGATCAGCGGAACCAACCAAGGTACCGTTACCGATGCCGACGGAAAGTTTACCCTTGCTGCTCCGGGCAACGCCACGCTCATTTTCTCTTACATTGGGTACACCAACCAAACCGTAAACGTGAACAACCGCTCCGTGCTGGATATTACTTTATCTTCGGATACCAAAGCCCTGGACGAAGTAGTAGTAACGGCGCTGGGTATAAAAAGAGAAGCTAAAACCCTGGGCTACGCTACCGCCACCGTTAACGCCGACCAGATTGCCGTGAACCGCACGCCCAACGTCATGAGTGGTTTGCAAGGAAAAATGGCCGGCGTGAATATCTCCACCATGGCTACCGGCCCAGGCGGCACGAGTAAAATCCGGATCCGGGGACAATCGTCGTTTGGCAACCAGAACAGCCCGCTCATTGTAATCAACGGCGTTCCGGTAGATAACTCCAACTATGCCTTAGGCGGCAATTTTGGCAACCGCATTGCCAATAACTCCGACGGCGGCGACGGCCTGCAAAGCATTAACCCCGACGATATTGAATCCATGACCGTGTTGAAAGGCGCTACCGCCGCCGCTTTGTACGGTTCCCGGGCGAAAGACGGGGTAGTAATGATTACCACCAAAAGCAAAGGCGAAGGCAAAGGGCTAGGCATTGAATACAACACCAACTTTACCACCGAAACCCCGCTCGATTTCTCGGATTTTCAGTACGAATACGGGCAGGGCGAAGGCGGTGTCCGGCCCCAGGCGCCTAATCCCTTATCCGGCGTATGGAGCTTTGGCGAAAAGTTTCAGCCCGGCATGACCCAGATTTTGTTCGACGGTGAAACCTGGCCCTACGAACCGGTGCGCAACCGCATCCGCAAATTTTACAACGTAGGCACGAACTTTACCAATACGGTACGGGTATCGAACAACGGCGAAAACGGCGGCTTTAGCTTATCGTTCGCCAACCTCGACAGCAAGAGCATTGTGCCGAATTCCAAGTTCAACCGCAAAACCATTAACCTGGGCTTTAACCAGAATATTTCTAAAAAACTGTCTACCTCGGGTAATTTAAACTACTCCAACGAGTACAACAGAAACCCGCCCCAGATTAACGGTCAGGAATTTGCCACGCCTACCGTAGTTATGACTTTGGCCAACTCCATGCCTTTTGAAGCCTTGGAGCAAAACCAGTTATTGCCGAATGGTTACGAGTTTCCGTTTGCCCGCTTTCTGGTGCGCAACAACCCGTACTACGCCGTTAACCAGCATTTCGAAAACATTCGCCGCGACCGGATTTTCGGGAATATTGCATTAAAATACCAGTTCACGGATTGGCTGTACCTGCAGGGCCGCATTGCCCAGGATTATTACTCCCGCGACCAGGATTATAACGTGCCCAACGGTTACGCCGCTATTGCGCCCGCTCCGGTTGGTTTTATCAACGGCAGCTATACCCAGGATGTCCGGCGGTTCCGGGAACGCAACTACGATTTTATACTGGGCGGTAACCGCACCTTTGGCGATATTGGGGTAGATGTGACCTTGGGCGGCAATACCCGTTATGTGCGCACCGATTATAACAGCGTAACCGTGCAGGACTTTATTCAGCCGGGCCTATACACCGTGATGAACGGCCGGGTGAAAAATCCTTTCTACAGCTTATCCGAACGTAAAGTAAATTCGTTGTACGGCGCGGCTACTTTTTCTTTCCGGGAATTTTTATACCTGAACGTTACCGCCCGCAACGACTGGTTCTCGACTTTAGCGCCGCAAAACCGCAGCATTTTGTACCCATCGGTTACCGGTAGTTTCGTGTTCTCGCAGGCTTTCGAAAGTTTACCGGCCTGGCTTTCCTTCGGTAAGTTACGGGCCGCTTACGCCGAAGTGGGCGACGACAACGTAGCGCCTTATTCCAATGCTTTGTATTACAGTGTCAACAACAACTTATTCCCGAATCCGTCGGGCCAGGTAGTACCGGTGGGCGGCATCAACACGTCTACCATTCCGAACCCGAACCTGAAACCTTTGCGCGTAGCCGAAGCCGAAGTGGGTTTAGAATTAAAATTATTTAACAACGCCATTGGTTTCGACATTGCTTACTACCGCAAAATAACCAACGATCAAATTCTGGCCGCCCAGGTTTCTGATGCGTCGTCGTACACCAACCGCTTAATCAACGTGGGTAAAAGCATGAACAAAGGCGTGGAAATGCTCATCTCGGCTTCGCCGGTAAATACCCCGGCTTTTAAATGGGACGTCAGCTTTAACGCTTCGTACAACACTTCCGAAGTATTAACCCTGGGCTTAAACGCCGCCGACACCATGATTGTGGTGGGTGGTTCTGGGGGTACAACGTTACGCCAGGTAGTAGGCAAACCCATTGGCCAGTTGTATACTTTCAGCTACCTCCGCGACGACCAGGGCCGCCAGGTGTTTAATAAAACCAGCGGTACGCCGGTACGGGGCGGGCTGATAAACGTGGGCAGTGCTTTACCGAAATACTTTGGCGGTATCACCAACACTTTCACCTTTAAAGGCGTGAGCCTTTCTACCCTCATCGACTTTAAGCTGGGCCACAAAATGATTGGCGGCTCCAACATGAACTACCTGCGCCACGGCTTACACAAGCGTACCTTAGTAGGTCGCGCCGAAGGCTACGTAATTGGTCAGGGCGTAAACCCCGACGGCGAAGTAAATACGGCCCGTTCGCCGGTGCAGCCTTTCTACGAGTGGCCCAACGCCAACGGGGTATTCGAGGATTTTGTGTACAACGCCGGCTTCTGGAAATTGCGCCAGATTACGCTCAGCTACGATTTCACGAAGTTTTTACCTAACAAATTTTTCATCAAAGGTTTGCGTTTCAGCGCCGTGGCCAACAACGTGGCCGTGCTGAAAAAATGGACCGAAAACATGGATCCCGAACAGGTAAATAACGCCTCCGATAACCAGACCGGTTTAGATTTCTGGCCGAGCTTGCCTTTAACCCGCAGTTTAGGATTTAACCTCAATGTTAAATTTTAAAATTCAAGGCTAAAAAGATTAATGAACAGCAAAAGATCTGGAATCATGAAAAATTTTAAAATTTATATAATAGGCCTGCTTACCATTTTTGGAAGCTTGTCTGGTTGCGACGAAGGGTTCGACGAACTGAACACCAATAAAGTAGACCCCACTACGCTAACGCCTTCTTTCCTGATGAATAATGCCATTATCAATACCTCGTTTCAGGATGGTTTTGGTACGCTGGTGCATTTGTCGTACACTTTCCCGATTGTGCAGCAAATTGTAACGCCGTTTGGCAGCTCGCTATCCGGGGGTAATTACAACCAGAACAACGTGGATAATACCGCCCGCATCTGGACGACTTATTACCGGACCGTGGTGCGCGATATTGTGGATGTGATTCAAAAAACCCAGGGTGTAGAAGCCAGCTCCAACACCTACCACGCGGCCCGGATCTGGAAAGCCTACGTTTTTCAGATGCTCACCGATACCTACGGCGATGTACCTTATTTTGAAGCGGGTAAAGGTTTTTCCGAAGAAATTATTTCCCCGAAATACGACTCTCAGGAAGCTATTTACAAAGATATTTTAAAAGAACTCGACGAAGCTTCGGCGGCGTTAGACGCGGCCAAAACCGCCGACCCTACTGATATCTTGTACGGCGGCAACGTTATTAAATGGAAGCGTTTTGGCTACTCGCTGATGTTACGCGCCGCCATGCGCCTGACCAAAGCCGACCCCACCCTGGCCCAAACCTACGTAGCCAAAGCCGTGGCCGGGGGAGTGATGCAGGCCAACGCCGATAATGCGGCCACTCGCCACACGGCGCTGTACGTAAACTGGCTCGCCGACCATTTAGGCGCCCGCGAAAAAGCTAATTATTACTTAGCCGCGCCGTTTGTAGATTATTTAAAAACCACCAACGATCCGCGGTTAAAAGCCATTGCCGTGCGCTACGTAGGCGCCAAAAGTGGTTCGGAGCAGGTAATTGCCCGGGCCACTACCGACCCTTCCCAACAGATTGGCATGCCCATGGGCTACGATAACGTTTCTATTGCGCAAACCTTTCCTACTTTAGGCGTGGCCAGCTTGTGGGATTTTTCGCAGGTAAACATTAACACGGTGCTTAACCGCACCGCCGCGCCCACTTACCACGTAACGCATGCGCAAACCCAATTGCTCCTGGCCGAAGCCGCGGTAAGAGGTTGGGTTACCGGCGACCCGGCTACTTATTTTACCAACGGCGTAACCGCCAATCTGGAACAATTTGCCGAATACGGCGCCAATGCCGCTATTCCTTCGGCGGATATTCAGGCGTATGTGCAGGCGCATCCGCTGGATGTAAGCACTACCGAAAAATCGCTGGAGCAAATTAATACGCAATACTGGGTGGCCTCCTTCCTGAACGGATCGGAGTTGTTTGCCAATTTCCGCCGCAGCGGCTATCCGGCGCTGGCTCCCAATCCGTATCCGGGCCGCGAAATCACCGAAGAAGCGTTTATCCGGCGCCTGAATTACCCCGATACCGAACTGGTGGTGAACCAGGCCAACGTGAACGAAGCCTTAACCCGGCAAGGTCCGAACAAACTGGATGTGCGGGTATGGTGGGATAAAAAGTAATTATACCTGCCGGAGCCGGCTCCACGGCTCCGGTCTTACTCTTTTTTTTAAAAAATACATAATAAACACCCCTATTAATGGAAAAATTAAACAAAGAAGTACTGGAAAGCCGAAGAGAGAATTTAAAAAAGTTAGGCTTAGGCGCTGCGGCCGGCGTTTTAGGTTTATTTGGCACCCCGGAAAGCCGCGCCGAACAACGGGTTACCCCGGCTTATGCCAAAGGCATGAAACCCGTAAAAATTAAAAGTGTGAAAGCCATTGGTACAGCTCCCCAAGGCTCTAATTTAATTGTAGTACGGGTAGATACCACCGAACCGGGTTTATACGGTTTCGGCTGCGCCACTTTTACGCAACGCGCCGAAGTAGTGGTAACGGCCATTAACAACTACCTGAACCCCTTATGTACCGGCAAAGATGTCGATAATATTGAAGATGCCTGGCAATCGGCGTACGTGAGTTCGTACTGGCGCAACGGACCGGTTTTAAATAATGCATTGAGCGGCCTGGACCAAGCTTTGTGGGATATTAAAGGCAAGCGGGCCGGTATGCCGGTACACCAGTTACTGGGCGGTAAAGTACGTTTCGCGGTGCCTTGTTACACCCACGCCAACGGTAAAACCCCCGAAGAAACCGCCAACGATGCCAAACGCATTATGGATAGCGGCTTTAAATACGTGCGGGTACAACAAGGCGGCTACGGTGCCACGGCTATTTCGTCTAAACCGGATTTTAAAGATGCCGGGTTTGGCGGAGCCGATGACCAGTACATGAACCAAACATCTTACATGAAATCGGTGCCGAAGTTGTTTGAAGCCACCCGGAAAGTTTGCGGCGATGAGGTAGAAATCCTCCACGACATTCACGAACGCCTGGACCCGATGGATTCTATTAACATGATTAAATCCCTGGAAGATTACCGGCCATTCTTTATTGAAGATCCGTTCTCCCCGGAAAACCCCAAGTGGTTCCAGCTGCTGCGCCAGAACACCACCGTTCCGATTGCCATGGGCGAGTTATTCAACAACCAGAACGAATGGAAAGAAGCCATGATTAACCAATGGTTCGATTACATCCGCATCCACGTGTCGCAGATTGGCGGGATTACTCCGGCCATGAAAGTAGCGCGCTTGGGCGAGTGGTTCAACGTAAAAACCGCCTGGCACGGTCCCGGCGACGTATCGCCGGTAGGCCACGCGGCGCAATGCCACATGGACTTAGCTATCTGGAATTTTGGGATTCAGGAAGCGGTGAGCTTTAACGACAAAACACTGGAAGTATTCCAGGGCTGCCCCACCATGAACAAAGGCTATATGTCCGTGAATGAGGCGCCGGGTTTAGGCGTAGAAGTAAACGAAAAAGCCGCTGCCAAATACCCGATCTCCAACAAAGCCGGCAACTGGCAGGTCCGTAAATTCGACGGTACCATAATTCGGCCTTAAAAAGCACATTTTTTTAAATTTTAAATTCTTAACTCCCCTAAACCACAAAGTCAGTTGCTGAAACAGATTGTAATCATCCGGAAGCGCAATTGATTTTGTGGTTACACCAAACACGTGTAAATATTTAAAAATTCACCCTAAATAATGAAGTAATTTATGAAAATCCCTTACAATTTAGGCGCGGGCCGACCCCGGTTTTCGCGTTTAGCCTTAGTACCGGCCTTGGTACTGGCTTTAGCCCTGCAGGCCCAGGCTGCTCCGGAGCATAAATTTTTATCTGCTAAGCACAGCATAGTGGCCGAAACTTTAACCGGCTCGGTAAAAGATACCAAAGGCGTAGGTTTACCTGGCGTAACCGTTTTACTAAAAGGTACCAGCACCGGTACTACTACCGATGCTTCCGGTAATTTTACTTTGCAGGTCCCGAGTTTATCGGGCACCCTGGTGTTTTCATTTATTGGCTATTCGGCGCAGGAAGTACCAATTACGGGTACCGGGCCGTTTAATGTAACCCTGCAAGATAATGCCAAATCGCTGGAAGAAGTAGTGGTCGTGGGTTACGGTACCCAACGCAAAACCGACGTAACGGGCGCTTTAACCTCTATCTCCACCAAAGAATTTGCCCAACAACCCGTTACCCGCATCGATCAGGTTTTACAAGGCCGCGCGGCGGGGGTACAAGTAACCCAGGCTGGTGGCGCGCCGGGTGGCGAAGCCCGCGTCCGGATCCGGGGCGCCAACTCGGTATTGGGTAACAACGACCCGCTGTACGTAGTAGATGGTTTTGTTGGCGCGGATTTTACCACCGTAAACCCCAACGATATCGAAACCATCCAGGTATTGAAAGATGCCGCTTCTACGTCTATTTACGGGAGCCGGGGCGCCAATGGGGTAGTTATTATTACCACTAAAAAAGGCACCAAAGGCGGCTTTAACGTAACCTACGAAGGCCAGGCTTCTACCTCCGAAGTAATTAAAAAATGGGATGTTTTAGGTGCCGGTGATTTTGCCGATATCACCAACCAGCGTTCCGTTGCTTTAGGCTCAGCCCCCATTTTTACCCAAGCGCAAATAGATGAATACCGGGCTAATGGTGGTACCGATTGGCAAGACCTGGTTTTCCGCCGGTCCTGGGGCCAACAACATCAGTTAAGCGTTTCGGGGGGCAACGAAAAAACCACCTTCCTGATTTCCGGTAATTACCTGAACCAAAATGGCATTATCGAGAATACGGGTTACAAGCGGTATATTATTCGCTCAAACGTAAACTCCCAGCTGAATGATAAAATTTCGTTACGGTTAAACGTATCGGGTTCCCGCGTTCAAAACCACAATACCGGCTTACCCAGCGGCACCGCCAACCCGGTAGTACAGGCGCTGGCCTGGTCGCCGACTACCCAACCGTACACGGCTACCGGCACCATCACTTCTTCCGACCCGGTAGGTTCCGTAGCGACCAACCCGGTGGCGCTGTTGTACGACCGGAATTTTGACGTGGACCGGAATATTGCCAACATTGTGGGCGGCGCTAATTTTAAATTACCCGTAAACGGATTAGCTTTAGATTTGCAATACGCCGTAAATTATGTAAACGGCCAGGGCAAATACTTTAACGGCATGGATGTAACCCGCGGCAACCCTAATGCCAACCGTACTTCCAGCGAACAAATTACCCTGCAAAGCACCAACTCCTTAACGTATAACCGTACTTTTAACGAAGTGCATAACATTAATGCCGTAGCTGTTTTCGAAACCCAACAATTTACCGATAATAATTTCTCGGCTACCGGTAATACGTTAAAGTTTCCTTCGCTGGGTTACTATAATTTACCTTTAGCGGGTTCTTACACGGTTGGTTCCGGCTTTACCAAATGGACGCTTTTATCCTTACTGGGCCGGGTAAATTACTCGTATAAAGATAAATACCTATTAACGGCGGCAGTAAGACGCGATGGTTCTTCGAAGTTTGCCCCAAGCAACCATTTCAGTGTTTTCCCTTCCATAGCCGTAGGGTATAACTTAGCCGAAGAAGATTTTTTAAAAAATACCAATCTTTTCAGCACCTTAAAAATCAGAGGCAGTTGGGGCATGACGGGTAGCCAGGCTATTCCTCCTTACGCTACCTTATCGGCTTATAACCCCAATGCTCCGGTTGCTTTTAATAATAACAGCATCACCAGCGGTATCCAACTGGGTAACCCGGGTAACCTGAACCTGAAATGGGAAACTACGAAGCAGAGCGATATAGGACTGGAAATGGGCTTCCTGAATGGCCGGGTTACTTTTGAAGGCGATTACTTTGTGAAACATACCACCGACCTGCTGTTAAATCAATCTTTGCCGGCTTACGTGGGCGGCGGCACGCAAACCATTAACATCGGCGAAATCGAAAACAAAGGGTTTGAATTTTCTTTGGGTGCTACCGTTCTGGAATCCGATGGCCTTAACTGGACCAGTAACTTTAACATGTCGACGGTGAAAAACCAGGTAGTGAGCCTGGGAGGCATTGCCCCCCGGATTCCGCAGGGTACCAACGTTGGCGCTGGTATGTCTACTACCAACGAGTTCATGTTGGTTCCGGGCCGATCTTTAGGCTCTTACTGGGGAATTAATTACCTGGGTACCTGGAAACCCGGCGAAGAAGAAGCCGCTAAAGTGTTTAACGCCAAGCCCGGCGACTCCCGCTACGAAGACGTAAACAATGATGGCAAAATAACCACCGACGATTTTAAAATAATCGGGAAAGGTATTCCAACTACCACCGCCGGCTGGAACAACACATTCACTTATAAATCTTTAACCTTAAACGTGTTCTTCCAGGGTGTATTCGGCATCGACAAATTAAACTATACCCGCGCGGCTGCCATGTCGGGTAGCGGCGATGCCCGCCAGTACATTCTCTCGGAAATTAAAGACCGCTATATTCCCGGGGTTAACGAAACGTCCAACATCCCGGCGTTTAGCTCTACCAACGTGGTTTATACCCAGTCGAGCCGGTTTATCGAAAACGGTAATTACGTCCGTTTAAAAAACGTGAGCTTAGCTTATAACTTACCCGCTTCGGTAATTGGCAAAGGCAATATTAAAGTATTTGCCAGTGGTACCAACTTATTTACCATTACCAAATACAAAGGCATCGATCCGGAATCCAGCAACATTGGCGCTTCCACCGATACCGCTCAAGGCATCGACTACGGGGCGTACCCTAACTCCAAAACCTATACTGTAGGCCTTAATTTATCTTTTTAATAACTTATTAGTCAGACTAAAATGAAAAAATTAAATATATTATTACTGGCGGTGCTATTAGCGGCCGGTTCCGGCTGTAAAGATTACCTGGACGAAGAAACCAACGGGGCTTTATTAGGTGCCGAAGCCTTAAGTACGCAGCAAGGTTTGGAAGCGGCTTTAACCGGCGCGTACAAAGGCTGGCAAAATACCTGGGGCACCGGTTTTGTGCACGCTACGGCCATTGCGGCCACCATGGGCGGCGACGATGTAACCACGCATAAAGCCAGTAACAAATCTGATTTCCGGGAGTTCGACCAGTTTAACGTACCGGCTACCAACCAAAGAACCCAGGCCTTATACAGTGGCTGTTACAAAGCCATTCAGGGAGCCAACAACGTAATCGCGAATTATAAAAACACCTCCGGCGACGCCAATACCATTAACACCATTGCCGGCGAAGCCCACTTTATCCGGGCGGTATCGTATTACTGGCTTACGCGCCTTTACGGCAGCATTCCGCTGATTACGCAGGCCGAATTCTCGAATAAGTTGTTAACCATTGGCAAAACCGCGCCCGCCGACGTGTATAAGTTAATAGAAGCCGATTTGCTGGAAGCCGAAAAGCTGGTTCCGGACACCAAACGCGATCCGGGCCGGCCGAACAAAGGAACCGTTAAAGCTTACTTAGCCGATGTGTACCTCACCGAAGCAGGTTATCCGTTAAAGCAAACCGAAAAATACGCCCTGGCCGCGGCTAAAGCTAAAGAAGTAATCGATAATAAAGCCACGTACGGTTTCGATTTACTGCCTACCTACGCCGCTGTTTTCGAGAACGATCCGGCTAAAAATGGTACCGCCGAAACCGTTTTTCAAATTTCTACTAACCAGGGCAACGGTTCTACTACCAACGCGAATTACGGCTGGTCGGCCATGCCGGGCGAGGAAACCGGTTGGGATGATTACTTCGCCGAAATCAACTTTTTTAACAATTTCCCGGCGGGTCCCCGCAAAGACGCCACTTTCCGGACTACTTTTAAGAAAACCGATGGCACCACCATTTCGTGGGAACAAAGCCAGACCCAGCACCCGTATTACCAGAAGTATTACATTAAAGGCGAGGTTAAAAACTGGGCTTCGTCGGTACCGGAATCCATGATGCGCTACGCCCACGTGCTCACCATTTACGCCGAAGCCCAAGCCCGCGCCACTGGTAACCCCGACGAACTAGCCTATACTTCTATTAACGCCATCCGGACCCGGGCCGGCTTGGAGCCTTTACAAGGCTTATCCGGACCGGATTTTGCGGCGGCCGTGGTGCAGGAACGCGCCTGGGAATTTGCCGCCGAAAGAACCCGCTGGTTTGATTTAGTGCGCCTGGAAATGGTAGAAACCGCTAACGCGAGTAAAAATGCCAACGATTTACAACCGATTGGGGGCATTGCCAAAGAAGATTATACCTTCCCGCTGCCATTCTCCGAAACTTCGGTTAATCCTAACTTAAAATAATTTTAAGTTTTTAACTGATTATTTTAAAAAAGCATAGCTATCTTACTAGGTTAAAACCCGAACCGGTAGCTATGTTTTTCTAATTTTTACGCTCCTCTTTAACCATGAAGCAAACTTTTTTACTTATTACTTTTTTAATTTGTTTAGTGCCCACTATTCTCCGGGCGCAAATAAAAGTAAGTGCCGATAAGAAATATTTAACGACCAAGGATGGCAAACCTTTCTTCTGGCTGGGCGATACCGATTGGGAATTATTTCACCGGCTTACCCGCGAAGAAGCCGAACAATTGCTGGATATCCGGAAACAACAAGGTTTTAACGTAATCCAAGCCGTAGCTTTGGCCGAGTTTAATGGCGTGCGCGAACCCAACCGCTACGGCGATACGCCCTTACTAAACAACGACCCAACCAAGCTGGCCATTACCCCCGGCTCCGACCCGAACAACACCGAACAATACGATTACTGGGATAACGTAGATTTTGTAATTAAAAAAGCCGCCGAGAAAGGCCTGTACATTGGCTTGCTGCCCACCTGGGGCGATAAAGTAACTCCTAAATGGGGCGATGGCCCGGTCATTTTTAATCCGGAAAATGCCGAAGCATACGCTACTACCCTGGCCAACCGGTATAAAAACCAATGGAATATTATCTGGATTTTGGGCGGCGACCGGCCGGCCAAATACAAATCCGATCGCGAAGGAGAAATGAAAGATTACGACCAGGTACCCGTTTGGCGGGCTATGGCCAAAGGCATAGAAAGCGTAATGGGGAAAGAGGTTTTCATTACTTATCACCCCTCCGGTGGTCCTAATTCTACTTCGCAGCAAATTCACCAGGAAGATTGGCTGGACATGAACGCGTTTCAATCGGGCCACGGTTCCCGCGAAGCCAAAGCCTGGGATTACGTTACCCGCGATTTAGCGCTTACTCCTAAAAAACCTACCCTGGACATGGAACCTTGTTACGAAGACCATCCGGTAAATCCCTGGGATGGTAAATGGACTAGGGCCCGCGGTTATTTTACGGCTTATGATGTACGCGCGCGCATTTACCGCGGTGTTTTTGCCGGGGCTGGCGGCGTTACTTACGGGCACCACAGTATCTGGCAATTCCTAAACCCGAAACTGTACAAAACCATTAACGTCGGCGATACTTTGGTAACCTGGCAACAAGCTATGAAAGCGCCGGCGGCTGGGCAAATGCAATTTTTAAAAAATTTGATGTTATCACGGCCTTATTCATCCCGTGTAATGGATCAAAGCTTAATTGTTTCGGATAAAGGCAACACGTACGTAGATATAATAACAGCTACCCGCGACGAGCAAGGCGCTTACGCCCTGGTATATTTACCGCAGAACAAACCCGTAACGGTTGACTTGGCTAAAATTTCCGGCAAAGAAAAAGCTGTTTGGTGGTACGACCCCCGGACCGGCAATGCCACCAAAGGCAAAAACGTAAGCACTACTGGTAATCAAAGGTTCACGCCCCCTACTACTGGCAAAGACTGGGTGCTGGTAATCGACGATGCTTCTAAAAAATTTAAAATGCCGGGTAAGTTGTAATCCCAATTATTATTTAAAGGAAGGTACAAACCTGTTTTTTTAAATTTTCAAGTTTTTGATTGCCTTTAAACCTCCCCTACTCCTCTAACAGGGGACTTTTTACCTGAGTTTAATAATTAAAAATACTATCCGAATAGGGCAAAGGGGGAATAAATATAAATTTTTTTTGTTAACCATGCAACAGATAATATGCTATCGTAAAAGATAACAGTAGAATGTTTTGTTGTTTAAAAGTAATTGATAATAGCTTTTACGAAAAGAACAGCTGCATTACCTTCCCTGTTTTCAGGAAAGGTGCTTTTGAGGCAAAAGGGTGAATCCCACAGCAATGAAAACAATTAAATTATAGCATCAGTCCGGCCAGAGGCCTCCTAAATAGTTAGAAACGAGCACAGCTACTCGCACCAGCAACAGAAAAACAAACCAGTAAATCATGAAGAAATTATTTTTTACCATCTGCATTCTTTTCAGTTTAACCAGTGCCATGTGGGTAGTCGATTTCCCGCAGGCTGAGATAAAAAGCGAATCGGTGAAAGCAAAACTGTATTTGCCCGATGCCCAGCAAGGCTTTTACCAGGGTACCCGGTTCGATTGGTCGGGCGTTATTGCCAGCCTGGAATACCAGGGACACCAATACTTTAGCCAGTGGTTCGAAAAGTACGACCCCAAAGTGCACGAATCGGCTACCGGTCCCGTGGAAGAATTTACCGTATTGGGTTACGACGAAGCTAAAGCAGGCGATACTTTTTTAAAAATTGGGGTAGGCGCCCTGCGCAAACCCGACGATTCCAAGTATTTCTTTGCCAAGTACTACGACATCGTGGACCCGGGCAAATGGACGGTAAACAAGAAAGCCGATCGAATTGAATTTACCCACGAACTCAAAGATGCCGCTGGTTATTCGTATATCTACCGGAAAACGGTACGGCTAATAAAAGGAAAACCGCAATTGGTACTGGAACACAGTTTAAAAAACACTGGTAAAAAAGCTATTAGCACGAGCGTGTACAACCACAACTTTTTTACCATCGATAACGAACCTACCGGCCCCGGCATAGAAGTAAAATTTCCGTTTAACGTGCAGGCGGCCGGTAGCACCAGAGGCTTCGGCGATATGGTGCTGGCGGGCAATAACAAAATCACCTATACCCGACTATTAAACAAAGGCGAACAAGTATTTAGCAGCGGTTTAGAAGGTTTTGGCACCACGGCCAAAGATTATGATTTCCGGATTGAGAACCGAAAGACCGGCGCCGGTGTTCGGATTACCAGCGATCAATCTATTCAGAAAATAGTTTACTGGGCTTGTTCCACCACTTCCTGCCCGGAACCTTACATCGCGGTAAATGCCGAACCTGGCCAGGAAGTTAAATGGAAAATCAACTATGACTTTTACACCTTTCCTAAAACGGCATCTACTAATTAATACATGAAATTCAGATTAAAATTCCTGGCAGGGGGTCTACTGATCCTGGGAAGCTGCGTGCCATCCGGGCCCGAAAAAAACAAGACCAGCCTGCCCACCAATCAAGAAGATTGGCGTGCCTACGGCGGCAACAAAGCCGGCAACCGCTACTCGCCTTTAACCCAAATAAACACCGAGAATGTAAAAAATTTAAAATTAGCCTGGTCTTACGATACCGGCGAAAATAAAAACCCCAACGAACGCGGCGGGGAGATCCAATGTCAACCTATTGTAGTAAATGGCATTTTGTATGGCACCACTCCCCGGTTAAAGCTTTTTGCTATCCGGGCCGCTACTGGTGAACAACTCTGGAAATTCGATCCGTTTGCGGATCCGAACAAAAAACCCCGGTTTCATGCCATTAGAGGAGTAGCCTATTGGGAAGACGGTACCGATAAACGCATTCTGTACTCGGCTGGGCCATATTTATACGCCATTAATGCTTTAACTGGCGAAAAAGTAACCAGCTTTGGCGCCAACGGCGAAGTAGATTTGCACGAAGGCTTGGGCGATCGGGCAACGTTTGGCCACGATATCAAAGATTTGTCCGTGGACATGACTACCCCCGGCGTAGTTTACAAAGATTTGCTTATTGTGGGTTCGCGGGTATCGGAATACGGCGATGCAGCACCCGGGTATATTCGGGCTTTTAACACGCGCACGGGTAAACTGGAGTGGGTGTTTCATACTATTCCGCGGCCCGGCGAATACGGCTACGAGACCTGGCCCAAAGATGCGTACCGCAACATGGGCGGCGCGAACGCCTGGAGTGGTTTAGTGGTCGACGAGAAACGTGGTATCGTATACACCGGTACGGGTTCGGCGGCCGTAGATTTTTACGGCGGTCCCCGCGCAGGGCAAAACTTATTTGCTAACTCGGTATTAGCTTTAAATGCCGAAACGGGCAAACGGGTCTGGCATTTTCAAACGCAGCACCACGACCTCTGGGATCGCGATTTGCCCTGTCCGCCAAATTTAATGACGGTAAAACACAATGGTAAATTGGTAGATGCCGTAGTACAAGCCACCAAAGACGGCTTGATTTTCGTTTTCGACCGGGATACCGGAAAGCCCTTGTTTCCCGTGAACGAAGTAGCGGTACCTACCTCGCCAGCCTTACCGGGTGAGCATCCCTCCCCTACGCAACCCATACCTACTAAACCGGCCCCTTTTGCCCGGCAGGAACTCACCGTAGCCGACCTGACCGACCGCACCCCGCAAGCGCATGCTTACGTGTTAGATCGGTTTCAGAACAGCTTGCGGGGCAGCAAATACATGCCCCCTAGTTTGGAAGGTTCTTTATTGTTTGGTTTTGGCGGCGGTGCCGAATGGGGCGGTAATGCCGCCGATCCGGAAGGAATTTTGTACCAGAACTCCAACGAAATGCTGTGGTGGCTAAAAATGCGCGATATGCGCAATCAAGACAAAGGAGTAGTTTCACGTGGAAAATCTCTTTTTAATAGCACTTGCGCGGTATGCCACGGCGTAGATGGCAAAGGCAGCGGGGGCGGCGACCAAGCCCAAGCGTACCCGGTATTAACCGACGTGGGCAAACGCTTAACGCGGGAGCAAATTGCGGCTACTATTAGAACGGGTCGGGGCCGGATGCCCTCTTTCCAGCATATTCCGGAGCAAGACCGCGAAGCTATCATTAACTTTTTGTTAAATACCGAACAAAAAAATACGCCTACTGTAACGGCTTCGGCAGCTACTGATTTTCATAATGCGGGACAAAATTTAAAGGCCGGCGAAAACAGCGATTTCCCGTACGTGCCGCCCTTTCTAAATAATGGCTACACGCAATTCCGCGATCCGGACAATTACCCGGCCATTAAACCGCCCTGGGGTACCATGAACGCCATCGACTTAAACACCGGCGAATACCTCTGGCGGGTGCCGTTGGGCGAATACCCCGAACTTACGAAAAAAGGTGTGCCGCCCACCGGCACCGAGAACCACGGCGGCCCTATTGTAACCGCCGGCGGCTTAGTTTTTATTGCCGCCACTTACGACGAAAAAATCCGGGCTTTTGATAAAAAAACGGGCAAAGTAGTATGGGAATACCAGCTACCGGCCGGTGGCTTTGCTACGCCTATAACTTATATGGTAGATGGGAAACAATACATTGCTATTGCCGCCGGTGGTACGCGCTACCAACTAAGACCAGGCGGCACTTACGTAGCTTTTGCTTTGCCGTAATGTATATACCTGTATAGCATGAAACTTAAAAAATAGCTGGGCAATTACAGCATGCCCCGCTATTTTTTTAAAGATAACTCCAAGTACTAGCTGCCCTATTTTTTTAAATTTTAGGTTAGTTTCGTAGCTTGGCGGGCAATTAATTTCCATTTTCCTTGTTGTTTTTGCCAAATAAGCAACACGGCTAGTTTGGTGCTAGCGGGGGTGCCGCCATTATTCGTTTTAGCCGAAAAGTTATGCCGCACAACAGCCGTATTACCGAGTACCTTTATGGTTTGATCGGTTACATCCATGGTCACGAAATCATTTTCGCCGCTGGCTAAAACGCTGATAAAAGTTGCCTTGTCTTCTAATTTGCCGTTCGAGTGGCCATAGGTTAAATCGGCGGAGGTAACCTGGTCCAGCACGGTTTTATTGCCGTCCAGCATGCCTTGCCGCAAAGTAGCTACCGCGGCAGCTACTTCTTTTTCATCTTTTGATTGTTGGGCCTGGGCAGCCAATGCCGTAATAAACAGAACTACAAACAAATAAAGTACTTTTTTCATGTTAGTAATAAGGTATAAATAAGTGAATATCAAACATACCGGTGATCAAACAGCCTTAAGAACTGCTAACCACTTAGTATCCTAAAAAGAACGAAACCTTTAAGATATAAAGTTGCCGCGAGAAAGGCGATAGCTTATGTATAATTTTCTTGCTATGGCTGCGGGCACTATCAGCATATTGTTTTTAGCGCAATCAGTAGAACGCTGTTTCACAACTATTCTTATCGGCAAATCTGGTTTCTTAATTAGATCTTAGTTCAGGCACTATTCATTTTTTCAAATTTTAATGGTATTCAGGCGATTATTCGAGGCGGGTTAAAATAGTACAAACCAATGGGTAAATCACCAGGCACTTGGCAATAGCAACGTAAAACCCTATAACTCGGTGTAATCAGAAAAATTTAAAAAATTGCCATGGGCCTGATTTTTTTTGTGCTTTAACCCGCCTTTTTGCTACCAGCACCTACCTTCTTAAGCCGTTTCTGTTCAGATTTTTTTTGTAACACCAAGCTAACAACCTAGCTTTTAATTGCTTACTTTTAAATGAATGCTGGTTCCGGCTGAACGTAACTTCATTCTCCGGCAAACCAGCATACTACTCGATTAAAGGCTAACCCGAAATAATCATGGAGCGAATAGCCAATATATTTGAGCCAAACACCTCTCCGGAAAATTTACTGATCCGGCAAATCTGGCGTATACAGGATGTGCAGGTAATTAACCGCACCGAAACCATTCTGCCCAAGGGAACGGCCGAAATTATTTTTAACTTTTCAGACAACATTGCTTCTTACCGCTCGAACGAGCAAAATGCTTTTAACTTGCCTAAATACTTTATCAATGGGGTTAATTTTACGCCTTACCATCTTTCCATCCGCAGCAAACAATATTTCTTAGGCATCCAATTTCATGTTTTTGCCCTGAAATTTATTTTTAACATTCCTACAACGGAATTTAGCGACCAGGTTCTGGATGGTTCTTTCGTTTGCAAATCGTTGCCTCTTTTATGGGAACAACTCGGTTCGGCGGCTTCTTTCCAGCAACAAGTTGCCATCATTCGGCATTGGCTGCGCGGTAAAATAGAAAATGGCCCGGTACCGGATACCAACAATCGGATTATTAAACTACATACCGATCCGGAAATCATTCATTTATCGGTTCCGGAGTTAAGTGCGAAATACAACGTTACGCCCCGGCATTTAAGTCGCTTGTGCAACGACTATCTGGGAATGTGCACCGAAGATTTGGTGCTTTATAAAAAATACTTATCGGCTTTGTACCAAATGCACCAGCCGCATCCCTCTCTTACCGACATTACTTATCAATGTAACTTCTACGATCAAGCTCATTTTGCCAGAACATTTAAACTATTTACCGGTTTAACGCCGCGGCAATACAAAAAAACCATGGGAGAACTGCCCGGTCATATTTTTAAAATTTCCGGAGAAAACAATATCCTCCAACCTCCGCAAAAACAACCCAATACGCTGCTCTATCATTAAGTAGAAATTAGGAATACCCAACCAAAGCCAAACAAGTTTACAGGCCTAAAAAGAGTGACCCACATATTTTCTAAAGAACTTACGCAAAAGTTGGCAGTGCGGACACTGCTAAAGGCGGTAGGATTGTTTGTAGCTTCTATGCCGTCGTTTGTGTCTTCATAAACGACTTTTAGCGCTTTGTTTGCGTTTGGCCCATATCAATTACTTTAACCAAGTATCGGCTTATTTTTTTAAATAAATAAGTAAAAACAAATAAGCCGCCACTCCTATTGGGCTATTTGCGTAGCAAATTTCTACTTAAAACAATATTTCCTTTTTCGCTCATCCTAACCCATTCTGTTTATTTTAAAAAATTAAAAAATTTTATTCTTTCTGTACAATGTCCGCTTGATACAATTTTTACGGTTGGTACGGGTAGTATTTTTGTTAAAAAAAACCACAGTATTATCCTAAAAACGTATTTGTATGAATGCGAAAGACCTCGTTTATTCGTTTGCTTGCCTTTCTTTTGCGGGGTCATTGGGGCCGCCATTTACGAACACCGGGCAGTAGTGCCGCAATGGAGTGCGGCTCCTCCCGCTTCGTTGAGCATGTTTCAAGGAAAATACGGCCTGAATGCTGGTGCCTTTTGGATGTATATTCATCCGGTAACTTTGTTTTTGTTAATGGCTGCCCTGGCGCTTTCCTGGAAAACGGCAAGAAAGAAAAATTTACTGATTACCGCGGCTGGTTACCTGGCTATTCTGGGTATTACGGCCATTTATTTTGTACCGGAACTAATGGCTATTACGGGCACTCCTTTCTCCGAAACCGTAGATCCTTCTTTAATTAAACGAGCCCAGTTGTGGGAGCTTCTAAGCTTATTCCGATTGGCGGTACTGGTTGGACTAGCTATTTACTTGTTTTTAGGGCTAACCAAAGTGGCCGCTAAGGAGAGTAATTCTCCAACAAATACGAAAGTTAGCGTGGCGCAGCCGCAACGGGTGGGCGTGTAAGCTACCGACAGGTAACTAGAAGAAGCCACTACTATTCATAAAATCAGCTATGCCTCCTACAGATTATTGATAGTGGATTAAAACGCAAACTATAAACCAATCTTATAACAATTAACCCAATGAAAATTTCCTATCCGCACACGGTTGCTGGCACTACGGGGGAGAAAATCACTTTTTTAAATTCTTATATAAAAGACGGCGTAGAGATACTGGAAGGCGAAGTAGAAGTGCAACCCCAGGCTGGCCCCCCGATGCACACGCATCATAAACAAGACGAAAGTTTTACCAGCGTATCGGGCACCATGGCTTATCAAATTCTCGGGCACGAAGTAAAATACGCTTACCCCGGAGAAACAGTATTAATAAAAGCCGGTATACCGCATAAATTCTGGAACCCTGGCCCCGACTTGCTGAAATGCAAAAGCTATGTAAACCCACCAGACAATTTCGTTTACTTCTTGACGGAGTTATACCGTTCTATTAATGAAAATAAAGGCAAGCCCAGCCTGTACGACGGAGCGTTCTTATTGACTCATTTTAAGTCTGAATTTGCCATGCACGACATTCCCCCTTTTGTGCAAAAATTCACTTTCCCAACCGTATTATTCTTTGGTAAGCTAACCGGTAAGAATCGGAAGTTCCGCCATGCACCAACCTCTGTTCCGGCCTAGTATAGCAGTAGCTCGGCTATATTTTCTACACCCAGCCCAGATTTGTGCAAACTAAACAATTAAAGTAAACCATCAATCCTATAAAACTAAACTTATGAAAATTGCATATCCGCACACCATTACCAATAGCGAAGGCGAAAAAATTATATTTCACGGCGTACAAAAAGAGCCCGATGGGGATAGAGTTCTGGTGGAGAATTTTGTAACGCCCGGGCACGGCCCCGTAATGCATACCCATTTTCTGCAAGACGAATCTTTAACCGTGGTCAAAGGAAAAATTGCTTATATCGTGCAGGGGCAAGAAGCGCAATACGCTGGTGAGGGGGAAACCATTGTGTTTAAACGCGGCGTACCGCACCGTTTCTGGAATGCCGGCCCAGACATTCTGAATTGTATAGGCTGGATAAAACCCGCGAATACCATCGTGTTTTTTCTTTCGGCTATTTACGAAGCGCAAAACAAATCCGGGAAAGCCCAACCTGAAACCTTCGACGGCGCTTATCTTTTAACCCGGTATGCCCAGGAGTACGACCTACCCGGGATTCCTACGTTCGTGAAGAAAACCGTAATGCCTTTTACGTACAAGGTTGGCTTGATGCTGGGAAAATACAAACACTTTAAAGATGCTCCCGAACCCGTGATCAGATAAAAGTTATCAAAAAGAATAATAACTGTTATAGCGAGCTCTGCGGCGACTCATATTAAACCGTAGCACTGCCTCTACTGGTTCTCGCTTGTAACGAAGAAAATTAGTTTTTCCGGAATTTTTAGAAAGCTGCTTTTTGAGTTTTAAGCTTTTAAGTGGAGAAGTTGGCAGAATTTTTAAATTTTTGGCTACAACGATCGCCTAACCGCAAAAATTTAAAAAAGCGGGCCGGGTAAACCGCTCACTAGTTTGGCACCTGTCCAGAATCAGATAAATTCCTAATTATTTTAACAGCTGATTTTTTTAAAAATACTGGCGTGATTCGTCCTGTTTTAACAGAAAACCGGTGAGCAGCACCTCTGACGAAGTTGCCCTGATTGGTTTTAAAAATTATTTAATTTAACGGGAGTTTAAGCTAAGAAAAGAACACCTCCAGAAAGGAGCTATCCTACTCCATCTCTGTCATCCTGGAAAAATCTAATCAATTATTTACTGGTTAGCTTCTTACAGGAGGACGGAAATAGATAGTAAAAAACAGGAGAAAGATAGTTTTAACGTTCTGAGTTGTATTGCCACTTGCTGTTGGTTTAGTGCTGATGTCGAACTCACGTTCATAGAGCAGAATATTCCGCTTTATGAACGCTACGCCGCAACAGCGCCGCTATAGTTAAATGGTATTTTTAATAACTAAGTTGTTATTGTTGCCTTCTAGCCACAATAATACACGTTTATTTTTCCATAGCTAATTCTACGTTGCCTAAACCGCCGTTTATGGTTATTTCCAAAGAGTGCGAAGTCTTCCCGTACATATCGTTTACGTAATAACCGCCTTGTTTCTTAAACCCACTGTTATCCAGGCTGCCTAAGCCGTTTACTTTTACCCGTACCCCGGTTTCGCGCGGCAGTACCAGGTTTAAACTGCCAATGCCCCCGTTAATGCTGGCTTTCAGGTTATTGTTGCGCTTACCCGATAAATCCAGGTTAACCTCTCCTACGCCGGCGTTCACATCCAGTTCACTTACCGAGGTATTGGCCAGGTTCACGTTAAACTCGCCGGCCCCGGCGTCCACTACTACCCGGTTTAACTTAGCGCCGCGCAGGTCTACATTGGTTTCGCCAGCGCCCATGCGTAATTTTAAGTTAGTGGCTACTTCCTGCGGCAAAATAATAGCCCAATCGTTGCGGTCTTTATCTTTCATGTTGGTATTTTCTTCCTTGGGCTGTTTAATCGAAAGCATGCCTTGGCCGGGTTCGCCGTTGTATTTTACCTGGGGCTTCCAGGCGTCTTTGGTGTAGGTAAACCGGGCATCGGCTTTGGTGGTATTATGTGCTGTTAGTTTTAAAGTGCCGGCGTTAATCTGAATGTCGGCCAGCAAGGTTTTTACATTTTTTAAATCCAGGCTCTGCGACGTACTGTGTTGGGCCAACACCGGTTGGTAGCCCGTAAGCGTAAGCACCGCGGCGCTAAATACAGATAAAAGGATTAGTTTAATTGGTTTCATAGAAGTTGACATAAGCAATAGTTTTTGTTTTCGAATGTGAGATGTAAAAGCGAGCATTATTACACATATTTACCTGAATTTTTAATTTAAAAATGGCCCAGGTTATTAACTGGTAAATGTGTTCTTGCCCCAGTAAGCAGTAATAAAAGTGCCAGAGTTTCATGTAGCTTATTACCAGTAATTTAGTAAGCAGCAAGAGCGCACTTTCGGCAATAACTGTTCGCTTCTGATACAGCGTTCGTCCGCTTTCAGGCAATTCAAGCTATCTTCATATCAAATATAAGCACGTAGCCGGACACTTTATTTTCTGCGGCGGATGCGGCTCAAAGTTTCGGGAGTAATACCCAAATAAGAGGCGATGTACACCAAAGGCACCCGTTGCAGAATAAATGGTTGCCGTATTATTAACTGCTGATAGCGCTCTTCGGGGGTATCTAACAAAAAGGATTCTTCGCGCAGGGTTTTGCGGTTAAACATGCCTTCCATCATCAATCTTCCCAGCTTTTGCCAATTCGGGTAGTGCTCAAACAAATCCAGAAGCGTTGGCCGGGTAAACGTTATCAGCGTAGTGGGTTCCATGGCCACAATGTTAAACCGGACCGGCGTTTGGGTCATTAAACTTTGGTAACCACCCGTGGCCATATTTTCGAAGTTAAAATCGTTGGTAACTTCTTTGCCATCTACCAGGTAGTAATGCCGCACGTAACCTTGGGCTACGTAAGCGCAATGCGTACACACGCTGCCTTGTCTTAAAAAATGCTCTTTCCGGGCCAGGTACCGAATTTGGGTTTGTTGTTGAAATGCGTGCCATTCGGCATCGGTAAATACTACCAATGTCGTGTAACTCGCGCGGGCCCGGGAATATATTTCGTCGGCGGTCAAAAGAAGTAAAGCTGTTTTTTATTTTTTAAATTTTTAATGCGCCATGTCTTAAATCTTGATCTTGATCAAGGTTTAAGGGAAAATACCTGATTTACTTTGCCTCAGTAAACAACTTTATATACAAGTATTTATGAGACAAATATGTAAAATTTTCGGAAGTATTTTGCTGTTGGGTTTAAGCAGTTGCTACACGCCTCAGCCCGTGGCTGGTCCGGAGGCGCCGGCTACCTTATTTAATAAAACCTGGAGCCATTACCCGGGTTTAAAATTACACGTTTTTAACACCGGCACGAACCGGGTGCCCGATCTACTGGCGGGACCTAACCAACCCTGGCGACCGGTGCCGGCTTTTGTAATCGAACACCCGCAGCATGGTTTAGTCGTTTTTGATTGTGGACTGGGACCGGAGATAGCGCAGAAAAAAGAAAAGGCGCTGCACCCTTTAGTAGCCTTATTGTTTAAATCCCGCTCAGCGCCTGGCGGCGACCTGGCCAGCCAAATGCGCCGCAATGGGTGGTCTCCGGAAAAAGTAAGTACCGTCATCTTATCGCATTTGCACTTCGACCATACTGGCACCGCTCAGGCTTTTCGGAACGCTACTTTTGTAACCACCAAAGGCTTAAAATTTAAAAATACTTCGCGAATAGAAGGGATGGAACCTGCCCATACCAATTGGATTACGCCGGCCCAACAACGAGAAATTGATTTTACGCAGGGTAGGCCTTACGCCACCTTTCCGCGCACCATCGATCTTTTTAACGATGGCAGTATTATTTTAATTTCCGGCGAAGGCCACTCGCAAGGAGATTTGGCGGCCTTGGTGCAATTACCGCAAGGCCCGGTATTACTAGCCGGCGACGCGGTCGTTCATTTTGATTGGCTGGGTTCGGAGGACGTACAGAAAATTGCGCAAGACCAGCAAAAAGCGGCCGCAATGCGCAACCAAGTCCGAGCCCTGCAACAAGCAGCACCAGGCGTAGTAATTATTCCGGGCCACGATCTTTCCGCGGTACCCGATAACCGCCCCGATATGCAGCTGCATCAAAAAGCTTTGTTTCAGCCGGCCGCCTGGCTTACTAACCCGCAGGCAGATACTCCGGTTGCTCAGAATAAGCCGGCTACTCCTTAAAAATTTAAAAAATGCTGGGTGGCGTATCTCCCACGAACGGCATACGGCTGGTCGTCCCTTACTCCTGTTCTTTTACCCGAGCTAGCAGGCATTGCCAGGCAACTATATAATTAACCTTACTTAAATTATACTCCAATACTAATCTATGACTTTCCCTAATAAAATAATTCGCAACTCTAAAACTGGCCAGGAAATTAGGTTTTTACAGAGCGGACCAGAAACCAAGGGGCAATTGCTACACCTGCAAACTACTTACCAACCCCACTCCCGGGAACCAGCGGCGCATTACCACCCTTACCAAACAGAAGATTTTAAGGTATTAGCCGGAGAAATAAACGTGCGCATCGGGAAAGAAGTAAAAATTTTAAAAAAAGGCGACGGCTTGCACCTCCCCGCCAACACCATTCATGCGAAGTGGAACGCGGCAGAGCAAGCAGCGGTGGTGGATTGGCAAATTAGACCGGCCTTAAACACCGCCACTTTTTTTGAAACTACTACCGGATTAGCTAACGCGGGCAAAACCAACGCGGTCGGAATGCCTTCTATCTGGCAAGTGGCTTTGCTGGCAACCCATTTTGCCAACGTATTTCGGTTAGCCAAACCGCCTTTTATGCTTCAGCGCGTGGTCTTTGGGTTACTTACGCCAATAGCTTATTTACTCGGCTACCGGCCCACCTATCCCGAGTACCTGGATTGATTTAAAACGTGCTCAGCGGTAGGCTGAATTATATTAACTTAGGTAAAGTACTAGCGAATACCGCCCAGTTGGTTAATCCGGAGACGAGTCTTGCGAATAGACGTACACCTGGCTAATTACATGTAAAACGAGGTGAGCGGCTTTCGACAACAAGAAAGTTTACCAGGCAAACTGAATCCCAACTTCTTCACCAGGAAAAAGGTTGTACCATTTGGCGGATAGTGACCTAGTAGAAAACTCGCCGCCGCGAGGTGATTCGCTTATATTAACATCTGCCCCACGTACTGTTCTGTTGGTAAGCCGCTTTGCTGCTTGCCCTACGGGAACAATCCTGTTGGTAGGAGACCACAGAACAATAGTAAATTCCCGGATAATATCTCCATCAATCACATTGGGGTAACCCCATGTATCTTCATTCTCGGCAAGAGATGTATTCTGCCCAAAGGCACTTCGATTTTGAGGCAACGGGAGTTCATCAATATAAGTGGCTCCCGTTATTACGGTTCTGGTTTCTCCCGCTTTAGCATCAAATATAACATCATAGGAGCTCCCGGAGGCGTCCGCTGTTTCGCGTTCAGAGCCATACCATCGCTCAATTCTCGCCCGATTATCTGATGTAAATGCTTCAAAAAATTCAGTATTTTCAGATTGAGATACATCTTTAAGCATAAGCAGAGTATATACCATTCTAACGGTAGCCATTCGCGTTCTAGGGTTTTGTTCTGGCTGAAAACGAAGTTCAACAAGTTGGGTGGCTGCTAGAATAACGTAAGCTTTTCCTCTTTTTCTTGCTTCGTCTATGCAGGATTGTAAACCAGGATCGTTGAACTGACTAACACGTACCTTTACCAAACGAGGAAAAAGACTGGCGAAAACATCATAGCCCAGGACCCTTCCTGTACCTATTAATAGGATGCCTAAAAATATAGCGGCTAAAAGAGATATTACTAATCGCTTTTTACTAGATGCTACCCAAAAGGCAAATCCAATCCATGTGCTTGGTTGCTGGGAGTCTACAGGAGGTTCGTCTTGCTTTTCAGCATTAAAATCTTTAACCTGCATAGAAGGTGTTGGGGCTTTTCTATCTATTTCAGAATCTAATCCAAGGTCTTTGGCAAGTTGGTAAAGTTGATCCTCCGTAAGATCTAATAGTAAGACTTCTAGGAATGCTCCTTTATGCCGGATTTCATCCGGATCAATATCAATCCCGAACCTTTTGTTCAGGAACTCAGCGAGTCCGTAGCGGGAGTATTTTTTTTGAAGAATTCGACTAACTTCTGCAACAATGCTTTTGCGATCATTAACCGCCATAACAATTTTTCTCGTGGGTCTGAATTTAACTACAAAATATCTATTGCATTTTTTGTGATTAGCTTACGTTTATAGAAAGAACAGCCACTAAATGTCTTCTAAAAATAGAAGTTTATTTAATACGCAACAGGTTTAATTTAAAAAAGAAATACAAAAGCATTTCGTTAGGCCAGATGGTAAGTAAGCACTTTTAGCTTTTTTACCAACTTAAAGCGGAAGCTATAAAATAGACTAGTTTTATCTTTCGGGTAAACGGTATGTAGTTTAACTTTCAAGCATTCTACATCTTCTGCCTTAATTAAATTACTCGCATGGTTCCAACCACTTGCTACCACCGTTTACGGTAACGCTAAACCAGGAAGCTGTAATAAAACTTAGGCAGTAAAACCTCTTATAGCTTATCTGCTTCAATGCTTTATATTTATAACTAATTTTAAGGCTAATCTCTATAAAGATGACAGAAGAACAGTATGCTAAAATCCAGGCTAGACTCGAAAGGCTAGAATCTAAGAAAAAAGACATTTGGGACATAATACAAATACTAGGCACCCTATTAATACCGGTCGCCATTGCCTTTGCCGGGAATCAATATTCAAAAGCGCAACAAGCCGAAGCCTTGCAAGTAGAGCAACTCCAAATAGAACGTTCGCATGAGATGGCCCAGGTAAATGCCAGAATAGGACAGGCGGGCTTAATAGCATCCATGCTGGATCATTTATTAAGTTCGGATGTAAAAAGAAAACAACTGGCCACGGAAGCGGTACTGATAGCCAACCCCGAGATAGGTCCTACTTTGGTACGGATTGTTTCAGAAAAGGATAATAATCTGGAAGTAAGAAACTTTGCGAAGAATGCTCTCGATGAAAGAAAAAATTCTTTAGTTCAAGGACTTTTCGACGAAAAACCAGCTAAAAGAAGCGAAGCCTACACTGGCCTGATGGCAGGATGGTCTAGCAATTCGGAGATTATTCCGGAAATTATTACCTATGCCCGGCAACATCAAGCAAATGTGGATGGGGTGAACAATGTGCTTATTTTCCTAAGCCACATGAACCAGGATGCTCTGATGCCATATAAAACCGAAATAGAAACTTTTATTGGAGAGGTGCAAAGTATGGGGCAAAAAACAAAAGAGCGAGGCGCAAAATTAAAAAATCGTTTGCCAAAATAATTTTCTACTAAGTATAATTTAGATAGACTAACCAGTATAAGAGTTAAAAATTTGCGGGTAAGCCGCTTGCCTTTGGTTTCAGTCCTTCTCCATCTTTTACCTCAGTTTAATTACCTGCCTAATTCGGACTAATGGCTGTAAACTTTTCTATTAAAAACCATCTCCGATGAACATCTTCTCGGCCTATAACCATCCACATGGGTATTTACTAGGGCCGGTTTTACTTAAGGCCGAACCTGGGAATTAATAACCAATACTTTTTCCCAAATTTCTTTATTTTGTTTTATAAAACGCTGGTGCACTGGATGAACCGAATAAAGCTTTATTTCTGCTTCGTTGCGATAGGTGCAGTAATGCATCACATCATATTCCGGCTTATCGGTCAGGTCGCCGTAAACGGTAGGGCCAGCCTGGTAAGACAGAATGTAAGAGATGCTGTCTTTTAAACCGGCAAAGCCCCGCATGTGCTGTTGGATAGCTGCCGGGGTAGTATTGGCTTTAAATTTAAAACAAACAATGCGCTGAATACGGGCTTCAGGTGGTAAACCGAAGAAAGAATTTGCCGGATTGGTGGCGGAAGTAGATGCCGGTTGGTTACATCCCTGGAGCAGAAGCGCACTGAAAGCAATACTCATTCCTATTATTCTCATGTTAGATTTAATACGGCAACTTTAAAAAATAATTAACTCCCCTCCACTAGCGCAATCTCTTCCGGCGTAAGCTCATAAAGTTGGTATACCAGTTCATTTATTTGCTTTTCCAGAGCAGTAGTATCGGCTTCTAGGTTGAGCTGTTTGGTGGATAGGATTTGCCAAACACAAGTTTTAGTAATTTGCAAAACTTGCTTCAAGTGAGCATTTGCCGTCAGGCTCTTTATCCCGGAAGTACTGGCCGGAGGATTGACTTGTAAATATATAGGTGCTTTTGTATTCGGTAGTATAGGGTCAATAAATTCTTCCCGCAATTCAGGAGCATGCGCGTAACAAACCGGGCTACTATTGTTTTCCGGTTTCTGGTATTCAGGTTCGGGGAAAATGCCACTCAAAATACAACTTACATAGGCTTTCAACTCGGCTTCGCTTTCATCCTGAATTATTTGTAAGAGTAAATGGACCAGATTTAACTTAAACGCTTCGATGCTGGCGCGTTTGGGTTTTAGGAGGCGGAAGGCTTTGTTCAAGCTTTGTTTAATGGTGTACAACGGCGCAGGAATCATCTAGGGCTATAAAACGTCAGCTTAAATATATACAATTTGGCGGTTTTATTTTTGATATTCCGGCAGCAACATCTATCTTTTTTTAGCTTGTTTTTCTGATTAAAGGTACCCTGATTTACCTTAGAGAGTGGCTAGAAGTGGACTTAATCTGGCTTGGCAAAATAACGCATGCGGCTTGCTTCGGCTTATTTTACCTTTCCGGGGAAAAACCAACCTAGCATCTGCCTAAAAATTCAAAAAACTACAATTTTAAGCCCATTTTTTAAATTTTTAGGCAGATGCTGGGTTTACTATTTTCTTACTCGTCGCGCAGGCAATGTACCGGGTTAATTTTGGCGGCTTTAACGGCTTGCAGGCCTACGGTTAACCAAGCTACTACTAAGGCTAATAAACCGGCACCTATAAAGTACCAGGGTTCTAAGGTAATCTGGTAAGCGAAACTGTTTAGCCAGTGTTTCACGATTAAATAACTTACCGGCAGGGCAATAACAATGGCAGTTACTACCAGTTTAGTAAACTCACCGGATAAAAGATACACAATACTAAACGCACTGGCGCCTAAAACTTTGCGTACGCCGATTTCTTTGCGCCGGCGTTCGGCGGTAAAAGCGGCTAAGCCAAACAAGCCCAGGCACGAGATGAGAATAGCCAAACCGGCAAAGTAACGGGATAAGGCCGCTACACGCTGTTCGGCTACGTATTGCGCCTGGTAATCCTCATCCAGAAATTGAAAATCGAAAACAAAGCCCGGGTTAAACTCCCGGTAGAATTGTTGGATTTGGGAAATGGTTTCTTGCTCCTGGCCGGCGGCTAGTTTGGCCAGCACTACGGTGGCAGTTTCTGGTTCTAAGGTAAATAGCAGCGGTACTACTTTTTCGTGCAGCGATTCATAATGAAAATCTTTCACTACGCCAATAATTTCAAATTCCAGCCCGTTCTGTTCTTTCACTATTTTACCCACCGGCTCTTTTAAACCCAAAGCATTTACGAAGGCTTGATTTACTACTTTCTTTTTGGTATCGGTGCCAAACTCTTTGGAAAAAGTTCGGCCAGCCACCACCGGTATACCCAGGGTTTCAATCATATCGTAGTTTATCCGGATCTCGTTCATGGGTATTTGTTTATCTTCTATCGTAACCAGATTACTCTTGATGCCGTTAGGGCCGCTGAAACCGCCGATAAACTTATCTAACTTACTGGAAGCATTTACTACTCCCGGTATTTTCTTGAGTTCCGTCAGAAAGGTTGCCACGTCAGTAGGGGTTATTTTGCCCTCTACCTCAAATGTAATCAGCTGGTCTTTGTCGTAGCCCAGGTTTTTGTTTTGCACATATTGGATTTGCTGATACACCACCAGCACCGCCACCATAAATACAATAGACAGCGCAAACTGAAACACCACTAACCCTTTGCGGGCCCAAACCTCGCCTCCGGAACGATTGAATTTACCTTTAAGAATAGCCACCGGATTAAAGCCCGACAAATACAAAGCCGGGTAGCTCCCCGCGATAATGCCGGTTAATACCGAAATACCCAGCACGGTTAAAATAAGCGTAACATCGAAATGCAACGTGAGCTGTTTGCCGGTAATCTGGTTGAATTGCGGCAGAAAAAGCACGACGAGCCCTATAGCCAGCAAAAGTGATAAACTGGTGAGTAATAACGCCTCTCCCAAATATTGCCAGATTAATAGCTGGCGGCTGGCGCCAAAAGTTTTTTTAATGCCTACTTCTTTTAAGCGCCGGGAAGCCTTGGCCGTAGATAAATTCATGAAATTAATACAGGCCATTACCAGAATAAAAAGCGCGATTAGCGAAAACAGCTTCACGTACTCCAGGCGGGTGCCAACGGAGACGCCATTTTCGTATTTGCCATACAAATAATTGCTGGAATAGGGCTCCAGGAACAAAGTGCGGTGTTGGGCTTTACTGCTTTTACTTTGCAGATAACCCGCTATTTTTTGATTAAACTGTTTTACGTCGGCATCTGGCTTTAAAGTTAGGTAAGTGTAAAAAGGCTCCGGCATGTCCCAGTCTACGCCCATGTTCATTACGTCTTTTTCAAAAGCCTCAAACGCTAAAACAAAATCAAATTCTTCGGAAGAGTTAGCGGGCACGTCCTTGAAAATACCGGAAACGTGCACCGGTTTTTGAATGCCCATGGTTTCCCATTCTACTGCCTTGCCAATCACATTCCGGGTAGTACCAAATAACCGTTGGGCCATGGATTCCGAAATAACCAGGGAATTTCTATCGGTCAGCACCTGGTTTTTATCTCCTTGCGTGAGCGGAAAAGAAAAAATTTTAAAAAAATCTTTCCCGACAAATTTTCCGGTGGCCCGGATGTTATGGTTGTTGTAAGCTAAAGTGAATTTTGGAAAAAAAGCTGGCGGCGTAACGGTAGTGGCGTATTCCACTTCCGGCATTTCGGCTACTAAAGCCGCGGCTAACTGGTGCGGAGTGGTCGGTTTGGTAGTAATGCCGCCCGGTTCCTGCCAGTTCTCCATCACCCGGAACAACTGCTCGTCTTTCGCGTGAAATTTATCAAAATGCAGTTCATCGTACACCCACAGGTAAATGGCCAAAGCACAAGCTAACCCGCTGGAGAGGCCAATTAAATTAATGAAAAAAGTACTTTTAAACCGGAGAAAGTTACGGTAGATCAGGAGTAAACTGTGGCGGAACATACGCGTAGATTTTTAAAAAATTAATTACCAAGCACTTGTAACCAATAATACCAAATAGTAAATAGAAGCTGCCATATAGTCCGTTTATTCCGGCTGTTCTTTGGAGCCAGTTCCTGGCTCCAGGCTCTGGTGCTATCTAATTTAAAATTTCAAGTTTTGCCTCGTGGCCGGTGGGCCCCGTTTGGCTCTTCCGGGCTGGTCTAAGCTTCCTTTCCTCCTATCGTCGGAATTCTGCTGCGCAGAACCACAACCTTAGAAGGCCCTGCTGAGCCAAACTAGTGTCATCTCAGCTTAGCTGCCGCTTTTCTTCGTGCACCTGATCGAAAAGCAACTTGATTTCATCACTCTAAACAAGTAAGAACAGTAGCAAAAAATAACGGACACTAGTTTGGCTGTGAAGCACCTGCTAGGGTTCCGGTGCCGTCAGGCATCTCGACGTCAGGAGAGAAGGAAGGCTAGCGAGGGCGGAAGAGCCAAACGGGGCCCCGCGGCCGAGAGCCAACAGGTTACTGGTCCAGTTAGATAGCACCAACGCCTGGAGACTTGAAAAGGCTCCAAAGGAAACCCGTCATACACCCTATATCTTCTTTATGGCAACTTCTATTTACTTACTGGTATAAGATTTAAAAATACCCAAATTTCCATAAAAGAATAAACAACTTTAACCGATTCCGTTCTATACCGGATATCAAGTTAGAGGAGATAGGGCGAAAAATTTAAAAATCGGGCTTAGCGCAGGATATAAATTGCCTGGTATTTACCCGCGGTATATTCCTGAGCCGTCATAATTATTCCAACTAATCGGATACCGTATAGCTTAATCCACTCACTACTTGTCCGTTTGGACCTATTTCAAAGACACGTTTTTGGTTCCGGTATATCCAGTATTCCCCTAAAGCAGCGGAGTACGTATAAGCAGGCGTGCCGTATTGTTTCACTAAAGCGGTAGAAGTACTACTCTGGCCAAAGTTTTTGCTGTTTTTACCAGCGTACTCTTTCTGAGTATACCGCACCAAGTACCGGCAACAGGTAGTTTGTACGCCCAAAAGCAAATAGTTATTGTCTGGTTGCCATTGAATAAGTAAATACGGCTTTTCACTCACTTTCACCCGGGGAGCTTTATCCGGTAAAGAGGCACTAACCTTCTCTGCCCCCTTAAGTTCTGTTTTATTTACTTTAGCTTTATTCTGGGAAGCAGTTAATTCTTCCTGCGCAAACCAGCTTTCAACCCAATCTAACAGATTTCCCATAACCGATGCCTCTAATTTATTAAACAGATCCAGGTTGTAATGGGCCATGTAAGCGTGCTGTTGCTTGGCCAGCTCAAAATCCTGACGGGCGTTTTCGGGTTGTTTGTTTTTATAATGCGCAATACCTCTGATAGTATAAGCATTTCCCGTTAGTTTGGCAGAGTTTAATTCATTAATAACCCCAATCGCGGCGGCCTGATTTCCGCCGAGCGAATGGATACTGGCCAGGTTAATATAAGCGGGTACATAAGCCGGATCAATCTCCCGCGATTTTTCGGCATACCGGCGAGCTTCACTTAATAATTGCCTGAACAATGTTGCTTTAAAGGGGGCGGGTGCGGCTCTATGAATCGCGGTTAAGCGACTTTTGGCATCTAACTCTACGGGATAGACAAATCCGGGCGGCTCCTTGGCCTGGTACAAAGCCAAAGCTTGCTGTAATTTAGCCGCCGACAAGTTATTCAGAATTTCCCGGCTGGGAAACCGGTTGAGTAAGTACTCAAAACAAGAAGCAGCATCTTCAAATTCCTGAATAAAGTAAAGGAATTGCCCGGTTTTAAAAACAGCAACCATCTCTCCGGCTTCCGTTTGCTTTTTACTATAAATGGCTTTGCGTTCCTCTTTCGTAGGATAACCCTGCAACTGGTCGGCTAAACCAAAGCGCTGGTAGAGTAAATCGATAATCTTCGGAAATACGCGCCCCGTAGAAAAGCCCGCTATCTCCCCGTAGAAACACCCGTAAAAATCAGCCTCCGATTCAAACCGTTCAATATCTTTCTTGGAAGTTTCTACACTGGCCTTTCCTATCCCGAATGTGTAATACCAGTCGTGTTTTTCATAATGGTGCGCCAGTTCGTGGCTCAGCAAAACTGCCAGCGCATTAACCGAGTCTTTACCCAGTTTCCGGCATAAATCATATACTTCTTCGCTTAACTGAATTAAAGGACGGCTGCCTGGTTGATATTGGGCAATAATGTTGGGCGTACCCGATTTGCGGGCCATAATCTCTAAATGCGGCTGCGGACGGCTATTGGCGAATACGTAAGTTAAACGCGTAAATACCTGGCGCGTGATTTTATACTTAGGCGAGGTTTCCGGCAGGTTTTGCGCTTGCCCACTCCATACCGGGCCGAAAAAAAGTAACAGCATGCAACTCTCTACTATTTTGGCGAAAAAACGATTAAGCGGGTTTAACCGGAATGCTCTATTTTTTAGTGCCTTCATCCTAAGTTCTTATAATGCTTTATTCAACTCCTGATTAGTAGCGGATTTACCGTTTGGTTAGCAGCGGTTACACAAAAAAAGATACATTTAAGTACCGGATTACATGTGGTAATTTATAGAATAATTAGTACTTTCATACCATTTACCTGAAATACAACTGTTTAAATGAATTAGTAGTAGCTCCCATCACCTCTCTTAATACTTTATTGGCTAATGAAAATTTTGCTTTTACTTGCCTTATTCTTCCTTCTTGCTGGCAATACGGTAGTAAAAGCCCAGAAGCCCCAATTAGTAGCCGATACTACCCTGGCCCGCAAATGGTACACGCAAGCGTTAACTTTACAGCAGAAAGGCAGCCTCGACAGTGCGAATACCGCTTTAGCCAAAGCGGCCATATTGTACCGGAAGCACCAGCAATGGT
Organism: Adhaeribacter pallidiroseus; assembly: GCF_003340495.1. Classification (NCBI taxonomy): domain Bacteria; kingdom Pseudomonadati; phylum Bacteroidota; class Cytophagia; order Cytophagales; family Hymenobacteraceae; genus Adhaeribacter; species Adhaeribacter pallidiroseus. Next base: position 5,056,707 of record NZ_QASA01000001.1, read on the forward strand.
TCCGGCACTTGGACTGCGAAAATAAGGCTGCCCGTAATTTAGTATCTATGGGTAAGTACGAAGCGGCTTTGCAGAAGGCCAGCCAGGTACAACAAGAAAGTAAAGCCAAATTTGGCCACGACCAATCCAAAGAAGCAGCCGATGCCCTCCACATTACTGGAATTGTATATTACTACAAAGGAGAATATGATCGGGCTTTGCAGTTTTATCAGAAAGCCTTGCAGCTTCGCCGTAAAATTCTGGGCGATGACCATCCCGGGTTATGTTCTTCTTATAATAATATCGGCATTATTTACTACCGTAAAGGAGAATATGACCAAGCCTTAAAATACTATTACCAGGATTTAGAAATTAGTCTTAAATCATCGGGAAAAACGCACCTGGATATAGCGGCTTCCTACAGTAATATTGGTAATGTATATTTTGATAAAGCAGATTATGACCAGGCATTTACGTTTACGCAAAAGGCTATCACTCTCAAACTGGAAGCATTAGGAGAATCTCATCCGGAATTAGCTAATTCTTACAATACGATAGGTAACATATATGCTTATAAAGGGGAGTTAGACAAAGCCCTGGGATATAATTTAAAGGCCCTGCACCTATGGCAGAAAGCTTTAGGCGAAACGCATCCCTATGTAGGCGCGGCCTACAACAATATCGGTGATATTTATCTGGACAAAGGCGAGTACGCGCAAGCATTAGACTGTTTTCAAAAAAACTTGCAGATCATTCTTAAGTCCACCAACGAAATGCATCCCGAAATAGCAATTGTGTACCATAATATTGGTAATGTATACAATAAACTAGGTGAATATGATCAGGCGCTGCAATATCTTCAGAAAGGATTACAAATCAGGCAACATCATTTAGGGCAATTTCATGATGATGTGGCTGAATCCTATAATAGTATAGGCGATGTATATTACGACAAAGGCGAGTATGACCAGGCAATGGAATATTACCAAAAAGATTTACAAATTCTTTTGAAATCTTTAGGTTCGGTTAATCCTAGTCTGGCTGCCTCCTACAATAGCCTGGGTGCTGCTTATCAAGCCAAAGGAGAATACACGAAGGCTCTTAAGCAATATCAACTAGCTATTCTGGCCAATGTACCTTCCTTCAAGGATACCAGCAGTACTTCTAATCCAACCTTAAGAAACAAGTCAGGTATTTACCTGGATGGAACCTATTTACTCACCTCGTTTCACTCGAAAGCCAGCATTTTTGAAAAATTTTATGTTCAATCGCGTGCGAAAGCGGATTTGCAACTGGCGTACCACACCTACTGTGCCGCCGATACTTTGGCTAGCCAGATTCAATATAATTATTCCGAAGAAAACGATAAAGTAGCTTTTACGAGTAAAGCCAGGCAGTTATACCAAACCGCTCTAGCGGTATGCCTGAAACTACACGACTTAACCAAGGAAAAAATTTACTTAGATAAAGCCTTTTATTTTGCCGAGCGGGGCAAGGCTAGTGTATTATCGGCTACTTTAGCAGAATCCAAAGCAAAAACCTTTGCCGGCATTGCCGATTCCTTGCTAACCCGAGACCAGCAACTGCGCACCTCTATGGCTACTTATAACCAACAATTAGCGCAAGAACTCACCAAAGGGGCAACTATAGACAGCAGCAAGCTGAACGAATACCAAACTCGGTTGTTTGCGGCCAGTCAACAACAAGAGCAATTAATTCATAAGCTCGAAAAAAGCTATCCGTCTTATTACAATCTTAAATATCAATTTGCAACTATCACTCCCGTTCAACTACAAAAAACACTGGATGAAAAAACCGCATTAGTTGAATACGCCCTAGGTGACACGTTATTGCAAGTATTTACCCTCACCCAGGATACTTTTAAGGTGCAATCCTTTTCTTTAGATCCATCCTTTCACCGGAAAATTGCCGCTTTCCGGAAAGCTATTCTTAGTCAGGATGAGGGTTTGTATCGCCGGGTGGCTTATTCCCTTTACAAAATTTTAGTGCCGCCCGATATTCCTAAATCTATCCGGCAGTTAATTATTATTCCGGAAGGCGAACTTACGAATTTGCCTTTTGAAGCCTTGCTGACCCAAAACAAAAAAACAAAGGCGCTAAAGCTACCGCTTACTTACTAGATAAATACGCCATCAGCTACGCGTATTCGGCCCGCTTACTTTACGAAAGATTAACCCAGCCCAAAGAAAAAGCTACCAAACAATTGTTGGCCTTAGCGCCGGTTTTTGCCGACACCCTCTCGAATACTACCGCTGCCAGAAACCGCTCGGTGTTAGGGTATCATCAACCTACCTCGGTTATTAACACTATTAACGCCCTGGATAAGACGCGTATGGACCAGGCTAAAACTACCACCCCGGAAGTTTCACGTGGCTGGTTACTCAACGGCCAGTATGTTTCGCCGTTGTTAGCCTCTAAGCGCGAAGTAGAAACCATTGCCCAATTGTTCCGGCAACGGCAGAACGCGGCTAAAGTATATTTGTATGACCAAGCCCGCGAAGAACAGCTCAAAGCAGGCGATATAACTCATTACAATTATTTGCATTTAGCTACTCACGGCTTCGTGAACGAAAGCTATCCCGAATTATCCGGTTTAATATTGGCCCAGGATAGTACTTCTAAAGAAGACGGTATTTTGTATATGGGCGAAATTTACAATCTGCGTTTAAATGCAGATCTGGTTACTTTATCGGCTTGCGAAACGGGCTTAGGTAAATTGGCTAACGGAGAAGGGGTAATTGGCCTGACTCGGGCTTTGATGTATGCCGGGGCCCGAAACATTGTAGTTTCTTTCTGGAAAGTACCCGATAATTCCACGGCTGATTTAATGGAAGATTTTTACACGGCCCTCATTTCGGGCGAAGACAAAGCCCAGGCCTTGCAAACCGCCAAACGGAAAATGGCCCGCGCAGATAAATATAAACATCCTTTCTACTGGGCGCCTTTTGTGTTAGTAGGCAAGTAATTGGTTGCTGGTTGTTCGTTGTTTGTTGTTGGTTGTTCGTTGTTAGAATTACAATATTGTGGCTTTTAGTAGATTATACAGAAAGATAACATCAACTAGAGGCCAAAAATAAATGCTAGTAACAGGTTCTTTTTTCCTTGTCATTCCAAAGAATTCGGAGAATTCCAGAAGAATCTTGTGAATAGAAAGTAATAGCAAATATTAAAATCATGAGTAAGTTACTGGTGAACAGGCAAATAAACTTATTCTAATTTCTATTTTTTGCGACTTCGTTTTCATAAGATTCTTTCAGAATGACAACCCTATTGATTCGCTTATTTTTGTTCGTCTACCTACCTTATTAGAGGAATTACTCTGAAAAATACTAACAACTAGCAACCAACAACTAACAACTATCTTAAAGCTTGTTTCGGGCGGAAACGTTGTAAAAGATAAGCGAGAGAATCAATACGTAAGGTATATTGTTCTTTGGCCTGGTTGTATTGCAGGGTAAGCTGGTTTGGAGCAAAGTTCCCATATAACCGTAAAGTGTCGTTAAACGCGTAAGTTGGGGTGGCCGCCGGGTATAGCAAGATCGTAGTGGTAGAGTCGGCACCAGTGCCCGAAAAGCCGATGGCCGGATCTTGGCCGGTAACCTGGTACCGGATATTTAGGGATTGGGGTTGGGTAGTTAATTCCTCCTTCTGAACCTGGGCCATGGAGGGAGTATCTTGGTTGGACCGGGAGGTAAAGTAAAAGATGCCGGTGAAAGCTAACAGTAAAAGAATAGTAGCCGCCACGGCATAGTAATAACTCGGGGTTGTTTTTGTTTTGGCTTCTATTTGGTTAAAACCAAACTGGCGGTGCATATTTTTTAAATCTTGGCGCAAATCTTCGCGCCCTATTGATTGGGTCTGGGCTATGATAGAGCGTTGCACGGCTACTTCCTGCCGGAAAGCACCATCGGTGTGTAAACGACGGTTAAAATGCTCTAGATCCTCTCCTTGTAGTTCTTCTGAGAGATACCGCTCAATCCATTCGGTATGAAAATTATTTTCGTTTTCCGGCTTCATCTTACGTATTGTATTCTGGTGAATGAAGAAATTTTTTTTTCAAGCGTTCCACACAACGAAACTTTTGCTGTTTGGCTACATTCGCATTAGAATAGTTAAGATTTTCAGCTAAGTCATCTAGGCTTAACTTCTGAAAATAATAACCTACCATAATCGTTCGGCAAGGCTCCCCTAAATCTTCAATGGCTAATTTTATGGCTGCTTCATCTACATAAGGGGCAGCTACATCTGCTTCTTCCGTTGGTATCTGAAACAGATGTTCCTCCAAATCGGTAACTGATACTTTTGTTTTTAACTTACTCAACCATTTATTCCGGCAAATAGCATACAAATACGTTTTAATGGAGGAAGCCATCGAAAACTTGCCATTTCGTACCTGCTCGTAAAGGGTAATAATACCTTCCTGATATAAATCTTCGGCCTCTTCCGGACTACCATGATGCGATCGTACAAAATTGGCAATCATGGGCCAGTAAGCGCTATAGATAAATTCTAAGGCCTGCCTTTTTCCTTCCCGAAGGCCCAGGAGCAATACCTCATCCGATTGGTGTGTTATCTTCAAATCTTATTTATAATAATTTAGAAGTGATTCTTTAGAGTAACCTACCATCTATTATTAGTATTCCGTTTGGTGGAAGGTTAACACCCGCGCTTAAAAAAAATGGTACGGCACAATATTATGCCTGTATTAGTGCCTATTAATGATAGATAAAGCCTTACCAAAAGTACCGGAAAATATTTTTTTAAATTTTTTGCTTTCCCCTGTTAACCTTTTTAAAAGTTGCCTACTAATCTGTAAACCTGAACGATAAGTTAAGTGATAAATTCAAAATAAACATAAATTTAATGAATAGTAAATACTTTTTACCACCGCTTATCGCCTTTAAACCTTTAATTATAAGCGTTTACTTTTTTAGGTAAAATTTAAAAAATTGCGCAACCAACCGATAAGAACTTACCCAAATCAATCATACATAAACAATTAATTAATTTTTAAAACCATGGAATTACAACTGGAACAAATCCGAGAACAACAAAAAGAAACCTGGAACAAATTTTCGCCTGGCTGGCGCAAATGGGACAGCTTTACCATGAACTGGCTCAAACCTTTAGGAGATGAGATTATCCGTTCCCTCCAATTAAAACCTACTGATACCGTGCTGGATGTGGCTGGCGGAACCGGCGAACCCGGACTCAGCATTGCCCGCATTGTTACGCAGGGAAAAGTAATCATTACTGACTTAGCCGAAGGAATGCTACAGGTGGCCCGCGACAATGCAGCCAGAAAAGAAATTACGAACTACGATACCCTGGCCTGCGACGTGTGCGCCTTACCTTTCGAGAATGAAACATTTGATGCCATAAGCTGCCGCTTAGGCTTTATGTACTTCCCGGATATGTTGCTGGCCGCTAAAGAAATGATGCGGGTTCTAAAACCCGGCGGCCGAATTGCTACGGCCGTTTGGGGAACGCCCGATAAAAATTTCTGGGGAACTGCCGCAATGGGGGTTATTAATAAAACCATGCAGCTACCTGCTCCGCCGCCCGGGGCTCCGGGATTATTCCGTTGCGCCAGTCCTGGTTTTATAGCTCATTTATTTCAGCAAGCCGGATTTAAAAATATCTCGGAGACCGAGGTAACCGGCCAGGTGCCCTGCGGCACCAAAGAAACCTATTGGGATTTTACCAACGATGTGGTAGCCCCCGTAGTAGCTGCATTAAGCAAAGCCGACCAGGCCACGAAAGACAAAATAAAACAAGAAGTCTTCCGGGTAGTAGACGAAAGATGCCCCGACAACCAAGCAGCCCTGGATTACGGAGCGGTAATTATATACGGCGAAAAGTAAAGATTGCGGTTTTTGTTCTTACGAATAAAGTAATCAAACAAAAACAATCTTAAAAGCAATTGCAATCATTCCGGAAAATCTTGTGAGAACAAAGTGGTAAAAGTAATAATCCGAATAAGCTGGTTGCTTATTCAATAGTAATTAACGGCTAATACTTTCTTATCACAAGATTCTTCCGGAATAATTAAAAAACAAAATAGTTGTTCTTGTAAAATTACAAGAACAACACCTGGTACTTTTGGTCCTATTTTTTTAAATTTTTAGCATTAAACTAAGTACGACCAAAGATTTTACTGTTATTTCTGCATTCAATTAAGCTAAAAAAATAGCGTATTTATTCTATTTAGCTATAGTGTAAAAGCAGGCCTGCAAATTGGTAAATTTTCTTTTCACTTGCTTTTATTCTAAATTTTAAAAAATCTGAAGCAAGACTTTTTAACATCCTCTTTTCTCAAAATTATTCTATTCACAACCAGCTGTTGTGATTTTTCCTACTTCTTACGTCTACAATTTAGCAAAACATTCAATCCAATCTTAGAATTTTAAAAAATCATGAAAATCAGCATGTTTACTATTTTGCTGTGCTTTATTCTGTATCAAATGCCAACAAGGGCGCAGCAAATATCTAACTGTCAGGCTTCGCCTTATCCTATTATGGTAAAGCAAGCAGATGGTTCTCCACTCACCATTATCGGAAAAGGCAACCTACTAAATTCCTGGACCGAAACCATTGATGGATATACCGTAGTAAATAGAAATAACAACTACGAATATGCCAGAAAAATAAAGGGCCAGTTAGTACCATCGGGGATAGCAGCCCGCAATACGGAAGCCAGAAAACCCACAGAAATAGCCTTTCTGCAAAAAATAACAAAATCAATTAAACCCGATGTATCTCTGCCATCTGCATCTAACTCTCCGGCACTTTATAATGCCAAGCCAAAGCCATCCGGAAAGCACCATTTAGGCACTCCCCGAACAGGTCGTATTAAAACCTTACTTATTCTGATTAAATACCCCGATATGGCAAATACCTACAGTCCTACAAATTTTTATAACCTCATGAACCATTCGGAGTTTCAGGGTTTAGGTAGTTTTAAAGATTTTTATTATCAAAGCTCCGTGGGGTCTTTATTTATTGAGACCGACGTAGTTGGTTGGTATACCGCTGCGCATAGTTACGCATCCTATGGTCGCCACAATGGCGACCAACGAGCTACTGCCCTGGTGCGAGAAGCAGTAGATGCCGCCGAGTTGGCCGGGGTAGATTTTTCGAAATATGATAATGACAAAGACGGCATCGCAGACGGGATTATGGTGGCTCATGCGGGTCCAGGAGCCGAAGAGGGCTCTCAATTATAATACATCTGGTCTCATCGCTGGATACTATCCGCCGGAAACAATCAGGTGCGATACGATGGGGTATGGATTGACGATTATATAGTTAATCCGGAAAAAAGAATTTTTACTAATGATATGGTTGGCCGGGGTATATTCTGCCACGAATTCGGTCATTTACTAGGTTTGCCTGATTTATACGATATCGATGGCAGTTCCGAAGGTTTAGGAGAATGGTCGTTAATGGCAGGGGCCGCCTGGTTAGGTAACGAGCATACGCCCGGAAATTTTTGTGCCTGGTCCCGGCAAAAGTTGGGCTGGCTATTGCCTCCCATTATTAGTATGCCTGGTAATTACTCCTTGTATTTTGGCAGTGGCATGGGTTACCAGATCAACACAGCTTTACCCAACGAATATTTTCTACTGGAAAATCGCCAGAAGTTTAATTTGGATATTGGTTTAAAAGGCAGCGGCCTCGCCATTTACCACGTCAACTCTAATTTATCCGGCCAATCGGGTAATGCCAACGAAAACATGAAAATGGTGGATTTAGAAGAAGCCGACCGCCAGGACGATTTAGATCGCCGATTTAACCGGGGCGATGAAGGCGATTTATTTCCCGGCTCCACTAATAAAACAGCTTTTAATGATGGTACTTACCCCAGCGCTAAAACGTACACCAATGCGAATACGGGTATAAATATTCATGGTATTCACATATTCAACGATGGCAATACTTCTCTATTCAAAGCCATTTTCGCCTTCGGCAACGTTTTACCAACGGGCGGTTACGATTTGCCGAATGCCTATTTACCCTGCGGTTCCGGTGATTTTATCAACAATTTTAGTCTGCACACTTTGGTAAACAACAATTCTGCTTGCAATGGTTTGGCTAACAATTACATCAATCACGAGCCTTCGGGCACTAAAACCACGCAATTAGCCCGGGGAAAAACTTTTACTATTAGTATGCAATCCGGACCAAAACCACAAGGCTTTGGGGTTTGGATAGATTATAATGAAAACCGGGTTTTTGATGATCCCGGCGAAATGGTGTATCGTTCCGGGGTGGCGGGTACCGGGGTATTTACGGGCACCATTACTATTCCAACCAACATCACTACCGGTATAAAACGCCTCCGGGTAAGAAGTTTAAATAATTACGTCCCGGATGCTTCCGACGCCAGTAAAGATCTTGGCCTTGGCGGCGAAACCGAAGATTACACCATCGAGATAGACTACTGCATACCAATATATGCCAACTCTTGTACCTTCGGCGATTATATAGATAATTTTAAATTTAATACGCTACAACACGATAATTTTGGTTGCCTGAACACTCCCCGAAACTACTCCAATGTGCATCCTTTCTTTTTCTCTACTACCGTAAACCCAGGTCAGAGCTATCCTATCAGCGTACAATCCGGGCCTAAACCACAAGCATTTGGGGTCTGGATTGACTTTAATAATGACCTGGATTTTAATGATGCCGGCGAATTTGTTTATCGCTCGCCTTCGTCGGGCACCGGGGTTTTCAAAGGCACGGTTACCATTCCGGCCAATGTGGCACCGGGTCAAAAACGCCTGCGGGTAAGAAGTAAAAATGGTGCTGTATTCTCCGGCAATCAATCCTGCGATCCGTTTGATTACGGCGAAACCCAGGATTATACCATTACCATTAAGGAAGGAGATGTAACTTCTGCGGAGTGGAACAAGCGCTTTGGCGGTTCTGGAGCTGATAATTTATCCCGGATGGTCAAAACGCCCGATGGCGGCTATTTATTAGGCGGTCATTCCTCCTCCCCTGTCAGCGGCGATAAAAGCCAGGGCAGCCAGGGTCGTAATGACTTTTGGCTGGTAAAAACCGACGGAACGGGCAATAAAAAGTGGGATAAACGCTTTGGCGGCACGGAAGAAGAATACCTGAATGCCCTGATCCCTACTGCTGACGGTGGCTACTTGCTCGGCGGCAACTCTTTGTCGGGTGTTTCCGGCGACAAAACGCAAGCTTCCCGGGGTGGCAAAGATTACTGGGTAGTAAAGATTAATGCGAATGGCACCAAGCAGTGGGATAAACGGTTTGGCGGCACCGGCGATGATGACTTACACACTTTAATACAACTACCCAGTGGCGACTATATTCTGGCCGGGCATTCTTTATCCGGTGCCGGAGGCGATAAAACCGAAAACAGCCGGGGAGCGAGCGATTACTGGGTAGTGAAAATTAATAACAGTGGGACAAAAATCTGGGACAAACGCTTAGGCGGCTCCGGCGAAGATTGGCTGGAGGCCGCTGTACTGAATACCGATGGCACTCTGCTGCTGGGTGGTCGTTCCACTTCCGGGCAAAGTGGCGACAAAACGCAACTTTCCCGGGGCGGTGAAGATTATTGGGTAATTAAAATTAACGCGAATGGCGGAAAGTTGTGGGACAAACGCTTTGGCGGCAGCCAGGATGATAACTTACAAGCTTTAACCCGGACTTCGGATGGTAACTACGTATTAGGGGGCACTTCGGCATCGGACGCTACCGGTGATAAAACTCAAGACAATCGGGGGGAGAACGACTTTTGGATTATAAAAATCAACAGCAGCGGCAGTAAATTGTGGGATAAAAGGTATGGCGGTGGCTTAAGTGAGGAACTGCATTCTTTAAGTCAAACTTCGGATGGCGGCTACTTATTAGGTGGTAGATCTAAGTCAGGCATTGGCGGCGAAAAAACGCAAGGCACGCAGGGTGGTTATGACTACTGGATCGTAAAAACGTACAATACTGGTAACTTCTCGTGGGACAGGCGCTTTGGCGGCAACGCCGACGAAGACTTACGCACGGTGCTACCGACAACCGAAGGGGGGTATGTGCTAGCGGGTCGATCAGCTTCGGGTATCTCGGGCGATAAAACCCAATCTTCGCAAGAACGCACGGATTACTGGCTGGTAAAAATGGCACCTATCCCGGAAGAGATTATTCCCGCAACAACTGCCAACCTTACAGTTACCCCTGCCCCCGATCTCACAGCAGAATCAACAACTGTAACGAAAGCCTTCCGCTTAGAAACTTTTCCAAATCCGTTTACGGATAAACTTACTATTCGCTTTACTCCTTTAAAAACAGAATCAGTTACTGTAAAGGTGTACAACAGCCAAGGGGTAGAAGTAAGAATGTTGTGGAACGGACAAGTAGAAGCAGGTAAAAAGGTAGAATTAAACTGGCCCATTACTTCCGAAAAAGCCGATTTATACATTATTCGGCTCATTTCGGCTACCACTCCCGTTTACCAAAAGGTAATCCTGAGAAAGTAGATAGCCGATTCTGCAGGAGGATTGTGGGAAGGCAGAAACAGCTTTTCTACAATCTCCTATACTTCAGGTTTATGTTTAAAATAAAAAAGCCTAATTACCTACTTTCATGATAGGGCCGCTAGGCTTTACAGAACACTACTTTCGCGAGCGTCCACGCTTGCGATAGAGCTAGAATTAGAGCTTATCAGCGCTTTTCCAAGCGAAACATTTTACACCTTATTGGCTTAACGGAATGCCATCGGTCAAGAGACTGAGACTGCCCGATGTCTCCTGGCACCCACCTCGCTTCGCTAAAACTGGCACTAGAACAGGTGTTGCCAGAAGTATCTGTTGCCAAATTTTTAAATTTTTAAAAATATTTTTCTTTTCTCCTGTTAACCTTTCTTACAAACACCTACTAATCTATAAATCAGAAGAAAAGGCCTTCGTTCTTCTGTAAAAAGTTACGGCGCTGCAGCGGCCAAAAACTAAAAAACAAGTTGAAAAATCTTGGTTTGTGGCCCTGTGCTACCGCCCAAAGATTTAATCCATCAAAATAATCCTAAAATCCATTTTAACAATTAATAATCCAGTAAAACCATGAAAATTAAAATTTTTACTATTTGGCTGTGTCTCATAATGCCCTTTTTTACAGCCATGGCACAACTTAAATTAACTGCTCCGGAAGAGTACACTTATTACCGGAATGGAAAAAAAGTACGCTTAACTCCCCAAACCGACGAGGTTTATGTCACCTATTCTTCCAAAGTAAATCTTGCTACAGGAAAAATGCAGGCGGCTAAGTTACAAAACCAGGTAACAAAAGTAGAACCGCGGGATGTATTTGCCCCCCTGAATGCGGTGCGGTACCGATTAAATTCCCGCAATAAAGCCCTATCCATTTCCGGGCAAGCTATTACGAATCAGTTCACCAGTAACCCGGAGGTAATTACAGCTTATCCCGCCTTTAAAATCGGAAAAGATAAAGTTTACTTGGGTAATAAAATCACCTACGTTTTGAAAAAAGATAGCAATAAAGAAAAAGTAAATGCCTTCCTGAAAAATAACAAATCTGCGGTAGTGGAGAAAATTGATTTGGGAGACCGAATCATGTACGTAGTAGCCATTGAAAAAGGAGGCAGTGTTTTTAAAATAGCCAATGGCTTGTACGAAAACGGCTTAGTAGAATACGCCGAACCCGATTTTTCTTTTTCCGGCCGTAGCCACTATCTGCCCAACGACCCTTTTTTCACGTCGCAGTGGTTTCTTCACCAGGAATCAGACGCCGACATTGATGCTCCGGAAGCCTGGGACATCACTACCGGTTCTAGTTCGGTGGTAGTGGCCGTCATGGACGGGCACGGCTATGATTTGGCCCACCCGGATTTGGAAGGAAAAATAGTAAACCCCTACGATGCTTATAACGATAGCAATACGCCTTTTCCTCAGAATGAGTTCGCCAACCATGGCACCCCGTGCGCTGGTATTATTGCCGCTGCTACCCACAATCGCAAAGGTGGGGCCAGCGTGGGCAATAATATTAAGGTAATGCCGGTTAGTATGGGGCACGACGTGCGGGATGGCAGCAATGGCGACGGCGACTGGAGTACGAACAGTATCTCTATTGCCCGGGCCGCCGCCAAAATCATCGCCACCCCCGGAGTAGTAGCGGTTAGTAACAGTTATAATTTTAACTCGTCTGATTTTGCTGCTGCCGTGGAGGTTAGTTTTAATGCCATGTGCTACAATAGCCGGGGTGGCTTGGGCGCTGTTATCCTGGCGTCTACCGGCAACAACGGGCAACCAAACGCCAAATTTTACCCAGCCGCTTACGATGTTGTCGTGGGTGTAGGTTCTTCGAACAATTACGATACCCGGACTCCTTCTTCTAATTATGGAGGCTATACTGATATTGTTGCTCCGGGCACGAATATTCTCACGCTTGACCGCAGTGGCCCTCCCGGTAAATCCAGCGATGATTATATGTTATTCGACGGTACGTCCGCGGCTTGCCCCGTAGCTGCCGCCGTAGTAGGATTAACCGCTTCGCTTCGCCCGGAATACGGGGTAATGCAACATACTATAGCCTTATTAAAATCAGCGGAAAAAGTGGGCGGGTATACTTACTACCCCGCAGCCGGACACCCGTACGGCACCTGGAACAATGAAATGGGCCACGGCCGGGTGAACGTGCATCGAGCCTTGCAATTTATTCAGGGTTTGCCCCAGGTTTACGGCTTTAGCCCCGCCGGCGGACCGGTAGGAACCAAAGTAACGATTACGGGCAAAAGTTTTCTAGGAGCCAGTTTAGTTACTTTTAATGGCGTGAGCGCCGAGTTTTCGGTCTTGAACGAAACCACCATTCTGGCCACTTCCCCGGCCGGGGGCACATCGGGGTATATTCAGGTGAGTAATGCTGCCGGAACGGGTACCAGCCCCAAGCAATGGTCCTTGTCCGCTTACTGTACCCCACTCTACGAAATGCCTTGCGCTACCGGCGATTACATTAATTTGTTTGGTCTGAATACCTTGCTCAATCTTAATTCGGGCTGTAACGGCCAAACCGCTAACTACATTAATTATGAACCCATAGGCGCTCATACCACCAATCTTTCCAGAGGGAAGAGTTATTCAATCAGCATGCAAGGCGGACCCAACCTCTCCCAAGGTTTCGGAGTTTGGCTGGATTACAACAATGACGGCGATTTTAATGATACCGGCGAGTTTATTTATAAATCACCTGGCGCCGGTAAAAATGTATTTTCCGGAACCATAACCATACCCGCTAATGCCCCTACCGGTTTGCGGCGGCTGCGGGTTCGCACTAAGTATTATGCCGTGCCTGCCGCCAATGAATCCTGTACCACCTTTAATACGGGCGAAACGGAAGATTATACGGTAGCTATTGGCTACTGTGTACCTACCTTAAACTGCCAGTTAGGGAATTACATTAACAATTTTAGCTTTAATACCTTGGCCCACAACAACTCGGGCTGTGAAGGAATTATAGGAGGTTATTCCAATTTTCCTCCTTCCGGAACGCTCACTACAACCGTGGCCAAGGGACAAAGATATACCCTTAAAGTGCAGTCGGGCACTCTTCCGCAAGGTTTTGGGGTATGGATCGACTACAACAACGATCAGAATTTTGATGCTAATGAGTTTGTGTACGGGTCCCCTATTGGTACGGAACTTTACAGCGCTACGGTTACTATTCCTACCAATGTTTCTACGGGCCTACGCCGGATGCGGGTGATGAGCAAGTACAATACCTTGGTTACCGGAACGGATGCTTGTACCGATTTTGCTAACGGCGAAGTTGAGGACTATACGATTACAATTGCCAATGGCGGAGTAGCTTCTACGGAGTGGAACAAACGCTTTGGCGGCACCGGAAACGACTTATTATCCATAGCCATTAAAACGGCCGACGGCGGTTACCTGCTGGGTGGGCAATCCGACTCAGACATATCCGGCGACAAATCGCAGAGTAACCTGGGCGCTTACGATTACTGGATTGTAAAAACAGATGCCGCTGGCAACAAACAATGGGAAAAACGCTACGGCGGTTCCGGCCGGGATAACCTGAATGCCTTGGTGCAGACCTCTGATGGCGGTTATTTATTAGGCGGCAATTCTTTATCCGGAATTTCCGGCGATAAAAGTCAGGCCAGCAGAGGCGGCCGGGATTATTGGGTAATAAAAATATCTAACACCGGTACCAAGCAATGGGATAAACGCTTCGGTGGTTCCGGGGATGAAGACTTAAAAGTGATATTGCCCTTAGCTAATGGAGAATACCTGCTCGCCGGCTTTAGCCTATCCGGAGCAGGCGGCGACAAAACCCAAGCCAGTAAAGGCGGGCAAGACTTCTGGGTAGTAAAGCTTAACTCCACCGGCGGGAAGCTTTGGGATAAGAGTTTTGGCGGCAACAGCGACGATATTTTAAATGCGGCCATTACCACCACCGATGGAGGCTTTCTTATCGGAGGAGGATCAGCTTCGGGTGCATCCGGCGATAAAACGCAAGCTACCCGGGGTGCCCGCGATTACTGGGTTGTTAAGCTTAACGCGAATGGTGCTAAGCAATGGGACAAGCGCTTCGGCGGCAGCCTGGACGATGACTTACAAGCTTTAACGCGTACGGCGGATAACAACTTTTTATTAGGAGGAATTTCGGCCTCCGCCGCTAACGGCGACCGCTCCCAAACCAGCCAGGGCGGAAACGACTTCTGGATAGTTAAAATCAATAGCGATGGTACTAAATTGTGGGACAAACGTTTTGGCGGCAGTAGCAGCGATGAACTTAAGTCTATTACGACAACCAGTGATGGTGGCTATCTTTTAGGCGGCCGGTCCAATTCAAGTAACAACGGCGATAAATCGCAGGGTAGCCAGGGCAGCTACGACTATTGGATTGTGAAAATTAATACTACCGGTGGCAAACAATGGGATAAACGCTATGGTGGTAATGCGGAGGAAGACTTACGCACTGTATTTCCGACCAGTGATGGGGGTTATGTGTTGGCGGGCCGGTCAGTTTCGGGTATTTCGGGCGATAAGACGCAGGTCTCGCAGGGTGGCACTGACTTCTGGTTAGTAAAAGTGCCTCTTGTCAGCATAGTCTTAACCTATCCGGTTGATTCTACTCCTGCTGCTGACGCCGCAAAAGTAGTCGAGTCCGAAACAGAACCAATAAAAGCAAAACTTAGCCTGAATACCTATCCTAACCCTTTCCGCGATAAGCTCACCGTTGATTTTACTCCCGAAAAAACCGGACAAGCTACTATTAAGGTGTATGATAGCCAGGGAACCGAAGTAAAAACCTTGCTCCAGGGCGAGGTCGAAGCCGGCAAAAAGTACGAATTAAGTTGGCAACTAACCTCCGAGAAAGATGGTATTTATATCATCCGGTTAAGTACCGCCGGCGCGGTAACCGCCACAAAAGTTATTCTAATTAAATAAATCAGGTTTTAACAAAATTGTGCCCGGTAGAATAGTTTATACGAACAGTTCTACCGGGCGCAAGCCTACCGCCATCCAATCCTGGAAAGAAATTTAAATTTTTAAAATCAAAGGCCTGCGTCCTCTTTAAACCTGCTTTTTTAAAGGAATTATGGCCCATTTTTTAAAAAAACAAACATCAAAATAGCACATAAATAAAAATGAAAAAAAGAAACATGATTGTTGCTGCTACTCTGTTCTGGGCAGCTACAACATTAGCAGCCCGTGCCCAAAGTTGGTCGGTAACCGGCAATACCGGCACCAATCCAACTACGCATTTCATCGGCACGAAAGACGATAAATCACTAATTTTCCGTACTAATAACCGGGAACGCTTACGCATTGCCCGAAATGGGTTCGTAGGAATTGGTCTTGCTTCACCCCAAGCTTTACTACATATTCCCTCCCGAGGAAATGTCTCGCTTTCTTCTACAGATAACTTTTTATTAGGCTCGCTTACCTCGCATAATCTTGCCTTTGATTACAATAAAATACAAGCGCGGAATAATGGCTTGGCCAGTACGCTTAACTTAAATAATGCGGGCGGCCAGGTTATAGTTGGGAAAGATGGACTTTTTGTAGACGATTCAGGAGAATCTTATGCTTTTAGTAGCTATAAATCTGGCCATGGCAATGGTATTTATATGAATAATACTTCCGGTATTAGTATCAGCGCGGCTATTATGGGCGTATCGAACGGTCCGGGAATTGGATTACTGGGCTTTGCCCCGCTCTACGGCGACGGGGTTATTGGACATTCCCAAAATGGGCCTTTAGGAACAGTCGGGGTGGAAGGTAGTCATGCTGGAGTGGGAACGGGAGTTTTAGGACGTAGTCAGGACGGTAACGGGATTGCCGCTATTTCTAGCAATAACTATGGTTTATACGCTACTACTACCCATGGTAATTATGCCGCCTACTTTAATAAAAGCATCTATGTAAATGGCGGGTATTATTCCAGTTCCGACCAGAAATTAAAGCAAAACATCCAGGATTTTAACAGCGCCATAGGCATAATTAATCAATTGCATCCTAAGAAGTACACTTACCGCCAGGATGGTGCTTATAAGTTATTGAAATTGCCGCAAGAGGAACAGTACGGTTTGCTGGCGCAGGAGGTAGAAAAAGTTTTACCAAGCCTGGTAAAGAACACGAAGTTCGACCCCGCTCTGGATGCTACTGCCCCCAGAGTAGATGCCAAGGGAAACATTATCCGGCGCCCAGATATTAAAGCCGAAACCATTGAGTTTAAAGCGTTAAATTATACCGGACTTATTCCAATCCTGGTAAAAGCCATTCAGGAACAACAGGATAAAATAACCCAACAGGACCAAAAAATAGAAAAGCTGGCTACCCAGTTAAATCAGCCTTTAAGCTCCCAATCGTTGCCGGGCACTTCCGGTTCGATTAACAATGGTGATTCTACCAATACAGCATCGCTTACCCAAAATGTACCTAATCCTTTCTATCGAACCACCACTGTTAACTTTTACGTGCCCGAACAAGCCGGCCCAGCGCTGATTACTATCCATGATTTTAATGGGAAAATTTTAAAAACCTATCCTGTCTTATCAAAAGGAAAGGGCCAACTAACCATAGAAGGCGGGCAGTTAAAGCCGGGCATTTATTACTACTCGCTCCTGATTGATAACAAGCCGGTTGATACCAAGCGAATGGTACTCCATAAATAGCCATGTATTTGGTTATTCTTAAGCGTGGCCATTCCGGTGATTATTAACAGAAAGAACTACTCCTGGAACTGGACTTCTACCGTTACCCGGGCATAAAAACGGACTCCAAAGCCAAAGCTTTCTGCCCTTATGACGGCTCCTAAAGGAGCATTTAATCGAATTTTAATTTTTACTCTATTTCCTTTGAATTTTTTAAAATCTAAGTCGTCTCGGCTTATCAATTAATCTATCCTAAAACCTTATTCAACTTAAAAACATGAAAACAATCCGTATTTTTTCCATTGCACTCCTCTTTTCGTTAGCCTGTTCACTGGCTAGCTGTGAAATTTTTCCTGATCATAAGGGTGAAGTTAAAGTAAAAAACAAACCTATGAGCGGGCAGTTATTAGCCGATTGGATTCGTTTACATCTTAAATTAATCCGCAGCACTACGGGGGTGGGAACGCCCGCTTTGAGCCGGCATTTTGCTTACGCCAGTCTCGCGCTGTACGAATCTATTGCGCCAAGTGATAAGCAGTACCTTTCGTTGAGCGGACAATTACAGGGCCTGACTTCTTTACCTGCGCCGCCGGTAGGTAAAGATATCTGCTGGCCCGCCAGTGCGAATGCCGCCATGGCGAGTATGCTCCGGGCTTTTTACGCGAACACGCCCCATAGTGCCACCCGCATTGATTCTTTGGAAAACGCCTATGCTCAGAATTTCGCGCAGACAGGCTTTAATACCGCCAGTATAGAAACAGGGGCCTCCTACGGAAAAGTAATGGCCCAGGCAATTCTGGAATATGCCAAAACCGATGGTTTCACGGCCGTGCATCCGCCCTATGTAGCACCTACCGGCGAAGGATTATGGATACCCACTCCTCCCGCCTTTGCCCCCGCGGCGGTTCCTTATTTAGGTACTAACCGGAAGTTCGTAAAAGATAACATTGTTCCACTCGTACCTCCAACCGCTTTTTCCAAGGATCCGGGCTCGGCTTTTTACGGCATGGTAAAAGAAGTATACGACGCTTCTACCCATTTAACGGAAGAACAAAAAACCATAGCTGCTTTTTGGGAAGACATCCCGAATGGAAAATATTACACGGCTTCCGGCCATTGGGCTTCTATTTTAAGGCAAGTAATTATGTCAAAAAAACTTTCTTTATTGGAAAGTTCGGTAGCTTACGCCAAAATGTGCCTGGCCGTGAATGATGCTTTTATTAATTGTTTTACTGTAAAGTATCAACATAATCTCATTCGCCCGGTTACCTACATCCGTCAATACCTGAACCAACCCGAGTGGTCATCCGCGATTATGACGCCTAATCATCCGGAGTATCCTTCCGCTCACACTTCTCTCTGCATGGCCGCCGCCACAGCTTTAAGTGAAGCTTTAGGCAATCGCGTCTCTTTCACCGACCAAGCCTACAGTGATGTGGGCTTCCAGCCCAGGCACTTTCAAAATTTTGAAGCTGCTGCTCAAGAAGCCGGTATGTCGCGCTTTTACGGTGGTATTCATTATAAAGCATCGATAAATGCCGGCCTGGAACTCGGTAAAAAATCGGCGCAAAACTTAATCAAGCACCTGCAATTTCGTAAATAATTAAGGGTGGAAACTGCTAGCAATCACTAGCCTTTTACAGCACCTATTCCTGGCCTGATGACTGGAGAAAGAGAAGCTTTAAACATTTGAAACACAACTTCCGGCAAAAACGATGAAGCGCCCTTGCTTCATCGTTTTTGCCGGAATAATTTAAAAAGAGTGTCGTGGTAGCCTGTAAGTACTTCTTCGTTTTTTAAAAATTTCTGTTTGAGCGCTTCTTCTTTAAATACGGAGGCCCTTCATAGTCAGGTTTTCAAATAAAGCCTGATTAACCGCGGAATAACTCCCCTAGGAGATTGATTAGGAAAATAGCGGGATTTTGCGCTGTAACGGGAACTAAAATTAAGATAAAAATACTATTCAATTTTTTTTCATTCTTTTACCCCGATGGACGCTGTAGCCAGCTAACTAGTGTACAAACGAGATCTGTTGTTCCTTATTTTCATTTTTTCGCCTCTTAAGTTTACCCAATAAAAATCAGGAGAGAATTACACCGAACAAACCAACGCACTTTACTCACTCCGCAAAGCCTCTACGGGATTTGCCAGAGCTGCTTTTAAAGCTTGGAAGCTCATAGTAATAAAAGCAATCACTAACACCAGTGTTACGGCTGCACCAAACATCCACCAGGTAATGCTTATCCGATAAGTAAAGGCTTGCAACCATTGCTGCATGATGTACCAGGCAAAGGGCATTGCTACCAAGCCAGCTACCACAATTAATTTTAAAAAATCTTTAGACAATAGCACCGCAATGCTGTTTACCGAAGCCCCCAAAATTTTCCGGATGCTGATTTCTTTCGCTTTTTGCGCCGTGGTGTAGGCAACCAAGCCGTATAAGCCCAAGCAAGCAATTACCAAAGATAACACCGAGAAGTATAAAATTAGTTTAGAGAAACGCTCCTCGGCCTGGTATTGCTTTTGAATAAACAAATCCAGAAAATCGTAATCGAACAAAGCCGCCGGAAAGTGCTTGGCCCACACTTTTTCTATTAACGCCAGACTCTGCCTCCCTTCCTGCACATTAATTTTTAAAGTAATCCGGGCAAAATGCTGGTTCTGGTAATTAATGGCCAAAGGTTCAATGGCTTGATACAACAACTGAAAGTGAAAATCCGGAATAACGCCAACAACGGTTCCCGGCTGCCCGTCCAGGGTAAAAGGTTTGCCAATAGCATTTTCGGCCTTTATCCAACCAAATTCTTTTACGGCCCGCTCGTTCAGAATTATTTGTTGTTGACTGGTATTCGCGGCGCTAGGGGTAAAGTTTTTACCGGCGAGTAATGGAATACCGTACACCCGCAGATAGTTGGCATCGGCGCTAAGGGTGGCGGTATTAACCGGCAGCGGTTTGCCAGCCAGGTCTATGGTCCAGGATACAGCGGCATCCAGCCCATTCACAATTAAGGAATTAGAAGTAGCCACTCCCGTAATAAGCGGGCTGGCAGTTAACTCATTTTTAAAAGCCTCGTATCCCTTAATAACGTTAATGTTGCCGTGTACCCGTAAAAAAAGCAGCCCTTCTTTATCATAACCCAGTTTTTTATTTTGGATGTATTGCATCTGCGTGTAAATAATTATTACGCTGGTAATAAGCATTAAACTAATTGCAAATTGCGCGATTACCAATGATCGACGTAATCGTACTCCCTGCGCACTGGCTCGGAATGCTCCTTTTAAAATACTGGCTGGTTTAAAAGCCGAAAGCACCAAGGCTGGGTAAATACCCGAGAGCAAGCCTAAAAAAAGAGTAACCCCTGTTAAGAAAAGCAGCAGGTACGGGGAAGCAAACAGCGACCGGTTTTTACCAGTAAGTTGGTAAAAAAAAGGCTCGATAAAAAAGGACAAAAACAAAGCTAACAACAGCGCTAGCAAAGCCATAACCACCGATTCGGACAGATACTGGAAGATTAATTGTTTTTTATGAGCTCCTACCACTTTTTTAATGCCTACTTCTTTGGCGCGGCCGGTTGCCCGGGCCGTGGCCAGGTTAGTATAGTTAATACCGGCCAGCAGTAAAATAAAAACACCAATGGTAGCAAAAGTATACACCTGGTTCTTATCGCCGCTGGGGGCTAGCTCGTTCTGCAGGTGCCCCGAAAGATGAATATCTCGTAAAGGCTGCAAGGCAAAAGCGGAAATTGCCCGCCCCGGCGCCAACTGTTCGCTGGTGTATTTCGCGTAAAAGCGGCTGATTTTGGCGGAAAAAGCTTTGTTACTGACGCCTGGTTGAAGCAGTAAGTAGGTGTACAAGCTGCTGTTGCTCCAGTCGTTCCAACCCGCCGGATTGGCTGCCGCAATGGTACTAAAAGAAGCAAGAACCGTAAAGGAGAAATGTGCATTCGGGGGCGGATCAGGAGTAATGCCGGTTACTTTATAGCTGGTTCCTTTACCGTCCTTATCGTACATATAAATAGTGAGCGTTTGTCCCACAGGGTTAGCATTCCCAAAATATTTCCGGGCCGTTGATTCCGTTAATATAACGGAATACGGTTCCTGTAAGGCAGTCGCCGCATGGCCCTGAGTCAGGTGGTAACTAAAAATTTTAAAAAAAGAAGGCTCGGTGAGCAGAATAGATTCTAGCGTTTGCTGGTTCTGGTGTTGCACCAGTTCTTCCCGGCTATCCATCCGGACCGTGTTTTCTATTTCCGCATAATCCTGCTGCAAGGCCTGGGCCATGGGGGCGCCCGTGGCCGCCGATTGAGAAAGTCCGTTTTCCGTTTTAATGGTTTGCGTTAGCCGGACAATCCGGTTTACATTTTGGTTAAAGGCATCGTAGCTTAACTCATCTTTTACCCACAGAGCAATAAAAGCAAAGCACGTGAGCCCCGCAGAAAGGCCCACTATATTCAGGAAGGAGTAGGTTTTATCTTTGGCTATCCGCCGCCAGGCCTGCGCGAAATAATAGGGTATCATAAAAAAACAATTATGGTTTTTACTCTAATTCTCCATTCAAAAAAACAAGTACCGCTACTACTCTTGCTCCTCCTATAATCCTCCGGAGCCAGGTTCCGGTTACTCATTCCGCAAAGCCTCTACGGGGTTAGCCAAGGCAATTTTAATGGTTTGGGTACTAACCGTTAATAAAGCAATTATTAGTACAATAAAGGCCGGAACAACAAATAGCCAACCGGTAAGCGGAATCCGGAAAGCGTAATTTTGCAGCCATTCCTGCATACCCCACCAGGCCAGTGGTAAAGCCAGAACATTGGCTATTAAAACCAGCTTCATGTAATCTTTAGCTAACAGGAATAAGATGCTGCTCACAGGTGCTCCGAGTACCTTGCGAATGCCAATTTCTTTGGTGCGCTGTGTGGCAGTAAATAAACACAGGCCAAATAAACCCAGACAAGCCACAAAAATTGCGAAACCCGTAAACAACCCGAAAACGTATCCGAACTGCTGGTCCGTTTGGTATTGTTGGTTAAAAAACTGATCGAGAAAAAAATACTCGAAGGGGCTGCCGGGAAATAAGTTTTTATAGGTGAGTTCAATTTGCGCAATGGTTTGGTTGAGGTGCGTGCTATTTACTTTTAAAGCGTAATGCGTTACAGCGCCCAGATTTTCGGTAACGTGAAAAATAAGTGGCGTGTACGCTTCTTTAAGAGATTGTTGGTGAAAATCGCGTACAACAGTTACTACTTCGTTTTTAAAGTTCTTACCGCTGCCATTCCGCATGAAAATAACCTGCCCAATTGCTTTGGCTGGACTAGAGAATCCGCAGGACCGGACGGCTGCTTCGTTGAGCATAATAGGTGCTATCTCCCGGGCAGCCATTTGTTTGGCTCTTTCCGGAGTGATTTTTTCTCCCGCCATAACGGTTAAATGAAATTGATCGATAAATTCTGGGCCAACGGCCATCGTTGGCCGGTTTACAGCGGCTTCGTTGGGGACATCGGCGCGGTTAAAATAACGCGGCGCCCAATCAATGGCAATGCCCGGTACGTTTGAGGTGGCCGTAATGCCGGTAATACCTGGGTAGTGGCTTATTTCTGTTTGAAAGCGCTCGTTTTTTTTGTAAAAAGTTACCTCTTGTTCCGGCGTTTCCCGCCGGGCTTGCGGAGCAGCAATAATTAAGGTATGGGTAAGGTCGATGCCTAAATCTTTGTGGCGCATGTAATTTAATTGCCGGTAAACCGTAAAAGTGCCGGCCATTAAAGTAACCGAAACCACAAACTGAAAAATAACCAACGAATGCCGGAGCGTTAACCCCTGACTCAGCTTACCAACCGGCCCCTTTAGTACTTGCACGGGCTGGTAAGCCGAAAGAACCAGCGCCGGATATATCCCGGCAAGCAATGCACCTACCGTTAACAATCCCAAAAAAGCACCCACAAACCAGTATTGCGGCTCTAAGTGAAAAGAACCAGGTATGCCCACTAAGCGGCTAAACCAAGGCAAAGCAATCTGCACCAAACCCAGAGCTAAGGCCGCACTGCATAAATTAAGTAACAGCGATTCCAGAAAAAACTGCCGGATTAAGTGTCCCCTTCGCGAACCTAAAACTTTCCGGATGCCTACTTCTTTGGCTCTTTCGGTAGCCCGGGCGGTAGCCAGGTTAATGTAATTCACATAAGCAATAAGCAAAATGATCCCCGCCATAAAAGTCAGAAACCACACCATTTGGCCGTTACCACTCCCGGGTACTTCTTCGGCTAAACGGGAGTATAAGTGAATACGGGTTAAGGGTTGTAAAGAAAGGATTTGTTTGTACCGTAATTTTCCGGTTTGCGCCGCCAGATTTTGAGTCGTAAATCCGGCTAATTTAGCTTCTAAACGGGCTACCTTCGTATGGGGAGCTACTAAAACGTAGGTGTAAGCCGACCAGGTATTTGGCCCGCCTTCCTGCCCCGTGACTTGGCGGGAAACCAAAAAACTAAATTTTAAGTGCGAATTAGCGGGCACGTCCTGGCATACCCCCCGCACGGTAACTTTATAATGATGCCCTTGGTTATGATTATCGAGCGTAAGTACTTTTCCCAGTGGATTCTGCGTACCAAAGTATTTTTCGGCGGCTTTTTCCGTAATAATTACGGTATTAGGCTCATTTAACGCCGAAACAGAGCCTTTTATAACCGGAAAGGTAAACAAGCGCAAAAAAGCCGCATCCACAAAAAATAAATCCGATTCGTTAAAAGCGCGCGGTTCGCCATCTGTTCCTACCGTAGAAACGACACCTCCTAACCAAGGAGCCGCCCGCGTAACTTCTTTTACTTCGGGAAAAGCAGCTTTTAAAGCAGGTCCGAGCTCGGGCTCCGTTTTGGCGCTTTTTTCAATTAAATCCCCAGCCGTATAGTGTGCTAGTTGCAAGCGGTAAATCCTATCGCTGTTTCCATGAAACCGGTCATAACTCCACTCAAAGCTAGTGTACTGCAAAATGAGCAAACACGCCGCCATGCCCAAAGCTAAACCAAAAAGATTTATACCCGATAAAAACTTGTTCCGCCACAACGTACGAAAAGCTACTTTAAGATAATTGTACCACATGGCTTTCTATTTTTAATAAAAGTAACTTTACTCGCTGCGCAAGGCATTTATCGGGTTAGCTACGGCGGCTTTTATCGCCTGCAAACTAATTGTGAGTAAGGCAATAAATACGGTAGTAGCACCGGCTAAGGCAAAGATTTCCCAGCCCAAGTTCGTGCGGTAAGCAAAATCCTGAAGCCATTGATGCATGGCCCAGCCTGCCAAGGGCCAGGCAATAATATTAGCCAGTAGTACTAATTTTAAAAAATCTTTGGAAAGGAGTGCCACAATTAAGCGCACCGAAGCCCCCAGTACTTTGCGAATGCCTATTTCTTTGGTGCGTTGCTGCACGGTAAAAGTAACCAGGCCAAACAAGCCCAAGCAGGAAATAAAAATGGAGATAAAAGCAAAACCGGTAGCCAGTTTACTCACCAGCCGATCGTGGCGGTAAATGCGCTCGCAACTTTGGTCGAGGAAGTGGTATTCAAAAGGCGTGGCTGACTCAAATTGCAGGTGCAGTTTTTGCAGACTGGCAATGGCTTGCGGAGCTTGGCCCGACCGAGTGCGCACATAAATCATACGGGCCTCTTGCGGCCGCAGGGTTATCAGAACCGGCATAATAGGATCGTGCAAACTGCTTACGTGAAAATCTTGCACCAAACCAATAATTTTACCTTCCTTGCCCTGAAAGCTTAGTTTCTGCCCGACAGGGTGTGGCAGGCCCATAATTTTTAAAGCTTCTTCGTTTACGATATAGCTCAAGCTATCCGTTGCCAAATGCGGGGAGAAATTTCGTCCTTCTTTTAGCTTTGCGCCCATAGTGGGTATAAAATCAGCATCAGCCTGAATCACCTGGAAAGAAATTATATCTCTGGGGTTTTTACCTTCCCAGTTCAGGCTTTGCGATGTAGTAACACTGCCTAGTAATTCCTGGCTCGATTGGGCTACTTTACTTATTCCGGGTTGCGCCAGTAGTTCGGTGCGGTACGCCTCAAAATGATTTAAAACGCCGCCTGTTCCCTGAAAGTAAATCAGGTTTTCCTGGTTTAAACCCAAATTTTTGTTTTTCATGTATTGAATTTGCCGGTATACCACCCCCGTAGAAACAATAAGGCCCGTAGAAAGCACAAATTGAAAAACCACCAGTCCTTGCCGCAGAAATCGCGCGCCGGCGCTTACCTTAATGGTACCTTTTAACACCTGCACCGACTGAAATGCCGATAAAAAAAGTGCCGGATAACTGCCAGCGAGCAAGCTGGTGAATAAGGTAATGCTTATTACCGTTAAGAAAAAAGCCGGGTTAGTAAACGGAAGACAGATGCTTTTCCCGGTTAGCTGATTAAAAAATGGCAAAGCATACGTTACTACGGCCAAAGCAATAACCATCGAAACCAAGGCCAGTAAGAAAGACTCTGTCAGTAATTGACTAATGAGGGAAGTGCGGCTGGCCCCAATTACTTTGCGTACGCCAACCTCTTTGGCACGCTGTGCCGAGCGGGCTGTGGCCAGGTTCATGAAATTAATGCAGGCTATTAGCAGAATAAAAATGGCTACCACCGAGAATAAACGCACGTAAACAATGCGCCCCCCAGCGGGTTGGCCGTTTTCAAACTTATTATATAAATAAAATTGCTTTAACGGCTGCAGCATTAAAGTAGAAATAGATGCCTTCGCTTGCTTTTTTACAAAATTTTCTATTTTACTGCTCACGGCATTTGCCCCGGCATTATCGTGTAACAACACAAACGTCTGGATAGAGCTGGCCCCCCAATCGCGCAGCCAATGATTGTTTTGAAACAGCACCTCAAAAGGAAGCACGTACTCAAATTGCAAAGAAGAATTCTTGGGCACATCGCGGAATACACCAGATACCACAAACTTGTCTGCATCCCCTATCTGAATTACTTTGCCTAAAGCCTGTGGTACATTTCCGAAGTGTTTTTGGGCAAACGACTGAGAAATAACAATGGAAGAAATGTCTTGTAAAACGGTTTTAGCATCGCCAATTAGTAAAGGGAAAGAGAATATTTTAAAAAAGTTGGGATCGGCGAAGTGGCCTTGTTCTTTAAAAGCTTTTTCGCCTATTTTCAAAATTCGTTCCTGGGCAAAAGAAACCCGCGTAGCATCAACTATTTCGGGGAAATTTTCTTTCAGGGCAGGGGCCAGTAAGCCTTGGGTATCCGGACCAGTTCTTATCTCGCCGTTTGTAAAATTGAGGTGATGCAGCACCACGTAAAGCCGATCAATCCGTTTATGAAAACCATCGAATTGCAACTCATCTACTACCCATAATAAAATAAGCAAGCTAGTAGCCAAGCCCAACGAAAGCCCGGTAATGTTCAGAAAAGAAAAACCTTTTTGCCGCAGCAGGGTACGACCGGCAATTTTAAAATAATTGTATGGCATAGTCGTAGCATTTTTAAAATATCGGAACCATGGGTATACCGGCTACCAACGTTACTTTTTACCTGGGTCTGAATTATTACAAATTCCGGTAGGTATTAGCGCAGGCTACAAACTTTGCATCCTGTAACTTATTCCTTCTATAAGTAGCCGTAATAAAAATGCCAGATATTTATCTATCTATATAGCAGCAAGTTACCTTAAAATACCCCGTAATAAAGATTAGCTGATTGTCCGGTATTGATACAAACTCTGTTCGCTTTTGCAACAACCCAGAATAGGTATAAAGAGGTGTAACAGATACCTCTGCTTTTACCCAAAACAATAAAAGAAAGAAGGTCCAGGCGGTAAGAAGTAACTACTTTTTGCAGGAATTTTCAGGTACGTTACCTGTAATAAAAAGAAAAATCCGGTTTTTCGCCCTATTCTACATTATTTTAAAATAAATGCTATATTCGCTAATCCTATCATATTAAAGAAGTTAGCGGCAGGTTTAGGATTTCAGAGTTACCCAGTTTAATTAAAAGTTAACCGCAGGGTCGACCTTACTGCTTAACGGTTATCTCATTTATTCAATATTTCAAATATAAATAAATATGGAAACCAACGTACAATCCGCAACCTCTACTTTTACCACGCCTGATGGACTGCATGTTTTTTACCGCCGCTGGGAAGCGGCTGGTAGCCCCAAAGCGCTTATGGTTCTGGTGCACGGCTTTAATTCCCACAGCGGCTACTTTCAGTGGGTAGCAGAACAGTTAACCGAAAGCAACTTTAAAACCTACGCCCTCGACTTGCGCGGCCGGGGTAAATCCGACGGAGAACGCTATTACATTCCGGATTATAACGACTTGCTCGCTGACATTGACCAATTGGTAAACCTGGCTCAGGAGGCCCACCCGGGTTTACCTACCTTCTTGTTGGGGCACAGCGCCGGGGGGGTGCTTAGTTCCGTTTATACTTTAAAGCATCAAAACAAGCTCCGCGGATTTATTTGCGAAAGCTTTGCGTTTCAGGTACCGGCTCCGGATTTTGTTTTGGCGGTATTAAAAGGCATTAGCCACATTGCTCCGCACGCCCACGTATTAAAATTAAAAAACGAAGATTTTTCCCGCGATTCTTCGGTGGTAGAAGCCATGAACCACGATCCGCTCATTGCGCACGAAGTGCAACCAACTAAAACCGTACAACAATTGGTCTTGGCCGATGAGCGACTGAAAGCCGAAATGCCTGCGATTAACTTGCCTTTGTTGATTCTGCACGGCACCCTGGACAAAGCCACCAAGCCCAGCGGCAGCCAATATTTTTACGACACGGCCGGTTCGCTAGACAAATCTTTGAAACTATACGAAGGCCATTACCACGACTTGCTGAACGACCTGGATAAAGAAGTAGTAATGGCCGATATTCTGCATTGGTTAAACAGCCGCGTGTAAGACGGCAGGCGCCAACAAATAATTACCGTTCAAATAATTGAGGAAAACCCTGGTACAGATGAAGTTATGTCAGCTACTTGCTCTTTCTCGGGCCTTGGTAGTACTTCCCACCTGGCTGGCGGCGTTGGCCCAATCATCTCCGCAGCCCCGGAAGGCGCTTATTTGCTTAAGGTATGATGATGGTTTGGAGAGCCACCTGACTACCGCTATTCCGCAACTAAATTCTTTTAATTTAAAAGCCACCTTTTTTCTGAATGCCATTAAAGGCTCCGCGGAAGTAATAGGCCAGGCCTCGCCAGCTTTACTGGGCTGGAAGAAGGCCGCGCAGCAAGGGCATGAGTTGGGAAACCACACGTTATCTCACCCTTGCCCTACGGCGTTGGGCTGGCCACAGGAAGTAGCCATTGAAGCTTACGCGACGGAGCAAATCTTACAAGAGGTGCGGACACTAGATGCTTTGTTAGATCTGATTGATACTCAGAAAACGCTTCGTGCCTTTGCCTATCCTGGCCACAACACCCTGGTAGCAAGTCAGGATTATTCTTTCCGGTTACAAAAAGAAGAATTGGTTCAGTATGGCCGTACGGGTGGGAACAGAAACAGTGTAATCAAAAAATTTTAAAATTTGAACCCTTTGCAGGTGCCCAGTTGGCTAGTGGAAGCAGGTACGGCCGCCGCAGAACTAAACGCCTACGCGGAGCAAGCGAAAACTGCGGGAGGCATGGCCGTTTATTCATACAAAGGCATTGGCGGCCAGTTTTTTTAAATTTCGAAGCAAGCGCATCAGGCATTCTTGCTGTACCTGCGCGCCAACCAGCCATACTACCAGGTTATTACTTTTTCCGAAACAATGAAACTAGTTTCCGCTCGGTAACTTCTTGCTGCGAGCCTCAACCATGCGCCGGATTTAAGCCGAACAAGCCTCCTTTTACCAATAACCCAACGACTAAACTACTGCTTCACAATAAAGTACAAGATTTGTAAAAATTTGCTTCCAAGTCTTGTACTTTATTCTGAAGCAGCCTTGCCTTAGTAATCTGGTCGCCAGATAAATATAGTACCAACAGTTGCGTTGAGAATAACGACTAATCTTCTTTCAGCGATTCGATGGCCATGCCATGAATTTTGAGCGAAATGTATTTATCGACCGTGGTAAAACTATAGCCTTTTTGTTTGGCTTGCTTAATAAAATTACCGTCTATATCGTGGATCTTGGCTTCTACCGCTTTCTCCAGGCTAATATTTTGCAACCCGGCTTTTTTTAAATCGGCCACAAACGCAGCATCTACTTCATGAATTTGGGCGTCCATCATTTCCCGGAAACTTAAATCGTTAAAACCTAAAGCGCGAATTTCTTTGATAGAAGTTGGATTTAAATCATGAATCCGGGCTTCCAGTATTTGATCTAAAGTCAGGTTTTTGAGTCCGGCCGCTTGCAAGTCTTTAATATAAGCGGCATTTACCTCGTGGATGTTTAATTCCATCATTTTATCTAAATTTAACGCCCCAAAGCCCAGCGCCCGCAGTTCTTTTACCGTAGCCGGATTGATATCGTGGATTTTGGCCTCGATTACTTTATCGAGCGATAAATGAGAGAGTCCCGCATTTTTCAAGCTTTCTACGTAGCTTCCGTTAACATCATGAATCCGGGCTTCCATTATTTTTTTCAGACTCAATTCTTTAAAGCCCGCGGCTTCCAGTTCCTGCACATAGGCTTCGTCGATGTCATGGATTTTAGCTTCAATTACTTCCTGCATGCTCGGCTTTTGGTGATTGTATTTTTCAAACAAGGCCAGAAACTTTTGATAATCGGGCATCGAAATACCGTGAATGGCTACTTCTAACAAGCGTTCGCCTGGTACCTCTCCGTATTGTTTTTTTAAAAAATCGACGTACTGCCGGTTTACTTCCCCAAAAAATAAATGAAACAAGAAGTTTTTATCTGGGCTGGTAATAGTATTCGCAGCCAGGTATTTTTTAAAATCCGGATTCTCGGTAAAAGTATATTTTCCCTGGCTTACCTCAGCTTCCAGGGCACCGTTTAACTGAAGCGTTCCTGGTTCTTTGGTGGCTACGTACATTTCCTTCCCGGTTTTCTGAAAAGTTTTTTTATCAAAACACCGGGTCATGTTCCAGTGCGAGGCGGTTTGGCTGCCTTTAAACTCCAAACAATATTCGCCTTTTTCCTGGTGGCTGTACCAATACCCCGTTGTCATGTCTACGTTATTATCCCGGATGTTACTAGAAACGCGCTGGTTTTTACGCGATGCAGCCGCCGCTACTTGTACCAAAACACGCTCTTTTTCGGAAACTACTTTTTCGGGTACTATATCACTAGATTTGGCCGGCAGCGAGGCAAACAAGATATCACTGGCCGGCAACTCCTGACTGGTAGCCGGTTTATTCAGCAGCAACAATGTGCCAAAAATAAAAGGCACCAGAAAACTGTATTTCCAGTAGCCGTGCGGAGTAGATTTTTTTGCATTCATCATCTTAATTCTTTGTTTTAAAAGCGACTGATTATAATTAGTAGTTATGCTGAGCGGTTTATTGGGGGTAGCTATTTGCAGCAAATTTAATTGATATTGCCTGGGGCTTACAGGTTCTTGCTCCAGCAGCAAGGCATCGGTTTGGTACTCGTTGTTTTTTTCGATTTCGCGTTTTAAGAACCAGCTAAATGGGTTAAACCACAGCATAATCACGGCTAGTTCGGCCAGTAGTAAATCAAAACTATGGCCTAGCCGGGCGTGAATTTTTTCGTGGGCAATTATCTGCTCGTACGTTGCAAAGTCATAATCATTGGGGTAAATAAAGATGTACCGGAAAAAAGAACAGGGGGCTTGCCGGTCGGGGGTATTTACAATAGTAATGGCGCCATCGGTTATTTTATCCGGATTGGTAAAAATTTTAAATAAAATAGTACCCACCTGAAAAAGCAGGCTAAGGGTAAAAACAACCACCCCGAATAAATACAGCCGGATCAGCC
The DNA here is from genome assembly GCF_003340495.1 of Adhaeribacter pallidiroseus. NCBI lineage: Bacteria > Pseudomonadati > Bacteroidota > Cytophagia > Cytophagales > Hymenobacteraceae > Adhaeribacter > Adhaeribacter pallidiroseus. The sequence continues at coordinate 5,087,758 of NZ_QASA01000001.1, forward strand.
ACGTTAACCAGCTCATTGTTGCGGGTTCTGGTGCCAACTCGGCCGGCTTTGTCGGTTTTTTTAAATTTTTGGTTAGCCGCTGCGGTACGGGAGCAACTTGTTTGTGGGCGGCCAATTTATTATCCCGAATGGTAGCTAGCTGGCTCTCCGTGGCCGTTTCGCGCTGGTTTGCCGGGCGTTCCGGTTGTTGCCAGATGGTAGTTAAATAACCCTGATGGCGGACCAATTCCGGCAAAGAAACAAAAGGCAGCACAAAGGCCAGCACCAAAGAACCCACCAGGAAAAACCGGTTGGCGGCAAAAAAGCTTTCCTGCTGCAGCAGCAGTTTATAAAATATAAAAGCGGTACCAACCGCGAAAGAAGCCTTTAATAATAACTCCATCATAATCCAGCCGATTTAATCTGTTTTTTGCGAATTTATAATGCGGATCAGTTCGTCGAGTTCTTCATTCGACAGGTTTTCTTCTTTCGCAAAATGCGTAATCATATTGGATAAAGAATTGCCGAAGTATTTCTGTTTAATTCCCGCTACATCCTGCTTCCGGTAATCGGCCAGCGCAATTAAAGGCGCATAGCGGTACGTATTGCCTATTTTCTCGGCCCGCAAGAAGCCTTTATCTGTTAAGATTTTAACCATGGTGGCAATGGTATTGTAGTGGGGTTTTGGCTCGGGCAGCTCCTCTATAATGTCTTTTACAAAGGCATTTTGCAGTTGCCAGATAACCTGCATAATCTGCTCTTCTCGTTTTCCTAATTTTTGCATAAGAGAATTGTTTCTCAATACTACTAATACATTAGTAGAAATCCTAACGCATTAGTATAAAAATTAACCAGCTTCCTATTTGCGGCTTTAATTGCCCAGAAAGCTGGTTTATAGAAGATTACAGGTAGTTAAAACGGCTGGTTACTCGCTCCGCAGCGCGTTTACCGGATTGGCTATGGCGGCTTTAATAGCCTGAAAACTAATGGTAGCTAAAGAGATTAGAATAGCCAAAGCCCCGCCGATACCAAAAATCCACCAGGTAATAGAAGTGCGGTATTCAAAATTTTGCAGCCAGGCTTGCATGCCCCACCAGGCCAGCGGCCAGGCAATAATATTGGCCAGTAACACTAATTTTAAAAAATCTTGCGAAAGCAGCGTTACAATGCTGGTTACGGTAGCTCCCAGCACTTTGCGGATACCAATTTCTTTGGTGCGTTGCTGCGCGGTAAAAGCCATTAAACCAAACAAGCCCAGGCAACTGATAAATATGGCTACTCCGGCAAAAGCTTTAAACAAGCGCAGCATTTTTTCGTCTTGTTCGTAGTACTGGGCCAGCTTTTCGTCTACGAACTGGTAATCAAATACCTTTTCCGGGAAAGTTTGTTGCCATTGCTGCTTTATTAAATTAAGCGTTTGCGCGATATGTTGGGTACTAATTTTCAGGCTTAAAGTTTGGTACCGGTCCGAACCGGTGCTCATTACAATGGGCGAAATTTCGTCGTGCAGCGAGGAATTATTAAAATCTTTTACCACACCCACAATGGGTAAAGCGGGTTGTCCGTAGAAGCGGAGCAGTTTACCAATAGCTTGCTCCGGCCGTTGAAGGCCTACTTTCCGCAGAAATGTTTCGTTTACCACTAGCTCCCGCATGGTATCGGCTGCCTGGTATTTTCGCCCGGCCAGTAGTTGCAGGCCATAGGTCCGAAAGTAAGCCGTATCGGCTAGTTTTACCTGGGGCTCCAGGTAAGCCGGTAAGCTTTTATGATCAAACTGTTCTAAGCCCCGGCTCGAATTAAAGTCGATATCAGCGGGTAAGGCTCTACTGTAACTCGCCTGCTGAATTTGCGGATTTTGCAATAACTGTTCTTTAAAAGCCCGATGTTTTAGTTGGCTCAAGCTGTCGCTATCCATCCGCAGAAAAACTAGGGCGTCTTTTTGAAAGCCTAAGTCCTGGTTACGCACAAAATTCATTTGATTAATGACCAGAATAGTGCCTACAATGAGTACTTGCGAAATACTAAACTGCACCACTACTAAAGCCTTGCGCAACGAAATACCGCCCACGGTTTGCGCTATACCTTTATTTTTTAAAGCCAGCACCGGTTGAAAACCCGATAAGACCACAGCCGGATAAGTGCCGGCGAGTAAGGTAACCAGCACCAGCATGCTCAGCATAAAAAACAAGAGTTCGGCTGAAAATAGAGGAAGACTTTCCGGCAGTTTTAATAGTTGTTTTAGCCACGGAAAGCTTTGGTAAGTCAGCCCTATCGCCAGCACCATAGCCACTAAAACGAGTAACCCGGTTTCGGTTAATAACTGGCGAAACAGTTGCCAGCGGCTGCCCCCCAATACTTTGCGCACGCCAATTTCTTTAGAACGCTTGGCGGCCAGGGCGGTAGCTAAATTCACAAAATTAACGCAGGCCATAATAATGAGAAAAACCCCGATACCCGCAAAGAGCCACAAAGTTTGGCGGGAAACCGTAGAACCGGTAAAAGTACCGTACTCCTGGTTAAAGTGAATATCCGCCAGGGGCTGTAGCGTAGGATAAGTAATTTTGGGTGGGGCCACGTTTTTATTGTGCGAAGCGGTGAGCAGTTGCTGGAACCGGCTGGCGGATAAATTTTCCGGTAAGGCCACGAAACATTGAAAATCGCTGTCAATGCCATCCCAGCCTTTACTTCTTACAGAAGAGTCCAAGGTAGCAAACGAGACCAGCACTTTTAAGGGAAAATTAGTATTAGCGGGTGGGTTCTGCAAAATGCCCGTTACTTGTAAGGTTTTATCATCTATCCGGATAGACTTGCCAATTGCTGTTTGCCAATTGCCGAAATATTGTTGGGCCGCCTTTTGGGTAAGCACCACCTGGTTGGGAGCCGAAAGTGTAGTTTTAGCATTACCCCGTAAAAACGAAAAATTAAAAATTTTAAAAAATTCCGGCTCCAGAAAAAATACTCCGGCATCTTCCCGGAACATTTTGGGAGTGGCGTTTTTTTGTTCGCCCAATACGGTAACCTGACTACCACCATAATGCGACAGCTGCGTTACTTTTACTTCGGGATAATCGGTGCGCAACACTTCCGGAAAAGGCACGTGCACGCCAGCTTGATGTCCGATGTGATCTTGGAACCGCAACTCCGTTACTACCCGGTAGATACGCTCTGAATGCGCATGAAACCAATCAAAGCTGCTTTCAAACCGCACGAAAACCCAGATGAGCAAGGCACTAGCTAAACCCACGGCTAGGCCCACCACGTTGAGTAAAGTATAATACCGGTGACGGAGTAAGTTCCGGATACCAACCAAAAAGTGCGTATGAAACATATCTTCAACAATTAAAAGGTTCTAAGTTTTTATTCTTATGGCTAGCTGGTGCTTTTCTTACTCGTTGCGCAGCGCCTCTACCGGGTTGGCTAAAGCAATTTTAATCGTCTGCGTACTAACACTTACTAGGGCAATGAGTAAGACGATAAAAGCCGGAATAACAAATATCCAAGCGGTAAGCGGAATGCGGAAAGCGTAGTTCTGCAGCCAGGAGTGCATGCCCCACCAGGCCAGCGGTAAAGCCAGAATATTGGCTACCAAAATCAGCTTTATGTAATCTTTAGATAACAGGAACAAGATACTGCTCATGGGGGCGCCCAGTACTTTGCGGATACCAATTTCTTTGGTGCGTTGCACAATGGTAAAGAAAGCCAAACCAAATAAGCCTAAGCAAGCGAGTAAAATAGCTAAGCCTGAAAAGAACGTGAAGAGGATGTTTAGTTTTATATCGGCCCGGTATTGTTGATCGAATTTTTCGTCTAAAAAGAAATAAGAGAAGGTTTTGCCCGGAAAAGTAATTTGCCAGCTGGCTTCTACTTTTTTTAATGTGGCCGGCATATTACGGGTATTTAGTTTAAGGGAAACATAACTGGTAGAATAAGGATAGTAGCGGAACACCAAAGGCGGATAAGCTTCTTTCAGGGACTGGTGGTGATAATTTTTGACCACGCCGATAATGGTGGTATAATTGGGTTCGGCGCTGGTTTGAAAAGTAGTGCGTTTGCCCAACGCTTCGGCCGGCGTGCGATAACCCAGCAACCGGGCTGCTGCTTCGTTAATTATTATTTCGTTTTGGTTTTGCCCGTTCGCCCGAAAATTCCGGCCGGCTATTATTTGCAAATTTAAAGAAGGAATAAAATCGGCATCTACGGCGAAATAGTAATACGTATAGCCTTGTTGCTTTCCAGAAGCGCCGTAAGGCAGAATACTCGTAGAATTTAATTCGTTTGTTCCTAAACCAGGCAGGGTTTCCGAATGGGTCACCGCTTTTATCTCCGGGTTGCGGAGCAGTTCGGTTTTTAAACTTAACCCCCGGACCCGGTTGAGGGAATCGCTGCCGACTACCCGTGGTCCCGGCACTACTAATACTTGGTTTAAATTAATTCCCAAATTCTGTTGCCGCATAAAAGTAAGCTGCCGGTGAATGGTAAAAGTGGCCACTATTACCAGAATGGTAGCCGCAAATTGCCCGATTACCAATCCTTTTCGTAACCAAAGGCCATGCGCGGAGTGGCTGAATCTTCCTTTTAAAACATTTACCGGTTTAAAAGCGGCTAACACCAATGCCGGATAAATACCCGACAGCAAAGAACCAATTAAAAATAATCCTAAAAATACAATCCAGAATATAGCATCCGACGTAATATGGAGCAGCAGCGGGATACGGGTCACCGCCCGAAAAACGACTAAACCTTGCGTAAGTAAAACGAGCGTCACCAGGGCCGCTAAAGCATTTACCAGTAAAGCTTCGAACATAAATTGTTTGATTAAACGCCAGTGCGTAGAACCAATCACTTTGCGGATACCTACTTCTTTGGCCCGCCCTACAGCTCGCGCCGTAGACAAATTCACGTAATTAATCCAGGCAATTAAAATAATAATACCGGCAATACCCAGCAGGAAATATACGGTTCCGGCGTTGCCGTTTTCTTCGGGTTCGTAACTTTTATGCGAATGCAGGTGAATGACTTTTAAAGGCTCGGCTACTGCTATCTCGTGCTTTAACCGGCTTTTTGAGAATAAGACCAACTTTTGATTAAATTGATTTAAGTCGGTATGGGGAGCCATCCATAAATACGTATAATCATTATTGCCGCCCCAGTCATCGAAAGGCTCGCCCCATTGTTTGAGCGTGGCAAAGGAAATTAGAATATCAAATTTGAGATGGGTATTTTCCGGCACATCGGCGATTACCCCCGTAACAATTAAATTATCTTTTTTGGCGTACCGGGAGAGCTGCAGGGTTTTACCAACGGCGTTGCTGTTACCGAAATATTTTTTTGCGGTGGAAGCGGTAATAACCACCTGGTAAGGCGCGGACAAGGCCGTGGCCGGATTACCGGACAAGAATGTGTGCGTAAATATTTTGAAAACCGAAGGGTCGGCTACGTATACCCGGCGTTCGATAAAGGAGCGGCTAGGGGTACCAAATTCTTTTCCGGCGTATTCGTGCAACCGCGTAAAATCGCGTACTTCGGGCATTTGGGCTTTTAAAGTGGGGCCTAAAGGCCGGTACGTTTCAGCGTCGGCCATTTCAAATTCAGGTCCCTTGTAAAAATTCAAAGTTACCCGGTAAATAGCCCCCACATTTTTATGAAAATCTTCGTAGCTCCATTCGTACCGGACATACTGCACAATGAGCAGACAAGCCGCCATGCCCATGGCCAAGCCAAAAATATTAATAAACGAAAATACCTTGTGCCGCAGCAGGTGGCGCCAAGCGATTTTTAAATAATTGTAAAACATAGAAGTAGCATTTTTAGAATGTCGGAACTATGATTTATAAGATTGTAGGATTACTCATTGCGCAAGGCTTTTGCCGGGTTAGCTACCGCGGCTTTAATCGACTCGTAACTCACCGTTAAGCCGGCAGTCAAGAGAGCGGTAAGGCAAGCCGTTAGTAAAATACTCCCATTTATGCCAATGCGGTAAACAAACCCCTCCAGCCAGTTATTCATGGCCCACCACGCCAGCGGAATGGCAATGACCATGGCAATAGCGAGCAGGCTGGTAAAATTGCGGGAAAGCAAGTACACAATATCGAATACCGAAGCGCCCAATACTTTGCGGACGCCAATTTCTTTGGTGCGCTGCTCGGCCATAAAAGCCGATAAACCATACAAGCCCAGGCAGGAAATAAAAATAGCCAGCACGGCAAACACGTTAAAAATAGCCCCCATGCGCTGCTCACTTTGGTAAAGGTTGGCAATATCCTGGTCGAGGAAGTTATAGGTAAAGGGAAAGGCGGGATTTAATTGCTGGCTGATTTTGCCTAAAGCCTGAATGGTGGCCTCGGTGTTGCCCGGTTGGGTGCGCACTACAATGGTTCCGTTCAGGGGCCGATAATATAAGACCAGCGGCTCAATGGCGTGCTGCATGGGTTTAAAATTAAAATCCTGCACCACGCCAATAATATTCCCTTTCACGCCCCCGAAAGTGAGCGACTTGCCTATGGCAGTTGTCAAGTTCATTCCCATAATGCGCAGAGCTGTCTCATTCACGATAAAATTAGCCGTATCGGACTGTAAGCTTTTCGAAAAACTCCGGCCACGCAACAGCTTCATATGAAAAGCCGAGATAAAGTTTTCGTCGACGGCCATTTCCGGAAAAACCGGCTGCGAAGCGGGGTCTTTGCCTTCCCACTGCACATTAATGGTACCTGTAATCAGGTTGGTAGGCAAATCCGAAACAGTAGTAAAATTGCTGGTTAGAGCGTTTTGCTGTAGTTCGGTTTTCAGAGCCTGTTGCTTATTCCAGAGCTCGCCGGTTACGGGTATATAAACCAGGTTTTCTTTATCAAAGCCCAGATTTTTATTTTGAATATACTGCAATTGCTTATACACCACGGCCGTGCCCACCAAAAGCACAATAGAAACCACAAACTGCGTTACCACTAAACCATTGCGGAAGAATACGTTACCGGCGCCTAGTTTAAGGCTGCCTTTTAAAACCTTTATGGGCTGAAAACCCGATAAGAAAAGGGCCGGATAGCTGCCCGATAGCAAACCCGTTACCAGTGCAATACCCAGCAAGGTAAACAGCAGTTTTACATTCCTAAAATTAATAGCCAGGCTTTTTTCCGCTAAGCTGTTAAAGGCCGGCAGCAAGGCCCACACCAGAAAGGTTGCCAGTACCAGCGCTAGTATCGAAATAATAGTAGATTCGCCTAAAAATTGCCAGATAAGCTGGCGGCGGTTAGCCCCGATTACTTTCCGTAAACCTACTTCTTTGGCCCGGCGCGCCGAGCGGGCCGTCGCTAAATTCATGAAGTTAATGCAGGCTACCGCCAGAATAAAGAAAGCTACTACTGAAAATACCCGGACATACTGGATGCTGCCGTTGCCGGGAAGGTCGCGCAATAAGTTAGAGTGTAAATGAATACTGGTTACGGGCTGCAGTTGAAAATCGATCTTCAGTTTATCGTAGTTTTTTTTAAAAAATTGATTTACCCGTTGGCTCAGCTTTTGTAAAGCCGCCGGCGACGTAACCGCATTTTCGTGTAATTGCACATAGGTGTAAAAATTAAAATTACCCCAGCGGTTTTCTTTTAAATCCTGGTTCGTTTGGGCAATAAACGAGATAGGTAAAATAAAATCGAACTGCAGATGCGAGTTAGCCGGCACGTTGGCCAGAATACCGGTTACCACAAAATTATCCTGGTTGTCTTTGCGGATAATCTGACCAAGCGCTTCGGCTTTCCCGAAGTATTTCTCGGCCATGGCCTCCGTAATGAGAATGCCATCGGGGCGATGCAAGGCGGTTTTGGGGTCACCTTTTAGCAAGGAAAAAGAAAACAATTCCAGAAAGGTAGCATCGGCAAAAAACACTTGCTTTTCCTCGAATTTGCGTTCGCCAACCCCAAACAAATTAGTAGAATGCCATAACCGCGCTGCATTTTTTACCTCGGGTATCTGGGCAACTAAAGCGGCTCCCATAGGGGCGGCACTTACTGCTGCTTTAATATCCGGCGTACTGGTAGTTATGCGGTAGAGGTTATCGGCGTTGGCATGAAAGCGGTCGTAACTTAATTCATCCTGTACCCACAGCATGATGAGGATGCTGCAAACCATACCCATAGCCAAGCCAAAAACATTAATAAAAGAAAAAGCTTTCTGGCGGAATAAATTACGCCAGGCGATTTTGAAATAGCTGTACCACATGGTTATACTCTTTTTAGTTAAATTCTTTTACGCACACATTCTTTTACTCACTCCGCAACGCATTTACCGGGTTAGCTATAGCGGCTTTCAGGGCATGTACACTAATGGTAGCCAGGGCAATAAGTAAAGCCGAAGCAGCGGCAATGCCAAAAGTCCACCACGAAATAGGGGTGCGGTATTCAAAATCCTGTAGCCATTGGCTCATGCCGTACCAGGCTACGGGCCAGGCAATGAGGTTGGCGAGTAACACCAGTTTTACAAAGTCACGGGATAGCATGACCATAATATGGCTCACCGATGCGCCTAACACTTTGCGGATGCCAATTTCTTTGGTGCGCTGCTCGGTGGTGAAAGAAGCTAAGCCAAATAACCCCAAGCAAGCAATAAAAATAGCCAGCCCCGCAAAGGTGGCAAAGATGCGGCCCAGTTTCATTTCGGCCTGGTACTGGTTCTGCAGGCGGTCGTTCATAAAAGTAAAATCAAAGGGGTGTTTAGGATCAAAGGCATTCCACTTCTGCTCTAATTGCGCCAGCGTTCCCGCCATATCCGCGCCCTGTACTTTTACTACTATAAAAGAAGCCTGCCGGGTATTGGCAGTTAAAACCAGCGGTTCCACTTTCTGGTGCAACGACTGGAAATTAAAATCTTTTAAAATGCCCACTACCACATGGCCAATAGAATCATTGCCGCCCCCGTAATTTACGCGTTGGCCCACGGCCGCTTCGGGCTTTTGCCAGCCAAAGGCGGCTACCGCGGCTTCGTTGAGCATAATAGCCCGGGCAGTATCGGTGGCAAAGTTTTTATCCAGAAAACGGCCGGCTACCAGTTCCAGGTCAAAGGTTTTCGCTAAATCAAAATCGGAGGGCAGCACAAAGCCAATAATCGAATTATCCTGGCTGTTGCCTTTGCCAATTGGGTTCATGGGGGTGCGCCACCAGCCATCATCCGCTGGGATAGAACCAGTAAGGGTAGCTTGTTTTACGTTGGGCAATTGCCGGATTTGTTCTTTTAAGGCGCGCGATTTTTTAATATCCTGGTTGCCCGGAATGTTGATGATCAGCATTTGGTCTTGGCTAAAGCCCAGCCGCTTGTTTTGCACGTACAGCATTTGGTTGTATACCACGGCAGTACCTACAATCATGGCAATAGAAATAGCAAATTGCAGCACTACCAAGCCTTTCCGCAAGCCGCTGCCACTGGCACTGCCTATTAGCCGGCCTTTTAAAACCTGCACCGGCCGGAACCCGGATAAATAAAACGCCGGATAAATGCCCGCCACTAGGCCCGCGAATAAAGTAAGCGCCAGTAAACCCAACCACAACTGTGAATTGCTTAAAAAATTTATCTGAATGTATTTGCCGGATAATTGATTAAACAAAGGCAGCGCCAGGTACACGATACCCATTGCCAGGAGCAAAGCAAAGAAAGATAAAAGCAACGATTCGCTTAAAAACTGCCGGATAAGCTGCCCGCGCGAAGCCCCGATAACTTTGCGTACCCCTACTTCTTTGGAGCGGTTTTGTGAGCGGGCGGTAGCCAGGTTCATAAAATTAATGCAGGCCAGTAAAATAATGAACAAAGCCAACGCTGAGAACAAATACACGTTTTTAATGTCGCTTACGGGTGCCAGCTGGCCGCCAAATTCCGGATTGAGGTGTACCTCGAGCAAGGGCTGTAGGTGCAGCGCGGGCGGTGGCGGCGTACCCGGCGCATTGGGTTGGTATTTCTTCGTGAAAGCTTGCAATTTCTGGTCGAAGGCCGGTGCATTAAAGTTTTCGTTTACCAGCAAATAGGTGGTAAAGCCATAGGAGAACCACTGGTTTAAAAAACCACCGCCGACTAAGCGCATGGGCACCAGAAAAGCAGGGCGCACTTGCGTAGTACGCGGCACTTCGGCCAATATACCGGTTACTTTTAATGTATAAGGCGCTTGCGTTTCCAATTCCATTATTTTGCCGATGGGGTTTTCGTGGCCAAAGTATTTTTGGGCTAGTTCCTGGCTCAACACAATAGAGTTTGGCTCGTTTAAGGCAGTGCGGGAGTTACCAGCTATTAATGGATAATCAAATACCTCAAACAAAGTAGAATCGGCGAAATAGCCGCCGGTTTCGTATAAGCCCTTATCGCCGAACCGGAGTAGGGCCTGGTTACCAGTGCTCAACAGCCGTACAAATTGCTTTACTTCCGGGTAATCAGCTTTTAATTGCGGTGCCATGCGCGGCGAAGTAATCGCGGCCTTTTCGGGAGTACCGTTATTATCAATGGTAATCGTAAGCCGGTAAATATCTTTGGCCTTCCGGTGGTTCTTTTCAAAGGCCAACTCGTCCTGCACAAATAACAAGATAAACGTGCAGCAGGCAATGCCTACGGCCAGCCCGGCCACGTTAATAAATGAATATCCTTTGTGGCGCAGCAAGTTGCGGAGAGCAATTTTAAGATAGTTGTTTAACATACTGCCAGAATTGTTTAATTGTCGGAATAAGTGGTGATGAACTGGTAAAAGCCGCCGCGAGATTCTTCCGGAGTACTTTCACCAAAGCTAGCTATACTGTCAATAATAAAAATGCCATGTTAGCAACATGTTGTTTTTCAATAAATTAAGGCAATTTTTTAAATTTTCCACTGTAAAATCGTCCGGTTTTGATACAACTTCTTGTTCGTTTTTGCAACAACCTGAGTTTAGGGTAAACAGTTGATTTAACAACTAAATCGGGCGCCAGTGTTTGTCGCAGCAGTATTTGGTGTCGCTGAACATAAAATCAATTTCTCGACGAAAGTATGGCGGTGGCCGAATCTAAAGAACAACTGTTGCCGCTAGTACAAACTACAAACTCGCACCAGCAAGCAAGCAAATTCCGCCAGTATGGAGACCCATGTCATACAGTTAAGGAATGCCACCTATTGTAAACTTTAATCAGCTACTTTAAATCATCTCCCAACTTTCTTCGAAGAAAGACTTTTTTCATCTTCTTGCCTTAACTGAATGACATGGGTTTGGAGACTAACTTTGCTCTATTAAGTTACCAGTGGCGCTACGCTGAACACGGGTGCCCGATAAAGTTGTCCGTAACGTTATGCTAAACAGCTTGCAACACCCACCAGTTTATCCGGAGAGCAAGCACGTTTTTTAAATTTTTACTTTGATTACCATTATTCCTTATATTTTATTTACTTCAGGCTGCTATTTGTTTAAACTTTACGAAATAGCTACCAAAAATACCTATCAGGCCACCCTATGGTTCCTTTTTCAAAAATCTGCTTTGTATTCGGGATACTCCTGCTGGTGGGATCGGTGCGGGCGCAGGAGCGGAAACGGGCGCGGGAATACGGCTTGAAAATTGGCATCCTGCCCACCGGAAAAAACAACGCCATTACCGATGTGCCCGGCGTAAAAGTAGGCCATACTACCCTTATTCAAGGCGAAAATATCCGGACGGGCGTAACGGCGATTGTGCCGCACGCGGGTAACCTGTTTCAGGAAAAAGTACCGGCGGCGGTGTACGTGGGTAATGGTTTTGGCAAACTGGCCGGCAGTACGCAGGTGCAAGAACTTGGTAACCTGGAAACGCCTATTGTACTCACCAATACCTTAAGTGTAGCCAACGCCCTGAACGCTTTGGTAAGCTATTCGTTGCAATTGCCCGGCAACGAGAAAGTACAATCGGTAAACGCGGTTGTGGGCGAAACTAATGATGGTTACCTGAACGACATTCGGGGCCGGCACATTACAGAAGCGCACGCCCGGGAAGCTATTCAACAAGCAAAAGAAGGCCCGGTAGCCGAAGGCAACGTAGGCGCGGGCACCGGTACGGTTTGTTTCGGGTTTAAAGGCGGCATTGGTACGGCTTCGCGGCAACTTAAACCCGAGCAAGGGAGCTATACCGTAGGCGTGTTGGTGCAAACGAATTTTGGGGGCGTATTGCAGATAAACGGAGTGCCCATGGGCGAAGAATTAAAAAATTACCTGAACGAACAAATGCAAGCGAAAGCCGATGGGTCGTGCCTGATCGTGGTAGCGACCGATGCCCCCGTGGAGGCGCGTAACCTGGAACGAATAGCCAAACGGGCCTTGCTGGGCTTAGGCAAAACCGGCGGCATTGCGGCCAACGGCAGCGGCGACTACGTGATTGCTTTTTCTACACACCCTAATTTACGCATTTCGCATAACTCAGCAGAAAAAACGCAAACCGTAACTTTACTGCGCAACGATGATGTAACACCCTTGTTTTTAGCCACCATTGAGGCCACCGAAGAAGCCATTCTGAATTCGCTATTTAAAGCCGAAACTTTAACCGGACGAGAACAGCATCGTATTCCAGCTTTACCGATTGAGCAAACGCTTAAAATTTTAAAAAAACACCATGCCCTCCAGCCCTAACCTGTACGTTTACCACCGCGGCGAAATTATTCCGTTAGAAAAAGCTTTTTTGCACATCAGCGATTTAGCGGTGCAACGCGGCTACGGTATTTTCGATTTTTTTAAAATTATAAACGGCATCCCGTTGTTTCTGGACGATTACCTGGCCCGCTTTTACGAATCGGCGAGGCTGATGCACTTACCGGTACTTTTAACTCCGGATGAACTCAAAAAAGTGTTGTACCGGTTAATGGCGCAAAACCAAATCCCGCAATCGGGTATAAAAATGGTTTTAACGGGCGGCTACTCCGAAGATGGCTACACGCCCGCCGCACCTAACCTGCTCATCACCCAGCAACCCATTACCTTGCTTACCGCAGCCCAGGTGCAGCAAGGCATACAAGTAATTACCTACTCCTACATCCGGGACCTGGCCGAGGCCAAAACCATTAATTATTCTACCGGTATCCGGCTGCAGCCCCACATGCGCGCCCAGGGGGCGCAGGATATTTTATACCACCAGAACGGCATTATTACCGAGTGCCCCCGCAGTAATCTCTTTATCGTTACCCACGACAATCAAGTAATTACCCCGAAGAAAGATGTATTGAAAGGCATTACCCGGAAAAATGTACTGGAGGTAGCCCACCAGAAATATGCCACCGTAGAAGGAGTCGTAACGCTAACTGATCTGGCGCAGGCCAAAGAAGCATTTACTACCAGCACCACCAAGCAAATTTTACCCGTTGTGCAGGTAGATGATCAGGTAATAGGGAATGGTAAACCCGGCACCGTAACTTTAGATTTGTGGCAGGATTTACTGTCTTTGGAGAAACAGCAGGCTTTGGTAAGGGTCTAATCAGTTAAATTATTTGGTTCTTCTGATAAATCAGAGTTATCAAATAATGAAAGCTTTGAATCATATGGAACCATGTAGATCTCTGCAATATCCTCAGGATTAAAGGTTATATCGGTTACTTCTCCTGTTTTAATATCATATGCTTTCAAATCACTCATTATGTTTGGTTCGAATGAAAAAGTAATAAACTCTTCTTCCTTAATATTATTTTGTGATGAGAAATCTTTTATTATCCTAAAATACTTAGCCCCTAATTTCGGTTCTGAAAATAATATAGGAGGACATAATGTTACTGAAGAAGGGCTGCCATTATATAAACCATTGTTTTTATCTGTTAGAGAAAAAGGCAGAGGAAATTGAAAAATATAACTTTGGAAGTACAATGCAAATACATGATTTGGAATCCTATTTTTAGGTTCAAATTTCCTGAACAAAAAGCAAATTGGGTTAGCAACTGAATGATTATGTGGCAATTCATAATAGGCGATTTTTGCCACTTCTGAAAAAAAGTTATCATCTTCTTTTAAATGCTGAAACGCATATTTATAATCATCTACATATTTTTCAGGTATAATGGATAAAGCAACTTTTAAAAATGCTTTATAAACTTTGATTGGAACATAAGATGGCTTTAGAAACTTAATCTCTGCTTTACCTGCCCTATCATCAATGGTAAAAATACCTTTTGCTAAGGTAGGAAGCGATAAACTTATACCATCCTTTATACCATAAAACTCTTTTCTTTTTGCTAATAACTTGTAACCAGAAGAATTAAAAATTGGTATTTTATTGTCCTTACTTTTTACGCCAGATAAGGTCCGCGATACTCCAAGGAAATTTGCTAAATTATTCTCGTACTTTTTACCAAAAAAATCATTGCAACTATCACATTCAAAATCAGAGATTAAATACTTATTACCTAGAAGCTCTGGTATAATATGCGATATATTATTAAAGGTTGTTTGCGAATAGTCTCGCCCACAAAAACGGCATTTCCTTTTTTCCTTCGGTTTAATATTTTTTATTTCTTCGATTGGACAAATCGCTAATCTCTCTATGCCGTAATTTTTTAGAAATCTATCCCTTTCTTCAATAAGTTCTGGGAATGTACAAAATTCCATTTTCATAAATTTATTTTATGAATCCTCAAAAATCTAAAATTTTTAATTTATTATTTAAAGACTAAGTTAATAACTTCTAATAATAAGGCCTCCGCTACATTGGATTACGATAGCTTCTATCTTGAAATTTAGCTTAATTTTGAATATTTTTTATACTTCTGAAATATCCTTTTTTGTTATAAAGTAAAAAAGAGCACGAACGGAAATTAAAGAATTCGCTTTTTTTGAATGTAAAACATTAAAAGTAATTAATAATGGGCATTTTGGTTGTGCTTAGAGTTAGCGCAGCGCTCTACCCATAACCGCACTTACTATCAATAATCCACCAAATGGCAGGTAGTTATTACTTATAGGTATTGCAGCTGCCATACCACATAGCTTTATCTTACTTACCACTTATGAGGTGAAATCCACCACTTGTGGAATAGCCGTTGTTAGTACTGTTTAAATTCTGCACCTTTCCGGTATAGTGTATAACCCTTTAACAACCAAACAAATGAACCGGATAAAATTAATCCTCATGCTACTCCTGCTCGTGGCAGCCGGCAGTTGCGAAAAAGAAAACGCTTTCGTTGGTAGTTCCCCCATGGCCCCATCTGGTACCGGAGCAACTGCTTCTGCCGGGAGCCAGCAAGACGCCACGCTATCACTCTCCAAAACCCAAGCTTTAGCAATAATTAATGCCCATTACAGCGATACATTTTACCCAATTAAACTCGAACAGGTAAAAGGGCAAAGCCGGCAGCAGTTTACATTATGGTTGCAAAGTACTCCCTTAGCTTCCTCTAAATCTTATTTGCTTCCCTTACTTTCTAACCCAACCACCGAATATGTTCTATTAAATGTTACGTTGCGGGCAACCGGTAAAAAGGCTACTGTGGGGTTAGTGGGCGTTCCCAATGCGCTAACTAATAGCTACGACGAGGCGGTGGCGGTAGTGGCACCCGTTATTCCAGTAAGTATCCCTGTAAAGATTTGCAAATGGAAAAATTGCTCCCCTCGAGGAAAATGCCGGACTTGGGTAAGCATTATTCCGGCAAGCGCCAGCTGTCCTACGAACGAATGCAACAAAAACCACCCCTGTGATCCCAGCGATTTTACCGGAACCTGGGGTCTTGTTTCCCTGCATCAGGCCATAGCAGCGTTTTAATTTTTTAAATTTCAACAGTTCTGCTTACCTCATTTTTAAAAATCTGCTGCGTTAGGCGCTTTAAGAAGATGCTGTTATGCTACTTCATCAGAATTTGTACTTCCCCAGGATAGCCTCTCCCAAAAACGGATAAGTTGTTTTTTAAAATATTTTTTAGAACAGAAAACGGTCAGTGGTTTACCCAGCAATCATTTATCGGGGCTTTCTGTTGCTTTTCTTACCATTAGTAATTATCTTGATTAAAGGTTTCGTTACCAATAACTTAACCGGGTAATTCTATCTTATGGTACAGCTATGAAGCCTTGCTTCTTCGGGTTACCGCTTGCTCTGGTTTTGGTAGTAACCAGCTTGTTTCTGCACGCGCAAGTTATACCCGAAAAGTCGCGGCCAAAAGCCAACAACCCGCTGGTCTCTCCCCTGGCGCAAGCCGAAGTAGATAGCTTACAACTGCTCTTGCGCCTTACTCCCCTTACAGGTAAAATCGCTATTTACGGCCAGTTGTGTTTTACGTACGCCAGTACCATCGGTAATTTAGAACGGGCGCACCAGTATGCCGATAGTATCCAGCTAGTAGCTACTCAGTTAAAGAGTAAGGCGGCCTTGTCCACTGCTACCTTTTATGCGGGCATGTTGGCTCGCCTGGATGGCCAGCCGGCCGAAGCCCTGCGGCATTTTAACCAGCACCTGGCTTTTTGTAAAACCACCAAAGACTCCGCAGGCGTAGCCAATAGCCTGATTCACATAGCGGTAGTAAACAACGAGTTGGGCAATTATGATAAAAGCCTGGCCATTAGTTACCAGGCGATGAACCTGTACGAAAAGATTGGTGATTGGTACGGAGTAGCCCGGTCCGCGATGAATATTGGGATGTTATTCGTGTCGATGAAAAAAGGAGAAGATGCCATTGAGATGTTTCAAAAATCGCTGGCCAGTTTTACGCGCGCCTCCCCTAACGTAAACGCAAAAATGGGCAAGCTGCGCGCTCTGATTAATCTGGGCGATGCGTACGCCAAAATGAAGCAATACGAAAAAGCCCGCCGTTTTTTTAAACAATCGTTGGCCCTTAGTCAATCGATCGGGTCGCCGCGCACGGCCGCCACCAGCTTGGGAAATATCGGGGAAGTATTAACCGCTACTAACCAATACGATAGCGCCTTGGTGTATCATCTCCGGGCCTTGGCCATGCGGGAACAAGCTCTGCAAAGAGACAAAATGGCGATTAATCTTACCTGGATCGGCGAAACTTACCTGGCTTTAAAAAAATATCCGCAAGCACAGGCGGCTCTCTTAAGAGCCCTGGCTCTGGCGCAAGAGTACCATTCCAAACCAACGCAACGGGATGTGTACGAAAAGCTATCGGTATTATCCGCGGCTCAGCAAGATTTTAAAAAAGCCTACCACTACCACCAGTTATTTGCCTTAACCCAGGATAGCATTTTAAACGAAGAAAGCGCCCGGCGCCTCAGCGAACTGCAAACCAAGTACGAAACCGGCGAAAAAGACAAGCAAATTGCCCTGCTGGCGAAAGAAAAGCAAGTGCAGCAGAAAGAAGCCCAACGCCAAAAGTTGCAGCAAAGGGCCCTGGTGGGTGGTTTATTGTTAGTACTGGTTATTGCCTGGTTATTTATTTACTTACTGCGCCAGCGCCTGAAAAATCAAAAAATAGTACTACTCAAAAATCAGGAAATTCAGGAATCTAACTTAAAGCGCCAAATGACCGAACTGGAAATGAAAGCCTTGCGCGCCCAGATGAATCCGCATTTTATATTTAATTGCATGAACTCCATTAACCGCATGATTCTGGACGGAGAAACGGATGGCGCTTCCCGGTATTTGGTAAAGCTTTCTAAATTAATTCGCCTGATTCTGGAAAATACCGAAAAATCTTTTGTTTCTCTGGCCAATGAATTAACCATGCTGGATGCGTACTTGCAACTAGAGAACCTGCGCTTTAAAGGCCGCATCGGGTATGCGTTCCGGGTGGATGAAGCCATTGATCCGGAAATTACTTTTATTCCGCCCATGGTGCTGCAGCCGTTTGTCGAAAATGCCATTTGGCACGGGTTAATGCACAAAGAAAAAACCGAAGAAGGCACTATTTGCATCAGCATTGCCGAAAAAGAAGATACCTTAATTTGCGTGATTGAAGATAACGGCGTAGGCCGGGAAATGGCGACTAAACTGGAACGAAAGCCGGTAGGCCGGAAATCATTGGGCTTACAAATTACCGAAGAACGGCTGCGGCTGTTTCATAAAGGCAAAATGGGCCGTTTTGTGCAAATAACCGACTTAAAAGATGCCGGGAACCAGGCAACCGGTACCCGGGTAGACATACAGGTACCCCTAGGCTAAAACCATGATCCGTGCCATTTTAATCGATGACGAAGCCGATGCCCGGGAAGGACTAAAACTGGCCCTTACCAAATATTGCCCGGAAGTAGCTATTCTGCAGGTATGCGAATCGCCCCAGCAAGGCTTAGAAGCCATTGAAAAACTGGAACCCGATTTAGTTTTCCTGGATGTGCAAATGCCCGGCATGTCGGGGTTTGATTTATTGCAACAAATCCGGCGCATTAACTTTGCCGTTATTTTTGTAACCGCTTTTGATCGGTATGCCATTAAAGCCATTAAATTCAGCGCGCTGGATTATTTGTTAAAACCCATCGATGTAGACGACCTGATCCACGCGGTACAAAAAGTAAAAGAACAAGCCCCGGCTCACCGGCACGCGGCGCATTACCAGTCGGCGTTTAGCAATAGCCAGTATACGGCCGGTAAAATTGCGAAACTCGCCGTGCCAACCCACAACGGCATCGACTTTTTTTTAACCGATGACATTATTTATTGCCAGGCCGACGGGAGTTATACCACTTTGTTTTTAAAAGGCAAAGCCAAACAAGTAGTATGTAAAAAATTAATTGATTTTGAAAACTTATTAGCCGAATCCGGGTTTTGCCGGGTGCATCATTCCTCGCTCATTAACCTCAAACACATCCTCAAATACATCAAAGGCGAAGGCGGATACGTTATTTTAACGGATAATTACCACGTGGATATTTCGCGCCGTAAAAAAGAAGAATTTCTCCAATTACTGGATCGCTTGTAAGAGCAAGAAATTAGATGCTAGATATTAGATGTTAGACTTTGGACCATGCCAATCAGTTAAGCGCATCCGATAAAGAATGTCCCTCTTGGCAGAAGGTTGGGGGATGATTAACGCCAGGTGAACCAAAGTAGGAAAAAGGCAAAACTCCTTGATTTCAAGAAGCTAGATATCGGGCTCCTATTTTTTTACTATCCAGTAAATTAGTGAATATTTTATACTAAGTACGTAGCCAAAAACAAGTAAAAATGTTCTGTCATTCAGGAGGAAACTATTTAGCTACGTAGCCAAATAGTTTCCTCCTGAATGACAGCTCTGGCACCTGCTTGTATCTTTTAAGCTAATCTTAGTCAGGCACTTTCTTAGTACAAATGCCAAAATTTCCTTCCCAAAATATCCTTTTCTTTCGCCAACTCCTAAGTATCAACTTAGTCTTTTCTCTTCGCTACATCTATCTGGTGATTAACCTGATCACTTATGTGGCGAAACAAACCACTTACAAAACCAGATTTACCACTGCTAAAAGATTACTGGTTTTACCGAAGAAGCACGCCTACCTTTCCGATGTTCTTTCTGAATCCAGGTTAACACTTCTCATTTCAGGACTTAGGAAAGACTAAAACCTTCTAAAAATTTAAAAAAGGAGGCTATCATGGCAGACAAACTAAAAGTAACATTTACCACCATTAACGTTACCAATAACGGCGAATGGCGGGGCAAAGGCGAAGTTTACTGGGAATTAACCGTAGACGACCAACCCGTGGATTATCGTTCCCTGACCAACCCTTTAAAATTAGCCGACGGCGAAACGGTGCAATTAATTAAAAGTGCTACCGTACGCAAAGCGGCGGGCCAGCCTTTAACCATTCAGGGTTCGGTGAGTGAAAAAGATAATCTGGATAAAGATGACTTTGCGGAATTTCTGGATACGTATACCGGTTCGGCTGGTTGGGGATTAGGTACGCACAAACGGGTACTCCGCGACGGCAACCTGGATGTAACGGTTACTTACAAAATTGAGCGGCAGTAAGGTATTCAGGCTAAATTTTTAAAATTTCCCAGCCTCCCGTTTGTTGCTCATAAAGCCCCGACGTTCCGGTTGGTCGGGGCTTTCTTTTTGCTTTTCCCAACGAAACGGTTGGTCACGCAGGCGTAACCCCGGTAATTTTTAAAAAAGGATCGGTCAGAATAGTCATTAACCATCCGCAACACCACCCTTATCTTTATTGGTCTTCCTGCTGATTCCTTTCCGGAAGGTAACCGGTATAACTTTTTACTTATTCTTTTTTTCCGTTCATTAAATTTCTCGCGCACCACCCCTATTACCAACTTCCTTCTCTTGGGCAATGGTGTTGTAAAAACAACCGCTTACAAAGCAAACGCCACCACTCGTGTAGTAGCCGTGGTTTCTTCTGGTCAAGGCCTATAGCTTAACCAAAAATTTAAAAATTACTACCGGAATACCAACCAGATCAGGTTCTAATCCTCCCCTGGCAACCGGCAGCCCTCCTCCACTAGTCCGCTATCTCTAACCGGGCTATGCTCCGCGCCATTCTCCGCTTTACCTTATCTACTTTACCTATTTTTTTAAAACACCATGAAAACTTCATTCTTAAAACTTGTTTCGGCCATCTCGGTACATGGCCTGGCCTTTGGGTTGTTTCTGGGTTGTCAACCCGAAGATCCGGCCCTTAATCCGGCAGAAACCCGTACTGCTGCTACCGAGCAAAATCTCTCCGGTTTGGAGATTTTCCCCCGCAAGCTTACCATTTATGCTTTGCACATCAACCAACGCAAAGACCCCGCGCATCCGGAATTTTGTATACCGGCTTCCAATAACTCCGTCTGCGTGCAAACCGTGGATATTGTAATAATTGCGCCCTGGCTTTCGTCGGGGGTGCAGCTTATAAATCCGGCACCACCTTGTACTACCTGCCCAGCCCAGGTCTTTCAGCAGTTAAGTAAAACTACCATTCCGGACTTTCGCACTTTGGCGGGAGTAAATACCACCACTAACTGGCCAGACCACGTGATTGCTTTCCCGCTTACCCGCAGTGCAATGGGCCTGCAATTTTATGGCCGCCAACCCAACCTAACCCGGCAAAGCTTTACTTTAAAAAATACCATTCCTTTATCGCCCACAGAAAGAACTAATTTGGGGGTAGCCGGCAAAAATCTTGTTAGTGGTTCTTATCCGGTGCGGTACAACGCCCAAAACAATACCTATACGGTGGTAGTGGGTGTTCGCTAAAATGGCTGTTCCGTTAAAAAAAGCCGCGTACCTGGTAATATCTGCTCTGGTGCTATCCTGGTCTTCGCTAGCTGCTGCATCTTTACGCCCGGATTTACGACTTTTCATCTGGAGAAACCTAGTACCCAGCGGTAAACCCGATCCTGTTAAAAGATAATTCCTTTTCAGCCTCCTGTTGCTTATAAAATTTAAAAAAATCTTCTTTCACTAAATAAATTAAAAATGAAAACTTTATTAACCCTGGTTCTTTTATTTACCTGTCAGTTGGCGCTTGGCCAAGTGCAGTACTTTCAACGTGAGTTTAATTTAAACTACGTAACTCCCGTATTCCGCCACGAACGCTTTAACAGCGGCCTTAGAACGCAGCATAACTTTGATGGGAATAACCCTTTTTACTACGTGGGCATTGGCACTTCATACAAAAACCCGGCGCTACCGGCTCCCAATAATACCGCCGACCGCCTGCGATTTACCCGTTTAAGTACCACCAGCGCCGTATTAAGTAACCGCAGCCACCAGTTTACCCGCGATGGCAAAGCCTTGGATGCGCATGCCAACAGCATTACCGAAATACGGGTAGCCAGCGGCAACGGCGGCTACGTGGCCGTGGGAGACGTAGTAAATAATGCCATAACGGGAGCGGGAGTGCCGGGTGGCAGCGATGTTTTGTTTACTAATTTAAATACTAATGGTTTTGTGGTTAATTCGTCCCGGATGGATATAGGCGGCGGCAGCGACATTGCCTGGAACATTAAAAGATCCAACACGCTGGTAGCCGGACAACTTACCTACCTGCTGTGCGGCGAATCGAAGCGAGGCAGCACGCATACCGATGCTTTTGTGGCCCGGGTAACAACAGCCGGCGCTATTATCTGGTGTAACCGGTTTAACTTCGATCCGGGAGGAGGTCAGTACAATTCGGCTCACAATTCGGCAAAGCAACTCGTGGAAGATGCCAACGGCAACATTTACGTAGTAGGCACCTTGCGGGATAATACCGGTAATAACGGCACCGATGGCTTGGCCTTTAAATTGGGTCCGGGCGGCAATCTTATCTGGGCCAATAACTACCACTCGGCGCCCGACGATCAGTTTCAGGCGGTGCGCTTAACCCAGGATAATAATTTAATTGTGGGTGGCTTTACTAATTTCGGAGGAGGTTATAATATGCAGATTACCAAGCTCACCGCCGCCGCCGGCGTTATTCAGTTCCAGAATATTCTGCGGGCTATTAATAACAACAACCTGTATCCCAGCAAATGCTACGACATTCTGGAAACGCCCGGCCCTAATTATTACCTGGCCGGTTTGGTAATACAGAACGGAGTGAACCGGGAAATGCTGTACCGGACAGGTGCCGCAGGAAATGCAATTGCCTGGAACAGTTACAACCCGATGTTGTTTTCGGTGGGCTTTGGTTTGAGCTACGTGCCGGATGCTAATTGCCCGGGCATTGCTTATTTCTCGTCGATGAAAAATACCAATAACCCTTTATTTAGCGACAGCCATATCATGAAAATCGATTTCGGGACGAAAACCTGTAATTACATGTTCCCGAAAGACCCCAGCAATTTCCCCTCGGTCCTTGTCAGACATTCCCGGTCGCGGCGAATGCAGCCATCCGGCACAGTAGCCGGACTAAGTTGCACCACCGTTACTTACGATGATAAACTGATTTGCAAAGTAGATTGCCCGAATCCTTCGACTAGCGTTAGTCCGGCCCCTGATTCCCGGATAATGGAAGTTCCGGAAATCAGCCGGCAAATAAAACTGGCGCCTAACCCGGTAACCCACACGCTGCACGTAGAAGCCAACTCCCTGGAAGCCGGTGAATACGAATTGCAGTTAACGGATATGCTAAACGGGAAAGTAGTGCACGAAAGCAAAAAAAGCAGCAACCAGGGAGCGCTCATTACAGATGTAGATCTTTCCTCGGCAGCTCCCGGAGTATACCTGTTAACCATTAAACGCGGCACCTTTGTAGCGCGACAAAGAGTTGTGAAACAGTAACCGCTGATAAATGCCGGATAAAAGGTCGTCTAGAGAATAGGCGGCCTTTTTTGTTATTACCTCAACATACTTTTTTCATCTGAAAAGTAATGCCAAACGAATAAGGGTGAAAGCCAGAAGAAGTACATTTTTAAAAATCTTGAAGATTGAGAACCATTGGTACGCCCCTGCGCCGCTTCCCTGGCTCCTGGCGATAGGTATGCGCTTGGTTTTAATTTATCCGATAGCCAACCAAGTAATGTATAGGTACATTTTTACTCACTACGCAGCGAATCCACGGGGTTTACGGTAGCAGCTTTTACCGCTTGAAAACCGACGGTTATTCCCGCAATAAAAAGAGCTAACAAGCCGGCGGTTACAAAAACTTCCCAGCTGAGCGTAATGCGGTAAGCAAAATCCTGCAACCATTTTTCCATAAAATACCAGGCCACCGGTGAGGCCACCACCAAGGCTACCCCCACTAACTTTATAAATTCTTTCGATAACAGAAAAGCTATTTCCTTTACGCTGGCCCCTAATACCTTGCGAATACCAACTTCTTTCCGGCGGCGTTCGGCAGCAAAAGCGGCTAACCCAAACAAACCCAGGCAGGCTACAAAAATAGTAACCAAAGTAAAAAGCGAAAGCAGCGATTGTAATTTATCATCGGCCTGGTACATCTGATTAAAATTCTCGTTCAGGAAATTAAACTCCAGCGGATACTCCGGAGAAAAGCGGTTCCAAACTTCTTTTACCCGCCCTATGGTATGGTCGATGCCGGCCGTCTTAATTTTAACGGCTACTTTCCAATACGCATCCGGGTAAATCTGCAGCACGGCCGGTTCTACTTTATCGTACAAACTCTTATAATGAAAGTCTTTGACTACGCCGATAATTTTACCTTTTTTTAAAGAGTCAGGATTGGCCCAGGTTTGCCAAAGCAACGGCTGGCCCAATGCTTTTTGCGGGGTTCCCAAACCCAAGGAAGCAACGGCCGTTTCGTTAATCATATAAGCCGCCGTTGCATCGGATTTTATTTGCTTCGAAAAGTCGCGGCCCGCTATCACGTCCAGGCCCAGGGTTTTCACGTAATCATGATCGATTAATAACTGCGTAACGGCCACAGCTGTATTCTCTCCGTTACGGGGCACCAGTATTTCGTCGCCGGCAAACATATCGCCCGGAAAGCCATAACCGATGGAAACCGCAGAAACTCCCGGCAATTGCAACAGTTCATTTTTAAAGGCTTCGTAGTTCTGGTTTAAATGATCGCCGCGCATCGGGAAAAACATAATTTCTTCGCGGTTAAAGCCCAAATCTTTTTGGTGGAGATATTCTACCTGGTTACTAACGACCAGGGCGCTGATAATTAACAAAACCGATAAGGCAAATTGCACTACTACCAAGCCATGCCGCAGCCAGGGAATTTGACCAGGCACACTATCCGTTACCACGGTTCCTTTTAGCACTTTAACCGGCTGAAAGCCCGATAAAACCAAGGCTGGGTAAAAACCGGCCAAAATGCCTACCACTCCGGTAAGCGCCCCTAAGAACAACAACCATTGCGGCTGGGTAAAGAAATTAAAAGTTATTTGTTTGCCGGTAAATTCGTTTAGTCCCGGCAACGCGAACAAAGTAAGTATCCCGGAAACAACGACACTGATAAAAGTAAGCAATAACGTTTCGCCGATAAATTGTTCCATTAATTGCCGGCGGCTGGCACCAATGGCTTTACGAACGCCCACTTCTTTGGCTCGCTGTAAAGACTTAGCGGTAGCCAGGTTAACAAAATTAAAACAAGCAATAAGTAAAATAAAAACGGCTACCAAACTTAAGGCGTTTACATAAGTATGATTGCCTTTGATAGTTAAAAGATCAAATTTAAAATCGGCGGAATATAAATGAACTTGCTTTAACGGCTGAAAATAAGGCAAGTAAGTAGAGCCGCCTTCTTTTAGAATAGGATGCACTTTTTCTTTTACTAAACTTTGAAATTTAGTTTCTATGGCCTGGGCATCTACTCCTTTTTTTAATTTTACATAACTGTAAAATTGCTGCCAGGTCCAGCGGGTCATGCGCTCTTTCGGAATTTGCTGCGAGGCCAGCGGCACGATAAAATTAATGGCCAAATGAAACTTTGGATTGCTTTGAAATACGCCTTTTATTGTAAAAGCTTCTTTATTAAACAGAATGGTTTTACCTACCGGGTTTTCCGGGCCAAAAAACCGTTCGGCCATTTTCTGCGAGAGCACCATAGATGCCGGGTCATCCAGCGCTTGCAAGGGAGTACCGTAAGTAAAAGTCAATGGAAAAAAATTAAAAAAAGTAGAATCCGGAGCAATGCCCCCTTCTTCGTACAATTTTTTAGCGTTTGCCTCAAAAAGGTCTTTAGAAGGTATTCGCAAAATACGCAGGGTTTCCGCTACTTCGGGATACTCTTGCTGTAAGGTAGTAGCAAACATCGGGGGAGTGCCGGCATTGTTTTCGGCTCCCTCCTGGCTGGTCCGGACGTTATAAATCCGAAAAATCTGGTCCCCCTGCGGAATAAATTGATCGAATTGTTTTTCGTCCCGCACAAATAAGCCAATGAGCAAACAAGCGGTGAGCCCCAGGGTAAGGCCGGCGATATTAATAAACGAAAAGCCTTTGTGCCGCAGCAAATTCCGGACGGCGATTTTGAGATAGTTGCGAAACATGATGGAAATGATGCGTTTACCTAAAATTTATGAAAGAAATCTTTGGTCACCAGGCAGATTATCTCATGACCGCATTATTGTGCTTGTTTTCTGTTAAAAATCAGACGGAGAAGTAATAATTTAGCTGTTGGGTATACCCTACTCGTTCCGCAGAGAATTAACCGGGTTGGCCAGTGCTGCTCTTATGGATTGGTAACTCACGGTAAGTAAGGCCATCACCAGCAGCGCCAATCCTGCTATTACAAATACTTCCCAACTAATGGCAATGCGCGAAGCAAAATTTTCGAGCCATTTACCAATTAACACGTAAGACAAGGGCGTAGCAATTACAAACGAAACAAGTACCAGCTTTACAAAATCTTTGGATACTAAGCTCACAATACTCGACACGGAGGCACCCAGTACTTTGCGCACGCCAATTTCTTTGGTGCGCTGCTGCGCCACAAAAGTGGCCAGGCCAAATAAACCCAAACAGGCTATAAAAATGGCAATAGCGGTAAAAACCAGAAAAATGCGGCCAATTTTCTCGTCGGCCTGGTATTGTTTATTAAATTCCTCGTCGAGGAAAGCATACTCATAGGGATTTTGCGGGAAAAGTTCCTGCCATTTTTTCTGCACAAAAGCCATGGTGGCCGGCAAATCTTTCGTGTTCAGCCGCAAACTAATGGTGTTGAGCCGCCAAGGCACCATCGCCATTATCAAGGGCTCGATAGGTGCTTGCAGCGACCGGTAGTGAAAGTCTTTGTACACGCCGATAATTTCTCCATCGCCGCCAAAACCAGCCGCCAGCTTTTTGCCAATCGCTTCTTCCGGCGTGGCCCAGCCAAAGGCTTTCACGGCCTTTTCATTAATTAAAAAAGCAGATTCTTTATCTGTTTGAATCGTTTTGTCAAAATTCCGTCCCGCTATTATCGGAATGCCGTAGGTTTTCAGGAAATCAAAATCAGTAAATAAATAATACATGGATTGCCCTTTGTCGTCGGCCTCGTCTTTTAAGGAAACCGCAAAATTTTGTACTTCCTGCCCGGGTACACTGGCCGAGGTGGTGGCGCTCACTACCGCCGGATGCCTTTGAAACTCACTCTTAATTTGTTCATAGTTGTCGGCCATAGAGGTGCCCCGGACGGGTAAAACCAGCATTTGTTCTTTCTCGAAGCCCAGATTTTGGTCTTTCATAAAATTTAATTGCCGGTATACCATCATGGTACCCACCAGCAGCATTAGCGAAATAGTGAACTGGCAAACTACCAAAGCTTGCCGCAAGCCGCCGCCTTTTGCCCCTAAACTTAAGCTGCCCTTCAGCACCGTTACCGGCCGGAAAGAAGCCAGCACTAATGCCGGATAAATGGCCGCCGCTATGCCTACCAGCCCGGTAAGTCCCAACAGGGTTAAAATAAATTGTGGCGTAAAAAGCAACGCAAAGGCATAGGTCTGCCCCGATAAAGCTTCAAACAAGGGCCGGGTAAGAAAAACAATGGCTAAAGCCAAAACCAGAGCCATAAACGTAAGCAGTAAAGACTCGCACAGGAACTGCATCATCAGCGCCTTTTTAGTGGCCCCAATCACTTTACGCACCCCCACTTCTTTGGCCCGGTTAGCCGATTGCGCCGTAGTAAGATTGATGTAATTCAGCGAAGCAATAAAGATGATTAAAACGGCCACTACTATCAGAATATACACATTAATGGCATTGCCCGGCACTTCGGCCTCATCTTTTAACTGCGAGTGCAGGTGAATAGCTTTTACCGGCTGCAAGAAATAATGGTACGTAACCCCCCAGTCTTTTATTTGTTCGCGCACGTACTTATTGGCGGCGGTTTTAATTTGTTTTTCGAAAGCCGGAATATTTACCTGCTCTTTTACTTTAATGTAGGTATAAAACATCGTAGAATGCCAGTTCTCGGCAACATCCTTTTTATACCAATCCTGCTTATTCCAAGTAGCCAGCGAAGTAATTAAATCCATTTTCAGGTGGCTGTTGTACGGCAGGTTTTTTAAAATTCCGGTTACCTCAAATGGCTCTTGATTTACTTTTAAAATCTTACCCAAAGGTTCGGTATTGCCGAAATATTTTTTAGCTAGTTCTTCCGTAATTATTAAAGTACCCGGCCGGTTTAAAGCCGTTTGCGCATTTCCTTTTACCAGCGGCAGGGTAAATACTTCCAAAATTTGCGGATCGGCCAGGTAAAAAGTGCGTTCATAAAAGCTTTTTCCCGGTCCGTAAGTCACTAATTGATTACTTTGCTTAACCAACCGGACTGCTTTTTCTATCTGCGGAAAATCTCGTTGCAAAGCGGCTGCCAGAGGTGCCGACGTTTGAGCAAATACCCGGTTATCGGCCCGGCTCTGAATATCAATAGCCACGCGGTACAAGCGGTCGGCAGCCGTGTGGTAGGTGTCGTAACTCAGCTCATTCCGGACAAAAAAGAAATAATTAAGCAAGCCGCTATACCTATTGCCAGACCGGCCACATTTAAAAAAGTGTAGCCTTTGTGCCGGCCTATGTTCCGGAAGGCAATTTTTAAAAAATTCTTCAGCATAGGATTAAGAGCTGGTTAAAATTTAAACTTTTAATTATTTCCCAATTACTCACTCCGCAAGCTTTTTACCGGGTTAGCAATGGCGGCCTTTATGGCCTGATAACTAACAGTAAGCAGCGCAATAAGCAAGGCTCCAGCACCAGCCAGACCAAATACCCACCAGCCAATAGTAGTGCGGTACTCAAAATCCTGTAGCCACTTCTGCATGGCCCACCAAGCAATGGGCCAGGCCAGAATATTGGCGATAAGCACTAATTTTAAAAAATCACGGGATAGCAGCGAAACAATATTGGTGAGGGAGGCGCCCAGTACTTTGCGGATGCCAATTTCCTTGGTGCGCTGTTCGGCGGTAAAAGTAGCTAAGCCAAATAAGCCTAAGCAGGCCACAAAGATGGTAAGACCCGAAAAGATACTCAGGATACGGCCAATTTTTTGCTCGGCCCGGTAGGTTTCGGCAAAACGCTCGTCCATAAAAGTATAAGCAAAAGGCGCGTCGGCGGTAAAGCTGTTCCATTGCTGTTTCATGGTTGCCAGCAAACCGGCTAAATCTTTGGTTTTAGCTTTTACAATGATAGAACCAGAGTTATTGTCTATAATCATGAGCAGGGGCGTAATGCGTTCGTGCAGCGATTCAAAATGAAAATCTTTTACCACGCCAATTACGTGGTATTCCTTCTTATCACCCTCGTTGCTAATAAACCGGAAAACTTTACGGTTTAAAATGTTCTTCCCCCAGCCAAATGACCGGGCCGCGGCCTCGTTAATCACCATGCCGGTAGAATCCGAAGCAAAATCTTTTGAGAAATTACGTCCGGCTACCAGCTGCATGCCCAAGGTAGGAATGTAATTATAATCCACGAAGTACTGCCGGGTGCTCACGCTTTGGGCCGCATTGTTTTCGGGCAATACCACCGAGTTTTCAGAATTGGTAGGGCCCACCGGCACAAACCCCGACACACTCGCATTGACTACCCGCGGGTCTTGCAAAAGCTGCTGCCGGAATACTTCTTCTTGTTTGCCCAGCACGTACGTATCGTGCAGTACCACTACCTGGTCTTTGTCGAAACCTACTTTCTTGTTCTGGATGTAATTCAGCTGTTGATACACCACCGTAGTGCCAATCATTAAAGCCACCGAAATAAAAAACTGGAATACTACTAACCCGCTGCGCAAGCTCAAACTTTCCTTGCCAGCCGTGAGAGCGCCTTTTAAAACTTTCACCGGCTGAAAGGACGACAGGAAAAAAGCCGGGTAACTGCCCGCCAACACGCCCACGATTAAGCCAAACACTAATAAACCGGGTAACAGCCAGAAATTAACCGTAAAACCAAGGCTTAGTTCTTTGCCGGATAAATCGTTGAAAACCGGTAAGGCCAGATACACCAAAATTAAAGCTACCATTAAAGCAATCGCGCTCAGCAAAATAGATTCGAGTAAGAATTGCTGGATTAATTCTTTTTTTACCGAGCCCAGCACTTTGCGAATGCCTACTTCGCGGGCCCGCTTAGAAGCGCCCGCCGTAGATAAATTCATGAAGTTGATGGCCGCAATCAGTAACATAAATACCGCAATCGCCCCAAAAATATACACGTACCGGATATCGCCGCCCGGCTCCAGGTCGTTGGTTAAATCCGAGCGCAAATGAATATCGGTAACAGGTTGCAGAAACAAGCCTACATCGTCGCCTTTTTCCCGGAACTGTTTTAGGCTCATGCCCAAAGCTTTCTGCACTTCGGGTCCCATGTATTTTTCTATTACCTGCGGCATTTTAGCCTGTAGCTGTTTGTAATCGTAACCGGGGCGCAATACCAAATACGTATTAAAATTATTGCTCATCCAGGTGGTTTGTTTGGCTTCTTCTAAACCAGCCATGGAAGCCAACATATTAAAATGAAAGTGCGAATTGGCCGGTATTTTATCGATAACGCCGGTTACTTTGTAGCTGGTTTTTTCGTTTTTAAACAGCAGTATTTTGCCCATAGGGTTTTCGTTGCCGAAATACTTCTGCGCGGTGGCCCGGGTAATAACTACGGTATTAGGTTCCCGTAGTGCGGTTTTGGCATCGCCCTGCACCAAAGGCAAGGTAAATACCTGAAAAAAGTTAGCATCTACATAGGCAAACTTATCTTCCTTAAATGTGTTGTTTTGGTACGAAATAATGGGAGCACTATTTACCCGCACCCGGGTGGCTTCTTCTACTTCGGGGTAATCGCGCCGGAGCGTTTCGCCGGTGGGTGCCGAGGCCGTGGGCGTTTCCATGGTTTCCCCGTTCAGGGTAACTTTAAAAATAATACGCACCATGCGGTCTGCTTTGGTATTGAACCGGTCGTAGCTAAGTTCATCGGCCACGAACAACATAATCACCAAACAGGTAGCAATGCCGATAGCCAAACCAAAAATATTGATAGCCGAAAAAGCTTTGTTGCGCCACAAGTTGCGCAAAGCGATTTTGAGATAGTTTTGAAACATTTCGTTTACAGTTGAATGGGTTGATAATGGTGTGTTATACTGTTAGAACCTGGAGCTATGGGTTTAAAGGATTGCCATAATTCCGGATTCTGTTGCTATGTTTTTTTAAATTTTCTATTCAAACATTAACCAGGTTAATTTTTAACTCCCCTAAATTCAGGTTCTGGCTACTCGTTCCGTAGTGAATTTACCGGGTTAGCTACCGCTGCTTTTATAGCCTGAAAACTGACCGTTAGCAGCGCAAGAATAAGCGCGCCAGAGCCGGCCAAAGCAAATACTCCCCAGCCCAGCGATATGCGGCACGCATAATTCTGAAGCCATTGGTGCATCACCCAACCCGCCAAAGGCCAAGCAATTAAATTGGCAATTACTATTAGTTTTAAGAAATCACGGGAGAGCAGCGATACAATGTTGGTGAGCGAGGCGCCCAGTACTTTGCGGATACCAATTTCTTTGGTGCGCTGCTCGGCGGTATAAGTAGCTAAGCCAAATAACCCCAGGCAAGAAATAAAAATGGTAAGTGCGGTAAAAAGCACCACTAATTTCCCTACTCGCTTTTCATCGCTGAATTTCTGTTCGTAGGCTTCGTCAACAAAGCTAAATGCAAAGGGGTAAGCCGGATTGTATTTTTTAACCAGGGCTTCTGTTTTGCTTAAGTTTTCGGTTATGGTCTGGTTATTTTTAAATTTAATGTGCACCACGTTAAACCAGCTTTTGGCACCCAGTATTACCAGGGGTTCGGTGGGGGTGTAAGGCGAGCCCAGAATAAAGTTTTTTACAATGCCTACCACTTTCCACTTTTGGTCGTCAGTCACAATGGTTTGGCCAATTGGATCTTTAAAGCCCATTACTTTAACGGCCGATTCGTTTAGCATACAACCCATAGAATCGGTTGGAAAATTCTTCAGGTCGAAATCGCGGCCCGCTGTTAATTTCAGGCCAAAGGTAGGCACCAGGTCTTCGTCGGCGCACAACACGTTAAAGTTCACCAACAGTCCGGGAGTTTTACCGGCCCAGTTTACCTTGGCAGAGTTGTCCCAGAGTTCGGTAATTGGCGAGTTGGTTTGAGTAACCGAAGCGGCCACGCCGGAGCGGAGCAGGTCGTTTTTTAATAAGCGATAGTTCTTTTTCAGGTCGCCGAAATATTGCACATGAATGAGCATCTCTTTTTGGTAACCAGTATCTCTTACCTGGGCGTGTTTTATTTGTTTTTGAATAACTAGGCTCGAGATAATTAAAACAATACCAAAGGTAAACTGCACAATTACCAATAACTTATGGAAAGGAAAGGCTTTTTGGCTTTTATGAAAAATGCCTTTAAGTACGTAAACAGGTTTAAACGCCGATAAATAAAAAGCTGGGTACACCCCGGCAGCGGCTCCGGTAAAAAGTAGAAACAAAACAAAAATAACCCAGAAATAAAAGTTCTGGTAATCAATGGCAAAGTTTGCCAGCATTAACTCGTTAAAGGTGGGCAAAGCCAGGAAAACTAACCCCAAGGCCACCATACCGGCTAAAAAAGCCAGGAAAATAGACTCACCGAGAAACTGAAAAACCAGGCCTTTTTTAGTAACACCCAATACTTTCCGGACACCCACTTCCCGCGCCCGCCGCGCGCTGCGCACAGTGCTTAAGTTCATAAAATTAATGCAGGCCATTACCAGTATTAAGCCCGCGATAATGCCAAAAAACCGGACTATTTCAATACGCCCGCCGGCTACTTTCCCGTTCTCGAAATTAGAATACAAGTACCAATCGGTAAGCGGATGAAGGAATAATTGTAAATCTTTTTCGCCATGTCTGGCAGGTAAGTTTTTTAATTTTTCCTGCACCTGCGCCAGGGATGCGCCGGGCTTTAACTCCACGTACGTATGAATGGGATTGGCGTCCCAACTGGTTGCGTCTTGGCCCCAAGGATTTTGTCTTCGGAAATATTCGTAAGGCAGCAGGTACTGGAAATAGAAGCTAGAGTTTTGAGGAATGATTTTTAAAACCCCGGTAACTTTAAAATTTTCTTTATTATCCAAACGGACGATTTGGCCTATGGGATCTTGTTTTCCGAACAACGCTATCGCAAATTCTTCTGTAAGAACGACACTCTGCGGGTCTTGCAGGGCAATAATTGAATCTCCTTTTATTAAAGGAAAGCTAAATAGCTGCAAAAAATTAGGGTCGGTACAAAGGCCCGCCGCCGCTATTTCTTGCGCGTTTACTTTAAACAAATGGTTGGTAATATAACTGGTGCGGCAAGCGCTTTTAATTTCCGGGAAACTGCTATGTAGGCTGGAAGCCAGCGGGGCCGGAGTAGTATTGCCAGTTAGTACCCGTCCTGCTTCCTGCACATTGGTAAAAACGCGGTATAAAGTAGCCTTTTTCTCGTGAAACTGTTCAAAACTTAATTCGTGGTGAATCCACAGGGTAATTAATATAAAACTAGCCATGCCCACAGCCAGACCCGCAATATTGATAAAAGAAAAAGTCTTGTTTTTAAAAAGATTGCGAAGGGTAATTTTAAAATAATTCTGGAGCATGAAATATTACGTAAAATTTTTAAAAGCTCGTTTTCTATTGATGCAAGTATTTAGCTGTGCCGTACATGATTGCCATAGATTATTATTCTGGTGCTTCAATACCGCTAGCCATATAGGATCATTCACTCTGTAAACTCTTTACCGGATTGGCTAGTGCCGCTTTAATAGCCTGAAAACTCACGGTGAACAAAGCTACTACCAAGGCCGCTACTCCCGCCAGGGCAAATACCCACCAGCCTAAATCCACGCGGTAAGCAAAATCCTGGAGCCATTGGTGCATGGCATAACCAGCCAGCGGCCAGGCAATAACATTAGCCAGCAGTACTAATTTTAAAAAATCACGGGAAAGTAAGGCCACAATGTTGGGAACCGACGCCCCTAATACTTTGCGGATGCCGATTTCTTTGGTGCGCTGCTCGGCGGTAAATG
This sequence comes from Adhaeribacter pallidiroseus, assembly GCF_003340495.1. Taxonomy (NCBI): domain Bacteria; kingdom Pseudomonadati; phylum Bacteroidota; class Cytophagia; order Cytophagales; family Hymenobacteraceae; genus Adhaeribacter; species Adhaeribacter pallidiroseus. The sequence goes on from NZ_QASA01000001.1 coordinate 5,121,440, forward strand.
TAGCTAGGCCAAACAAGCCTAAACAAGCCACTAAAATGGTAAGCCCGGCAAAAACGCCCAAGATTTTACCAATCTTTTGTTCGGCCTGGTACGTTTGGTTAAAACGCTCGTCCAGGAAAGCATAATCAAAAGGTTCTTCGGCGTTTAGCGCGTTCCATTGTTTCCGGGCGGTGGCTATTAAACCGGTCATATCGGGGGTTTTTGTTTTAACTATTAAAGTACCGCCATTCTGGCCCAAAGTCATGACCAGCGGCGAAATAGGCTCGTGAAACGATTTAAAATGAAAATCTTTGATTACCCCGATTACCCGATAAGTGGTTTTCACGCCTTCGTTATTGGTGTACGTGAGCGTATGGCCTAAAGCTTTTTTACCCCAGCCAAAGGCACTGGCCGCTTTTTCGTTTAAGATAATGCCCGTGGAATCGGTAGCCCTGGTCGAAGAAAAATTACGGCCGGCCACGAGCTTCATGCCCAGCGTAGGAATGTATTGGTCATCTACCTCGTAGCGCAGCGTTTTTACCAACTGGGCGGTTTTATTGTCGGGGTAAACCATGTAGTTGTTGTTATTACTCGGGCCAGCCGGCAGGTAACCAGATGAACTCACGCTGACTACCCGGGCATCTTGCTCGAGTTGCTGCCGGAAAAAGGTGGCTTTTTTACCTAAGGCATATTCCGGCAGTAACAATACCTGGTTGCGGTTGTAGCCTAATTCTTTGCTCTGAATATAGCGCAACTGCCGGTACACCACGGTGGTACCAATCATTAAAGCAATAGAAATAAAAAATTGAAAAACGACTAAGCCACTGCGCAAACTCAAGCTTTCTTTACCCGCCGTAAAACGGCCTTTTAATACCGCCACTGGCCGAAACGATGACAAGAAAAACGCCGGATAACTGCCCGCTAAAACACCCACGAATAAACCAAAAAACAAGATGCTGGGGAGTAGCCAGGCATTAGAAATAAAATTCAGGGATAAATTGATTCCGGCCAAACTATTAAAAAGCGGCAAAGCCAGATAAACTAAACCTACTGCCAATGCCAGCCCCATACTGGTGAGTAAAACAGATTCGGTGAGAAATTGGGTGATGAGTTCTTTTTTTACGGAACCCAATACTTTACGAATGCCTACTTCTTTCGCCCGTTTAGAAGCACTGGCCGTAGAAAGATTCATGAAATTAATGGCCGCAATAAGTAGCATAATCACCGCCACTGCCGCAAAAATATAGATGTACTGCATGCTGCTGTTGTTACCCAACTCGCCTTTTAAGTGGGAGTTCAGGTGAATGCTGGTGAGCGGTTGCAGAAACAAACCTAAATCGTTGCCATTTTGCCGGAACTGGGCCAGACTCGTACCCATGGCTTGCAACAGCTGTGGCCCCATGTATTTTTCGACTACCTGGGGCAGTTTAGCTTCCAGTTGTTTGTAGCTGTAACCTTGGGGCAGTACCAGGTAGGTATAAAATTCCGATATCATCCAGGAAGGCGATTTCGCATCCGGGAAACTGGCCATGGAGGCAAAAACATCAAAATGAAAATGCGCATTAGCGGGCATTTTTGCAATTACCCCGGTTACTTTAAGCGAAGCGTTAAAATCTTTAAAAAAAAGTACTTTGCCCATGGGGTCGGCGGTGCCAAAAAACTTGCGGGCTACTTCCTGCGAGATGACAATGCTGTTGGGCTGGATTAAGGCGGTTTTGGGGTCGCCCTGTACGAAAGGCAAGGTAAATACCTGAAAAAAATTGGCATCCACGAAGGCAAAAGCGTTTTCGCGGAAAGATTTATTGCCGTACACGATGCGCGGCGAACCGTATTGCCGCAGGCGGGTAGCTTCCTGCACTTCGGGGTAATCGGCCAGCAGGGTTTGCGCTACGGGCGGCATTACGTGCGCTTCTTCCATGTTATCCCCCTGGATAGAACCCCGGAAAATTACGCGCACGATGCGGTTAGCTTTGGTATTAAAACGGTCGTAGCTGTATTCGTGCTGCACAAACAACAAAATCAATAAACAAGTGGCCATACCCAGCGCTAAGCCCGATATATTAATGGCCGAGAAAGCCTTGTGCCGCCGCAAATTGCGTAATGCTATTATAAAATAATTTCGAAACATGGCCGCAGAGGTATAAAGCAGAAACTTAGATAAGACAGTAAAAGCCCGGGAGCCCTCCAATTAATTGGCGCCCCCGGTTAACCCTACCTACCCCAACACAAGGAATAAAAATGCCAGACTGCTATAAATTTAAAAATCAAGCATTTACAACATAAAACCAAGAGAACAATGCTTAAAAATGTCCGGTTTTGATACAGGTTTCGTTCGTTTTTAGAACAAGTTTTACCTAACCCCGCACAGATAGGCTTTAACTGTTTTTTAAAATTTATTTTTTTATCCCGTATACAGAGCTCCCTGTTTGCCAACCTTAAGCGTTATAGCCGGTTCTATTAGTGGAATATTGCTCTTAGTTCTGGGTCTATTTGCCAGAACGTAGTTTAATGAAGCCCCTGGTTCTTGGCATCCAGCGTATAAACTTTTGGGTATCCCGGAATAAGATTCCAGAGGTTGTACAGCTCTGCTTTTTATGAACTACTACGGATTACAGTAATCGCAATACCTGGGATCTTCTACTACTTTATGAGGGTAGGACTTTTTAAGTTGGGGGTACGGTCTACTTCGGCATCGGCTTTCCAGGCCGCAAAAAGCGTTTCTTCCTGATTCGTCGTAGCCCAGATTGCTTGGCCCTTATCGAAATAAGAAGCCGCCCAGCCCGAAATTCTAGCCATAATAAAGCGGTTTCAATCCTGGCCGGTCAGTTGGGTAGCCACATCCGCTACCGTGGCCACCCGGGCCATTTCCGGCACTGCGTCTCCTATTTTCTCCTTTCCTGTTTTTAGCTTGCCGTAGGCGGAGGGGTTAACGGGGCCCGCCGGTCACGAGGCAATCATAAAGCTAGCAAGTTATACAGCGCTAATGCCTGGAGGCTTGAAAAAGCTTCACAAAAGATCCATAGAGCTGTAAGGAAAATCTTTTCTCCTTATAACTCAGCAAGGCCTATTGTAGCTAATTGCTACAATAGGTTATAATAGGCAAGTGCATGTGCTTTTATATTTTGAACGGTTTCTTTTAATGGAATATATTTAATCGACATAGAACCAGAATACTAGAAAATTACGCTATTCATTATTCCAGCAAAGCCATGTTGCTAGCAGGGTTAAAACACCAAATAAGCTATTTTTAAATTTTTCACTTATTTGCTCCATAAATTATTCATCGTTCAACCCTTTCCCCTGCAGAATCTGCGGACTGCATTTTTCAACCCGGGCCAGGCGTGTTTTTGCTTGTTTGGGGGCTGCAAAATAAAGTAAGTAAGCTCTTTGCCGTCCGGGCGTTAAAGCCTCGAAAGCCGTTTTTAGGGCAGGAGTTTCCGCTAGTTTTTTTTCAAATTCTATTGGCCTTGCGAATGCTGCGGTCTTTTTTAAATCTACTTTCAAATTAAGTTTTTCCACTTCTATGGCTTCGTAGATATACGCTTTCAGGATTGGTTCCAGGGCCTTGATTTCCTGAACCTGCGTGAACCGAAGCTGGCGGGCGGCTTGCACGTTTTCCGTTTGCTGAACAAGAACACCCGCTGTATCCTGCAACAAAGCTCCTTTAAAAAATAATACCGCACAGTACGCTTTAAATACATGAATTAAAACCAGGTTTTTGCTCTCAAACAAGTAACACGGAACACCCCATTTCAATTCTTCGGTTAGCCCACCGTTCAGCATAATTGTTCGTAGTTGCGCTAATTCTGGCTGCCACCGGGTGTTTTTTAAAAAATAAAAGTCAACCTTCGGATTTGTTGCGGTCATGGGTAGTACGGTTTAATTTGTTGATTTAAGTTAGCGGGGCCGGCGCAATTCAAACCTTTAACGAACCGCGAAACGCCCGGGCCCCGTAGTAAGAATCTGCCCCATTATGGTAGGTAAAAACTTGGTTGTACCGCCGATCACAAAAAAGAGCGCCGCCTAGTTTGCGAATAGCCGCCGGTGTTTTTACCCAACTCGACGTTTTGGTATCGAAATTACCCAATAGCTGCAGTTCCCGGTATTGCTCTTCCGATAAAAGCGCAATGCCCATTTCTGCGGCCATCTCGGTAGCGCTATTTTCTGGTTTATGGGCTTTTCTTGCTTCGAGGGCTTCGTGATCGTAGCAAACACTACGGCGGCCCTTTGGGCTTTCGGCAGAACAATCATAAAAAATGTATTCCCCGGTTTTTTCATCGTAACCCACCACATCCGGTTCGCCGCCCGTCTTTTCCATTTCGTGCAACGACCACCATTTTTCCGGATTAGCTTCCAGCTTTGCCTGTACTTTCCCCCATTCTATACCTTGGTGACGGCCCTTGTTTTTCTCAAACCGGGTTTTTAAAATGTTCAGAAGTTCTGCTTGTTGTTCCGGGAGCAACTCTTTTTCATAGTTAAAATTAGTGTCCATTTTTTTAAATTTTAGCTGTTAAACAGGTTTATGCAGGGGATTAACGGAAACGATTTTTCTATCGGCCGGTCGGAAATACCACGATATTACCGTTAGAACCAGAAGAAGCAACGGCGGGAATATTTCCTGGATAGGATTACCCGCTGCGATATGCGACATTACGGCTCCCGACATGGCAAAGAAAAAACCAGCATAAGCCCATTCTTTGAGCAAGGAGAATTTAGGAACAAGCACCGCGACAACAGCCAGAATTTTCCAGACGCCGATAATGGTGAGTAAATAAGCCGGATAGCCCAGATGCGAAAAGTTTTCTACCTCTTTGTCCATTTTCAGTAATTGAACGATGCCGGTGGAGGCCATGCCTAAGGCAAGCCAAATAGTAGAAATCCAGTAAATAATTTTATCTCGCTTGGTCATAAACAGAAATTTTTAATTGGTTTACCACTTCTTGTAATCGGTTATGCGCCATATTGATGCCTTGCGCAAAAGGCAAAGCCAGCATCTGGTCGCGGTGCGCCACTGATTTGTACACGATATGCATGGTTAGTTGGCTGGTAGCATCGGTTAGTTTTTTAAATTCTAAAAATTCCAGTTGCACCGGAAAGGGCGTATTCTCCATTTCAAAGGTCCGGGTAATTTTCTGGTCCAGCACAAACTCGTGAATCACCCCATTAAAACCGTGTTTGTTTCCTTTGGGATCGGTGGTCTCGAACTGCCAGCTGCCGTGTTTTTTATTTTCCAGTTTCAGCACCTTTGTTCCCATCCATTGCTCCACCAAATCGGGTTCGGCGTAGGCTTTAAAGAGTAAGTTTAAGGGCAAGTCAAACTCCCGGGTAATTACAATTTCCTGTTTGGCTTCTTCGGCCTTAATTTTTGTTTTTCGCTCCATACGGTTTTATTTATCTGGTTTGTATTGTTTCATAATGGCCTCCAGTTTATTAAACCGGTCGTCCCACATTTGGCGGAAGGGTTCGATAAAGTCGGCTATTTCTTTCATTTTTTTGGCGTTTAGGTGGTAGTGCACTTCCCGGCCATTTTGCTCTTGTTTTAACAGTTCGCATTCCGTGAGGATTTGCAAGTGCTTGGATACCGTTGGCCGGGCGGTATCAAAGTTAGCCGCTATGGCCCCCGCGGTCATGGATTGAGTGGCCACCAATAACAGAATCGCCCGTCGGGTTGGGTCCGCTATGGCCTGGAAAACATCTCTTCTTAAATTCATTGTGTAGTTATTTGACTACAAATATACGCGTAGTTATTTAACTACATAATTTTTTTTAAGTTTTTTTAGAAATTGTTAGTAAAAAACGGACGATTGCTAGGGGTTAAATTTATAGATTCGTGACTTTGGTACATATCATAGACACTATGCAGCAAGCAGAAAGCCGCAGCTAATAGCAGCTGGCATCAGTTTGGCTGTGGAGCACCTGCTAGGGTTCCGGTACTGCACAGCAGTATTCCGACGCGGAGCGAGGAAAGAGAGTCTAGCCAGTGCGGAAGAGCCAAACGGGGCCCGCCGGCCACGAGGCAAACCTGAAGCAACCTAGTTAAATAGCACCAATACTTGGAGACGGGAACCGGCTCCACAGAACTGCCGATAAAGGCAATAAACTTCTTTATCGCTTTAGAAAGATTATTCTTAAGGTTTTCAGATTTTGGCTAACCCTAGGCAGCAGGCAGCGCCTTTAAGCACTAATTGCTTAAGCTCCTATCAAAATCACGTAAACACAAATAAAATTTTAAAAATTTCATTACAAAATTTCGACATAGCCTTCCGTTCCGTGTACGCGAATTTGTTGCCCGTCTTTTATTACTTTGGTGGCATTTGCTACACCCACCACGGCGGGTAAGCCATACTCCCGGGCGATAACGGCACCGTGGGTCATCAGTCCTCCCACTTCGGTCACCAGGCCTTTAATGGATACGAACAGAGGAGTCCAGCTGGGGTCAGTAAAAGTGGTAACCAAAATATCTCCTTCTGTTAGATCTGCCTGTTCCAGGTTTAAGATAACCCGGGCCCGGCCTTCGGCTACGCCGGCAGAAACAGGTAAACCCACTATTGCTGCGTCCGGCAGATGTTCTCTTGTGTACTTACCTACAATTACTTCTCCATCCGACGTAATTACTCGCGGGGGTGTGAACTTTTCATATACTTTGTACTCGGCTTTCCGCTGGTTGATAATGTGATAGTCCAATTGATTTGTGCGGACGACTTCGCGTAATTCATCAAAAGTAAGGTAGTAGATAGCCTCTTTTTTAAAAATAACGCCTGCTTGCACCAGTCGTTCGGCCTCTTTCAGCAACGCCTGTTTATAAACATAGTAACGATTAACGATGCTGTACTTGGGATACTCCCGGTAACCGATGAAGTTCCGCAGCAGGCTGATTTGGTGTTTGGTTTCTTCTACTTTTTGCGCACCATCCGGCAACTGCTGCAACCGAGCTAATAACTCTTGTTCTTTTTTAAAGCTTCTTGTTGCCCCTGCGCAAACTTCCGGCTACCAGCTCCGGGCTCCATGTTTTTAATATTATTGAGGATTAAGGGTACTAACGCAATCGGCTTTTCGCTCCAACGAGTTCTTGTGATATCAATTTCTCCCGGGCAGCGCATACCGTATTTATCCAGATAAGTTAAAATAGCATCCCGCGCTTCTTGCCCCCCGTTAAACTGGATCAAGTTTTTTAAAAAATCTTCCTCTTTTACCTGTTTTAAATACGCCACTACTTCCGGGTAAGGACGAATCACATCGGCCACATCCAAGAGCGCTAATCCCATTTCCGAAGTGATATTGTTGGGTGCCGACTGCGAGAGCGTGTCGGCTACATTTTTCTCTCCCAACCACTCCATCATTTTTTCATTAAGCCAAGTTAAAGCATTCATGCCCGTCATAATGGCCCCAAAACTTTTCGGATAAGATAAACGCTGCTGTAGCTTTAGTCTGTCTTCCAGGATAAAGTCTATTAACTCCACTCCTGATTTCGCCTGGATATCGTGCTTTAACGTTTCCAATAAGGTTTGGCTGTCTTTAATTAATTCCGTAATAATCGATGGATCGTTTTGAAGCTGCACCTGAAACGCTGCCGGCGACATACCTTTTGGGCTACCGGAACCCGGCTCAATCTCATTGTCTGGCAACGACGAAATAAAATCTTTTCGCTCCAGGATGGTCGTTAAGGCACTCTTTATGAGCGGATCGGATTTGCCCAGCACATTTACCAGAAACGCTCTTTTGGCTGGAGAAGCCAGGTCCGGGGCAACATCCACGAACAACCTGCCGCCCGCTTGATACATGGGGCGGCCAGCGGTTAGCTGCCACAAAGACAAACCCAAGGGCTTCATGGGGTCGGTCATCATTTGCTGATGGCCAACCGATACATACACGTGATTTTCCGCATCCTGCGCTTCCGGGATTGGGTACAGCGTCGTAATTGGCCGGCTCTGGACCACATAAAAAGTATCATCTACCAAACACCATTCTATGTCCTGGGGGCAATTAAAATAAGCTTCGATTTTTCGGCCCAGGCGCTCTAATTGCAGAATTTGTTCATCGGTTAGGGTTGGCGTATTCTGCTGCTCCGGCTCTATGGCCTGTTCTTTTGTACCACCGTTTTTTACCGCCAAAATAGCCCGCTTCTTGGCGGATATTTTCTTATCGATAATCTGGCCCTTACGCACTTTATAATTATCGGCGTTTACCAATCCGGAAACGACGGCCTCTCCCAATCCGAAGCTGGCATCAATGGATAGCACTTTCCGGTTAGCCGTAATGGGGTCGGCGGTAAACAAAACACCGGCGGCCTGCGAAAAAACCATTTGCTGCACCACCACCGCCAGGTAAACTTTACAATGATCGAAATTATTTTGCAAACGGTAAATAATGGCCCGTTCGGTAAAAAGCGAGGCCCAGCACCGGCAAATATTTTTAAAAATTTCTTCTTTCCCGATGCTATTTAAGTACGTATCCTGCTGGCCGGCAAACGAAGCAATGGGTAAATCCTCGGCGGTGGCGCTGGACCGAACGGCATAAGCATTATCTGCTCCAAGCCTTGCCAGGTGATGGGTAATCTCTTCCTGAATATCCTGCGGAATAATTGTTTCTTCAATGGCTTGGCGAATTTCCGCGCTTAATGCCACAATTGTAGCCCGATCTTCTACCCGCAGCAACGATAAAGATTTTAATAATTCCTCCACGAACGGCGTTTCCTGGAGAATCCGTTTAAAAGCTTCCGTAGAGATACAAAAACCCGCCGGCACCTGAATTTCTTCTATCCTGGTAAGTTCCCCCAGGTTAGCGCCTTTCCCTCCTACTATGGCTAACTTTGTTTTATAAATTTCCGGAAAACCCAATACGTAAGAACCCATTTTTTTAAATTTTACGCTTGCTGGTGGTTGAGTGTAGCGGTTGCTTCCTGCATTATTGCAATAGCTTTGGAAAAGTAGATTTCCAAGATCTTGGTTTCTTCACTGGAAAAAGACTCCAGCAATGCTACCGACTTGCTCCGAAACTCCTGATAAAGTGGTTCCAGCAGCACCATGATATTTTCGGTGTTTGGCTCAATAATTACTTTGCGGCGATCGTTTTCCGCAAATTGCCTTTTTACCAGATTTTTCTTTTCGAACCGGTCTATTAAGCCGGTAACGGCTCCCGTTGTTAGGCCGGATAATTGGGCCAGCTCCCCAGCCGTCATTTGGCCTTTTTGCAGGAAGAATCCCAGGTATTTATGGTCGGTTCCGGAAAGCCCCGCCCTGCGGGCCACGGCTTCGTGCATCTGAATAGACGTATAGGCGTATTGTTGGCTCAGTTTTCTTACGGCATCCGTTTCCATTTTATCTTTGCAGCTAAATATCTTAGTTACAAAGATAACTAATTACTTTATTGCCTAATAGTTTTCAAAAAGAAATAATTGCTAGAAGCATTAGAAGAGATTGCTGACCAATATTGTTATCTTGATTAGCCGATACAACTTGTCGTGATATAAATTAGGCATTTATGGTTCTTTTACCCAATATACAACTTTGCAAAATTTAATAACGAGCTATTCTCAGCCTGGCACATAACTATTGATCATACGCTATCGCTATTTTACGTTTGATTTACTTTTACCAAGATTAGAACAAAACCACCGAAACAACTGGTTTTTTAAGTTATCTGAACTGTTTGGGTTTTAATTGCTGACCCGCTAGTTCGGCTATTTCCGCGATGCGTTTTTGCCGGGTGTCTGGTCGTTTGGCCAGCACGAGCCATTGCAATATGCTTTTCTTAACGGACTTACTTAAATTTAAAAAATAATCCTGCGCCCCTGGTTGCATGGCAAAGGCCTCTTCCAGGTCCGGAGGTATTGTTAATTCTTCTACCTCGTCCAGAATAGTCCAGAAACCGTTTTGCTCGGCTGTGCGCATGCTCTGGTAACCGGCCGGCATTAGCAAGCCTTCGCTTATCAGGCGTTGTATTTTGCCTTTGTTTATTTTGGACCAGACGCTATTTGGTTTGCGTTTACAGAAAAACTGCATAGCTGTGCCGTTACCCAAAGATTTTTTGGTACTGTCGATCCAGCCAAAACACAGGGCTTCGTTCACCGCTTCCTGGTAAGTTACGGTAGGGATATCCGATTGCTTGCTATAATAAATAAGCCAAACCGATTGCTTAGCTCGATGATTTTCGGTTAACCATTGCCGCCATTCGGGCCGACTGGTTGGGCAAAAAGTTTCTATTTCCTTATCCATCCAGAGGTTCTATTGCGGGGCTACTAAAATAATACTTACCAGAAAAATGCCTACTACATGGTAGGTGCCGCTGATAATGCCGTAAAGAATGGGACGCGGAATATTAGGGTTAATGGCAATATTAACGGTACTGGCAAACAAAAAACCTACCCCAACCAGCACTGAAAACCCTAAAGCTTGATTAAAAGATTGAAAGTGCAGCGCATAAATTAATAGGGCACTCGCCACGGTAATCACGAAAGAACAAAGCGCCGGCCCAACTATAAACAGGGGTTTGTTGGGTAACGTTTCGTTGGCCTTACCTAAAGAAATTTTGTATTGTTTTTTAAAAAATAAGGTAAACCATAAGGCTCCGAGTACGAAATACACGACAAAGGCGAGCATCACGCTCATCCAATTTAAATTGGCTATATAGACTAATCATCCGGTTAATTTTTTAAATTTATTGATAATACAAATCTAAACTGGGCGAATGACAGCCTTATGTCAGGGGTGGGAAAAGAAATTAATGATAACGGTCGAAATATTCTTGCAAGGTCATTTGGTGCGGCGTAAACTTTTCGGCGAGAATTTCCAGTTTATTAATCCGGTCTAACCGGAAGTAACGAAACGCCTGGCGTAACCGGCACCAGGCCACTAATAACCAATTTTCCTGGGTGCTTAATAAAGCAAAAGCTTCAATTGACCGGCTCGACGATTTCTGCGCTTCGTTGGTGTATTCCATTTTGGCGACGTAAAAGTTGGTCAGCGCAAATTGCAAATCCGATAAATAATAAATAAGTGCTGTTTCTTTCCCGGTTCATATTTTCATCGAACCGGGTCCGGTCGGCGAGTAAGTTGGCTTTATCTTTTACCGTGTGCCCCAGTACCGCTTTTATTTTGTTAATTGCTTCGGAAAAATCCTTTACCAAAGAAGCGTCTTTGTTTTTTAAAACTAACTGCTCCGCCAGAATCAAAGCATTGGCCTGGTTTTCCGTGAACATGATAGGCGGAATCCGGTAACCTTCCATTAAAGTATAGCCTTTTCCGTCTTCGGTTAAAACAGGTACGCCGGCTTGTTCTAAAGCTCTGATGTCGCGGTAAATAGTCCGGATACTTACCGAAAACCGGCTAGCTAATTCCGGTGCCGTTAAAAGTCGTTTGGTTTGTAGTTGGGTTAATATAGCGGTCAGTCGCGAAAGTCGTTTGGTATCGTTGCTATTCATGATTGCCGCTTCTCAAAATTAGATTTATGCCAGAATTATTGCGGTTCGCTGAGGCTGTAAGGTAGCATTTTCAAATTTACGATGCGGCATTGTAGTACGGGCATACCGGAATTAAGCAAAATTTTAAATTTAGAGCATGCTTGCACCCGAGCAGGATATTGCTACCAGGCGGAGGATAGCTGTACTTCTGTTTAGCTTGGCACCGCCTCCCAATTAGTAATAAAATGCGGCACCTTAAGTTTCCCCTCACCTTATAGCAATATCTTGTTTCGTGCTTTTTTTACCAGGGACTTACTTCGGTTCCGTCTTCTATGTCGTTGCTGAAGAATTTTCCGGTGGGTGCGTTCTCGTCGGTCAGGGTATGCTTTATGATAAAAGCGGCAGCACTTTCCACGGTTCCGGGGCCGCTAAAATGGTTGAAATCGGTGGCCGTGTAGCCGGGGTCAATTGCATTTACTTTAAAGGGCAAATCTTTTAGTTCGTACGCCAACAAAATAGTAAAGGCATTTAAAGCCGCTTTAGACGGTACGTAGCTGGCCAGTTTTACATTATAGTACTTCCAATTCGGGTCGCTGTGTAAATTTAAAGAACCTAGTCCGGAGGTGATATTGCTGATCCGGGGGCTCTCGGATTTTTTAAGCAATTCCAGAAAAATTTGGGTAACGTTAATGGCACCAAAATAATTGGTTTCAAATACCTGCCGGATTTCGTCCGTGGGAGTATCCAGGGCGCTTTCCGGAAAGCCGCGGCTAATGCCGGCATTGTTGATCAGGATATCCAACTTGCCTTGTTCGTTTTCTATCGTGTTTTTGGCCGCCAAAATAGTATCGGGCTCGGTAACATCTAATTCAACGGCTCGGATGTTCTGAAAACCATTTTGGCTTAATTCTTTTACAATGGCTTGGCCTTTATTTAGATCGCGGCTGCCTAAATAAACGAATAAGCCTTTTTTAGAAAGTTGTTTAACGGTTTCCAGGCCAATACTTCGGTTGGCACCGGTAATTAATACAGTTTGCATGTTTCTCTTTTTTTAATGAACAGTACAAAGGTGCTTTAAAGAAAGAAGATCTTTTTTGCCAATTGGCAAATAAGAGTTTACCGAATGTTTTTTCTAATCCGGCTAAGCGAAGACTGGGTGATGCCTAAATAAGAAGCTAAGTAAACGAGCGGAATCCGGTTAACCAGGATGGGGTATTTTTCCATGAACTGCAGGTAACGGGTCGTGGCGTCTTCGGCCACTAAGGGGCTAATCCGTTCTATTTTTAAGAGCAAGGCTTTGGAAGTAATTTTATGCACAATCGCGTCCCAACCAATAATAATATTTAGCAAATCCTGCCAATCGGGTTTCGCAAAAACAATCAGCCGGCAATCGGTTACGGCTTGCACATAAGCCGTAGACGGCAGGTTATTATCGAAACTGGCCAAATCCACCACAATGTTATTTTCGTCGATAAAATACTTGGTAATTTCTTCGCCTTTGTGGTTGTAATAACAAACCCGCATAATGCCTTCTACCAAAAACCCAAACTGCCGGGCCACCTGGCCGGCTTGTAAATAATATTCTTCTTTTGGCAGGTGTAACTCCGTAGCCTTGCTCGATACTAAGGCGATTTGCGCCGGGTTTAAATTGCCAAACTGCAAGATATAAGTCAATAATTCTTTCATTCTTACGAGTTAAGCAGCATTATTTTTAAAAATTTTGTCATTTGGCAAAAAGCGGGGGTTGTTGTAGAGTAACTCCCAGGCAAACTTTGTAAACTTTACCAAGAGGTGGTTGGTTACCAATTTTTACGCGAGCTGCGTTTACTGATACAGGGCTGCTAACATCTATCGGATAACTTCCACGGTATTTAAACCTTCGGCCTGCAACTTTGCCACGGCTTCCGATATACACATAATACCCGTTTTGCAATAGTTGCTGGCAATTATAAAACCAGTACGTTTATTGGCGCCGGTAATAAATGCTGTTTCATCTGTTTTGCTTTTAAATGACGAAAACAAAGGTCAACAGTAGGTAAGTGTTACGGGTAGGCTATTTGCGGGTATTTGTAACCAAAATAAGAATTTGGATACTATCAGGCACGCGTTTAGTTTTTACCCCCTTTACGATCAAATGCTTCGGGCTTGGCGTTCAAGTAAATTTAAAAATACCATATTGTCAGCTATTCTAAAGTTTGGCAGTAACAATAAGCTTTTCGTTAATAAATCTGCTTACCCCTTTTTAACATTAGCTTGTAAAGCCCTGCTAACAATCAAATACAAACCAACAAAGGTAATTTCTTAATTTTTGATCATCCAGAACCAGTTCCCGGATAGCATCCGGCAACTGGTTGCGCTGCCATTGGCATTCTTTTCGGCCCATCTCCTCCCGCTCGCTTTCTTCCACCGACTCCCTTACTGCTCTAATGGCGTAAGCCGCTGCTCCCAACTCATGGGCCGCTACGTGAGCCACCGCCACCGCTTGCCCGGCGGCTAATGCGGCAAACTTGGCCGCCGCGGGCATTTCTTTAGCGGCTGCATTTGTAACAAAAGCAGCTTGGTGGGCTTGTTTCATGGGGATCTCTCCTTTTGCCCAGGCCCGGGTTAATTCTATGGCTTGGCTGGGCCGTTCATCAGTCAGGTTGGCTTGCTCAAACAGGGGAAGTACGTGTTCGGCACAATTAGCCGCCCATAAAGCCAGTAATTGGTGGTTGGCATCAGTCAAAGTTCCTCTTCGCCTAATGGTTATAAACCGGGGGCTCTTTCCTTGGGTAAAATCATAGCCTAACCAGTGGGTTTAATAGTTGGTTTGATTTGTAGAAATGGCAGATCACGTTCCTGGCTATGCGGCGGCTAAGCTGCCGTGCAGGTTTTGTTAGCCCAAGTTATTCTTTTTTCATTATTGTTTTTGGCAAATACCAGCCATACCTCTGATAAGATGATGGAGGTAAAGGATTGCCATTTTCATCAAATACTTCTATTTTAGTTAGATACTTTTCCTTAGAATAATCACTTCCGTAGTTTTTAGGATTTTTATAGTAACATGTTGCTTGCTACTTATTTGCCCATTTTCATGATAATTAATTATTTCTTGCCTTAAGCTATCTGTGTTAGAAGATTTCCATTCCTCAAAAAGCAATCCATCTGAGGCAGGGATGCTTCCTTCATTTAGGTAAAGTTTTCGGCTATTAATATTTCCAAATTCATCGTATGTAATTAAATCTTTTATAGTGGCCTTCCATCCTTTTGCTGCTGAAGCTGAATGCCTTTCTTCCCAAGAACCAATTTCTACGAAATCAAACTTATTTGCTACGTCAAGTTTCCTTATTAAAATTTTTCCTTTTGTATAATCGCCTAAATTGTTAGTTCCCTGCCATTCTTTAATAATTTTCCCATATTCATAAATACTGTCCTTCTCAGCCTTACTTAGGCTATTATGATACCACATATGTTGGTTATACTTAAAGCCATTTAAACCAGCACAACTAGATATACTGATAAGAATTGAAAAATATATGAATGTCTTCATAATTACCGCCAATGTCTAATATAAACGACGGCGAAGGCCGCCTACCGACGCTGCCGTTTACACAAGGTTACCTACTGGGCTTTTTTATTTTATACTTTCTAATTTCTTAAGCTCTGTTACATTTACTTCTTGAGTCAAACTGCAAATGTCTGTGCGCAATACATTTTCACGAGCAACTTCTTTTAATTTTATTTTTGTACGTCTCTTTCTTTTTGATACTTCAATTTCTCTTTCTGTCCATTTATCACCATAGACGATATATTCTTTCCCAATCTCAAATTCAAATCCGCAATCGCCTCCCCCTTGTCCAGTAATAACAGTTATTGTATCGGGAAGTAATAATTCTGGCTTGAACTTCTTGGTAACAGCTATTCTATAGGCTTTATACTTTCTAATCATGTAGCTGTACACTTTCGGGTCGAACTTTAAGCCAGTCAGTGAAAGTCCTGCCGTGTCATAGTAATTGTAGTCGGAAACACTTATGGCTGTTCCTTTCACAACTGCGTCAACAGAAGAGTATCCCTTTTCCATTGACAGTTTGTCCTTACCAACGCAAGTGCAAGCAAAGCTTTCTGTCGCCGCACTTAACAGAAGCATGCATGTCAAAATTGAAAAGATCTTTCCGAAGCTATTTTTCATACTATACCTTGCAGGTAACGATCTCGTATATGAGGCGTTTATGCACTATAGGTTTTGTTGTGGTACGGTGTTCTGCTTAGTAGCTTCTAGGTATTTTCTTCTTTTTACAATTATTACAATTGTTGCTATTACCATTAAGGTCAAACAGATAAAGAAGAATAAATCAGCATAAATGTAGTTCCACACCTCTTGATTAGTCATTTCTCTCTCTGTATTGTTTATCATAATGCTTCTGGAGTAAGTTCTTACTTTACCCACAACAACAAATAAATAACTCAAGGAAAGAATTAACGCTGCACCTGTCGCCAAGAGACCAAAAAATAATCCTCTTCTTTTGCCTGTAATTATACCAACTCCACCCATAATTAGGAGCAGCCAGAAGGCAAATACAGTAACTACTTCTAAGAATGGTCTAGGATGACTGAACGTATTATTGGCCAGTCCCCAAGTTTGATTATAAAACAGAATATGGTAACCAGATTTAAATAAAAAGTATGAGGATATAGCAATAACCATTATACCAATTAAAGTAAAGAAACTACGGCTACTGATTATTTTCTGAATCATTCTAATTATTTCACTGCACCACAACTTACGTGGCTAAACGACGGCATAGCTGCCGTATAGGTATAGTTAGCGGCTGTAATCTTTTCTTAGTTTTGAACTAATAACATATCCTACAAACGCTTGCCAAACTGCAAGAGGTAGAAGTAGTATTTCAAAATGTAAGAACCGATTAAAAGTTACATATAGTATTAATAGTATTATTAAAGGCATAATTCCACTTAATCCTATTAGTACATAATCCGTTTTCCTGTTTAAGAAATTATAAACAATTGCCCCGAATAGTACAGCAGAGAAAAAGCCAACAAAGAAAAGTAGCGGTAAAAAAAAGTAACTTAAAAATACTAGAAGCCCAATTACAACTGATGATATAGAACTAATAAACATCCAAAACAAAATATGGAGGTAAATGTCTTCATTTTCCTTATCCTTAATTAGTAAATCGAGATTTGGAATTATTAGTGCTAAAAAAAATAAGGAACCCATTATTAAGGGTATAAAGAATAAGTGGGTTTTACCAGAATTAATAAAGCTATTTATTATATCTATTTCAGAATAATTAATGGCAGAAATAAAACAAAGCATTGTAGTCACAATGACTCTTGGGTGGAAATATATTTCTTTCATTCTAGTTTATTACCGCTAACTTGCAGCTAAATGTAATAACATTCGTTTAGCCTACCAATATAGCAGTATAAACGGAGTAAGAGCCCCCAATTTCAGTTTTTTACCGAATAGCTTTACCAGAACTTACCAGGGTACAAACTAAGCAGCAGAGATAAAACCAGTGCTTGTACTTTAGCTGTTATTACCCCTGATTTTTAATGCAACATACCGGCAGGTACTTCTACGGGCGGCCGATCTGGAGTAACGGGAATGGCTTTACGCCCGGTTACCAGAATGAGTAACGCCAGCAAGGTAGAGCCCGCCATAATGGCGGCCATGGGGATGGCCGATTGTGGTTTACATAAACTTAACAATACCGTAGCTAAAGCCCCAAAACCCATCTGGGCGGCGCCCATTAAAGCCGAAGCGCTGCCCGCATTTTTAGAAAATGGGCTCATAGATAAAGCCGAGGCATTGGGAAAAGTAAAGCCGAGGCAGCACAAATAAACAAATATAAATCCGATAGTTGTAGCTAAACCTAACCAGCCGAGGGCCGTTCCGGTTACTAATAAAAGCGCCGTAATCGTTTGGCAAATAAGGGCCGTAATAATAATTTGTTCGCTGCGGTATTTTCTTAATAAAACGCTGTTTACCTGGCTCGCCCCGATTAAACCAATCGAAAGAAAAGCGAAAATCCAGCCGTATTGCTTTTCACTTACTTTAAACAGCTCCATGAATAACAGCGGCGAACCGGATACGTAGGCCAGCAAACCGGAAAAAGAAACTGCTCCGGTAAACGCATAGGTATAAAACTGCGGTACCCGCAATACATGGTAAAAATTAGTAAGAATGGGCTTGGGCTTAAGCGAATAATTTTTGTCGGGTGGGCTGCTTTCGGGCAAACCAAAATACACAGCCAGTATAATAACCGCGGCCATGCCGGCTAAAATTAAAAAAACAACTTGCCAGCCAAAATCCGTCGTCACGTAGCCGCCCACGGTAGGCGCTACCATCGGCGAAACGCCCACTACCAGCATCAGCAACGAAAACACTTTGGCGCTATCCTGCACCGGAAACAAATCGCGGACCATGGCCACGGAGGCTACCGCGGCGGCGCAACTGCCAATGGCCTGCACAAAGCGCAACAACACCAGCGCCTCGATGGTAGTGGCAAAAGTACAGGCCACCGACGAAAGCAGGTATACTACCAGGCCCACGTACAGTGGTTTCTTGCGCCCGAAGCGGTCGAGCAAGGGTCCGTACAACAACTGCCCCGCCGAAATGCCAATAAAAAAGCTGGATAACGAAAGCGAAACTTCGCCGATAGTGGTGCGCAAATCTTTGGCAATGGCCGGGAAACCGGGCAAATACATATCGATGGAAAAAGGGCCTAAAGCCGTAAGGGTTCCCAGGATAAGGATAAGCGTAAAATATCTCTGATGGGTCATGCTGATGGAGTACGGGAAAGCGACAAAGGTAAGATTAGTTTGCCAGCCGGGCCGCATGTTTTAACGGCTACCGGTATTTTGTTTTGGTTAAGTTTAAGCTAAACTCTTTTTTCTTTTTAAGGTTGCGGGTAGCCCAGCCGTATTTTTTAAAAAACTTATTCTGCTGGTAACAGAACTGGCCTGAACTTAAGCAAAAAGCAAGTGCCTACTCTTCCATTACCCGATGTAAAGTTAGTGCCCAATAAAAAAAAAGAGGTTGCTAAAAGCAACCTCTTTTTTTAGTAAATAGCCTGCTGCCTAAGCTATCCCGAAACGAATGGCCTGTTCCAGGGGAGTATACCCCGTATCCGAATTTGCAAGGCATAACTCTTCTCGTAACAGCAAAGGCGGTTGGGCCATAAATTTAGGCGTACTTCCGCGGTGCGGTTGGGCAGCATGCACCAGAAAAGGATGGCATAAGTAAACTGTTCCCGCCTCACCAGTGGCATAAACTTTCTTTCGCGGGGGCAGTTCGTGTAGCTTATCTGCCAGCTCCATAAATGAAAAACCCCGCTCCCCTTCTTTAGATAACAGTTTGGCCACGTCGAGATGAGACCTCTCCCAGATAACAGTTGGCGCATCTTTTTCGCTTACATCCGAATACAAAATTAACAGCAACAAGGCCCGGCCTTTCGATTTTACATTAATCCGCCATTCCAGAAAGTTGCCGGGGTTATCCCCCGGAAAGCTGGCATCTACGTGTTTGCCCGTGTCATTGGGTTCCTGATTAGATGGAAACCGGATTGGAAATGTGCCTACACTCCGGCAAGGAATCCATTTGTTCTTCCCAACCAGTTGATCAAAAGCCCGGTGCAGCCTGGCTGTGTTTACAGACGCAACAAAAGAGTCTTGCGCGTACATTCCTAAACGGATAACGGGCTCCGTCCAGGTCGAGGGATTTGTTCTATTACCAGGAAGATCATTCCACAAAATATCTACGGCCGCATCGGCAAGCTCCCTGGAAAAAGCGTTATTCAGGCGCACATACCCTTTATGAATAAAATGCGCTATTTCATTTTCAAGCAATAAATCTGACATGATTTTTAAAATTTAAAATCCCGCCCCCGTGCACGCCAGATTACAAATAACCCGCCGGCCCAATGACCTTTTTGTGCACTAAAAATTTAAAATAAAGGATTGGCTGCGCGGTGTATGCCTACCGCGCCTGGCTTAAGAACTAAGCCAGGAAAGGATTTTAGAGCATTACGGTCATTCTCATACCGCTAAAATTAAGAATTATTTGCAAACGGCGAAATTAAAAATTACATGCCCATTATCGGGCATAAACCGAAAGCGAGCAGCGGAACAGCATGGGCGTTCGGTTCAGATATGACCCTGTTTGCTGTAGAAATGTGGCCAGCCTTGGTTACCAGCCAATGTACCCAAGATTACGACCCGGAAAAGCTGGTAAACCTTTCCCGGGCCGTATTGCCTTGTGATAACTTCTATTTACTGCCTTAAATTTTAGTAACGCTGCCAGAGCCACTTTTCACTACGTTTACTTGAGCATTACCGGAATAAGTAACTTTGCCGGAACCGCTTAACACGGCATTTAAGGTTTCTTCGGCCCGGATGGATGCTTTACCGGAGCCACTCACCGAAATTTCAGCCGCACGGGAATTTAAATCTTCGCCGTCGAACTGGCCCGAGCCACTTATTTCAATCTTGGCATCGTTCGTTTTTCCTTCTAACGCCATTCCGCCGGAACCACTAATAGAAGACGACAGGCTGGAAGCAGTTACTACTGCCGTCAGCCGGCCAGAACCGCTAACCGCAGTAGTAACCCGATCGCCTTTAACAGTTCCTTTTACTTCCATATTGCCAGCACCACTCACCGATAAATTGTTCAGGCTGGGCGCCGTAATATAAATCGTTACTTTTTTAGAACTCCCAAACCACTTTTCGCTCCCTTTCTGCATTTTTAAATGTAAAATACCATTTTTTACGGGAGTCTCAATTTTATCCAATAGGTCACGGTCGCCTTCTAAACGCAGGCTTTCTTTCGCGCCAATGGTAACATACACGTTAAACGGAACGGCCGCCGCCACCCCGGAGAAAGACCCCACCGGTCGGTTTTCTTCGTCCATCAGGCGAAAGACAGGCTTAGCAGACGCCCCAGGTAGAGCAGTAACCTGCAAAAACGAAAGCATTAAAATACAGGCAAAAAATAAACTGGCATTTTTCATAATTGGTTATTTTTAAATTTAAGGTGATAACATTAGCAGCAGCATTGGAAAACTCAGGAACCCAGCCCTGAAAACAATAAGAAGCACCCGTTGAATGATGATTTTTTAAAATTTACTTCGTTTTAAAATACCAATAACCCATTGCTCCTACTAAAATACTAAAAAAGGTAAGCGCAGCATACTGATAATCATTTAAAAATGAGGATGCTTGTTTTGCCTGTCTGGTGGGTACCGGAGTTTGCAAACGCGGCCGTAATTGCTGCCATTGTTGTTCTACCACTTGCGGGGGCAGGCGATTAGGGGCAAACGGAATTCCCCGGACAATAAGCGCGGCATCTGCAACCAAAGCTTGCTGGTGCGGGTTCTGTTGCCAATAGGCGGCCCATTTAACTCGGGCTTCCCCATCCACCTGGTGAACCCAATCTATAAAAGATTTATCTGCTAGTAGATCCGCTAACCGGAGTTTCCTGTTTTTTGGATGGCGCATTTTCCCTGGAATTTAAATTTAAATCTACTCGGTTCTTAAACTCTTTACCGGGTTGGCCATTGCGGCTTTTATCGCCTGAAAACTAATGGTGAGAATGGTAATTACTAAAGCCAGCACCGCCGCCAGCATAAATACTTCGGGACCAATGCTAATGCGGTAAGTATATTTTTGCAGCCAGTTTTGCAAAAAGTAAAGGGCTACCGGCGAGGCAATAATGCAGCTTATTAAAACCAACAGCATAAAATCTTTCGAAAGCAAGAGCCAAACTTGCTGCACCGAAGCACCCAATACCTTGCGGATACCAATTTCTTTGGTACGTTGCTCGGCCATAAAGGCAGCCAGCCCAAATAAACCTAAGCACGAAATAAAGATAGCAAGGCTGGCAAAAATTCCGGCCAACTTCCCGATGAGCACTTCCAGGTTAAACTTTTCGGCGTAGGATTGGTCGGCAAACTGGTAACTGAAAGGGAAAGCCGGGCTGTACTTATTAAAAATTGTGCTAAGTCGGGCGATAGCGTTCTGGGTTTTGATGTTGGGGGCTAAGCGGTAGGTAATAAACGTTTGCGGATAAGGGCTATACATAAACATAGTAGGCTCGGCGGCGGCAAACGGCGAGGTCATTAAAGCATCTTTGGCTACACCTACTATTCTCATTGGCTGGCCATTAAAGGTAATGGTTTGATTAACGGGCTCCTTAATACGCATCCGTTTAATAGCCGCCTGGTTAAAGATAACGCTTATCGTATCCGAAATACCGGTAAAATCCCGGCCTTGCGGGATGGTAATGCCCAGTGTTTTAAAATAATCATCGGCTACCCTAATAAAGCCCATTTCTACCGACTCGCCCGCGTGTTTACCGGGCCAGCGGTCAATGTCGCCGTGCCAGTAAATACCGGTAGCCGGGCTGGAAGCCTGCGTCATGCTGGCCACAATGCCCTGTTGTTGCAATTCATTTTTCAGTACGGTATAATTTTTAATTAAATCGTTATTAATTTCGGTTACCAGCAGCCGGGTTAAATCGTAGCCCGTGGGCCGATCTTTAGCGTATTGAATTTGCCGGTATATGATAATGGTACTGATAATTAAAGCAATAGAACAGCTAAATTGCAATACCACCAATATTTTGCGGGGCAACGCGGCCGCTTTGCCCACGTGCAGCGAGCCTTTTAAAACTTTTACCGGGTTAAACGACGAAAAGTAAAACGCCGGCCGGCTACCGGCCAAAAGAGCTACCAGTAACACGCTGCCCAGAGTAATCAGCCAAAAAGTTAAATCAAACACCGGTAATTTAATAATACTCCCTATCAGGGTATTAAAGGCCGGTAAGGCCAGTTGCACCATAATGAGCGCACAAACAAAAGCCAGCAAAGCAAACACCAACGACTCCGCTAAAAACTGAATTACTAAATCTTTTCGCTGCGAACCAATCGCTTTTCGTACGCCCACCTCCCGGGCTCTTTTCTCGGACCGGGCCGTGGTTAAATTAATAAAGTTGATACAGGCAATTAATAATATTAATACCCCGATAACACCAAACATCCGGACGTATTCGATAAAGCCGCCGGTGTCTTTACCATTCACGTATTCGGAATACAAGTGCCAGTTTTGCATCGGCTGCATGATTACTTCCGAATGTTGGGCGTTAAAGCTGTCTTTCTGCCGTTTCTGGATGTTCTTTATTTTAGGTGCCACCTGAGCATAAGTGGTTCCGGGCTTTAATTTGGTAAAAATCTGGTACGAGTTTTCGGAGAAGCCGCTCTGGCGCTGTTGCTTTACATAACCTTCGGTGGCTTCGAAATAGCTGAAAGGCACCAGGTATTTAAATTTAAAAGTAGAGTTAGCCGGTAAATCTTTTAAAATACCGGTAACTTTTAAATCATTTTTATTATCGAACCGCACAAATTGATTTAATGGGTCTTCGTTCCCGAATAAAGCCTGGGCCGTTGACTCGGTAAGCACTATGGAATAAGGATCTTGTAAAACGGTTTCAGCGGTACCTTTTACCAGCGGATACCGGAACATTTTTAAAAAATCGCCATTCACCTGCCCGCCCTCCAGGTAAATCTTTTTATCATCTACTTTCAGGCCATGCGCATTCATCCAGTCGGTTTCGGCTACGTATTCTATTTCGGGTATTTCGTTGCGCAAGGCATCGGCCAGGGCCAGCGAGGTAGTCGGGAAATTAAGAATGTCGCCGTTGCTGTTAAAGTTGCGCCGCACCTGGTACAAGCGCTCGTAATCCGGCAAAAATTTATCGTAGGAGTATTCGTGGTGCACCCATAAACCAATCAACAAGGCTACGGCCATACCGGTACCCAACCCCAAAATATTTAAGGCGCTGTATCCTTTGTTCCGCAGCAGGTGGCGCCAGGCAGTTTTAAAATAGTTTTGAAACATCGGTTAGCTCAGGTTAAGGTTTGAAATTTAGTTCAGATTAATTGGTTGAAATATTTGTTTTATCCTTCCGCCCTTCGGGCACCTTCCCTTAAAACAGGAAAGGAGAGGCGGCTTTCCCTTTTACCAGTAGCCATTTACCAAAGAGCGCTGAACAACGGACCAGTTTAACGTTAATTTGTGCATCGGGCTCAGGCTTTTTGTTACCTGGCTACTGAAAGCTTCATCATTTTTAAATTTTTATCTGTTTACTGGCGCAAGTTTTTAAACCTGTGCCTACAGATAAGGTAAAGTCTGGGACTTTACTCCGGCCCCTGGCCGGCAGGAATTTTTATGAGATTTCTTTTAAAAAGCATTCGTTCGCTTGGCCAGAGGCCTACCGGATAGTAGACACGAGCGAAGTTGCTCGCGCCAGATTTAATTTGGCAGAACTTAAGGGTCCTGCCCCTCTCGAATGAACAGAGCGGATAGCCAATCAAAACAAAAGCAGCTATTGTTGCTTACCTGATACATTTACGACTGAATGATTTGATATATCGAAATCGGTTTCTCATCTAAATTTTAAAATTTTCACGTTTTAGTGCGGCTATACAGCAGTTCCAGCGGAATCATAGTGTCCGCCTGGTGGGCTGGTTTCCACCAGATTGGCGAAAGGCGCGGGCCACCCGGCTTTTGCAAGTACTCCACGCGGATGGGATAAAAGCCTTTTTGCAGGGGTAGCAGGTAACTTTGACCGGTGCCGGCCACATTGTTTTGGCCCATTATTAACTCTTTCCCCAGGTAAACCCGCGAGGTGCTATCGTCGGCCATCTGGAAAATATAGTAGCCTTCTTCCGGAACCTCCAGAAAGCCTTCTACCAAACAGGCAAACCCGCCGGAATTTTGAAAATTATTCCCGTTGAAATCTTTCCCGGCCAAGCCGGATTGAACGGGTTTTAGCTTTTTGAGATCGGGCCATTTCTGATAGTTTCCGGCGTAGTACGTATAGCGCAATCCGCCCGGCTGCACCGCTTTTGGTTTGGGAACCGCGGCTAAAGCCGCCGAAATTTTAAAATTTCCGCGCAGAATCCGGGTATATTCCTGCCGGGGGCTGAACGACTTTACCGTAATAGTAGTAGTCTCCGAAACATTAAAGTTATTTTCTTTTTTTAAGGTTGCCGAGGCTAACGTAGGTTCCTGCCCATTGGTGGTATAACGGAATTGCGTATTGGTAAAAAAATTAGCACACTCCACGGTAAAAGGCTTACCCGGTACCACCAGCCCGTTCCTGGGTTTGAGCAAAATATTACCTTCGTGCAAGTGCCCGGTATACGAAAAACGGAGCCCATCGTACACGCCTTTCCAGATCGTAGAAAAATGCGTTTCGTCGGGGTACTGGGCCACTTGCCAGAGTAAACCGGCGGGTGCTTTTTGCTGCAAAACGGAATCCAGAGCCGCCACTCCCATATCGTGGTAATCTCTGCCATCGCGCACGGAGAGCCAGAGTGTGTTGTTAATCCCCGCCATAGTGGGTAATTTTTGCGCGGCCATTTTGTTCACGTAGCCGTTGTCCCACCATAAACTAGGCTCCACGGTTAAGTAAGATTTAAAAAGCGTGGGCTCCTGTAAAAAGGCATAGACCGTAAATAGGCCGCCCAGCGAGGTACCGTACAGGGTATTGTTTTCTTTTTTGGTAGGATACTTCTGGTTGATGTACGGAATTAACTCATTTTTAAAAAAAGCCAGAAAATTGGCGGCTCCCCCGGAAACCGAACCATCTTTCACCGCGGAAGGCGTAAAATCCCGGTCGCGCAGGTTTAAATCTTTCTGGTATAAATTAGGTACGCTCACCAGAATCATATTAGACGGAATGTAGCGGGCATACTCCATAAAGCCGTAGAGTTGAATGGCTAGGTTGGTGTTCCATTCGCCGTCTAAGATGTACAGTACATCGTACTTATTAGTGTTGCCTGCTTTATAATTCTGAGGCAAAATAACTCCCATCTTTCTGGTTTCTTTTAAAATGGCCGAATACAGCGAATCCGGTAACGTGTTTACCTTTTGCGCCTTTATTGGGCCAACGAGCAGAAAACCGATAAGAAAACCGGCAATGAAAAAAGAAATTTTTAAATTTTTCAATTTTTGTAAGCTTAGCTCTGGCTGAATACTTTTTTAATTACTCCGTCCGTAAATTCTGCACTGGGTTGGTGCGGGCCGCCCGGATAGAGCGGTAGATTACCGTGATACCCGCAATTACTAAGCTAAACAAGATAGCCATGAAAAAGCTGCCCGGCCCTATGGGGTCGCGGTAAGGGAAGTCTTGCAGCCAGGCCTGCATGGCGTACCAAGCTAGTGGTGCCGCTACAACAAAGGCAATAATAATCAGCACGAAAAACTCTTTCGTAAACAGCCCCACAATATTGGCTACTGAAGCGCCCAACACTTTGCGAATACCAATTTCTTTGGTGCGCTGCACGGCCATAAACGATACCAAACCGTACAAGCCCAAACAACTAATAAAAATGGCAATGCCGGCAAACAGGCGGAACAGGTTAAACATTTTTACTTCTTCGCGGTAAAAATTGGCGATATCTTCATCAAGAAACGTGAATCCGAAC
Organism: Adhaeribacter pallidiroseus; assembly: GCF_003340495.1. Taxonomy (NCBI): domain Bacteria; kingdom Pseudomonadati; phylum Bacteroidota; class Cytophagia; order Cytophagales; family Hymenobacteraceae; genus Adhaeribacter; species Adhaeribacter pallidiroseus. Next base: position 5,147,306 of record NZ_QASA01000001.1, read on the forward strand.
AAGCTTTCGGGGTAAGCTTGCTTCCAGAGTTGCTCTACCTGGGCCATCGTAGCCCGCAGGGCGGCTGGTTCTAACTTCAGGCCGATTAATCCGTTGTGGGGCACTTTACGCATAAACACGCCCGGAATTTCGTCTTTTAAGGAGCCCGGATGAAAATCTTTTACCACCCCGGCAATCCGCCGTTTCTTACCGTCCCAGTCTACTTTCTGGCCAATGGCCGCTTCCGGCGTAGCAATGTTCATGGTGCGCAGCACGGTTTCGTTTACCAGAATATCTGCCGAATCGGTTTGCAAGTCTAAGTTTTTACCGGCCAGCAAGGTTAAGCCGTAGGTTTGCAGGTAGGTATGGTCAATGGGAATTTCGCGGATGTAATATTCTTTGGTGGGGTCGGAGCCCGGAAAAGTAAAGGTGCTCCATTGGTTATCTTCGCTGGAAGGCGCAAAAACCGCAAAGCTCACGCTCTTTACGCCAGGCAGTTGTTCGAACTGCTGGCGCAAAGCCCGGGCCGTTTCGGGTTTATTCTCGGCCGGCACCGGTAAAGTAACCACTGCTTCTTTGTTAAAACCTAAAGATTTATTCCGGAAATATTCCAGCTGGTTAGAGACGACCATGGTGCTGATTATTAACACCTGGGCAATAATAAACTGGCCCACAATCAGGCTGCGGCGTAAAGAAAAAGCGTTTCCGCGGGAAACGGTAATCTTGTTTTTTAAAGCCAACACCGGCTGAAACCCCGATAAGACCAATGCCGGATACAGGCCGGCCAGCAAACTTACAACTACCGCAATACCGCCCAAAAACGCGAGTAAACTACTATCCGTGAAAGGATTAAATTGCAGGTTCAGATTTAAAAAACCTTTAAACTGCGGCAATAAAATAAAAATAATAACCGCCGCCAGACTGGTAGCCAACAAACTGAGCAAACTGGTTTCGGCTAAAAACTGCCGCACCAGTTGGCCCCGGTTGGCACCCAGCACTTTGCGCACGCCTACTTCTTTGGAGCGTTTCACGGATTGGGCGGTGGCGAGGTTGATGAAATTAATACAGGCAATAAACAAAATAAACAACCCGATCAGGATTAATCCGGTAATGTTTTCTTTGGCAACAATACGACCGTTCAGGTTACCAAAACGTTCATCGTAATGCATTTCCCGCAAAGGCTGGAGCAAATGGGTACGGCGGCTAGCCTCCAAAGCACCCATGTATTTTTTCTCCATTACCGGGATTTTTTTCTGCAGCTGGGCTACATCGGCTCCGGGCCGGAGAAGCACTAAATGCACATTACCCATCCCAAAACTATTCCAATCATTCAGGTTCCACTGGGGCATGTGTACTTTAAACGAACTCCAGGAAATAAGTATTCTAAAAGGCAAGTCCGTATTATCCGGGAAGTCTTCCAGAATACCCGTTACTTTTAAGGTATGCTTGGCATTTAATCTAACTGTTTTACCCATCGCGTTCTGAACAATCTGATTACCAGTACCGCCAAAATACTTCTGGGCTACGGTTTTGGTAAGTACCACCGTATTAGGTTCTGTTAAAGCTTGCTTCGGGTTACCGGCTAACCACTGCGCATCTATAATCGAGAAATAATCCGGGGCTACGTAGGCAATCCCGGATTCTTTGTAAAGCTGGTTATTTACTTTTATGGAGCTATTAACGGACGAAAATGCCGATGTATAAAATGCGGTTGTCGCTTGTTCTATTTCGGGGAAGGTTTGTTTTAAAGCACGGGCTACCGGCATGGGGCCACCACCGCTAAAACCACCCGTTTTTAAAAATTTAGTATTTACCCGGTAAATGCGGTCGGCTTTGCTATGAAACGTATCATAGCTCTGCTCGTAGCGTACTACCAGAAAGATCATCAGGCAACAGGCAATGCCTAAGGCCAAACCCGCTATATTAATAACAGAATACGCTTTGTTCCGCTGCAGGCCGCGGAAAGCTGTCGTGATAAAGTTTCTCAGCATGGTTGCAGCAATAAAAGTTTGTAAAAAAGCTACGTAGAAACACTATTCAGCCAATGCTTCCGGCAGCTGCTAGGAGTAAACTCTAATAAAAGTGCCAAACCTACAATTTACTAATGTACAGATATTTAACAAGAGAATACCACATCCATTGTCCGGTTTTGGTACATTTTTTTGTCCGGTTATGTAACAAGATTAGGGGTTGTTTTAGCCCATACCGGCAGCACTCTAAGCTATTACGGACAATGCGCCGGTGCCCTTGCTAACAAAGACGACAGAAGCGTGCATACATTACAGACTTTAGTAGAAAAAGCGAAAAATTAACTGAACCTGAACGGGTAGGCTGACGGGATCATTTAAAATTTAACATTAGCAGATAGTCAGGCTAACCTTTTATTCCTAAAAGCATCATTCAGGCAGTTTGTTCAATAATCCGGGCCATTCTTCCATACGCAATTGTAGATTATGGTTACTAAAACCGGCCGCAGTAATTTATGGCGCCTTTTCAAGGAGCCAGGCAAGCCTCGTTTGGCTTTTCTTAACGATGGTGCGGATTTACTTCCGGGCCTTGCCAAATAAAACAAGAAAGCGGCAGCTAGTAAAAGCCAGGCAGTTGCCGCTTTTGCCAGTTCGATAAAGCACCACGATAAATCAAAATTCTCATTCAAAAAGCAATAGCTTATTGTTTTTCTATGATTTCTACAATTTTTCTTACTGCTTCTTTATGTCCGCCGAAAATATTTTCTTTCGTAAATACGGACATTTTAATATCAGGCTCTACTCCCGAAACTTCATAGTATTTACCATTGGGCAGGATTAATCTTTGATTAGATAAAGTACAATAAAAACGGCCAATAGACTTACCCAACATGCCTGACAAGATTCCTAAAGTATTCGTACCCACCAGTTTTACGTGGGCGTTTGCTTTCATGGTCATCGCAAAAACTTCGGCCTGGCTTCTGCTAATATCGGTCATTAAAATATAAACGGGTTTCGTAAAAATTACTTTGTCGGCCGGTTGAATGTATACTTTTGCTTCGTCATGAAACGCTTCGTTCTGGTAAACCTGGCTGGTATAGGCTAATTTACGTTTATCGGTAAAATAACTCGCCAACGTTAAGCTCGCCGCATCGTAGCCGCCAAAGTTAAAGCTCACATCCAGAATAATGGCTTTTTTCTCTTGGCATGCCTGAATGATATGATCCAGATAGTAGTTAAGCGAATCTATTTGCTGCTTTCGGGAATAACCTTTAGGAGCAAAACCGTCGAACGAGTAGATGCTGATATAGCCAATGTTGTTGTTCAGACTACCCCATTCTAATTTGCCATTCGCCACTTTATACCCTTTGCCATGCAGCAAACTGTCCGAAATATTTTTATAATTGGTATTAAAAAACAAATTGAAGTAGTCATTTAAATTTTTAACATCCGATTGGCTTTTAAAAACCGCCGCTACAATCTCCGCGGATGGGGTCATGCCGTATTGCAACGTTTGCCCATTCTCTTTGATAACTTTGGTATGCTGGTCTTTGGTACGGGTAACAATTTGCCCCAATAATTCAAATAATTCCTCTTCGGTGGTACTATCCGAAATTTTACTTGCATATTCCGTTTTGATCGCGTTCCAATCTAAATTTCTTTCTTGGCTGAAAGCATAGTTTTCCTGGTAAGTTTGAATAAAAAGATTGAATAATTGCTTGGCCCCTAAGTTTTGCATTTGGGAGAAGCTCAAGTGGTTTTCCGGTAACCGGTCTATTTTGATATAGTCCCGCTTTATTTGTAATGCCGTGGATTTAGCTCCAAAATCAGCGCCGTAAATGCTAAGGGTATCGTTATGCAAGACGAAGCGGGCATTACTATTCAAAAGTCCTTCGAGGTAATCGTTCTTTTCTTTGTAGCAGAAATTCTTGGTATAACTGTACAGGAGAATACTATCCGAGGTGGCATCTAACATATACCCGTTCCCGATGGATTGCCAGTAGCCTCTAATAATGGGGTTAACAGTACCATTTTCTCTTAAAAAAGAATCCGGCGGCGCTATGGCTTTATTAGGTCCTGGGTTTGTTACCGCACACCTACTAAACAGTATTATACTTACCGCAATAACAAACAAAACCAATACTTTCATTTTATCTTTCTGGTTGTAGGCAATTAGTTGGTGCAGATTATGCGATAGTCTCTATGCGGTTGCCGATAACGTTTTAGCATAAGAGAATACTGCAGTGGCGCAAGGATTTAGTATATACTATGTTGGACATAGATTTCTTTTTATTCACTAATAACTGCCGATCCAGAAATTAGCTCTTTATTGAGGATCTCTTTAATTCTAGGCACAAGTATTACATAAAGTCAAATAAGTATTGTTTGCTGCGTGAAGCACTAAAACTAGGATAGCGGTATTTTTTAAAGTTCTGTTGGTACTGTAAATTCTTGTCAAAGGTGAATAAAGCGTCAAAGTTTCCTGCCATTAACAACTTTATTAATTCTCCGTTTTGATTTCCATTCCAGCCTTTGTCGCTAACTGTATAAATTTCATGTTCCGGAAAGTCGAGTTCAAGCCGCTTTGGTAAGTTTTTGTCAAGCAGCAGCTTCATATAACTTTCCTATATTCTTAGAAGTCATTATTTTTTCGGCAATTCCTAAAACATTAATTGCTTGTTCTTTACTTACGGAAGGAAAATCTTCTAAAAATTCGTTTAAAGAAACTCCTTTTTCTAAATGCAGGAATAGTGTCTCAATTGTAACTCTGGTTCCTTTGAAAACAGGTTGCCCGCTCAAGATATCTTGGTCAATGCTGATGTAGTCTTTGATATCTATCATAATGTTAAATATACAACTTTTACAAGATATGATAGTTCTTTAGCTTGCGTTCAACAAGTATGTATTCGGCATATTACGCATGTTTAATACCCGTTAGCTGGATTATGTAATGGGAAAGTTGTTGCTGTCAGTGTTGGATTCAAATTATTGTAGCCTCACCCCAATACTAATGTAGAATAGAATTGGCATTGCTCAAAACGTGTGCTATTACCAGCATTGCCGCAACATAGTGTTAGCGGCTCCATTTCCATAACAAAAAAGTATTTCATCTATTACGAACTATAAGCTATTTACTTTTTTGTCAAATGGTAATGCCTTGTTAAGAAGTTAAAAAAATCCTTATCAAATTGTTTGGGTGAAATACCTAAAGAGGCCTGAATTTTTCCACCCGTACGAATTAATTTCAAAACAGCATCCCATCCCCATGTACTAACTATATACTCTGTGATATAGTATCCTAACTCGTAGCTTTTGCCATAGTCTTGTTTTTCTTCGATTTCCATGATTGAAGGGTAATTACCGTTTATTAGATAATTCAGCTGGTCTGGAGTAATCCATTTACAACAGCCTTTATAGATGGCAACGCCTTCCCAGAGCCATACAGGTGGTTGCTGCTGACCAGGTCTTATTTGGAGTGTTAACAAATGAACATATTCATGCACTAGTGCGCCCGTAGAAAGGCTATCTGGTTGGCCGGTTACTTGCTCAATACTAACTCTTATTTCCTGATAGTCCTTTACACTCCTGATACTCCCGCTTTGCCAAGCTGGTGCTAAAGGGGTATTCATGGCATTATGATACACCTCTAAAGTTGAGTACAGCCACACTGAGATTTTAGGCATATTCGCTACTCCAAATTCCTTTATTAGCCTACTATAAGCGGATTCCAGAGCATTGATCATCTTGAACACTTTTACAGAATCCTTTAGATCGTAGTGATATGCGAACGCCTTTGTTTCGTATTTACCCGTTAATGACTTGTCTGTATCCACAGCATACGGGTCTAATTTATCGTTACGAGTGGCCGTTAGGTTAGTAGCAAAATCTCTTTTGGGCCGGTTTATTTGAAGAGCCTTTACCTTGTCAGCTCCTAATGAAAAACTAACGCTATAATCTTTTAGCTTCATTCCCGAAGGGTTTTCTTCAGCTTTGAAACCGAATCTGTGATCGCTCAATTCAGAAAGTTCATAATCAGGCTCTCCAGGCACCACCAAAATCAGCTTATGGTGCTCATTTTGATACACCCGTAAGAGCATATCAGGAATCTCTTTTACCTCATAGTAACCTACATACTGGCTCAGTTGATCCACCTTTTGACTTAGAGCGGGTGTGCAGCTTAGATATAGGATAATAAGATAAATCGAGACAAAACTTTTCATATGTTACTTATAAGTTATCGGGTGTTGACAGTAACTGCCGCTAACTTTTAAATATACGAAAGTTCTGTCGTGCTTTGTGTGTTCATTTAAACTATTCTTATTTTTGTTTGTATTATAGGATGCCGATAAATACAAAACTTTTCAATCATATCCATTTTTATCTCTAATTTGTCGAAAGGGCTCCGGATTTTTTCGAGCATAAGATTACTTGCAGGAGAACAACGCAAGAAAGTGAAAATACTAGTATCTTTGCGGCCTTATTAGATTATATCATGATTTCAGTAGATTCGGTTAGTGTAGAGTTTAACGGGGCGGCTCTTTTTAGCAACGTGGGTTTTAATATCAACGAAACCGACCGCATCGCCCTGATGGGGAAGAACGGCGCGGGAAAATCGACCTTGCTCAAAATTATTGCCGGCGTTAGTAAACCTACCCGGGGCAAAGTATCGGCGCCGAAAGATGCCGTAATTGCTTATTTACCGCAGCATTTACTCATCGAAGACGACGCAACGGTGTTCGAAGAAGCCTCCAAAGCGTTTGGGAAAATCTTGGCTATGAAAACCGAAATGGACGAGCTGAATGCTCAACTGGAAGTACGCACCGATTACGAATCGGAAGAATACTACGCTATTATTGAAAAAGTATCGGAGCTCAGCGAAAAATATTATTCCGTCGAAGAAATTAACTTTGATGCCGAAGTAGAAATAACGCTCAAGGGTCTGGGCTTTTCCCGGGAAGATTTTTCGCGGTCGACGCGGGAGTTCAGCGGGGGCTGGCGCATGCGCATTGAGCTGGCCAAAATATTGTTGCAGCAACCCGACCTGATCTTGCTCGATGAACCAACCAACCACCTGGATATTGAATCGATTCAGTGGCTTGAAGAATTTCTGGTAAATAATGCCAAGGCGGTAATCGTTATTTCGCACGATAAAACTTTTGTGGATAATATTACCAACCGTACCATTGAGGTAACCATGGGCCGCATTTACGATTACAAAGTAAATTACAGCCAGTATTTGCAATTACGGCAAGAGCGGCGCGAGCAACAGCAGCGCCAGTTCGAAGACCAGCAAAAAGAAATTGCCGAAATTCAGGGTTTTATCGACCGTTTTAAAGGCACTTATTCCAAAACCCTGCAGGTGCAATCGCGGGTAAAAATGCTGGAGAAAATAGAATTGATTGAGGTAGACGAAGTAGACACCTCGCATTTAAATTTAAAATTTCCGCCGGCGCCGCGTTCCGGTAATTACCCCGTAATCGTGGATCACTTAACTAAGAAATACGGCGACCACACCGTTTTTCAGGATGCGTCGCTTACCATTGAGCGGGGCCAGAAAATAGCTTTTGTGGGCAAGAACGGCGAAGGGAAATCGACGCTGGTAAAAGCCATTATGGGCGAAATAGATTACGAGGGTAAACTGCAACTAGGTCACAATTCTTTAATTGGCTATTTTGCCCAGAACCAGGCCGCCTTGCTCGACGGCGAACTCACCGTTTTCCAAACCATCGACCAGATTGCCGTGGGCGACGTGCGCACCAACATTAAAAATATTCTGGGCGCTTTTATGTTCAGCGGCGATACCATCGAGAAAAAAGTAAAAGTGTTGTCGGGCGGCGAGAAAACCCGTTTGGCGATGATTAAGTTATTGTTGCAACCAGTTAATTTGTTAATTCTGGATGAGCCAACGAACCACCTGGATATTAAAACCAAGGATATTCTGAAAGACGCGCTGAAAGCCTTCGACGGCACTTTAATTCTGGTGTCGCACGACCGCGATTTTCTGGATGGACTGGCGACCAAAGTATTTGAGTTCGGGAACAAACGCATTAAAGAGCACTTCGAAGATATTAATGGTTTCCTGCGCAACAAGAAAATGGAAAACTTGCGCGAGATAGAACGAACTGCGAAAAAGTAAAGGGTTTGCTGGTTCAACTGTTTCCGGACTAGCTGGAGATATACTATTATATAACGTGCGTTCGACGTAAGGTTAAGCTATTAATTTAGCTTGTTGCTGCGTGAATTTAAGTTTCGGTTTTTGGGGTAAAAAGGAATAAGCTACCAATCCGGAGAGCAGGTTAACCAGCCAGTTGTTTTTACTTCTATGCCGGGTATGTTGAATCTGGCAGGTGTTCTTCAAAAAATCATTTACTGACTCGATCAAAGCCCTTTTTCGGAGCATGAGTTGATCAAACAGGGGCCGGAACGGCTGTTCCATGTTCTTGCGAAGTTTAGTGATCAGGTCCACGCCTTTGTCTTTTAAGCGTTCTTTCAAACTGTGACTAATATAACCTTTGTCGGCAAAGAGGCGGCCCCACAGGTTTTTGGTAAGCAGTTCCACTGGCTTTCGATCATCGGTATTGCCTGTAGTCAGGCAAAAGGAGATGATCTCTCCTTGATGATTGATGATCAGGTGCAGTTTGAAGCCAAAGAACCAACCAGTGGAAGTTTTCCCTCTTTGTGCCCTTCCCGCAAAGACCTGGTGCTGATAGATGCGGGGATTGGCACAAACGGCTAAGGCGGTGGAGTCGATAAATGCCACGCCTTGGCTCTGCTTCACCTTATGTCGGCTCATAAATAAAGCAAGCGGCACACTGCAGGCTTGCATGAGTTCTACAAAGCGGTTGTAAGATACCAAATGTGGAAAATAGGAGCGATAGCTGCGCAGCACTTGTCTATGATAATAATCTTTAAAGGTGCGGTAACGCGACAAGTGAAACATAATCACAATGGTCATCACCTCACTCAAGCACAGGCGGCAAGCCTTTCTTCTTTGTCTGCTAGGATCAGCTAGCAAAATTTTCTCTCATTCTCCTTGAAACTGTTTCCAGAAATCGTGAACTTCACAAAAAATCTTGATGATTTTCATGGCTTTTTAGGTGTAAGGTTGGCTTCCACCTCTTTTTACTTAAAAAGCCTTGTTTTTTGTTCCATCCTTATGTCGAACTCACGTTATATTACACTTATTCCTATCATAGGTTATAAAGTGAAATCTGATAAAAGCCGCAATCTTTTAATCACGATTACTACTTTACCTGCACTTGCTTTATTCTGTTTCTGCCGAAAAATGTGGGGAAGTACATCAGCTCGGCTTTGGCCGGGTTAAGGGTATAAGTACCCGTATAGCGCGGTAAAAGTTGAATCGTGAAAGTATATTTTCCTTTCGGCAATTGCGCGCAGAAGATGCTTACTTTATGGCGATGGTACTGCCGGTGTTCTTCGTAAGCGCTTTTTTCCGTTTTGGATTCGTAAGAACAGCCCGCCGGAATAGGCACTTCCAGCATTACGTAATCGGCATCCGCTTTTACTTCTACCTCTACCCGCATTTCTGCGGGCTTACCGGCCGTTAGGGTAGCCTTATCTTTTGCTTTATTTAAAAAAGTAGTAAGTATAAAATCTTTGCTTACGGGCTCCGGCGCTTGGTTCCAGGTAATTTGGTAGGCGGTGAAGTAGAGCGGCAGTTTTCCTTGCTTTTTAACGGTTACGGGTTGGGTTAAAATAAACGTGGTATCCAGGTGGGATTCCTGCATTGCCAAATTAATGCCTCCCGAAAAGCTTAGACCCGCATTTAACCGGCCTGATTGAGCGCTTCCTTTTGGGAGCAAATCGGGCAATAAAGTTTCTAAAATTTTGGCGGATTCGTAGGTATTGCGCCAATGACCGGCCCTTCGTTCGCTTAATAAGTAGGCCCGAATTTTAGTCAGTTCCCGCTCGTGGTTGCCGGCGGTTTTTAGTATTTCGTAGGCCAGTAAAGTATTGGTAATGTTATTGTCGAAAAGGCTGTACTTGGCTTTACCCCAATACATACTGCCCAGCATGGTTTGCTGCTGGTACTTTTGGAGGGTATCTAAAGGAGCCGGGAGTTGCAGTTTTTGTTGCAGGCGCGTTAAACGGAGTTGTTCTTCCAGAGTAGGCTTTTTCTTTTTTTGGAGTTCCTGTACGTAACGGTTATAGTCTACTTTGGCTTGTAGCTGGTGCAAGGTTTCCAGAGAGGTAAGCTTATTTAGGCCAGGGGCTTTTTCCAGTTGATCCACCAGGTAGTCGGTTAATTTTTGCTCCTGGTATTTTACCGGGTACTTCGCGTTTTTCGCCATTACCAAGGCTTCCAGCACGTGCGCGGTAATCCAGGAATAAGCCGGCCCGTTTTGCCACCAAGTCCAGGGACCGGTACTCAGTTGTGTTTTTTCTAAGTGGCGGATTAATCTCCGCACCATCCGGTCGTGTTCAAAGGGCTGCCCTAGGTGTGCCCGGATTTGTTTCTCCAGGAGCAATCCTTTTAACTTAGAGGCTGCTTGTTCGCTGCACCAGTACTCGTAGTGGTGCAAATAGTCAATTTCTTCCAGCAGGACGGGTAATACATGACTTTGAGCGGATAATCTTACCGGACCTTTCGCGGGATCAAGGTTTAAAGTAAAAGTAGTATCGGCAGAAAGTGGTAGAAACCAACCTGTTTTTTCTTCTACGCCTCGGGCATACACGGGAATGTACCGTTTCTCGCCATCGGTAAAACCAGATGGCTGTTGCAGGCTATACTGCACTTCTAACGAATCCGCGCCATGAGCCGGCGCTGTAATTTGCAGCGTGTCGGTAAAGCTTTTTTGCAGTAATTTTTTAAATTTTTTGCCCGGCACCCCACCCACCTGGTATTGGGTAGTAACCAGAACAGAATCCGGCAAATAATTTAAGGCTTTCCCCAGTACGGTAGTTCTATCGCCTTCAACCAGGAAACGCGGCACGTGCAAGGTAGCCATCATGGCTTTAAATGAATTAATTGAAGTGCTGTAAATACCGCTGCGCTTTTTCGCATCCATGCCGATGACGTAGGCGTTCCATTGGGTTATATCGTCAGGGAAAGTAGTTTTAAAATGGACTTCGCCTTTTTTGTCGGTAACCAGGCGTGGCTGCCAGAAAGCATAATCTGAAAAATTACTCCGGATAGCGTTGATTGGCTGTAATTCCTGTTCGGTTGGGTTCCCTGCCGTTGTGCCTTTTTTAGTGGTAATTAAAATAACACCAGCGGTGCCAACCGATCCGTATAAACCCATGGCTTCGGTACTGCTCAGGATTTTTTTAGATACTATATTTTTAATATCAGCTTCGGCACCACTGTAAGGCACTCCGTCTACTAACAAAAGCGGCCGGGCATTTTCTGCTTTCACGGTGGCCGCTCCCCGGATAAGAATACCCGCAGCCCTACCCTGCAGTTGCGTAGCTACTGCCCCGGTTAACACCTTTCTTTCTTGAAAGCTATAACCAATTACTACTACTTCTTGTAACGCCTTGGCATCCGTATTCAGTTTGGCATTAATTTCATCCCGTCCGTGAATGTTTACTTCCGCGGTTACATAACCGATAAAGCTAAACGTTAAGGTACCGTTTGCCGGCACGTATATCTCGTAACGGCCATTATAGTTGGTGGTAGTGCCCGTGGTAGTACCTTTTAAAACTACGGTTACTCCGGGCAAGCCTTCGCCGCTGGCGTTATCCTGCACGACTCCCGTAACCAGGTGGTTATAGTGCGCTGATCCGTTGGAAAGGCTATAAGTAATTTCATGTGCTGTTTGTAGTTGTAATTGCCGATCTTCGGCTTTGGTTTGAGTTGTTTTTTTAAATTTTTCGATTTTTTCCGCCACTAGTTGTAACAGGTACTTACTTTGGGCAGAAGAAGCTACCTGCGTTTTTTTAAAGTGTACCTGCGTTTGTCCGTTTGGTTTTACGTTTACCTGAGCGGTAAGAAAATCTCCTTTGGTTAAGGCCAGCGTTAGAACATACGCCGCTGGTTCGAGATTAAACAATAGCGAGTTATTTGCTGCATAAACCCGCAGCGAATCGGGATAATTTACTTTGTGGAGCAGTACTAGTTTTACGTCTTGTTTCATAGCGGACTCCAGGGTCCAGCCTAATTTACCGGTGTTCTTCTTTCCGGCATGATAACCATTAGTAGTGTAAATTTTTTGCAGGAATCGCTCGTACTGGGCCGCTTCCCAGCTTTCTTCAATTCGGCGCGGGGTAAGCGCTTCCTGGTACAACAACTCCGGTTTACGTTCCCCCTTATTCCAAATGGGCAGCATTATTTTTTCCCGGGGTAATTTGTATTCCTGCATTTTTAGTAATTGCGGCGCGAAGTAATATTGGTAGCCGGCTTCCAGCTCAAAATTGGTAGTAAAGTGGTGCAGCCGCACGTACTGCATCCAGAGCGGGCGAAAAGGACCGGCCAAAAGTGTTTCGCGGCCACCAGCAGGATAGTACGCTATTTTATCTGTATTGCGCGTGAGTAAATGAATCCGGTTGCCTTGTTTTAAATAAGCCAGGGTATCGCTGCTTTTATGATTTACCCAAAATAAATATTGGCTAAGCCTGTTCTGTTCGTAACCAGATAAACTGCTTTTTTGCGCTACCTGGGTCAGCAGCGGATTAGGGGTGGTGATGTCGGCGCTGAGAATAAGCTTATGCTGGTGCTTTAGGTATACCTTGTCCAGGGTAATCAGCTTATCCGAGGTGCGCAGTTTAATAGTATGGAAACCACTATCGGCCGCAAAGGAATAGGCGGGTAGCACATCGGTTTGCGAGAAATAAACCGGCACTTCATCCAGGTATACGATGTGCACCGGCACTACCCGCCCCGAATCCACGACAAAGGGGGAAACCTGGGTAATGCTGTCGCGGGGAACACTGTATTCGGTAAACAATCCTTTTTCCGGGTAAAGAAATTGATAGTAGGCCATGCTGTCCAGGCCCAGGCGGTAACGCCAGTAATTCCAATCGAGTAGTTTTTGGTCACTCTGGCTGATTTCTTCTTTCGTTAACCGGCGGTATGGCTTTTGTTTTTTGTACCGGTCCCAGGAAGGAATGGTCGGGATGTTCGGTTCTTTAAACTTTGCGGTAATGGCGTAGGCGGTAACATCTACGCCCGAAGCAGGTTTACCGGCGGCATTTTTTACCTGAACCGTTAAATTAGTAGCCTGGCCCGGGTAAATTACCGAGGGTGCCTCCAGATTTAACGACAAAAGGTGTTTCGCCAGGGGGATGGCTTCCTCTAATTGCTGCATTTCGCCGGCCCACAAATACCGGACGGCTACAAAGTAAGGTTTTCCGCCGGGAGCGGGCCGTTGCAGGAAAAAATGGGCTTCTTTTCCCTGCCCACGGGCTGCCAGTTTTTCGCCCCGATAAACAAAGTACCAATACGGAAGCCGCCGGGGATTCTGGAGCTTAAAAAACACCGAATCGTTTACCCGGGAAGTATGCAGGCTTACTAACGCCTCAGTTTCCGATAAATCCAGGTCAGCCCTTAAGCTGCTATCCACCACCACCTCGTAACTGGCCGCAAACGCATTTAGAGGCAGGCGCGCGGGTAATTGCAGCGGTATAGCCGTTATTTCGTCATCATCCGGATTGTAGGCAATTAACCGGGCAGTTTTTGATTTTTCTGCCCCGGCTAGCTGGTATTGTACCAGCAAGCTATCCTGCAGCAGCGAAATTTTTAAATTTTCGTTGGTATGCTCGTAAGTGGCGTTTCTGGCTAAAGTGCTAAGCTCGTTGTTAGCGGTCCGGAAAGTAGCGGTTACGGTATAATCCAGGGATGCCCGAGGAAAAATTTTGTCCGGAATAAGGATAGTGGTTTCGCCTACGGCCTCTAATGGCTGCTGGTGCACCCACAACGTATCCGGTATAAATACTTCCGGCTCCTGCGTTTGCTTTACCTGGCCGGTTACAATGGTAATTTCCACCTGGGCATCGAGCAAGTTTAAACCATTGGCATTGGTACCCCGTGCGATTAAACTATTCATCCGGCCGGCCGGGTGCTTGTCGTATTTCAGGTCAAGGGTATACTTGTTTTCCTGCAGCTCATAATCTTCGTATTTAAAAGTGTTGCTACTATATTTCTTCTTGGACCTACCTTTTTTTAAAAAAGCCAGGGTATAAGCCCGGTCTAGTTCCAGGTTTAAACTATCCGTTAACACAAAAGAGCCGGCGTAGGCTCCGGGCCGGTAAGGTTTTACTTCTCCTAGAATCTTAGCTGGTTTCTCGTAATTACTTACTTGCAGGATTGCTTTTTTCCTGATCGGCTGCCCAGCTTTATTTGTTACAAAAGCTTTGTACCGGACCGTATCACCCGGCTGGTACATGGGCTTATTGGTAACCAGATACCCTTTGTAAGGCGAGGCAGGCTCCCGGCGGTACTGGCTGTCGAACAAAGCAAATACGCTTCTTACCCAGCCCTCCGGATAATGCCCCGGATAGAACGATAAACCCGGTAAGCCGGGCGCCACATGTACCTAAACGGGGGCAGGTAAATTACTTTGGTTATTCTATTACGCGTCTGCCCGTAATCTTCTTCTTTACCGAGCTTTTCAAAAAAGGTAAATCCGTGCCGGGTAACGGTAAGTAAACCCTCTTTAGGAGCTTGTTTTAGCCGGTAGGTTTGGGTGAGCGGATCAAATAAAATTTTTTTAGCATTCAGGCGCACATCGGCATCCGGAATATTGGTACCCAGACTATCGTGCACCAATACGGCGAAAGCTGGTTTTACGGGTAATATTTTGGTGGCTACCGCGGAGTAGGTGTGCAGCGTATAAGTTAAATCGGGGCCTTTGGTATACAGAAAAAGATAATGCCCCTGCGGCAACGTTTTATTGAAACCCTGATCAACGGTAAAAGAATCCACGAGGGTATGCAGGTAAGCGGTATTTACTACCCGGGGGCTGCGCTTATAAATAGCCGCCGCTTCTTTACCCGTAACCTGGTAAACGTAGGTAAAGTAACTGCGGATTTTAGATTTGGCCAGGGGGCCGGCGGTTTGAGCCCAACCCGTTGAAATTACGGTAAGGGTGAAAAACAGAAAAAATAATTTTTTGAACATAGAATAACTCCCAAAACACTAAATATACAAATTTATATATTAATAATAATACATATCTGAAATTGCAGTTGATCGCCTATTTATTCCCGGCGGGCCTTTGCACAACCTAGGGTATAAATGCTTTTATTGAGGGCGGGTACGGCCGTATAGCCGGAATCACAAGATACGGATGAAAGTTTTAACCGGGCTGGCAATAACGTGCCCTCTTCCCCGGTAACCATGGCAGGAAGAAGCAAGACCATAGCTAATACTTGATTTACCAGCAGAAAACAGGCACAAGGCCGGCCGGAACCAAAACGTTTTTTTAAATTTTCCGGCCCGATGCCACCCCGGAGGAGGTATGCCAGGAGAACTTATTAAATTCTTTTACTTACCAGTCCGGAGGTGCCATTCTTTGAGTTGCTTTACAACTAGCGGCATTAGTTAGCGGGTTAAAGTTTTCCTGGCCTTTGCATTATCTTCTTTTTCAAAACATCTTAAACGAAACCTTAACCGGAATCGTAACTACGGCTAATAAGGGCTTCTTACTCGGAGGTACTTCTTTATCAGGCCAAAGTGGCGACAAGAGCGAAGGGAACCGGGGTGGCAGCGACTTCTGGCTAATCAGCGTGGATAAAAACAACAATAAACTCTGGGATAAAACCTACGGCGGCAGCGACCAAGACGGAGCTTACTCTTTGGGCCGGAGCGGTAATGCGTATTTTATCTCGGGTCAAGGCAACTCACCGGCTGGTGCAGATAAAACGGCAGCCAGCAGGGGCGGCAAAGAATTTTGGTTTTTGAAACCAGATGCCAATGACGCTAAAGTTTGGGATAAAACCTTCGGCGGCACGATAGACGAAGAACTCCGGGCCAGTATTTATACCCAGGCTGGCGGCTATCTGCTAGCGGGCCGGTCATACTTCGGCAAAAACGGGGATAAAAGGCAGGATAGCCAAGGCGATAGCGCTTATTGGCTGATTAAGATTGCCCTGGAAAAAGCTCCTGCTTTAGCCATGCGGCAAGTAACAGCTTCCCCTACCGAAACAACTGCTCCGGCCAAGAAACTCCCGGTACACGTTTATCCTAATTCTTTCCGGGAAAAAGTAAAGGTGTGTTTTACCTTGCCACAAACCGAAGCCACTATTATTACTGTTTATAACGGCCAAGGACAAGTCCTTACCACTTTGTTCCCCGGTGAAGCGCAAGCTAACCGTACGTACGAAGCAGAAGGGCATGCCCCTGATAAACCGGCTGGTATCTATTTTTTTAAAATTACAAACGCCGCCGCTGCATCAGCAGCATAAACTGCTTTTAACCAAGTAATAACTTGGGCTCCTGACAGCAGGCTGGGAAAATTTTCCAGCCTGCTTCGCTTCGCTTTTATTCCTGCTCCTTAGCTGCCTCGGCCAAATTATATTATAGATCCCTATAACTTAATCCAAACCCAGGAGAATCTGTGATTGTGTGTATATCAACCTTTTAACCCAGTAGCTATGCTCTACTTTTCCCAAAACAAATTTTTTATTGTTACCCTTATTTGTTGGTTGTTTCTCCTGCCTGGTTTAGCCGAGCGCACGCAGGCGCAAAATAAACCCAGTTATAAAATGGATGCCGCTCATCCTTTAGCAAAGATCGGAACCGAATTAGCCGAACTGCACTTGAACCAAAAAGCAGGTACCAGCCAAATTCAAAAACTAAGTTCAGGTGGTCTTCGCAAGAAAAGTCCCTTGCAAATAGAGGGCGATTACGTGGTAATAGAAGCCATCGCGGAACCAAACCAAACCGCTAAGTTGCTCTCGGAATTAAAAGCGTTAGGCATGACCCACGCGGCGGCTTATGGCCGCATGGTATCCGGATTAATGCCTATTAGTACGTTAAACAAAGTAGCCGCTTTACCTAACCTGCATTTTGCCCGGCCCGCGTACAAGCCTATTATTAAAGTGGGCGAGATTACCAGCCAGGGCGACGCGGCCATGTTCGCTGATTCGGTGCGGAAATCGCAGGTTTTAAAAGGCAAAGGCAGCAAAATCGGGGTATTATCTGACAGTTACAATCTCGAGAACGGGGCCGAAAAAGGAGTTAAATCCGGCGATTTGCCGGGTAAAGGCAACCCCAATGGCTATACCACTCCCGTGCAGGTGCTGGAAGATGCCCCTGCTTTTGGCGGAATAGACGAAGGCCGGGCCATGCTGGAAATTATTCATGATGTGGCCCCCGCCGCTACGTTGGCCTTTCATACAGCAATTGGCGGGCAGGCCAATTTTGCCCAGGGCATTCTGGATTTGCAAAAAGCCGGCTGTAATATCATCACCGACGATGTTAGCTACCTGAACGAACCCATGTTCCAGGACGGTATTATTGCGCAGGCCGTGAATGAAGTAACTAAAAAAAATGTTGGTTACTTTAGTTCCGCGGGCAACCGTGGCCGGCAATCGTACCAGGCAAAATTTAAAAATTCCGGTAAAAACGTAATAGTAAATGGCATTAATTACGGCGTAGCGCACGATTTTGGGAACGGTGATATTACCCAGAGCATTACATTACCCCCAGGCGGCGGCATTGCCCTGCCTTTACAATGGGACGATCCTTTCTTTTCGGTGAGTGGCTTACCGGGCGCCCAAACCGACTTAGATGTATTGGTTTTTTATAAAGGAGAGCTGCTGCCGGATTTTTCTTCTTTAGAAAAAAACGTGGGCAATGATCCGTTCGAATTCCTGGGGATCAGCACCGACCCTACCGACACGGCCGAAATTGAAATTGCGATTGTGAAGTACAGTGGCCCCGATCCTACTTACATTAAATGGATAGATTTCGCCAACGGAGAGCCGACGGAACACGAAACAAATAGCTCCACCATTTCGGGCCATAGCAATGCGGCCGGCGCCGTGAGCACCGGGGCAGTTTTCTGGGGCTATACCCCGGCTTACGGAACTTCCAAACCAGCGCGCGAAGAATTTTCCTCGGCGGGGGGTACTCCTATTTTGTTTGATGGTGCGGGTAAGCGGATAAAAGAAGTGGTACGCCGGAAACCCGAAATTATGGGGCCGGATGGCGTAAATACCACTTTCTTCGGCCAAGCGGTGCAAGGGAAATATTACTTTTTTGGCACCTCGGCGGCGGCTCCTCACGCTGCCGCAGTAGCTGCGTTGATGCAGGAATCCGCTGGCCTGACTTTAAGTCGCGACCAAATTTTAAAAGTAATGCAAGAAACGGCGCTGGACATGGAGGATCCTGGCTTTGATTTTAATACCGGTTATGGCTTTTTAAATGCTTTTAAATCGGTAGGTGCCGTGGCCAAACCCGGTACCCGGTCTTTGGTTATGCTTAACGCCAGTAATAGTCAAGAACTGCAAACACTTAGCGAAGGATCCGTTATTAACCTTACCCGACTGGCTACGGCAAAAGTGCGTTTTCGGGCTCAAACCGGACCCATGAAGGTGGGCAGTGTTATTTTAGAGTTAAATGGTCAGAAAATTACGGAGAATAAAGCGCCTTACGATTATCCCAACTCTACGGATAGCTTTGAATTAACCCCCGGCGATTACACGCTAACCGCCACGCCGTACACCCAAGCGCAAGGCGCAGGAGAAGCGGGTATTCCCTTAACCATTCATTTTAAAGTAGTAGAAGAAAAAATTCTGCGATTTGAGTTAATCAACGTGGCGAATGGCAAAGTAATCCAGACTTTAGAAACCGGAGATATTTTGTATTTACCAGCCTTGCCTGAAAAGCTCAACATCAGGGCCATTACCAGTCCGGCCGAAGTGGGCAGTGTTCAGTTTAATTTAAATGGTATTGTTACCATTGAAAACCGCCGCCCGTACGATTTAACGGGTACCTCCGGAGGCGGCCTTAATTTCACCAATAGCTTGTATATATTATCGGCCACTACTTACCCCAATGCTTTGGCAAAGGGCAAAGCCGGCGATAGCAAAACCATTACTTTTGGGGCAACCAACCTGCCAATAGATTTGGCTGCTGATCAGGCTTTCACTGTATTTCCGAATCCGTTTGCCGGGAAAGCCAAAATTCAATTAAAAGCTGCGGCAACAGGTAATGCTTCCCTCATTATTTACAATCTAAACGGCGAACCGGTTACCACCTTGTTTAACGGCAACCTGGAAGCAGGCAAGCAATACGAGTTTGAACTGGACGGAAGCCATTTACCCGATGGATTTTATGTCAGCCGCTTCGTTACCAAGTCGGGGGTAGCACACCGAACCATCAAGCTGCAAAAATAAATCTCTTGCTCCTGATTCGTTTGACCTTCAGCTAATTATACCGGGCGAATCGAAAATTTAAAAAAAGCTTGCAAACAGATAACGCTTATTGATTATCTGTTTGCAAGCTTTTTTTAAATTTTTGAATTCCGGAGAAGCCTTCCCCGGCACTAACGCTTTAAGGCATTTACCGCACCGATAACGACACATTACCGCTGCCCGCGTCGGCACTTATCCGGACACCGCCCCCGTTTAATTTACCGCGGACTTCGTCTTTTTGGATGGTGCCGTTAAACGCAGCGAGCTTGCCTACATTTACCTGGTCGGCTTGTAAATCCAGGTCCGCAGCAATGTTTTTAGGTAGATGCAGGGTAATATCGCCGCCCGAGTTACTCAGCCGCACGTATTTACCGGGTTGTTTAATGGCTACCTCTAAGTTGCCGCCGCTCGTAGCTGTTTCCAAAGTGCAGGCCATGTCGCGCAGGTCAATATCGCCGCCGGACGTACGGGCACTTAACTCCCCGGAAACGTTTTTGCCATCTACATCGCCCCCGGAAGTATGGGCTTCTATAACGCCATTTAAATTAGTTAAGCGCAAAGAGCCCCCGAGGTAACCAACCGTAGGTCACCGGTACAATCGGTAGCTTCTATGTCGCCGCCGCTGGTAGTTAAATCAATGTTATCTTTCGAGTTCTTCAGATGAATGCTGCCGCCGGAAGTACTGCCTTTGGTGCGGCCGCTTACCCGGTCGATGTTTAAATCGCCGCCGCTGGTGGTAAAGTGCTGCTCGCCCGCAATATTCGCTAACTGAATACTACCGCCACTGGTAGATAGATCCGTCGAAATTTTTTGCGGTACAAATACCCGAAACGAAATATTGAGGCCGCGTTTCCAATCCATATCTCTTTCCTTGGGCCGGGCCCGGGCAATGAGCTTTCCGTTGCTGGCCGTAACCGTAAGTTCGTAATCGGCGGTTATCCGTTGTTGAATTTCTTCTTTGGTAAGCGTTTCGCCGGAACGGTTATTATTCTGGTTTACGTACACTTCTACGCGGGCATCGGCATTACTGCCGCCCGTTACGGCAATGCTGCCACCGGAGGTTTTTACCTCCACACTTTTAATGGATTCGCTGGTCAGCGATTTGGTAAGGTAAGGCTCTTGCCCAGCTTTGATTTGAGCGTTTGCCGTAAAACCAAGGCCAATTAATAATAGGGATAAATACGTTTTCATAGTTTAGTTCTTAGTTTTTAAATTTTTGAATTCTTGTGCGGTTAGTAGCTTGTTTTATCTGTAGATTCTGAAAACCCGCCTCTGGTTGCCTGCTGATTTAAGCGGAATGTGGCAGCGTGCCCGTTTGTTGCAAAGCCTCGAATGGTATTTGGTAGTCTCGAATGCAAGATCTGCCGCAAAAAATGCCAGCCGCAACGGGAGTCAATAATAAAGACGAGCAGGTAAGCCAAACATTACAAAAAATTTAAAAAAATCAGGTAAAAAATTTAAAATGTGTGGGAACCGGTTTATAAGTAGTTGGTCGTTATTAGTTGTTCGTTGTTCGATTGTTAGTATCTTAAAAATAAACTACTTAGTCGAACCTGTGCATCTGTTTAATTTTGCCCAAGTACTTAGAAGTAATGGAGCGGTTTTTTAAAAATTTACATTACTCCAGCGCGAAAAATTTAAAAATTTGTCTATTCATCCTTCAAACTCTGGGCAGGGTTCACCGAAGCGGCTTTAATGGCTTGGCTGCTCACGGTAAGCCAGGCCACGAGTAAGGCCGCCAGTCCGGCTCCCGCAAAATACCACCACTCTAAATCTATCCGGAATTCAAAATTATTGAGCCAATTGTTTACTACCAGGTAACTCAGCGGCAACGCAATACAAATAGCCACCACTACCAGTTTGGTAAAATCGCTGGATAACAAATACACAATACTAAACCGGCTGGCCCCTAACACTTTGCGTACGCCAATTTCCTTGCGCCGGCGTTCGGCGGTGAAAGCGGCTAAACCAAACAGCCCCAGGCAGGAAATAAGAATGGCAAACCCGGCAAAATACTGGGAAAGGACGGCCACCCGTTGTTCGGCTACGTAAAGGGCTTGAAAATCCTGATCCAAGAATTTATAGTCAAAAGCAAAGCTAGGATTAAAGGCCTCGTGCAGGCGGCGCACCTCGCTGATCACTTCTTTGGTTTGCCCCGCCCCGATCTTAACCATAATGGTATTGGTGCGCGGAGGGTCTAATACAAAAAACAAGGGCTTTACGTTTTCGTGCAGCGATTCAAAATGAAAATTTTTCGCTACGCCCACAATTTCCCGATCGGTACCCCACAGGTTAATATGTTTACCTACCGGATCTTTTAAACCCATGGCGGTAACGGCCGCCTCGTTAAAAATAATTTTGGTGTTATCGGTAGCAAAATTTTTGGAAAAGGCCCGTCCGGCAGCCATTTGAATACCCAGCGTTTGCAGCAGGTCGTAATTCACGCTTACTAATTCAAAATCAATACTTTCATTCGGATCTTTTCCTTCCCAGTCCAGACCACCCGTGGTATTGTGGCTGCCAATAATACTGCTGCTAATGCTGGAGGCATTTACCACGCCCGGCGTATTTTTTACCGCGGCCAGAAATGCGTCCTGGTTTTCGTAGAGTTTGCCCTGCCGGTCGAAATAAATAATATTGTTTTTGTCGTAGCCCAATTGTTTGGTTTGAATATACCCAATTTGCTGGTACACCACCCATACCGCTACCATTAAAATTACCGATAAGGCAAACTGAAACACCACTAATCCTTTGCGAATTAACACTTCCCCCAAAACGGTTTGCAACTTTCCCTTTAATACCGCAACCGGATTAAACCCGGATAGATATAAAGCGGGATAACTGCCGGCAATCAAGCCGGTGCACAAAGTAACCGTCAGGATGGCCAAGATAAAGGAAAGGTCTGGAGTAAGGGTTAACTGTTTGCCGGTAATCTGGTTAAAAGCCGGCAATAATAAAACCACCAGCAGGAGGGCTACCCCCAACGATACAAACGCCATGAGCAGCGACTCGCTCAGGTATTGCCAGATAAGCGTGCTGCGGGAAGCGCCCATTACTTTCTTTACGCCTATTTCTTTGGTGCGGCTGCTGGCTTTGGCCGTAGAAAGGTTCATGAAATTAATGCAGGCAATTAAAAGAATAAACAAGGCAATAACCGAAAAAAGCTTCACGTACACGATTCTGCCGCCCGTTTGTACTCCGTTTTCGTAGTGGCCATATAAATACTTCTGCGAATAAGGTTTCAGCAACAACTGCCGATTAGTACTGCCCACTTTGCGGGCTAACAGGTTCGCAATTTTATTATTAAACTGTTTCGGGTTTGCGCCGGCTTTTAAAACCGCGTAGGTATGCGTGCCATTGTTTCCCCATTCTAAAACACCGGGATTGATGTCTTTCCAGGCTTCAAAAGACAGCAAAAAATCGAACTGTTCGGAAGAATTAGTTGGAACATTTTTAAAAATACCTGTAACGATTACGGGCTTTTGTAAAGGTCCCACTTTCCAGACCATGGTTTTGCCCACCACATTTTGCGTCGTGCGAAATAATTTTTGCGCCAGTTGTTCCGATAGCACAATGGCGTTTTTATCGCGCAACACGTCTTTGGCCTGCCCCTGAATAAGATTATAGGAAAAAACCTGGAAAAAGTCCGGGCTGGCAAATTGGCCGGTTCCCTTAAAAGCTTGGCGATCTTCTTCGCCGATAGAAAGAGTAAATTTGGGAAACCACGAATAATGCATCACCGCCGCCGCAAATTCCACTTCCGGCATTTCTTCCGCCAAAGCTTGTGCTACCGGGCCGGAAGTCATTTCACTCACGATAATGTCATTCGCGTTTTGCCGGCGTTCCATCACCCTAAATAGTCTTTCGTCTTTCGCGTGAAATTTATCCACGTGTAGTTCATCGTTTACCCAGAGGTAAATAAATAAAGTACAAGCCAGGCCCGTAGACAAGCCCATTAGGTTTATAAGAAACGTACTTTTAAACCGGAGAAAGCTGCGATAGGCTAATAGTAGGATATGCCGGAACATAGTGAATGGTTTTAGAATTACTAGTCAGGATTTACTATCCGGAGTAAATATTATTTCGCCGAAAATAGATATTGAAAATGCAGTAAGAACAATGCCAATTACTTAAGTTATTATTTTTCAACGTTTTATACGCCAGATTGAGCGCAATATTTAAAAAAAATGTCCGGTTCCGGTACAATCTGTTGTTCGTTTCCGAATCAGCCGGAGCGGGTTTCGGAAAAGCAGTTTTACCTTGCTGCAGCAGCAGAATAAAACCGCCAAAAAGTTTATTTCACTACTACCACCGAATTTTTGTACCCATTTTCTTCCGCAATTTCGGGGTTGCCCGGATCTAACACCCAATCGCCGTCTATTACTATTTTGTACGAGTATTTTCCGGGCGTTAAATCCAGGCGGCAGACCCATTCGTCGCCTTGTTTTACAAAGAAATTACGGTACGCATTCCAGTTGTTAAAACTGCCGGCCAGTGTTACAAGTTTGGCGTTACTATAACCTTTTAATTTAAATTCTGCGTTACCCTTTGGTACTTTAGCGGCGGTAAGCTGATCGGCCACTAGTTTAGCTTCTTTGTTCTTTGGGTCCAGGGTATAAGCCTTTAAGTAATTTTGGGCAGCCGTTTCTTTTTCACCGTTTAACAGGCAGGCATACGCATAGCTATCGTATACATTCGCCGATTGCGGATACGCTTCCAGGTTTAACTGCAGCACTTCTTTGCCTTCGGCTACTTTGCCGCTGCGCAAGAGTTGGTAACCAATACTGTTCATCTCGTCTTCGGCAATATCCGGTTTATGATCGGATTTTAAGAAAGGTTTTATGGCGGCGGTTACGCCTTGTTTGGGAATATTCTGCCGGAACAAAAAGCCAGGGTTGGTATACGGTTGGTAATCAATAAAACCAATAGCCGGCTGCTCGCGGTTAGTTACCAAGTGTACTATTCGGTTAGCAACGCTTAAACCATTATTGCTGTTGGTAAAATACACTACGCCCATTTTTTCTTTCGGGTAAGCCAGTACGTAACACCGGAAACTGTAATTATCGCCCCAATGCCAGAAAGCTTTATCACCGGAAACTTCCTGCAAACCTATTCCTAGCCCCCAGGCGACTTTTTTGGATAATGCTGCCGCGGCATTGGTTCTTTCTTCCGGCACCTGAATTTGCGGTGTGAGCATGGCTGCTAGAGTTTGCTTTTTCAGGCCGGTTCCGTTTAACACGGCCGTAATAAACGCGGTATAATCGGGAGCGGTGGTGTGTAACGAAGCAGCAGCATTGGCAGCAGTTGGTTTGTTTTTCGGCAAAGGATTGCTAAAACCATCGTGCGGAGTGGCGGCTTTCGTATCAAAATCGGGCCGCCAGACATAACTGCTGTTCGGCATGCCGAGCGGCCGGAATACTTTCTCGGTTATAAAATCGTTTA
Organism: Adhaeribacter pallidiroseus; assembly: GCF_003340495.1. Classification (NCBI taxonomy): domain Bacteria; kingdom Pseudomonadati; phylum Bacteroidota; class Cytophagia; order Cytophagales; family Hymenobacteraceae; genus Adhaeribacter; species Adhaeribacter pallidiroseus. The sequence continues at coordinate 5,172,013 of NZ_QASA01000001.1, forward strand.
AGGGTTTGCCCGTTATTTTCTCTACTACTTTTTGCAGATACACGTAGCCTTCGCCGGAGTAACTAAACTTTTGGCCGGGTTCAAAATTAATCCGCAGTGAATCGTTGTTGCGCCAATTCGGAAAGCCGCTAGTATGGCTCAATACCATGCGGGCCGTAATTTTTTTATAGCGGGCATCCCTTTCGATATCCGGGTAAGGCAAGTAGGTATACAGCGGCTTATCCAGGTTTAGCAATCCTTGATCCACTAACTGCAGGCAGGCGTAGGCAAAAACCGGTTTACTCAGAGAGGCCGCTTCAAAAACAGTATTAATCGCCATTTTTTCTTTGGTTTCAATGCTTTTTACGCCATAAACCTGCGTGTAGGCCATTTTGCCATCTCTGATTACCGATATAGCTAACCCCGGAATAGAAGCACTATCGAGTAGTTGCGGAATGGTTTGGTTTAGCTTAGCAATTAACAAACTTTGCTGACTACCTCCCTGTTGCGCCACACTGCTCCAGGATTGCCCGGTGAAAACCAGGCTTAAGCATAGAATCATCCATTTTTTAAATTTTTGCATTTTTAACGGTAAACGAACAAATCTTTTCTTCATGAGCTAAAGCATTATTTGCCGGAAAGGGAATTTACTTACCATCAGAAAACTACTCGGTGCGCAGGCTCTTTACCGGATTAGCCACAGCCGCTTTAATAGCCTGAAAACTCACTGCCAGTAAAGCAATTGAAATAGCAGAAATCCCGGCCAGAATAAAGAGCCCTGCCGAAAGCGGCACCCGGTACGCAAAATCCTGCAACCACCGGTGCATGGCCCAACCCGCCAAAGGCCAGGCTACAACATTGGCCAGCACTACTAATTTTAAAAAATCGCGGGAAAGCAATGCCACAATGTGGGTGACCGAAGCGCCCAATACTTTGCGGATACCTATTTCTTTGGTGCGTTGCGTAACCGTAAAAGCTACTAAACCAATTAAACCCAGGCAAGCAATAAAAATGGCTAAGTCGGTAGCCAGGCGAACGATAGTTGCCATTTTTTGCTCGTTGTCGTAAAAATGGGCGATAGTTTCGTCGAAGAAAGCGTAATTAAATTTTTGTTCAGGGTAAAGTGCCTGGTACTCTTTTTCCAGCTTTGCCAGCGTCGCTTTCACTTCCGCGGCTTGTTTGCCACGGGTAGCCAGCTTCAGGCTAATAGTACGAGCAAATTTATTTTCGGCGCCGATGAATACAGGCTCGATAGACTTATGTAAGGACTGCACGTGAAAATCGGCCACTACGCCTACAATAGGCAGTTTTTTATTGTCCAGCATGGCATAGTGCCCTACCGCTTCGTTGACTTGCTTAAAACCAATGGCTTTGGCGTAGGTTTCATTAATTAATATTTCCCGTAAAGTGTCGCTGGGAAAGATGTTACGCCCGGCCAGCAGCTTAATACCGTACAAGTTAATAAAATTTTCGTCGCCGGACTTATTATGCACGTTCCAGCTGATCTCTTCTTTACCAGCGTGGTATTTAAAGACCATGGTGTTGGTACCACTGCGAGCGGGGGTAGAGTTACTTAAACTAACCTGCGCCACTTCGGGCATTTGCCGGATTTTGTTTAACAGCACAAACTTATTTTGGGTTTTATCGCGCCAATCCAGCTCAAAGGTTACAATTTCGTCTTGTTTAAAACCCATATCCTGGCTGCGCATAAAATTAATTTGCGCTCCTACTACCAAAGCCCCCAAAATAAAGGCCTGCGAAAGCGTAAACTGAAACACAATCAAGGTTTTGCGGAGGTACGCTTTGCGGGTAGTCGTAGAGGAGATTTGCCCTTTCAGCGATTGAATAGGGGCCGCTGCCGATAAAACCAAGGCCGGATAGAAACCAGCTAACAGGGTAGTTATAATGGTAAGACCAACTAGAAACAATAACACTGCAGGGCTAAATAGGGGCAAGTGAATGCCCGGCGGCAAAAATGACCGGAATACGGCCAGGAGGGGATTGGTAAGCAGTACCGCCAATAATACGGCAACTAGGGCTAACACAAAAGTTTCGCTCAGAAATTGTGTAATCAGGCTATACCGGCTACTACCTAATACTTTGCGCACGCCTATTTCCTTGGTTCGTTGCACCGATTGCGATGTAGCCAGATTAATAAAATTAATGCCTGCCATGAGCAGCAAAAAAACCGCTACTCCCATAAGCGCGTAAAGTGTAGGGCGGTGCGCCAGTCGCACAAAATCACTGCCGTAGTCGGCGTTAAAGTGAATATCCGCGAGGGGCTGCAGTAAAAAAGAACGATTGTTATTATATCCATCTTTTGGTATGTGCCGGTCAATTAAACCAGGAAACTGTTTTGCTATTTGGGCCGGAGTGGTGTTCGGAGTTAGTTTTATTAATAATTGCGAAGAAGAACTGGTACCGCCCCATTCTTTTAGTCCTAGCTTATTTTCCCAGTCCGGACTTTGGGCACTCGCCAGCGAAATAAAATCAGTAAAATGGAAGTCGGTGTTTTGCTGAAAATCGCGCACTACCCCCGCCACTGTTACCGTTAAGGTATCTTCCCCATCCAGGTAGGTGAGGATTTTGCCCAGGTAATTCACCGGCTTTTGGTTACCAAAATATTTACTTGCTTGTTTCTCGGATAATACGACTTTATATGGCTCGTGCAGTGCGGTTTGCGCATTACCGGCGAGCCATTCGTATTTAAAAACAGCAAAATACTGCGGATTGACGAGTATGTAATTAGCCTTGGCGGGGTGATAATCAGTGGCGCTAAGATCCAACTTTTTCATTTTTCCTTTGGCTTCGGGAATATGCACTTGCTGCGCATAAAATAGGTGAAAAGGGGCGACGCTCGCCAGTCCGGTTATTTCTTGTTGCATAGCGTTTGGTAAGGCCCCCGACACCCCGCAATTTTTAAAAATTTCACCGGCAAAACCTGTTTGCGATACTACCCGGTAAATCCGGTTCCGGTCCGCGTGGAAGGTATCGTAACTTAATTCAAACCGCACGAGCAAGTAGATAATTAAACAGGCACTAACGCCAATGGCTAAACCCAGTATATTAATCGCCGAAAAAGCGGGGTACTTCCAGAAATTGCGAAGGGCTATTTTAAAGTTATTGCGGAACATGCTAGCTGGATTAAGATTTATAAGATTACTGATACTTAAGTTGAAAATACCTTAAACAGACTTATTCGACTACCACCACTACTCAGATTTAATCTAACAAACTTTCATAAATTAAAAAGAAAACTGTAGCGATTAGAGCCCCCGCCCCGCCCCGAAACCGGGTAATCCCACCACCGATAGTTCTGTTCTTACTTAATTCGCCGCTACCTGTTACCGGAAAACAAGGAAGAAAAATGCCAGAAACGTATATAATTAAAAATCAGCGAAATAAACCACTTACTTCTTCTCAATTGTCCGGTTTTGATACAACTCTCGTTCGCTTTTAGAACAACATTTATCTGCTTTATCCAGCGCAGGAAATTAGCTCGATAAGTAAATAATTTTTATAAATTAGTACCCTGGTCAGAGTGGCGGGCAGCGCGGCATTTCTCTTTTAGCGTGCCAGAGAAACGGTTACTAACCTCTTTAAAAATTGATGAACGTAACCGGAGCCCTTATTTTAAATGCCTAATAAACCTAGTACCAGCTTCCTTGTTCGCTTAAATAAATTTAACTGCACCTATAAACTTATTAGTTGGTTTGCTAATTAAAGCGCCTTCTTTATGCTGCGGATTGTTTGCCCGTAGCAAGGTAACCTTTTTAAAAAAAGCATTATCATGCATTTTGAGTTTAACTTTTACTCTTCGTTACTGCTGGTATTTTTTGTGCACGGCTTGGTATATGCAATTTTATTATACCGAAAAAGCCTGGTTAAAAAAAATGCCGCCGATAAGTGGTTGAGCTTATTTTTGTTATTGGGCATCTTATATATAGCTCCCTGGATGCTGGGTTTTGCCGGCTGGTATGACCAGCAGACTTACCGGGATTTTTTATTATATACGCCTCTTCAACAGCTGTATTTGCTGGGGCCCGTCTTGTTTATCTACGTGCAAAGTTTGCTTAACCCTTTGTTTCGTTTTGGCAAACACCAGTGGCTTCATTTGCTGCCGGGTTGGTGCTACCTCGGGTATGGCGTGGTAATGGTAGTAGCGGATAAGATTTTTTTAAAAAAATATTATTTTCTACAGGATGGCCTGGACCGCGACTTTGATTTCTGGTACCAGATAACCGGCTTTACGTCCATCACCATTTATTTCTTTGCTTCGTTGCGCTACTATGTTGTGTACAAAAAACTAATGGCACAAGTAGTGAGCTACGCCGATACCTTGTCTTTTAGCTGGATGAAGAATTTCTTGGTGGCTTTTTTGTTTATTTTGGGCCTGCAATTATTTTTTTACTTGCTTACAGCACTGTTTCCGGAGGCTAATTCGTATGTTGGCTCGTGGTGGTATTACTTTTCTTTTGCCCTGATTCTGTATTACATTGCTATTACGGGTTACGCGAATTCTATTAAAACTACCATTGCGTTTACTCCTAATTTGTTTACGGCCCCACCTACTTTATGGCTTACGCCTAACCCTTTGGTACCGTTCCATCAAAATGATGCGGAAGAGGCAGTGAAAGTAGAAATAGCCATTACAACCCCTGGCTCTCGGACTACCGCCTTACCACTTGATCCGGCCATAGAACCTTGGAAGGAGAAAATTTTAACTTTAATGGAAACCGAAAACTTGTATACCAACCCGGAGCTTTCGTTAACGCAATTAGCCAAACAAGTACACAGTAATCCCGCTTTTGTATCTAAAGTTATAAACCAAGGTTTTGGGATGAACTTCAACGATTTTGTGAATCACTACCGTGTTCGGGCAGTACAACGTTGCTTACAGGCCGGTCAGCATAAAACCCATACCCTGTTGGCCATTGCTTACGAATGTGGTTTTAATTCTAAAGCTACTTTTAACCGGGCTTTTAAAAAATATACTGGCCAAATTCCGCAGGAGTATGTAAAATTACGGGCAGGGCTTACCTGAGCAATCAGGCGTTTAAAAGGAAACACTTTTTAAGTAAGGTGGCGCTGGATTTTACGTTTATTGTAAGGTTTTACTACCTTATTTTCTGGTCTCAAAACATCATTTGCGGCGATTGCAGAAATTAAAATTTTAAAATTTGTTAGCATCAACGCTCTTGGTAACCCTGTTATGACAACTAAATTCTTAAAAACTGTTTTATTTGCTGGCTGCCTGCTACTGGCAACTGATTTGTACGCCCAAAAAACTACTCTGGCCCCGGTGGTAATTTACCTCAAAAACACGGCTTTACTTCCTAAAAAGTTTAATCTTATCTCATATGCGCCTTCCGAAGCGGGGAATACAGCCGTTAGTCAATACTTTATGCCGGGCAAAGAACAAGCATTTACTTTTGAGGAAGGCACTAAATTGTACTTAGCCTCTAACGAGCAGGTAGCCACCGTTATGTCCGGCCAACGGATTGATAAAGAAAAACCTTTTCTGGTGGTGAAAAAAAGCGATGCGGGTAAAACGTTTTCCTTGAAATAACAGCACAAAAACCACCGGAAAACACTTACATGTTCTGCGTACCCCGGCGGTTCTTGTTTGCTAGTAAGCGTAATTTTAAAAATACGCGTACGGATGCTTTACAGAAGTATCTCACTCCTATAATTTTAAAAAGATGCTGAACAGAATTTGTAATCTTGTTTGCCCGCGTATTTAAATTTAAAATAACCAGGAATTTACTCCCTGCGGAGTGCTTGCACCGGGTTTGCCAAAGCGGCCCGAACTGCGTGGAACGAAATAGTAACCAAGGCAATTACCAACGTGGCCACACCGGCCAGGCCAAAAATCCACCAGCTCACGGGCACTTGGTAGGCAAAATCCTGTAACCATTGATGGATGCTGTACCAGGCCAGCGGCCAGGCCACCACGTTAGCTATTACCACCAAACCCACAAAATCTTTGGATAACAGGGCTACAATATTCGTTACCGATGCGCCTAATACTTTGCGCACCCCAATTTCTTTGGTGCGGCGCGCCACGGCCAGGGTAGTTAAACCAAATAAGCCCAGACAAGAAATAAAAATAGAAAGCGCCGAAGCAATATTCACCATTTTTCCTAAGCGCTGTTCCTGGCGGTATTGGTTTGCCAGGTTCTCATCCAGGAAAGTGTACGCAAAGGGCTCGTTGGGTGAAAGGCTTTTCCAGGTTTTTTCCAGCAAAGCTACTTGCTCGGTTAAATTACCGGTCTGGAGGCGTACCGAAATATCGGGTTGCGGCGACGAAGAAAACATTAAATTTTCGATACCCCGGTACAACGAGTCGGGTTGCATGACCAGCACCAAAGGTTTTACGGGCGTGTGCAGCGATTCAAAATTAAAATTTTCTACTACGCCAATTATGCGGTGCGCCGGAAATTTGCCCGGCAAATGTGCGTTTAGCGGGTCTTGCCAACCGTATTCTTTTACCAGAGCCTCGTTTACAATAATAGACTGCGATTTATCGGCGGTATTATTTTCCTGGAAGTTGCGGCCTACCTTTAACCGAATACCGTAAGCCGGAATAAAATGCGCGTCGATGTTATTCTGGGCAAATTCGCGGTAAACTTTTTTAGGATCGGTGTAACCTACCCCAGCCCAAGGACCGCTGCCAAACGCAAACGCCGAAGCAGCCACTTCGGCCACTTCCGGCCGGCTCTGAATAGCTTCGCGAAAACGGGCAATTTGGGCCTGGCCCGCTTCGCCGCTCTGCGTAGCCGGAATGACTACTATGCGCTTAGTTTGGTAACCCAAGGGCTTACTTTGCAGAAAATGCATTTGCTGGTTCATTACCAGAGTGCCGACTATTAAAAAAACCGATAATGCAAACTGCACAATTACCAGGCTCCGGCGAAAAAAGCTTTGGTCGCCGGTAATAGTTAATTTGCCTTTTAATACTTCTACCGGCCTGAAATTAGAAAGTACCAATGCCGGATAACTGCCGGCTACTAAGCCCACTACCACCACTAATACGCCCAGCAGACCCATGGTACCGGCATCAAAAGAAAATTTTAAATTTTTATCGGCTAACTGATTAAATACCGGCAATAACAGCATAGCCAGTACAAATCCGGTAAAAACCGCCAGCACCGTTAAGAACAAGGCTTCGCCCCAGAACTGCTGAATCAACTGGCTCCGGATGGCACCCATTACTTTACGCACCCCTACCTCGCGGGCGCGGCCAGCCGAGCGACCTATCGACAGCGTCATGAAATTAATGCAGGCAATGAGTAAGATAAAGCCGGCAATGGTACCCAGAATATACGAATAAGCCGGATTGCTGATCGGCTCCATTCCTTCGGGCAACGTGTTGTTGAGGTGAATATTCCGGATAGGCTGCAAATGCACCGCGTAAGCGCCGGGTTGGTATTTTTCGCCGAGGGCGGCTTTAACCATGGCGGGAAACTTGGCTTCCAGTTGGGCCGCGTTGGTACCGGGGCGCAACAACACGTACGTTTCGCCGTCAACTTGCTGCCAATGTTTTAAAAAATTTTCGCTGCGGAGGCGCTTGATATGGGCAAAAGACAATAAAAAATCGAACTGAATGCTGGAATTGACCGGTACGGTTTGGGCAACCCCCGTTACCGTAAAGGCTTGCACTGCAGAATCGAGCTGTATTTTTATAAGTTTGCCTACCGGATTTGCCTGGCCGAAGTATTTGGTAGCCATGGCTTTTGTAACTATTACGCTGTTTACCTCCGCCAGCGGTGTTGCGCTACTTTGCTGCACCATCCGGAAGTCGAACATCGGGAAGAAATCGGGCTCCACCAAGTGCAGGCGTTCGTTAAAAATTTCACCTCCGGTTTGTACTTTACCCTCTATGCTCACTACCCGGGTCATTTTTTCTACTTCCGGATAATTTGCTACCAGAGCGGGTCCCAGCGGGTAAGGCGTAACGGTGTTAACCATGGGTTCGTTCTGGTAAACTTCACTGATCCAAGGCCGGTACAGGCGATCGACTTTGGCGTGAAAATCATCGTAACTCCATTCGTGCCGGATAAATAAGCCAATTAACAAACAACACGTTACCGCCATACTCAAGCCTAACAGGTTAATACTGGAGTACGTTTTATGCCGAAAAAAATGGCGGATGGCAATTTTAAAGTAGTTTTTCAGCATAGGATGGGCAATAAACCGGTAATCGGAGTATTTTTTTAAATATCCGTTAAACTAAGTTGGAAAATAAAAAAGAATTAAAACTTATACGCCGGAGAATTGCTCCTTTATGTTTTCGAGTACTACCTCGCCGTCGAGCAGGCGCAGGATGCGGTGCGCATAGCGGGCGTCGTGCTCGGAGTGCGTTACCATGATTACCGTGGTACCGTTTTCGTTTAAGTCGGTAAGCAGTTCCATTACCTCGTTACCATTGCTGGAGTCCAGGTTACCGGTCGGCTCATCCGCCAGAATTAAACGGGGTTTTTGAATAACGGCCCGGGCCACGGCTACCCGTTGCTGCTGACCACCCGAAAGCTGCTGCGGAAAGTGGTTGCGGCGGTGCATGATCTGCATTTTCTCGAGTACGGCTTCTACTTTTTGCTTCCGTTCGGCAGCGCTTACGCCCAGGTAAATTAAAGGTAATTCCACGTTCTCGAACACGGTTAACTCATCAATCAGGTTAAAACTCTGGAACACAAAACCAATGTTTTTCTTGCGCAACTCGGCCCGCTGCCGTTCCGAAAAGGTAGCTATTTCTTGCCCCAGAAACTGAAAGCTGCCGCCGTCGGGCTGGTCGAGTAAACCCAGAATGTTTAACAAGGTTGATTTACCGCAACCCGAAGGCCCCATAATGGCTACAAACTCTCCTTCGTTAATCACGAACGAGACTTTATTCAGAGCTTTCGTTTCCACTTCTTCGGTGCGGTACACTTTTTCGAGGTTCGAGATAGTAATCATAAGTAGGAGTTATTAATATTTTTAAATTTTAATTTTTTACCCTTCCACCTTAAAGGGCACCTTCCCTGAAAACCGGACGGGAGGTGCCGCTTTCAATTTAAGGTTTATTTTGGTGCTTGTACTTTATAAATTACGGACAGGCACAGCCCTTTTTTAAAAAATGCGGCCTATTCTTTTTCTTCGTTAATTACCAGTTCGCCCATGTCTTCGTAGTTTTCGTAGCTCGAGGTTACCACTTTGTCGCCCGGACTCAGGCCCGACACGACTTCAAAATATTCCGGATTCTGGCGGCCCAACCGGATTTCGGTTTTATAAGCTTTATTGCCGTTTTCATCAATTTTAAAAATCCAGTTGCCGCCGGTCTTCTGGTAAAAGCCGCCCCGCGGTACCAATACCGCCTGGGTTTGGTCGGATAAAGCTAAGCGTAATTGCAACGATTGGCCGCGCCGGATACCTTTGGGTACTTCGCCCACAAATTCCATATCTACCTGAAACTGGCCGTTGGTAACCTGGGTAAATACTTTTTTCACGTTTAAGTCGTAATCTTTACCGGCAAAAGAAAAGGTAGCTTTTTGGCCGGTAAATACCCGCGAAATGTAATGCTCATCAATATTGGCGCGTACTTTAAAACCATCCAACACGTCGATCTGGCCCAGGCGCTGGCCGCGGGTTTTGGATTCGCCTATTTCGGCGTTAAGCGAAGTGATCTGGCCGTCTACGGGCGCTTTTACCATTAAATCATCCATTTTCTTGCGCATCAAAGCCAGGTTGTTTTGCATGCGCTCCACCGATTCTTTCATCTGGCCCAATTGCTGGTGCATGTTCAACGAATCCTGCTTTAAGGTGCGCATGGTTAACTGGCGTTTCCGGACCTGGTAATCGTATTTGTATTTGGCTTGCAGAAATTCTTGTTGGGGCACTACTTTTTCTTCGTAGAGCTTTTTGTTCATTACGTATAAACGCTCGGCGTCGCGCAGGTTATAATCAATATCGGCCAACTGGTTGAGTTGGGTGATGCGGTTTTGCTGCATTAAGTTGCGGGTGGTGTTCATGTTGTTAATCAGGTCGAACACGGCCGTTTCGCGGTTCATCATTTCGAGTTGCAAATCGGTGTTGGCCAACTGCACGATGGGCGTACCTTCTTTTAACGTAGCACCATCTTCCACTAAAATCTTTTGAACCGTACCGCCTTCGGTCGCATCGAGGTAAATGGTTTTAATGGGGAGCACGATACCATCCAGGGGAATAAATTCCTGAAAATTGCCCTTGGTAACACTGCTAATGGTGATTTTATTCGTATCAACGTTTAATTTGGCTTTGCCGCTGGTCGAAAAATAAGAAGCGCCTACCAGCACCACTACCAAGGCGCCCATAGCCAGGCTCACAATCCGTTGCGTTGTCCACTTCTTTTTCTTAATTAAAACATCCATTGTTGTATTTATTAATAAATAGTCTTTTTCTTGGGTTGGAGTAAAGAAATAAAAATGCCAAACCTATAAAACCCTTAATTTCAGATATTTAACCTGTAAACAGGTATAAAATTTAAAAAAATTGTCCGGTTTTGATACAGCTCATTGGAGTAAAGTGTCCGGTGATGTAACACGAAAGAAGGAGCAGTTATTCCGTTCGTATTAAATAAAAGCATTATGACTGGATTGATTAACTTTTAGTAAATATAAGCTTATCCGGGGAGCTGGTAAGTACATTTTTAAATGGAGACCTGACAAACGAAATCAGCAGCCATCAGGAGGCAGCATCCAGGAGGGAGTTGTGTTTGGTATCGCGCATGGTGAGGTATACCAACAGGGAAATAAAGATACAACCCGTAACGTACCAGTAAAAATAGCTTTCGTTACCGGCATTTTTAAAACGAAGCGCCACGTACTCGGCGGTTCCGCCAAAAAGAGCCACCGTTACGGAATACGGAAAACCTACGCCCAAGGCCCGGATTTCAGTCGGGAACAACTCCGCTTTCACCACCGCATTGATGGACGTATACCCGCTAACAATCAGCAGAGCCAGCATAATCAGCCCGAAAGCTTGCCATTGGCTGGTAGTCTGGCTTAAAGTGGTAAGCAAAGGCACGGTGGCCAAAGTACCGAACAGCCCAAACCCAATCAGTAAAGGCTTACGGCCAATATGGTCGGAGAGTAAACCAAAAAGCGGCTGCAGGGCCGCATAAATCAACAGCGATACAAACGTTATTTGCGTAGACTGGCTTTTGCTGAGGTGTACGGTATTTACCAGAAATTTTTGCATGTAGGTGCTGTAGGTGTAAAAAGCAATGGTACCGCCCAGGGTGAGGCCAACCACTATCGCTACGGCTTTGGGGTGCTGCAAGAGTTGCTTAATGGTGCCGTTCTTTTTCAGTACAGCCGTACCTTTTTCCGGGTTAAAAGCCACTGATTCCGGCATGTGGCTGCGCAGATACAGCGCCGTTAACGATAAACCGGCGCCCATCACAAACGGGATGCGCCAACCCCAGGCATGCAATTGGGCTTCGGTTAAAAAGAACTGCTGCAAAAGTAACTGAATGCCCAAAGCAATCAACTGCCCGCCAATTAGGGTAACGTACTGAAAGCTGGAATAAAAACCCCGCCGCTTAGTTGTAGCCATTTCGCTTAAATAGGTAGCCGAAGTCCCGTACTCGCCACCTACGCTTAAACCTTGCAGCAAACGGGCAAATAAAAGCAAAACAGCCGCTAGCACCCCAATAGCCTCGTAAGCAGGCGTAACTGCAATCAGCAAAGACCCAAACGACATCAGCAGCACCGAAAGCGTCATGGCAAACTTGCGCCCCGCTCGGTCGGCCAGGCGGCCAAACAACCATCCGCCAATGGGACGCATGAGAAAGCCTACCGCAAAAATACCCGCTGTATTTAAAAGCTGGGCCGTGGCACTGCTCTTGGGGAAAAACACTGGCGCAAAATAAATGGAAAAAGCCGAGTACGCGTACCAATCGTACCACTCCACCAAATTGCCCATCGAACCGCTGATGATGGCTTTCAGGCGGTTGGGTTGATAAGCGGGGGCCTCGGTGGAACCCGTAATTGCTGCTGCTGAATTGCTCCGTATAGCCATAGAACCCGTTTGTCGCTGAAATAAAGAAATGTGATACTACTCAAGTAAAACTAATTATTTTAATTTAGCAACAGCTTCCTTTAGTGGCCGGATTATCTGTACATAGCCAGATCGTAGCTTTAAATGCGATTATCTTAAATTTTCATTATTTGTAACAAAGCAAATACTGCCAATTACCTCTTAAGCCATTATTTGTGTACCTACGCCTATACCTTATAAATACCAGCATAGAACCTGGCTCGCTTTATTTATCTCCCGCAGTTATCCTTAACCCAGAAACATCTGCTTAAATAACTTGTGTAGAAATCGGGCGAATTGCAGCCGCTGAAAAGCATAATTTAGTATTAACTTAAACCAAGGCGATGCACCTTCGACAGAATTATACGTTTTCTTATAATCTCCCCGGAATGTTAGTGATTCTTACTACATTGAATAACCCCGTGGAGGTTTCGTAATTTATAAATTAAAAATCTATGTATAAACTAATCGGGAAAGTTCTCGCTGTTGGGTATTCGTTCATTATTTTTCTGCTGATCTGCTGCGCCTTTAGTTTAATTTTCTTCGGCGTAACCGAGTTGTGGCAGGGCATTCACCCCAACGCTACTATAGACCTGCGAACCCGGTTCAATTCTATTCTGGAAAGCATTGGCTTATTAACTATTGCCGTAGTAGCCCTCGAACTCGGGCAAACCATCTTGGAAGAAGAAGTACGGCGCGAGGCGCACGTGAGCGCTCCCACCCGGGTCCGGCGATTTCTATCCCGGTTCTTAGTAGTCATCATTGTGGCCCTCTCTATTGAGTGCTTAATTACTATTTTTAAACTGGCCTATAAAAATCCGGAACAGTTGCCGCAAGCCGCTTCTATCGGCATTGCCGCGGGTGTGCTGCTGGTGGCTTGGGGCGTGTTTATTAAATTAAATAAGAGCGCCGAAGAAATAGAACCGGAAGCCATGGAGAAGACCAAGCAGGAAGATAAAAAGTTGGAGTGAGAAATTAGACTGCTTTATTTTTCTGCCTGGTTTATGAATGGTGTAAACCCGTTTGTGAAGACACAAACGCGGGCGTAGAAATTTGTTGCTGTATTAATCCCTACCTTAACAATAAAAATTTTGTTAAAAAATTTGACAATAAAAATTTTGTCAAATTTGGAATTTTAATAAACCTGTTAATGGCATCATAAACGATTTTAGCACCCCTGCCCGTGTTTGTGTCTTCACAAACACTTTCTTCATTCTATCGTTACTTCCAAGCTAGGAGCTGGGGAAAATCTATTTTTACACCGCCACTATTCTACACTGGAAAACTCTACTTAAACCAGATAAATACAAAGAAGTCATTCTAAACTTCTTGCGGTTTCTGGCAGCAGAAAAGAAGATAATAGTATACGGATTTGTTATTATGCTTAACCACCTGCATCTTATATGGGAGCTTACGCAAATTGTAAGTGTCCGCGGAGCGAAATGTAATAAAATCAAAAAGGGAGCTTTCTTAGCTCCCTTTTGTATATTTAACCACTAATGTTATTTAGCACTTTCAAGTATCTTCTTTACTTCAGTCGAAAGAATTTTTTGAATATCCTTTACAGTTGAGTGTTCAGTAATCTTATCATTAGAACGAACAGAAGAAGCAACAAAATGGCCTTTTGTAGCTTTACCACTATCCCTTTTAGAATAAGTACCAACCATTTTTAATGTTTCCATTGCTTTATAATTAATTTTATGTATTCCTTTGATTAAATACGCTAGCTAAATAATTAAGGTTCATTTCAGGTTTAAAGTAATGTTTACGCTTAATCCATACGAAACCATCCCCTTTGGTTATTACTGCAACATCTACAGGACCACCTACAGATTCTTCCTCAAAGCTAACCCTTCTTTTTAAATAAGTCAAATCTATCAAAGATTCTGCCATCTCAGTTAAATCTTCTTTAGATAAAGTACCTATTGTTCTCAATATAGGAAACAAATTTCTTTCGTTACAAACCTCGTCAACAATTTTTTTAAATTTATCTATAAGAGCAGGTGTTGTATTAAGTATAGCCTTTATGGCATTACTATCTGTATTTGTAGGAATAGCATTTTCAATATCTACATTATAAATATCTAGAATAGTTTTAAACCCGGCAGTTATATTATTTATAATAAATGGATCTATACCTTTTAAAAAAGTTGAAATTATGTCAACTTGTGCAAATGGAGTTATAGCTCCGGTATTTTGAGTACTTATAATAACATCTTCCGACAGTTTATACCTAATCCGATGATCTATAATACCTCCAATTATATATGACCTTAATTTAGGAAACACATCATCTTCTCCAAACCCGGTAATAATAATACCAGAATATGGATTGTCAAATATATCTTTGACAATATTTAAATAGATAAATTCTTTAAATGCTATAAGAGAGGTTTCTGCAAGACTTAGGTTTACACTACTATATAAATTATTAATATAAGTAACAATATTAACTTCATAAGCAGCTAAAAACATTTCTTGTGTATAATCAATAAACTCAATTAGAGTATTAGTATTATTAATACTCTGAATATTCCGCTGAATTATATTAACTAAAATATTATTAAACTCCTGGTTTACATCAATTTGGCTTTTATCAGGGAAAGTATCTTCAAATTCAGTGCTTGCTACTTCATGTATACTTTTAACTACATTAAAAATAGTTGTATTTAAATATAATTCTACATCGTAAGTATTAACTCTTAACTTGATTTTATTTAAATAAGTAATAAAGTCATTCGCATATTCAAAGAGATTAGGAAAATTCCGTGTTCCTAATTCTTTCTTATACATTTTTATGATTGTTTCCCATGGTATACCCATGAATTCGGCAGAATTATATATACTTATACCAACTGGGTAATTGGAAGCAAGATTGAATATTTTATTTGCATTATTGTAGACTTTATTTACTTCTCCACCACTCACTGTTGAGGCACTATCAGCAGCAAGAGCAACAGCAGACTTATTCAAAACACCGATTATTGCAGTCATTATTTTAGTTATTTATAGCAATTAAAGCATTAAAAATTGATAGTCCAATTTCTTATAAACAAATAATTATATAATTATATATAATCACTCCCTCACCCATACCAAAATCTTTCTAAATACACAATCCCCTTCCTGGCTTTGCCTTCCGGTTTTTACGGTGTAAATTTGAACGGTATAACCCGAAGCCTAGTGCCGCATGGAAGAACTGATTAGAAATTACCTTAAAATTGCCACCGAGCTGCGTATCAGCATCAAGCAAGTACAAGCAACCGTAGAATTATTAGACGAAGGCGCTACCGTGCCTTTTATTTCGCGTTACCGCAAAGAAGTTACCGGCTCTTTAGACGAAGTAGCCGTGGCGGGCATCCGCGACCGCATGGAACAGCTCCGCGAACTGGATAAACGCCGCGAAGCCATTCTCAAATCCATCCGGGAGCAACAAAAACTAACTCCCGAACTCGAGGCCCAAATTAACGCCGCCGAAACCATGGCGGTGCTCGAAGATATTTATTTGCCTTACAAACCCAAGCGCCGCACCAAAGCCACCATTGCCCGCGAAAAAGGTTTGGAGCCATTGGCCCAGCGTTTATTTGAACAAGAGAAATTTGACGTAACCGCCGAAGCCCAGCAATACATCAGCGAAGAAAAAGAAGTAAAAGACACCGAAGAAGCCTTAGCTGGTGCCCGCGATATTATAGCCGAGTGGATTAACGAAAATCCCGATGCTCGGGCCCGCATGCGGAACTTGTTCGAAAAGAAAGGCATGTTCAAAAGCCGCGTGATGGTGGGCAAGGAAGAAGAAGGCCAGAAATACAAAGATTATTTTGAGTGGGAAGAACCCATCGAGAAAGCCCCTTCGCACCGCGTATTGGCTATGCGCCGCGGCGAAAACGAAATGATTTTGATGCTCAACGCGCAACCCGAGGAAGAAGAAGCCATTGAACTGCTCGAAAGCCTATTCGTGAAAGGCAGTAACGAAGCGGCTCAGCAGGTAAAAATAGCCACCAAAGACGCCTACAAACGCATGCTGAAGCTCTCGATGGAAACCGAAATCCGGATGCTGTCGAAGAAGCGCGCCGACGAAGAAGCGATTCGGGTATTCGCCGATAATTTACGGCAATTATTACTCTCGGCTCCGCTGGGCCAGAAAACCGTTTTGGCCCTGGACCCGGGTTTTCGGACGGGTTGTAAGCTGGTGGTACTGGACAAACAAGGCAAATTACTGCACAACGAAAACGTGTATCCGCACACCGGCGCCCGCCAGGCCCAGGAAGCGGCCAGTACCGTTAAATATTTAGCCTCCAAATACGAAGTAGAAGCTATTGCCATTGGCAACGGCACCGCCAGCCGCGAAACCGAAACCTTTGTGCGCGGCTTGGGCTTACCCAATACCATTGCCGTGGTAATGGTAAACGAAAGCGGCGCTTCTATTTACTCGGCCTCGGATGTAGCCCGCGAAGAATTTCCGGACCATGATGTTACCGTGCGGGGTGCTGTTTCTATTGGTCGTCGTTTAATGGACCCATTGGCCGAACTGGTAAAACTCGATCCTAAAAGCATTGGTGTGGGTCAATACCAGCACGACGTCGACCAGTTTGCTTTGAAACATTCTCTGGACGATGTAGTGATGAGTTCGGTAAACGCCGTGGGTGTAGAAGTAAATACCGCCAGTAAGCAATTATTAACCTACGTATCGGGCTTAGGTCCGAGCCTGGCGCAAAACATTGTGGAATACCGCAACCAAAACGGCCCGTTCCGTACGCGCGCCGAACTGAAAAAAGTACCGCGTTTAGGCGACAAAGCTTTTGAACAAGCCGCCGGTTTCTTGCGCATCCGCCACGCTAAAAACCCGCTGGATGCCAGCGCCGTGCACCCCGAACGCTACGAACTGGTAGAACGCATGGCGAAAGACTTAGGCACTACCGTCACCGACCTGATGAAAAAGCCGGAGCTGCGCAAGCAAATAAATTTAAAAAATTACGTAACCGACACGGTTGGTTTGCCTACGCTCCAGGATATTATGAGCGAGCTGGCTAAACCCGGCCGCGACCCGCGCGAAAGTTTTGAGGCGTTCTCGTTTACCGAAGGCGTAAACGAAATCAATGATTTACGGACCGGCATGAAGTTACCCGGCATTATTACCAACGTAACCGCTTTTGGGGCCTTCGTGGATATCGGCGTACACCAGGACGGTTTAGTACACGTGAGTCATTTATCCGACCGCTTTGTAAGCAATCCGCACGAAGTGGTGAAAGTGGGTCAACGGGTAGAAGTTACCGTTTTGGAAGTAGATGCCGCGCGTAAGCGTATTTCCTTGTCCTTAAAAACCGAACCTAGTGCCGCAAAGCCAGCTGGTGGAGCGGGCTCCGGTAAAAAAGGCGATAAAAATAAACGCGAAGAAGAACCGCAAAACGATTTTGCTGCGAAACTGGCTATGCTGAAAGGAAAGTTTAAGTAATTACTAGCAACAATTTGTTAAAAGAAGCTAGCTTCTTATT
The DNA here is from genome assembly GCF_003340495.1 of Adhaeribacter pallidiroseus. Lineage (NCBI taxonomy): Bacteria > Pseudomonadati > Bacteroidota > Cytophagia > Cytophagales > Hymenobacteraceae > Adhaeribacter > Adhaeribacter pallidiroseus. The sequence continues at coordinate 5,189,538 of NZ_QASA01000001.1, forward strand.
AGAAATTTAAAAAAACGGGCTTAATAGCGTTAACAGAATGGATGTTATTACCGCTTTTAAGCTTGTTTGCGGTAAGGCTTATTTGTGCCGGTGGTAATCAAACTCATAATCTTCTTCGTAATTATTGCCGGCATTTTCTTCTTCGTTGTCAAATGCATCATCCGGTTCGTCATCCATCATTTCGTCCTGGTACACCGTTTTGTCCAACTCATCTTCTTTATTTAGTTGGTAAACCAAACTCAGGTATTGCCAATAGATCAGATTTGCAAAATTACCTGCCGGCTTTGCACCCTCCGCTTTTAATGGTAGCAGTTTTCGTGGACTGTTGTGGTGGCCGGCAATAATGCATGTCGCTTGTTTCATCTTTTTGTAGCTTATTTCTACCGAAGGTAAGTGGTCTAGGTATTTGAAAATAATGCCGGCCGCACATTTAACTAAAATATAATATGTTATTCCCGGTAAACCGAAAATTTTAAAAGCAGGCAGTTGGTGGTGTAGCCAAAAGCAGTTTAGGCATTAATCTGTGGTACCTATTACCCAGCTCTATTGCCCAAAGTGCGGAAATATTCCCCAAATTATTTTTTACATCTAAAAATTCAAATTTACATAATTAATTGATTTTTAGTATATTAACTAATTATAAAGGTTTCTGGCACAGCTTTCGAACAAGGGGATACACCAATTAATGTTAAATAGCTTAAAATTACTATTATGAAGAAAATTGTTGTATCCGCTTTTTCCCTGTTTCTATTAGGCGCTGTATCTGCTAATGCTCAAACTACTACTGGTGGTCAGTCTGGAACCGCAACCCAAACTACTACCCCCAGCACGACGCCAGGTACTACTCAATCTGGAACGCAAACAGGTACGGCAAGCGGTACGCAGGAAGGAACCGCTGCTGGCACCACTACTACACCAGGCACTAGCGCTACGGGTGTTGGTACCGGCGCTGCCACGGGAACTGCTGCTACGGGTGCTGCCGGAACGGCCGCTGGTACTGCTGCTACCCCTGCTGCTCCGGCCGGAACAACGGTAGCCCTGGAAGAACTGCCTGCTCCGGTTAAAGCCACGCTGGCCAGCGAAAAATTAAAAACCTGGACTCCTTCTGCCGCGCAATTAGTAACCGATGCTACTACCGGTAAAGAGTACTACTCCATTGAGTTAAAACAAGCCAACCAAATAGGCACTGTTAAATTAGGTAAAGACGGTAAACCAGTTAAATAAATCTAAAAGCCTTTAACAAGTCCAACCTTATTGCAACCACAAAGAAAAGCCGGGAAATACCCGGCTTTTTTTTATTTTTACAGCTTCCACGTATTCCAATAAGGCATGGCAAAAATATTAGTGATAGAAGATGATTTAACCTTTGCGCTGATACTGGAAGGCTTTTTAAAAAAACAAGGCTTTGAAGTAAACGTAGCTCACCGGATTAAAGACGGTATTAAATTATTAGGCAACCAACCATACCAACTCGTACTCATGGATTACCGGTTACCCGATGGTACCGGTTTTGAAATTTTAGAATTTATCCGGAACCTGCCGGCGGCAATACCCGGCATTATGATGACCAGCTTTCAGGACGTGGGCACGGCGGTCCGGGCCATGCGGCTGGGGGCCATTGATTATATTACCAAACCCGTTAACCCTGACGAGTTGCTCATGGTCATTAAGGAAGTGTTGCCTCTGGAGAGCGATACCGCTAAAAGTAAAAGCAGCAATACGTCGCTATTTATCGCCGGCCACAGTTCTGCTTCCAAACAATTACACGAATTTATTCAACTGGTAGCGCCTACGGATATGTCGGTGATTGTGCAGGGCGAAAGCGGCACCGGTAAAGAATACGTGGCGCGCACCACTCACCAGCAAAGCAAGCGGGGCGAAGCCCCTTTTGTGGCCGTCGATTGCGGCGCCATTTCCGGGGAAATAGCCAACAGCGAATTGTTCGGGCACGTAAAAGGCGCTTTTACCGGGGCTACCAACGATAAGCAAGGCTTGTTTGAAACCGCCCACGGCGGCACTATTTTTCTGGATGAAGTGGGTAATCTTACCTACGATATTCAGGTAAAGTTATTACGGGCCCTGCAGGAACGGATTATTCAACCGCTAGGGAGTAACAAGCAAGTAAACGTAGATGTGCGGGTAATTACCGCTACCAACGACGACTTAGCCAACAGCGTAAAAAACGGCGATTTCCGCGAAGATTTGTACCACCGTTTAAACGAATTTAAAATTAAAGTACCCGCCTTGCGCGACCGGGAAGCTGATTTAGAAGAATTTGTGGCTCACTTTATTGCTTTGGCCAACCAGGAACTAAACCGGAATGTGCAAACTTTTTCGCCGGAAGTAATGGCTATTTTTCGGGAATACCATTGGCCGGGTAATTTGCGCGAGCTAAAAAACGTGGTGAAACGGGCAGTGCTCTTGTCGCCCGGCGAAATGGCCGGCCTGGAAACCTTACCCGAAGAAATGGAACAAACCATCCACGAAGCCCCTAAAACCGATAGTCCGGATTTAAAAGCCCTGCAGGAAGCCAACGAACGCGAACTGATTTACAAAACCTTACAAGAAGTAAAATACAATAAATCCAAAGCGGCCCGCCTGTTAAACATCGACCGGAAAACTTTGTACCTGAAATTAGCCAAGTATAACCTGGAGGGATAGGAAAAATTTTAAAAAAACTATTTTACCGGCACGGTTTCCAGGCTTTTTATCTTTTGCTTGATTTTCTTGTTAAGCTCTTTTAACTCCTGCTGTAAAGGAACCAGGTCGGGCATTACCGTGGATAAAGGTTGTTGGTTGTTGAGGGCTACTTCTATTTGGCGTAAACGCCCCGCTAAATCTGGGGCGCCCACCTGGCCGGTACGGCCCGCTAAGCGATGAACTAATTCGGCCACGGATTCCGGCGCTTCTTCTTCCAGGCTTATTTCCAGCTCGTCCAGATCCTGTTCCGAATCCCAGATAAACTGATTTAAAATAGCTCGTAATTGCTCTTCGTCGTTGCCGGTCATTTTTGTTAACAAAGATAAATCCAGTTCGGCTGTTGGAAGTGCCAGTGCCGGTGTTGGTTCCGGAGTAATGCCGCCGCCAATAATATGTTGGTCATTGATCCAGGCGAGTAGTTCCGGCTCCCGGAAAGGCTTCATTAAAATGCCGTCGAAACCTTCGGCCAAAATGATTTCCCGTTCTTCTGGCAAAGCCTGGGCGGTAAGCGCCACCATTTTAACGAGCTTGCCTACTTTTTGCCGCAAACCCCGGCAAAGCTCCAGGCCATTTATTTCGGGCATCCGGATATCCATTAAAACCAGTTTAATGGTAGGATCCCAAGGCTGGTTTAGTACCGCTGCGGCATCGGACGTACAGGTATTTAAAATATTAAATTTATTTAAAATAGTGCTGCAAAGCTGTAAGATAAAGGCATCATCGTCTACCACTAAAACCTTACCGCTGGGGTTACCCGGCGCGATAAATTTAAGCGGTTGGCTGGCGGGTAATTCCGGCGCTGCCGCTACGGGGGCCATGGCAAGCGCAAAAGGCATTTTCACCACAAAACAAGATCCTACGCCCGGCTCACTGCCTACCTCAATGGTACCATTCTGACTTTCGACCAAGGTTTTGGCAATACTTAAGCCCAGGCCGGTACCCCCGTGGGTACGCACAACCGACGCATCGGCTTGCTCAAATAGGTAAAAAATACGTTCCAGCTCCGGAGCCGGTATGCCAATGCCCGTATCTATCACCGAAAAAGTTATATCCACGAGTCCTTTACCGGGCGCACAATCTACTTGCAGCATAACGCTACCGGTATGCGTAAACTTAATGGCATTCCCCAACAGGTTATACAATACTTGCCGCAGCCGGAAAGCATCACCGGAAACAAACAAAGAGGTGGGTATTGTACTTTTTAAAATTAAAGCCAAGGATTTCTGCTCAGCGGGTACCCGCATGGTATTAATCACGTCGGCAATCACCTGGTGCATGTTAAACACCTGGTCTTCAAAAGTAAACTTACCGGAAGTAATGCGGCTGTAATCGAGTACTTCGTTTACAATCTGGAGTAAATGTTCCGCGGACCGGTAAATAGCGTCCAGAGCTTCCCGTTTGGGCTGCGGTTGCTGGTGCACCTGTTCGGCAAAACCAATAATGGCCTGCAAAGGCGTTCGGATTTCGTGACTCATGTTGGCCAGAAAGCGTTGTTTTACCTGCCCCAGGTGTTCGGCTTCTTCTTTGGCGGCAATTAATTGTTTCCGGTACTGGTGGCTGCGGGCAATATCAATTAAAATTAAATAGGCCAGAAAAGCCGCTACCGCGAAGAAAACCACCATAATGCCGTTCATGCGGCTAATGCTGGCCCGCACCACTTCCGTAGCCTGCTGGCTGTTTTGCTTATCCAGGTTAATTTCTTCGGCTTCTATTACGTGCAGAATAGCCAGCAACTGGGTATGCAGCTGGTTGTTGGTATGAATTAAAGCCAGTTCGCGGTTCAGGAGTTTGGTGGTACGGTCGTGCTGCTCACGCTCCATGCGGCGCATCATTTTTTGAATTTTCCAGATAGAACTATCCTGCTTGGCAACGGCCAGCGTATCTACTTGTATTTTAAGCTCTTCTTCTACCTGTTTTAAAGCCGGAATTACCGGTTCTTCTTTGCGGCTGCCAAATAAGCGGCTGAAAAAAGATTTTCTCGGCTTTTTCTTAACTACCAGGGGTTGCAGGGTATCGGCGTTGGGTACCGTGGTGGTGGTTACGTACCGCTGGTTGGTAATAACAATGCTGGTGTCTACCTTGGGCTTGTTGTTTTTGGCAATGTACTTCGATACGCCCTGTATGCGCCGCGAGAGCGCTTCGTTGTGCACTAAATCTTTCCGCAGTTTTAAATAACTCATGAAAAGTTTATCCCGCGAGCGCAAAATAGTTTCCATGGAATCTAACCGCCGCACTTGCAAGGGATTGCTGGTACTTAAGTCGCGCAGCGTGTCCAGGGTTTGCAGCAGGTACTCCGATTCTTTTTTAAAAGCCGCGTACGGTTGGTTGGGGTTTTTAATAGCCTGCACCCGTTGGAGCTGGTCGAGCTGGGTAATAGACTGAAAAAGATTGTTAACTACTTTTAATTTCTCGTTCGGGGTAGATAATTTATTCACCGTAAAAAGCATTTCTTCGAAGCCCACCCGGGTAACCACCCAGGATAAGCCAATGGCAATAGCGCCGATTAAAAAAGCGGCGATTACCTTCCGGCGAATGGATTGTAAGAAAAATTTATCGGTAAATTTGGCCATCCTGTTATGGGGTACTTAAAAATTTTGCAACTCCTCGGGTGGTTACAAAAAGCGCTATCTGCCTTTTATTCTATTTAGCTGCCGCCGGCCATTACGCTCAGAATAGGAAACGGATTGTTACTTATTTTAGCATGCACCTAGAACAATAGCACTAAATTAAAGAACAGAATTCTGAGCAAATTTAAATATTTTACCTGATTTGAAAATGCCTAAATTCAGGTAAGCCTGATTATTACCATTAAATAAAAGATAAAGAACAAAATTGTTTTGAATAAGCCGAAATATATGGAAATAATCAAGATTCATTAACTTTTTGCAGGATATCTTTTAGGTTGAGGTTTTAACGACACCCCATTTCAGTAAGTTCCTGTTTTGTATTTACCTGATTTATTTAGCCTTAATCCTTCATCAGAAGCAGCCCACAATTGGATTATACCTAACTACTACTGAATCACTTAGTAAGTAATAACCTTTGAAAAAACTAATTTTTATTTATCCGGAGTGTTTTACCCGTTCCTTATAATTAATTTAATTTGGTTTTAACAAATGCATGTACCTTTAACGGGCAAACTGTTCGGGCAAAGCTCCGTAAGGGAGTATCGCTGAGAAGTATTTTTTAAATTATTGACTATGCGTATCCGTAAAAAAGTAACCGCTATTTTACCCATTGAAGCGGGCAAGTTCGAAGCGCTAAGCGTGTTTGTAAAGGCGGCCGAAAAAGCTAACTGGACGGAGGCCGAAATCCAGCAGGTGATTGATGAAATTGTAGAAGCTTCGGACAGTGAAGCACTGCTCATTTTTCAGGAATACACGCAAGCCTGAGACGTCTTTTAAGCAGCAAACGGCCCGAAAATTTAAAAAATTAGCTTATGCCCTTAAATAAAAAACTAGCCGAGAAACTAAACAAACGCTTTGCCCCGGACAGTCGCCTCGATGATACCTACCAAGGCCTGGATCTTACTTATATTACCAACGAACTGGGCGAACCAATAACCTTATTTATTGGCAAGCGCCGCCCGGATGGAGCCATTACCGGCGAACGCTACGTGCGCACCATAAAACGCGTTCCCAACTCCGACCAGATTGCATCAAGCCACTGGGATTTAAAAGGTAAAGTATCGCGGAGTTAATGCAAGCAGATTGTATCAGGTAGTAGGTATCAAGTATCAGAAACTACTTTGCTTTGGCTTACCTAACAGTAACTTATAACAGCTAATGTTAGCTACTTTCCGGATTTTTTCACCAACTCCGTAACTCCCAAAAATCCGCCGCCATCGGCGCGGACTACCCGCCAACCCATTTTCTGTAAAGCGCGCCGCACAAAAAAATTTAAAAATCCGTGAGCTACCAGCACTACTTTACCGTCTGTAGCGGCTTGCTGCCCTAATTTTAGCGCGGCTTTACGCGCGCGTTTCCGGGCCTGACCAAAAGTTTCCAAGCCTTTGTTGTTTAATCCTAACAGCCATAGTATCCGAGCGCCGTACAGCCAGAATTTAATCGGGAATTTAATTTTTGGTACCCGAAAAACCTGGCGCTGAAATTCGTTAAATAGGGCATCTTCGATTAATGTTACCCCGGGGCCAAAAATAGCCCGGGCGGTTTGCTTAGCCCGTGGCAAATTACTGCAAAATACCTGCGTAACGTGTTCGTAGGGCAAACCGGCGGGTTTGGTTACGAGCTGTTCGATGGCGCTGGTATCGTAATTTTTTAAAAATTGACCGGCTTGCTGCTGATTAAAAAATCCCTTTTTAGATACGTCCGGCCGTTGGTGCCTTATCAGAAATATATGTTGGGTAACCGGTTGATCCATGTATAACAATAACCTTAGTATCTGGCTTAAAACGTGGTTCCTTGGCTGTAATTAAATAATTTTTAAGCAAACTAAATCCGCTACTTTCTTCAGATCTAATAAATAGCTGGCCGTTATTAGTTGTTGGTTGTTCCCCATCCAACGGGCTTTACCTTCTAACCCATGGTTCTGTTTAAAATTTTTTAAAATCTGGGGTAACCGGGATCTTTTTCCAGAATCTTTTTAGCAACAGTGTATAAAATGGGGCAACCTGCTAAAGCAAATGCGTATATATTCCAAAATGTGTGTACTAATAATCAAAACTATGAAAAAGCTAAGTCAATTATCGTTCATTGCCGTTTTTACGGCGTTCTCGTTGGTAGCCTGCCAAACCAAAAGCACCGAAAATGCGGCTGAAAATAACGAAGCAGTAATGGAACAGGAAAACCCAGCCGCTACGGATGCCGAAGATGCCAATAATGCCTCGGTAGAAGGCGATACCAAAGAAACCGGCGATAACATCGAAGACCAGGCCGAAGCCGCCGGCGATAAAACCGAAGCCGCCGCCAACGAAGCTGGTTCGGATATAAAAGAAGCCGGTCAGGAAGCAGGTGCAAAGCTAAATGCAGCGGGCCAGGACATAAAACAAGAAGCGAAAGAAGCGGGAGCCGAGCTTAAGCAAGAAACCCAGGAAGCAGGCGCAAAATTAAAAACTGGTGCCCAAAAGGCCAAAGCCAAAGTAAAGGAAGAAGCCAACGACGCCAACAACGCGGTACAAGGCAACTAAGTTAATTTGCAGTTTTACCCATTAGTTTCCAGCAGGAACAAATAATAGTTTGTTCCTGCTGGAAATACTTACAACCTGTAACTTGTAACCTGTAACTAACTTTACAAACCATCGCCGTATTTAAAATATTCGTTTACCGTTACGGGTAATTTACCATTGGCACTAATACGACCAGCTACCAGTTTGGCGGCGGCTTCCTGCACGGGTAACAGCTGCTGATAACCCACAATTAATCCATCGGCTTTCCGGATTTCGTTTATTTTAGTAAGCGTATAGGCGTTATCAAACAATACAACCAAACATTTTTTCTGATCCAGCAACTCATTTACTAAATCCAGTTCTTCTTTGGCGAGCAGCAAGGTATTACTGGGCCGGATGCTGGGTCCGTACAAACCAATAACTACCTGCTTGTATTTTTTAAGCTTCCGGCGCAAAGCCAGGCGGGCCTTTTTATCGCTGCGCCGGGGCAGCACAAAGTTCTCAACCAATACAAATTCGCCCAGTTTCTTTTGAAAAAAAGTGGGTCGGGATGCTCCTACCGCTAACACCGCGTATTTTACCCGCTTTTTACGCGGCAACGGAATTATGTGCCGTTGGTTATGCAGCATGGTTAAGGAGCCTTCGGCGAGGCGGCGGTTGGTTTCGTAGGCCCGCGACGTGGTTAAGTTGGCGTATAAACTATCCAGTACAATGGGCCGGTATTTATTTAAGCCTACCCAGTACTTTGCCGCTAATATTTTTTTACAACGCCGGTCAATGTCCAGCTGGCTCAAGCGCTTTCGCCGGATAGCTAATTTGATGGCCGCAATGGCTTTGGGTACACTTACCAATCTTTCCAGTACGTCGTTGCCGGCCAGCAAAGCTCTTACTTCGGCTTCGCCGGGTTTAAAAAACTTGGTTAAACCTTTCATTACCATGGCATCGGTAACTACCAGGCCGCCAAATTTGAGTTCTTTTTTTAATAAATCGGTAACAATGGGCCGCGAGAGCGTGGAAGGTAAGTTAGACGTAGAATCAAGCTTAGGTAAATGCATGTGCGCCACCATAATTCCGCCTACTCCCGCTTTAATAATTTCCCGGAACGGGTATAACTCCAGCGAGTCCAGGCGGTCGCGGCCGTACGGAATAACCGGTAAATCGTAGTGCGAATCTACGTTGGTATCGCCGTGCCCCGGAAAATGCTTGGCCGTAGCAATAATGCCCTCACTCTGCATGCCCAGCATGTAGGCCAGGCTTTTCGACGCCACGTCGGTTTTGTTTTCGCCAAAAGCCCGGTAACCAATAATGGGGTTGGCCGGGTTGTTATTAATATCTACCACCGGGGCAAAGTTCAGGTGCATGCCCAGCCGTTTAAATTCCAGCGCAATTTCGGCGCCCATGCGGTAAATTAAACTATCGTTATTAATGGCACCCAGCAACATGGGCAACGGGTATTGCACGGCACTGTCCATGCGCATGCCAATGCCCGATTCGGCATCCATGCTAATGAGTAAGGGCACTTTACTGGCTGCCTGAAACTTATTCGTGAGTTTGGCTTGCCGCACCGGCCCGCCCTGAAAAAAGATCAGCCCGCCTACTTTATATTTTTTGATTAAATGAATAACATCTTCTTCGTGTTCGGGTCCTTTGTTCGAAAAAGCTTCCACAATCATGAGCTGGGCAATGCGCTCGTCGGGGCTTAAGCGCCGGAACACCGAATCGACCCACCGGTTTTTACGGTGCAACGAGGTAATTAAAGCATTGGGATATTTAATGGTATCGGCAATTTCTACTTCGCGGGCTTTAAAAACTACTTTGCGGGCGGGTGGGTCTTTCTCGCGGCAAGAACTTAGGAGCGTACTAGCCAAAGGCATTATTCCTAAGAGCAAAAAGCAGAATAAACGAAGCGTAGCGGCGTAATTTTTAAAAAAACACATGTATTCAGGCTTAGTGCGCGCGTTTCATCCGGCGAAACTAACAATTAGTATCAGCAGATGTACCTTTAATTAAGGTTTAGTGTTACAAATCATTAACTTCTCTGGCCTATTTTCCGGGAATCGCCCTATACTTTCCTTAAATTAACAAACTTCTGCGGCATAGTTTTTTTTATATTTATTAATAGCAATGGGTTATAGAACCGTTTGGCGCATTTGGGCTACCGACTAATCCGTTGGTTTAAATACCGGTCATAAAAACAATTACAGGCGAGGGCTTTTTTAAAATTTTATGGCTATTGGTGGTTCTTTACGGGTGACGGAAGCATAAAAGAAAACTTAGTACAGCTTAAAATCCTTTCGCGGCTAAATTTTCTTTTAACTTTAAGCCCAAATTTTAATGAGGTATGATACAGAAGAGTAACCGGCTGCATAATGTGTTTTATGAAATCCGCGGCCCCGTTTTCGAGAAAGCCATGGAGTTAGAGCTGCAAGGCTATAAAATAACCCGTTTAAATATTGGTAATCCCGCGCCGTTCGGCTTTGATGCGCCCGACGAAATTATTCACGACGTAATTATTAATCTGCGCCGCGCCCAGGGTTATACCGAGTCGAAAGGTTTATTTGCGGCCCGTAAAGCCGTGATGCACGATTGCCAGCGCAAAGGCATTGCCGATGTAAAAATTGATGATATTTACATTGGCAACGGCGTTAGCGAATTGATTCTGCTTAGTATGCAGGCGCTACTCAACAACGACGACGAAATTCTGATCCCCGCGCCCGATTATCCGCTCTGGACCGCCTCGGTAAACCTGGCCGGGGGTAAAGCCGTGCATTACCTCTGCGACGAAGCCGCCGATTGGTTCCCGGATCTGGAAGACCTGGAAAGTAAAATTACGCCCCGCACCAAAGGTTTGGTAGTAATCAACCCCAATAACCCTACAGGAGCGGTTTATTCCGAAGACGTGCTGCGCCGCATTGTCGCCATTGCCGAACGCCACAACCTGATTATTTTCTCCGACGAGATTTACGACCGCATTTTGTACGACGATGCCGTGCATTATTCGCCAGCGGCTTTTTCGAGCGATATCTTATTTTTGACTTTTAGCGGTTTATCGAAGAACTACCGGGCGGCCGGTTTCCGGGCCGGCTGGATGATTGTGAGCGGCGCCAAGCACCGCGCCAAATCGTACATCGAAGGATTAACGGCCTTATCGAGTATGCGTTTGTGCAGCAATGTGCCGTCGCAGTTTGCCATTCAAACAGCGCTAGGTGGTTACCAAAGCATTAACGAGTTAGTAATGCCCAACGGCCGCCTGCGCAAACAACGCGATGCCTGTTACGAAAAACTGATTTCTATTCCGGGAATTACCTGCGTAAAACCCAAAGGGGCCTTTTACCTTTTCCCGAAGCTAGACGTGCAAAAGTTTAACATTAAGGATGATATGCAGTTTGCCCTGGATTTGCTCGAAGATCAGCACATTCTAATTGTGCACGGTACCGGCTTTAACTGGCCCTACCCCGACCATTTCCGGATTGTGTACTTACCCACCGTGGAAGAATTAAACGCTACGTTGGCGAAAATGGCTTTATTCCTGAAAGATTACGAGGGCATTGCAAAGATTCAGTAGTCATGAGATTAGTGGCCAAAGTAAACCTACCTGATTCGGAGACAAAACGTCTAATAATTTATGATTCGGGCAGTGCAGTTTATTTATTTGGCTATAAAACAATGGAAGATTCTCCTGCAAATTGGGATGAATAGTTTGAAAATGTAGAAGAAGCTAAAGAATCAAGCAGGGACAAATATCAAGTAGAACCTACAGCTTGGCAGCAAATTCCCGACCCTATGGAAAATTGTCAGCATGATTGGATAGATCCAGTCAGAGTTAAAGGCCGGATATTGGCAAGCCTGGTTGGGGAACATGGGAGAAATTTAAAAATGGAAAGTGGATAGATTTACTTTAAACATTGTTTAAACTCTCCCGCCAGCTTGTAGCTGGCGGTTTTAAATAAAGTCAAGTTTTCAACTTGACGGCAAGCTGAAAGCTTGCTCGTATGGCTTATCACCAGTTACGCTTCGCTAAACTGGCGACAGTTAGAATAAGTAAGAGCTATAATTACATTAACTTACGGTGGGTTTAAACCCACCGCTATGTAAAGGAGTAAAAACGTCATCTCAACTTCTTCCGTATTTCTTACCAACTACCGCTTATTATTAACCTAAACCTTGCCCATGTTTCTTGCACCGTTTGAGCAACTAAAGCGAAAACCAGCTTTCGAGCGGAAAGAGCGGAACGCCGAGGAGTTATTATTCCAAATTTTATTCGATGACCACGGCGCGTACCTGGAAACGGTAAACCGCAACTTACGAGTTATTGCCGCCGATTACCGGCAATACAGCGGACCGGTGCGGGAGGTGTTGCGGGCCTTGGAAACCATTCAGCAGAAAAACAGCTTTGTCATTGACTGGGAAAAGAACCCCGATCAGGTATACCTTGCCGATTACGATTTTTTGCTGTGGCAACTGCGTGAGTGCAGTAACCTGGTAAATGAGCAAGGTAAAAATTTGCTGTTCGCGCCCGGCGAAGGAAAGATAATCGTGCGGCTGGAAGGTGAAAGTCCGCTACAAGGCCAGGTAATTCTGCAACACGAAAATCAGGAATTTACCAACTGGCAACTTATTAGCGAGAGTTACTTATTAAGCGAGAACCAAATTTACCAGGTAAAGCCGTTGGGCAGTAATTTTAAACATTTACCCTTGTTTCAGGCCTCAGTTCCGGTTCCGGATGTAGAAAAATACCTGTCGCTGCTTTTTTCATCTTTCCCGGAGGTAATGGTCCAGTACCGCGACTACCAAACCGTTACGCTTCCCGAACCCCTGCCGCCGCAGCCTACGCTTATTTTTGAAAAAATCGACGAAAATAATGCTTTGTATTTACGGGTAACGCAGGTGTTGCCCAACTTCGACGTGGATTTTCTGGAACAATACGAAGTAGATAAAATCGTGAACCTGAATGACCTGGAAAATACGATCAGCGTGCGGCCGGTGGCCTACCAACCTTACGCCGATTTAGTGAACGAGGTGGTAAGCCTGGTAACCGGTAAAACCAAATCCAAAAAAGCCCTGCATAGTTTTTACCAGGAAGACAACCTGCTCGTAATTCCGGAGCCAATTGCCCGTGATTTTTTGCGCAACCAGTTGCCGTATTTGCTGCACAAGTACCAACTATTCGGGGCCGAAAAATTAAAATCGTACAAAATAGCGGCGGTAAAGCCCAAGCTGCTGCTCATGCTCCGTTCCAGCATTGATTTTCTGGAAGGCGATGCTTCGCTGGAACTACAAGGGCAAAAGTTTTCGCTCTTCGACGTGATTCAGCAATACCACAAAAACCGCTACATCCAGCTTTCCGATGGTACGCAGGCCATTCTCAACGAAAAATACATTCAACGCCTGGAACGGCTGTTTAAAAAGAAAAAAGACAAAGTAAAGCTGTCGTTTTTTGATTTACCGCTCGTGGAAGAGCTACTCGAAGAAAAAATAGCCAACGAGTATTTCGCTCGGTCGCGCGACGTATTTCAGGGTTTTAACGACCTCAAAAAGAAAAAAGTAAAACTGCCCGCCGTGCAGGCGCAACTACGGCCTTACCAGGAACAAGGCTTTAAATGGTTACATTATTTGCACCAGCATCAACTCGGCGGCTGCCTCGCCGACGATATGGGTTTAGGTAAAACCCTGCAAGCTATTACCATGTTGTCCACGGTTTATCCGGCACAGCAGCAGCCTTCCTTAATTGTAATGCCCAAAAGTTTACTGTTTAACTGGGAAAACGAACTCCGCAAATTTAATCCCGCGCTTACTTCGTACACGTATTACGCCACTACCCGCGACCTGGCAGAAGCCGTAAAGCATCATTTAATTTTAACCACTTACGCCATTCTGCGCAACGATATCGAAAAATTTAAAGAACAAGCATTTTATTATACCATCCTGGATGAGTCGCAGAACGCTAAAAATTTAAATTCGCAAGTATCCAAAGCCGTGCTGCTACTGAACGGGCAACACCGGTTGGCCCTGAGCGGTACGCCCGTGGAAAATAATTTAACCGAGTTGTACACTTTGTTCCGGTACCTGAACCCGGCTATGTTTGGCTCCGCCGACGAATTTAATCGCTATTACACTTTGCCCATTCAGCAAAACAGCGATAAAGAAGTAGCGGCCGAGCTCCGGCGCAAGGTTTACCCTTTTATTTTGCGCCGCCTAAAAAAAGACGTGATACAAGAACTGCCCAGTAAAATTGAGCAAACTTTGTTCGTGGAAATGGCGGAAGAGCAGCAACGGTTGTACGAAGAACGGCGGCGCTATTACCAAACTTTCCTGAAAAACCAAATCATCCAGGAAGGCATCCAAAAAGCGCAGTTTTTTATTTTACAAGCTTTAACGGAACTCCGGCAAATTGCTTCGGTGCCCGAAAGTAAAAGCGATAACCTGGTAAGCTCGGCCAAGCGCGAAGTTCTTTTGGAAAATATTCTGGATGCTGCCGCTAACGGCCACAAAATGCTGGTGTTTACCAATTTTTTGAACGGCATGGAGCTTATCGGGCAAGATTTAAACCAGGCCGGCATTGATTTCGTGGAAATGACGGGCTCCACCTCTACCCGCACCCGCCAGGAAAGAGTAACCCGTTTTCAGCAAGATCCGCAGTGCCGCGTTTTTCTGATGACGCTAAAAACCGGGGGCGTAGGCTTGAATTTAACGGCCGCCGATATGGTTTTTATCTTCGACCCGTGGTGGAATACCGCCGCCGAAAACCAAGCCATCGACCGCGCACACCGCATCGGCCAGGATAAAACCGTGTTCAGCTACCGCCTGATTACCAAAAATACCATCGAAGAAAAAATCATGCATTTACAGGAAAAGAAAAAAGAACTCTTCGCCAACATCATCGCCTCCGACAGCGCTTCCATTAAATCGCTCAGCGAAACGGACATTGAATTTATGCTGGGGGCTTGAAGGTTGCAGGTTGAGAAGTTGCAAGTTACAGGTTGCAGGTTGCAGGTTGAAAGGTTGGAAGGTTACTTTAAATTTTAAAAGATACCGCTGGCGCGAGCTTCCTCACTGTTAGGTGTAGAGTTCGCGTGAGCGGTCTCTACGCTCTTCCGGACTGCCAATCTCTGATTGGCGTTTATCAATAAAATTCTCTGCTACGCCAATCAGAGATTGGCAGTCCGGAAGAGCGTAGAGCGCTTTGCTAACTCTACGCACAACTAAATGGTAAGGTAGTAAGTTTTAAGTTATACGTTTTCAAAGTATGGTTTAGCAAGTACTTAGATTAAACAAAACGTACACTTGCTTCAGCCTCAGTATATATTTAATTAAATCAGAGGTATAACCAAAGTTTAATTTTTAAATAGCTACTAGCTTTTGAATGGCCATTAGCTAAAGCTAGTGGTTAAGAATTAAAGCGGGAGACAAGTCACTATTTACAGCTAACTCTAAAAATGCAGAAAATAATCCCGATAACCGGTAGAACGGAAATGCCCGATGAACTCAGCCCACGGGAGTTGCAGGAAGTGGTAAGTGCGGCTTATACCAAAGATAGTATTTATCCTTTTTTTAAAATTTTCCTACGCAGCTTTATTTTAAATAATGTTACGTTATGCCGCCAGTACCACGTGCCTTCTTACTCGCAAAAACCCAACCCGACTAAATCAGAGTTAATTGCCTGCCTGGTGCCGTTCTTTCAGCACGGCGAGTTGTTCCGGCAAATGCGAGCGGCTTTACCTGACCCGATGCCGGCGGTAGTAGATAAAATAATCTGGGAAGGTGGTCAGAATCACGAAAGCCTGGAAAAACATTTTAACACGAAAGTAGCCTACACCAACCAGGAACTCGAAACTTCTTATCCTAATGCTGTTACCGAACTGCATCCATTGTTCTGCCTTTTCCGCGACGATCCTACTGACCGGGATTATTCGTACTGGTATTCGGGGCGCAATTTTAAAAACGAAACCTCTTACCTGCATTTTTTGTATTTCCCGCGGCCCCTTAATGCCCGGCTTAAGAAATTTACGCCGGTTCCTTTCGGGTTCGACCTGATAGCAATATCGCTGCCGGAAAGTCCGGGCTTACAGGTTTATACCAACCACGATAGTTTGTTTTCGGAATTGCCAGTGGCCTTATCGTACGTACAGCAAGGGAAATTGAGCATTTCGGAATCGGGCTTATTAAACGTAGCATCGGTGAGTAAAATGCGAAAATACTGCGGCATTAAAGAATTTTACCCAGATAATGGCGATAAATACGCCGCCAGCATTCGCACCCGCTTTATTGCCGAAATGGTGCTGGCTTTAAATCGGAAAGGCTTTACTACTTACGACGATTCGGTAGCTTTTCTGAAACAAGGTTTCCAGCTCTACGAAAAGGCTCAGTTCTCGTCGGCAACCGTGCTTTTTCACCTGAAAGGCATAAACAAGGCAGATACCAATCCAGTGGTTAACCAAACCCTGTTTTCATTGCTGCAACAATTACCGCTGGGGCAGTGGGTGGCTGCCGATAACCTTCTGAACTATGCCTTGTACCGGGAACTACCTTTAGAATTAATACGCGATTACGTCGCGCATAACAACGTGTATTTTGAATCGGATGATACGTACGGGAAAACTAAAAAATATTTGTACCGGCCTTACTACCGAACCTTGCTTACCGAGCCGCTGCTGCGGGGTACTTTTTACTTATTTGCCACTTTTGGTTTGGTAGACCTGGCGTATGGCTTACCAGCCAACCCGGCAGCCGAAAAATTTAAAAAAAAGCATATCTCGGTATTCGATGGCTTGCAGGCGGTGCGCCTGACAGCTTTGGGCGCATACCTATGCGGCTTAACCCAAACCTACGAAGCGCCAGTAACGCCGCATGAAAAAATCTTATTAGACGAGCAGCATTTGTTTATTTCTTATACCGGAACTAATAAACCCCTCCTTACCATCCTGGAAAAAGTAGCCCGCAAAGCCGGCGAGCATTTGTTTAAGGTAGATTACGAAACCTTGCTGGGCGACTGCAACACCAGCCTGGAAGTAACGGCAAAATTAAACATGTTTAAGCAACTGCTTTCGGCAACCCCCCCACTAATTTGGCAGGAGTTTTTTGCGGCCATTCAGGAACGAAACGTAGCTTTACCTGCGCTTAATGCTAATTACCAGCTTTTTGAATTGCCCTCCAACAAAGAGTTAATACGCCTGGTAGCCAGCGATGCTTTCCTCAAAAAACACATCATCAAAGCGGAGATGTATCACGTTATTATCCCCAAAACCAGCATCAGCAAAGTAAAAAACTACCTGAAAAAGTTTGGGTTTTTAATTGATTTTAAGGAAGTAAGTTAAGTTATCGGTTAAAATTTTATGCCAGACAAAATCTTAAAATCCTAAATTTACCACCAGCAATTCCACTTGTAAGTCCTTCTCTTGCGGCAAGTACGAAAAACGTACACCTAAATTCAATAAAGTCCTGTTAAAACGCATAAAATTAAAATCGGTACTTAACTCCGCACCTACTGATTGGTATTCCCGGTTGGGCTGGTAAACCACTGCCTTACTTCTCCCCTGGCCGTAATCAAAAAATACATTGCCCCGCACCCGCTGGAAGTACAAAAAAGGCCCTAAAGCTAAATCGGGGTACCAGAGCGGTAAGCGGTACTGCACAAAACCACCCGTAAAGTTTTGGTGCGAGTGGTAACTATAGCCCCGCGGAAAAATGATGGTACTGGCAAACCGGTAATTTTCGACGTTTTGGTGCTGGTAATTACCGCCAATCTGGAAAGAATGATGCTTAAACAAACCCGGGAACGCCAGTTGCGCCGTCGTCGCGAATAAACCACTTTTGTAATCCCCGCCCAGGGGCGTATGGTAATAATTTACCGCCAGGCGCTGCTCAAACCGGCCGGCTAAATCGCGTTTGCTCCGGCTATGGCTGCGAACATAAGCCACATTGTAATGCAAATGACGCAGCGTTCCGTTTGCTTGCTCCGTTAAAGCAGTCCGGGGCCGCTCGTAATCCGAAATGCTGGTGACACTTGCGTCGGCGCCAAAAATTAAGGATTCTGAATAACGGGAGTGCGTTAAGATTAAGGGCACCTGAAAACCGGCCGTTACACTTTTTTCGCGCCAGCCATACGATAAGGTATCGTCTTCTACTTCGGCGCGTTGACCGATAGTGCCGGCTACGTTCAGAATGGGGTAAAAACCTTGGTAACTAACCCCGACTTGGCCCCGGCTGGTTTTCTCGTTGGCGTTGTAGGTATAAGCCGCTGTAGCTACGGTAGTACTGAGCAAATCCTGGGAATAAACAGTAGCCGTCCAGGTATTATTAACCGGGTCCCGGCCCGGCGACCAGCTATGCGGTTTAAATATTTTTTTAAATTTTGAATAATGCTGCACGGGATAAACCTGGTTAGGCACCTGCGTTAAAATGTCCGGGTTACCTTCATGCTCTACTACGGGCTGGTAGTATTGTATCCGGGTATCCGGCACTTGCTCCCGGGCTACCCAAGTGGCTGGCGTGTGCGGCATGCGCGCTACATTATACCCATATTTGGTAAAATCGTTGAAGATAATCTGCTGGCCGTCGTGGCTAATGGTAGCGTTAATGCCGGCAAACTGCCGGGAGGTTACCTGGTATTGCTGCCCGGTGGTTAGGTCCAGGGCAAACACATTTTCGATGCCGGTATAGGGCGCATTAAAGTACACGTAATTCCCTATTAGTATTGGGTGCCCGATGTTCTCGGTGGTAGGGGGCAGCACTTCGGTAAAAACCTCCGTTTCGGTGTTAAATAAACTAATGGTCCGCTGGCCATTGGCGGTGCGGAGCAATACAATGTTTTTACCGTCCGGGGACCAGCGGGGCATCGAGAGAAAATCGTTTTGCGGCGCGGCTATTCTTTTTAATTCATTCCCGGTAGCCGCATCCAGAATAACCAGCGCGTATTCGTTTTTTAAAGAAGCCTCGATGGCCACTATTTTACTGGCATCCGGCGAAAAGGCGGGGGCGGCTAAGCGGGTTTTGCGCTGTAAAACCTGCTGTTTACCGGTAGTAATATCATAAGTTTTTAAAACCGAATACGTTCTTACCTGCCAGCGCGGATCAAACGCATACTCCGACCACACAATTTTATTCTGCGCCACCGATAACATGGCGTTACCATTTAACGGACCCGGCGTAAATAATTTTTCTTCGGAACCATCGGTTTTAACTTTTACAAACTGCGGGTAATCGCCCAAGCCGGATTTAAGCACAACTACGCTACCATCCGGGAGTTCCTGCGGAAACTCGTAGTTGGTGTAAACAGAATCTGTTCGTTTAGTGATGGTAGTAGCTGGAGTAAGTTTAATTTGGTTCACCTGTCCGGTCCAGAGCGAATCGAGTTCGTGTTGCATGCGGCGGTAGTTGGCGGGCAAGCTGTAACCACTTTCGTAGCGCAACGACGACGAAAACACAAAAGGAACAAAGAACCGACTCGCCGCCTGGTCTATTACGCCGCTCCAAAAATCGGCCCCGTAATGTCGCCGGCCGTAAGTTACAAAGTGGTAGCCTAATACGTAATGGTTGGGTACCGGATCTTTAAAAGACCCTAGATGTTGCTTGTTGTACGAGTACTGGCGGCCGCTGAGTAAATTGGTGCGGAACAGTAAATCAAAATCCGGGGTGCGGCCCCGGCCGCTACGGGTAAAAGCGGTTTCGGTACTTACGGCATCGCCTTCCCAAAACCAGTTCGGGATAGAAATATTATTCGCGATGGACAGGCCATATTCGCCGCCTAAATAATACATTAATTTCGTGGCACTTTGCCGGGCTTTGTCGTATTGTACCACGTGCCGGAACTCGTGTACCGCTAATAAATCGAGCCAGCGGTTAGTGCCCAGCAAGGTGTAATCCTGGGGCGGCATGGTGTAAAACTCCGACCGGCGCGGCGCCAGCGTTACAAAGCCGTTAGAAATAGCGTTGCGGTTCTGCAAAATTAAAGGCAAGCGGCGCGGCTCTTTCTTTAGGGTACGCGACAAAGGGGCGTGTAAGTACTGTAGGGTGTTGGCCACTTTTTGCGCCTGGTCTTCGAAACCTTCCGGGAAAATTACCTGAAACTTTTCGGTGTTGATTTGCCGCCACGACACATCGGGCGGGTTGGTTTCCAGTTGCGCCTGGACCGTATAATTTAAAAACAGGGAAATAAATAAAAGCAATACCTTGCGCTTCGGCGAAAAAAGCAACGTACTAGTATGCATAAAAAAAGGATTGAGTAAGTTTAAAATTTTAAAATTATCGGGATATTGGCGACAGTTCTTCCTCGAAATCAGGATTAAGTACTACTTGTCCCGAAACAGGAAAGCCGCAAGCGGAAGATAATATTTTATTTCTATTTTACAGAATGGCCGTATTTTGCCCGGCGTAAGAAAGAAGACATGGTATTGGATGTTAAATTTTTTAAAAAATTAATTTACGGCATAAAAGTATTTGATTGCATCAACCCAGCACATAAGTAGTTCAACTTAATTTTATCCGGAACCTTAAAAAACAAGTATTTTTAAATTTTTAGAATAAATATGGCTCACCCGGTTACTGCGCCTCCTATAACTTCCCGCTTGCTGGCTTGGCTTTGCCAACCCGTCGATAACAGTCCCCTGATTATTTTCCGGTTGTTCTTTGGTTTGTTACTGGCTTTGGAGGCCAGCGGGGCTATTGCCACCGGTTGGGTAAAACATAATTTAATCGATCCCACGGTACAATTACCATTTATCGGTTTTGAATGGCTGCAGCCTTTACCCGGCAACGGCATGTATTTTTACTACGGTTTCATGTCGGTACTCGGGTTGCTCATTATGGTGGGCGCTTATTACCGCGTGAGTTTAGCGGCTTATACCCTTATGTGGTGGGCTACTTACCTGATGCAGAAAGCCAGTTATAACAACCATTATTACTTTATTATTCTGCTTGGTTTTTTAATGCTGCTGGTGCCGGCAAACGCTTACGCTGCCTGGGATGTGCGCCGGAAACCCGGAATAAAATCCTTAACCTGCCCGCGGTGGTGCCTGGCTATTTTTGCCGCCCAAATTGGCCTGGTGTATACCTTTGCCTCCATTGCCAAAATGTACCCCGATTGGGTGCAGGCCATGCCGATTAAACTGTGGTTCAGTGTAAAGGCGCACTACCCTATTATCGGGCCGTGGCTGCAAAACCATCTTTTACAGGTGTTTATCGCTTACGGCGGCATCTTGTTCGATTTACTGATTACCCCCTTTTTACTGTGGCGCCGAACCCGCAAGTGGGCCTTTATTACCTCGCTTTTCTTTCATTTATTTAATTCGGCGGTATTTCAGGTGGGCGTTTTTCCATACATCGCTATTGCGTTATCGGTATTCTTTTTTAATCCCGAAACCGTCCGACGCATATTTTTAAAAAAAAAGCCGCAACTATCCGGAAACGGTAAGTTAAGTCTGCCGGAAACAGAAATTACCCGTACGCCACCTGTTCTTTATTTACTCGCCGTTTATTTTCTAATCCAGTTAATTTTACCAGTGCGGCATTGGTTTATTCTGGGCGACGTGCACTGGACCGAAGAAGGACACCGCATGGCCTGGCAAATGATGATGCGCGCGAAAACCGGCACTATATCCTTTGAAGTGCGCGACCCGGTTACCCATCAAAGCCAAACCGTTTACCCTAACCAATTTCTTACCAGCAAACAAGCCAGCGTTATCGCCGTGCGGCCCGATTTAATCTGGCAGTTTGCGCAATTTTTAAAAAAACACTACCAGCAGCAAGGCTACCAGCAAGTGCAGGTTTTTGCCCACGCGCAAGCCAGCCTCAACGGTCGGCCGTACCAGCCGTTTATTGATTCTAAAACCGACTTAGCCGCGGTACCCTGGCAGCCTTTTCAACACGCCGACTGGATATTACCTTATACCCCATAAATAAACTTACCCGTACTTGCTTACGCGCTCATGAAACCTAACTCTTTTATCTTATCCTGTCTAACTATTGCTTTTACTGTAGCGGCTGCTCCAATTTTCAGTTTTGCTCAAACCATTATAAAATCAGATCCGGTTATCAACCAAATGGTGCAGGAAGTTTCGGCGCAGAACCTGGAAAATACCGTCCGGAAACTGGTCAGCTTCGAAACGCGGCATTCGTTAAGTTCTACTACCGATAAAAAGCGCGGCATTGGCGCTGCCCGGAATTGGGTAGAAAGCGAGTTTCAAAAAGCGGCTGCTGCTTCTAACGGCCGATTAACGGTAACCCAGGATAAGTACGTGATCAAAGCGGATGGGCGCCGGATTCCGGTGGATGTAGAAATGGCGAATGTAATGGCTACTTTAAAAGGTACCGACCCCACCGATAACCGGGTGTTTATTGTTTCGGGACATATTGATAGCCGCAACACCGATGTAATGGATGTAAAAGGCAAAGCCCCGGGCGCGAACGATGATGGTTCGGGCGTAGCCGCCGTAGTGGAACTGGCCCGCGTAATGGCTACGCGTTCTTTTCCGGCTACAATTATTTTTGTGGCGGTGCAAGGCGAAGAACAAGGTTTGTACGGCGCCAAGCATTTAGCCGACCGGGCCAAAAAAGAAAACTGGAACTTGGTAGCCATGCTCAACAACGACATGATCGGCAATTCTTTATCCGATGAAACCAACCTGCGCGATAATACGCACGTCCGGATTTTTAGCGAAGGCGTACCCGCTCTGGAAACCGAAGAAATGGCTGCTTTACGTAAAAGTATTGGTGGCGAAAACGACAGCCGCAGTCGCCAGTTAGCGCGCTATTTAAAAGAAATGAGCGAGCGCTATGTGCCGCAATTAGAAGTAGTACTTAACTACCGCACCGACCGCTTTTTGCGGGGCGGCGACCATACGCCATTCAGCCAGGCTGGTTTTACCGCCGTGCGCATTTGCGAAATGAACGAAAATTACCAGCACCAGCACCAAAACGTTCGCACCAAAAACAACATTGCCTACGGCGACTTTCCCGAACACATTGACTACGATTACTTACGTAAAAACACGGCCCTGAATTTAGCCACTTTAGCCAGTTTAGCCGCTGCCCCGGCTTCGCCCGAAAACGTGGGAGTGGTAACCAGTAACCTTACCAACCAAACCGAGCTGCGCTGGCAGACGCCAACTACCGGTAAAAAACCCAATGGTTACTACATACTCATGCGGGAAACCGCTATGCCCATGTGGCAAAAGAAAATTTACGTAAACGACACGAAAGCCCTGCTCCCCTACTCCAAAGACAATTACTTCTTCGCGGTACAAGCCGTAGATAGCGAAGGTCACGAAAGTTTACCAGTAATGCCTAAGCCAATCCGATAGAATAATTATACGGAAGTTTCACAAGTCATAAATAAACTATAAAAATAAGCTGATCTTAGATTCGGGAAGAACAATGTGAAATTTAAATTCGTAAATTCATATCATGATAATAGAACGGACTGATAACGAAATAATACTCCGGTTGCCTTCTAATATTGACCCTATTGGCTTACAACGTATTATTAATTATTTACAATATAAAGAAGCAACTGCCAGCAGTGAAGCAACCGAAGAAGTAGCTAATAATCTCGCTGATGAATCTAAAAAAAGATGGTGGACCGAAAATAAACATCGGTTCCTTAAATGAATATTGTCGTTGATACCAATATTGTATTTAGTGCTTTACTAAATGCTAATGGTCTTATTGGTGAATTACTCTTAAATTCCCAAAACGAATTTCAATTCTATTCGCCTGAGTTAATGACAGAGGAAATCCTACGATACTCTGAATAAATTGATGAAAGCTTCAAAATTAACGGAAAGTCAATTCTCTCAATCTTCTTACCGGATATTCACCTCCATTGAGCTTATTTCTGAAGAAGTAATATCTACTAGTTCGTGGAAAAAAGCATTAGAGTTTACTGCCAGTATAGATGAAGATGATACACCATTTGTGGCCTTAGCCCTAGAGATAAATGGATTATTGTGGACCGGCGACAAGAAATTACTTAAAGGATTAACGGAAAAAGGATTGCAGAATGTTTTATCCACGCAAGACTTATTCCAACTCCGGCGAAAACTTTAACTATAACTGCAGCACGGCCCAGTAAACCCCTTTTACAACTTCGCCCATTTTCGCAAAGTCTAAAGTATCAATGGTATCGGAAACCTGGTGGTAGTTCGGGTTGCGGTAAAACGACGTATTGGTAATCATCACGGCGGGGTAACCGTTAGCCCAATAATTTAAATGGTCCGAAAAATCAACCCCTGGAATAGAAGAAGGCGCGTTTAACGACTGCACATCAATGGTGCTGCCAGCCAGCATGAACTTTTTTACGTGCGCTACCAACTGATTTTGGTTTAAATCGCCGACTACCGAAATAAAATTAGCTTTATCAGGATAAATGGCATCCATGCCGGGTACCGGGTACCGCTGCGAACCTTTTTCCTCGGAGTAGTAACCAATCATTTCGAGACAGATCATTGCTTTTACCGTTACGCCTTGTTTTTTTAAAAATTTAGCGTGTACGGCACTGCCCATCGATTCGGTTTTAAAAAAAGGTGGCTCCTCCAGGCAAAAAGATGCTAAATCGATGCGGTATTTTAAATTAGCTTCTTCGGTGTGTAAAAGCCGGGCCAGTTCCAGTAAGCCGGCCACCCCGCTGGCATTATCGTCGGCGCCGGGTTGGTTCCCGCACACGTCGTAATGCGCTCCCAGAATAATGCGTTCGCCGGTGGAAGGACCCAGGGTACAAATAACGTTTTTATACGTTTGCCCACTCACTAGAAACTCCTGGTAACTTACCCGGTCGCTTATTTTTTAAATTCCTGATAAATGTAAGTGGCCGCCAGCTCTATACCTGCCTGATTAAAGGCTTGCCGGGCCGGTTCTATCCGGGTCAGATATTGGACATCGTTGTAAAGCCGGTCACGGGATACGGCAATTGTGGGAACAGTCTTCATCTTCTTACTAAAAACAGGATTAAAAACTACATAAGCGCTTATCAACCCAATACCCGTAAAAATTGCCAGTAAAATCAGCGCTTTTTTCATGGGCTGTAGCTAATAGCTTTAAAGTTAGCAGGTTTATAACGGGTGAAAGTTTGATTGGTTAAGCTTTTACCTGGGTTTATAAGAGCTTTTTCTGTTAAGCTTTTCAAGTCTCCGGGCACAGGTGCTTTCTAGTTTGATCAGGCTGAGGTTGCCGGTGCCGGCTGGCGCATAAACCCCTTTACCCTAAAGGGTACCTCCCCTAAAAACAGGGGAGGAGAGGCTGCTACTACTTTTTCATTCCTTTCCTCGCTCCGTTGCGGAATACTACTGTGCAGAACCGGAACCCAAAGTTCTCAGAATCTAAAAGGCACTTCTAAGTCAGAATAATGCCAGTTTAGAGTAGCGACACTTTATTTTGACATAACTAGAAGTAATGAAGCTTTGAATGAAGTAGTTCGTACTTACGATTTATTAATTTTAATAAGCTTTTCTTATTCCTGGTCTTCAGAAGAAAACTATTCTGCTACGTAGCCAAATAGGTTCCTCCTGAATGACCGCATTTTTTAAATTTTGACGGCTATGCAACAAACAGCTTTAGCCCATTGCAGGAATCAACTCTAAACTGTTTTGTCATTCTCATTTTAAAATCATTAGTAAATGGTAGTTGGTAAATGTAAAAAGCAGCCTCTCCTTCCCTGTTTTTAGGGAAGGTGCCCTTTAGGGCGGAAGGGTTGATACCTGAGCAATGAAACTGTTTCACTCAGAAACCAAAACAACAGCCATCGCTAGGTCAATAAAAAATTTAAAAAATCAATCAAAATACGCTTCTTTCCCCGGATCATCCAGATACTCAAAAAGCATTTGAACCTGCGACGGCGTGTTGCGCTCCAGCGATAGTTCCGGCAAGTTCGTCCGGTCGAAAAAGCCGACACCTTGCGTTTCCATGCCTTGCTGCAGCGAACCACCAGTAACCTCGCACAGTATAAAAATCTTGTAAGTATGGTACGGCGACGGGGGATGCGGATGGTGTTTTTTATCGAGTACCGCCAGCAGCCGAACGGGCTTTACCTCTAAGCCGGCTTCTTCCTGGGTTTCTTTCACCGCTACTTCAGCCGCCGAATAACCCACGTCGGCCCAGCCGCCGGGCAGCGACCAGCAATTATCAATTTTTTCGTGCACCAGCAAAATCTTGTTGGCCTCAAATACGACGGCGCGCACATCTACCTTCGGGGTTTGGTAACCGGTTTCGTTGGTAAATAAGTTTTTAATTTTTTCTGGGTTTTCGCCGGATAGCTCCTGCATGATCTGCACGCTGATGGCGCTTAATTCTTCGTACCGCTCGGTGTCGTAACCGTTTACGGCGTAGGTTAAACCGGCTTGCGCAATGGCCTGCACGCGTTTCGCAAAGGCCAGCCACTTATCTGTTGTTTCGGATGGTGCCATAAAAATAAAATCAACAAAGCGGCTTAGTGGCCGCTGAGCAATAAGTTTTTTAATTCGTTAATGCTTAACTCCGTAAAATCATCGATAACTAAATCGGTGTGGCTTAATTCTTCGGCGGTGTGGGTGGTGGTAATGCCCACTACTTTCATTTCGGCCTTCTGACCGGCTTCTACGCCTACTGTGGAGTCTTCCATTACAATGCAATTAGCCGGTTCTACGTGCAGTAACTCGGCGGCCCGTAAATAAATCTGCGGATCGGGTTTGCCTTTAGTTACCTGGGTAGCATCTACCACGGCATCAAAATAAGAACGGGTATTGGTGGCATCCAGAATAAAATTGATGTTACTGATGGGCGCATTAGAAGCTAAGGCAATGGGAACACCAGCATTTTTAAGTTCTTCTAAAAAAGCTTGCAAGCCGCCGGTTAATTCTACGTGGTCGCGGTAAATATCCCGGAATAAGGCTTCTTTTTCTTCGCTTAAATCGGTTAGCTGATCGCTGGTAAAGTTGTTGCCGTTGGCGAAGGCTTTGTCCTGCATAAATAATTGCAGGGCGTCGCGGTTGGTGCGGCCATAAATGTAATAGCTTAAATCTTTGCCTTCTAAATGAAGCTGGTGCTTTTCCGCAAATTTTTCCCAGGCTTGTAAGTGGTACGGGTTCGTATCGCAGATCACACCGTCCATATCAAATAATACTGCTAATTCTTTCTTCATTTTACGTATTGGTGGCTATACTTAGCCGATTTCTTAAAGTCGTGATCATACGGATTTAAGCCATAAAAGTCGGTTTATTTCCAGAAGTAAACTTCTTTATTACAAAATAAATCTTAAAGTAAAGCTAGTTTTTATGAAGCGGTGGTTTCTCTACTGGCTTTATTTTTAAAAATTCTGCTGCAAAACTATCCGGGCTTCTTACAATTTAAAAAGCATAGCATAAAATTTTTTCGCAACAAAATGGTACCTCAGTAACCAGAAACGGTTTAATAATAAATAAAAAAAGCTGCTCCGGTAAAATGGAGCAGCTTTACAGTAGGAACCTGTAATATCTTATTTACTTTTTACGGCTTTTATTAAATCTTTGGCATCCTTGCCGGCTTCTAGGGCCAAGTACTCGGCTTGTAAACTTTTAATTTTTAATTCGTCGTTGGTAGAAATAGAAGTGGTAATTTCTTGTTTCCGGTTGTTCAGTTGCCGGTAAACGTAGTCGGTGTAATCCCAGTCGTTCTGGTCCCAGTTGTGTTTTTTAGCCCGGACCATGCCCATAAAAACCAGATAAGCTTCGCATACATTAGTAGCATTTATACTATTTAAATTCTGATATTCGCCCAGTAACTGTTTCTGGCGTTTTTTAATTTCACCGGCCTGCAAAGGCTTGCTGGTACGTTCTTTATTTTGTGCTTCCCACGCTTTGTATTTGGCTTTTGTTGCCAGGTACTCGGCTTTTGCATCTTTCGATAAACTATCCAGGCCTTTCTCTAAATGAGCGGTTTTGCGCTTAAACTCAGCTTGTATCTCGGGTAGATTTTCGTTGGTAGCCGAATCTACTTTGTTGGCTTTCTGGTTTACCCAATCTTTAAATTTTTTTAATTCTTTCACGGCATTGGTATTTCCCCGGACTACCAGAATGGTATCCCGGGAATCTTGCTGGTCGACTCCGGCGCTGGCCGTAGAGGCTTCTTCTGCCTCGATGGTTCGCCGGGATTCACACGCGGACAGGGCGGTTCCGAGCGTAAAAAAAAGTAACAGGAAAGGCGCTGATTTATTCAATAATTTCATAGTTGGTGCGTTCATCAGTATATAAACTGCCATTGGAGTATTTTGGTATATACGTAATTTAGCCCCGGAAAGTCTAGGCTTTAGTTAAGGTAAGTAAATAGCTATTTACCAGCAAAATAACCGGTACTAGCATTCTGTCAGGATAAAACAGGTTGGCAGAAATATTGCATCTAACAGGTACATGCCCGATTAGAAAAAAAGCAGATTTTACCCGCTTCTATTCATTGATTAAGGACATTTTTAGAAGAAAAATAACGGTTACTGGTTCCTATAAAACATGAAAAAATTCTGGCAGAAAATAGCATACGTACTGGCGCTTACCGTGCCATTATTGCCGCTTCCCGATACGGCGACAGCGGCCCACCCACATGTTCTTTCCAACGCGGCTCCGGCGGTAAACCCCGCAGGAGCGCGCGATATTATTAAAGAAATTATTGACGTAGTAGGCTTAAAGCCGCGGTTTGAAGTACGCGAATCAACGGAAGTACCCAATGCAGCGGCGGTTATTTACAACGGTAAACGCTATATTCTGTACAACGCGCAGTTTGTGGCTTCGGTTAACAATGCGGTTAAAACCGACTGGGCGGCTGTTAGTATTCTGGCGCACGAAATAGGTCATCATTTAAACGGTCATACTTTAATCCGGGGTGGTAGCAACCCGACTGATGAACTGGAAGCCGACGAGTTTTCGGGGTTTGTGCTTCGGAAAATGGGCGCTACTTTACCGCAAGCGCAAGCCGCCATTGCGGCCTTAACCGACGAAAGTTATTCGGCTACCCACCCGGGCCGCTCGTCGCGGTTAACGGCCATTAGTACCGGTTGGCAAAACGCCAATGGTCAGATTGTAGCCAGCGCCAAACCCAATACCAAAGCAACTCCGCCGGTAATTGCGCAAGCCGAAGATCCGGAGCAACCAGTAGCTACCCGGCCGGTAGTACGCAAACAAGCCACGGCGGCCGGCCTGGATAGCCGTTCTATTTTGGGAAAAGTTACGTTTGAGGCGGCGCCCCGGGAACAGTTTTACGTGACTACACGTTATAATCTCGTACGTGTTACTGATGAGGGCATAGAAGTAGTTGGTAAACTTTCCCGTACGAATAACTCCGAAGTACCTTTTGTTTTTGAAAGCGATTATTTTCAGTCGCTGTATTTAACCCAGGAGGGGATGATTGTAAACCGTCGTGGACAAAAAGTGGGTTACGTGAGTTAGCATTAAGATTTTTTAAATTTTTTACTTTCCTGTTTTCTTGTTTCTTTGTTTGTAAGCCCTTGCCGGTAACCTTTGGCAAGGGCTTTTTACGTATAGTAAGTTATGGGTGCTTTATTAAAAAATTATTACTTAAATACACGATATGAAGGCTACATAGGTTTTTGTAAAGGTTGATCCTATTTAAGGTTTATAATTGTCCCAATATTCTCTGGGTGTAACAATTTTAGTATATTCGAATTCAGTTATTGTAAAATCAAGCGTATTTCCTGTTATTAAATAATCAGCTGAACTTACCGCTGCTAACTCTAAAAATTTATTATCACTTGTATCCGTTAAAACTTCTACTTTCCGGTTAGTTTGATAGAATGATGACAAATCTTTTAATTTAGCTAATACTACTTCTGCTTTAATTTTGAACGCATAAATTCTACTAAATTTTTCCCTTCCAAGTACCTCAATATACTCTGTAAAAATTTCGGTTAAAAGGCAGGGGTTCACTAATTGTTTAAAAACTAAATTATACAAAATTTTGGTTGGTACAGAGTTAGAAATTAGTGCTGATACAATCACATTTGTGTCAAGGATGATTTTTTGCATCGCGTACTGCTTTTATTTCTGCATTAATCTCATCTAAAGTCATTTCAGACAATCCGGCTTCCTGCGCGATCTCATTACATTCTATTAAGGCTTTCCTGGCATATTCCAGGTTTACTTTTTCAATCAAGTCCGAAAACTTGATTTCTTGCCCGTTTCCTAGATCGTACTTTTGAAAGTCGGTTTCACTTACTTTTATTTGGATGATTCTCATTTGATCTTTAATTCAAATTTCTCTTCTAGTCTAAACTATTTTCTTAACTCTTGTTAACTTTTTGTATTATTTCTCTTTATCGTTGTCCTTAGTAAATAAATTTAGCTGCTGTTTTTCTCCTTCTTTCTTCTGTCTATGTCGCCGACCCTCTGGTGTTTCTATCGGTTTATCATTTTCAAAGTAGTTATTAACTCTAGTAACCTCAAAGCTTGTTATTCTTTCTACTCCTTCATTGTCTATTTTTTTGTGTACTACTAAATGGCAATTTATTGCAGTTCCATTTTTAAATTTGATTTCACCTACCTGAACTAGTGTTTTAAATTCTTTAGATTTCATTGAAAATGGAATTGGCTCACCATTATAAATCCCCATCCATTTATAATTCCCTTTTTTTAGTACAGGTGAGATGATTTCAATGACAGCGTTATCGATTTCGGTTGGCTCTAGTTCATCACTAACTAAAATAAATTCTTTGAAGCTTCTTCGATAGACGACTTGTTCATTATATCGTTCCTTTTTGTTACTATCAGAAACTAAAAATGAAACTTTTTCAACTTTAGGATACTTTTCAAGTACTTCATAAAAGTTTGATTTCTTTTTCTTAATTACACTATTTTCTTCTAATTGTTGACTATTCTTACTTATTTCCTGTCTTAACTTTTCAATTTCAAGCTTCAGTTTTTCTTTTTCGAGTTTATTTATCTCAGGATCTTCAAAAAATTTTTCTATTAGCTTTTCTGTCGCCTTGCTGATAGACGTTGTTATTGGCGTAACAATTATACTTGTCAAAAAAGCTACGATTAATGCGACCGTAATTGTCGCTTTTTTGTTTTCATCTTTAGCTGCAACTTTAAACCATCTTCTAAGTCCGCCATCAGCTAAAGGTTCTGTTTCAATAATAATAACTATCTTAAATACCGATGCAATTTCTCGAATTATTCCTAAGAACTCATATTCACACTTGTTCTGAACAACAGCGTCCATTAAATGAGTATTGTCTGTAAACCAATTATGAAGTTCTATTGTCCTACGGTCAATTATTGATATTTCATTTTCAATACCCATTTTTTATTCAAACCTGTTGTTAGAGGTAATCGTCTTAATACTTCTACAGCCAATGAAGAGCTTAACTTCATATGGCATAAGTATTTAATATAGCAGTGCCTACTTTTAATTACGTAAGCTCTTATATGTTATACATCAGGCCATGTTGTGGTAAACAGCTTGCACGTCATCGTCTTCCTCAATCTTCTCAATTAAAGCTTCAATTTCTTCGGCTTGCTCGTCGTTTAGCTCGGTGCGGGTGTTGGGGATGCGTTGTAATTCAGCGCTGGTAACCGGTAAACCTTTTTCTTCCAGGGCTTTTTGCATGGCCCCGAAATCGGTAAAAGCAGTTTCCACAATTATTTCGCCTTCGTGCTCGTAAATATCTTCGGCGCCATAATCAATTAAATCCAGTTCCAGTTCTTCTGTATCTAAACCTTCGGCGGGTAACCGGAAAATGCCTTTGCGGGTAAATATAAAATCCAGGGAACCGGTTTTGCCTAAGGTGCCGCCCGCGCGGGATAAATATACCCGGATGTTGGCTACCGTACGGTTGATATTATCGGTAGCCGTTTCTATCAGAATGGCAATGCCATGGGGGCCGTAGCCTTCGTATACTACTTCTTCGTAATCTTTTTCTTCTTTGCTCGAGGCTCGCTTAATGGCCGCCTCTACCCGGTCTTTGGGCATGTTTACGCCTTTCGCGTTTTGAATAGCGGTACGCAAACGCGCGTTTGCATCCGGGTTGGGGCCATTTTCTTTTACGGCCATTACGATCTCTTTGCCTAAGCGCGAGAACGCTTTCGACATTTTATCCCAACGTTTAAACTTACGGGCTTTTCTAAATTCAAATGCTCTTCCCATAGTAATTTATAATCTAATGTTTTTGTTCTTTTGGCTGAATGTTAAAAGAAGCAAGTTACACTTCTTTCGGGTTATGGAGCAAGTAAGTTTTAAGTTAGAAGGTTGGAAAGTTAAAAGGTTGAAAAGTTGCCAAGTTGTAGTTTTAACCTATTTTCCGCTGCGTATTATAACAATTCCTTCATAGAACTACTGATTTTACCGATCAGATCGCTAAAATTACTCCGAAGAAAATTTTATCGGTGCTGGGTGAGCCGTTGAAACCGGCCAGAATATACCCAACACCCACCCCACTATACTCGCCAGCAAACCATACAACAGCGGATTAATGGTAGTATCGAGCCACAAAGCCCCTAACCAAACCACCATGCCGGCTACCATCGAAATAATGGCGGCTAATGATGATACGCGTTTGGTATATAAACCCGCTACCAACGGCACAAACAACGACACCAAACTTAAAGCCGACGACGAACTTACCAATTCGTAAATGTTACTTTTTAACAAAGCCATGATTAACCCCACGCCCGACACCAGCAACACGCAAACCCGCGACAAAAGCAAAAGTTGTTTATCGGTGATTTTAGTAAAATAAGGCTTAAAAATATTCTCGCTGAGGATAGCCGCGGGCGCCAGAATAGCCCCGCTTGCCGTACTGATAATAGCCGAAATTAAAGCGCCGAAAAACAAAATTTTAACCCACAACGAGGTAGAATGCAGAATCAGGCCGGGCAACAATAATTGGGTATCGCCTTGAAGCAATGTTGGCTGCAGGACCTTGGCATATAAAACC
The DNA here is from genome assembly GCF_003340495.1 of Adhaeribacter pallidiroseus. Classification (NCBI taxonomy): domain Bacteria; kingdom Pseudomonadati; phylum Bacteroidota; class Cytophagia; order Cytophagales; family Hymenobacteraceae; genus Adhaeribacter; species Adhaeribacter pallidiroseus. The sequence goes on from NZ_QASA01000001.1 coordinate 5,222,246, forward strand.
AGAATGAGCGGCAGCAAAGCAATGGTTAAGTAAAGACCAGCCGCCGCTAAAGAAGAGTACACCGCCGTTTGCTCCGACTTAGCCGACATAACCCGCTGAAATACGTCTTGCTGCGGAATAGAACCTAAGCCAATGGTAAGCCAGAGGGCCAGGTAATTGAGCCAGGTAGTAAAAGAATTTTGCGGCGGTATAAAGTCGAAAAAATGCGGCGGCACCGTGCGGAGTACGTCCTGCACCGGCACTTTGTCCACAATATTAATGGTAACGAAAATTAAGCCGCCAATAATCATAATGGTTTGCAGAAAGTCGGTAATCGATACCGACCACATACCCCCCATGTACGTATAAATAATAACGGCTACGGAGCCCAGAATAATACCCAACGTGATAGACAGCCCGGAAATTAAATTTAAAATAATGCCCAGCGCTACCATTTGCGCCGCCACCCAGCCAAAATACGAGATCACCAGAAAAAACGAAGCTACCAGTTCGGTGGTGCGGTTAAAATACAACCGGTAAAAATCACCGAAAGTAAGCAGGTTAAGCCGGTAAAGCTTTTTAGCAAAGAACAATCCTACCAGAACCAGACACAGCGCGGCGCCAAACGGATCTTCAATTACGCCCAGTAGACCATTTTCGGCAAACTCCGAAGAGGCGCCTAAAACGGTTTCGGAACCAAACCAGGTTGCAAACACTACAGCCGTAGAAATGTAAAAAGGCAATTGCCGTCCGGCCAGTAAAAAATCGCTGGTGTTTTGTACCCGGCGTGCCGCCCATACGCCGATAAATACATTGATTAATAAGTATAACCCGATAAATAACAGTAGCATTTTAAAAAATAGCTGGCAAGAAAAGTATGTACGGCCGTAAATTACAGATTATTGGGAGCAAATACTTTCCTGCTTTTACCATTGCTCTGTTTCCTAAAGGTGAGCATAATTTAATTTAAAATTTTCGGGTGCTTACTTCATCTAGGTAAAGCTTTGATAATGACTATACTTCAGCTTTGCTAACCGTTCAGCAACTCGTTTATGTCACAAAAAAGCGCCAAAATATCCATTAACACTTTGCGAAAGTAAGCCGTATAGCTGAAACATACCAAAATGATTGGACAACACTAAACCATAAAACTATGAGCAAATTAAAAAATTTAGATGATCTCTTTCAACACGAGATTAAAGACTTGTACAGCGCCGAGAAACAATTAATTCAGGCGTTACCTAAAATGGCCGAATCGGCTACTGACCCGAAATTAAAGCAACAGTTTGAACAACACCTGGAACAAACCAAAGCCCAGAAAGAACGCATCGAGAAAGTATGCGAGTTGTTAGGCATTTCGCCGGGCCGCATGAAGTGTGAAGCCATGGAAGGTTTGATTAAAGAAGGTCAGGAATTAATTGCCGAAGATGCTGATCCGGAAGTAAAAGATGCCGGCCTGATTGCCAGCGCCCAGCGCATCGAGCATTACGAAATTTCGGGTTATGGTACCGCTGTTCATTATGCCGAGCGTTTAGGCCATGCCGAAGCCCAACAGTTATTAAGCGAAACGTTAAAAGAAGAACAAACCGCGGATACCTTATTAAATAAACTGGCGAAAGGTTATATCAACCAAAAAGCCATGTAGTAAATGCTTTTTGACTGCTTAAAAGAACCTGCCTAAAGCAGGTTCTTTTATTTAGGATCTATTGACAAGTTCAAAAGCCAGCAGCAACTGGTTTTTTTAAATTTTTGCCTTTTATGGGCAGTAAAGTGCTCAGCCGGACAAGTTAATAACTTTAACTGCTCAATATGAGTACCTATAGTTCGGCTTTACCGAAGCCCATTGGTACATCTGTAAACATAACTTATATAATCATGGAAAAGAAAGAACCGCAGGATAACAAAATAAAAGACGAACAAACCCAAACTACCAACAGCCAATTAACCGGCTCCGACGATGATAAAGTAAAGCGAAATCTAACAGGAACCGGCGCAAGTAAATCCGACGAAAATTGGGACCAGGAGCAGCAACAGGAAGACGAAAGAGACCTGGAAGACCGCGACACCAATGATGGTGATGCTAACACGGAGAATAATTTTTAATTAAGCAGGAGCAGTCTGGTTTAGGCGCTACTATAATAAACTTTACTGCTCCTTTTCTTTCTCCCACAAAAATAATTTAAAAATTTTTGCTTTAAATAGTACTAAAAAAGTTAGGATGCAAAACTGCTTCTTAAGCGTAGCACTTGGCTTTCAAATTCTTTCGCAACCATCTTTTTACCTATTTTGCGGCAAAAAACAGTATTTTACAAATAAGTTTATTCATTTATTTAGAACCTTGATATAGTTAAAAAAGAAAAGTTCAAGAAAAAAATGGAATAAACTAAATCTTAAACTTGCGCGTTTAAGATTGATTACCAATGAAATTAGTGTCCAACTAACTTTTTAAACATGTTAAGATACAAAATCGATGGTATTTTCTTCTTATTTATTTCTTTAGTTACGTTCCCGCACCTCGTGTCCTACTCAAAGGAAGAAAAGCCAACTTATTCTACCACTTACCATTTTGAGAGCCTTCTTGATAGAGCCAACTCCTTTAAATCAACCCGGATTACTACTGCCAAAAAAACCCTCCAAAAAAAGAAAACGGCGCCTGTTGAAGAATTACACATCACCCATGTTACGGCTTCTGTTTATTTCCCCGAAGAAGCGCAAACTGATTCTTCTCCCTTAATTACCGCCGATGGTTCGCGTATCAACGAAATTCACCCCAAAAAACATAAATGGATTGCAGTATCGCGCAATTTGCTTACCCGTTGGGGCGGCCACATTGAATTTGGCGATAAAGTAAAAGTAAGCGGCATTTCGGACCGCCTGGATGGCATATACGTGGTCCGCGATACTATGAAAAAACGGCTCCGGAACCGCATTGATATTTTAGTAGGTCCCAACGATAAGGTAATGGGCCGCTGGAACGATGTAAAGCTTACTAAGCTCTAATTCAACTTCTGCCTGGGAGCAGTTACTTTTTTCTTTAGTATTGCTATAATTTAGTTTTATAGCGTAAAACCTTATTCCGGTTACATAACAGTAGTTGTTGTGTAATAAGCAGCCTGGCCTTTGTTGCCATCAGGGCTGCTTTTTTAATTTTTAAACCTTCCGCAACTACTTTGTTCGGCTGTTTTATCCGGTACGGTGTTCCACAGGTACCATAATAAAAATTTAATTTGGAATAAAAATAAAAGCCTCTACTTTTGCACCCGCTTTCCCCGATCTACTTTTTCGCCCCACTCAAAACAAACAAACAAATGACCCCACGACACCTGTAGCATTTTAGTAAACCTTTGACCATCAAACCAATCCAAATTTAAACAACTATGAAAATCCTTTTGTACCGGGTGCTGCTCACGGCCTTCGTGATGAGTCTCTGCCCCTTATTTTCTGCCAGAGCGCAGGAAAAAGTAACCTTGAGCGGTTATCTTAAAAACAAAGCTTCCGGCGAAGGTTTAATTGGCGCCAGCATTGGCGTAAAGGAATTAACCGGCGTGGGCGCTACCACCAACGAATACGGTTTTTACTCCCTCACCTTACCCAAAGGCATTTACACCATTCAGTTCTCGTACATTGGCTTTGCGCCTTTCGGCCAATCGGTAACACTTTCGGCCAACAAAAAGCTGGATGTAGAACTATCCGAAAACCAGACTACCCTCCGCGAAGTGGAAATTACGGCCCGTAAAGAAGACGAAAACGTGAAAACCATGGAAATGAGCACCCTGAAAATGCAGGTAGCGGAGCTCAAAAAAATGCCGGCCTTAATGGGTGAAGTGGACGTGATTAAAGGCATCCAGATGATGCCCGGCGTACAAACGGCCGGCGAAGGTACCTCGGGCTTTTACGTGCGCGGCGGCGGCGTAGATCAGAACCTGATTCAACTGGACGAAGCCCCAGTGTATAATGCCTCGCATTTATTGGGCTTTTTCTCGGTGTTTAACGCCGATGCCATTAAAGATGTGCAGCTATACAAAGGCGGTATTCCGGCCGAATATGGGGGGCGTTTATCTTCTTTACTCGACATCCGGATGAAAGAAGGTAACTCCAAAAAGTTGGGTGTTTCGGGTGGTATTGGTACGCTGTCGAGCCGGTTAACCGTAGAAGCACCTATTGTAAAAGATAAAGGATCGTTTATGGTATCGGGCCGGCGCACCTACGCCGATTTATTTTTTAAATTAAGCTCCGACGAGGCTCTCAAAAACAACAAACTTTACTTCTACGATCTCAACTTAAAAGCTAATTATAAACTCAACAACAACAACCGTTTGTTTGTATCGGGCTACTTTGGGCGCGATGTGGCTAAAAATTTATCGGCTTCTTTTAACTGGGGCAACGCTACGGGTACTCTACGCTGGAACCATTTATTCAACGACCGGCTATTTTCCAATACCACGTTAATTTTCAGCGATTTTGATTATTCCTTGGGCTCCACGGATAAATCATCGGAATTTACCTGGACCTCACACATTAAAGATTACAGCCTGAAAAATGATTACACGTTTTACATTAACCCGCGCAACCAGGTTAAGTTTGGTTTTACCGGCACCTACCATCAGTTTTTACCGGGCAAAGTGGTACCGGGTCCGGATTCGTATTTTAACGAAATTAAGCTAAATTCCACAAGTGCTCTGGATGGTGCCCTGTACCTGAGCAATCAGCAAACGCTTTCGCCGCGCTTGTCCGTAGAATATGGCTTGCGTTTATCGGGTTTTGCCAACGTAGGTTCGGGCACTGTTTACGAATATGGCTCTGATGGCCGCACCAAGATAGATAGTACCGTGTATGGTTCTCTGGATAAGATTAAATCTTACGGCGGCTTAGAGCCCCGTTTCTCGGCCAAATACGAGCTAGATGACGTTAGTTCTATTAAAGCTTCTTACAACCGCACGCGCCAGTACCTGCATTTAATTTCCAATTCTACTTCGTCGCTGCCTTTCGACGTGTGGGTACCGAGCAACCAGTACACCAAACCGCAATACGCCGACCAGGTAGCTGCCGGCTACTTCCGGAACCTGCAAGATAATATGTTCGAAACGTCGGTGGAAGTATATTATAAAAAAATGTACAACCAGATTGATTACAAAGACAACGCCGAGATTTTTTTAAATAATCGCATCGATACGGTGTTGTTACGCGGCGAAGGCAAATCGTACGGAGCGGAATTTTTTGTGCGGAAGCAGAAAGGCGCTTTAACTGGTTGGGTAAGTTATACCTTAGCCAAAACCGACCGTACGGTACCGGGCATCAACAATGGCCATGCGTACCCGGTACGTTACGATAAACGCCATTCGGTAAATATTGTAAGTACTTATCAATTAAGCCCGAAATGGAACGTGGGGGCGAACTGGGTATATTACACGGGCGGCGCTATTACGATGCCGGTAGGTAAATTTGAGTACAACGGTCAAACCTTCCCGGTATATTCGGCCCGGAACGGCTATCGCTTGCCGGCTTATCACCGCCTCGACTTATCCGCTACTCTGGAAAAGCCGCAAACCACCTATAAACGGTATTACAGTTCCTGGACGTTCTCGTTGTATAATGCTTATTCGCGCAAAAATGCTTTCTCTATCTCGTTCCGCGAAAACGAAGATAATCAGGGCCGTACCGAAGCCGTGAAAACTTATATGTTCGGTATTATTCCGGCCGTTACCTACAATTTTAGTTTTTAATCTTTCCAAAAGCATTTCATCATGAAAAATATACTTTTATTCTTCAGCTTAATAGCGCTCCCTCTAGCAGGTTGCGAACAAGTAATTGATTATGAACTCGAACAAGGTACCGAAAAAATTGTTATTGAGGGACTTGTTACTGACCAGCCCGGACCCTATACCGTGCGCGTATCGCGTACTTTGGGTTATTTGCAAAATGGTCGTACTCCCGGCATTGCCGATGCCGAAGTAACCAATTCGGATGATAAAGGCCATTCGGAAGTATTACAAGCCAAAGGCGAAGGTATTTACCAAACTTCGGAGCTGGTGGGCACCATTGGTAATACGTACTTTTTTAAAGTAAAAGTAAACGGCCAGGAATACACTAGCCAATCGTATTTAAAACCGGTGAGCATCCTGGATTCGGTTACCTATAAATTTAAAGAAAAAAACGCCGAAACAGATGAAGGATATTACGCGACTATTTACTTTCAGGAGCCAAAAGGCAAAGGCGATTATTACCGGTTTAACATTTGGGTAAACGAAGAGCCCGAAGACGACATAGTAGCCATTAACGACGAAGTATACGACGGCAATTACGGCGACCCGGAAATTGATATTTCCCTAAAAAAAGGCGACAAACTACGGGTAGAAATGCTTTCGCTGGACCGGGCCGGTTACGACTTTTTACGGGTACTGGGTACCATGCAGTATTATACCGGTGGCCCGTTTGATGCGCCACCATCTAACGCTCCGAGTAATATCAGCAATGGCGCCATCGGTTATTTTGGAGCTTCGGCAGTTACAATAATAAATTCTACGGTAAAGTAACCTGCTGTTTTCGCTACAAACAAAAGCCGCCGTTACTAAGGTAACGGCGGCTTTTGTTTGTAGGAATTTTAAATTTTTAAAATTTGAGTAAAAAACTTACCTGAAAAATATAAGCATAATCTTTTAATCTAGCTTTTTAGGTTTTAGAACATCGTCTATGGTATGTACTACTATATTTTTGGTGGTTTCGTGGCTACCGCTAATAGGTATGCTGTTAATGGAAACGGCGTTGAATTTCCGGAAAACAGTAATACTATCGCCGGCTAAAGTAGGTAAAACAGCCCCATCTTTTAAATCTATCAATGCATACCGGCCCAGCACTATATGATGTTGCATAATGGGTTGTAGCTTCTCGGCACTTTCGTATTGGAGTTCTTTTAAAGCGGCTTCGGTAGGAGCAAAAAAAGTGTACGGTTTATCGCTGGATAAAGTGGCTAAAATACCCGACTGAATAATTAATTCCCGTAAAACAGGCCGCTCATTCGAAAGCGAAATAATATCAGCTGTTAAGGTGTTATTGGTGGAGCCAGCGGTTACAACGGGTATGGCGCTATTTAGCAGTTGTTGGGCCCAAGCCAATGAAGTACTGCTGCTAAAAAGCAGTATTAAAAATTGAACGGCCAATGTACTGGCGCAACGCTTCATGAGAGTATACAGAAGGAATAACCAAATCAGGTTATTCCTTCTGTATACGCGAGATCAAGCAATCAGAATCAGAAAAATTTAAAAATTTTCGTTTATTAGTTAAAGAACGGTAACCGCCATGCTCCAATTTGCTCAATAAAGTTTACTCCGGAACCGGGTAAGAGCAAAAAGCTTACGACAAAACCAAATACCGCCCCGTAAAAATGCGCACTGTGGTTGATACCGCCTCCCATTCGCTGCCCTTGGTAATAAGAATAAATCAGATAAACAAAGCCAAAAATAAAACCCGGCATACAAATAAAAGCAAACAAACAAATTAGATTTAACGGATTAAACAAGATACTGGAAAATATAATAGCCGATACAGCGCCTGAAGCACCTAAGGCCCGGTAATCAAAATCTTTTTTGTGCTTGATGTAAGTAGGAATATCGGCTATAATCATTCCGCCCAGATAGATAAGCAAGTAAAGCGCTATACCCATTTCATAACCAAAGCTAGCCATAAACACCCGCTCCACCACTTCGCCAAAAAAATACAACGACAGCATGTTAAAGAATAAATGTGTCCAGTCGGCGTGCAAAAAGCCGGAAGTAACAAAGCGGTACCACTGGTTCTTTTTATTTACACTAAACGGATGGAAAACCCACTTATCTAATAAATCCTGATGCGACCAGGCATAAATGGAAACTCCGGATGTCAGGATAATTAGAATCAGGGTGATGCTCATGTTTTTACTGTTTTATTATGAATTGCTGAATGGCTAAATGGTAAATGGTACTTGGTAAATTTTTCAGCTTTCACGGGCCATTAGTTCAAAAGCTAAGCTTTGCAGTACTTCTTTGCGCTCGGCTGGAGCATCTACTGCGTGCAAACTTTGCATAGCTTCCTCGAAGTAATAATTTATTTTGGTTTGCGTTTGCGCTTTTATCTGCAATTGGTCATAAATAGCGGTTACTTCCTGCACCTTTTGTTCCGGCGAGTATACCGCCTGTTCCCGGTATTTAGCAAAAACTTCTTTTTGCTCCGGGTTAGCTTGTTCCAAAGCGGTTAATAACAGAAAGGTTTTTTTATCCGCTAAAATATCGCCACCTACCTGTTTACCAAATTTTTCGCGGTCGCCGTACACATCCAATAAGTCGTCGCGCAGCTGAAAGGCAATGCCAATATTAATTCCAAAATTTTTCAACAGCAAGGCATTGTTTTCGGAGGCATTGTTTAAGGTGGCTCCTAATTCTAAGCTAAAGCCCAACAGAACTGCCGTTTTCAGGGTAATCATGTGCAGGTAATCCGAGATACTTACTTCCTGGCTGCTTTCATAATTCATATCCAGCTGTTGACCTTCACAAACCTGGGCCGCTGTATGACTAAATAGCGTAAGTACTTTTCGTAGCTTACCCGTTTCTACTTGTAAAAAAAACTCATAAGCCCGCACCAGCATTACATCGCCGCTTAGAATAGCAATGTTTTGGTTCCACTTTTCATGCACGGTAGGTTGGCCCCGCCGGAGCGGAGCTTTATCCATAATATCATCGTGCAGCAACGAAAAATTGTGGAAAACTTCTGTGCCAATGGCGGGTAACAATACGTGATCTAATTCATTTCCAAATAAATGCGCTGCTATTAAAGTAAGCGTTGGGCGTATACGTTTACCGCCCAGACGCATAATATACCGGATAGGCTCATACAATTCAGAAGGGTTATCCCCAAAAGAAAGCGTGGATATCTTCTGATTTATTCTTTGAGCAAAATCGGCGATAGTTACCGGCAAAGCGTGCTGTAATGGCTGGTTCAAAGTAATTCTGTTTTAATCATCAAAGCCATAATAATCTTTTAAATTATAGCCGTCAGGTTTTGCTTTTTTGGAAGCGTCTGTTTTAGTGGTATCCGTCTTTTTACTTCGGGTAGCTTTCTTAGCTTCCGTTTGCTCGGTTACCAGGAGTAAGTCAATGGTACGATCGTTCAAATTTACACCTTTTACTTCTACGGTTACTTCGTCGCCGAAAGAAATTATGCGTTTATTACGCCGGCCAATAATCCGGTAATTCTGCGCATCCAGTTCGTAGAAATCATCTTCCAGTTCGCTTAAGCGTACCATGCCTTCGCATTTATTTTCCTGAATTTCCACGTACAAGCCCCATTCGGTTACTCCCGAAACAATGCCTTTAAATTGCTGCCCAATGGTATTCTGCATGAACTCTACTTGCTTGTATTTGATGGAGGCCCGTTCGGCATCAGCCGCTCGTTTCTCCATTTCGGAAGAATATTTACATTTTTCTTCGTACTCTTCTTTGTTCTCGGATTTGCCGCTATTCAGATAATGAAATATCAACCGGTGCGCCATCATATCGGGGTACCGGCGAATAGGCGAAGTAAAGTGCGAATAATGTGCGAAGCCTAAACCAAAATGGCCTAAAGGTTCGGTCGTATATTTCGCTTTAGCCATTGTCCGGATTGCCAAATTCTGCAATACGTTTTGTTCGGGTTTGCCTTCGGTTTGTACGGCCAGTTTGTTTAGCTCATCCGAAATTTTATCAATGTTATCCACCGTTAAGTTATAGCCGAACCTTTTTGCAAACATCGAAAAATTTGTCAACTTATCCGGGTCCGGCGCATCGTGGGTACGGTACACCATCGTATTCCGCACTTTGGTTTTTTTTATGTTAAACACGAATTCCGCCACCTTGCGGTTAGCCAGCAACATAAATTCTTCAATTAACTTATGCGCATCTTTGCGTTCTTTTACATATACCGATAAAGGCTTGCCTTGTTCATCGAGCTTAAACTTTACTTCCACGGTTTCGAAACTGATAGCGCCGTTTTTAAAACGTTTATCTTTTAACTCGTGGGCAATTTTGTTTAAGGTTAGTATCTCCGAAGCAAAGTCGCCTTCGCCGGTTTCAATGCGTTGCTGCGCTTCTTCGTAGGTAAAACGGCGGTCGGAGTAAATAATGGTTTTGCCAATCCACTGGTCATATAGTTTGCCGGTTTCATCAAGCTCAAACACTGCCGAAAAGGTTAACTTTTCTTCGTGCGGCCTTAAAGAACACAAGCCGTTCGATAACTTTTCGGGCAGCATGGGAATGGTGCGGTCTACTAAGTAAACCGAAGTGGCCCGGTGATATGCTTCGCGCTCTAAGGCTGTTTTTTCCTGAATATAATGCGTTACGTCGGCAATATGCACACCAATTTCCCAATGCCCGTTTTCTAATTGCCGGATAGATAAGGCATCGTCAAAATCTTTCGCATCTAGCGGGTCGATGGTAAAAGTAGTGATATTCCGGAAATCGCGACGTTTGGCAATTTCTTCTTCCGGAATAGCCACTGGAATAATTTCCGCTTCTTTTTCCACATTTTCGGGAAACTCGAAAGGCAAGCCAAACTCGGCCATAATCGAGTTAATTTCGGCTTCGTTTTCACCGGCCGGACCAAAATTGCGCACTATTTTGCCAATTGGGCTTTTGTTACTGGAGGTTGGCCATTCGGTTATTTTTACTACTACTTTATCCCCGTTTTTAGAGTCCAACAAATCATCTTCGCCCACAAATACATCAAAGTATAGTTTTCGGAAATCGGGGATTATAAAAGCAAAGTTTTTGGAAAGTTCTACTCTTCCTACTATCTCGTCTTTGGAGCGTTCGAGTATTTCTACTACTTCGCCTTCTTGCCGGTCGCCGCTCCCCGAGGAATATACGCGTACTTTAACGCGGTCGCCGCCCATAGCAAATAGCAGCTTTTCACTGAATACCCGTACATCTTCTTCCGTTTCGTCCGACACAATGTAAGCGTATTTGGGATTTGCTAAATCCACAATGCCAGTGATGTAAGAAGCCGTATTGTTTAAAACGTAATTACTGCCTTCGAGTATCTTTAGCTTATCTTCTTTCCGGAGTTGCTTTAAATATTCGTTTATTAAATCGCGGCCTGCTTTATCGTTCACCCCCAACCGACGCGACAATTGTTTGTAGCCGAATGCCTGCTCCGGGTTGCTTAAAAATATTTTATATAATCTAGATTTGGTTACTGTTAGTTCTTTACCCCGTGTTTTAGCAGTATTACCTGCTTTATCAGCACGATTGCTGTTACCACGAGGTGAGGTTTTTTCTTTGTTTCGCATGTATTTTTTAAAATAAATCAGCTGTTAAGGTACTTATACGGGCATAAAGCCTGAGATGTAAGTAAGTAATAAGTGTATTATTTAAATTGAAGCTGATTTTTGATATTTTTTTAAATTTTTTATTTTTTAACGCTGCTTCCGGAACATACAACCATTATTCCTCTTGCTTGTTTTGGAATCAGGTTGCTTTCCGGATGGTACGTTTTTGTTGGGCCGCCACAATAGCTTTTATTTCCCCCGTTGGTATGGCCTGAATTAAAGTGCGGGTATATTCGTGCTGTGGTTGCTCGTAAATTTGAACAGCAGTTCCACTTTCTACTATCTTCCCTTGGCTCATCACAAAAATGCGATCCGCCATAAAACGGGCAACCGCTAAATCGTGCGTTATAAACAGGTACGTAATTCCAAAATCTGCTTTTAATTTATTTAACAAATTAAGCACCTGCGCCTGCACCGATACATCTAATGCCGAGACGGATTCGTCACAGATGATACACTGGGGTTGTAAAGCCAAGGCCCGGGCAATAGATATGCGTTGCCGCTGACCGCCCGAAAATTCATGTGGATAACGAGAGTAATGCTCCGCGCTTAAGTTCACAGTTTGAAGCAGTTCTAATACGCGTTCTCTTCTTTCTGCCTCTGTATTATAAACATTATGTACGCGCATAGGTTCCATTATGGCTTCCCCAATTGTTTGCATCGGGTTAAGGGAAGCATACGGATCTTGAAATATCATTTGTAAGTTCTTTCGTTCGCGGCGCAACTCTTTACCGGATAAGCTGGCAATATTAACGTTGTTAAAGTTAATGCTGCCGCTGGTAGGTGCTACCATTTTTAAAATGGCCCGGCCTAAAGTAGTTTTCCCACAACCCGACTCTCCTACCAAAGCAACCGTTTCGCCAGGGAAAACACTAAAACTTACGCCATCTACTGCTTTGATAAACTCCTGATTACGACAGAAGAAAGATTTACGAACCGGGAAAAATACTTGCAGGTTTTCCACAGTTAATAGCGGATTATTTTTTCTCTTTAACGGATTTGTGATGAGGAAAGGCTCCGGCTTTGCAGGATTTTTAAATTTATTATCAACTAAGGAATTTGATCTCTCCCGAATAATGCCTTCAGCGGATACTTCCATGAAATCTGCCACCGTAGGTAAAACTTTTTTCCCGAAAGATAAAGCAGGTCGGCACGCTAGTAAGCCTTTGGTATAAGGATGTTGCGGGTTTTCGAATAATTGTAAAACCGGTCCTTGCTCTACAATTTTACCTTTATACATAACCAAAACGCGATCGGCAATTTCGGCCACTACTCCTAAATCATGCGTAATAAACAAAACAGAAGTTTGGTGTTGCACCTGTAAATCTTCTAACAATTTCAGGATACGCGCTTGCACCGTTACATCCAGCGCGGTAGTTGGTTCGTCGGCAATAAGGATAGCCGGATTACAGGCCATCGCCATGGCAATCATAACCCGTTGCTTTTGACCGCCCGATATTTCGTGAGGATAAGCTTTTAAAATTTTATCAGGTCGAGGAAGTTTAACTTGTTCAAAAAGCGTTAACGTTTTCTCGTTGGCTTCTTTACGGGATAATCCTTTATGCAGTTGCAGCACTTCCCGCACCTGAAACCCGCAGGTATAAACCGGGTTAAGCGAGGTCATAGGTTCCTGAAAAATCATTGAGATTTCATTGCCCCGGATTTGCTGCATTTCTTTCTCAGGCAGCTTTAACAAATCTACTGTTCCAAACTGGCGAGAATTATAGATGATTTCGCCGCCGCTAATTTTACCGGGCGGGCTGTTGATAAGCCGTAAAACTGACAAAGAAGTAATCGATTTGCCCGATCCGGATTCACCCACAATAGCTATTGTTTCGGCAGGATACAAATTAAACGAAATTTGATCTACCGCTTTTACAGTTCCGTGTTGTGAGTTAAACTCTGTTTGTAGACTGTTTATTTGTAATAATGGCGTTGTTAGCATTAAAGCAAGTTCGGATAAATATTTACTTTAAGGATACCATATGATTATCTTTTCCGGAAACTTTATTATAGTTTTTTACTTATTTGGCAGCGATGTGGTTTACTAACACATGCACGTGAAACACGGCAATGGCTAAATTTTAAAAATTTGGACTAAACAAAAAGTAGTTAAGCTTCTTAAATTTAAAAAATGGTTGGTATTACAAATTAGAAACTAAAAAGCCACCCCGTTACAGGATGGCTTTTTAGTTTTTTAAATTTATTTTATACTCAAGCTTCCAATTTGGCGTTAGTAGTTTCTGGGTGGCTAGTTTCCGTATTTTCTTCCGTTGACGTGGGAACCGGATTTTTTTCGGGTAAGCTGGAGAAAAAGCGTTTTTGATTAAATAAAATAATTAATACGCCAATAAAAATAGCCGAATCAGCCACGTTAAAAATGGGCCACAACGACATAGCCGTACCGCCAATTACAGGAACCCAGTTCGGAATAATACCTTCCCAAATATCCAGGTAAAACATATCTACAACCTGGCCATGAAACCACGGGGTAGGCGAGCCATAAGGAGCATTGTCGAACCAGATACCATAAAATACACTGTCAATTAAATTGCCGATGGCACCGCCTAAGATTAAAGCTACGCACCAGATAAAGCCCGGATGCGCCCGGTTTTTCCAAAGGTAATACAGGCCGTAGCCAATAAATACCATAGCCACCATCCGGAACAAACTTAAGATGAGTTTGCCATAACTCGAACCCAGTTCTACCCCAAAGGCCATTCCAGGGTTAAGGGTATAATGTAATTTAGCCCAGTCACCGATTACGTGAATTTCGCCAGGTAAGCCCATTTCCATATTATAATGGACTACAAATTTCACAACCTGGTCGATAATAATAACCAGCAGACTAAGCAGGTAATATTTTAAATATTTCATTTACAAAAATTTACTATAAACTATAAAGAATGAAGGCCGCTAAAATTTAAAGTATTAAACTTAAACAATTCTAGTAACACATAATTCAATTCCTCCGGTTCTTAATTATCAAGATTTACCTGTTTAAATTACTTCCAACTTAGCGGTTAGGGTATATTCATCAATCTCTAATGCGGTACCATCCGCCATCATCTCGGTTAACTGCACGCCGGAAGCCTGAGTTTCTTCACTGATATACTTTTCAAATGCTTGAACTGCGGCATTTACTTCGGCATTATTATTCAGTAACGAAATCCGGATCCGATCCTGTACGTCCAAGCCGCTATCTTTCCTTAAGTTCTGAATGCGATTTACTAAATCGCGGGCGATACCTTCTTGTTTCAGAGTTTCGGTTAAGGTAATATCTAAAGCTACCGTTAATTTACCTTCCGAAGCTACTAACCAACCCGGAATATCCTCCGAAGAGATTTCCACATCTTCCGGCGTAATGGTTACGGATTCAGAACCTAAAGCTATGGCAAATCCATTTTCTTTTTCCAGTTGATTAATTTCGTCCTGGTTCATCTTTTGAATAGCGGCTGCTACTTCTTTTAATCGTGGCCCGTAAACCTGGCCTAATTTTTTAAAATTTGGCTTTATTTTCTTCACCAAAATACCGGAAGTATCATCAATGTATTCGATGGTTTTTACGTTTACTTCCGACAAGATTAAATCGGCTACTGCTTCTATTTGCTGCCTGGTTTTTTCGTTTAGTACCGGAATTAAGATCCGGGAAAGCGGCTGCCGCACTTTTATGGTTTCCTTTTTCCGAAGGGAATGCACCAGCGACGATACCGTTTGCGCCAGTTGCATGCGTTCTTCTAATTCCGCATTGATAGCTGATTTCTTTACCTGTGGATAATCGGCTAAATGCACCGACTCAACCGGATTTTTACCCGAAACTTTGTTTAAATCTAAAAACAGTTGATCCATGTAAAAAGGCGCTACCGGGGCAGCCAATAAAGCAACCGTTTCCAAACAGGTATAAAGCGTTTGATAAGCGGCAATTTTATCTTCGTTGTACTCGCCTTTCCAGAAACGCTTGCGGTTCAGGCGCACGTACCAATTACTTAAATCATCGCTTACAAAATCCTGAATGGCCCGGGTAGCTTTAGTTGGGTCATAATCGGCGTAAGCAGCATCTACCACGCTTACCAACGAATTTAATTTCGAAATAATCCATCGGTCACTCTCCGTCCGGTTTTCCAATGAAACTTCGGCTTCGGCGTAGGTAAAATTATCCAGGTTAGCGTACAGTGCGAAAAACGAATATGTATTCTGTAAAGTACCGAAGAACCGGCGCTGTACTTCTACAATGCCATCGGTATTAAACTTCAGGTTATCCCAAGGCGGCGCATTCGAAATCATGTACCAGCGCGTTGCATCCGGTCCGTAGGTTTTAATGGTTTCGAACGGATCGACAGCATTGCCTAAGCGCTTGCTCATTTTATTGCCGTTTTTGTCGAGTACCAAACCGTTGGCCATTACATTTTTAAAAGCCACGCTGTCTTCCAACATTACCGCAATGGCGTGTAAGGTAAAAAACCAACCACGGGTCTGGTCCACTCCTTCCGCAATAAAATCAGCCGGGAAGTTCTGCTTAAAGGTTTCCTGGTTCTCGAAGGGGTAATGCCACTGCGCATACGGCATCGCGCCGGAATCAAACCAAACGTCGATTAAGTCCGGTTCGCGGCGCATTGGTTTGCCGGTTTTGCTTACGAGTATAATGTTATCCACGTAAGGGCGGTGCAAATCCATATCTGAAACAATGGTTGGTTCCATTATACCGGCAATAACAGCTTTATCCACTTCGGTTTGTAATTCGGCAACTGAGCCAATGCATGTTTCTTCATCCCCTTTTTCGGTGCGCCAGATAGGCAAAGGCGTACCCCAAAAACGGGAGCGCGACAAGTTCCAATCAACCAGGTTTTCTAACCAGTTACCAAACCGACCTGAACCGGTTGATTCGGGTTTCCAGTTGATGGTTTTATTTAACTCTACCAGTCGGTCTTTTACAGCGGTTGTTTTAATAAACCAGGCATCCAATGGATAATATAAAACTGGTTTATCGGTGCGCCAGGAGTGTGGATAAGTGTGCTCGTACTTTTCTACTTTAAAAGCTTTATTCTCTTCTTTTAAAATAATGGAAATAATAACATCCGTTGTTTTATAATCCGGGTTGCTCTCATCTTCATTGGTGTAATTCTTAACGTAGAAGTCGTCTGGGCCAAGTGCTTTATGGGTTTTGATTTTATACTTTTCAACACCTTCCAGCAGCTTTATTCCAACTTCGTTAATAAATTTTCCTCTCCGATCAACGGTGGGTAACTCATTTCCGGTTTCATCTTTTATGGTTAAAGCCGGAATACCATGTTGTTTGGCTACCCGAAAGTCATCCGCTCCAAAAGTTGGTGATGTATGCACTACGCCGGTTCCGTCGGAGGTGGTAACAAAATCACCCGCAATAACCTGAAAGGCTTTATCAGCATCGTAAAATGGTTGGAGGTAAGGCATTAATTGTTCGTACCGGATACCTACTAATTGCTTACCCGTAAACTCCTGCACAATCTCAAACGGAATAGCTTTATCGCCGGTCTTGTAATCCGAAATTTTTAAATTTTTATTTTTTTCGGAGAAATACTTACCTACCAGTTCTTTGGCAATTACTATACTCACCGGTTTATGGGTATAAGCGTTAAAGGTATTTACCTGCACATAAGTTATCTTATCGCCAACAGCCAGAGCGGTATTAGAAGGTAAGGTCCAGGGGGTGGTTGTCCAGGCCAGAATAAAGACATCGCCGTTAGGTTCCGAGAAAAGGAATTCTGATTTTGAATCTTTAATTACTTTGAACTGGGCTACGATAGACGTATCTTTTACTTCTTTATAGCAGCCGGGCTGGTTGAGTTCGTGCGAGCTTAGTCCGGTCCCATCGGATGGCGAGTACGGCTGAATGGTATAACCTTTATATAAAAGGCCTTTTTCGTACAGCTTTTTCAAGAGAGCCCAGATAGATTCGATATAATCGTTTTCGAAGGTGATGTACGGATTGTCCAGGTCTACCCAGTAACCCATTTTCTGGGTTAAATCGTCCCATTGACTTTTAAAGCGCATTACTGTTTCGCGGCACCGGGCATTGTAATCTTCAATGGAGATTTTTTTACCAATGTCTTCTTTAGTAATGCCTAATTCTTTTTCTACCTGAAGCTCGATAGGCAAACCGTGCGTATCCCAGCCTCCTTTGCGGTTTACCTGAAATCCTTTTAAAGTTTTGTACCGGCAGAAGATATCTTTTACCGCCCGGGCCATTACGTGGTGAATACCCGGCGTACCGTTCGCCGATGGTGGACCTTCGTAGAAAACAAAAGGCGTTTTACCTGCCCGGGTCTCTACCGATTTTTGAAATATTTTATTTTGATTCCACTGGGTTAGCACGTCTTCGGCTAATTTGGCATAATTCAGGTTCTTGTACTCGCTATACTTCACTGTTATTTTTTAAATTTTTATCTATGGCAATTATATCGTAAGCTTTAGAAAACGAGCTATTTTGTTTACAAGTATTCTAAAAATGCTTTAGAAGCAATTTAAGTTCGTGCCCCGTAAGAACTAAGTTTTATATGCTTAAAGATGCTTGTGGCTTCTTGTTCTTGAAATTAGCCGGACAAAAATAAGAAAGCCAATCAACAAAACCGAAGAAGTACAGAATATACTGATAATTACTATTATAACCTGAATACACGTTTTCTCCTGTTTGATCTTACTTTAACACGAGTTCGCGGTTAATACGGTCTTATTTTTTTAAATTTTACCCGTGAGTAACTATTTAATTCAGCAAGGCTAATTTTTTATTATGATCTCATTTATAATTTTTTGCTAAAAAAATTTTTAAATAATAACCCCTGTTTTTCTTAACACTATTTTAAGTTCAATCATTAAGTTTTACACACCTTCCGGAGCTAATAATTGCCTTTAGCTAAGAAAATATGGATAATACTTTTGGAACATCTGTGCATTTTGCTTCTTTTCTGCATCCAGAAACTGTTAATTTTGCTTCCACTTTATAATCTATTTTAAACTATGAAATTAAAATCTTTTTCAAACCTATTGACTGTGGTACTCTTGGTGGTACTTGGATTATCTTTTAGCAGTTGCTCTACTTCCCAATCTTTCTATTTTGCCAAAGGTACGGGTGCTTTTAAGGATCCTTATAAAACTAATTCTCCGACAGCTAATACACTAACGGCTAATGCTACCTCTGATCAATCAGCCACTGACTTAACAACCTTATTGCAAGCTCAGGTAACTGCTGTTACTGCAGAAAACAGTACCCAGCATGTTACTCAGAAAATTATAATTCAAAAACCTTCGCGTAAAGAGCTAAAAAATTTAAAAATACGCTTAGAAGCGGTGCTGGATACCACCAAAAAGCGGGAACGCGTTACCATTAAAACCAATGAAAAGAAAGTAGATGAGCTACGCAACGAAGTAGAAAGTTTGAAGAACTCTGTACGTACAGAAAAACAAAGCGATAAAGTAGTTGTTTCTTTTGACAAGCCCCAAACCAGTTTATCGAAGGAAGCAAAAATTTTAATTATTGTGGGTGCTGCCTTGTTGTTAATTGGTTTACTTTCTCTCCCTATTATCGGACCGGTGCTTGGGGTAGTTTTGGGTATTGCGGTTGTAGCGGCAGCGCTGGCTTTAGTTTTAGGAATTGTGGAAATTGGTTAATGTATCTACCATTAACTAGTATACAAAAGGTCTGATTAAGTAATCAGACCTTTTGTATTTAAGATAAAATTTAAAAATTACCGAGTTAAAGCCGAAAGCTTTTGCTGTAGTTCTTTGTCCTGGGGATTATCTTTTAAAGCTTGTTGATAAGCGGCGGTGGCTTCCTTAATTTTTCCTTGCAACTGATACAAGTCGCCCCACCGAGCTAAAACAATACTGGATTGCGCAAATCGTTCATCGGCTAACTGCAATATACCTTCGGCTTCTTTTAACTTAGCCGGCTTTTGGTGCATAAACTCGTAAGCCATATACGTAAGTTGGTTCTCATTCAACTGTAATTTTCGATAGCCCGCCATGGCTTCTGGAATACGGCCTTGTTGCATTAATTCATTCGGCAAAAGATCATCGTTTGCTAAACGAGGCATTACTTTATCTATACCCAAGATTTCCACACCTGTTATTTGATTTTGATTGTTACGCCGAAACACACCTTTAAACGGAAAATCTGAAAAGGCAATGGTATCGGGAGCAATGGGGAAACAATAAATAGGATTACCTTGATTGATAGTTTCTACTAAGTAATTTTTTTCCTGGCGAAATTTTACTACTTCATCCGGTGCTCGTTGATAGCGGCCTGCATATTGTTGTAATTGGTTAGTGGCTAAAGCAATCGGATTAATTTGGTCGGGTAAAAAAGCAGTCCAGTTATAAACTTTAGCCACTGCCCGTCGGATTTCTTTTCCTAATTCATCGGCAGCTCCATCTTTATTCATCATAATAACTACGCCATTACCTTCGGTTAAACTGCCAATGGCGTAGGCCAGAAAACCCGCATTAACCCCGGTATGTTCAAAATAAATACCCGCCGGATTTTGGTTATCGTGGCGTTGCAGCAGAAAAGCCCCTAGGCCCATATCTTCGTGGTAAAAGCCTTTAGTTACCGCAACTTGTGGTTTAAGCATTTCCGTGATTATTTCACGGGACAAAAGCTTACTTTGTCCTTGATAACTTTTTTGTAACTGAATAATAAGCTTTGCTAAATCGGAAGGAGTGGAATATAAACCAGCAGCGGCTTGCTGTGGATAAACGTATGGCATTCCTTTGTACCAACTATTTTCGGAGTACGCCCAGGAAGCTAATTTTTGAAATTTAACGGGTAAAGGTTGAGCAAAAGTGGTGTGTGGCATGCCCCATTTTTTAAAAATATTTTGATAGGTGTAATCCGTAAAACTCTTTTTGGTCATATCCATTATAGCTTGTTGCGCAATTAAGTAGGCACCACCCGAATAACGAAACTCTTTGCCCGGCTGGGAGTTTACCACAACCGGCCGGCTCTCTGCCGGAGGTAGCCCATTTAATATTTCAATAATGGTAGGAAACGGCGCTTCATTGGGAGTAGATCCATAATAAGAAGATTGGCTAACACCTGCCTGATGACTTAACAGATAACGTAGAGTTATAGGTGTATTTTGGGTATACTGGTTATCTGGCAATTTCCAGGAAGTCAAATAATTATTAATTGGGGAATCTAAAGTAAGTTGCTTTTTATCCACCAACTGAAGAGCGGCTACTGCGGTTACCAACTTAGATATAGAACCCGCCGAAAACACGGTAGTGGTAGTAACCGGCATTTTGGTAGTAGTATCGGCTAAGCCGTAGCTTTTTGCCCAATCAATTTTTAAATTGCGGATAACTGCTATACTTAGGCCTGGTACCCGATAGTGTTTCATCCGTTCTGCCAGGTTCCATCCTGGAAAATCTTTTATTGGTACATAAGGCATCAAGCTATTTTCTACTTGCTGGATGCGTTCTGTTTCGGGCAGTAGTTGCTGGGCATAACTAAAGCTTATCTGCAGGCTAAAAGAAATTAAGAACAAAAGGCGAGTTTTCATTGGGAGCTTTTTTTAAAATAAAATTAGCTCTCATTCGGTAGTGCTTCGCCCCGATTTATAAGTTGGGACTCTTTTTTAAAGAATTTAGGAGCCATTCCGGTTCGTTCCTTAAAAACCCGGTTGAATGTTGTTTTGGAAGAGAACCCAGCATCTAAGGCAAGACCCAGTAAAGAAAATCTTTCATCTTCCGCCTTCAGCATACGTTCCTTTACTTCCGCAATTCTAAAGTCATTTACAAAATCGGCAAATGTTTTTTGTAAACCGCTGTTGATAATTCTGGATAATTCATTTGTTGGCAAACCAATCTGTTGCGCCAAAATAGGGAGGGATAAATCCGGATTTTTGTAAAGTTTTGCTTCGTGCATCACTTTGATTACCTGATCTAATTTATCTTTATCCACACTAGAGTTCGCTGCCTTTTTGCGGATTAGAATGGTAGGTTTTCGCAGTAAGCCGTACAGTGCTAAGCTGTACATAAATAGGGGTAGCACCAAAGCAGTCAAATAAAACTTTGGAGCAGTAGGTTCCAGATATAAATGATTAAAAAGCGGATCAATGGCAGCTACTATATAAAACAGTATCAATCCGCACAAAAAATAATAGTGCCGGCTATCACGTTCTTTAGAAATGCCCCCGAAAGTAATACTGCTTATGCCATAACACAACACCGATAAACAAGCCCCGTAATGTTCCAGGTAGCGGGTATAAGGTTTATGCACCGAAATCCAGAAATCAGCTTTTACGCTAAGCGGTTGAAAAACTAAAAGTAAATAAAAAATGCCTTGCACCATTACCGGCACAAAATGCCAATATGATATACGGTTAATTTTTTGAACCCTGGATTTTACGTAGAAATAAATAAGCGGACCAAAACTCCAGGAGAAAAAGAAAGGGCTAAAGTATAACCAGCGGTTGCGGTAATAAATACCCGAACGGCTCAGAAAGTAATCTGTTATTTGCAGGGTTAATCCTAAAAGTAGCCAACCAAGCCAATAATGACTTGGTTGCTGCTTTTTAGTTGTTAATAAATAAATGCCCGTAGTAAAACCTTGTACAATACAGAATACCTGAAACAGTACTACCCAATCAAAATAGACTTGCATGCGGAATGTTTACCGGTTAAAATTTAAAAATTAGATTAGCAGCTGATCAAAAGCAATCTTTTGCTTTTTTCTAATTTATTAATGTTACCCAAGATAAACAAATAGTTTATTTACCAGTATTCCGGATTTAGAGATAGCTTCTGTTACAAATTTTCAAAAATTCGTTTCAGACTTACGGCTTCGCCAATGTAAGTTCTTAACTCGTTAATTGGCATTCGTTTTTGCTCCCGGGAATCCCGATCCCGCACGGTTACTGTATTGTTTTCTAATGTTTCATAGTCTACGGCAATACAAAACGGCGTACCAATTAAATCTTGGCGAGTGTAGCGCTTACCAATTGCATCCCGCTCTTCGTATATGAGATTAAAATCAAATTTTAAATCGTCGAATATTTCCAATGCTTTTTCGGGTAAGCCATCTTTGCGCACCAACGGGAAAACGGCCGCTTTTACCGGAGCTAAAGTAGGGTGTAATTTCAAGTAAGTCCGGGTTTTGGTTCCTTCGCCCTCAGTTACTTCTTCTTCGGTAAAGGCATTGCACAAAGTCATTAAAAATAAACGATCAGCCCCGGCCGAAGTTTCGATTACATAAGGTACGTAATTACCGTATGGTTTTCCTTCTTCGTTTAAATCGTTATCAAAGTATTGTTGCTTCTTTTTCGATAAGGCCTGGTGTTGGGTTAAATCAAAATCGGTGCGGGAGTGAATACCTTCTACTTCTTTAAAACCAAACGGAAATTCAAATTCGATGTCTACCGCGGCATTGGCGTAATGGGCTAATTTTTCGTGATCGTGGAAACGCAGCTTTTCAGTGGGTATACCCATTACCTGGTGCCACTTCATCCGGATAGTTTTCCACTTCTGATACCATTCCATTTCAGTACCGGGCCGTACAAAATATTGCATTTCCATTTGTTCAAATTCGCGCATCCGGAAAGTAAACTGCCGGGCCACAATCTCGTTCCGGAAAGCCTTCCCAATTTGGGCAATGCCAAAAGGGATTTTCATGCGGCCGGTTTTCTGCACATTCAGGAAGTTAACAAATATTCCTTGAGCCGTTTCCGGGCGCAGATAAATAGTAGTGGATTCATCAGCTACCGAGCCCGTTTGGGTCGAAAACATTAAATTAAATTGCCGAACTTGGGTCCAGTTAGCCGTCCCATTTCCAGACTCAAAAATATCTACCTGCTTAAAAGCATTATTAAAAGCTTCAGGACTACCAATTTTTAATGTATCTTCAAGAAAATTGATATCTTTTTCAATAGACTCTATTGCAGTTTCTCCTGTCCAAGGTCCATCAGGTATATGATCTTTAATTTGATCCTGCTTCTTTTTAATTTCAAAAAGGATCGCTTTTAATTCATCAAGTTTATCCTCAATCAACACATCGGCCCGATAACGTTTCTTTGAATCTTTGTTATCAATCATGGGGTCATTAAAAGAATCCACGTGCCCGGACGCTTTCCAGGTATCCGGATGCATGAAAATGGCGGCATCAAGGCCCACTACATTCTGGTTGAGCTGGGTCATGCACTTCCACCAGAGATTTTTAATGTTGTTTTTTAATTCTACGCCATTCTGGCCATAATCGTACACGGCTTGTAAGCCATCGTAAATTTCGCTGCTCGGGAATACAAAGCCGTATTCTTTTGCGTGCGAAATAATATCTTTTAACTGTGTGTTTTCCAGGGTTAGTTTTTCTGCTTGTGTTGCCATAACCGCAAATATAGAAATTTAGAACGGAGCCGAAAGTAGGTAAATAGAGGAATAATTTATAAATATTGATTGAAAGTTTTTTAATGTGGGCTGTTTAGTTTAAATTTTTTAAAAATATCTCCGAAATAGTTACGAATTTACCTTTGTTTTAACGGGATTTAACAATTCCTTAACAATAGCCGCTGCAAATTAGCTTAATTTTGCCTGCATTTTTACCCAACCTCAACCAACCTTTATGCTCGGATTAGAAACTCACCTTCTACTTCTACTTTTTCTCTGTCTACTTGCGGCTTGTGCCTTCGAGTTCGTAAATGGCTTTCACGACACCGCTAACGCTGTAGCTACTGTTATTTATACGAATACTTTACGCCCGTGGGTAGCCGTAGTTTGGTCCGCATTCTGGAATTTTATTGGCGTATTTGCCGGCGGTATTGGCGTTGCAATGGGCATTGTATATTTATTACCCGTAGAAGCCTTGATTGACCAGAACATCTACCACGGCATTGCCATGATTGGCGCCTTGCTTTTAAGCGCTATTCTCTGGAACTTAGGAACTTGGTACTATGGTTTGCCTTCTTCCAGTTCTCATACCTTAATTGGTTCTATTTTGGGAGTTGGCGTTGCTTTTTCTTTGCTCCCGGATAATACTTCCGGTGCTGCCGTAAACTGGGACGAAGCTATTAAAACGGGTTTATCATTGATTGTTTCTCCTTTTCTGGGCTTTACCCTTACTGTTTTCTTAATGTTTATTTTAAAACGGTTTGTAAAAAACAAGGCTATTTTCCGGCAACCGCATAAACGTAAGCCCCCACCCCTTTGGATTCGTTTAATCTTGATTTTAACCTGTACCCTAGTTTCTTTTTTCCACGGTTCTAACGACGGTCAAAAAGGAGTAGGTTTAGTTATGTTAATTTTAATTGGTATTGTTCCTACTTTTTTTGCCCTTGATAATAGCAGAAATCCCTTGCTTATTCAATCATCATTAGCCCAGGTTGAACAAACTATGAGCCGGATTGATACTACCGTTTTATCACAGGCTGATGCGGCTGTAGTAGCTAAAATGAATAACCAAGCCAAAGATCTACATAACTTATTTGCTCCTGTTAAAACTATTGAAGATTTACCCAAGAAAAGCCGTTTTCTTATACGCAGAGATATTTTATTGCTTGCTCGGGGTTCAGAAAAGATTTTAACTAGTCCAGGTATTCCGCTTAGCTTATCCGACCGCGATTATTTAAAATCCAGTATAAGTGAACTGCGCTCCTTCACAGACTACGCCCCGGATTGGGTAATTCTGATGATTGCGATGTCGCTAGGTTGTGGAACCATGATTGGCTGGAAACGGATCGTAAAAACTATTGGGGAGAAGATTGGTAAAGAACATTTAACTTATGCGCAAGGTGCATCGGCTGAGTTAATGGCCGCTGGCGTTATTGGCTTTTCCACATTCATTTTTAAATTACCGGTAAGTACTACTCACATACTATCATCGGGCATCGCAGGTAGTATGGTAGCTAATAAAGGCATTCGCAATTTAAATCCCAGTACCATCCGTAATATTGCATTAGCCTGGGTACTAACTTTACCTGTTTCTATGTTTTTAGCTGGCTCATTATTTCTTATATTCCGATGGGCTATTTAATTTAGTTATCCACCTTTACAAAAAAAGCCGCAAATTAATTTGCGGCTTTTTTTATTATAGCGAAGTTGTAATTAAGCTAATCCTTCTGATGGCCATTGTACTTCCAGATCATCGTTGATGAAAACTCCGAAATTTATTGCAATCAGTTTATCATCTTCAAAATACAAGTCTAACATCTCCTGTTCAAACGACCAACGAAGTTCTCCTGTTTCTAGCTTCTCTGTTTCATAATCCTTTAAGTTATTCTTCTGCAACAAATCTTTAATTTCTTCAGTGGATTTCTGAATAACGTTTACATTAAAAAGCTGAACGTTGTCATCCTCCGTTTGAATACAACTTAAGCGGTAATCATCTTCCCGGTCGAAGAAGAAGGAGTATCCTTTTTCCCAGTAGTTAAATGCTCTATGTTCAAATTCATCATCTTCATCAGATTCTTCAATTTCTTCAGGTTCACCCATAATATCTTTTACCTGGTCTATTGAAAACCCAAAATAAATATTGCTTATACCGGTTCCGAGTTGTATTTCGTTTTCTTTCATAAATATATTTGTAAATAAAAGTATTAATTTTTTAAATAATTCTCATTTGCGCAAGTGTTGTTACTTATAAGCCGTATTTAGATTTATGTTCCGCCATTAAATATTGGTACACAGCATTGTTTTTAGCTTCCATCCATTTTTTTTTAAAAATAGCTGCCGATTCTGCTTTTACCTGGTCTTCCTCTATGGGTAGCAAATATTTTTTACGAGCTATTTTCTCTAATTCTTTAGTAGGTTCTTCCTGAGGATTTTGTTTATACTTCTGGCCAGATTTATGGTTGGCATATCTTCGGGAGCGCGTATATCCCATTTGCAGGAACTTACGGGCCATATCTGCTCCTACAAAGTCTTTTGCTTGCAAATACTCCAGAAATAAAGAATATATCTTCTTAGAAGATTCACTGGCTATATCTGGCGTTTTAAACCGCCAGTAGGGCAATATTTCTGATTTATAAGGTTCTACCAATAAAACGCCTTGTTCTCCTTTACCTACCCGGTATAACTCCGGCCTTTTTCTAAAATCTGTATTTTTAAAATCTAAAGTGTAATCGAAAGACATACCTTAATTCTTTTTACTCTTTATACGAACGTAGATTTAAAAGGCTAAACAAGATAGTTTTCCATCTTTCCACATTTATAATAAGTTTATTATTAAAAAGAAATTTTAAATTAAATCTTTAAACCTTCATCATTAAGCCTGTTTATAAGTGGATAAACTTACCTATTATTCTTTTTACACCAGCCACTCGGACTAATCCACGAGTTATACGCTTTTACAAAACAATAAAGTATGCCGAAAGGAATACAATTAGACTTATTTAGTTAAATTCTCCACATATACACATAAATAATTGTGCATAGCTTATTAGAAACTAACAAGTGAATAAATTTAAAATGAATAAGACTTTAAGCTTTATTTTCCCACAACTAAGTAATCTGTACTTCTATTTTTAAATATGCTCGCATAACTAATGAAAGTTATGAGTTTTAAGTCTAGACTTTTCCACAGGTTATTAGTTACTTTTTAAGTACTACTAAAAAAGAAATAACCAGAATTAATCTGGTTTTTTTAGGCAATGATGATCTAAAACTCAAAGGGAACATCTTGTACCCAGTTAATTCTTACTTCTATAGGTTTAGGCTGATTGATCACTTTTTCGGGAATAGTCTTTAAATCCTGATTGCCGGCACGCCACTCTCCATTTTGATCTTCATCTATTTTTACCCGTATACGATAAGAACTGGGTTCTAATTCTGCTAAGACTAATGATTTAGGTGTATCGTATGTTTTAAGTATTTTATAGTCTTTATCTAGTAGTTCTAGAAAATACTTTTTGTAATTCGTATTAATTTTTAAGTCTATAGTGCCTCCTTGATCTTTATCTGCTACTAATAAACTTACTTTTTGTTTTTTAAATCTATCACCTGAAACAGGTATCAGTACTGTGGTATCAATTAGGATGTCTATTGTTTTCTTGGCTTTAGAATTTAAGGAAAAATTTAAAATATTTTTACTCTTATTCAACTTTACGTCTTCTGGATAGTTCAATACTCGATTAGTAACGGAATCTTCTACCAATGTAACTACCGGACCTTTATTTAAACGCAAGGGTGCATCAAACTTTAATTGCAAAGCTTCATTTCCTTTAACTTGGTTAGTTTTAGGAATTACTTGAAAGTTTAGGTCTCGACGGGCTTTTTTTCCGGAAAATACAATATCAACTGTATCAACCTTGGCGTTTTCTGCCGAATCCAGAGCCGTTATAAAGTATTTCCCTTTAATCTGATTAGTATTAGGAAATAAACGAACTGTTTTTGTGTTTTCACTAATTAGGCTATATAAATCGGTAGAATCACCCCCTGCAATTTTTACTGCGGTAATACCTTCATTATAGTTTAAATGATATTCATCTAAATACGGCTGCTTAGATGTTATATAAGGGGCTTTAGTATCAATCCGAACTAATTGTAAATCCTGTGGAGGAGTTTGCGCAGTTATTTCAATAGGATTGGCTAAGTACCCGATTTTTTCATTTTCATCATTATAGATGTTATCGTTATTCTTGTCGTGATGCGCATATAAATAATAAGTACCATACTTGATATTCTGTAACAAATAAGTCCCATCCTCTCCCGTTTTGGTTAGATAATAAGGTTTATTTTTACGAATAGTAGCAGTATCATTTACGGCGTATAATACAACATTAATGTCTTTTGCCGGTGTGCTGGTAAGCAAATCTGTAACTACACCTTGTACTTGGCCTGAATCCAGGAATGCTCCGGTACTAAATGTTAAAGTCAGATTTTTAGGTTTATTGCCTTCGGTAATATCTTCTATACCTTCCCGGAAATTCAAAAAGTAAGTAGTATTGGGTTCAAAATTTTTTTCAAAACTTAATTTTACCTCTTCCCGATCTACTTCTGAAATAATTTGATTTTCGGTACTTGGAGATATAATTAACTGCCGATTAAAGTCTTTTAAACGTATTTCTTCGTTAAAGCGCAAAGTAATTGATTTACCAGATACTTGTAATGACTTGTTGGTTGGCGAACTACTTACTAATTCAGGGCTTTTTATATCTTTTTCGCCACCTTCGGGTGGACTAATGCTGGCACAGCCACAAACAATAAACACAAAAAAGTAGTTGATTAATTTTCTAAAATCAGACATTCTTATTATTAGACTGCTTTGACGCAAATTTTTGGTGGCGGGATGATTCTTAGCAGATAAATTTTAAAAAAAGTGTTAATAACTAGCAAAAAATTTAAAAATTATAAATCATAAGGTGCTCATATTTTAAACATTACGAATTTTAAACATACATATTAGTTTTTTTTACCAACATAGATTAAGCTGGAATAATCGTTTGCATTTTTGCTGGCATAGTTGTTAGATTTTAAACCAGTCAGTACAGATTTTACTAAAGCGGTGTTTCCAGATATATATTTCTCACTTAAAAGACTTACATAATATGCATCAAATTTCATCGGTATAGTTTCAACTAATTCAATTTTGTGCTTTTTGAGAAATCGCTTCATGGTATTTTGCGTGAAGTGATATAAATGACGAGGCACATCGTAGGCTGCCCAATTCTCTTTGTACACCTTTGCATCATGCGAATCGGCATTTGGTACTGCAATAATCATTATACCACCAGATTTAACGAGCTGGATTAGTGTTTTAAAAGTTTCATTTAGCGTATGTATATGTTCCAGAACATGCCATAAAGTTATTACCTGAAAACTTTCGTTGAGAAATATCTCTAGTGAATTTCCTTCGCCAGCTATTTTTTGGTTCAACAAATCTTGGGCTTGGGTGCGGGCTAAATTATTCGGTTCATAGCCTTGCACCTGCCAACCATTTTTTTTACATGCAGCTAGAAAATTACCTGTACCGCAGCCATAATCCAGTATAGAATCTTTAACAGAAAGTCGATTGATTAAATCAACTTTCTGCTTAATGGTATACGTACGGACAATTTTATAAGCTTGGTTAGTGAGTCCAGTAGCTTTGTTGGTGTGCGAAATATATTCTTCTGATTGGTAGTATTGATCAATGCTAGATTCATCCGGTCGAGGATTCGTAAACTTAAAACCACAATTTTCACATTGAACAATAACAAAACTTTCTTTTGAAACCGAATTATCTTTTACAACCATAAAGTTTTTAAAACTTTCCTTGTTGCAAATAGGGCATTGTTCTAGTCTTTCGTAGTTCATTTACTTTCCTAAATACACCATTAATATGGATATATCCGCCGGCGATACTCCACTAATGCGAGAGGCCTGGCCAATTGTTTCGGGATTAATTTTTAATAGCTTTTCGCGCGCTTCTTTAGAAAGGGCTGACATATTTTTGTAATCAAGTCTTTCTTTAATAATGTAATTTTCCAGCTCCTCTATTCTGCTAGCCATTTGATGTTCTTTATCAATGTAGCTGGCATACTTTACCGCGATAGACGCTTGCTCTATACTATCAGGTAAGTATTTACTTAAATAAGTTTTTGCGACAGGTACGGCCTCCATAATATGGTTAATATCTACATTAGGCCGTTTAATTAAGTTACCTGCTTTGGCCTTCTCGGTTATAGGTGCAGAATTTAAACGTTGTAGGATTGCGTTTATTTCAGCTGGTTCTACCGATTTATTGTTTAGATAATCTATAATTTCCTGCGTTTCGGATATTTTCCGGTTTACTTGATCTAAGCGTTCCTGACTTGCCAAACCAAGATCGTAACCTTTTTTTGTTAAGCGAATGTCCGCATTATCCTGGCGTAATAAAATACGATGCTCAGCTCGGGAAGTAAACATACGGTAGGGCTCTTCAGTACCTTTATTTACTAAATCATCAATAAGTACGCCTATATAAGCTTCGGAACGTTTTAAAATAAAAGAGTCTTTTTCGTGAATTTTGTTGTGGGCATTAATCCCGGCCATTAAACCTTGGCAAGCAGCTTCTTCGTAACCAGTAGTACCGTTTATCTGACCGGCAAAGTATAAGTTTTCAACCAACTTCGTTTCTAAAGTAAGATTTAGCTGCGTGGGTGGGAAAAAGTCATATTCAATAGCGTATCCAGGTCGAAACATTTTAGCATTTTCAAATCCGGCAATACTGCGTAAGGCTTTAAATTGAACATCTTCGGGCAAGGAGCTAGAAAACCCATTAACGTATATTTCTACTGTACTCCTACCTTCTGGTTCCACAAAAATCTGATGGCGATCTTTATCTGCGAAGCGGTTAATTTTATCTTCAATGGAAGGGCAATAGCGCGGACCTAAACCTTGGATGCGCCCTTGGAACATAGGCGATTTTTCAAACCCTGTTTTTAAAATTTCGTGCGTTTCCGAACTAGTATAAGTTATATAGCAACTGCGTTGCTCTTGTAATGATTTAGTTTTGGTGTAAGAAAATTTAGAAGGGTTTTCATCCCCTTTTTGCTCTTCCATTCGAGAGTAATCTAAAGATCGGCCATCTACCCGCGGCGGTGTACCCGTTTTCATGCGGCCAGCTTCAAAACCTATACTTATTAGTTGTTCGGTAATACCCGTAGCTGCTCTTTCAGCAGCTCGTCCACCGCCAAATTGTTTTTCACCAATATGGATAATACCATTTAAAAAAGTGCCATTGGTTAATACGACTGCTTCTGACTTAAACTCAATACCTAATGCTGTTTTTATACCAACTGCTTTACCTTTTTCTACTAAAAGGCTTGTGACCATTTCTTGCCAAAAATCAATGTTTGCAGTTTGTTCTAAATTCATGCGCCATTCTTCAGCAAAGCGCATGCGGTCGCTTTGCGCCCTAGGGCTCCACATTGCCGGTCCTTTTGACATATTCAGCATTCTAAACTGAATCATTGTTTTATCGGTAATAATGCCACTCTGTCCGCCCAAAGCATCTATTTCGCGTACGATTTGTCCTTTGGCTACTCCCCCCATAGCAGGGTTGCATGACATTTGCGCAATGGTATTCATGTTCATAGTTACCAGTAGAACCTTAGAACCCATGCGGGCAGCAGCAGCAGCAGCTTCACAGCCAGCGTGTCCGGCACCCACTACAATTACGTCGTATTTTGCGGTGATCATAAGATATGTTTAAATGTGTTTCACGTGAAACAATAGAGATGGTAGATTAAATTCCGTCTGTAGTAAAATCACGCAAAGATAACCAGTAATCTTCTTTTTGCCGCATTTCCGTTTTGTTTGATTCTGTTTTATCATCATACCCTATTAAATGCAAAACACCGTGTATGATTACACGGTGCAGTTCCTCTAAAAGTAGTACGTTAAAATTAATAGCGTTTTCTTTTACCCGGTCTATACTAATAAATATATCTCCTTCTATTGTTTGTTCCTCATCCGAATTATCAAAGGTAATAATATCGGTAAGGGTATCGTGATTCAGGTAAGACTTATTTATATCCAATAAGTAATCGTCGTAACAGAATATAAAAGTTAAATTTTCTAAATTAAACTCGTAAAAATTAATAACTCGTGCTATCCAATCTTTAAGCTTATTTTCGTCCGGAATGGTAAAAGGAATATCTTCGGCTATAAACTCTATTGGTAAATCAGGCATTGTTAATGTAAAACGTTAATTGCACATTACGACCTTCGTTGGTGAATTTAACTTCATCGCATAAATGCTTCATCAGAAAAATTCCTCTACCACCCGGGTTTTCTAAATTTTCAGGAGCGGTAGGGTCTGTTAAGGCATCGGCATTAAAGCCGTTTCCTTCGTCTTGCACTTCAAACCGGAGCAAATCTGGTTCTACGAAGAGCGATAAGTATACGTTTTTATCTTTATCAAACTTATTACCGTGCCTGATGGCATTGTTAACAGATTCTGTTACGGCCACCATAATATTGCCGTATATGTCATCTTCGATGTGAAATTTTTCTTTCGAGTTGTCGATAAAACTTTCTACTACCCGAATGTTTTCAATGAGAGAAGGAATCTGAATTTTAATTTGATTCATAATGGTCGTTTAATAGCGCTAATATATGCAAAGTTATTTTCCTATTTTTTGAAAATATTCGTTCACCTCTTTCTTGTAATAAGGTGTAAAGGCCGGCGAAATAGTTTTTAGTAACTCTGTCTGTTTTTCTTTGTTCTTAATATACTTTTCAAAAGATGGCGGCACGGCACGAGCCAACTCCTTACCTGATTGCGATTCCCGTTTATTATCCAGTTCTCTTTCCCGAGCTGATTTCTCTGCTTCTAGCAAACGCGTTAATATTTCGCGCTGCCGCATGATTGTTTGCTCCGTAAGTCGTTTATTAACGAGATCGGTTTCGGATTGTTCCATCATTTTATTTAATTTATCGAGCTTGCCGCCAGCACCATCACTTCCCTCCTCTTTGGTGCCTTTGCCTTCTTTGCCGCCTTGTTTCTCTAATTCTTTTAAAGCATTGCGCAAACGTTGCTGTTCGGCAGCTAATTTAGCTAGTTCTTCCGAAAGTGCTTTACCCGACAAGTTGCCTTTTTTTAAATCTTCCATTTTCTGATTAAGCATTTGCTGCATTTTACCCATTTCACCGGATCCTGGTTTAGGTTTGCCGCCTGGCTTAGGCTTACCTTTGCCTTGCATTTGTGCCGCCATAGCCATTTGCTGTTGCATTTGCTTAAGGGCATCGTTTAACATTAGCGCTAGGTTGTTTACCGAGGTCATGGTGAGTTGCTGGTGCATGGTTGCTTTACCTACGTTGCGTTCCTTAATCTGATTCAAACTTTCCGAAATATTATTGTTCATCGCCCCTACCTCACGGGTTACAAAAGACTGAATCTGAAATACCTTTTTAGCTAACGAATACAAGCTATCTTCAATAATTTTAGCATCATCTTTCAGCTTCATTTGTTGTTGCCCCAAACTTATAAATCGGGGGTCGCTCTGGCTCACACTCCGGAACGATTTCATCAGTTCTTCCTGATCGAAAGAAAGTTTAATTAAATTATTTAAAATATCCCGTAAATGATCCAGATTCTGTTGTGCTTCTTCCATGCTGCTGCTCTCAGATTCTTGTTCCATTTTCTGCGCCATCTGTTGCATTTTCTCAGCCGCATTTTTCTGTGATTGAGCCGCTTTCTTATTTTGCTTCTTATCTAATGATTCCTGGCTATTCTGCATTTCTTGGTCGACCTGCTTTTCTTCCTGCTTGGTGTCTTCCATTTGATTTTGATCTTCCAGTTCCTTATTTAACTTTTCTAGATCATCCAGTTCTTTTTTGACATCTTCAAACTCTTGTTGCAGCTCTTTTTGTTCTTGCTGTAACTCCGGGTTAGGCGCCTTCTTCTCTTCAGTTTTATCCGAAAGCTGTTCTTGTTCTTTCGACAGCTCGTTTAGTTTATCGGTGGCACTTTCCAGCTTTTGCTCAAATTGCAGTTGCTTAAATAATTCGAGAGCTCGTTCCAGTTCTTTTTCTAAATTATTTTCTTTGTTATCCAACTTATCCAGCAGTTTTTGCAACTCCCGTTCGTTTGGCATTTGTTGTTGCAAAAGTTTTTCTAATTCTTCGTACAATTTCTTAGTTTCTTCATCAAGTAAGTCTTCCATAAGCTTTTGCAACTGCTTAGTTTTTTCGGCTAGCTCCAGGCTCTTCTCGTCTACCTTATCTTGTTGCTGATTTAGCTGATCAAAGGACTCTTTCATGGAGTTAATATCACGCTCTAATTGCTTCTTTTTTTCGAGCAAATCTTCTATCTGCTTTTTGTCCTGCCAGTTTAATTCCTTCTTGGTTTTAAGCTTTTCTTCGGATTGCGATATTTGCTCTTGCAACTTTTGCGCTTTTTGTACCGACTTACTCATTTGGCTTTGCATGGATTTAGCATTAGAAGCTATTTCTTTGTTTAGCTCGGTGCGAGAAGGTATCTTCAGCGACAATATTTGCGAACGGGCACTTTTAGGTCCTCTAATGCCATCGTTATCCCAAACCTGCACAAAATATTCCAGCTGCTGACCTGGGGTAATTTTTAAATTTGCTACGTTCCAAGGATAGTAGTACGACTGGCTGTTCTGTTGCGGCTCTAAGCGTAAGGGGATAATTTTAAAATTTCCACCTTGTGAGTTATTCCCGCTCGTTACCCGGTAATAAATATTTAACCGCGATAAACCATAGTCATCGGCTACCGTGCCACCTAACACCAGGTTATCAAACCCCACTGAATCCTGAAAGCTTTCCAGGATAATTTCCGGCACCCGGTCCGGAATAGAAGTAATCAGGAAGCTCATTTTATCTTTGTTGCCGCTGTACTTGTTTTTGAGCCGTACTTCGTACTCCTGGGTAGCGTTTATTTTTTTGCTCACTGTAAAATCAGATTCTTCTTGCGTAGCGGCCAGAACAGATGTTGGATTGGTAAAAGCCAGCTCTAATTGCTCCGTTGCTAGAGTGACAAAATTCCAGGTAATCAAACTTCCTTCGGGCACCGTTATACTGCCGGTGTTATTAATCGCTTCCGGTTTTTTTTGTAAATACTTGGGATATTGAATCTGTAAACTAAAATCTTTAATGTTCGGACGCGAAAGCACATCGAGCATGTACGGGTCCGAATAAAAACCGGAACCGGCCAGCTGAAATGCCAGTGGTTTTTGTAAATTCTGGAAAGTGTAGGTAAACGTATTGTTTTTATTCCGGATCAGGTTTTGTTCCCGGCCATTGTATATTACTTTAATTTCGTTCGGAATGGTTTTACCTTCCAGCTTTACCTCCAGTTGAAAATCTTCATTGCGGAAAGTTTCCAATTTACGATTTTGGACGATGAATTTGAAAGGAGCTTCCGGCGCATAATACTTCTTGTAATTAATAATGCGTTCGGTGCCTTTTACGAATAAATTAGGGTAGATTAAAGTAATAAGCAACATTAAACCAACCGGAATTAATACGTATTTTAGCAAAGGCTTATTTTCCTGCAACTTCACACTTTCGTCAAACTTAAATCCCGCTAAATGCTGGCTTTTTTGCTCAATGCTGGCCGCTATTAAGTCATTGGTTTTGCTGAGATCTTTTAGCTGGATGGTGTTTAAAAGCTTGTCTTTTATTTCGGGATAAAAAGTTCCTACTTTCTGCGCAGCTTGCTCGTCGCTCAGTAATCGTTTAAAGTTGGCGAAGGCGCTGAGTGGAGTAAATATCCAGCGCAGAAAAGCGTAGATGATTATGCCTAAGAAAGAGAAAAATAAAAAAGCCCGCACGTAATACGGAAAATAAAAAAAGTATTCCAGCAGGTTATAAATCAGGAAAAAAGTTAAAAGCAATCCCACTGAAAAAATACTTCCTTTAATAAGTAAATTAAGGTAGAACTTTTTCTTGAAAGCCTGCAAATGCTGCAGCACCACATCCATCGTAACATACTGATTCATAACCTAAAATAAAAGATTCAAGTAAAAATAACTAATAAGCTGGTATTCATGTAATTAGGGAAGAGTAGCTAAAGTAGTTTGGTTAAAGTAAATATAACACAGTACTCGCTATTAACCTGAAACTTAATGCTTAAAATAAAACGATAAAGCCGGTTAATACGATATAATCCAATTAGGCTATTTCGGAGGTTAATTCTACTAATACCGGACAATGATCAGAATGTTTGGCTTCGGTTAAAATAGTGGCTCGTTTTAAACGATTTTTTAATGGTTCTGTAACAATGGCGTAATCAATACGCCAGCCTAAATTTTTGCCCCGGGCACCAGCCCGGTAACTCCACCAGGTGTAATTATGCGGTTCCTGGTTAAAGTGCCGGAAAGAATCTACGTAGCCATGGCTTAGAAACTGCGAAAACCATTCTCGTTCTTCCGGTAAAAAGCCGGAGCTATTCGCATTTGATTTGGGATTATGAATATCTACGGGTTGGTGGCAGATGTTGTAATCGCCGCAAATTACCAAATTAGGCAATTGGGTACGAACTTGGTTGATGTATTGGAGAAAATACTCCAGCCATTGCATTTTAAAATCCTGACGGGTATCGCCGCTCGATCCGGAAGGCATGTACACATTTACCACGGAACAATCATCAAAGTCAGCCCGCAAAACGCGCCCTTCCGCATCGTATAATTCGTGGCTGCAACCTACAGTTACATTATTCGGTTTTTGTTTTGAAAATATGCCTACCCCACTGTAGCCTTTTTTAACGGCCGGATGAATGTATACGTGGTAACCTAATGCTTCAAAAAGCTGTTTATCGAACTTCTCTTCGTCGCACTTTATTTCCTGTAAACAAATTACATCGGGGTCAGCAGCCTGTAACCAATCCACAAAACCTTTACTTACCGCTGAGCGGATCCCATTTACATTATAACTAATAATTTTCATTTAGTTTTCCTGATCAAAATATTCTAATATATGCCATTTCAGCATTTTTTCCTGTTCTTTTAAATTAGCCGAAGGTATGGATTTTACCGTTCGGTAATGCGGCCAGCCTTCCTCATCGCGGTGCGTAAATTCATAATAGCCGGATAAGCTAAATAATTTACAAGTTGCAATATGCATTAAATCTTGTTTTTGTTCTTTAGTAAACTCCCGAAGGCCCTGGCCTAATTCCTGAATACCAATTAAAAACAAGATGCCATTTAGATGGAGCGTCTTCCCAAATTTTTCGCGTAGATCCCGTAAACGCTCCAACCACCGGTTTTCAAAATCGGCGTTGTAATCAATTCTTCTCACAGCCATTTAACTAATTTTTAATTCTTCCCAATATTCCACCGCTCTACGGAAATGCGGAATTACAATAGATCCACCAATTAAATTTGCAATGGCAAAGACCTCGTATACTTCTTCGTCAGTAACGCCGCATTCCTGGCATTTACCTAAGTGGTATTTTACACAATCGTCGCAACGTAATACCATAGAACAAGCTAAGCCCAGCATTTCTTTGGTTTTTACATTTAAAGCGCCTTGTTGGTAAGCATTGGTATCGAGATTAAAAAAACGTTTAATAACTTTGTTATCCGCCGCCATTATTTTTTCGTTCATGCGCGTGCGGTAATCATTAAATTTTTCTACTTTATTCATTTTTTAAATTTATTACGTATTCTTAAATTAAACCTTGTTTGCTACTTGGTAATGGTTAACAACAAAGGTCTAGATTATAAAATTACAAAATAGCTCCGTTTTCTGAACAGGTATGTTGGCCCCAATTACGAATATATTTGCTGATTTTATATCGTTGTTGTTTCCGCAGGAGTGTCTAGCCTGCCAGGAGTTACTGGCCCGTGGTGAAAAATCAGTTTGTACGGAGTGCCGGATTAATTTACCTTATACCAATAGTCATCTTTTGTTTAATTCAGATAACGGGCTGCTACAGCGTTTTTACAATAAAGTACCGGTAAAATATGCCTTTGCTTACCTGTATTTTAACCGATCAGGTAGGGTACAGAAGCTACTGCATGCTTTAAAATATAAAGGCCACGAAGAAGTAGGGGAAACGCTGGGTAATTGGTACGGAGCCGAATTAAAAGAAAATAATTATCACCAGCAGTTTGATGTGATTATACCGGTGCCGCTGCACACCAAAAAATTAAAAAAACGGGGTTATAACCAATCGGATTCTTTTGCGAAAGGTTTAGCACAGATGTTAGAAGTTAATTGGCAACCCCACATCCTGAAGCGAACCGCTGATACCAGTACTCAAACTAAAAAGACCCGTTTGGAAAGATGGCAAAATGTAGGACAGCTTTTTACGGTAGCGGATCCCGCTAGTATTCAAAATAAACGAATTCTGCTGGTTGACGATGTCATGACTACGGGAGCTACATTAGAAGCATGTGCTCTGGTGTTGTTAGAAGCAGGCGCCCAAGAAGTGAGTGTGGCGGCTATTGCGGCGGCCTAAAACAAAAAAGGTCTGCTGTTGAGCAGACCTTTTTTTATAATTTTTAAAATTCTTATTTGTTAGAGCCAGTATTAATCATGGCGCAACGGAAACCAATAGTAGCAGTAGCGGAATCCTGAGCCATAAAGCGACGGGTACCCGGCGATAACCAGTAAGCCACGTCTCTCCAGGAACCGCCTTTAAATACGCGTACTTCATCGTTAATCAACGACTGGAAACCAGCTATATCGTAGTTAGCAGCCGGATCGCTAATACCACCTCCCCGACGTACCGGGTTTAAGTCTTCTACGTCCTGGAACGATAATGGACGGTACACATCTTGTACCCACTCATTTACGTTACCCGCCATATTATACAAACCAAAATCGTTCGCAGGATAAGCATATACCCATTCGGTAATCATGGCGCCATCGTTTAAGGAACCAGCAATACCCGCGTAGTCACCCCGGCCCCGTTTAAAGTTGGCCAGGAATTCACCTTGACGTTTGCCATACGGATTACGCATTTGGTGACCATCCCAAGGATATAAACGCTTGTTCGATTGATTTTCGTCTTCGTCTAATTGGGTACCAATCATAGCCTGAGCGGCATATTCCCACTCCGCCTCTGTAGGTAGACGATAATTTGGTAAAACTAAGCCCGACTCGATAGATAAAGAACCACCTTCGGCCGGAGCTTCAGCGGCCGCACCTTTTTTCTTTTTGCCGAATAACTTAAAGCCACCTCCCCCGGAAGCACCTCCGTTGCGGGCCATGTTTTCGTTTACTTTGGCAGTACGCCACAAGCAATAATCGTTAGCTTGTTCCCAGCTTACTCCTACCACCGGATAAAACCGGAAGCCCGGATAACGCAGGTAATATTGCTCGTAAGGATCGTTGAATGATAATTCCCGTTGCCAAACAGTAGTATCGGGTAATGCTTTTGTATAAACTTCTTCAGCTGAATCTTTTTTAATGTGGGATAGATATTCTAACCAATGGATGTTGGCTACCTCCGTTTCGTCCATGAAGAAAGAAGCAACAGTAACCGTTCGCTCGATATTATCGCGGGTCATAGCTACGTCTTCTTCCATAGAGCCCAAGGTAGTACGGCCACCCTCAATAAACTTAAGTCCCGGACCTTCGGCCAGTGGTTCGTAACTGGCAACCTGAAACCCTTCCTCCGTATTATACTCAATTCCGGTTTTAGCACTAATATCGCCTGGATTGGTGCTGGTTGGATTTCCTTTTCTGTTACAAGCGGTAAGAATAACGGCGCTCGCGGCGGCGTAACCTAAAAATTTTAACAACTCCATAAAAGATGTTGGCTCCTAAAAATATTAATTTTCTAAATTTACTGCAATAATAACACTATTTAAAATGCCGGACAAGAGATATGTTTATAATTTTTCTTAGATGCCCGGCCTTTGAAAATTTTATCGTAATCGATCTTATCAAAAGATATTCCTATTTCGTGTGCTCCGCCGCTCCGGCTGCCCGCCCCGGTAAAAACAACATCATAACTATAGGCAATTCGAAAAGGTTCTAAAACAATGCCGGTTATTATAGCAACCGATTGATCATAAGGCAAATCGCTGGTTATGGGTAATCCCCGGTACAATAATCCTAACGTAATAGGCGTATAGGTTAAGTATAAACCCAGGTCGGTTTTTTTAAAAAACTGTTGCTGCGTGTACGTAATAGTTGGCGTTACACTGAACTCATATAAATATGCATCGCGGTAATAGTTAGACACGTAAAATTTATATCCGGTGTTAATGGTAAATTTTACTGGTAATTTAGATTCGTTTGCGAAACCAATGTTGGGCTGGTTTGCATGGTGCGCGGCTAACCCTACCCAGAATTGGTTATTGTATAGTATACCTCCGGCTGCTACACTTAAGTAAGATATCGGATCGTAAATGTAACTTTCCTGAGAGGTAGGATTAATGCTGCCATTATTGTTTAACTGATCGCCAAATATCAAATCGTTGAAAGAAAAACGCTGCGAACCATAAGTAGCTTGTAAAGCGACACTTGCCGCAAAGTTATTGTTTAGTTTTGTTTGATAGGAATAAATACCGCCAACCTGGGTTCGGGTAAAACCTGCGGAGCCTGCTTTATCTACGGAGGCAATAAAGCCAGCAGCGGTTTTTTTATTTTTAAATTTATAATCGCCGGCTATCTGTTGGGTTACAAATCCTTTGTCTACATTAAACCATTGGGTGCGGTAAGCAGCGGCAATGCTATAATCTGACCGGAGCCCGGCAAAGGCCGGATTAATATGTAAACGATTGGTAAATTGCTGGCTAAATTGATAATCTTGCCCCACTGCCCAAAAACTGCCAAAAAGGAAAAGGCACAAAATTTGAAAACGTTTTACCAGCATATTATACGAAGGTGCAAGCCTTACCGAGGTTTCTGTGTGCCCCGGCAATAATACCAAGGTATTCAGAAAAACGTTGTATTTAAACCAACTGGTATGTTCATTCGTCTAATTAATTCGTAATCGGGCAAAGAGAACGTATTTTTAAATTTTTGCCGATCTTAAACTATAGAACGCCTTATGAAAAAAGTATTTATAGGATTTACCATTTTTATTGTGGTGTTACTGGCCGCCGCGGCTCTGGCACCCTACTTATTTAAAGATAAAATAAAACAGGTACTGGATAAACAAATAGCTAAAAATGTTAATGCGAAAGTTTTGTATCAAACCGATAAGGTAAATGTAAGTTTGTTCCGCGACTTTCCTAACCTGGCTTTGAGCATTGACGATTTAACGATTATCGGGCAAGATTCTTTTCAGCGCGATACCTTAGCCGCCTTGCCCAACTTTAGTTTGGGTCTGGATTTAATGAGCGTGATAGCGGGCGACCGCTTAAAAATTCGTTCGGTAAAACTGCAAGATCCGCGGCTGAAGATTAAAGTTTTAAAAAGCGGCCGCGCCAACTGGGATATTTTTATTGCGGATACTACTGCCACCGAAACGCCGGCCGACACGGTTAATGAATTTAAAATGGCCATTAAAGGCTGGGAAATTAATAACGGTACCTTGGTTTACGAAGATCTGAGCATTCCTTTTCGTACAAAGGCTTTTCACGTGAACCATACCGGCAGCGGCGATTTTGAACAGAATGTATTCGATATGAAATCGCGGACCACAGCCGATGGCTTTACCTTTAATTTTGACGGGATGGATTACCTGGATAGTACCCAATTGGATGCCGATATTACCTTAGCCATGGATTTAAACCAATCCAAATACACCTTTAAAGAAAATAGCATTAAGCTAAACGAATTTGGTTTTGGTTTCGATGGATCTTTGGCGATGCCCTCTGAAGATATTAATATGGATTTAACGTTTAAAGCCGCTGATACGGATTTTAGGAGTATTTTATCCGTAGTGCCTGGGATTTTTACCGAAAAATTTAAAAATATTAAAACAGAAGGTAAAGTTGCCTTCAATGGTTATGTAAAAGGTACTTTTAACGACACCTCTTTGCCCGGTTTTGGTACCGATTTAAAAGTTACCAATGCCATGTTTAAATATCCGGATTTACCACAAGCGGCTACTAATATCAACATTGATATGAACGTAGATAATAAAGATGGCGTGATAAATAACACCAACATTTTAATCCGGCAAATGCATCTGGATTTAGGTAAAAACCCGGTGGATGCAAAAGCTTCGATCCAAGGCTTAGAACCCATGAAAGTAGATGGTAACGTAAAAGCCCGCGTGGATTTAGCCGAAATGACCAAAGTTTTTCCGATTGCCGACATGACTTTGCGGGGTTTATTAGCAGTTGATGCGGTAGCCAAAGGTACTTACAGCAAAACGCAAATGCCGGTGGTAAATGCCAAAATGAACCTCACCAATGGTTTTGTAAAAGCCAAGCAATTTCCGGCGCCTATTCAAAATTTAAATATGGTATCTACCATTACCAACACTACCGGCAATACCGACGATACTAAAGTTTTAATTGAACGCTTTAATATGTTGCTGGATGGGGAACCGTTGGAAGGTCGGGTATTTGTGCAGAATCTTGATAAACCCGCTTTTGACGCTCGCATTAAGGGTATTCTGGATTTAACCAAAATTACCAAGATTTTCCCGCTCGAAGGCATGACCTTAGCCGGTCGCATTAACGCCGATGTAAGCACCAAAGGGAAAATGACCGATATTGACGCCGGCAAATACGCGAACATAACCTCTAGCGGGAATATGCAGGTAACAAACCTGACCTATAAAAGCACCGATTTGCCGCAGGGTATGAAAATTACGTCGGCCAATACCGTATTTAATAACGAGAAAATTGAAGTACGCGACATGAAAGGTTTTGTGGGTAAAAGCGATGTGCAGGTAAACGGTTCGGTATCAAATTACATGGGTTATTTGTTCGGTAAAAATCAACCACTGCGGGGTAACTTTAATATGGCTTCCACGCGCTTCGACGTGAATGAATGGATGGTAGATGAAATGAGCGGCGAGCCGGTACCGGAGGAAGCTGCCGGCGGTGTTATTCCGGTACCCGAAAATCTGGACTTTGTTTTAAATACCACGACTAACCAGGTAGTGTATGATAACTTAAAGTTGAATGATTTAAAAGGAACCATCACGCTCCGCGACCAGGTTGCCAAACTGGACCAGGTGGCTTTTAATACCTTGGGCGGTTTTTTTGTAACTACGGGTTCGTATAACACCCAAAACCTGCAGCACCCCGCCTTTACTTTCGGGTTAAATATTAAAAATCTGGATTTTAAATCGGCTTATAATACATTTAATACCATTAAGGCCTTAGCTCCGATTGCGCAGTTTCTGGATGGTAAGTTTTCTACTAATTTTAACTTTAACGGCGAGCTAAGCCCCGATATGATGCCGGTTTACAGTACCTTAACCGGAAAAGGTTTAATTGAAGTAGTAAAAGCCGTGGTTAACGATAACGTAATTATAAACCGCATCAGTGAGGTTACAAATTTTAAAGATTTAAAGAACTTTACCATCGAGAACAAAGCTTTTTCCGCCGAAATCGTGGGCGGTAATCTGGTAGTAAAACCATTTGATTTTAATGTGGGTAACATTAAAACAACCATTGGTGGTACCAATAGTTTTAATGGAGGGTTAACTTACGCGGTAGCGCTGGATGTGCCCACCGGTAAAGTAGGTAATGCTTTAAACGCGAAACTTACCTCACTTACCGGGGTAAAAGATATAAAAGGTACCGAACGCGTTACCATGAACCTGAATGTAGGTGGTACGGTTACCAACCCGAAAGTATCACTATCCACGGCTAGTGCTAAGTCGCAGGCCAAGCAAGTGGTGCAAAGCATTGTGCAGGATAAAGTAGATGTGGCCAAAGCGCGCTTGGAACAGGAAAAACAAAAAGCGCAGGATAGCCTTAAAGCCGAATTAGACCGTAAGCGAATAGAAGCAGAAGCTAAAGCCAAAGCCGAAATTGCGAAACGCACGCAACAAGCCGAACAAAAGCTAAAACAACAAGCTTCGGAAAAATTGAATAATTTATTTAACAAGCGTAAACCGGCTACCGATACCGCTAAGCGCAACTAAAGCTTAACAATTTTAAAAATTTAAAAAAACTAGACTGTAAATGCGGTCTAGTCTTTATTTTATCACTTAAGAATAGTACTCTAACAAATTCAGGTTTTTCTTGGATAATCTTACCCCAAATAGGTGATTGGTCAACTATACGGGTACTGACCTTTGTAGCTTTCTAATTACGCTACGCAGCCGGGGCCGATTGTACCGTTGTACTAGTATCGGATAAACATTAAATAAAATATTAAGCAGAATAAGCCAACGAGCTTCTGCAACAGGATATTGGAAACAAACGAATACCGTAATTATTGCCACTAGAACCGCGATAATTAAATGTCCAAATTAGGAAACTCGAGTTGCCCTTTCGGATTGTAAAAGAGGGGTAAGGTTCTTTTTAATGAGATTCTTTTTCTGACTTAACTTTTCCCAGCCACTTAGAACCAGTAATTTCCGGAATCCATACACGCCGAGTTTTTCGTAGATCTTACCTTCTTTTTCAAAAGCATATTCTTCAAAATACTTAAAAGTAAGGGCTGGTTTCAGTTGCAATTCAACCACCGAAATCCAGAACATAAGCGAAAAGTTTAAAGTCCAGCTAAACAGAAAAGTGGTAACACCTGCGAAGTGCGAAAAAGTTAAAATAAATAGGGCAGTTCCGAGAGTGGTTAGCAAAATGATCCCCCACAGGAAAAGTAATTTTCGGCTAGCACCAGACATTTTTTAAATTTTTTAAAAAATAATAGTTGAAGTTACCAGTTCAGATAGGCTTATCTTATTAGTTAAAAAATATCTGTTGCTGACCTTTACTTCGAACGCTCGCGTACAAACATAATGTAATCTGTATTTACTGGTTCTAAACCATTTTGGCGCAAGTCG
Organism: Adhaeribacter pallidiroseus; assembly: GCF_003340495.1. Taxonomy (NCBI): domain Bacteria; kingdom Pseudomonadati; phylum Bacteroidota; class Cytophagia; order Cytophagales; family Hymenobacteraceae; genus Adhaeribacter; species Adhaeribacter pallidiroseus. The sequence continues at coordinate 5,266,819 of NZ_QASA01000001.1, forward strand.
CGGGCAATCTGTGCCCGATGGTAAGTGCCGTGATTAAATACGTGCAGTAAGATATCCTCCAGCGAAGTATTAAATAATTCGCCCTTCGTATTTTTATAAGTAATTTCGGCTTCTAACTCTTCGGCTGTGGAATCGGCCAGACCAATGAAGCGCTCAAACGTGCTTTGGTGTACCCGGCGGCATTCAGTTAAACTATGGTCATCGAAAACCTGTACCGGGCTTTCTAAATGTTGGATGCGAGCTAGCCAAATTACTTCGGCATTTAATAAGTGGCTGTACAGATGTAAACTCGTGGCAGGAACTTTATCACCAATTTTTTCCAAAGTTTCCAGCACCCGTTGATTGGCCCAACTGGTATAAACTGCCAGTTTTTGTAAAGTATCTGCTGCCATTTTTAATTTGTTCTTAACACGTAATTACAAACTAAATAAAGTAAACTAAAGCCATCAAAAAAATAAAAATTTAAAAAAGCTGTAGAGCCAATCTTAATTTGCTGAATGCGTAGCTACCGCAATTTTAGAATCAGCGGTTCCGTAATACAAAAACCACTTGTTGTTTAAAAAAACTAAACCTTCCAGAAAACAAACATTCCCTACCTGGCCGGTAATTTCATATTCTTTTTCGGGTTTCATAAAGTAGTTGGCGGTACGCTGTAATACTTTAGTGGGGACTTTAGGATCGAGCAAAATTTGCCCGGCTGTGTACGTGCCAGCAGGCAAAGCCGCCGTACCGCCTTTATCCAGGTTCATACTGTTATAGATCAACAAAATACCAGCTTCCGTAATCATAGCGGGTGGGCCCGGTTCCACTAACCGGCTATCGAACTGGCCCGGACGCGGGCCAAAAGCAACGGCTAGTTTGTTATTTTCTTCCAGGGGAGTCCAGTCGAGCAAATTATCCGAAGTTGCCATAAACATGTCGGTATCGCCCCAATACATCCAGTACTTGCCATTTATTTTATTGGCTACTATCTGACTGCCTTGGCGCTGGCAAACAATCGCTCCCGACTTCGACCAAATATCTTTATACTTGCCATTATAAGCTTTGCCAAAAGCTAACCCGTGTTTTTTCCAGGTTTGTAAATCTTTAGAAGTAGCTACGCATAATCGGGCTGTTTTTCCATCGTAGGTGGTATAAGTCATTACGTAAGTGCCTTCCAAGGTTTCTACTACCCGGGGGTCTTCGCAACCACCTTCCCACTCGTACTTCTTCATGAAATCATTATCGGGGTACAATACGGGGTTGGGCATTCTTTTAAAATGTAAGCCATCCTGGCTAATAGCTAACCCAATGCGCGAGGTACCGGCAAACTTACCAATTTTGTCTTCAGCCCGATAAAGCAAATGCACTTGGCCATTCCGCATTACGGCTGCCGGGTTAAATACGTCTTTTTCTTCCCACTTTACCGAATCGCGTCGGATCGGATCATAGAATTTTGTAGTACTATCGGGGCCCAGAATAGGGTTTAGTGCATCTTCTTTTCGGAAAGGTCCTAAAGTCCAGGCCTCGGTTTTAGTAACTTCTTGGTTTGCTTGTGAACTGGATTCCGTACTACCGGATTTTGTATCTGCTTCCGTTTGTTTAGTTGATTGTTGATTACAACTTACAAATAAAAACAACAAAAAATTTAAAAAATAAAGGCAGCGAACGGTAGGCATAACTGTAGAATTCTTCTAGTATGTTATTGGTGTAATTGCTTTTACGTCAGCAATATGTTAATAATAATTTATTAATACCTAATATGGTTATCCACACTTTTATTTTAGTGGTACTGGTTTATAAATGATAGTTTGGGTATCAGCATTATTGAGTATAAGAATAATTAGGATATACCTTACTAGTACTGAAGATACAAACAAGTTTACTGATCTGATTTTGTAAAGAAACTGGAATATTGTTGGATGCCATTGGCGTAAGAAGTTGGTTGAACCTGAAACGCTTTTTCGAACTTCTGAGAATTAAAGAGATAATCGTATTGATATTGGTAGTACAACTCTGCAGTCTCCCCAACCAGCTTGTTAAATAAGCCGATGGTTTGAAGCATTAGCTTATTTACTTTCATAAAATTTGGTTTCGTTTCAAAAATACTAGCCGCTAACTGAATAAATTCATGGCCGGTAAGCGCTGGGGCAGTAGGTAAATGCCAGATTTGATTATCCGTTTCGGGATGTTGACCTAATAAGTATACAGCTTTACCCGCATCTGGAATGTAGATAAACGAATGTTTACTGGCCGGTTCGCCGAGCCACATAGCTTTCGCTTTTTGCGCGTATTTAGCCAGCACCATCGAATCGTAGAAGCTGTTAAGGCTTTCGGTGCCGTAAAAGTCAGGAGCCCGGGCAATGGTGGCGCGTATATTACCCATTTTAGCTTCGTTCATTAACTTTTCGGCTATTTGGGCCCGCACTTCACCTTTTACACTGCTGGGATTATACGGTGTTTCCTCGGTCATAGGACCGCGCACATGGCCGTACATATACACGTTATCGAAAAAAATAAGCCGGGCCCCGGTAGCTTTGGTCGCATCTAGCAGATTTTGCATAATTACCGGCCATTCGGCGGCCCATACTTTTTTATTGTATTGCAAGCCAGCGCACATATAAATCACTTCGGAGCCTTGCACGGCCTGTAATACCTGTTGATAATTCTTTAAATCAGCTCCAACCCAAGTAGCTTTTTTAAATTTTTCTATTTTCCGGCGGCTTACTAACCGCACGGGTTGGTTATTTTTTAATAATTCCTGCGCGAGCGCATTGCTGACGGGTCCGCCAGCGCCTAATATAGTATGCATCTTTTTCTTATTTATAATTGATGCAAGCTAGGCCCGATTAATCGTTAAAAACGTTAACAAAAGATAAGAAAGAACAATCGTAACAAATTAATAATGCTAGCTTTCTGTTTGCAACGTCTTTGCTATGGTGCGTTCAAATGCACTACAGCTTTTGTTAGTAGTTTTATTTTTTATATCTGTTTAAATAGAGAAGTTGCCACTATTAAAAGTAAATCGAACAAAAAATCATTCTTTATTTAAACGCTTTTTCATTCCGGTAAAAATAATTACAGTAATACAAATGATTATCAAAGATTTAAGTGGAATTGTAAGATTAGCATTCCCAAAGATTGACCCAACTACTAAATTTAAAAAGATAGTAAATCCACAAATCAGATAAACAATTATTCTTATGGCTTGATATTTCCGCCATATAAGACTTATAATGAAACATATAATAGGAATAATATGAAAAAATATGTAAACATCTTGAGCATAGCTATTCAAATCTAAGGCGAATAACGGGAGATTGATGAACTGAAGAAATAATACCAGATATATTACCCTATATTTCATAGTTGTATTCTAAATAATTTAATCTCAGCAAGAATTTTAATACTAAAATTTCACTATTTTATTAAATCCAATATTACTCCCAACTAAAGATATAGTAAGAATGCTTATAAACGTTTTTTAAATTTTTAAGCAGCTACTGAATTGCCTTTACTTCTAACAGCGGCAAAAATTCGCTTCCGGATGCGGGAAAGTGATACGGGCGTGATGCCTAAAAAATTAGCTATGTAATGCTGCGGAATGCGCTGTAACAAATCGGGTTGCTGTTGTAATAATTGGCGGTAACGCTCTTCTGGTGTTTGCGTAACAAATGCTACTACGCGGTCTTCGTAGCAGCAAATAAGATACTCGGCTACCAATCGGCCAAAACGCTCCATTTTAAAAGAAATTTTTGGGTTATTGCTTAATTGTTCTAAAGTAGCGTACGAAAAGCAAATGACTTCGGCATTTTCCATGGCTTCAATGTTAATAACACTGGGTTCTCTTTTCAGGAAGCTGCGGTAAGAACTAACCAGTTCTCGCTCGAAGCAAAAGTAATTACTAATTTCGATGCCTTCTTTTAAAAAGAAAAACCGAAAGGTACCCGAATAAATAAAACCTACTTCGTTACAAACACTGCCACTGGTAATAAATACTTCGCGTTTTTTAATTTTTCGTAAATAAAGATGGGCCGCAAACAAGTCCCATTCTTCATCAGAGAAAATAACAAAAGTTTCCAGGTTGCGCCGGAAAGTGGCTAACATAAAATCAGTTAATTCAGCCATAATTATTTAACTTTAATATAGAAGCACTAATTAAAGTTAAGTTTTTCTAATCAATTTAGTTTGGATCAAAGTAATAATTTAAAAGTATAAAGGCCTAAGTTAATTCGGTGAAATGGAAAACGCAGCTATTTTAATGGGCTATGCTTACCTTTACGCCATTATTTGCGTTGGAAAAAGGAGGAGATGGAATGCAAGGCTACGTTATCCAGATCTAAAAAGAATATAAACCGGACAGATAGGCTATTCATATGGAAGCAAAACGATTAAATAAATTTATCAGCGATACCGGTTTCTGTTCCCGCAGAGAAGCCGACACTTTACTGGAACAAGGCCGGGTAACGGTAAACGGCAAAATTCCGGAGGCGGGCACTAAAGTTACGGCCCAGGATAAAGTACGGGTGGATGGGGAGATACTGCGTGTCCGGCACGAAGAACCGGTTTATTTGTTGTTTAACAAACCCGCGGGCATCGCTACCACCACCGACCTTTCGGTACGCAATAATATTATTCAGGCGCTTAACTATCCCGCTTCCCTCCTGCCCATCGGGTTTTTAGACCGCGATGCCGAAGGTTTGCTGTTTTTAAGTAACGAAACCGAATGGGTCCGTAAAATGACCAAGGCAGACGCCCGCTACGAAAAAGAATATCTAGTAACCGTAGATAAACTGATTAATACCGACTTTCTGGCGAAAGTAAGCGAAGGCGGCTTTCCGGAACCGGGTACCGAAAGAAAAAAGAACTTTGTTACCAAGCTAGGCACCAACCGGTTCCGGATAGTGCTGGAGCCCAGTACCAACCACCACGTAAAAAAAGTGGTTGAAGGTTTAGGCTATAAAGTAGTGCATTTACAAAGAACACGTTTAGCCGACATAACTCCGGGTAAATTGCAGGTTGGCATGTGGCGCACCTTAACCCATGCCGAAGTAGAGAGTTTAAAAAATGTGGTTTCTCAAAAACCCCAAAGAACTTTCGGTTCTTCCAAAATAGCAAATGATTTTACCGACGAAGGCCTGGCTCCCCGAAATGCGGTAGCCGCTAAGTCACGGGCTACCGCTAAACCAGATTCTCCATCACGAAGTACTTCTTCTGTCAGCAAAAACGCTATAAGCTCGTCGCGCAGTATGGGTTCAACTGGTCAGAAGCGAATTGGTAAAAGTAAACCCGCCTCCACCAAAACAGGTGCTCCCAGAAATAGCGGCCGAAGAACCGGGGGCTCGCCTAAAAGGTAGCGAACCTTGGTCTATGGTTATTTGGTTTTATATAAAATTTTAAAAAATTAACTTTATGCCTCTCCCCGCGAAATAGCGTAGAGCTCGTACCAATCTTGGTGGTCCAGGTCAATGGTAAATGCATTAGCCGCATGGCGGAGCCGTTGTTCATCGCGGGTGCCCAAAAGCGGCAAAGCGCCTAATTTAATAATCCAGGCTACGGCAATGGATTCCAGATCAGCATTATATTTCTCAGCCATATCCTGTAATTTCTGACGAACCCGTACCGCTACTTCGTCGGTGCCGTTGGCAATACGGCCATCCGCCAGCGGCCCGGAAGCAATCGGGCGCATGTAGCGTTGCCGGCTGTAATCAATCTGGCCATTATCCAGTGCCAGCGTATTTAATAAATTCAGTTCGATGTGATTGGTTACAATCGGAATGTTGAGGTAGGCGGCTAATAATTGGTGCTGAAAAACCGTGAAGTTGGCGACCCCTATATTTTTAACCTTACCGGATTCTTTTAACTGCCGGAGCGTAATAGCGGTTTCCTCTAAATTAGAAATAGGATCGAGGTAGTTTAATAAAAAGATATCGATGTACTCGGTTTTTAAGTTGCGCAGCGACTCGTCCAAGCTACGCAATATATGCTGGCGCGACGTATCGTAATGCTTTACGCGCACTTCGGGCTTACTGGGGTGCGGCAGCCGCAAACCACACTTAGTAAACAAAACAATGTCTTCGCGGTTAAACGATTTCTGACTAATGACTTGCCCAAATAATTCTTCGGCGTGGTAGGTACCGTAAATGTCGGCGTGGTCGAAAGTATTGATTCCTAGTTCCAGGCAAAGATTTACGATTTTTTCCATAGAAGCCGGCGTGGTATTTTGTTCCTCTTGCCAGCGGTGAAAGCTGTAAACGGCAGGTGATACTTTAGGTCCGGCGTCGCTTAAATAAATTTTCTGCATGAATCAGTTTTAATTAAAATTCGGATTGTTTTCGGCAATCAAACTTAAACGTTATTCTGGATATTTGGTGCACAAAATAAAAATTAGCCACCAAAGTGTTTTGCATGTTGCCCAAAATCAGTTGCTAAAAAAGTAAAAATTTAAAAAATTGTTTGCAATAACATTAGCCCGGTCTTTTTTTGGTGCCGCGGGTTGGTGGGGCCGAGAGCGGATCTTCGGGCCAGTGGTGTTTGGGATAACGCCCGCGTAAATTTTTCCGGACATCGAAGTACCCGGTATTCCAGAAGCTACGCAGATCGCGGGTTACCTGCACCGGCCGGGAAGCCGGCGAAAGCAAATGCATCAGCAAAGGCACTTTGCCTTTACCAATTACCGGAGTATCTAACATGCCAAAAACTTCCTGCAAACGAACGGCTAAAACCGGTGCATTAATATCGGTATAATCCAGCGCAATGCGGGAGCCACTGGGTACGGTTACGTGTGTAGGCGCTAACTGGTCCATTTCCTGGCGTTGCTCCCACGACAGATTCGTCAATAGCATTTCGTTAAAATCCAACCGGGTTACTTGTTCCAGAGAACGTAAATTTAGCAGATGCGGCCGTAGCCAATCAGTTGCTGTTGCCGTTAATGCTTTGTCCGAAACATCGGGCCAGCGCTCCGGTTCTAACTGCTGCAGAAAGAGTAAACGTTGCCGGGTTTTTTGAGCTTCTTCGGACCCGGGTAGCTGGCTAATTCCTTTTTCCAGTAAAGCTTGCAGCAGCACGGTAGCTACACGCTCCGGGTCGGGTTTGGTGAGCGCCGTTTCTTCCAGAATCAAAGCGCCTAACCGGGTAATTTGGCGGGCATTAATCCGGCCGGTATTTTCTTCCCAGCGTATTTCCTGGTGCTGCTTTAGTTGATTACTGAAATGCTGCTGGATTTCTGATTTAGTGATGGAAGCTGCCAGTAAAATGCGGGCCTGGTTACTGGTTTCCAGGTGAGCCACGCTGTAAAATTCCGCTTCGGAGAAAACCTCGGTAGCTAAACTTGCCCGTTGTCCGGTAATTAACCGTACCCGGCCCGAAGTTTCCCTTTGAGCCAAACGGTCCGGGTAAGCCAAAGCCGTTAGCAAACCGGCTACTTCTGGCTGAAGTTTTCCTTCTGGCTCCCGCAGACGCTGCCGTAAATGTCGGGCTTGTTCGCGTACTCGGCGTATTATATTTTCATCTACCAGAAAGCCGGGCGTAGGTGGCCGCTGACCGGCTAGTAATTCCAAACGCAAGGGTAAGTCAGGTAAGAGATTTGTCCGGCTGCTATCCTGTGGTTTTAAAAAATCTCTTTCTGCGAGTAAAGCTGCCAGGGCGCAAGCTGTAGAACCATAACCTAAATCGTGACCCCGTATAACCAGATGACCTAACCGGGGCGGTAAACCCAGCGCTGCTAAAGCTTTGCCGTGGCGGGTAGCATTGCCCGTAGCATCTATGGCTTCGAGGCGCAACAATAGGTCGCGAGCTAAAGCAAGAGCGGCAGCAGGCGGAACATCCAGCCATTTTAATGCATTTATTTCTTTAATTCCCCAAATAGCAAGCTCCAATGCTAAACTACTCAGGTCAGCTTCACAGATTTCAGGTGTTTGACGGTCGGTTAGTTGCAACTGGTCCGCCGACGACCATAAACGGTAGCACGTTCCGGGGCCTAACCTTCCTGCCCGGCCCCGGCGTTGATCCGCGGCCGCCAGCGATACCGGAACCGTTGCCAAAGTGGTAAGCCCCGTGCGGGGAATAAACTGCGGTACCCGGGCCAACCCACCGTCTATTACTATTTTTACACCCGCAATGGTTAAGCTGGTTTCGGCAATGCTGGTAGCCAATACTACTTTTCGCTGACCTAGGGAGGCTGGTTGAATAGCCGCTTGTTGCTGCGCTAAACTTAATTCGCCGTGTAACAGATGCAATTGAGTATTGGCGGGTAATTTATCTTCCAGGTGTTGGGCTACTTTCCGCATTTCGCCCAAACCCGGTAAAAAACTTAAAATATCGCCTTCAGGATGTTGCGTTAAAGCTTGGCGAATGGCTTTCGGAACTAAAGCAGTTAACCGGTCTAATGGGCGATTGCCGGCGGCAGCCACTTCGGCAGGCGGTAAATAATGCGTTTCCACGGGGAACATGCGTCCTTCACTGCGGATAACCGGTGCTTCGAGCCAGTTACCAATACCCGCCGCATCCAGAGTAGCGCTCATTACTAACAAGCGCAGGTCGGGGCGTAAAACAGCTTGGGCATCCAGCGCTAAGGCTAAACCTAAATCCGCTTGTAAACTTCGCTCGTGAAATTCGTCGAAAATAATAACCGAGATTTCTTCTAAGGCAGGGTCGTCTTGTAAGAGTCGGGTTAAGATGCCTTCGGTTACTACTTCAATCTGGGATTTTTCGGAAATAGCCCGCTCCATCCGGACGCGGTAACCAACGGTTTCGCCCGCTTTTTCGCCGAGTAAATCGGCCATTCGTTGCGCGGCCGCCCGGGCCGCCAACCGGCGCGGTTCGAGCATAATAATTTTCCCGTTGTTGCGCCAAGTTGCCTGAAGTAAGGCTAAAGGTACTAAAGTGGTTTTCCCGGCTCCCGGAGGTGCTTCTAATACCGCCCGACTGTTAACTTCTAAAGCTTGTAAAAGCCGCGGGAGCACTTCGGTAACGGGTAAATTGGGTATATTTTTAAATAAATCAGTTGCCAGCATACATATGCAAAGGTCGTTATTCTTTATTTAAATAACTTATTCACGTAATCAAATACGCATAATCAATAATCTAAAGTTGTTAAACCCTAACTATTAGAAACTATGAAAGCATGGGATTATAAACAATATATAAATCCGAAAGTAATACATGATTTTCCACTCAATTTTAATTGCAGGTATTGTGGACATGAAATGGAAGTTCAAGAAATTAAATCTTTTTGGGATATTTCTGCAGATGAGTTTATAAAAACATTTGAAGAATTAAAATTTTACATGAGAAAAGAGACAGGAGTAGGTGACGAGACTTTAAATCTAAGACCCGACACTTTGGATGATGAGTCTACTACCCTACTGCTTTGTAAAATTTGTGGTTGGTGGCGAATCCAAAAGCATTTATCCATGTGGGCACCAGCGCAGTTGTGGGACTCTTACTTTGGGGTAAGTGGTGTTTTAAAAAATATGGATTGTACTAAACAAGATATTCCTATTAAAGAAATTCGTAATTATTTAGCTGCCCGCTATGATTATCGCTTCCACATTCACCCAAAAGTTTTTGAAGAAGTTGTTTCGAGTGTGTTTAGAAGTCTAGGTTACAATAATTACATTACAGCCTATTCAAATGATGGCGGGATTGATGTTGTATTAGAAAGGCCAGGAAAAGAACTAATTGGAATACAAGTAAAACGTTATAAAAAAGCTATTAAGGTAGAACAGATAAGATCTTTTTTAGGAGCTTTAATGATTAATAATATGGCCAAAGGACTATTTGTATGTACTTCAGATTTTCAGTCAGGTTGTCATCGGATAAGTAAATCCTTCGCAATTAAATTAATTAACGGCCAAAGTTTTTATCAGGCTTTGAAAGAAGCCCAATTAAAAGATAATGGCAATGCTTTTCAAATTGATAAGAATTCAATTCCTAAATTATATTATTTTGACAGTCTTCACCGAAACAGCTTATAGAATAGCGTCCTTGATTGAGTTGCCTTATTATTGAACACTAATGATAATAGAAAAATAAGTATTTCAGACCGCTTTTCCTTACAACAACAAGCTATCTACCCGGTGGGCGTGCACCATGCCTTCGCACGGCGACCACGAAAAAATGGTGAAACGGCCATCCTGCGAAGCTACCAAAGCATGCGCATTGCGTTGGTCGTATACAAATTGAGCTGCCGATAAATGCCGGGTGCCGCCGTTCTGCGCCGGATGAATAATTAAAGGCTCCCCGCCCACAATAGGTTCCGTTACTACTATTTGCTCTACGGGTGGTTTATCGGGTGGGCGGCGGATTTTAGCACCAAAAGCGAGTAATTCATATTGGTCGGTGATAATGGTAGCGCCATCTACGGCCGTAACGCCCGCTACTCCTTCTACGGCTTGACGGAGCTTGGCTTGCCAGTAACTAGTACTTTGCTCTTGCTTTTCTTGCTGCAGAACGGTGGCTAAACCCGCAAAGGCCGGCTGAATAGCATAGGAAATCGGGTGAATAATAGAATCGCGCCAGGTTTGGGTACCGTGCGGAACCACCAGCAAGCTGCCTCCCCGTTTATGAGCCCGCATCGAAGCCGCTAATTGTACCAACACATCTACGGAGCCATTCCAGGAAGTGGGAGTCGTAAAACCCAGCAAAGAAGTTAGTACCGCCGGGCAATCGGGCAGACTGGCGCTTTGCTCATCAATTACCTTTACTTCATCACCTTTTAATACCGCAACATTTACAAATTTCCCAAAAACATCTAACCCCCGATGTTTGATGACCAGCAAGCCAGGCTCAATTACTTCCAGCACAAAACACAAGCTCGGAATAATGCGGGTAGCTCCCCAAACGTATAAATCATCCCCTTTTCCCCAAACGCCCAAATGAATACCGGGCCGTTCTACGGCTGGAGCCAGTTTTGTAAGACTAGCGGGCGTAAGAGCCAAGCTTTGTTCAAATAGCATGGGCTGGACAGCTTGCTCCGGCGGCAGAAAAGCTAAGGAAATTTGCGTAGAATGGCCTTCTTCGCGCCGTAAACTTGCCCAAAAGGCTACGTCCACAATGGTTTCAATGGCTGCTCTTTCAGGGGCGGTAGCCAGTTGATGACCTCCTTGTTGGTGGGCCGCCCCCAGATGCTCCGCAAAGTGTTCTTCAACGGCAGGCGCTACTACCCGGGCCGCCTGGTAGCGGGTTTGGCGGTTTATTTTTAAGCGGGGCGCGGTGGGTAAAGGCTCACGTTTTAACATATAGATAATTCGAAATTACGCTGGATTCTATTGGGGTGCAAACAAACAGAACGTTATAATGTTGCCGGATGATGCAACAGAAAAGAAGAAGCTTTAGAAAAAGTAGAAGGCAGCAACGGTTATGTTTTCTGAATTTTTTAAATAAAAGTTAAGAAGGCAAAAAGAAACAAGCGCTGTGTGGCATACAATTTATTTATAATATATAGAAAAAATATTTGTTAAATTTTTATTATTTCTAAATTTTTATTATAATTGTTACAGACATAATGCTGATTTCGTGAAGAATAGCACAATGCTGTTTTAAGAATACCTGCACCAAAACAAATGACCTAACCCAATTAATCAACCAATTAAAATTACCACAATGGAAAAACTTCAGGCAATGCTCCGGCTCATGGAATCAGATGAATTTTTGTTAATCACTAAAACAAAAGATCAGGATGGTATAACGTATAACCGCGATATGACAGACAACCACGCGCGACGATTTTGCCTGCAAGTTTATCACCATGTTAAAAACGGTCAGGAAACCTTAAATGCTTTTAAGCAACTATTTAAATAGATCTTGTTCTGTTTAGCTTACCCTAGCTTTACAGTTACGTTAAATCTTCCGTTTAAACACTTATAAATTTAATTTACTAAATAAAGCCAGAGAAGGAATAAATACTCCTCTGGCTTTTTATTTTAAGTAATTACAGCGAATTTTAAATACAGCAATCATAAACGAAGCAACAGATTGTTAAAGTTAGTTTTATCACCGGATTGTTTTTAAATAAAGAGCTTCTACTTTTTGGCGGGCCCACGGCGTTTTCCGCAGAAAAGTTAAGCTGGATTTAACGCTGGGATTACTTGTGAAGCTATTAATGTTTATGCGGGAGCCTAATTCGTCCCAGCCGTAGTACTCTACTAAGTAAGTTAAAATCATTTCCAGCGTTTTGCCGTGCAAAGGATTATTCTTTTGTGCTTCCATAAGTATAAAGATGCTAGAATTGAAGAAAAGCGCTTACTAATTGCTTAGAGATTTAAGATGCTATTCAGAGCAGTTGGAGCCGTAAAGTTTTGATATAAGTAGTTGGTCGTTTTTAGTTGTTCGTTGTTAGATCGTTAATAAATTAATAATAAAGTACTTAAAATCAGATTTTTATCAACTTAATTTTGTCCTGTTACTTATAATAAATTAGTATATATTTGAAACAGCAGCTTCTTTCCTTGAATTACTAATGAGCTTATTTATGAAAATAAAGTTACAGGTAAACATTCTGCCAAGAATGCAATTAAAGGATATTTTTTTAATTTTTGTCTTTATTTACAGCCACACAAACCTGTTTGGCCAAGCTAATAAACTTCTTTTTAAAGATGATTTCAGCCAAAATACCATGGGTGTTAATTGGCGCCCAGACTTGTTCTGGAGTATTGGCAATGGAGTAGCTTATAACAATTACGATTTTAGTACGCTCCTTAGCCTACGCCGTTTTTCTGCGCCTTCTTACGTGATCGAAACTACCGTAAAAGGCTTCTCTTATGCCTACGGGCGCCAGTTCCACTTTACTTTCGGGCAGGCCAATGATACTGCTAACCAAGCCTACGTGGTTAGTTACTTTCCCGGAACGGCTGGCCTATTAACTTTAGGACGCGCTACCGATAATATATTTTATCCGACCACTTTGGATCAGACCGTGATTTATCCGGCATTTGAAGCAAACCGATGGCAAAAATTTAAAATTATAAAGTATAAAAGTGGCCTTATTCAGGTGTACCTGGATAAAGGGGCTGGTTACAGTTCCTTACCCCTGTTGGAAACCATCGACTCTACTTACCAGCAACTGGGGCATTTTGGCTGGACGGTATCCACGCAAACCGCTCCTTTAACCTTTACAGTAGACCAGGTAGAAGCCCGGACACCCGCCATAGAAAAGCCAGCGGTCCGGGAAAAACCCGTTGAAGACAACCTGATTTCGCAAGTGATTGCTACCAACAACAAGCCATATCCGATTACTAAACTACAAACAGGCACCAAGCTCTACTCCGACCGCGACTACACCATTACCGCTTTACCCGCTTATCTGCAAGGGGCTTCCTTTATTCAAACGGCCAATAATGAAAAGCATAATACCCAAGCAGATTTTCTGGCGGTTTTTTTAAAAAAATCGGTAGTTGCTTACGTGGCTTACGATTCGCGGGCCACTGCGCTCCCGGCCTGGCTGGCAGATTGGGAAAAAACCAACGATAGTATTACCACTTCCGATTCGGGCACCAACTATTTTAAAATTTACAGTAAAGTGCTGGAAAATGGCGGGTATATCCCTCGCTTATTTTTGTTTGGCGGCAATCTGGCTAGTCCGGCTACCGGCGCTAAAACCAATTACCTGGTGGCAGTTGTAGAAGAACCCGCGTTTAAAATACTGGAAGCCGAAAAAGCAAAAGTAATAGGGGCCAAAATAGCGAATAACCATACGGGATACAGTGGCACTGGCTTCGTCGATTTTATTCATAAAGAGGGCGACTACATTGAATGGACAACCCAAACCCAGATACCCGGTACGCATGTGTTATCGTTTGTTTTTTCGAATGCGAGTAAGGCCGAGCGTTTTCTGGCCGTTACCGTGGATGGTAAAGATGCCGGAATTCATTCCTTTATTCCGATTACCAGTTGGGATAGCTGGGCTAGTTACTCCGCTCCGCAGGTTTATCTTACCAGCGGGCAGCACAAAATAAGAGTAACTGCTATTGGTACCAGCGGCCCAAACCTGGATTGTGTGAGCTTGTCGTATATGTCGGCTTCGCGCCAGGAGCAACTTGCCGGCCGTTACGCAAAAAAGTCTCCTGCGCAACCTAAGTTTTTTCCTTCTGAAGTAAAAGCTTTGGCTTACCCTAATCCTTTTACGAACAAAGCCACTATTACTTACTCCTTACCCGAGCAAGCCGCCGTTTACCTGACGGTGTATAACCAGCAAGGGCATCAAGTAGCAGTTTTAGTAAACCAAGTGCAGCCAGCGGGCAACTATAATGCTCTATTTAACGGGGCTAGTTTACCGAAAGGCTTGTATTTATATCGCTTACAGGTAGGCGTAAAAGCATTGGAGAGCGGTAAATTATGGAAACAGTAAAGTGAAAATTTAAAAATGGAATGCTTTGCAGGTACTCCTCAGCCGTTATTTACGCCTATAGCTGCTTACTGCCGTTATTTTGTTGTTTGCATAAAGGTGATAATTTCTTGGTAGCGCGGGTTTCGGGAATTAATAAATTGCGTAATCATCGGGATGTGTTTTTTACCTTTTAGTACCTGGTATTGCGGCGGCAAACCCATAGCACGTAAAGCTTTTACAAATTTTTCGTTGCTCTTACTAATGGAAGGATACGTGTTGCCGCCTTGGTAAATTAAGAAAGGGGGCATACTGGGGTGCAGGTGGTACAAAGGGGAGGCTTCTTTCCACTCTGTGGGATTAGCTGTAAAAGTTTGCAGATAGGTGTGGCCCGTGGGTAATTTTTCTTCCTGCAAATAGCCGTACATATCCAGGCCGGCGGCATCAATTAAAATAGTGCCTTTAATAGAGTTTTCTAAACCCAGGCTATCCAGATACTGGTGGCGTACGGTAATAAGTGCTGCCAGATGGCCCCCTGCCGAATGGCCCGCTACAAAAATATTATGTGGGTCGCCGCCGTAATTTTTAATATTTTCTTTGGTCCATTTAACGGCGCTAGCGGCGGCAGTAGCCATTTGGGCGTAATTTGCTTTAGGGCTAAGCGGATAATCGATAATAACGGCTACCACATTCTTCCGGGCTAACCGGTTGCCCAAAAAGTTATAGGTAGCTTTTTTACCAGAATTCCAACTGCCGCCGTGCATAAAAATTAAAACTTTTTTTAAATTTTTACCCTGCCGCCGTGGCGCAAATACATTTAAGTGCTGCTGCTCTTTTGTATAAACCCTTGATTGAAACTGAGTATAAGCAATGTTTTTCGTTCGGTGAATGCGCTTAAAAGTACAACCCGAAAGGTTGCCCAGTAGATAGCATACAATTAGCAATAAAGAATAGCAAGTGTGCGTGTTTGTTGACATTGTAAAAAGCAGTTGGTAGTATTTTAGTTAATACCAACTACCTCTTACGAATTGTTTATTGAAGCAAGTATAAAGGATGTAATTATTCTCCGGTTCATCTTATGCGAAATAGTCCGCTTTTTACAAATAAATTAAGTAAAAGCTTATTTTATTACGGCTGGAAACCAAGCAAAAGCTTGTCTACTGCTGATTCGAAATATAATTCTGCAAGCTATCGATGATAAATTTTTGCTCTTCCATCAGGTGTTTTACAATATCACTCATCGAAATAATGCCTACTACTTTATTACTATCGTCCAGCACCGGTAAGTACCGGATCACCTTATCGGTCATCAGGTTCATGCATTCTTTAATGGTGGTAGTGGGGTTCACCGTAACCGGGTGGTCGTTCATTATTTCTTTGATCAGGGTTTTCTTAGAAGCTTTCCCTTCCAGAATAACCTTACGGGCGTAATCTCTTTCCGTGAAAATACCGATAAACGTATCGGCATCCATTACCAGCAAAGCGCCTACGTTTTTGGTCATCATCATTTCTAAGGCATTATAAACCGTAGAATACGACTCAATGGTAATGGTGGCATACCCTTTCTTTTGCAAAATATTTCGTACGAGGCTCATAATTATCTTTTTAGGTTTAGCAGCTGGAGGTTTAAAGCATTTATATATTTAATAGGACAATATATAAAAAAAGCTGTTATAAAAAAGATTACCGGATAATAAGTGCTTAAAAGCAAGGCATTTTGCTGTTTTACCTTATTTTTTTAAATTTTTATTCACTTCGTCGAGTAAATATTCTTTCGGGTCGGAGTTGTATTCCCAGAACATCACGCCGGCCAGTTTGTTATCGAGCACAAACTGGCATTTTTCCCGTACCGATTGTTCGTCTTCGTAAGTGATAAATTTCTTGTCGGCGGCATTGTACAAGTAAGGCGCTTTGGCTTTTTTATCGCGGTAGGCTTTGTAGCCGTTTTTATTGATGAGGCTATCTTTCAGCATGGTATAGCCGCCGCCCGGGGCAGTACCGGTAGTTTTCTGGCCAATTCCTTTTTTCTTGGCTTCGGCCAGGTTAAAGCCTTTGCCGTAAAACGCCAGACCCATTACCAGTTTAGACGTAGGAATGCCTAAAGCGGCGTAATCTTTCACCGCTTTGGCGGCGTAGTCTTTGGTGTCGTATTTTTTAGAAGCGTATAAGTTGGTATGGTGGCCGGCTACCGGTCCACCGGAATAATCGTAGGTCATCATATTAATGTAGTTCAGGTACTGCTGCGCTTTGCCCATTTCGGTGTGGTTAATGAAATCCGTGAAAGTAGGAATAGCGGTAGTCAGCAAGTATTTCTGGCCGGTTTGAGTTCCTAGTTTGTCCAGTTCCTGCCGGATAGCGGCAAACATCAGCGTGAAGTTTTGGGTGTCTTCGGGGCGGAAAACATTGCCTTCTTCGCCTTTAATGGCCGGGTATTCCCAGTCGATGTCTACCCCATCCAGTTTATTTTCCTGCATAATGCGTACGCAACTGGCCGCAAATGCCTGCCGCGAAGTGTCTGATAGAACTGCATCCGAAAAGTTTTCGCTCCACGACCAGCCGCCCAGCGAAATTAAAATTTTCAGTTCCGGATTTTGCTTTTTCAATAAGTTCAGCTTCCGGAAATTAGTGGTATCGGTGGCCAGATTGGTGAGAAATGCCCGGTTGCCTTTTACATCTACGAAGGCGTAGTTGATGTGCGTTAACTTATTAGCGCTAATGTTTTCGGTATTCACCAGCCCCCGGAAGCCACCCACGTACCCGATTATGACCGGTTTGTTGGTTGCCGGTACGGTTTGCGCCAGTACCTGGGCCGCCATTGCAAAGGTGATCAGAAAGCAAAACAGGAAACAGGCATAGCCTTGTTTTTTTAAAAAAGTAGTTGGTTTTTGCATAAATTTATTCTTTCTGTTTTGTGGTTTTTACGATGAAGAAGCGGTTCTTATTATGGACACCTATTTGCCGAATTAGAATGAAATTTAAACTCCTGTAGCCAGATATATTTTAAATTTTTGAGTTTTCCGGAAGGATTAGCAGCAGGGTCTAGCTTTACTAATGGAAACTTGTTTGTCGCGTAGCCGAACAGTTTTCTCCGGAATGACCAAGTCTGTTTCGGACCACCTGAGTCTATCCGGCATAATTACACTTACCGCACATCGGCCATCCATTTGCGGATAAGAGGACTCAAACAAATTAGCAGAACGCCAATGCTCAACGACCATAGGCCAATTTTACTTAAGATAGCCGCGTAGTAAGGCAGCGATAGCACGGGGTTATTTACCACATCTGCCGGAACACTCATTAATGCCCCAATTTTACCGGCCAAAAACTCCCCTACTGCCGAAGCAAAAAACCAGATTCCCATCATTAAGGCTACTATGCGGGTAGGGGAAAGTTTAGTAACCATGCTCAGACCTATGGGCGAAAGACACAGCTCTCCGCAGATAATAAAGAAGTACCCCAGAATAAAAGCCGTTAAAGAAATTAAACCGGTTTCGGTACCCATTTGACAGGCCGCATAAAAAACGTAAAAGCCCAGACCCACCAAAATAAACGAAAGCCCGAATTTGAGCGGAGTAGATGGTTCTAATCCTTTGCGGTTAAGGACCGGCCAGAGCCAGGCAAAGAAAAAACTGAGAATAACAACCCAGGCGGGCGGTAGAAAGTTATTTACCGATAAAGCCGGCAACTCGGTGCCGCCCACGTGCATATCCACGTTGCGCATGGCGAACAAGTTAAGCGAACCGGCATTTTGCTCGTAAAAAGCCCAGAACAGCGCCGAAAACACAATCATGACCAAAGCGGCCATTAACTTAGTGCGCGCTGCCCCATCCATCTGAAACGCCATGATTAAAATATAAATCAGCGACACGGCTCCTAACCCAAACATGATGTAATCCATGAAGTGGTACTGATTAAAGAGCGCAACTACCGCCGGAATAACCAACAACGAAGCCGCATAAATTACTAGCTCGGTGGGAATGCCGGCAAATAATGGTTTTTTTAAATTTTTTACATCCGGGGGCAAGCCGCGGTGTTGTAAAGAGTTTTTACCTAAGTAAAATACTAGTAAGCCCAGCAACATAAAAATGCCGGCCAACCCAAAGCCGTAGTGCCAGTTAATGCGTTGCCCCACGTAGCCGCACAGCAAGCCACCTAACGCTGCTCCAACGTTAATACCCATGTAAAAAATGGAAAAACCGCTATCCCGACGAGGGTCATTTTCGGCGTACAAAGTGCCTACCAAGCTGGAGATATTGGGTTTAAAAAAACCATTACCGCAAATAATAAAAGCCATGCCGTAAAAAAAGCTCCAATCCTGCGGTACCGCCATAATCAAATGCCCGATGGACATGAGAATACCTCCGAATAGCACGGCTTTGCGGTACCCTAAAAACCGGTCGGCCATCATGCCGCCAAATAAAGGCATTGTATACACCAAAGCCGCGTAGGAGCCCAGGATAGCGTACCCTTTCGGCTCCGGGAATTTTAGTTGGGTAACCATATACGCCAGCAGCAAGGCTTTCATGCCGTAAAAGGAAAACCGTTCCCACATTTCGGCGAAAAAAAGCAGGTATAGTTGCTTCGGGTGACCAGTTGTGGCGGGTGGCGTTTCCGTAATTTGGGTTTCGGTAATATCCATTCAAAAAGTAATCTTATAATTGTTGCTGGAGGCAGATGCCCGAGTAACGGAAAGTAAGCATTTTTATTCCGATTACATAGGCATTTTAAAACTACGGAAAATACGAAGCTTAGGCTTATTCTATGTAAATTCTACCTGATTGCAAAGTATTCCTTTGGAGCCGGTTCCCGTCTCCAGGCATTGGCGCTATCTAACTGGCAAGCTTCACGTTTTGCCTCCTGGCCGGCGGGCCTCGTTTGGCTCTATCGGGCTGGTCTAAGCTCCCTTTCCTCGTACCTCGGAATTCTGCTGCGCAGAACCGAACCTTAGAAGGCCCTCTTGTACCAAACTGGTATCTTTACTAACAGATAACTTATTCTGATAACGGGAAACATAAAAAAATAAGCGAGGTGTAGCCGAAGTGTAACTTATGTGCTTGTTGGCATGGGTTCATTTTAATAATCCAATGGCTTATTATTTAAAAATTTGGCTGCTAACATTTGAGCATTACGAGCTATTAAGCCATTGATTTGTTCTGCATGCTCTGAAAATTCAATCCAGAATTCTGCTTTTATTTTTCTAATTGCTTCTAATAAATCTCCTTCGAACAAGTCCCCTTCTGCCAATATGTTTATTTTCAATTTATCAATGGCTAAAGGAAGAAGATATTTGAGTCCAATTCCTTGATTAATCAATATTCTCAAATCTTCTATACTTAGTTGATTCAATGGAACTTTCCTTAATGCATGGCAGCGAGTAACTGTATAGCTTTCTTCTTTTAATTTTTCCAATAATCCTTTTCAAGATTTTCTAAGCTTTTAAATCTCCAGTTATTCTCAAGCGCCATTTCCATATGAATCGGGTTAATTTCAATTATCTTTTAAAAAGAAAAAAATAATTTAAAATTAGAAAGGCAGTTATAAAATTCTATTAAACCTAAATCTACTTTTACAACTATCCCAAACGTTAATCCAGATAATCCTATAATCCTTTAATCTTGGTTTTGACAAACTTACTTTAATTGCTTTTTCATGCCTTTGATTACCTGCTGGGTTTCGGCTATGCGTCTTTCCAAACCAGCGCGATATTGCCAGCCGCGGTATTGCGGATCGGTTTGGCGGGTTTTTAAATTTTTCTTAAGTTCTTTTAAGTACTGCTCACTTAATTTTAAATATTGAGGAGCGGTAACCGGGTTGTGAAAGTTTTTTCCATCTACCTGCACATAAACGGGCGTGGTATGAGCGGCTTGGGTAGGATTACCGTAAGCGCGAGCCGCCAACCAAATGCCTTGTTCCGCCGGAATATCCAGCGTTAAAGACAAATGATCTGGGGATTGCCCAGCGTCTGAGGGGGTAACCCGGCCTAAAACTCGGCCATGCCCGACAATTTCTAAACTTTGTAAAGGTACCTGAGCGGTGTGGCCGTACGCGTGAGCGGTGATGTGCAAAGTGGTGCCTTTACTTGCCTCTAACTTACTACCGGGTAGTTGATCGTTTACTGTAAACTGGAGCATAGGCCCGTTGGAAACAAACGTATGTCCGGCTGCCAGACCGGCTTTCCAGCTGTTATAAGTTAAGGGGCCATCCACGTAAGTATAAAAACGCACATTGCCCAAACGAGCCGAACGTTCCGGGGGACCTTTGTCGTGATCCTGCCCGCACCACGGGAAATCGGAACCTGCTACGGCGGTTATGGGTATGCCTAAATCGAGCAAATGGTAGTAATGGTTCGTAATTAAAGGCTTATCCGAGGCACAGAATTGCAGCAGTTCCAGCACATCTATTTTCCCGCGTAAACCATCCAGGGTCAATCCGCGGTAGCCGTGAAAGGTCTCGGCCTGGTGCGCGTAGCCACCTAGTCCACCCAATTCGCGGAGCTTGTCAAATACTTTATCGTAGTAATAATATTCTTTCCCAAACCGGACTTTATCGGAAGCGCCGATTCCTAAAGCGTGACCTAACTCCGGGGTGCGCGGATCTTCCTGGCCAGAGGTAAGCAAATAATCTTTTTTCTGATAAACGCCTTTTTCGCCCCAGGCATATTGCGGATAATACGTTTCCCAAAAATCGCCCATGCGCAGCATGACGCCTACGTGCACATCTTCGGCCTGGGTCCAGGTGAGTAGCAGGGAATCTTCGCGGGGCGAGCGCCGGATATGAATGTGATCGTCCGCGGAGTACCAGCCTTTTTCGGGCATGTTGATCCACCGTTTTAACTGGTAGGTTTGCTGCTGAACCTGTCCGGCTATTATCTGAATATCGTGCTGTTGTTCTACAAATTCCGGTCCTTTGGCCAATGTTAAATGGTAGGTACCCGGTGGCAAATCCAAGCTGAATTTACCCGCAACGTAAAAAGAACTATCGGGTTGATAGTCGTAGCCATCGGCATGGTCCCATACGCCGTACATTACCGCGGTGGCTTCTTTGGGTAAATTTTTAACGGCCCAACCATTCCGACTCAAGCGCACCCGAACCGGCATTAATTGATTTGTAGTAGCATCTATTACCTGTACTTCTAGGTAGCCGGTAGTTGGTTGTTGGGCGGATAGATTAATAGGCAGCAGCAAGACAAGTAGGATGACATTGAAATGTAATAACCTCGCTTTTGGCCTTATGTTGTGCATTTGAATTATTGTCAGAACCTGGAGGATGTCTGAATCGCAGATTTTCGCGGATTTCACGGATTACGCAGATTAATTTATCAAGAGTAAGATGGATAGAATTAGAACATAGATTACTTGAATAGCGCTTAACAGTATTAATAAAAAGCTCCCCTCCTAAGCTTAGGAGGGACAGAGGTGGTTAATTTTCCGGAAGAAGCGTTTTCTCAAAAGCATGAAAACCGTTCCGAATTCATCTTGCGCTTCCAAATCATCCATTCTCTAATTTACCCATCATCCAGTTAATCTTTTAATCAAGGTTCCGACAATAATCTGCGTAATCCGTGAAATCCGTTTAATCCGCGATTCAGATAGCTAAAGCGGGCTTTTCTGCTGCTTCGTGCCGTTCGCCGATTTGCTGGCGCCACATGGCGTAATACAAACCTTTTTGCTGGAGTAACTCCAGGTGTTTGCCCGATTCGGCAATTTTACCGCGTTCCAATACGTAAATGCAATCGGCGTGCAGTACCGTAGATAGGCGGTGGGCAATTAAAATGGTAATGTGGTTGGCGCTCAACGAAACATCGCGGACCGTTTTACTGATTTCTTCTTCGGTTAAAGAATCCAGGGCCGAAGTTGCTTCATCGAAAACCAGCAAAGTAGGGTTGCGCAATAAAGCCCGGGCAATACTTAAGCGTTGCTTTTCCCCGCCCGAAACTTTTACGCCCCCTTCGCCAATTACGGTGTCCAGGCCTTTATCGGCGCGGGCCAGTAACGTATGGCAGGCGGCTTTCCGGAGGGCTTCCAGACATTCGGTATCAGTGGCATCCGGTGCCACAAACAATAAATTTTCGCGGATGGTACCGGCAAATAATTGGGTATCCTGGGTAACAAAGCCTATCTGTTCGCGCAGACTATCCAGGTCCAGTTCATTGCCCGGTACGTTGTTGTACAAAATGCGGCCTTGCTCCGGTTTGTACAGGCCCACCAGCAATTTTACCAAGGTAGTTTTCCCGGAACCCGACGGGCCCACAAAAGCAATGGTTTCGCCTAAGCGGGTTTTAAAAGAAATGCCATCCAAGGCCCGGTTGGCTGCTGTCTGGTGTTTAAAGTTAACTTTCTCGAAGGCCAGCGTTTGAATAATGGGTAGCGTAACCGGATGAGCCGGCTTTACTTCTTTGGGAGTATCTAATATTTTTTGAAAATTATCCAGCGAAACTTCGGTTTCGCGGTAAATATTAATGATGTTACCCAACTCCTGCAACGGCCCGAAAATAAAGAACGAGTAAATAAACATGGAAATAAAATCGCCTACGGTAATGCGGTTCGTAAACACCAGATACAGCATGAGCAGCAAAATAACGTTGCGCAGTAAGTTTACGCAGGTGCCCTGCACAAAGCTTAAACTCCGGATGTATTTTACTTTTTTAAGTTCTAATTTTAAAATTTTATCGGTGGTGTTATTTAATCGTACGGTTTCCTGTTGGGCTAAGCCTAAACTTTTTACCAGCTCAATGTTGCGCAGCGATTCGGTAGTAGCTCCAGCCAGCGCGGTTGTTTCGGCCACAATGGTTTTCTGGATTACCTTAATTTTTTTACTCAGTACTGAGCTTAAAATACCCAGAATTGGCACCGCCGAAAAATAAACCGGCGCAATGACCCAATACACGTTAACGGCATACACCACCACGAAAATAATCCCGATTAAGGAAGTAAATAGCACGTTAATGGCGTTGGAAATCAGCTTTTCGACGTCGATGCGTACTTTTTGCAGTTTGCCCAAGGTTTCGCCGCTGCGCTGGTCTTCGAACACAGAATAAGGTAAATCCAGGGAATGGCGCAAACCGTCGGAGTAAATCTGGGCACCCAGTCGCTGGGTAATTACGTTCACGTAGTAATCCTGAAAAGCTTTGGCAATCCGGGACACCATGGCGACGCCCATCGCCAGTAAAATTAAGGTACCGGCTCCTTTAAAGAACTCCGGGGTCGATAATTTTAATTTTTTAGTAACCGCCGCGGTGGCGTAATCATCAATGATTTTCCGGAGAATAAGCGGGTCCAGAAGCGAAAAAGTTTGGTTAATGGCCGCCAGCAACAAGGCCAGAAAGACTAACCACTTATATTGTTTTAAATATTCAAAGAGCAGTTTCATACGGAAAGATTAAGGCGGAAAAGGTATTAATTATAAGTAACCAGCACCTTCTGTAATTTGTTATCGACACCCGAAAGTTCTTCATTAGTCTCTAAATTGAATGTTAAAGCTAACGAGTTGACTTTCAAACCAGGATAAAATTTAAAAAGAACGGTAAGTTTATTTTGGTGTCGGTAATTTACTTAAATTGGAGGTTATAAAAAACGGAATCACTCTGGCGAGTGGTTCTCTTTGCCTTTTTCTACTGAACATTCATCTTAACGCATCTAAATTTTTAAAATTCATGGCAAATAACCGTAGAAGTTTCCTGCAAAAGCTTGGGTTAGGCACTACCGCCTTAGGTCTGAGTTCTGCTTTTTCGTTGCCCACGTTGGCAGGTTCCGCGAAAGCAAAAAAGGAGGAAGAAGAACAAATTTTGTATATCGGCGAAAAAATCGCGATTGCCAATACGGCTTATGGCAAAGTAAGGGGTTTTAAACTCAGAGGCATTTACACTTATCTGGGCATTCCGTACGGTGCCGATACTTCCGGTGAAAACCGGTTTATGCCGCCCAAAAAACCAAACCCTTGGACCGAGGTAAAGCCCGCTATCTGGTGGGGCAATACCGCGCCGCAAAACATGGAAAAGCGCTACGCCGACCCGGTAAGTTCGTTTATCGACCACTGGAACTACGACGATGTGAGCGAAGATTGTTTGCGCCTGAACGTATGGACACCCGCAATCGCTGACGGTAAAAAACGGCCGGTAATCGTGTGGTTGCACGGTGGCGGGTATACCAACGGCAACGCCATTGAGCAAGACGGTTACCACGGCGAAAATATCAGCCGCCGCGGTGATGTGGTGTATGTTTCGATTAATCACCGTTTGGGGCCGATGGGCTTTGCCAACTTTGCCGGCGCTAATGCTGCCAAGTACGCGGCCTCGGGTAACGTGGGTATGCTGGATTGCGTAGCGGCCCTGGAATGGGTAAAAGCCAATATCACCAACTTTGGCGGCGACCCGGGCAGTGTTACCATTATTGGCCAGTCGGGTGGTGGCGGTAAGGTGTGTACTTTAATGGCCATGCCTTCGGCGAAAGGCTTATTTCATAAAGGCGTAGCCTTGAGTGGCGCAACTTTAAAAGTTACCGAAAAAGAAACATCCGAAAAACTAGGGGCTTATATATTACAGGAAGCCGGTTTAACCAACGACCAGGTTGATAAACTACAAACGCTGCCCTGGAAAGAATACTACGAAATAGCCACCCGGGCCAGTAAAAAATTAGCCGACGAAATGAAAGCCGCTGGTAAGCGAGGCGGTGGCTGGGCACCGGTAGCCGATGGTAATTTCCTAACGCAACATCCTTTCGATCCGGTAGCCTCTCCCCTGTCCGCGGATGTTCCGTTAATACTGTGTTCTACACTGAATGAGTCGTCGCCGAGCCGCTCCGATGCTTCGCTGGAAAACATTACCCTGGATGCTGTAAAAGAAAAAGTAAAAGACCGGTTTGGCGAAAATGCCAGCAAAGTAATCGATTCGTATGCCAAAGCTTTCCCCGAAAGAAAACCCATTGAAATCTGGTCGATGGCGGTGAGTAACCGGCAGAATGTAGTAACCCTGGCTAATGCGAAATCGAAGCAAAAAGCGCCGGTGTACGTGGCCTGGTTTGGCTGGCAACCACCCTTATTCGATAACCGCATGCGCGCCTTCCATTGCAGCGATATCAGCTTCTGGTTTTACAATACCGATTTAATGTATACGCATACGGGCGGCGGTTCGCGCCCTCGAAAACTTTCGGCTAAAATGGCGGACTCTTTTTTAAAATTTGCTCGTACCGGCAACCCGAATGGCGGCGGTTTACCTACCTGGCCCCGTTACACTCCCGAAAATGGCGAAACCATGTTCCTGGATGATGTGCCCGTGATTAAAAACGACCCCGACCGCGAAGCGCGCAAAGCTTTGGCCTAATTTTTAAAAATTCTTAGTTAAGGGTAGAGCTCGCATAAGTGGTCTCTACCCTTTTAGTGGAATGCCAATCTTCTGGCTAATGTCATGGAGTTACACTAATTGAAGGAAAAGTCCCCTTGGAATGGGGTTGGGGATGATGGGCAGTGGTTGAGTAAAATTTTAAAGCATTTAATTCCTTAGCAAAAACATTGATCTTCTGATTGACGAAATTCAGCTAGTACTTTATTAGCCTCTTAAAAAAATTTAAAAATTCTATCTGCCAGCCGATCTACTGCTTGCCATATTTCTGCAAGGCCGCTTTAAAATAACGGCCCTGGCGGGTAGGGGTAAATTTCCAGTCGCTAAACAACATAGGGGCCCATTGCGGATCAAAAACCCAAACGGTATAAGAAATACCATTGGCATCGGCGTACTTGGTAATAGCATCGCCGTACGATTCATCGCTAATAACCGGCACGTGCGCGCCTTTATCATCGGGGCCGCAAAAGCCGATTTCGGTTAAAATTACCGGGTATTTTTTGGCCACGTTGCCCCAGTCCAAAGCCCATTGGGGTTCCCAGGGCTTTTCGCGTTTCATAGGGTACGGATGACTGACGTAGGCAATGCCTTGCGCATTTATAGGATCTTGGTAAACCGGAGTAAGATCATAGGCCCAATTAAACCCGGCTACTAAAGGTACCGCCTGCGAACCGTTGGCCCGGATAATCACGATTAGTTCTTCCATGATCTCTTTCCATTGCGGCCAGGTGCAGGTACCGGCTTGTCCGCCCATTACGGTAGGTTCGTTAAACAGTTCAAATAGCGCTACGGTGGTATTGCCTTTGTAATGTTTGGCTATGGTGCGCCAGAACTCGAGCGTTTCTTTTCTGGTAGTTTCGTACATGGGGTTTTGGTACAATTCCGAGCGCAGATTGCCGATGCTGTGCCAATCAATAATCACGTACAAGCCTAATTCGGTAGCCCACTGTACGCCCTGGTCGAGTAGTTTGATATAATTCTGTTCTCCTTGTTTGCGCCAGGCATTCGGGTGAACCGGGAACCGCACCACATTGGCGCCCCAGCTTTTCATTGCTTCAAAATATTCTTTGTTCCAGTGACCGTCGCGTTGTAGTTTGTCGGGGTCGCTGGTATCCAGGCCTCTGAAAACAATGGGTTTATTGCCGGCCGTTACAAACTTATTGCCTTGCACACTTACCAGTGGCAAGGTAGCAGCGGTTTGCGCAAAAGAAAAATTCCCGGTCAGCAGCAGGCCAACCAGCATAATCAAAGAAATCTTTTTAATCATTGGTAGTCGGGGAAAGTATTTAAACCGGAAGATAACACGAAAAAGATTGCTAAGGTAGTTGAATGAAAAATAATAGAGGATGTTTTGCCTACCGGTTTAAACCAGGTAAAACAAATCCGGGCGAAAGGAAAAATTTTAAAATTTCAGCAAAAGCAAAGGGCTGCTCCGAGTTAAGAAGCAGCCCTTTGTTGTTATTTTTTTACTCTCTGGTTAGAAGTTCATTTCGTCGGCACTCGGGCCGTAACTGCCCGGAATGGGAATGTTTAACAAGCGCAGGTAAACGCCCATCTGCGCCCGGTGGTGGATAAGCTGGCTGAGCGCATGCCGGATAACTTCGTATTTGGTGTAAACGGCGAAAATTTGTTCTCCGTCGCGCAAAGTCCAGGTAGGCAATAAATCTTCTTCGGAAGCTTTACTTAAAGATTCGGTACCTACGGCAATAGATTCTTCTAAAAGCTGCATCAACTCGGCCGTATTGTTTATTTTTTTTGGATTGTATGGTTGCGCACTAAAATCCAGTTCCTCGGTGTTCAAAGCCATGGTTATCCAGGAAGGTAATTCGGCAATGTGCGTAGCCAGTTGCCGGATGGTCATGCTTTTTTCGTGCGGTTGCCAGTCGTACTTGTCGTCGGGGATGCGGGACAGCATTTTACGGGTAGTTTCAGCTTCCTGCGCCAGTTCTTTGGGTAGTAAATCGAGTACGGACAACGTTTGTGTTTCAGCCATAGTTTTTAAATTTTAGTAGAGTTGTTAGGTACTACAAATAACCACAGCACCACTGACAACCCTATGGCAGTGTATTTTTTAAATTTTTATTTTTTTTGAATTTTTAATAACCTGACTACCTACCCGAGCTTATCTGTGCGCGATTACCTGAATTGTTACTTACCACAACTCCTGTATCAATTTTACTGCCCGGTATTTAACGGCAAACGCCTAACTACTTTAT
This sequence comes from Adhaeribacter pallidiroseus, assembly GCF_003340495.1. Classification (NCBI taxonomy): domain Bacteria; kingdom Pseudomonadati; phylum Bacteroidota; class Cytophagia; order Cytophagales; family Hymenobacteraceae; genus Adhaeribacter; species Adhaeribacter pallidiroseus. The sequence continues at coordinate 5,294,672 of NZ_QASA01000001.1, forward strand.
GGTTGTAGTTAGGCGTTTGCTTTTGAATAATTTAAATATTGTAAGAAGTACTTATTTAGTGCGGTTGAATACGAATAAATCTTTAAACACCCATTTGCCATCTTGCTGGTTACCGCGGGCAATCACAAACTGATTGGCCGAACGCTTTTCGTATAATATCCGGAGATCTTCGCCTTCTTTCTGAAAAATAGCTTTGTCTTTGCTGGCTTCCACAAAATTATAGCGGTCTTGTTTGTCCTTTTCTTCGTGGCCAATTAAGCCGGGGGCAAAATGCTTTACCAGCGACACTAAACCTTGCGGCGTTTGCTCGTAAACAAGTATTTCGTACATGTCGGCTTTGCCACCTTTCATCATGCGCATAGAACCCATAATGTTGCCATTCTCCGGTGCTACCCACACGCCATCAATGCTTCTGCCATCCGCGGTAGTCGCTTTCCAGTTACCCTGAATAAAGCTTACATCGGCTACGGAGCCGCCTTTAGGTTGGCTTTGAGCATACACTTGCGGCAATAACCCCGCGAAAACAAAAAAGAATAACAAGGCATACATGCGTTTCATAGAAGCAGAAGTTTGGTTAAATTTTAAAAATTTAAATATATAAAATGGTTTTAATTGCCTGTGGATATTAAAATAATTCAGTATGAGAGTTTATTTAATTAACTATGGTGCGGATTTTTTCCGTGCTTTACAATACAGAAAAAGTTTTCGTTCGCATAGCATTGGCTGAGGCTTTGGTCTCTGAGTGAAGTTGTTTCATTGCTTAAGTATTTGTTCTTTTTGTCTTGATACAAAAAGAACCAACGAAAATCAAGACGCTAAAAACTCGCGGAACAACAGAACAGTTTAGCGTCGTCTTTTGCACCTGGCTTAGGCTGTTAGTTGCATAGCTAACAAAATTTAAAAAATTAAAAATATTAGCGTAAAATAAAAAGTAGTCATTCAGGAGGAACCTATTTCGCTACGAAGCGGAATAGGTTCCTCCTGAATGACTCTGAATAAATTATGTTATTTTAAATTTATATCTATCGCGAGCGTCCACGCTCGTGATGCTTATCGTCCGACCTCTGGCCGATTGAAACTTGCCGGCGGCTATGCTTTTAAGAAAGGTTAATCCGTTTGCCCGGCCAGAGGCCTTCCGCATGGTAGCCACGAGCGAAGACGCTCGCGGCGGCAGCATTTTTTCAACCTTTAACTTTCCAACCTTTCAACTTTCCAACCAAATCAAGCCGTTAAACTAACCCGTTTACCACTAGCAGCCGATTTGTAAATGGCTTCTACAATCCGGATGTCGCGGAGTCCTTCTTCGCCGCCCACGGGCATGGGTTTGCCTTGCATAATGGTGCGGGCATCGTCGTCCATTTGGTTGGCTTGCTGCCACGGTTGCTCGTACGGATGGTTGATTTCACCCAGCGGACTGCTGCCTTTTACGCCGGCGTAGGCCGAGTAAGGCTCCATCTTGATTTCGCCTTTGGCACAATTAATTGTTAAAAAATTCACGTTTTCGCCAAAGCTGGTTTTAATATCGGCCAATACGCCGCCCGGAAACTCCAGGGTAGCTACCGCGGTTTCGGCTAAGCCGTTCTTATAAATTTCCGGTCGGGTGGTGGAGGTTTTCGCCATGGCTACGGCAACTGGTTCCATACCAGTTCCCATGCGGGCGCCTTGTATGGCATACACGCCCATGTCGTGCATCACGCCACCACCCATTTCTTTTTTCTGTTTCCAATGGTCGGTGCGGCCTTCGCGGTAACCGGCGGCGCAACTTACTTTTTGCACTTTGCCCAACAGTTGTTTCTGTACAATGTTGCGGTATTCTTTGGTGTTGGGTTCGTGCTGCAAACGGTAGCCAATAGCCAATGATTTCTTGTTTTTCTTACAGGCGGCAATCATAGCCTGGCATTCCTGCGAGGTTACGGCCATGGGTTTTTCGCACCACACGTGTTTACCCGCATTGGCAGCCCGCTCCACGTACTCGCGGTGCATGGATGGGGGCAACACCACGTAAACTACGTCAATATCGGGGTTGTTGGCAATAGTATCGAAGTTCTGGTAATTGTAAATGTTCTTGTCCGGAATGTTGTATTTTTTCTTCCAGGTTTCGGCTTTATCGGGCGAGCCGGTTACAATGCCGGCCAGGTAACAGTTTTTGGTTTGCTGCAAAGCCGGAGCCAGCAAATCGGTGCTGTAATAACCCAGGCCCACCAGTGCTACGCCTAACCGGTCTTTTTGCGGACGGGTAGCGGCCAGTAAAGTGTTCGGCGAAAAGATAGCGGTAGCACTGCCCAACGCAATCGTTTTTATAATGTCTCGGCGAGAAAATAAAGTCATATTTTTAAATTTTAAAAGTTTATAAAGACACAAATATCAAGATATTAGATGCTAGACACTAGACGCTAAGCTTCTAGTTAGTTACGTTAGTAATCCGGAGAATAGTACGTTAAAAGTTTCCGCATAAGCAAGTAAAATAGCTTTGTTTCACGGCATCGTTATTTCTAAATTTTTCGATTTAGCTCCGCAGTATCAAGCTTGCTCCCACAGTTTATTCTGCTTATAATTTTTATCAAAATATGCCAAGATAAGTATTTTGTGCCTTTTCCCTAAACTTAAACAGAATAAACTTATCTGAAAATTTGTACAAGCTTCTGCACTTGGTAAAATGGTTAGAAGAGTTCCAGGGATTGGCTTTAATTAATTCTGTACCTTCGGGCTTTGGTTGGTATGCTTAAAAATTAAGGTTTATTTCATGAAAAAATACTTCCGATCTCTTTATCTCGCTTTATTTCTGTTGCCCGGCAGTATAGCCGTGGCGCAAACCAAAGATCCCGTAGTAGAAAGCATTGTAAAAGAAGCAAACGAAAACTCACAGCTCGAAAAGCTGGCCCACGAACTTATAGACGTGATTGGTCCCCGGTTGGTAGGTACACCCCAAATGAAACAAGCCGGCGACTGGGCGGTAGCCAAATACAAAGACTGGAACATTAGCGCCCGTAACGAAAACTGGGGCGAGTGGCGCGGCTGGGAACGCGGCATATCCCACATCGACCTGGTATCTCCGCGCACTGAATCGCTGGAAGGCATGCAACTGGCCTGGAGCCCCGGCATGAAAAAAGCCGTAACGGCCGAGTTAATTATTATTCCGGACCTGGCTGATTCCACAGAATTTAAAAAATGGCTGCCCGCGGTTAAAGGGAAGTTTGTCCTCATCTCCATGAACCAGCCTACCGGTCGGCCGGATTACAACTGGCAGGAATTTGCCAAGAAAGAATCTTTCGAGAAAATGAAAGCCGACCGTGCTGCCCAAACCGAAGCCTGGCGCAACCGCATCAGTAAAACCGGACGTTCCACGCGGAACCTACCCGTAGCTCTGGAAAAAGCCGGCGCTGCCGGGGTGGTTACCTGTAACTGGTCGAATGGCTTTGGGGTGAATAAAATATTTGCCGCTTACACTAAAAAAATACCCACCGTAGATATGTCGCTGGAAGATTACGGCCTGCTGTACCGCCTCACCGAATCGGGTCATAAACCTAAAATACGGGTGCAAACCGAGTCGAAGGAAAAAGGCGTAGTGCCTACTTTTAACACCATTGCCGAAATCAAAGGCTCCGAGAAACCCAACGAATACGTCATCCTGTCGGCGCATTTTGATTCCTGGGACGGCGGCACCGGCGCCACCGATAATGGCACGGGCACCTTAACCATGATGGAAGCCATGCGCATTTTAAAGAAAGTGTACCCGAACCCCAAACGCACCATTCTGGTGGGCCACTGGGGCAGCGAAGAACAAGGCTTAAACGGTTCGCGGGCTTTTGTGGCCGACCACCCGGAAGTTGTGCAGAACGTGCAGGCGGTATTTAACCAGGATAACGGTACCGGTCGGGTAGTGAACTTAGCGGGTCAGGGTTTTTTAAATTCTTATGAGTATCTGGGCCGTTGGCTAACCCAGGTTCCCGAAGAAATTCGTTCGCAAATTCAGACCAGTTTTCCGGGTTCACCGGGCACCGGAGGGTCGGATTTTGCTTCGTTTGTCGCGGCCGGTGTTCCCGCGTTTTCTTTGAGTTCTTTGAACTGGTCGTACGGCACCTACACCTGGCACACCAACCGCGATACCTACGATAAGATTGTGTTCGATGATGTGCGGAGCAACGCCATTTTAACCGCTATTCTGGCGTACATGGCCAGCGAAGATCCGAATAAAACGTCCCGCGATAAAGCGGTATTGCCGATTAATTCCCAAACCGGGCAACCGGGTACCTGGCCGGAGCTGCGGCAGCCCACGCGTAAAGGTGGTTTGGATTAAAGATATTGGGTTGGTTATACAAAACACTTATTCTGAGCTTAATAAAAAAGCGGCCTTCTCGAAGGCCGCTTTTTTAAAAATTTTATTTGGTAAACCTTGAATTCTCGTCTAAGAACTACCGCTAGATGCTAATTCTTCCATCGGTTACTTCTATCCTTCAGGCACATCTTTTCAATCTAGAATTGAAGCATGGAAAGCATTTCTCCTTTCGGTAGTTCCCGGGCAGTATAGACAAGATTGAGCTCTTGATTGGCATGGGTTTTTTCTAATTTTAGTAGCTCTTTTACAGCTATGGTCATGTTTAAATCCGATCCGGTGGCATCGGCAAATTCCCATTTCTTTATTATATTACCTTTCGCATCTTGCAGGGCAACGCTGCGGTTGGTGCCCGCGCCGTTTTTGATAGTGCAATGGTTATAACGAATGCGCAGCTGATCGGTATCTTTAGCTGTACGCAGCGGAAGCACCCGTAAGTTCAACGGCTGATTTACCCATTGTTTTAAAAGGAGTTGATCGTTCAGATAGATCGAGTAACTGTCCAGGCCAAACTTAGCGGTGAAACTAAAGGCAGCACCGCTTAGAATAATCAGCGTAAATAACCTGATAAACGCTTGATTGATTTTGATCTTTTTCATAGGATAATTTTTAAGTTTTTTAAAATTCTTATCCTAAATTAACCGAATGCATTATAAATCAGGAAAATAGTAGACCAACTACCAGAATAGTAGATATGGGCTGTTTATTATTACATTCGTCTATTATTTAAGTAACTGGTCGATATAATTTCGCCGCCTTCTTACTTTTTGTTTCTTTACCACGAAAGTTTACCAAGCCCCATTACCGCTTCTTTACTCTGTACCGATGGATCTGCTGGATAGAACCTTGAAGCTGCCTTTTTCCAATCGCCGTGTTTCTTTAAAATACGCCTTGATCCACAGCGCTTATTGGGTACTGATTACCGGATTTTTTATTTATGAGAAAAAGTACCTGATTCAGAAAGCGAATTTGCCTTATTTTATAATTTGTGTAGCCGGCCGGGTAGGGCTCCTGATCGTAATCGCTTACTTAAATCTTCAGTACTTTTTACCGCGCTACCTTTTAAAAAAACAGTACCTGGCGTATTTTATAGCGGTTATCTTGTCTGTACTTGGGTACTTAATGGTGCAAAGTTTGTTCGATTATTACTTGTACGGGTACGTGGTAGGCCCCTTGCGCGACAGCCGGTTACTGGGAACTTTGTCGTATAATTTTTTTAGTACTTTATGGTACCTGGGTTTAATGCTCGCGCTTAAATTAAGTCTGGACTGGTACGGACAGCAGCTGCTTATTCAAAAAATTACGGTCGAAAACTAAATGCGGAAGTGGATTTTCTGCGGGCCCAAATTAATCCGCATTTCTTATTTAACATCCTGAATAACCTGTATGCGCTCACGCTTAAAAAATCAGAGTTGGCTCCGGACGTGGTGCTTAAGCTAGCCGATCTGATGGAATATATGTTATATGATAGTACCGCTGAAAAGGTATTATTGGAGAAAGAAGTGGCCTACCTCCGCAACTATTTTGCACTGGAACAACTTCGGGTTAATGGCAATTCAGCGATGAGTTTACAGGTGAACGCCAACTTTAACGGTCAGGAAATTGCCCCGCTGTTGTTATTGCCTCTGGTAGAAAATGCTGCTAAACACGGGCTGAATACCCCTGGAGAAAACAACTGGCTAACCGTAAATATCGGGTTGCGGCAATCTACCTTAACGGTGATCGTGGAAAATACAAAACCGCCGGTGGTGAGCAGTAAAAGTAAAGGCGGTATAGGCCTCGGTAATCTACGAAAACGGTTAGAGCTACTCTATCCGGCGCGGCATTGCCTGCAACTGGAGGATAAAAAAGATTGCTTCTGGGCCAGGCTGATAGTTGAACTCTAAGGTATTCACAAAATAAAAAATTTAGTTATGCTACGAGTGGTAGTAGTGGATGATGAGCCGCTCGCGTTGGAAGTATTGGAGGGCTATTTAAAAAAACAAGCGGTATTCAGGCTATTACCTTATTTAGTAGTGCCCGGCAAGCTTTACAATACTTCGAAAATCAAAAAGCAGATGTATTATTCCTGGATATAGAAATGCCCGAAATAACGGGAATTGCGTTTCTGGAAAAACTAACTGATCCGCCACTTACCATTTTTACCACCGCCTACCGGAACTATGCTTTTGAAGGATTTGAGCTAGGTGTCATTGATTTTTTATTAAAGCCCATCTCCTTTCCGCGATTTACCATAGCCATGGAGAAGGTTCAGGACTTTATTTCCCTTAGAAAACAAAACACCCACTTAGAGCCGGGTACACCTGCTCCGGAATTTATTTTTGTAAAAAGTGGGGTAAACAGAATTAAACTTTACTTTAACGAGATAACCCATGTGCAAGGGTTAAAAGATTACGCCATCATTTATACCGCATCCGGCAAAATTGTAATTAAGGGATCGGTAAAAATGGTGCAGGAAATGTTTCCTCTATTACTTTTCATCAGGGTGCATAAGTCTTTTCTGGTAGCGAGTAAAGTTATTAAGCGCATCGAGCGTAATCAGATTATTATCAGTAACTATCACATTCCCATCGGCAGAAATTACCGGGAAGACGTAGAGAAAAAGATTGGAATGTAATTAAAAACTACCTGAGTATGGGACCCCAGGTACCTGTTAGGGAGAAGTTAATTTTAAATGGTTTTAACAAGCTACTGGAAAATCGCTGGTTCTAACCTAAAAACAAAAAGCGGCCTTTTTGAGGGCCGCTTTTTTTAAAATTTTACTCTGTGGACAATGGACTATCGTTTGTAGACTAAAAACTAACTTTTCAAGCTGCCGGTCATGTCTTCGGGGCGCACCCAGTCGGTAAATTGCTCATCGGTAACGTAGCCGGTGTTGATGGCGGCTTGGCGCAGCGTAGTACCTTCTTTATGCGCTTTTTTGGCGATTTCGGCGGCTTTGTAGTAGCCAATGTGCGGGTTAAGCGCCGTTACCAGCATTAACGAGTTTTCCAGGTGGCGCTGAATAATTTCGTGATTGGCCTGAATCCCATCGGAGCATTTTTCGGTAAACGATACGCAGGCATCGCCTAATAACCTAGCGGATTGCAATACATTGGCCGCAATTAAGGGCTTAAACACGTTCAATTCAAAATGGCCCATCGAGCCACCAATCGATACGGCTACATCGTTACCCATTACCTGAGCACAAACCATGGTTAAAGCTTCGGGTTGCGTTGGATTTACTTTACCCGGCATAATGGATGAACCGGGTTCGTTGTCCGGAATAATAATTTCGCCGATGCCGCTACGGGGGCCGGATGACAAGATGCGGATATCGTTGCCTACTTTCATGAGGGCAACCGCCGTGCGTTTTAAGGCGCCGGATAATTCTACCATGGCATCGTGCGCGGCTAAAGCTTCGAACTTGTTGGGAGCCGTAACAAATGGATAACCGGTAAAATCGGCAATTTTTTGCGCTACCAGTACATCGTACCCTTGCGGCGTATTTAAACCGGTTCCTACGGCTGTTCCGCCCAGAGCTAATTCTTTTACAACTTCTAAGGCGTTATTAATAGCGCGGATGCTGTTATTAATTTGTTGCACGTAACCCGAAAACTCCTGACCCAAAGTCAGGGGTGTAGCATCCATAAAATGCGTGCGGCCGGTTTTTACCACGTCTTTAAATTCTTCTACTTTGCGTTGCAGCGAGTCACGCAGGGTTTGCAGGCCGGGCAAAGTAATCTCGGCTACTTGCTTGTAAGCCGCAATGTGCATGGCCGTCGGAAAGGTATCGTTCGACGACTGCGATTTGTTTACGTCGTCGTTGGGGTTAATTTGCTTTTTTTCGTCGTTTAAAGAACCACCCAGTAACACGTGCGCGCGATTGGCAATTACTTCGTTCACGTTCATGTTGCTCTGGGTACCCGAACCAGTTTGCCAGATCACCAGCGGAAACTCACCATCGTGCTGACCGGCTAAAATTTCGTCGCACACCTGGCTAATGATATCGCACTTATCTTGCGGCAATACGCCCAATTCCAGGTTCGCGTGCGCGGCGGCTTTTTTCAGGTAAGCAAAGGCATACACAATTTCTTTGGGCATGCTGCCTTCCGGACCAATTTTAAAATTATTGCGCGAGCGCTCGGTTTGGGCTCCCCAGTATTTATCGGCAGGCACGTTTACCGGCCCCATGGTATCTTTTTCTACGCGAAAATCCATATTGTTTTTCTAAAAAGGTAAGTTTTACAAAACGGCTCGAAAGTAAAGAATAAATTCTCGAAAGCAGCGCGAAAAGCGGTTAAAAGTAGAAAGGAACCCCACCGCCTACGGCACCTCCCCTAAGAACAAGGGAGGAGAGGCGGCTTATGACATTTAAGGCGGCTAATTTTAGCTCGTAACAACTTTAATCGGTATATTTTAATTTTAAATTAAAATACCTGCGACAGGAATTATTAGAAATTCTTTCTTTTAAAGTTTCTTGGAATAAATTAAAAACAGCATACATCGGCGAGAAACATGCTATGCAGCAATAGCCGCCTCTCCTCCCCTGTTCTTAGGGAGGTGCCGCAGGCGGAGGGGTTTACAAGTAATTGAGCAACAGTAAAACCAAGCCCACAATTACAATTAAACCGCCTAAACCACCCAGGATCGGCACGATTAAACCCAAGAGCGCCACAATTAAACCCAGAATAATTACCTTAATAGCCACATCATTGGTTACAGGACCTTCGGCTATTTTTTTACTGTCTTTCAGCTTTTTAATTTCCTTTTTCGCCGTTTTTATCTCTTTCTTCACGGCTTTTAAAGTGGCTGCTTTTTCGCGGAAAGTAGCTTTAGGCGTAGTAGCCGTCGCGTTTTTAAGAGCTGCTTTTACTGCTTCGTTCCGGCTGATTTCGGCGGTTAGTTCGGCTTGCTTTGCTTGCTCCGGCGATAAAAAAACGGCCAATTCTTCGGTAGTGCTGGCCGTTATGGGTGCAGCTTCCGGGGTAGCTAATGGCGCGGTAGCTTTTTCCACTCTTTTAAATTCTGTGGGATGGTTCGAGAACAACAGGCGTTGCGGCTCTTGCGAGCAGGAGCTTACCAGAATTGCTAAAAACAAGGCCAAAACAGCATTAACCGGACGGGTAGAAAAAGAGATAAAGTTTTTCATAATATAAGCGGATTAAATAATTTAAATCTGATATACTGTTCCTCTCCTAAAAAAGATGTGTTTTTTCCTTTTATGCCCGGTATTTCTCTTAAAACCATTAGAATTCAACTCACTACATTATTGCATACGCAGAACTATCAAATTGATGCGTTAAAGAACGAAAGGCTTTGAAGAATATACTTAAAGCAAATGCGGACATTAGATATAATTGGGGTATAAGGCTACTTCGGTTAAAAAATTCGGATTGAAAAAGTGGAATTATAATTTAATTTGATTTCATTTGTTGGAACCCAATAAGTTTTTTTAAATTTTCGAGGATAACTGTAAATGGGCCAGGGGCTTTTACCAGCATACTTTCCGTTTATGCTGATAAGTAGTTACAATTTGTTTCAAAATTTAAAAAATTAAGATAAAAGAAGACCAGTCCACTCCGGCTGGTTTTCCTGTTTCTACTATATGATCACAACCTCCTCTCCTACGCCACCTTCTAAGCTCAAGCAGCTGCTGCAAATACCCGTGATCGTAGCGGCCCTGGGTTATTTCGTAGATATTTACGACTTACTGCTGTTTAGCATTGTGCGGGTGCCCAGTTTAAAATCCATGGGTTTAGCCGGCGACCAATTACTCGAAGACGGCTTTTTTCTGATAAATACGCAAATGTCTGGTATGTTGGTAGGCGGCATATTGTGGGGCATTTTGGGCGATAAAAAAGGACGGCTCTCGGTATTGTTCGGGTCTATTTTGCTGTACTCACTGGCTAATATCGCCAATGGTTTTGCTGTTACGGTTACCCAGTATGCTTTGCTGCGCTTTATTGCCGGTATTGGTTTAGCCGGAGAACTCGGGGCTGGCATTACGCTGGTAGCCGAAATTTTACCGAAAGAAATCCGGGGTTACGGCACTTCGCTGGTAGCTTCGGTAGGTATTTTGGGCGCGGTGCTCGCCTACTTTATGGCCGATTTATTTGACTGGCGCATTGCTTATTTTATTGGCGGCGGTTTAGGTTTATTGCTCCTGGTGTTGCGGTTCAGCGTTTTTGAATCGGGGATGTTTACCCAAGTTAAAGAACAGGAAGTAGCGCGGGGCAACTTTTTTCAATTATTTTCTTCGGGCCGCACCTTTGTTAAATACTTGCGCTGCATTTTTATTGGCTTGCCCATTTGGTTTGTAATTGGTGTGCTGGTTACGTTTTCGCCGGAATTTGCGGTAGCTATGGGCATTGCGGAACCAGTGCAAGCGGGCAAATCCGTGATGTTTGCTTACCTGGGTTTATCGGTCGGCGATTTAAGCTCCGGTATTATTAGTCAGTATTTCAGGAGCCGGAAAAAAGTAGTGCTGGGTTTTATTTTGCTGAGCATTGTTTGCGTGTTAAGTTACTTGTTGATTGATTTACCTACGGCTAGTGCTGTTTATTTTACCTGCATGGCTCTGGGCTTTTCCATTGGTTACTGGGCTTTGTTTGTGACCATTGCGGCCGAACAATTCGGTACCAACATCCGGGCGACGGTGGCTACCACGGTGCCTAATTTTGTGCGGGGCAGTTTAATCCCGGTAATCTGGCTGTTTGGTTATTTTAAAACCCACACCGGCCTGATGCAAAGTGGGTTATTAGTGGGCACGCTCACGTTTATTATTGCCTTGGTAGCGCTCTGGGGCATGTCCGAAACTTTTGGCAAGGACCTGGACTTTATCGAACGGTAATCGGCGTTGTTCTTGGCAAAATCTACAACATTTAATCTTCTCCGGAGTTAATACAGGAAGGACTAGCTACTGCTTGCCAGAGAAAACGTTGCTGTGCGGTACGCTGTCCCGATTATTTTAAAAAATTAACTTATCCGAATGTATGGATCCATATTACGCCAATAAAATGGCGACGAAAACGGAGTTGGAGCTGTTGGAATATTTTACTAACCACCAAAAATACGTACCAGTGGCGGTATTGGCGGCTGTAGCCGAACTGCAAAAACGAGGTCGCTCCTTCACCGAGGCCGAACTAGCTACTTTAGAACCCGAGCGCCAGGCCGTAAAACAGGCCGCTCAAGCCGAAGCCGCCCTGGAAGCGGAAGCAGAAACAGAAGAAACCGGCGAAGTATCCCGTTTGTACACGCCCAATGCCATTGTGGGGTTTTCTATTTTTTTTAGTTTATTATTTGGAGCGATGTTGCTGGCTACTAACATCCGGGAAATGAATAATCGGAAAGGGAGTTGGGTAGTAATTGGCTTTAGTATTGTTTACATGGCCATAGAAGTAACGCTTTTTCAGCTATACCGCAACTCTACTTTAACTTTAGGTTTAAACTTGATTGGGGCTTTAATTTTAAATTTTTACTTCTGGCCCAAGTACATTGGCCTGGAACGGGACTACGAAGCCAAACCCATCTGGCGGGCCTTGCTCATTTCTATTCTAATTATATTGCCCTTAATTGTTATTGTTAGCTTAATGCCGCAACAGCAATAGGCGGTTTTGCCTTCAATAAATAATAAGTATCGGGACAAAAATAAACGTAAGGATATTTCAAGGTAATGTTTTAGTTATCAATAGTTTATAGGTCGAACAACGAACAACTAATAACGACCAACTACTTATTAAAAATTAATTTTAGCTACTACTACTTCAAAGCTTTAAAGCGTTTTGTCGCAGATCCAAACCAAACTTCGAAAGTTAAAATTAAGGTAGAATCTGTTAATTCTTTAATTTTAAATTCTTTACTTTTTACAGGGTCTTTTCTGAACCGGGATTTTAGAATTAACACCGATTTGGTATAAGATAAATGCCACTCTCCTACCATTGTTTCACCAGAGTGATAAGTTGTTTTGTACTTATTATTTTGAAAAAACTCGGTTATATGCATTATAGTATCCGAAACGTGTGCAGGCTTCCGATCAGCTCCAAAGTAGTAGATAAATTTCCACTTTTTATTTATTAGTTTACTATTTGGTGCTGATTCTTCGATAGTAATAGTAGGCCTTTGTTGAATTACTCTAGCCGGAATATTCAAGTAAAAAGACTTCGCGAAATCTATGTGATACAATAAGCAAATAATTGATAACGTAAGAAAGTTTACCATCTTTGATTAGAATTTTAACAAAAAGTATTTTGAGGTGTGTTGAAAAAGACGGACAGTTAATTTGCTTAGTTGTTAGAATATAATTGTTCAAATTTAACTGGACTTAGGTAATTTAAGCTGGAGTGTCTTCGTATTGGATTGTAATACATTTCAATATACTCAAAGATTTCGGTTTGGGCATCTTCTTTATTATCAAAAGCCCCCTCCTGCATCAATTCCGCCTTAAAGCGACTAAAACAGGACTCCATAAAAGCGTTATCATAAGCATTACTAGCCCGGCTCATACTCTGGCTAGCCTTCTTATCACCCATCAATTTCCGGAAGGCATTGCTGGCATATTGCCCACCTCGGTCGGAGTGGATAATCAAGCCTTCCTTCACCGACCGGCTCTGATAGGCTTTTCTAAAAGCGGCTATTACCAGTTCTTCTTTCATATTATCCCCCAACTGCCAGCCGACTATTCGGCGGGAGAATAAGTCCAGCCATACCGCCAGATACAGAAAACTACCAGTAGCCATAGCAATATAAGTGATATCTCCCACCCAGACCTGATTCGGAGCCTCAGGGAAAGGCTGCTCTAACAACAGGTTAGGACTTATCGGGTAAGGGTGCCGGCTATCCGTCGTGCGAGGAACAAAGCTGCGCGGCTGGATGGCCCGGAGTCCGTGCTTTTGCATCACCTGACGAATCCGGTAAGAGCCAGCGTTTACTCCCTTTTCTTTCAGTTCAGCTAGCAGGCGTCTAACGCCATAACGACGGCGGTGTTTCTGAAAAGTATCGATGATAGAAGTTTGCATCTGGTTTTCTGTTTGATTATTGCGCTTTGATTTTACTGATAACCAGCTATAATACGCACTGCGGCTTAGCTGAAGCACCTGGCATACTACCTGTACCGGCCATTTTTGGGTATGCTGCTGCACAAAACGATACCGTTCTTTTAAGTCTGTCGGCTGAAAATGGCTAACGCTTTTTTTAAAATGTCCCGCTCCAGCTCTAGTTCCCGGATGCGTCGCAGCAAAACCTGCTGGTCAGTAGTGGCGGATGCATTTTCTCTCCCAACTGCTCCTTTGTCTTCTTGACGACTCCGCCACCGATAGATGAGGTTCTCGCCAATGCCCAATGACTCGGCCACTTCTTTTACCGGCCGACCATTAGAAACCATCTGCAGTACTTGCTGCTTGAAATCAGCATCGTACTTGCGACGCTTTTCTGGAGTCTTTTTTTCTTTCATCTGGATTTGCTAAGTTAAGCAAATCAACTGTCCGTATTTAGTAGAGCATCTCATTTATCCAGAATAGTAAGATACATAAAAAGGATAAAGTATGTGCTAAACTTCATTCTCTATAAAAATGTTTCTTGCAATTTGCCTGCAATATAGGGGATAAATTAAATTGCTTATTTCAGTTTTCCTTATTTGCTGCTATCCAACTGCCCTGCCTTTATTTCACCGTAGTTTAAGTAATCTTGCCTGTCACATTTATCTGGTCGTTCATTCTCCGTTAAGAGATTTGCCTTACTTCTTTCATTTATTTTTTAAATTTTATAGCCATTTGATGACGAAAAACCTCTACATTTTTGTTTTATAAAGACGGACACATTGGCTTGAGAATATTAGATTTTTCTGCCTTCTGGAAGTTTTCCGTTACCTTTATTCACTCAGAAAATACTAAATGGCGAAAATAAAAACCTCTTACTTCTGTCAAAGTTGTGGCGCGCAATCGGCGAAATGGATTGGCCGCTGCCCGGCTTGCGGCGAATGGAATACCTACGTAGAAGAAGTACTGCAACGCGAAGAAGCGGCCGGTCCGGCTTCCTGGAAATCTTCCTCGTCGCTGCAAATCTCCAATAAACCCCGGCCCATTGCCGAAATCAGCTACTCCGAAGAGTCTCGTTTTGATACCCACGACCAAGAGTTAAACCGGGTACTGGGCGGCGGCATTGTACCGGGTTCCATGATTTTAATCGGCGGCGAACCCGGCATTGGTAAATCTACTTTAATGCTGCAGATTGCTTTAAATTTAAAAAAACAGCGGGTTTTGTACATTTCCGGCGAAGAAAGCGAGCAGCAAATAAAAATGCGCGCCGAACGCCTGGGCGCGCAACATCCGAACTGCTTTATTTTAACCGAAACCGGCACCCAAAATATATTCAAGCAAATTGAGCAACTGCAACCCGAAGTTTTAATCGTTGATTCTATCCAAACCTTACATTCCGCTTTTATTGAGAGTGGGGCGGGCAGTATTTCGCAGGTGCGGGAATGTACGGCCGAGCTGTTGAAATACGCCAAAGAAAGCGGCACGCCGGTATTTTTAATCGGCCACATTACCAAAGAAGGCAACCTGGCCGGGCCGAAAATTCTGGAACACATGGTAGATACCGTTTTGCAGTTCGAAGGCGACCGCCACATGACGTACCGCATTTTACGAACTACAAAAAATCGGTTTGGCTCTACGTCCGAATTGGGCATTTACGAAATGCTGGGCACCGGTTTGCGACAAGTAAATAACCCCTCCGAAATCTTAATTTCGCAGCGCGAAGAAAATTTTAGCGGCATTACCATTGGCGCGACGCTAGAAGGGAACCGGCCGCTATTAATTGAAGTACAAAGCTTGGTAAGCCCGGCTACCTACGGTACGCCGCAACGCTCCAGCACCGGCTACGATGCCAAACGCTTGAACATGTTGCTGGCGGTATTAGAGAAACGCAGCGGTTTTAAACTAGGCTTGCAAGACGTGTTTCTGAACATTGCGGGCGGTATTAAAGTAGAAGATCCGGCCATTGACTTAGCCGTGTGTGCTTCTATTTTATCGTCGTTTGAAGATCTGGCGATTCCGCATACTACTTGTTTTGCCGCGGAAGTAGGTTTAAGTGGCGAAATACGGGCGGTAAACCGCATTGATAACCGCATTGCCGAAGCCGAAAAGCTAGGCTTTCAGGAAATTTATATTTCCAAGTTTAACTTAAAAGGCATCGACCAGAAAAGATTGGGCATAAAAGTAAATGCGGTAAGTAAACTGGAAGAGGTTTTAAGCTCTTTATTTGGATAAATAAAAGAAACGGAAATGGTTTTATTGAGGTATAGGGATAAAAGTCAAAAAGTTAAGGTAAAATAGCGATTGTTCTATCGGATTTCATAAATTCGAACCACTAGATAATACGACTGACTATTCAGGTGATTAAACGCAATAATATAAACCTGTTAAAACCGCTACGAAGAACTTTTTATACATAAATAATTAATCCAATCCGACCTGAAGCCCTGGTTTCCACCGCGTGAAATCAGGGCTATTTCATGTCCATATCTCCGCAAAGGCCAGCGTAGTAGTTTTTTAATTTCAGATAAGTTCTTCCGTTCTGGTTTTAAATGCGTACTAAACAGATTGATCTGCTGACTTAAGAACACCGTTTCCCGGCAAAAATTTAAAAAAACGCGATGGTAACACTATTCTAAAAGGTGGATGCCTCATTTTAGCGCAACAAGAAAGTTTTGCGTAGGTCTTATCCGTTTGTTCGTTAATATTGTACTTTGTTTTTGTTGACTATTGGCCATGACCGGAAAATTGCACGATGCTTTTAATTTGTTTTCTAAACTTACCTGGCGGCGGGCCGGTAACATGGGGCAGGTGGTAAGCAGCTACCTTTTATCAAAGCTTACCAAAAAAGCAAGGCACTGGGGCCACCCCATTAGTATTTCCTTCGAGCCGACTACCTCGTGCAATTTGCGGTGCCCCGAGTGCCCCAGCGGTTTGCGCTCGTTTACCCGGCCTACCGGCATGTTACCCGAGCATTTATTTAAAAATACCATCGACCAACTGCACCAAAAGCTGCTTTATTTAATTTTTTATTTTCAGGGCGAACCGTATCTGCATCCTCAATTTCTGGAAATGGTACAATATGCTTCGGCTAAAAAAATATACACGGCTACTTCCACGAATGCGCATTACCTTACCCAGGAAAATGCCCGTAAAACCGTAGAATCAGGTCTGGACCGGCTTATTATTTCCATCGATGGCACTACCCAGGAAACCTACCAAGCCTATCGTGTGGGCGGCAGCTTAAACAAAGTTATCGAAGGTACCCGCAACCTGCTTAAATGGAAAAAAGAGTTAAAATCCAGAACGCCCTTTGTAATTTTTCAATTTCTGGTAGTACGTCCCAACGAACACCAGTTAGCCGATGTTAAAAAATTAGCCGCAGATTTAGGCGTAGATGCTATCTGGTTTAAAACCGCCCAGATTTACGATTACGCCCAAGGCTCTCCCCTAATCCCGACCATTGATTATTACTCGCGCTACCAGCACAACGGTAACGGTACGTACCAGATTAAAAATAAACTACTCAACCATTGCTGGCGCATGTGGCATTCGTGCGTTATAACCTGGGATGGCTTGGTTGTACCCTGCTGTTTCGATAAAGATGCCGAATACCGAATGGGCGATTTAAAAACGCAAACCTTCCGGGCCTTGTGGCGTGGCACTACGTACCAAAAGTTTCGGGGAGCGGTTTTGAAATCGCGCAGCCAGGTAGAGATGTGTAAAAACTGCACCGAGGGCACCAAAGTATGGGGTTAAGTTGGTCAGAGATTGTTGATTTTTGGCAATTATAGGATTTTCGCAAAAGCTGGCAGTGAAGACACTGCCCAGGAGCGGTGCCATCCTTTGTGTCTTCACAAACGGCTTTAAATGTATTGGGCGATAGCCCTAAATTATTTAGAAAACAATAACTTACCTGCCTGTTCCCGAAAATTCTTACCTGGTTTACCGGTTATTTTACATGGAAAACAAACTAATTACCATTGCTACTTTTCCGGATGCTTTAAAGGCCCAGATCATGCGCGGTCGCTTAGAGGCTGAAGGCATACCTGCTTTTATTGCTGATGAACACACCATTACCAACCAGCCTTACTTGTACATGGCCTACGGCGGCGTACGCCTGCAGGTAGCCGAACAAGACCGGGAACGGGCTCAGCAAGCCTTACAAGCCAGTGAACCATTTTCGGTAGATCCGGCTCCGGAGCATTTCCCGGACCAATGCCCCAACTGCCACTCCCCTAAAGTAACCGAAACAACTTCCATCAACCAGCCCTCGTTATTAAGCCTGCTCCGTAACGTATTAACGTTTCGCGACCCACAAACACCTGTCCGGCGATTTACCTGCGCGAATTGCGGTTATAAATGGATCGTTGAAAACTAAAAAAATGACTCAATTGGAAGAAGCCTTAAGTCTGTTAATTAAAAAACTGGAGATATGGATGAAGCAGCTTATTTTAATGCTGCCCAACCTGTTTATTGCGCTCATCCTTTTAGTGGTTACCTTTTACGTAGCCCGGCAAATGCGCCGGTTCTCGGAAAAATTACTACCCCGCGTATCGCACAGTGCCGCCTTGAATAACTTATTTGCCACCATGGTGCAAACCGGTACCTTGCTAGTAGGCGTTTTCTTTGTGCTTACCATCTTGAAACTCGATAAAACAGTTACTACCATGCTGGCCGGGGTGGGAATTATTGGTTTAGCCCTGGGTTTTGCTTTTCAGGATATCGCGGCCAACTTTATTTCGGGGGTAATTATTGCGGTACGGAAGCCATTTGGCGTGGGCGATGTCATCGAAACCAACGAATACTTTGGCACCATTGAGCGCATTAACATGCGCACCATTGATTTACGGCGGGTAACCGGCGAACTGGTAAAAGTACCGAATCGTAAAGTGTTTGAAAGTGTAATGGTTAATTACACCCATTACGGCATTCGGCGCATTGATTTAAGAATGGGCGTATCGTACGCCGAAGACCTGGAACGCGTGCAGCAAATTGTGAAAGAAGCCGTAAACGGCATTAAAGGCATGATTGAAAACCGCGAAGTGGAAGTAGTATACGATGAGTTTGGCGATAGCTCTATTAACTTCCTGGTGCGATTCTGGATACAGTACAAACGCCAAACCGACTACGTGCACGCGAAAAGCGCGGCCATTATAAAAATTAAAAAAGCGTTTGATGCCGGCAATATTCAAATTCCATTTCCGATTCGTACGCTGGATTTTGCCATTAAAGGCGGCGAATCGCTGAACCAGCAGTTAAAAGAAACCTTAGAAAAAGCCCGGAGAAACGCTTC
This sequence comes from Adhaeribacter pallidiroseus, assembly GCF_003340495.1. Lineage (NCBI taxonomy): Bacteria > Pseudomonadati > Bacteroidota > Cytophagia > Cytophagales > Hymenobacteraceae > Adhaeribacter > Adhaeribacter pallidiroseus. Next base: position 5,313,312 of record NZ_QASA01000001.1, read on the forward strand.
GCAAAACGGTAAAAAAGAAGCGGAAGATTCCTAAACCTTCCGCTTTTTTAAATTTTTCATGTCTTAACGTAATCAAGTACGTCAACAAATTTAGCTGTATTATAAACTGGTTATTAGTAAGCAATTAATCGAACAACTAATAACCAACAACGAACAACTATTAAGTGGTTTTATTTAATTTCTTACCTAAGTTCTCTACTTCTACCAGAAACTCATCTACTTCCGCATCGGCCATGGGGCCATACGAGTTGCTGATCGTGCCTTTGGTACCATCGTTACATTCCACGGCGTACAAAATAGACATATCGTCCGGATCGGTTTCGCCTTCGAAACGGAAAAAATTGACAATGCGCACTTCTTCTACCCCGTAGGATTTATCGCTGTTAAGCGAACGCAGGCGACCATCCGCAATCCGAAAATCTTCGGTAAAACCTTCGCCGTTTAGGCGGGCTTCCACTTTAACCAGCGTGGTTAATTCTTCTTTATCTTGCATAATTTTATAATTTTTAAATTTATAGGCCAATCAAAAAATAGTATAGCCGCTATACGTAAAAACCGCAACTTGTTTGGCGATGCATAGCAATTATTTAGACCATGGCGTTAATTTAAAGGGTAACCTTTAACTTAACGGCCAACAATCCTGCTTACGTACTTCCGGATTTTTGTTATACGTAATTTTTGTATAAAAAAAGAAATAATCTATTTCTGCTAAACAAAACGGTTTAATTATGAAGAATGTATTATTCCTACTTCTACTTTTTCTGTTGCCACTGAGTTATGTTCAGGCTCAAAAAGCAAAAACCGATACCGGTGACTCGGCGGCCATTCTGCGGGTATTAAACAAGCAAGTAGCCGCCTGGAACCAAGGCAACATTCCGGAGTTTATGCGCACTTACTGGAATTCGCCGGATTTAGTTTTTGTATCGGGCACCACGGTAACCAAAGGCTGGCAACCCACGCTGGAACGGTATCAGAAAACGTATAGTTCGCGGGAAAAAATGGGAATTTTAAAATTTACTAATTTAAAGGTGCGCGCGGTAGCCAAAGATTCCGCTACCGTTTTAGGCAACTGGGCTTTAACGCGAGCCAACGATCATCCGCACGGGGAGTTTATTCTAAAACTTCGGAAGCTTAATAACCAATGGTACATTGTGCGGGATCAAACCAAGCAATACTAGTTACCTCCGGAAAGTGGATCGAAAAAAGCTTTTAAAAGCAGGCTTAAAGTTAAAAAAAGAGGAAAAATTTAAAAATTAACGAACCGGGGCAGATTTGGTTTCCAGGTCTTTCTTAATCTTTTCAAAATCAATGGTAGAACAGGCGCCTCCACAACCTTTGGCGCAGCCACCGCCCGCTTTCGGCCGGAAATTAGCAATTAGTAACCGGATGACGTAGGCGGCCGCTAAAGCAAAAACAATAAAAATGATAATTTCCTGTACCATAGTTAGGCGCGATTTTCGGGTATTCTGCCCGTTCTTTTATAACTATTGCCGCCGTGAAAAAGTTTAGTAGTAGTTTTCGTATTGTAGTTTGTCTTATAAATAGAACTTATAAAAACCTGTTGTAAAAATTTACTACTTATAGCTTACAACTTCCTTCTTACCATTACCAATACTGGGCAATTACTTGCAGCATTTCGGCGTGAACCTGGCCGTTGCTGGCCACTATTTCGCGGTCAAATACCGGGTCGCCGTTGTTATCGGTAAACAGGCTGACGTAACCACCCGCTTCTCTTACCAAAATTACGCCCGCCGATACATCGTAGGAATTCAAATTAAATTCAAAAAAGCCTTCGAAGATACCTTTGGCCACGTAAGCCAAATCTATCGCGGCGGAACCTAAACGGCGCACCCCGTGCGATTGCTGCATGTACGCTTTTAAAATTTGCAGATAGGTATCGGTTTTGCCGAAATCGGTGTACGGATAACCGGTTACTATCAACGAGTCCGAAAGTTTTTCTATACCGGATACACGGATTGGTTTGTCGTTGCAAAAGGCGCCGCCGCCTTTGGTGGCGTAAAAACATTCGTCGTGGCTTACTTCGTAAATTACGCCCAGCACAATTTCGGCGTGTTGCATTAAGCCAATGCTGATGGAGAAAAGCGGCAAACCGTGCATAAAGTTGGTGGTGCCATCGAGCGGGTCGATGATCCAATTGTATTCGGCGGCCCGCTCCGTTACGGTTCCTTCTTCGGTAATAAAACCCGCTTCGGGCAAAATTTGCTGCAATTCCTTTACTAACTGTTCTTCGGCTTGCTTATCTACGTACGATACCAGGTCGTTTAATCCTTTGTGTTCAATCTTGCTGCGGTCAAAAGACTGGGCTTCGGCCCGGATAAAAGCGCCGGTAATTTTGGTAATAGCAATTACTTTTTCACACAATTCGGGAAGCAGCATAAAGCAAATTTTTTAAAATTTAGATATAAAACAGATAAATGCCGCAGTTTACTGCTAAGCGCCGCAAAGGTTATGAATACTCCGGAATATTTCGGTATCAGAAGGTAGATTTGTTTTGGTAGGCCGGCTTTTTTTGTTTTTCGTGCAGGTAAATAAATGCGGCCCGTAAACCGAGTAACCATACCAACGGAAAAAATGCCGGATGGTACTCCTGCGGTAGCCAGCGCCATAGTATTAACAATAGAGCCATTAAACCAGCAGTTAATAAAAAGTAATTTTTTAAAAAATCACGAGTTTTTCTTTGGAGTAAAAGCAAAGCTAGAGGCAAATGTAAAGGTATGGCCCAGAGTAAATTTAAGTTTTTAGGAAAAGCCTTATACTCCGAACTGGTTGTTAAAAACAGTAAAACAAAGCCCAGCAAACCGGTTAGGCCAAAAATTATAACATCAAACGTATAGGCGGCGCGTTGCTGCTGCCATTGCCAAAAAGTGAGGAGCGCTCCTAAGCCAAACAAAAGCCAGCAAACAACCATTGGTTTTAAAATAGAATCTGTAGTAGGTTGGGGTGCCGTAGCTTTAAATAGAGTAGTAACCGGTTGCGCAAACGCGTACTTACCGGTAGCCGAACTTACGGTAGCCTTAGCAAAGCTTTCTTGCAGGTAATCCGGGATAAACATGTATTGGGTCACGGTTGCTTGCTGGTCGCTGGGTAAACCCATGGCCAGGTCTACCCCAAAATCGGCCCACGGAAAAGGATTCTGGTAAATGCCCACAATCTGCCGGAAACTTTGCTTTTTTTGACCTACCGCCGGGTCGAATTTTAAGTTGGAATGTAAGGTGTTGGTAAACACATCCCGGATGCGGGTAGCGCAATTATCAAAAAAGAAATCATAATAATACTCGCGGTTTTCGGGCAGGTAGTTGGTTTGTAAAAACCGGAATACTTCGTTTTTCTGCTGAGGAGTTAAATTAAGGACTTGCTCGTAAACCGACCGGTTATAGTACTGGTAAGCCGCTAAAAAATCCGAAAAGTCGGATACAGCCAGTTTGTACTTGAGTTTGCCCATTACAAATTTGGGGTAGAAGTTAGGCGTTCTAAAATCAAAAGTGCCGTAATTAAATACGTAATCAATGCCATAGCTAGGATCGTTCACCCGGATAGCGCTGTGCCCGTACATGGAATATAATTCGTCGCCGGGCGAACAGGTAATTAAGCTAATGCGCGCGTCTGGTGATAAACTTTGGGCTTGGATTGATCCGCTGCTGAAGCCCCAAAAGCATAAAACCAGCAGCAGGCACTTATTTTTAAAAAAACGAGGTAAAGTCATGAATAAATTTTAAAAATACACGCGAAAGAGTTAGATAAGTCTAGCTTATATGTCATTAATAGTTTACCAGTTATTTATACCCATCGAGAAAATACAATAGGCAAAGCTAAATAGGTATTTACACTAAACGTAATTACGGAGTGGTTCATTTTGGCGGATCCATTTATTTCGAGCCTTCCAGTACCAGCACAAACTCACCTTTAATTGCTTTTTGCTGAAATATGCCAATAACCTCGGCCAGTGTGCCGGTAATTGTTTCTTCAAACATTTTGGTAAGTTCCCGCGAGACCGATACCTGGCGTTCTTCCCCGAAAACTTCTTTAAATTGTTCCAGGGTTTTAAGTAAACGGTGCGGCGATTCGTAGAAGATCATGGTTCGTTCTTCGGTTACTAAACTTTGCAAGCGGGTTTGCCGGCCTTTTTTAATGGGTAAAAAACCTTCGAAAGTAAACCGCTCGGAGCTAAAGCCCGATTTTACCAGCGCCGGCACAAACGCGGTTGGGCCCGGCAAGCACTCTACCGCTATATTGCTTTTCAGACATTCGCGCACCAGTAAAAAGCCCGGATCCGAAATAGCGGGCGTACCCGCATCCGAAACCAGCGCCATTTTCTCGCCTGTCAGCATGCGTTGTACTAAATGGGCGGCGGCTTTGTGTTCGTTGTGCAGGTGGTGGCTGTGCATGCGTTTTTCAATACCCAGGTGCTGCAACAGTTTCCCGCTCGTGCGGGTATCTTCGGCCAAGATCGTATCTACTTCCTTCAGGATGCGAATGGCGCGTAAGGTAATATCTTCGAGGTTGCCGATGGGCGTAGGTACCAGGTACAGCCTGGTTTCGTCGGTAGTAGCCATACGTCAAAGGTAGGTAATTTGGATGAAGGAAGAAGTTATTTTGCGCTACCTCTATTTACTTTAAAGAATAAGCTGCGGCTATTTCGTCAATGCGTTGCGCTAATTTGTGATCGCGTTTGGTAACCGTGTTACTAGCGTCGAAGGTGTACAATTCAAAGCTTACCACATTATACATATTGCGCCACTCCGGATGGTGATCCATTTCTTCGGCTACGGTGGCTACTTCCGTCATAAAGGCAAAAGCCGATTTAAAATCGGGGAACCGGAAAGTTTTCTTTAATCGGTTATCTGTTTCAACCCACATTATCTAAAATTAAATAAAGGCTTTTATTTACTAATTGATCGTTGTAAAAGGGTAAGCGCGGCAGCATGTAAGTCTTAATAGTACTGATACATACTTGCCTGACCTTAAAAATATAGTATTATTCTACTTTAAGTTACGAGTTTTCAACTTTTTAGCCTAAATAAGTACAACGAAATAGAAATTTATAGAACTGCAATAAAACCCTTTCGTATAGAATGGCTCTCGTGCAATTTTTTTAAATTTAACTATGGAAAACAAACCCACTTCACAGCCGGATCAGCACCAAGCTGACCAGCCCGGGGATGAATATAAAATGACACCTAAGCCGGAAATTATCCGGGATAATTATAAAGGAAGTGATAAATTAGCCGGTAAAGTAGCATTTATTACGGGTGGCGACAGCGGTATTGGTCGGGCCGTAGCGGTGCATTTTGCCCGCGAAGGCGCCGACATTGCTATTGTGTACCTCGATGAAAACGAAGATGCCCGCGAAACCAAACGATTGATTGAAGCTGAAGGCCGGCAGTGTTTGTTAATAAAAGGCGACTTGCGCGACGAAAGTTTTTGTAAAAATGCGGTGCAGCAAGCCGTAGACGAGTTTGGAGGTAAGCTCAATATACTCGTAAATAATGCCGCCGAGCAGCACGAGCAAAAAGAACTCGAGAGTATCAGTCAGGAGCAATTAGAGGCCACTTTCCGGACAAACATTTTTGCTTATTTTTATATTGCGCAAGCTGCTTTACCGCATTTGCAGAAAGGCGATAGTATTATTAATACAACTTCGGTTACTTCTTTCCGGGGCAGTAGCCATTTAATGGATTATTCGGCTACCAAAGGCGCTATTACTACTTTTACCCGTTCGCTGGCGCAAAATTTAGCCGAGAAAGGGATTCGGGTAAATGCGGTAGCACCGGGTCCTATCTGGACGCCGCTGATTCCGGCCACGCTCGAGAAAGTAGCTGATTTTGGTTCCGATACGCCTTTAGGCCGGGCCGGTCAACCCTCCGAAGTAGCGCCGGCTTATGTATTTCTGGCTTCCGAAGATGCCTCGTACATTACCGGTCAAATAATACACGTAAACGGAGGCGAAATAGTAGCGGGTTAATTTTTTAAACCTACTCTTGTAAAAAACAGTAAAACAAGGCAATTACTAACGGGTACTTCTTAATTATACTAACTATAATAAATTTAAAAAATGGCAACTGTAATGAATAAAGCTATGAGTGAAGAAACAACAAATCGTGTCGGGAATGTAAGAGTTCTGGACACTGATACTGATTTTGAAGAAATGAATGCCGGGCATATTATTCCCAACGCCGATCCACCAAAGAATGAACACGCCCGGGGTGGTTTTGGCGACCGCGATGGCCGTAACGGCTACGGTACGGATTCTCCTAACGGTGACACCGCGCTATCCATGAACGAAGATTCCGAAGATCCCAATGCCCATTACGATGGCTTGCAAATTGGCCAGCAGCTAAACTCCGGAACCTCTATTGTGGCCCTGGAGGAAGACGAAGATGATGAGGATGATCTGGATTTAGATACCGACGAAGATTTCGATGACGACGATGTAGATATTAGCGAAATACCCGACGATGATATTGATGACATTGATCTGGACGATGATTTCGACGATGACGCGGATGATCTGGATTTAGACGATGACGAAGACGTTGACGATGATGAAGATCGGTTTTAACCCGTTTTTTTAAATTTCTCCAAACGTTTTACGGTACTGTCAGCCGCAATTAATATGTTTAAGTACTTGTAAAACCTATCCAGGTGTTATCAGGGGTATTTGTAGCGGGTTTGCTGGCGTAATAAAAACTAATTGCTGTTGAACGATCTTGAAAACTAATTAACAGAAAGCATTATTCATTTTAAAGAAGAAGGAGGTAATTATGCCGTACAAAAGTAATAATACCAACCAGCAGTCGAAAGAAAATACTGGTGACCCTACCGGCATGGGAAAAGGTAATTTAACCGATATTAATGCGGAAGAATCGCTGGAGATTACGGATGAACTCAGCGAAAAGTACACCGACGAAAATGGTGATCCGGATCTTCCCACTACTCCAGGCAGCCATCCGAACCGAAACACAAACAAACCCAGTATTGATAAGCCATCGTACGGGTAATTAACAGTGTAGCAATTAAAATAAAAGCTCTGTGGTAACACAGAGCTTTTATTTGTTATATATATTAGAAAATTACTTACAAAGTTAAACGAATTACTTTTTTCTTAAAAAACACCTTTTTACATTTACTAAATTAAAAAAGTATAGTTATATAAATTAAAAATTTTTACTGCCACTCCAGAAACTTTCTTCTATCCTGATTTACCGCAATAAAGTAAAGGTTTAAGCATCATGCGCTTGAATTAAAAATATTTCTACGTTTAAGCTATAATTTCTTGTGGGGCAGTAATAATAAAACTCAATAATAATAAAAAAAATTATATAATTTTGGCTAAGCCAGAAAAGTGCAATAAAAGTAATAAGCAGTAAATTTCAGATTAATAGAAGTAGTGATGGAGAATGTTTATTTATATTTTAGAATTACCCCGGGCTTCAAATGCTTTTGTTTATTTCTACTGTTATTGGTAGCGCAGGCCGCCAGCGGGCAAACTCCCGAAATAAATGTTAGAATAAATACCACCAATAAGCCAAGCACCAGTACGCACACGTTTGCCAATCAAAATGTGAATACTACTAGTAATCCCCCAGTAACCTTTACCATTGAGAATCTTGGTACGACTAACTTAGCTATTTCGGGAGTTACTTTATCCGGACCAGATGCGAATCAGTTTACACTTACAACAACCGGGGTTACTGCTGAAGTAATACCGGGTGCTACCACTACTTTTACGGCTAACTTTGCTCCTAAAAATATTACACCAAGTACTAAAAATGCGGTTATAACTATTGCCTCCAACGACGCAGATGAAAGCGCATATACTATTAATGTAACGGGTAATGCCTTTATTTATAATGGTGCTATCACTACCATTAATCCTGCTGCAGGAGCCGCTATTGGTGCTACTGTAACCATTAACGGAAATAACTTAATTAATACTACTGGCGTAACCTTTAACGGAGTGGCTGCTACTTTTACCATAGTAAGCACTACCCGCGTTACAGCGGTTGTGCCCGCTGGTGCTACAACCGGCCTGATAAGTGTTACTAATCCGGTTGGTACCGTTAGCAGCGCTCAGCCTTATAATATTATACCCAAAATTACCAGCTTCACTCCTACTATTGCTGCTACGGGGAGTACCATAACCATTAACGGAACCAGCTTTACCGGAGCAACTTCCGTTAAATTTAATGGTTTAGAGGCTGCCTCTTTTGTCGTAAACAGTAGTACCAAAATTACTGCCGTAGTGCCGGCGAATGCTACTACTGGCCAAATCTCCGTAACTACTCCCAGTGGAACGGGCACAAGTGCCGCTTCTTTTACGCCATCCCCCGCTATTACATCTATAACCGGACCCGGAGGAAGCACTTCGGCGACCGTTGGTAATACGGTTACTATTAATGGTACCAGTTTTACTCCTGCTGCTACCGTAAAATTTGTTGATAAGAATGGAAATGCTTTAACCGCTCCTAAAAATTATGTGAATAATACGCAATTAACGGCTGTTGTTCCTTTAGGAGCTGTTACTGGCCTAGTTACGGTAACTACCAATGCGGGTGCAGCCAGCGCTACGTTTACTATTGCCAACACCACTTATACCTGGAACAAAACAACCGGCGACTGGACCGAACCCACTAACTGGACGCCTGCCCGTTCGACTCCTGCCGGCACGGATATCCTTCTATTTGATGGAACAGTTACTCCTACGGCTACTGTTAATTTAAATTTTGCCACCTCTGAGACTGTTGGCTATTTAGGGGTTATTGGTAATGCTACAATTACTTTTTCGGTGGCCGCCGATAAAATTTTAAATATTGATAACAATGTGTCCGAGATAGAAGACTTTAACTTAGCTAATTTATCTAAGTTAATTGTTACTAATTCTGTACCCGATGCTGATTTAGTTATTAATCTGATGCGCGGTGAAACCGGTTTGATAGGGGGAGGATTGGAGTTTAGGGGTACTGGCTCCGCGGAGCATCGTTTAATAGCGAACAACAGTGCTACCAATGGCAATACGTTAGTGTTTCAATCGAACAGCACTTTTACTGCAGCCGGAAATTTTACTGGTTCTCCTTTTGGTAGTGATTTTAACAACTCCGTCCAGTTTTCTTCCAATGCTACTTATTATAATCAATCGCCTGCTGGTGGTTCACCTTTTGGTAATTCCAGTTCCAGTGCAGTAATAGTATTTGATCCTAATACTATTTATCGCCACGATGTTAATACGCCACTTGACCTGCTAAATCGGACGTACGGGAGTATTAATATCAATTTACCTGCTTTTAATCAAACTGCTACGGGTGTTGGAAATTTAACCTTGCAAAGAGATCTTATCTTAACCAATGCTACAGCGTTTAACCTTAATCTAGTGGGTAATATCATTATAGGCCGGAATATAACGGTAACCCGGGGAAACTTAAATTTTAATTCTACTTCCACTACTATAAGATTAGATGGTTCTGGCGCTTCTAACAAAAACGGCGCGATACAAGGTGGTGCCACTACGGGCACTATTAATTTAGGAACAAATGCGCACCTGATAATTGAAGCGGGAGCTATTGTAACGGCAACAAAAACCGTTGCCGGAACCGGTAGAGTGAGTATAAGCGGCACGGTACGGACAGGAACTACGAATACGGCTGGGTTATCGGGTAGCGCTACCACGCCCTTTGCTAATACCCTACAACCTTTAAACTTTAATGTTGGATCAGTAGCAGAATATAATGGTACAGGCTCACAAGCCATTTCTGGCGAAAATTATTCTAACTTAACTATAAGTGGGGTTAGAACCGCGGGTTCTGTTATTACGTTGCCGGGCACTTTAAGAATATCTGGTACTTTTACGGTTGCTCCTACGGGTGCTACTCCTTCCTATAACACTACCCTTAACAATAGCACTATTGACTTTAATGGCGACGATCAGATTATTCCCGCGTTTGATTACAACAATGTGGTTATCTCCGGAACTGACGATAAAATTTTAGGCGATAATGTTATTATCAGCGGTAATCTTAGTATGGCCGCTAACAAGTTGTATACTTACGATGAAGGGAATAACTATAATTTAATTCTAGGAGATAATGCTACTATTAGCGGAGAGGCTGCGGGCCGCTATGTAGTGGGTAATTTAAGTACTACTCGTGATTTAACTTCCAGCGGTTCTGATTTTGGGAATATAGGCATACTTATAGGTTTAGGGCCTTTGGGCTCCCAAGACTTAGGGCCAACGGTTGTTAACCGGATTTCTGGCCCTAACAGCAGCGTATTGGTTGGAGAATACCAAGGAATTAATCGTACCTGGGAGGTACAACCCACCAACCAGCCAACGGCTCCTATTAATGTTACTTTGTTCTGGGTAGCCGACGATGACAATGGGAAAGACTTGACCACGGCCCGAGTCTGGAAAACGGAAGGAGATGACCCCGATACCTATTATGATGTAAGTAAAACCAACCAAAATGTCGTTAACAATCGTAGGATCAATGCCACTATATATTCTTTTTCCATTTTTACCGTCTCCGACCAAAACAATCCTTTACCCGTTGAGCTAAGTTCTTTTGAGGTGGCTAAAAAAGGCAGTACCGCGGTATTAACCTGGCAAACGGCCACCGAAAAGAATAATCAAGGCTTTGCCATTGAGATTTCGGAAGATGCCCGAACATACAAAGAAGTAGGCTTTGTAAAATCGTTAAATTCTAATTCCAGCACTCCGCAAAGTTACGCATTTACGCACCGGGCCATCAAAGCCGGAACTTTCTACTACCGTTTAAAACAAACCGATTGGAGTGGAGCCACCCGGTACTATGGCCCGAAAGCAATTACCTTTGATCAGGTAATCCCGGCTTTGGCCGTATTCCCGAATCCCTTAACCAGCAATACGCCTGCTTTATCGGTTCTGGTTGGCAGCAGTGTGGCGGAAAGTGTGGATATTACCGTAACGGATGTACTCGGCAAGGTAGTTTATCGCCGAAGTGTAATCGTAAATCCGGCGCAAAACGAAGTAAAAGTGGATTTAAATAATCAAGCGGCGGGGGTATATATCATCCGGGTAATCAGCCCTTCTACGGGTACTAACCAAACCCGCATTGTGAAGCAATAATTAAAGTAACCATATTTGAATTTTAAAAAAGGAAGCAACTGCTTCCTTTTTTTATGTACCGCAATCTGCCCGGGCAATAAAATCGTTTATAAAAAGCAAATTTTTAAATTTTCAACAACTTGCCAATGAAATGGTATCTGTATTTACCTGAAAAATGGCATTGGTTTATTAAACTTCTCTCTGTAATTTTGGACTCACTTTACCATCACGTACTTATTTAAAATGCAGAAAGATACCGCCATATTTAATTTAATCCAGCAGGAAAAACAACGCCAGATGCACGGTTTAGAATTAATTGCTTCCGAAAATTTTGTATCGGAGCAGGTAATGCAGGCTATGGGCAGCGAATTAACCAATAAATACGCGGAAGGCTTACCTGGCAAACGGTATTATGGCGGCTGCGAAGTGGTGGACCAGGCCGAGCAATTAGCTATTGACCGGGCCAAAGAATTATTTAATGCCGCTTGGGTAAACGTGCAACCGCACTCCGGAGCGCAGGCCAATGCCGCCGTAATGCTGGGCGTTATTAACCCCGGCGATAAAATTTTAGGTTTCGACTTATCGCACGGCGGTCACTTAACGCACGGCTCGCCGGTTAACTTTTCGGGTAAACTGTACCAGCCTTTATTTTACGGCGTGGAGCAAGAAACAGGCCTGATTGACTGGGACAAAGTGTACGACATTGCCGTAAAAGAAAAACCAAAATTAATTATTTGCGGCGCTTCGGCTTACTCCCGCGATTGGAATTACGAGCGCTTGCGCGAAGCGGCCGATGCCGTAGGCGCTTTGTTAATGGCCGATATTTCGCACCCGGCGGGTTTAATTGCCCGCGGGTTACTCAACGACCCGTTTGAGTTTTGCCATATTGTAACTACTACTACGCACAAGACTTTACGCGGTCCGCGGGGTGGTATGATTATGATGCCGCAGGATTTTGAAAATCCCTGGGGTTTAAAAACACCCAAAGGCGAATTGCGCCTGATGTCGTCGGTGTTGGATGCGGCGGTTTTCCCGGGAACCCAAGGGGGCCCGCTGGAGCACGTCATTGCTTCTAAAGCCGTATCGTTCTTCGAAGCTTTATCCGACGATTATTTAAATTACATTATTCAGGTGCAGAAAAATGCGAAAGCCTTAGCAAAAGCGTTAACGGATCGGGGTTACCAGATTATTTCGGGCGGCACCGACAACCACTTAATGTTAATTGACTTGCGCTCGAAAGGCTTATCGGGTAAACTGGCCGAAAACACCTTAATTAAAGCCGATATTACCATTAATAAAAACATGGTGCCTTTCGATGATAAATCACCGTTTGTTACCTCGGGTATGCGCATTGGTTCGGCGGCCGTAACTACCCGGGGTTTAAAAGAAGCCGACATGGAACGGGTGGTTTCTTTGATTGACGAGGTTTTAATGAACCACGATAATGATACTAAAATTGCAGCCGTAAAACAGGAAATTAACGCCTGGATGCAGCACGTTCCTTTATTTAATTTTTAATATCTAGCCCGGAAAAGTAGCGGTGGAAGAAGAAGTTGTAGTAAGTAGTGGTGAACACGAAATGTCGTTTATCGACCATCTGGAAGAATTAAGATGGCATTTAATCCGTTCGGTAGCATCTATTTTGGTTTTTGCCACGGGAGCATTTCTATCGAAAGATTTTATTTTTCATGATTTAATTCTGGGGCCTTCCCGCGCTGATTTTTTTACTTACCGTAAGTTATGTGAACTGGGCGCTTATTTGGGCCGGCCGGAGGTATGCATCGATAAAATTTCGTTTACGCTGCAAAGCCGCGAAATGAGTAGCCAGTTTACCACCCACATGACGGTTTCGGCCATTATTGGTTTAGTATTGGCTTTCCCCTATACTTTCTGGGAGATCTGGCGGTTTATTAAACCGGGTTTGTACGAACGCGAACAAAAAAATTCACGCGGGGCGGTATTTTTCGTATCGCTATTATTCTTTACCGGTACGTTGTTCGGTTATTTTATTGCGGCACCGCTATCCATTAACTTTCTGGCTTCTTACCAGGTAGATCCCAGCATTCTGAACGAGTTCGATTTGGCTTCTTATATTTCTACCCTCACCACCATGACCTTTTCGTGCGCGCTCATGTTTGAGTTGCCCATGATTGTGTTTTTCCTGGCAAAAGCAGGTTTGGTGTCGCCGGAAATTATGAAGTTGTACCGCCGGCACGCCATTGTGGTAATTTTAATTATTGCCGCGGTTATTTCGCCACCCGATGTAATGAGTATGATGCTGATTGCGATACCACTGCTTTTACTTTACGAAGTAAGTATTTACATCGCCAAAGCGGTGCGCAAAAAAGACATCGACCGGTTAAACGATGAACTGACCAGTTAAGATTAAAAAATAAATAAGACTTAATTTTTAAAAATTTAAAAATCTGTTACAAGTTAGGTGGGGTACATACCCCCGCTGGTAACGTAATCTTGCAACTAAATTTTATGGCTTTAACAATTGCTGTTGGCGGCGATCATGCCGGGTATGCGTACAAGCAAAACATAATAAACTTGTTACAGCAACTAGGGCATACGGTGCAGGATTTTGGTCCTAATTCCAGTGCCTCCGTTGATTACCCCGATCATGTGCATCCCTTAGCCAAGGCCATTACAAACAAAGAAGCTGATTTTGGCATATTAATTTGCGGCAGCGGGAATGGTGTAGCCATAACGGCCAATAAGCACCCGCAGGTGCGGGCTGCCTTGTGCTGGTTACCCGAGCTCGCCCAATTGGCGCGGAGCCACAACAATGCGAATGTACTTTGTATACCGGCCCGGTTTATTTCGGAAGAAACGGCTCACGAAATGGTACAGGAATTTCTGATTACTCTGTTTGAAGGTGGTCGCCATCAAACCCGCGTTTCCAAAATGACCTGTTAAGTGCCGCAAAGGTCTTCATTCTTGTGAAAATTTAAAAAAGGGCTTGGTATGTAGTCTGCCAAGCCCTTTTTTTAAATTTTATCACGTGTTCCTTTTACTTTTTGTACTAGATGCTTATTAACAGAAAACCGCCTTATTTATTTTATCCGTTGAAAAACTTGCGGGTTGTTGGTAACAGCTTGGTAAGCACCAAAAGCATTCGGAATTTTGTATTGTAACTCCCGCATCAACTGAGGATCGGCTACGATATAATCGGGGTAGTGCGTGGCAATGTTCTGGTAAATTTTAAAAACGGCCTGGTACGTGTCCAGTTCATTAAAGTCGTTTTTGGCTATGTCCCAGTTTAAGTAAGGCGAAGTGAGCCGGTTATACTGGTAGTAATTTAAGTCGCGGTTAAGAACCAGCAAATTTTTATCCTGGATAATGGCGTATTTCGGGGCCGGATTCACCAGCAAGTCGGTTAGTTTAATCTGGAAAAACGGAACCCAGCCTAAAAAAGTAAGAAAGCGCAACAAGATAACGCCCGAAAAAAACACCAGAAAAAACGTTTCGCGGATAACCGCTTTCCGGATTTGTAAAAAAAAGGAGGTGCCGTAATAAGCCAGGGCGGGTAAAAATAACAATAATGCCTGCGTAGAGATTTTCTTACCAATAATAGCAATTACTACCGCTACTGGCAACCAAACAAGCATTAACTGCAAGATTTTAGCCTGGTAATTTAATCCGGGAGCATGCGTAATGGTGTGTAATACCGTAAAAATTAAAAAAACCAAGGGCAAAGCCAGAATCTTTAAAACATCTACCGGCACCAGTAAAAAGTCTACCTGAAAATTCCAGTCGGGTAGTAAATGAAAGTCTAGGAAATTGGTGATACTGCCGGTGTACAAATAATAAGTAAGCACGACACTGTACGGAAAAATAAATCCGCAAATTAAAAGCAAGGAGCTGCGGAACGAGCTGGAAGCAAATAAAATAATGGCGAATAAGGCAATTACTAAAAATAACACCAAAGGCAAATAGCACAAAGCCCCTAAACCCAGAATAAAGCCCGCCTTAAATAATTGACGGTTGTTCTCGCCTTCTTTCGAAAAAGAAATTAAATAATTAAGCGAAAATATAACGAAGGTCATGCCCAGTAAAAGCGGCGTAAGCGTATCCAGTTCAAAAAAAACACTGCTGGCAACCAGGTACAGCAAAGCGGGCAAGTAAGTACGATCCGGATGAACGTTGTGCCGGTTAAAAACAGAATTAAGCCGCAGTGCCTGAATCAAAATTAAAAAAATCGGTAGTAGGCGGTAAACCAGCAACGAGCGACCAGCCAGTAAGTCAATGAGCCAGTAAATTCCGGCGGCGAGTGGTGCTTCACTGTCAAAAATATCGCGGTACAATAAATAGCCGTTGGCCATACGTTCACCCAGAACCATTTCTTTTAATTCGGGCAAGGTAAGTGGTACTCCCCAGAATACCAGCGGAATCCGGATCGCCAGAAAAAGTAAAACCAACGAAAGCAGCCGGGATAAAAGTAAACTGCGGAAGTAACGAATCAAGTTATTCTAGAAATTAGAAATTAAAAATTATGAATTAGAAATTTAAAATTTTAAAAAATGATTCATGTGGCTACTATTTATAATGGGGTAGAACGATAACGGGTACTTTCCTTTATCATACATCTGTTTTTGATGGTAAAAACAATTTATAATTTTTAATTTCTGATTTTTTAAGGTGTAATTTTTAATTCAGCGTAAGCACAACGGAGCAGGTAAAAGTGCGAAAATAATGTGATATTTGCAGGCAGATGGAAAGTAAAAGACAACAAAAGTTCGCCAAACTAATTCAGAAGGAGTTAGCGGAAGTGTTTCAGCGGGAATGCTCCCACTTATTTCCGGGAGCCTACGTGTCGGTGAGTGTGGTGCGGGTTTCGCCGGATTTAGGCGTAGCTAAGGTGTACCTGAGCCTGCTGATGGGAACGAACGCCAAAGAATTGCTGCAGGAAATAAAAATAAATACCAAAACCATCCGGCATTTACTCGCGCAGCGCATAAAAAAACAAGTACGGGTTATTCCGGAGTTAATCTTTTTCCTGGATGATACCGCCGAATACGCGGCCCGGATGGAACAGTTATTTTCGGGCTTAGACATACCGCCGGCCGATAAAGAAGAATCCTCCGAAACCAACGACGAGGATAAATAAACACGAATACTTTAGGAGCATCCTTTAATGCGGGTGCTGTTACTTTTGCTAATCTGGCATGCAATACGACCCCATAAAACGCATCTTGGGCGCAGCGTTTAATAAAACTCCTTTTCTCCGCCGCCTTTTTTATAATCTGCTCGATTTACTGTTGCTGCGAACCTGGCACGTGCACAAAGAATTACGCGCCTGGGCCGGTAATAAGCGCAATCAACCCATTCATATTCTGGATGCCGGTTCCGGTTACGGCCAGTACACCTATTACCTGTCGGGCATGAGCACCAAATGGCGCATTTTGGCGGTAGACGTAAAAGAAGAACAAATTGCCGATAGTAACCGCTTTTTCGCCCAAATAGGCCGGCCGCACGTGCGCTTTGCCGTGGCCGATCTGGTTACTTTTCAACAACCCGAGACGTACGATCTGGCTTTATCGGTAGATGTAATGGAGCATATTCTGGAAGATGTGGAAGTTTTTAAAAATATTCATGCTTCTTTAAAAAAAGGCGGGATGTTATTGATTTCTACCCCTTCGGACCAGGGCGGCTCCGACGTACACGACAACGACGAAAGCTCGTTTATTGAAGAACACGTACGCGATGGCTACAACATCAACGAAATTGCGGATAAATTAAAAATTGCCGGCTTCGATAAAGTGCAGGCGCGGTACTCCTACGGCCAACCTGGGCAAATATCGTGGCGCTTATCCATGAAGTACCCCATCCTGATGCTGGGCAAATCCAAAGCTTTTTTCGTGATACTGCCTTTTTATTACCTGGTAACTTTTCCGTTCTGTCTTATTCTAAACTGGCTCGATGCCAATAACAATCATAGCACGGGCACCGGACTCATTGTAAAAGCCTGGAAGTAATTTAAGTTACAGGTTGCAAGGTGCAAGTTGTAAGGTTAGAAAGTTTGAAGGTTGGAAGGTTGAAAAGTTGGAAGGTTGCACATTATCAGGTGGAAAGTTGAAAGGGTTAAACTACCGATGATAGCGTTCTTTTAATGGAAGAAGCAGCCTCTCCTTCCCTGTTTTTAGGGAAGGTGCCCTTTAGGGCGGAAGGGTTACATTTATTGTTTTTACCCATTATACCTATTTAGCAAAATAACCGTAAGGCTAATGGATTATACCCTTAATAGTCTTTTTTAAAATTTTATTCAGAATATCATTATTTACTTGCCTCATGAACGTTCCTTTTCTCATTGCTAAACGCTACTTTATTTCCAAGAAGAAAAGAAACATCATTAATATTATTTCTATTATCTCCATGGTAGGCGTAGCCGTAGGTACGGCTGCTTTAATTATTGTGCTATCGGTATTTAACGGCCTCGAAGATTTAATCCGGAGCATCTACGGCAGTTTCGACCCGGATTTAAAAGTTACTTCGGTGCAAGGTAAAGGCTTTGAACTGGACGAAAAACTACTCGAGAGAGTTCGGAAAACGCCGGGTGTTTTAATCGTTACCGAAGTAATTGAAGACAACGCCTTGTTGCGTTACGAAGACCGCCAGATGGTGGTAAAAATGAAAGGGGTAAGCCCCAACTTTTTTGCCCAGAATAAAATAGATTCGGCGGTTATCGAAGGCACTTATCAATTGAACCGCGCGGGTAATAATTACGCTTTAATCGGGCGGGGAGTGCAATACCAGTTATCTATCCGGGCTACCAACGCCATTGTACCCATGTTTCTGCTGTACCCCAAAGCCAAAGCTTCTTTGTCGCTGGATCCGGAAAACACCTTTCGCGAAAAGCCGATTATGGTAGGTGGGGTGTTTGTAATTGAGCGGCAGTACGACGATAGTTATATTTTTGTGCCTCTGGAGTTTGCCCGCGACTTGCTGGCTTACGGTACCAAACGAACTTCCCTGGAAATACGCGTAGAAAGTCGCCGGAAGATTAACGAAGTAGAGCAACGGTTACAACAAGTACTCGGCCCCAATTTCGACATTAAGAACAGCGACGAACAACATTTGAGTTTGCTGCGGGCCGTGAAAGTAGAAAAACTATTTGTATTTATCACCTTTGCCTTTATTTTGCTCATTGCCTCGCTTAATATCTTTTTCTCCTTATCCATGTTAGTTATTGATAAGAAAAAAGATATTGCCATTCTGGCGTCAATAGGTGCCACCCCACAGGTCATCCGGAACATATTTCTGGCCGAAGGGGCAATTGTGGCTTTTGTGGGCGCTTTTATTGGCTTAGCTGCTGGCTTATTAATCTGCTGGATTCAGCAAACGTTTGGGCTGGTTTCCATGAACATGGCTACGGCTTTAGTAGAAGCCTATCCGGTAAAAATGCAGATTCAGGACTTTATCTTAACCGGGGTTGCTATCTTTATTATTACGCTGTTGGTTTCTATCAGGCCGGCCCGTACCGCTGCCGCTACGGATGTACGCGATAATATTTAAAACTTTCTTTCCTCTTCTTTGTATTCCTTGCGCTTCCCGCTATTCCTAAAATGAACTAAAAATGGCGGAACTTAGCGTTTTATAAAGCTTGGTTATAATTTGAAGTCTAATTGCAGTATTTTAGTTGTTTAGTGTGATAGGGGGTTTATTTTTAAACCTACTGTGGCGCAAAGTTCAGCTAAATGTAAAAAAAACATCTAAAAGCAAAGGCTTTCTTTTATAATTTGAATTAATGTAAATTTTTGAGAGTAATGCTTCTTACTTCTATAATCCAACTTCCTTCCTAATACGCTGCTTCGGCCACAGCTTCTATAGTTTACTTAATCATCTACTAATCAAGTATTTAATTTGAACGCATCTGCAAACCGCCATTGCTAATTCTTAAGAACAATCCACTTTTTGTAAAAAATACCATAAGTAAATCCAGATTTTTTTAAAAAATATTTAACAAAGTTGTTGTTTTATTAAAGAAGAATGTCAATATTCACATTGCACCTTTACCCTTTGTTATGAAAGTATACACTACGCAGCCATTTCAAATTGTTTACTCGTTATTTGAGCACGAGTACCTGGGCTATTTATTTGAGTCGTTTGTGGTACAGGTTAATTCTAAAGGGCAGTTAACGTTGCAACACCAAAACGTAGCCACTAAGAACGCCGATGAGTTTGCGGGGCGGCTCGATGCAACTGATTTTAAATTAATTCACCTGACGGATCAGATTCAGCAGGATGCTATTTTAAAAAAGTTCTCTACCAAAAAGCTGTCGGTAGCTGACTTTTTTTTAAAAACCTACGATGCCGAAAAAGGCGACAAAGCTACGCAAGAGGCCATAGACACTTACGTGCAGCACCAGATGGCGAAAATTTTGGAATTGCTCGGGGGAAACAAGTATTTATCATGGGCAAAGACGGCGAACCTACCTGGAAGCAAATTTCGGTAGCGCCCCAGAAAGCCAGCATTCTGTTTCATTTCCGGCGCAACGAAGACAACACCCATTATTTCCCGACGATAAAATACCAGAACGAAAAACTGGAATTTCAGAACCGCAACGCTACGTTAATTTGCAACGAACCCGCCTGGCTGTTGCTCGACGATGTGTTGTATTCTTTCCAGAAGGAGGTAGATGGTAAAAAGCTCCAGCCTTTTTTGAGCAAAAAGTTTATTGTTATTCCGCGCAAGGTTGAAGAAACTTATTACCAGAAATTTGTAGCGCCTCTGGTAGAGTCGTTTGATGTGTACGCCAAAGGCTTTGATATAAAATCGGAAAAATATAATCCCAACCCTTTCCTGACTTTTACCGAATTAACGGACGTGGATGCTGCCCCGCAATTATTCGGGACGCCGGCCGCGCGCTTGGGCAATAAGTTAAATAGTACCGCTACGGCGGGAGTACCGAGTCGCTCGAATAAGATTTTGTTTAATCTGAGCTTTCAATACGGCTCGCACACGGTAAACAATAACCAGGAAGCCAAAAGAATCAGCGTAAACGTAGAAAAAACGCAGGATTCGTACATCTTTCACCGCTTAATCCGCGACATCGACCACGAGAAAGAATTTATCCGGGAGTTATCGAAACGGGCGTTGGAAGTTAAAAACGGCAAAGCGGTGCTGGAAAAAGCCAATGCATTTTCGTGGTTAAACAGCCACGTGCAGGAGTTGGAGCAAATGGGCTTCACCATTAAACAAACCAATACTTCAACTAAAAATTACTTTATTGGCGAAGTAAGCGTGAGCGTGGGCATCCGCGAAAACGCCGACTGGTTTGATATTTACGGCGTAGTAAAATTTGGTGAGTTTGAGGTGCCGTTTATCAAATTAAAGAACCACATTCTTACCAAGAACAACGAATATCAGTTACCCAACGGCCAGATTGCCATTATTCCGGAGGAATGGTTTACCCAGTACATTGAATTGTTTGCGTTTTCGGAAGGCGAAGGCGAATTAAAGCTGCGGAAGCACCATTTAACGTTAGTAAACGAACTGCAAAACGGCAATTTGGCAGTCGTAACCATGACCCGCAAACTGGAAAAACTCCGGGAATTCGAAACCATCGAAGACAAACCATTGCCCGCCGGTTTTAAAGGGGAATTGCGGCCTTACCAGAAAGCCGGTTATAACTGGTTGCATTTTATTAAAGATTATAAGTTTGGCGGCTGCCTCGCCGACGATATGGGTCTGGGGAAAACCATCCAGACCTTGGCTATGTTGCAGTACCAGAAAGAAGCGGGTGCGCAAAGTGCCTCTTTGCTGGTAATGCCTACCTCGTTGATATACAATTGGTTAAATGAAGCGCAAAAGTTTACTCCGGGTTTACGGGTGTTAAACTACACGGGCACCTACCGCGAAAAAACAGCATCTTTGTTTAAGCATTACGATATTATTCTGACCTCGTACGGCATTGTGCGCCTGGATATTGAGCTGCTGAAAAATTATTATTTTGATTTTGTGATTCTGGACGAATCGCAGGCCATTAAAAACCCGAGTTCGAATACGTCGCTGGCCGTCCGGAATTTAAAAGCGAAGCACCGGCTTATTTTAACGGGTACGCCTGTCGAGAACAGCACCATGGACTTGTGGTCGCAGATGTCGTTCATTAATCCGGGTTTACTCGGAAACCAAAATTTTTTTAAAAATGAGTTCTTGCGGCCCATTGAAAAAGAGAAAAACGAGGAAAAAACCAAGAAACTGCACGCTTTAATAAAACCGTTTATTTTACGTCGGCATAAATCGCAGGTAGCCACCGAGTTGCCCGAGAAAATCGAGCATACTACGTATTGCAAAATGACCGAGGAGCAAGAGCACGCCTACGAAGAAACCAAATCGTTTTACCGCAACAAAATTTTAAAAAATATTGAAGAAAGCAACAGCGTAAACACGCAGTTTATGCTTTTGCAAGGTTTAATGAAACTGCGCCAGATTGCCAACCACCCGCGCATGGCCGACGCCAATTACGAAGGCGATTCGGGCAAGATGAAAGAAGTAATCCGGATGACGCGCAGCGTAGTAGCCGAAGGACACAAAGTTTTAATATTTAGTCAGTTTGTGAAACATCTGGATATTATACGGGCTTCCCTGAACGATAAGCAAATTCCGTATACGTACCTGGATGGCAACACCAAAGACCGCCACAAACAGGTAGAGCGCTTCCAGACGGACGAGAACATCCGGGTGTTTTTAATTTCGTTGAAAGCGGGTGGCGTAGGCTTAAATTTAACCGCGGCCGATTACGTGTTTATTCTGGACCCGTGGTGGAACCCCGCCATCGAAGCCCAAGCCGTGGACCGGGCGCACCGCATTGGCCAGCAAAACAAGGTGTTTACCTATAAGTTTATCACCAAAAATACCGTAGAAGAAAAAATCCTGGCCTTACAAAACAAAAAAATTCAATTGGTTACCGATTTAATATCTACCGACGAAACCATTATTAAAAGCCTCACCAAAGATGACATTGAAAGCCTGTTGGCATAGGAAAAATTTAAAAAACTAGAAAGCCCGGTGAATTTTAGAATTTACCGGGCTTTTTTATGTGCTTATGTGTATTTTAAGTTTACGTAGAAAGACCACTCCTATGAACGCTAGGCTTAATAAGGGTAACACGTTTGATGGTATTTTTAAAACTATCTGTAGTTCTTTTGCCAGTGGATAAAATCAAAACCACAAGGAATGTAAACGTCCGGTCTGATAGAACTGTAAGTATTTAGCGAGGCATCGATTTTTACTAAGGCAGTTTTGGTTGGTAATACAATAATATTTATAATTCTAGGGTTACTAAAACTCTGAAAGCCTGCCTCTGCAATGAGTGTATATATTCCAGGCTTTACATGGTCAAAAATGAATTTACCAGAAGAGTCCGCCAAAGTTATTTGTTCATAAACTTTACTTCCCATTCTGCCAAATAGCGTAACCTTCACGTTTGGATATCTTTCTGACAGATGAGCTTCCCGAAAACTTTCATCAAAAGGCGCTATACTTCCTGCTATCTTGCCAGTCGTATCTAGTAAAAGGCGAGGTACTTGCTCGCCAAGGAATTGCGTTGCTGAATTGTACTCACAATGTAATTGAATACTTCCAAAGGTAACTGAATCAGCAGAGACAATAATATTTTTTACTACACTTGTGCGCCATAAAACCGGCTTTTGGCGGCTGCTATTATCGGTGCTAATAAATTGAATCTCTAACTCGTACTTGCCAGGCACTACATTTTTAAAATAAATAGAATCATCAGAGAAATAAGTCTTTTCTCCTGTAAGTGTTACTTTTTTTATGCTAAAATCCCCAGAACTCATTATAAAAACGCCACCGGTTTTCAGATTATATCCTTTGTCTTTAACTAGGGTGCATGAAACTAGAAGTGCCCATAACATTAAGTGGGACATGGATAACAAGAGATAACCAGGTTTTCCCCGCATGGTCAATATTTATAATAACTCCTGCACGATACTCTCCCACTCCTGCTCTAAAGTGGCCTTCGGCATTTTACGGCCGGCACGTTGGTACCAGTAATTGGCATTCAACTGGTCGCCTTCTTTGCGGTGCAGGTACGCGTGAATCCAACAATAATTAGGCGTGTTCTTCTCCTGGGCAATTTCGTGCGATTGGCGCCAGTCGCCTTTGCCGTCGTACCACAAAGCTTGCAGTTCCGGGCTTAGTTGGGTGGGTGGCGTATCTTGCGTGAGCGAAGTTTTAAATTCCGAAAATGTCATAGTAGTAAAGGCTTTACTTTTGCGAGAGCTAATTTATTTGGAATATCCGGATGTCGGTGAAAACCCGTGAAAACATTTCGGGGCAGAACGAGTTAAATGTGCAAAGTAAAAAAGTTAAGCTACCAGAAAATTCATGAATCAGGCAGTAGTCATTGGGGCGGGCATTGGCGGCATTGCGGCAAGCATTCGGTTGGCGGTGCAAGGTTACGCCGTAACGGTGCTGGAAGCAAACGCTACCTTCGGGGGTAAAATGACCCAATTTACCCTGAACGGCTACCGCTTCGACAAAGGACCCTCGCTGTTTACCATGCCGCATTTGGTGGATGAACTATTTACTTTAGCTGGCCGCCACCCGCCCGATTATTTCCGGTACCAGCGTTTGGATATTATCACACAGTACTTCTTTGCCGATGGTACCCGTTTAACCGCTTACCGTGAACCCGAAAAATTTGCCCGGGAAGTAGAGCAAAAATTTAAAATTCCGAAGGAAAAAGTTACGGCTTACCTGGCTAAAAGCGCCCGCATGTACGAGGCCACCGCGGATACCTTTTTGCATAAATCACTGCACCAGCTACAAACTTATCTAAGCCCTGCGGTTTTAAAAACTATTCCGGTTTTGCCCGAATTAGGTTTAACCACTACCATGCACGCAGCCAACGCCCGGCAATTTAAAGATAAACGGATAGTGCAACTCCTCGACCGCTTTGCTACTTACAACGGCTCCGATCCCTACCAGGCACCGGCCACTTTAAATTTAATTCCGCACTTAGAACACAATATCGGTGCTTTTTACCCGGAAGGCGGTATTTACGCCATTGCGGAAAGTCTGGTAAAATTAGCCACGGAACTAGGCGTCGTTTTCCGGTATCAGGAGAAAGTAGCAGAAATTCTAACGCAAAGCAACCAGGTTGCCGGTGTGCGCACTGACCAGCAAGCAGTAGTGCCCGCCGCGGTAGTGGTTAGTAATATGGATGTAGTACCTACTTACCGCAAATTACTACCGCAGTTGAAAGCACCTGAGAAAACCTTGCAACAACCGCGTTCCAGCTCGGCGCTTATTTTTTACTGGGGTATTAACCGCGAGTTTCCGGAATTGCACTTACATAATATCTTCTTCAGTAAAGATTACAAGCAGGAGTTTGAGCATATTTTTCAGCACAAAACTATCAGCCCCGACCCCACGGTTTATGTGAATATTACGTCTAAATTTTCGCCGGAAGACGCCCCGAAAGCCAGCGAGAATTGGTTTGTGATGGTAAACGTACCGCACAATAGCGGTCAGAATTGGACTGACTTAGTAAAAGTTACACGTGAAACAGTTTTGCAGAAACTAAGCAAAGCCTTAAACACCGACTTAAACGCTTACATTACCTGCGAGCAAATCTGGGACCCGGTGGGCATTGAAGCCGATACGTCTTCGTTTGCGGGGGCTTTGTACGGCAGCAGTTCCAATAACCGCTTAGCGGCTTTTCTGCGACACCCTAATTTTTCGAGTAAAGTAAAAGGATTATTTTTTTGCGGCGGTAGTGTGCATCCGGGTGGCGGTATTCCGTTGAGCTTATTATCGGCCAAAATTGTGAGCAGTTTAGTGCCCCAGCCAGGTAAATAAATAAAAAATTTAAAAAACAGACGTGTTTGCACCCATCCCCAGAAAAATTGTTGTAGCTCTTGTTATCCTTCTTATTTTCTACGCGGTTGGTTTTTACGGTTTGGTGTACAGTAATTACCAGGCTTACTTTTTAAGGTTAGTGTCGTTTAACCTGCTGCTGACCAATTTTATTTTATTCATTTTTCACCGCGATGTTTCCCGCTCCTTTTGGGTATTTGCCTTAATCGTATTTTTAACGGGCTTTTTTGCCGAGGTAATTGGCATTCACACAGCTTTACTGTTTGGGCATTATGCTTACGGCGCTTCTTTGGGTTGGCAGCTCTTTCGGGTGCCGGTTATTATTGGCTTAAACTGGCTGATGCTGGTTTACACGTCGGGCCATTTAATTAATTATTTGCTGCAAACGCCGTGGTGGGTAAAATCCATAATAGCGGCCACTTTAATGGTAGCTTTGGATTACTTTATCGAACCCGTAGCTATTGCGCTGGATTTTTGGTCGTGGCGTTCCGGCGAAATTCCGTTATCGAATTTTACCGGATGGTTTGGCGTAGCGTTGTTGCTGCAAGTGTATTTCCAAAAAGCGAAATTTTTAAAAAATAACACTTTAGCCCCTTTTGTGTTCTTGTTGCAGTGCTTGTTCTTCATCGCGCTGTATGTAGTTATTTAAGTTTATCAAGAAAATAACATTTGTATTTAATAACAGAGATTATGGCAAGTAAAGCGTCAGCTTAAAGTAGTACCATTTTTAGTATAGCATGAATATGGCTGCTTTAAGGCAAAAGCATTAATAAGTTCTATATAACCTTAATAATTAAAAACAATGGTAAACCGTTACTTTAGAGGGATAAAGTCTATTCTTTGAGTAGGTTGGTTATGGTAGATTAGCACTTTGAATAGATGATTGGCTAAACAGAAAAAGTTATTGGTTAGGTGTATTTTCTGCAATAATTAAATATATTTTTCGTATTTAATTAGTATTCTAATAAATAGTCCGGTTTGATTTTACTTTTTCCCTTTCTCCTTTATTCTGATTTTTTGTCTTCTGCTGTTTTTGCCAGCTCAAAATATTGCGTACCGGCATGGTTATTAATCAACTTTAATTCTGTAAATTATACTTTGTAAAGTTACATCTGGGAACAAAAGAAAAATTGCTACTTTTTGTTTGCCAAAATTGGTTTATATGCATAAAAATAATTACTCCAAAAAAGCCCGACAGCTACCATTCTTATTAATTTTAGGCGCTTTAAGTTACTCCACCTTGCCCACCCCCGTAATTGCCCGCGAACAGACCGTAATGGTCTGGGATGTTCCGGTTACGGGTACGGTAAAAGTACAAAGCGCGCAGGGTACCGAAAACGGCACTGGTATTACGGTAGTGGAACGCGGCACCAATAACGGTACCACCACCGATGCGAATGGTAGTTTTAAACTTACGGTAAAAGATAACACCTCGGTATTGGTGTTTTCCATGATTGGGTATAAGAGCCAGGAAATACCGGTAGCGGGTAAAACTACCTTTAACGTTACTTTATCCGAAGATATCAGTACCTTAAACGAGGTAGTGGTTACAGGTTACCAAACCATCGACCGCAAGCTATTTACTGGATCGGCGGCCCTACTCAAAGCCGAAGACTCCAAGCGCGAAGGGGTAAACGATGTAAGCCGTATGCTCGAAGGCCGGGTAGCCGGCGTATCGGTGCAGAACGTGTCGGGTACTTTTGGCGCGGCGCCAAAAATTAGGGTGCGGGGCGCTACTTCTATTACCGGCGAAAACAAACCATTGTGGGTAGTTGATGGCATTCCCCTGGAAGATATCGTAAACGTATCAAACGAGCAATTGTCAACCGGTGATCCGTCTACTTTGGTGGGTTCTTCCGTAGCGGGTCTGAACCCTAACGATATTGAAAGTTTTCAAATTTTAAAGGATGCATCGGCAACGGCCTTGTACGGGGCCCGCGCCATGAATGGGGTGATTGTCATAACCACTAAAAAAGGGAAGATCGGGAAACCTATTGTTTCCTACACGGGTAACTTTACCACTTATTTAAAGCCTACCTACAATAACTTCAATATCATGAACTCTGCCGACCAGATGGCAATGTACATTGAACTGGAGAAAAAAGGTTGGTTAAATTACTCCGATGTAGCGCGTACTCAGAACGGAGGCGTATTTTCTAAGCGGGCTGATCTGATCGACTTAAATGCTATTACAAATCGTCAGCAAGGAGTGGAAAATACGCCGGAAGGCCGGGCTGCTTTTTTAGAACGGTACGCGCGTGCTAACACCGATTGGTTTGATATTTTGTTTCGGAACTCGTTTATGCAGGAACATTCGTTGAGTGTGTCGTCGGGTACTGAAAAATCGCAATTCTATATTTCCACCAGTTATTTACAAGACAATGGCTGGACCGTGGCCGACCAGGTAAAACGGTTTACCGGTAACGTACGGGCTAACTTTAATGTGTCCGATAAAATATCGTTCGGTTTAATTTCGCAGGGATCCATTCGCGACCAGCAAGCTCCCGGTACTATCGGGCGGGTGAGTAATCCGGTTACAGGCCAGTTCGATCGCGATTTTGATATTAACCCGTACAGCTACGCTTTAAATACCAGCCGTGCCCTTACGGCTTACGACGAATACGGCAACCGGGAGTATTTCCGGCGCAACTTTGCTCCTTTTAATATCTTGGATGAATTAGAAAACAATACACTGGATATATCTCTGCTGGATTTAAAATTACAAGGCGAATTCTCCTACAAAATTTTGCCGAATTTAAAATACAGCTTTTTAGGCGCTATCCGCTACGCCAAAACCGACCAGGAACACAAAGTGTGGGAAAATTCGAATATGGCTAATGCTTACCGGGCCGCCGGCGATGCCACTATCCGGGAACGTAATAAATTTCTGTACCGCGACCCGGATGATCCGGAAGCTCAACCAGTAGTGGTACTACCGTACGGAGGTTTTTATAACACCAAAGACGATAACTTAACAAACTATAACTTCCGGAACCAACTGGAGTGGGATAAAACTTTCAACGAAATTCATACAGTACGATTGTTTACGTCGCAGGAACTGCGGTATACTGACCGGCAAAATAAAACTTTTAACGGGTATGGGTATCAGTACGATAAAGGCGGTGTGCCTTATGTAGATTACCGGTTGATTAAGCAAAATGTAGAAGGCAATTTTAATTATTACGGCATGACCATGGGCTACGAACGGTTTGTGGCGTTTATGGCCAATGGCGCTTATTCGTACCGTGGTAAATATAATTTAAACGGCACTGTGCGCTACGACGGGTCTAATTTGCTGGGCCAGGCACGTACCGCCCGCTGGCTGCCTACCTGGAATGTGAGCGGCTCCTGGAACGTAGATACCGAGCCTTTTATGCAGCGGGTAGATAAAATAAATCGTTTAACGCTGCGGGCTACTTATGGTTTAACAGCCAGTATGGGTAGTGCTACCAACTCCAGTTTAGTTTTAGAAAACGCCAGTACCCGCCGCCCTTATTTATCGGAAGTAGAATCGGGCATCTCGATTAAATACCTCGAAAATTCGGAGCTTACCTGGGAAAAGCAATACGAAACCAACGTGGGCGTAGATGTTGGCTTATTTAACGAACGTCTTTCTGTAACGATTGATGCCTACCAACGGCAAGGATTTGATTTAATTGGCCGGATTCGGACATCGGGTATTGGTGGTGGAGGATATGGTGGTGCTTATAACGAGCCCTACGAACTAGGATACAAAGTAGCCAATTACGCCGATATGGAATCAAAAGGGTTAGAATTAACAGTCGGGAGCAACCTCATTAACGAAACAGATTACGGGTTCCGGACCCAGCTTACCGGCGCCTACAACAAAGGTAAAATTACCGAGCTTAGAAATGATCCCGATATTTGGTCTTTGGTAAGACCAGATGGGGGCTCTTTGCAAGGATACCCGTACCGGGGTTTGTTTTCCATTGATTTTCAGGGGTTAAATCCTAACAACGGGATGCCCCAGTTTATTAATGAAGAAGGCGAAACAAGCCCCAATGTGTATTTGCAGAGTACTAAAATTGAGCATTTGAAATACGAAGGTTCCATAGATCCCATCGTAACAGGCGGCTGGTTTAACTCATTCCGGTACAAAAACTTATCTATTTCGGCGTTGGTAACTTTTAGTGCCGGTAATGTGGTGCGGTTAAACCCAGCCTTTAAATCGAGCTACACCGACTTAGATGCCACGCCCAAAGAATTTTTAAATCGCTGGGTACTGAGCGGCGACGAAAACAGAACCAACATCCCTTCTATTCTGGGTAAGGTGGAAGAAGCCCAATTAACTGGTTATCCTTACAACAATTATAACTACTCTACCACGCGGGTGGCCGATGGTGATTTTGCCCGATTGAAGCAAGCCACCTTAACTTACAATTTACCCGCCGCTCGTTTAAGTAGTTTAGGCTTTAATACTTTGTCGGTAAGCTTAGTGGCCAATAACATCTGGCTGATTTATTCGGATGACAAGCTAAATGGCCAGGATCCCGAATTTTTTGGTGCAGGTGGGGTAGCTACTCCTATTCCGCGGCAATTTACTTTATCTTTAAAAGCCGGGTTCTAAGAAGTTAAAAGATTAGAAAGGTAAAAATTTTAAAAAAACTCTTCTTTTCATTTCAGGAGGGTTAGAGGTGGTTGATTGCTCAGAATGATTAACCAATTTTTAAGGTAAAATAAGTACATGAAGAATATACTCAAATATACTTTGCTCAGCAGTTTGCTGGCTTTTACGGGTTGCGAAGATTACCTGGAACAAGCCGTTGACCAGCGTACCCAGTTAAATACCGTGGAGAAAGTAAGTGAATTATTAGTTACCGCTTATCCAAAAGCTGATTACGCTACTTTCACCGAAGCCATGTCGGACTTAGCCGATGATAAAGGTGTTAATTCGATAACGGCCGAAGATGTGGTGATTAACCGCGATTCATATTTTTTCCGGGATGTAGAAAATAGAACCGAAGGCTCGCCGGACTTTTACTGGTATTCGAGTTACGCAGCTATTGCGGCAGCAAACCATGCACTCGAAACTATCGCGAATGTGCCCAACCCTCAGGACTATAGCGCCCAAAAAGGCGAAGCCCTAGTAGCTCGTGCCTACGCGCACTTTATGCTGGTTTCGCTGTTTTCAAAAATTTACGACCCCAATACGGCGGCTTCCGATCCGGGAATTCCCTATGTAATTACTCCTGAAAAAGTAGTATTTGGGCAATACGAGCGCAGAACTGTAGCTTACGTGTATGAGCAAATTGAGAAAGATTTACTCGAAGGCTTACCTCTAATTAATAATACCAGTTACCGCGTGCCTAAATATCATTTTACTACTGCCGCGGCCCACGCCTTTGCTACACGTTTTTATTTGTTTAAGCAAGATTACGCCAAAGTAGTGGAACACGCAAATCAGGTATTTCCGGGAGGTAGCATTGGCCCAAATTTACGACCTTGGGTAAGTGTTTACAGCAATCTCACTTATCGCGAAGGATCGGCTATATACACGCAAGCCTCCGAAAATGCTAATTTACTTCTGGTAGAAGCTCCTTCTTTATGGGCCCGGAATTATCCTATTTATCGGTACGGCTTATCTAACAATATTGCAAACTACTTTTTTCGTTCGCCCAATGTAACTGGTGACGTTTGGTCTTATCCACTGTACATCCAAGGAACAGATAACATTTTTATTCTTAAATTCCGGGAGCATTTTGTGCGTACCGATGTAAACGCCGACATTGGTCAACCTTATACTATATTTCCGTTATTTACCGCCGAAGAAGTATTGTTTAACCGGGCCGAAGCTAACCTGGCTTTGAACAACATCGAAGCTACCCGGGCGGATTTAAATCTGTACGCCAGTACCCGCATCGCCGATTATGATGCCCGTACGCACGGGATTACCAACGCCAAAATAAATGGTTTTTACAACACTGGTGGTAATATCCGCCAAGGCTTGCTTTTCACTATCCTGGATTTTAAAGCGGCCGAATTTGTGCACCAGGGGATGCGCTGGTTCGATTTGCTCCGGCATAAATTACCCGTAACACACTATACCTTTACAGGACAAGTGGTAGCAGAATTAGGTTCGAACGATCCACGCCGGGTGCTGCAACTTCCGCAAGAGGTAACTTTGGCTGGTTTAGAGCGCAATCCACGGTAAAAATTTAAAAAATTGTGTTTATGCAAACAACTTATATAAAACTAATAGTGGCTTTTCTTACAATAAGCTGCCTGACAGCTTGCTCTAAAGAAGAAGAGCTGGATGTAGATGTAACTAAATTAACGAGTGATACTTGGGTAAAAGGGCCGTTGGATACCTGGCTGTACGATAACATGGTAGTTCCGTACAACATCGAGGTAAAGTACCGGTTTGACCGGTATGAATTATCGTTAGGCAGAAACATTACTCCGCCCCGCGAAGACCGGGTTATTCCGGTAATAGAATCCATTAAGAAAACCTGGATTGCTCCGTACGATCAAATTGCAGGCCCAGCCTTTATTAAAAGGTTGTCGCCGAAGCAGTTTGTGTTAGTGGGCAGTCCGGAGTACAACACCAACGGTACCATTACTTTAGGTACCGCCGAGGGCGGTCGTAAAATTGTTTTATTTAAGTTAAATGATTTTGCCACGGATAATAAGCGGGAAGTAAAGCAAATGCTGCACACCATCCACCACGAGTTTGGGCATATTCTGCACCAGAATATTATGTATCCGCAAGAATTTAAGCGCATTACTCCTAGCTATACCGCCAGCTGGAATGATTTTGATTTAGCCGATGCCAACTCCCGCGGTTTTGTTACGGAGTATTCCCGCAGTAACCCCGACGATGATTTTGTAGAAATGATATCTATTATGCTGATTGAAGGCCGGACGAACTTTGATGCAATGGTAAATGGGCTGGTTTTACCGGATCCGAATGATCCGACTAAAACAGTTCCGAATACCGCGGCGCGAGCCGCTTTACGGCAGAAAGAACAAATGATTGTGCGCTACTTCAAAGAGTCGTGGAATATTGATTTTTATACTTTACAATTAAATGCCCAAGCGGCTATAAACGCTTTATAATTAAAATACAGCTTTGCTCCGCCCGAAATAAGCGGCTTCACGATAATCGCATGAAAAAAATATATCTTTTAAGCTTGTTGTTGCTTCTGCTTTTTACCGCCTGCCAGCAAGACAACAATGACCCTGCTCCGGGCCAACGTCCGGAAGAACGCCTAAGCCAAGCCCTAACCGATTATAAAACCCAACTGGTGAGCGCGCCATATGGCTGGAAAGCTACTTTAAAACCAAATGGTGGCGGGTTGTACAGCTTTTTTTTTAAATTTAACGAAAACGATCGGGTAGCTATGTCGGCCGATATTAGCTCCGGCGCAGCTGGGCCACCCGCCGAAACTACGTATCGCTTAAAAGGCATGCAGGTGCCCGCCTTAATTTTTGATACCTACTCGCCCCTGCACATTCTCGCGGACCCAGATCCGCAAGCCCTCCTAAAAACAGTGGGATTACCGGGCGAACCCGGCCAAGGCTTGTTTTCTGATTTTGAATTTACAATTGATTCATTGGCCACCAACGTGGTGCAATTAACCGGCAATCTGCAACAAAGTAAAATGATTTTGGTGCCGGCCACCCAGGAAGAATTTAACGCGTATACGGCCGGCCAACTAAAAGTGGTAATTGATCAAACTACCGCCTATCAAAAAGCAAATCCATTTATTTACTTATTATCCGGCGATGGCACCAGAGTACAAGTTAATATAAATGCCGCTACGAAAACCTTTTCGCTGATATCATTAGCAAACGGCAATGTTCAGATTCTGAATAGCTTGTTTACGTATACCACCCGCGGCATACTTTTGGAACCCGCCTTAGTTGTTAATGGCACCGCTATTCAGGAGTTATTCTGGGACAGTGCCAACCAGGTTTTCTATGCCGAGATTAATGGCTCCCGCGTAGAGGTGCAGTCCTCCCCTACTCCCATTATACCCTTGCACAACTTTGTGGGGGTAACTTTTAACACCATTGCCGTGCCGCCGCAAGCCCTGCCAGGCTGGTCCCCGGATTTTACGAGCAAGCAACAACAAGCCGCCAGTGCTATTCTGGCTGGTCCGTACGCCCTCCGGTTAGATTACATGTACTTTTTGTTTGATGTCCAATCGCGCACGATGGCTTTAAACATTATTGTTTACCAAGGGAATAACGGATTCCTGGCCCTTTATCCGTTTAGCTACACCAAAACGGCAGATGGGGTTTATAACTTTACGGCGCAAACGCCTAACGGCAACGCGCAGGTAATTGCCGAAGATATGAGTCCGCTCCTGAATCACATCAACAACGATAATTTTACTATGGATTTTTTCCAGGACCCGGATGCGGGTACCTTAGGCCAGATGAAGAGCGTACAAAATCCGGAGTTTTACTTTACCGGGGAGTTTCAGACAAACTAAAACAACTTATAAGCGATAACGGCTATTTGATTTAGCTGGTGTACAGAAAAGTTTTAACTTTCAACCAAAAACCAATATGTGCGTAATTTGTTCTTAAAAGAATGGAATACCTAAAAGTTTGTACTTTTACGCTAATCAGGCACGTTTTGCTAAAAGCTAACCTATAAAACACACCAATTATGGATAAACGAACATTTTTAAAATCGGCGGCATTGCTCGGCATAGCCGGGTTGGTAAAACCCTTAAACTTACTGGCTAACCCCGTGGCCGATACTTTTACGCTTCCTAAATTGCCTTACGAGTTTAGTGCGCTGGAGCCGCACATCGATAAGCAAACCATGGAAATTCATTATACCAAGCACCACCAGGCCTATGTTACTAATTTAAACAAAGCCGTAACCGGTACTGCCTTGGCGACTATGAAAATAGAAGATATTATTAAAGATATCAGCAAGCACCCGGTAGCCGTGCGCAATAACGGCGGGGGCCATTGGAACCATACGTTTTTCTGGAACATTTTATCGGCGCAAGGTGGCAAACCTACCGGTAAATTGGCGGCCGCTATCGAGAGCGACTTAGGCGGCATGGATAAATTTAAAGAAACCTTTAACCAAGCCGCTACTACGCGCTTTGGTTCGGGCTGGGCCTGGTTAATTGTGGAGCCGTCGGGTAAACTGGCCGTTACTTCTACCCCTAACCAGGACAACCCCTTAATGGATGTCGCCGAGAAAAAAGGTAAACCCGTAATTGGCCTGGATGTGTGGGAACACGCCTACTATCTGAAATACCAAAACCGTCGGCCGGAATACATCACCGCCTTCTGGAACGTATTGAACTGGGCCGGTGCCGAAAAAAACTACGTAGCGGCGCTGCAGAAATAAAATTTTAAATTTTTTAAGAATAGCTTTTAGTTAAAGGATCAATTGATCTTTACTAAAAGCTATTTTGTTTTACAGCCTATCCTGAACAAAATTTTATCCGGAAAATAAGTTGGTTAATCCCGGCTAAAAAGCTTTAAAACAAGTAAAGTAGATTTATCGGGAGCGTTTAAATAAAAGGTTTATTCCGTACTTTTGTTACAGGTTACCATCTGTTATTAAGTAAGATGATAAGAGCAGATGCGACCAGATTTTTAAATTTTTATCTTTTACGAGCATAAAATATGGATACTATAACCGAGAAATTAGTTGATAAAATTCCGTCGTTAGATTTAGCTGATTTTACTTCCGGTAACGCCGCGCGTAAGCAGCAATTCGTGCAGAATTTGGGCGAGGCATTTCAAAGTATTGGCTTTGTGGCTATCCGCAACCATGGTTTAAGCGACGAACTTTCGAAGCAATTATACGCCGCGGTGCAAAAGTTTTTCAGTTTGCCCGACGATGTAAAACAAAAATACGAAAACCCCACTTTAGCGGGCCAGCGCGGTTACGTGGGCAAAGGAAAAGAACACGCCAAAGGCCGCAACACCGGTGATTTAAAAGAATTTTACCACGTTGGTCAGGATTTACCCGCTGCCGAATTACAAGCCGAAAATTACCCGGCTAACATTTGGCCCAACGAAGTACCCGAATTTAAAGAAATGACCTTAGCGGCTTACCGCGCTCTGGAACAAGCCGGTACGCACATGCTGCGCGCCATTGCGTTGTACTTAGGCTTAGACGAAGATTACTTTGATGCCCGCGTACACCACGGCAACAGCATTTTACGCGCCATTCATTATTTCCCGATTGAAAACCCGGACAGTGTACCGGCCGATGCCGTACGAGCCGCCGAACACGGGGATATAAACTTAATTACTTTATTAATGGGCGCCAGTGCCGATGGATTACAAGTATTGCGCCGTGATGGCAAATGGATTCCGATTACGGCTTTGCCCGATCAGATTGTGGTAAACGTAGGCGATATGCTGTCGCGGCACACCAACAACAAATTAAAATCTACCATTCACCGGGTCGTAAACCCGCCACGTGAACTCATGCATACTTCGCGTTATTCCATACCATTTTTTATGCACCCGCGTACCGAAATGGATCTTACCTGTTTGGATGGTTGCATTGATGCCGAAAACCCGAAAGCTTACCCCGACACTACCGCCGGTGAATTTTTAACCGAGCGCTTAATTGAATTGGGTTTATTGAAGAAGTAAATTAGTCGATAGTCCACAGACCATAGTTGATAGTTGTTAGTCCATAGTCTACAGTTCACCGGATATACATGTGATAAGTTAAGCAGATTGGAAAAAACGAAGGAAGTGACCTGCATAAGCAACGTTTTTTTAAATATTCAACTAATTTTACCAATTCCGGGCTATGGTCTGTCGACTATGGACCATCGACTATCGACTATTTGATTAATTATAATTCTGTTGCCTGTGGACCATGGACTGATAAAAGAACCTAAACCAGTGGAATCGCGGCCATGGTCCAGAGGTCAGAAAATCTTAAGCCCCAGGAATTACATTTTTCTGAAAGATGTGCTTTGGTTGGCGCTCACCGCTTTTGGCGGACCACAGGCGCATATTTCGATGATGTTTAAGATTCTGGTGGAAAAACGCCGCTATTTGACCGAGGCGGAGTTAATCGAGTTAAATGCGCTTTGCCAGATTTTACCGGGCCCTACCTCTACCCAAACCATTACGGCTATTGGCTTCCGCATGGGCGGGCCTAACTTAGCCTATCTTACTCTCCTTGTCTGGATTGCGCCGGCTACTATCATCATGACCTTGATGGGATTAACCATGTCGTATTTGCAGGCTAATAACATATCGCTGCGGTTTACCCGTTTTATTTTGCCCATGGCCGTGGGCTTTGTGTCCTTTGCGGCTTACCGCATTAGTTCTAAGGTAGTTAATACCAAAACCGGTATTGGCATGATGGTGATCTCGGCTAATATTTCTTATTTTTTCAATATGCCCTGGGTGTACCCAATTCTTCTGATTGCAGGTGGAGCGGTTACGGCTTTGCGATACAAGGCACAACCCATTGAGCCGGATAAAAACATTAAGATTAACTGGAGCAATTTTATTTTGTATACCGCCGTGTTTATAGCGGCGGCGGTATTAGGCGGCACTACCCAAATGCGCGGCTTTAAGCTATTCGAAAACTTTTACCGGAATGGCAGTTTAATTTTTGGCGGCGGGCAGGTACTCATTCCGTTGATGTACTCGCAATTTGTAGAGTTTAAGCAATACTTAACTTCCGAAGAATTTTTGTCGGGGTTTGCGATTGTGCAGGCCTTACCCGGGCCCGTGTTTGCGTTCTGTTCGTACCTGGGTGCCTTGGCTATGCGCGATTATGGCATTGGCGGACAGCTATTAGGTTCTTTAATCGGTACGGTGGGTATTTTTCTGCCGGGTACGTTTTTAATCTTTTTTGTTATCCGGTTTTGGGGCGAACTCCGCAAGTACCGGGTTATTAAAGCTTCACTGGAAGGAATTAACGCCGTTAGTTCGGGTATGGTAGCGGCGGCCGCCATTTTGTTGTATCATCCTATCGACACGAATCTGGCGAATATTGCCATTGTAGTCGGCACTTTCTGCCTCTTGCTCTGGACCGAAGTACCACCCCCTTACATCATCTTAACGGGCTTGCTAACCGGGCTTTTATTTTAAAAAATTTAAAATTTTACTCGCCTTGTAGCGTAATTACCAGCCAACGGCGGGTAGCGTGGTCGCGATGTTCGCCGAGGTAAATGCCTTGCCAGGTTCCCAGATTGAAAGCACCATCCGTAATAGGTATAGAAACCGAATTGCCCAGTAACGAAGCTTTTATATGCGCCGGCATATCATCCGGACCTTCCAACGTGTGGCGGTAATGCGGGGCATTTTCCGGTACCATCTTGTTGAAATGGCTTTCAAAATCCTGCCTTACCGTAAAATCCGCGTTTTCGTTAATGGTTAAACTGGCCGAGGTATGTTTAATAAAAATGTGCGCCAACCCCACTTTTATGCCTTCCAGTTCGGGCAATTCGGCGGTAAGCAAATCGGTAATTAAATGATAACCGCGTTTAAGGGCGGGCAAGCGAATACTTTTTTGGTACCATTTCATTCCTTCGTACGTTCGTAAGCGCCCGGATCGGGTGTGTTTGGGTGGCGGTTTTTATTATCTAGGTCTTTGGTGATTGCGGGCAACGCCCAGGCTTTGTTGCTGGCCGGCGATAAGGTATCTAACCGGAAATCCGGCACATTCGCTTCCAGCATGCTAATAGGCGCTTTAAATTTGGGATCGAGGTTCAGCAAATTATTACAGCAGACAAACGCCGGATGTTCGGCAAAGCTAACGGTTTGCAACACCGAATTTTTAAATTCTAACTGCGGCGTGGTACCGGCTTCATTTTTCATTTGAATCTGATCGGCGTAATTGCTGTTGCTTCGATTACCCGACCAAATAATAGAATTTTGCACGAATAATTTAACGCGGTAACTGGAAATAGGTTGATCAACTTCTTTTAATTGATCTGCGAATTGCAAAGTAACGGTTTCGGGCCGAAAGCCAACGGTGTAATTGGCCAGGGTACAATAAATAAACTGGTAGTTACCGCCGCCCAAACCCTGCACCGCACTCTGCCCACAGTTGGTTATCAACGAATTTACTGCCCGCACATCGGCTCCGTAGCTCCGAATGCCAGTTTCAAACATATTCTGGATAACGGTTTGGTTAATTTCCAGATCGTAATCCGCTTCATCATTATCTGGATTAGCCGCCCAAAGTCCGTAAGTAGCATTTTTAATATCCGCAAAATAAAGGTGATTATCCTGGCTGGTTGCTTCAAACTTAATGCCCTGCCATTGACCGGGCACATCGTCGTACAATAGCTCCCGCCTAATTCCTTTAAAAGAAACTCGTTTGTTGCTGGTGCCATTTACCTGCAAGCTGCCGTTAACAAGTAAAGCGGCATCTTTCCCGAAGTAGATCTTTGCACCTGCCTCGATGGTTAATTTTACGCCGGCGTTTACTTTAACAAAGTGATTTATGACGTGTGGTTTATCAGCTTTCCAGGTAGTGTTGGCGGTAATTTCGGTTTTGTTATGAAAGTAGGCGTTTTGGCCGTAACTCACCACGGGTATTTGCTGGCGATTAGAATTGGTTAAAAAGGTAATCGCATTGGTTAGGATGAAAGCAGAAGTATCGGAAGTAGCCGGTATTTTCACTTTTACCAACACCAACAAGCTATCCTGGCCGCGGAGCAGTAGGTTATTTACTTCGTTAGCTTCCTGTCCATCGATAATTAACTGGTAAGCTGCATCAGCCTGAGCTAGCTTTACTTCGCTTATTTTTACAGCTTTCTCCTGACGGTTGTACACCCACACGGCCCGGCTCACGCTGCCGGTATTTACAAAAACGGTATCGAACTTAATTGAATCGGTGGAGAACTCCAGTTTAGCAGTTGGATTGGTGGTAATGATGTCTTCTTTTGGTTCGCAAGCGGTTAAACTGTATAGGAGCCAGCAGAAAGTGAGGCAAAAAGCAGCTAATCTTGCGGATACTTTAATAGTAAAAACTTGTGTCGCTTTGGGTAATAACACTGCTTTGATTAGTAATTGTACTGGTAATGCTGCTGTTATTCTTTGGAGCCTTTTCAAGCCTTCATTCATTGGTGCTATCTAATTGGCTACCTACAAGTTTGCCTCCTGGCCGGCAGGCCCCGTTTGGCTCTTCCGGGCTGGTCTAAGCTTGTTTTGTTCGTGCCTCACAATGCCTCGTGCCTCGGCACCACAACCTTAGAAGGCCCTCCACAGCCAAACTGATGTCGTTTACTTTTAGCTGCGGCTTATCTTTCACTCTAAATAGCTATATGGTCTAATATGACCTAATAAAGACTTTGTTGCAACGTTGAGAATGGGATAGGTAAAAAAGGGATTGCAGTCTATCTTTGTAGTGACGAAACCATAAAGAAGAGATGTTACCATCGCCTACAATCCCGGCTAAAGATAGGTATAAAGTTAAAAATTGGAAAGCCTATACTAGCAGTTTAGTTCAAAGAGGTAGTTTGACTTTATGGCTGGAAGATTCCGTGTTAAGAGCGTGGCGCGAGATTGATCCGAGCCAGAAAGTAGTAGGGGAATGCTTATATGCTGATTGTGTAATCCAATGCTGTTTGTTGTTAGGCCAGGTGTATCATCAGCCGCTGCGGCAGACGACCGGCTTTGTTTCTAGTTTGCTGGCGATGTTAGGCTATAAAGATTATGCCGTACCAGATTATACTACTCTTTGCCGCCGACAAAGCTGCCTGCCAGTAGAAGTAAGTAAAGCATTAGCCCGCAACCGAAAGCTAGCTATTGCGCTCGATTCTACCGGTTTAAAAGTATACGGGGAAGGCGAGTGGAAAGTAAGAAAACACGGGGCTTCCAAGCATAGAACTTGGCGCAAATTGCACATCGGTATTGCTGTTGATACCCAAGAGATCGTTTTTGTGGCGTTGACTACGAATGGGGAAGATGATGCGGTGGTCGCGGGCAAGTTGCTGCAAGGCAAGACTGCTCAGCTGAGTAGTTTTATAGGGGATGGCGCTTATGATGACTTTAAGTTGCGAGAGCTCCTAGCAGGGGGCATTAAGCAAATTATACCCCCGTCCAAAGATGCAGTGGTACATAAAGGTACCCAGAAGAAGCCGGTACCAGAATACCTACGGCAGCGCAATGAGGCAGTCGAATATAGGCAAGAGCACGATCGAAAAGCCTGGAAAATCCAAGCTGGCTATCATCGCCGAAGTTTAAATGAGGTAGCTATGTTTCGCTACAAAACTACTTTCTCCGCCCAGATGAGGACCCGGAAAATAGAAAATCAGAAAACAGAAGTAGAACTAAAATGTAAAATCTTAAACATCTATCGCCACCAGGGAATGCCTCTGGCCTACCTAGTAGCTTAGCTACTGCTCGCTATAAGCGAGCTAGTAGAAAAGAGTCCCGTTGCAACAAAGTCACTATTAATTGTAACTCAGTATAGAACTTACAGCTAGTAAAAAGCAATCTCCAAAGTACAAATTTTTAAATTTTAGCCACTTTATAAAACAAACGTAGCGAGCATTACTACCCGCTACGTTTGTTTTAACTTTTCAACCTTACAACTTTACAACCTTCTAACTATTTAACCTGCAACTTGTAACCTGCAACTTGTAACCTGCAACTTGTAACCTGCAACTTGTAACCTGCAACCTAATTAAGCTACCCCTTCTTTCAGGCGTTCGGCGTTTTCGGCAATGCGGAGTTCTTCGATGAAGTCGTCAATCTGGCCATCCATTACGTTGGGCAGGTTGTACACGGTATAACCAATGCGGTGATCGGTTACACGGCCTTGTGGGTAGTTGTAGGTCCGGATTTTATCGGAACGGTCGCCGCCGCCTACCATGCTTTTGCGCTGGGCACCCATTTCTTCGTTTTTCTTGGCTAATTCTACTTCGTAAATCCGGGAACGCAGTACTTTTAAGGCTTTATCATAGTTTTTCAGCTGCGATTTCTGATCCTGACACTGCGCCATAATACCGGTTGGTAAGTGCGTTAAACGAACCGCCGAATACGTGGTGTTTACCGACTGTCCGCCTGGTCCGGAAGCACAGAACAAATCTTTCCGGATTTCATTCATATCCAATTCAATATCAAATTCTTCTACTTCCGGTAGTACTACTATGCTGGCTACGGAGGTATGGATCCGGCCTTGGGTTTCGGTAGCGGGTACACGTTGTACGCGGTGCACCCCCGATTCGAATTTCATTTTGCCGTACACATCTTCGCCGGAAATACTGCTGATAATCTCTTTATAACCACCAGACGTTCCTTCCTGCGCATCGATTAATTCCATGCGCCAGCCTTGCTTTTCTGCCAGACGGGAGTACATGCGGTGCAAATCGCCGGCAAAAATAGAGGCCTCGTCGCCACCGGCACCGGCCCGGATTTCGATAATAATGTTCTTACTGTCGTTCGGGTCTTTCGGAATAAGCAAATTTTTAATTCCTTCTTCCAGTTCTTCCAGTTGCGGGTAGAGCTCATCGAGTTCTTCCTTAGCCATTTCCCGGAACTCTTCGTCTTTTTCCGTAGCAATTACTTGCTTGGCATTATCAATGTTGCCGAGCAGGTTCTGGTATTTTCTGTACTCAATTACAATTTTTTCGAGGTCTTTGTATTCTTTATTAAGCGACTTGTATTTTTTCATGTCGCTCATACTTTCGGGTTGTTGTAAGAGCTCACTTACTTCTTCAAAACGCTCTTTTATAGCCTCTAACTTATCTAACATAACGGCAATGTATCTGTTTTAAAACGCAAAGTTAATAAAATTTACCGGTTGTTGGTGAACCGTTTAAGTAAATTGCCAGGAGTAGTTCTGATGCTGTTCCTGTTGTTTCGCATTTACCTATCCCGGATATTTGTTTGTATTTAAACGCCTTTATCAGCCGGTAAGTATTACAACTATAAAACCCCATTTTATGCTGATTTGTTCTCTTTATCGGAAGCTGTCTCTGTTCCGGTCTTTATTTTTACTTCTTACCAGTACATTGGCACTTAGCAGTTGCGAACCGAAAAAGCTGCCGAACGGGAAAGAAATAGCCGAGGAAATGGAACGCCATTTGGTTAAACGAATTACCAGCGAAATGATTTCGAAGGAAACCGGCCGGGTGGGTGACAGCATTATCCAGACAGCGGATCAGCAGATGCTAATTTTTTTAAAAAATGAGCTGGATTCAAACGATTTTAAAGCTGCCCTGCATTACCGCCAAGTAATGAAAGATTCGGTATTAACGCAGATGGCGCAAAAATACCAGGCGCAGTTAGGGCGAAGTGGCAAAAGCTGGTCGAATGCCGCCACCGATCCAGCGAGTTTACTGCTGCAAGAGCAACTGAAACAATACCAGGCCTTTCAGACGCAAAAGCAAACTTTGAAACCGCAGGTAATCCGGGTAGGCAGCGAAGAGTTGCTCTATACCAAACCAATTTTTATGACGGATGCTTTATGCCTCCAATGCCATGGTCAGCCAGAAAAAACGCTCACTTCGGAAAATCAGCAGTTATTACCGAAAAACTTTAAGACTACGCATGCTGGTTATCAATCGGGCGATTGGGCCGGAATGTGGTACGTACGGTTTAAATCGAAAGGCATCCTGGATAGCATCACCCAGAAAAGGAAAAAGTCCCGGCGCGGCCAACCGATTTTCGGTAAACCCGATTCGGTGAAGAAGTAATTAGCTTGTTATATGTGCTTGGTTACAGGCAGCAAAATTTTAAATTTTTAAAAATTAGATAGCTCTTCTTAAAATGCGTTTGCTCAGTTGGCGTACTTGCAACTTTACTTAACTTCGAACTTGTTCATACGTATCAAATATTTTAATTTTACACGTATGGATACGAAACTTACTTTAGTACTAGACAAGAATATTATTGAACGAGCTAAGTCTTACGCTTCTACTAAAAAGACTAGTTTATCCAAGTTGATAGAGACTTATTTAGATCGGGTTACGGCTGAAGAGTAATCTAATGAGGAAATTTCACCTTTGGTAAAAAGCCTTTCAGGGGTTATTTCTATTCCGGAAAATTTAAATCATAAAGAGGAATATGCTAATCATTTAGCCAACAAATATATGAATAACTAAAATATTCATTGACACAGATGTCTGTCTGGATTTATTAGCCAAAAGAGAACCCCATTATCTACACGCTGCTATTTTGTTCACCTTGGCCGACAAAGGGGAGCTTCAATTATTTGTTTCTTCTCTTTGTTTTTCCAACTTAAATTATCTGCTATCCAGACAATACTCCCTAACGGAAGCGAGAAGAATTTTAAGTAGGTTTAAAGTACTCGTACAAGTTCTACCAGTAGATGATAAAGTTATTGAGTTAGCCCTGCATTCAAAATTTAAAAATTTTGAAGATGCTATTCCGTATTTCACCGCTATAGAATCCGGAATTACTTTTTTGCTGACTAGAAATATAAAAGACTACAAGAAAGCGGAAATACCAGTACAGACGCCAGAGCTTTATATACAGGCAAGAGAAAAATAAAAAATGGTTGCTGTCAACCAAGGACAACCTATTTTTGGTAAGCTAAATTCGGTGAAGAAGTATTAATGGACTTGTCTAAAAAGTGCTTTAATACTTTTTAGCTGTTGTTAGGCGGAGTATTTTTTTTCCTTGTTTTTCTCTTTTTACAGTAAAATATTACTTTCAATACAACTTTTTTCAATTAACACTTAGCAAGAAATTACAAGAATATAAAGGTGTAACAAACTTAATAACAAGAGTATGTTTAAAATAAATTAAGGTGTTATTCCTTGTTAATGATAAGTTTGCCGGAATAATAGTCATCGTAATTGAAAGAAGAAAATGCAACTCTTCTAACAAAATCTTTGCTCGTATAAATGGTTATTGTCGCTTTAGAATATTCC
Source organism: Adhaeribacter pallidiroseus (assembly GCF_003340495.1). Classification (NCBI taxonomy): domain Bacteria; kingdom Pseudomonadati; phylum Bacteroidota; class Cytophagia; order Cytophagales; family Hymenobacteraceae; genus Adhaeribacter; species Adhaeribacter pallidiroseus. The sequence goes on from NZ_QASA01000001.1 coordinate 5,357,089, forward strand.
TCAGGTAACTCTTCAATTGAATCTATTTGATTTTCAGTATAATTGGGATGCTCTTCTTTAAAATCTTCAATGTCTACATTCAGGGCTGCCCCAGGACTATTAAGCCCAGTTTCATCAATAATTTTTGAAAGATACCATTGGTTATCGTGTTTACTAAATGTAAAAAAAAAATCCTCACGGGTATAAGAACTACGTACTCCTTCCCCACTTCCAAAATAACTTATTAAAAAGCCTGTACCTATAGAATCTGGATATATACCATCTGGCTCATGTAATGTAGATATAGGATAATCTAAAATGTTGTTGTTAGATGCTTTTAAAGACAGCATCTTGTTTCTGTCCCTAATTATAAGCAAGACATTCAACTTTTCTTCACTTGCTTCAATCACTTCATAATCCAAATTGCCATCTTCATCTTTTGGAAGTGGTTTACCGATAGATAATAGATAGTCACTTGAACCATCCGCATTTATATCACCTCGTTCAAGAGCATAAGTAACCTGACCTTTACCAACAAATGATTTAAGTTCATTAGGAATCTCTATTCCACCCTTTTGTGGTTTTGTATTATTAATTATAGCATCAGATTCAGCTGAATCTGCCTTTATAGTTGTAGCAAAAGCATCAAATGCAGGTTTTTCCTCTTCTACTTTTTTGGTTGAGTTATCATTATAACTAATGATAAATAGAGAAAATCCAATAAATAGATGTAAGATGTTTTTCATATATTCTTATTACTGCCAACTACCTACCCCACCAAAATTTTAAAAAATTACAGATAAAAGTAACCTTCGCCTACCAACACGCTCTTCCCTCCTACTTTTACTTGAGTAATGGTATTACTTTCTTGGCCAATAGTTAAATACAATAAACTAGAGCGGCCCATTTCGTAGCCTTGCTCGCAAATGATACTGGCAACTGGTTGATCAGGTACCAGTTTGTTTTGCACCAAATAACAACCCAAAGGACCGCAAGCACTGCCGGTGGCCGGATCTTCGGGGATGCCAAAAGCGGGCGCAAACATGCGACCATGTACCGTATTCGCCGGATCTTCTGTTTCCAGGGAAAACAAAAACACACTTTGGCTCCCGATGTGGCTCAATTGGTTTTCAAAAACTTCGTTACGTAAACGCGCTTTTTTTACCGCTGCCAGGTTCTTGAGGGGTACGCATAAATAAGGCACCCCGCACGACACCACTTGAGCGGGAGGCTCCGGTAAAATATCATCCAGGCTCAACGAAAGCAGATCGGCCAAAATTTGTACATCCGTCACAATCTCCCCGAATTTGGGTAAAGGTTGCGTCATGGTAATCAAACCGAACTCTTTCCCATTTTGCTCGAAGGCTACGGGTATGTCGCCCACGCCTTCTTCAAAAACTAAAGGATTTCGGCCAGCGGTAGCCAGTAGTTCTTGTTGCAGCAACACGAAAGCGGTGCCAATGGTCGGGTGTCCGGCCATGGGTAACTCTTGGCCAGGCGTAAAAATGCGCAGTTTAATATCGTTCTGCGAATTTACCGGTGGTAGTACAAATGTAGTTTCCGAAAGATTCAATTCTTTGGCAATCTGCTGCATTAAGTGCTCCGGCACTTCTTCGCCTTTTGGGAATACGGCTAATTGGTTACCACCAAAAACGCTATCTGTGAAAACATCTACCAAGTAGTAAAAAGCTTTTTTCATGACTGGGTAGCGGCCAAAGCCTGATCAATGTCGGCAATTAAATCGTTCACGTTTTCTAAACCCACCGAAATTCGGATCAGACCCGCGGATATTCCTACCGCTTCCCGTTCGGCATCGGTTAGTTTTGAATGGGTGGTAGAAGCCGGGTGCGTGATAGTGGTGCGGGAGTCGCCGAGGTTAGCGGTTTTAGAAGCTATTTTTAAAGCATCCATAAACTTGTGCGCGCGGGCATATCCGCCTTTTACTACAAACGTTACAATGCCACCGCCTTGCTTCATTTGCTTTTTCGCCAGTTCGTACTGCGGGTGCGAAGGTAAAAACGGGTACAATACGCTTTCCAGTTCCGTGTGCTGATCCAGGTGTTGCGCTATGGCCAAGGCGTTTTTGCAGTGCCGGTCCATGCGCACCGGTAAGGTTTCGAGGCTTTTGCTTAAGACCCAGGCGTTAAACGGCGACAATGCCGGACCGGTATGGCGCGCAAAAAAACGGATTTCGTCGATTAAATCCTGTCGACCTACAATAACGCCGCCTAAAACCCGTCCTTGCCCGTCGATAAATTTAGTGGCCGAATGAATGACTAAGTCGGCCCCGTACGGAATGGGCGTTTGCAAATACGGTGTAGCAAAGCAATTATCGACACTTAAGATTAGATTATGCTTCTTTTTTAAATTTCCGAGCCATTCCAGGTCAATTAGCTCTAACTGCGGGTTAGAAGGTGTTTCGATGTAGATGAGTTTAGTATTTGGCTGGATTAAGGCTTCCCATTCTTCGGGGCGAGCGGCATCGGCGTAGGTAAAGGTAATGCCCCACTTAGCTAATACTTTAGTTAGTAATTGATGCGTAGAACCAAATACCGACCGTGAGGCCAAAATATGGTCGCCGGATTGCAGAATAGCGCCAAACCCCGAAAATACGGCTGACATACCCGTAGCAAATGCAAATCCATCATCAGCACCTTCCAGCACGCACATTTTATCAATTAACTCCGACGTATTCGGGTTAGAAAAACGGGAATAGATGTTGCCTTCTATTTCGTCGGCAAATAAGGCGCGGCCTTGCTCGGCTGTTTCGAAGGTAAAGCTGGAGGTTAAATAAAGCGGCGTAGAGTGCTCGCGGAACTCGCTGCGTTTCGGGTAGGTGCGGATTACTTGGGTTTCTTTATCTTTCACGGGTTTGATTCGGGTTACAGGTTACAAGTTGCAGGTTGCAAGTTATGGGTTGAAAAGTTAGATAGTTGTAAGGTTGAAAAGTTGCAGGTTACAGGTTGCAAGTTTCAAGTTAAAAAAGTTATGAATTTGAAAGCTGAGTTAATTAAATTTTGCTTTTAAGTGCTTACCATTATTTTCTTTGTCATTCAGGAGGAAACTTGTTGGCTACGCAGCTTGTAAGTTCTAGTGGTTAGTAATTAATTCTGACTTAAGTTGCTAATAGGTTGATTAGGTGATTGATTCTAGAAAAATTAATCTTTTAAAAAATCATGGTGATGATGTTGCGCAGACTTACTACGATAACAATTACTCCTACTAAAATCATCATGGTTTTTATGGGCAGTTTACGTGCCAGCACCGCCGCAATTGGAGCCGCCACTACCCCACCCAGTACCAGTCCGGCTACTACCTGCCAGTGATTAAAGCCCAGCAGTGTAATAAACGTAATAGAGCTGGCCAGCGACACAAAAAACTCCGCCAGGTTTACTGATCCAATGGTGTACAAAGGACTGCGGCCACTGGCAATCAGCGACGAAGACACAATAGGTCCCCAACCGCCACCACCCACTGAATCCAGGAAGCCGCCAAATGTGGCGAGTACACCTAATTTCTTAATGGGTTTGCGCTTGGTAGTTTTCTTTATAGCTTTTTTGATAATAACGCCGCCCAGGAACAAAGTATAGCAAGCCACCAGCGGTTTAATGATATATAAATAGTTTTCGGCGGATGAAAGAATGTAAGCTCCCAGAATAGCTCCTAATACACCGGGCAAGAGTAAATTTTTAAATAATTTGCTGTTTACATTCCTAAAACGCAGGTGCATGAGGCCCGATACGCCGCTGGTAAATATCTCGGAGGCGTGAACGCTGGCACTGGCTATAGCGGGTGGAATGCCCACCGTGAGTAAAAATGTGCTGGCGCTCACGCCGTAAGCCATGCCCAAAGCGCCATCAATCATTTGGGCCACAAAACCCGCCAGCATAAACCACAAAATGCTCGAATCAATTTCGCCGGCCAGGCGCAGCGCGTAACCGCCAATAATATCGAATGGCAAAAAACTAAACAGCAGATGCCCGGAAATCATCAAACCTAAGCAGGCAAAACCAATGAGTACCCGGTAGCGCCAGGAATGCTTGATGTGCTGCACCAAAGGTACCGGTGCGGGTTTAGAAACTTCGGTGATAGCGGGAGGAGCTGGTTTATCCACCAGCATAGCCGTGATGGTATTTAGCTGCTTTACTTTTTCGGCAAAATCACCTTTTAGGCTGTTCCGGATTTGTTGCAGGTTATCCAGTACCGATTCCAATTCGTTCGGGAAAGTTTCGTTTAATACTTCTTTTACTCGTTTGGCTACCGTGGGCGATTTGCCGTTGGTAGAAATCGCAATTTTTAAATTTCCTTTCTGGACGATAGAACTCAGGTAAAAATCGCATTCGTTAGGGGTATCAGCTACGTTGGCGAGCAACTTGCGAGCTTTGGCCTGTTGTTTAATTTCCCGGTTTAAAGCTTTATTATCGGTGGCCACAATAACTAAATCCTTGCCTTCCAGATCCGTTATTTCGTAAGGTCTTTCGATTAAAGTAACCTGCGGGTAGGTTGCAACAAATTCCCGGATTTGCGGCAAAATTTGCGTAGCTACCAAAGTAACTCTTGCTTCGGGACTGTTGCGGAGCACCGCCGTAACCTTTTCTTCGCCCACAAAGCCACCGCCTACAATTAAAGTATGCAGTTCGTGCAGCTTCAGAAAAACCGGGAATAAGTAATTCTCCTGTGCCGTAGCGGTGAGTGGGTTAGAGTCAGTTAACACAATATTTTAAATCACAGATTAAACGGATTATACAGATTACGCAGATTATTGTCTGAATCGCGGATTTACTGAATTACGCGGATTTCTAAGTTTACTAATAAGTAGAAATCCGCGCCACTCATGGAAAAACATTGCTCCTGAAACAGGAAACTTCTACCCATTTCAGGAGCATCATTGAATCCGCGTAATCCGGTTAATCCGCGATTCAGACAAATTAAGCGTTCAGCAAATCAACTAATACTTCCGGCCGTTTTACTTCGTCGCCGCGGAAGGTTTTAGCCGCCGTTAAGAAGCTATCGGCTTCGGTTAAGAATTGTAACGCAAACTCCTGGCTAGGCTCGTTCTGATTGATTTGCAGCACATGCGTTTTAAAATCTGGCTCGAATGTAAAAGTACCATTGGCTACAAAGTTGGTATCAAAATCGTTGATAATGCCGATTTGCGTGTTACAGGCAATTCCTTTGCCCAACAACAAGGCTTTAGCGGTACCTACAAAAATGCTGTAGCTGTGGTAAATAGAATCGGCGTACATGCCATTTTTTAAAGCTTCTACGGCCCACTCCAGCTTTTCTTCTACCTCGTACAATAAAGTAGCCACCAGGTCAATCATGACGCCGGCGCACTCTCCTACGCCAATGGCCGTCGCGTATTCTTCTACGTGGCCCCAGTCTTTGTAATCATCGGGAGCCATGGTGCTTAAATCGGCCAGCGGTTTTAATAACTGGTAGAAGTAGTTTTTGCCTTGGCGGTCGTAATACGAGTTAAAGTATTCGCCGTCTTGTGCGTTGGCTTCAAAGTCGTTGAACAAGAAGCGCAAAATGTGCGGACCACGTTTGGTAGGCACTTTAATTACCCGGTCAGCTACGCGGCCTTCGCCGTTACCCAAGGTGCCACCACCCAACATTACCTGTAAAGCCGGCACTACCGCGGTGCCGTGTTTAATAGAACTGCCGTGAAAACCAATGTTGGCCAAACCATGTTGCCCGCAAGAGTTCATGCAACCACTAATTTTAATTTTTATGTCGTGGTTATAGATTAAATCCGGAAATTCTTCTTTAATCATGTCTTCCAGCACTTCCGTAATGCCCATGCTGTTGGTAATACCTAAGTTACAAGTATCGGTGCCGGGGCAAGTAGTAATATCGGCAGTGCTGTCGAAACCCGGTTTGGCTAAACCTAACTTGTTTAATTCCTGGAAGAAATAAGGTAAAGCTTCCGGGCGAATGTATTTAAAAAGTAGGCCTTGGTTAGCCGTAATCCGGATATCGTCGGCGGCAAAATCTTGCACCAAAGCGGCTAGTTTACGCGCCTCAGCGGTTTTAATATCGCCCATTAACACGCGGGCTTTTACCGAGTAAAATCCTTTTTGCTTTTGCTCGGTTACATTGGTTTTTAACCAGGCTTCGTAATGGTTCTGATTTAAAATTTCAACGGCCGGAATCTCGCGAGCGGGCGCTGGTTCCGGTTGCTGTACGCTGTTGCGGTCGATGGTATAGGTCTTGCTTTTGATGGCGGTACGTTCCTGGGCCACTAAGTCCATGAAAGCTTCAAAGCCAATTTTAGCAATTAAGTATTTCAAACGCGCTTTGTTGCGGCTGGTGCGTTCGCCGTGGCGGTCGAATACCCGGATAATGGCTTCGACTAACGGAATAACCTGGTCTTCGGGTAAAAACTCGTAACCTAGTTTGGCCAGCATGGGTTGCGCGCCAAGCCCTCCACCCAATACTACCCGGAAACCGCGTACTTCTTCGCCGTTTTCAATTTTTACTTTCGGTACAAATCCTACATCGTGCATGTAGGCCATAGCGGTATCGGCTTCGGAGGCCGAGAACGCAATTTTAAATTTCCGGCCCATGTCCTGGCATATTGGGTTGCGCACAAAATACCGGAAGGTTTCGTAAGCGTACGGCGATACATCAAACGGTTCTTCGGGGTTAATGCCCGCATCATAAGAAGCTGTTACGTTCCGTACGGTGTTCCCGCAAGCTTCGCGCAAAGTAATATCATCTTCGGCCAGTTTCGCCCATAGTTCGGGGGTGCGATCCAGGCTTACAAAGTGAATCTGAATATCCTGACGCGTAGTTAAGTGCAGGTTTTTGCTCGCGTACTCATCCGATACATCGGCAATTTTAAGTAATTGCTTTACGGTTAAACGGCCGAAAGGCAATTTTATACGCACCATTTGCACGCCGGGCTGGCGCTGCCCGTAAATACCGCGCGTTAAACGCAGGCTCCGGAATTTTTCGTCGGCGATCTGGCCGCCCCGGAATAGACGTATTTTTTTATCGAGATCAATAATCTCTTTGGAAACCAACGGATTTTCAAATTCGGTCCGAAAACTTAACATGGTATACTATTTAAATCTTTTATCTTTTTTAAATTAAAAAGGCCTTCTCTTACTGGAGAAAGGCCCGCGCAAAACTATGGATTCCGCAGAACGCAATAGCTTATACCGGCCGATCTTTCTGAACGGCGAAACAACACATACAACAACAGGAAGCCATTACATTTAACATATTATTTATATCGTTTTAATAGAATTAGTCCGGAATTAAAAAGGCCTTTTCTGGTTGCAGAAAAGGCCTTTTCGTAATTATATCAATTCACAATTAAGCCTTTCCTGCCGGAGCCATACAACAGAAACCACAGCAAGCTGCGGGTACCCGATTGTTGGCCGAAGAAAAAGCGTTTGTGTTCATAATCTTAATTTGGTGCCGTAAATATATAAGTATGTTACGAACTTTCAGCGGCTTAGATGTATTTTTTTAAAAATCCGGTGAAATATTGCAAGTTATGCAAGCAAATAACATTTCTGTTGTTGAATTGTTCCGCGAAGCCCTGAAATTATCCCGCTGGTATTAAAAATTTTTAAAAAAGTTGAAGCGGTAGGCTCCTGGAACCTGATAAACTACCGCGTTATTACTAATTTTTTAACGGAAGTACTGCCATCTTTATACCATAAACGGCAGGTATACAAGCCATTTGCTACCGCAGGTAAGTTAATTGTAACGAAATTGGCGGCTGTAGTTTGGGTAAGTATTATTTGGCCGACGCTGTTTATAATCTGGATTTGCTGGAGTTCTTTATTGGCCGGTGCTTCAATGTTTAACTGATCCTCCGCTGGATTGGGATAGAGAATAGCTTCAGTGCCCGTTACCCGGATGTATTGCGTTTTGGTAACCGCATCGGACACTGAATTAAAGCTAGCAGTTAGTGTAACGGTATAAGTTCCAGGCTGATCGTAACGAACCAACGGGTTTTGCTGATTAGAGCTTGCCACATTCGCCCCTTCAAAAGTCCAGTTCCATTGATTGGCTTGCACGCCCACGCTGGCATCTTCGAATTGCACCGTAGTGCCGGCCACAATAATCGTATCAGATACTACAAAGTCGGCGGTTAAAGGTACGCTGCAAACTACGGCAGTAGTTAATATATTCTGGCGAACCGTACTCAAAATACTTTGCATGTATTCGGCCTGGCCCTGGGTAAATAAATTCATGCAAGCATCGTCGGTATAATCCAGGTAATTTTGGTACATGTCGCCGCCTTGTAAACTGTTGTTACAAGAGGTTACGGCACTCGTTGGGCAGCCATTACTGGCATCTTCCTGGTTAGGCGTATCGGCAATATCGTCGGAGTCGGTACAGCTGGCATCATCCGGGCCCCAGATATGTTGCAAGCCCAACCAATGGCCTACTTCGTGGGTGCCCGTGCGGCCCAAATTGTAACTAGAAGCAAACGGATTTACCGGGGGTTGCCCCACGGTGGTGTAATCCAGCACTACGCCATCGGTTTCGGTTGGTCCGCCGGGGTATTGCGAGTAACCCAGCGTTTCGCCCGATAGATTGCACACCCAAATATTTAGGTAACGGTCCGAATCCCAGGCATCTTGCCCGGAGAATCTCGAAAACTTCACGTCATCGCCCAAGTCGAAACCTGTTGCGGTGGTACTTTTTCGGGTAATGCCGGTAGTCATTCTGCCAAGCGGATCGCGAGTTGCCAAGCAAAACTGAATGCGGGTGTCGGCGGCGATGCTTTTAAACTGCGGTAAAGTTTGCGTGGAATCAGCGTTCTGACGGCGATAATCCGTGTTCAAGACGTCTAGTTGCGAGAGTATTTGCTCCGTAGAAATGTTCTCGCGGGTGGTACGGTATACGATATGAAATACCACGGGTACCACAATAACCGGTTGCTGTAAACGGGCCCGTTTTTTTTGCTGCTGGTAGGCTTGCGCCTGGCGTTTTACTTTTTGCTGCTGGGCCGCCATGCCCGGTATACGCTTTTGCAGTTGTTGGGTAACCTCGTTGGTAGCGCATTGTCTCGACGGAGCTACTTGCTGCGCTTTTACAGAATGGGTAAATACTAACCAGATAAAAATTAAAAAAAAGGAATGTGCTCGCAACTGCATGAGCTGTAAGTTAAAAAATAATTTATGAGATGTTTTAGTCCTACTTAGAGATACCAGAAATTCTGGTTCTATAATCGGTAACTGTTACGTTTTGTTTTTAGTATTTGATTGCTAAAAATACTTTTATTTACAAATTAGATAATCACGAAAAAGCCCAGCATAGAGCCAGGCTTTTGAAAGTTTTAAAAATTATAGTTTTATGCTCTGGCTTTATGGCCAACTGCGGCGTAGTACCAGATAAATAAATAACAAGGCACCATAATCCAATAAGCTTGTTGCAGGTTAAGCACATCGGCCAAGCGACCATAAGCCAAGGGTATTAAAGCGCCACCCGCTAAGGCCATAATCAAAAACGACGAACCAATTTTGGTAAACCGACCTAAATCCGCAATAGCCAGGGGCCAGATAGCCGGGAAAACTAAGGCATTCGCCAAACCCAGCAAAGACACACTCAAAACAGATATGTAGCCATCGGTTAAAATAGCTACCACTGATAAGATAACACCGAGCACCGCCGAAATCTGGAGCGCTTTTTCTTGTTTAATGTACTTCGGAATCGTTAAAATACCAATGATGTAGCCCATAATCATGGCTATCAGGGTACACGACGTAAAGAATTTAGCGGTATCTAAAGAAATGCCTTGCGCATTGTGCGCGTAACTGATCACCGTATCACCGGCCATTACTTCCACGCCCACGTACAAGAACATCGCCAAGGTACCCATTATTAAATGCGGGAATTGCAGAATGCTGGTTTTGTTGGTATTGGCTACGGCTACGGTTTCATCTTCCTTATCGGTATCGATTTCGGGTAAGCCGGAAAAGTAAATAAGTACGGCCAGTACCAAGAGAATAGCCGTCATGATAATATAAGGCGTGATTACCCGGGAAGCCAACTCACCTAGTTCAGTAGCTTTTTGCACGGCGTTCATGCCGTTTAAGCGTTCTACCAAAGTATCGGCTTCGGATAATACAATGCTACCCAGAATAATAGGAGCAATGGCGCCGGCTACTTTGTTGCAAATACCCATAATACTAATGCGTTTCGCGCCACTTTCCCGTGGCCCCAGAATAGTGATATACGGGTTAGAAGCCGTTTGCAGAATAGCTAAACCAGTGCCCTGCACAAACAAACCCAGTAAAAACAAAACGTACGTACGGGAGGTAGCCGCCGGAATAAAAATTAAACAACCTACCGCCATGATCAACAAACCCACCGACATGCCTTTTTTAAATCCGGTAGCCTTGAGTACCCACGCCGACGGAATAGCCATTACCAGGTAAGAAATGTAAAAGGCAAAAGCTACCAGGTACGATTCAAAGTTATTGAGCTCGCAGGCGATTTTTAAATAAGGTATAAGTACCGAATTAAGCCAGGTAACAAAACCGAAAATAAAAAATAAAGCCCCGATAATAATAATAGAGCGCATGTAATTGGCATTGGTGGTAGCCGAACTTGTAACGGGCTCCCGAGATACCGAACTGTTGGTCATGAGTTTTTGGAAAGAAGTTATGAATAATACCGTGCACGTACGTGTCAGCCGAAAGTAGTAAATTATTTTGGAATTACAGCAAGCTAACTTACCAAATCAAATTAAGCAGCGTAATGTAAATTTGCAGGATAAAACCAGAAAACTGCTATAAAATTAGCAAAGTGGGCTTGTAAAGGATGGCAAATTTTTAAAAAATAAACTGATTTACTGAATTATACCCTTAATGCGGTATTCGAGCGGGCGCAAGAAAACGGTTTTTTGGGTACCGCTTATCTGGTAACTGATAATCTGATTCTGGCCATTAACCGGCTCGCATTGCAGCGAAAAATCTTTGGTTGATTTTACTAAATAATTGTCATCCCGGTGCCGGCCTTTGATCGCTACTACTTGTTTATCCGCGGAAGTAGTTACTTCTAAATACTCCACGGGCGCATCGCGGTAGCCTGGGCGTTTGCGGTAAATGGTTTTGATCCGGCCATTTGCTTCGGGGGTAGTAGTTATGGCGTAGGCGGCGCGCAAGGCAGGCTTATTGATGTCGGCTTGGGTAAAAGTTTCCAGTTCGTGCTCCCAGTTGATGGTGCGCAGCACCTTGATTTCTGGTGCGTCGGGCGGGGTAACAAAGGTTTTCTCTACGGCTATTGGTGCCGATTGCAGTTGTTTAACTTGTCCCGAGATAAATTGGCTTAAGTTGAAGTACGCCGGCGAAGCAATTGCCTTGGGATTCGGTTTTACCGATTCGTTTTGGCAACTGCTGAACCAGGTAAGGCTTAGTATCAGGAAAAATTTAAAAAAATACCTCAAAATTAATTTTTAAGCAAGCTGTAATAACGATTGTCCGGTCATATCGGGTGGTTGAGGTATACCCATTAATTGCAAAATGGTTGGAGCTAAATCGCCTAATTTACCGTTTTGCAAAGTTCCCGGGTAATCGTTTGAAGCCAGAATAAAAGGTACTAAGTTAGTAGTATGTGCGGTATTAGGCGTACCATCGGGGTTAACCATCATTTCGGCATTACCGTGGTCGGCAATAATAATGCAAGCATAATCACTGGCCAGGGCCGTCGTTACTACCGCATCGGCGCATTGGTCTACGGTTTCCACGGCTTTTACCGCCGCTTCGAACACGCCGGTGTGGCCCACCATATCGGGGTTAGCAAAGTTTAAGCAAATAAAATCAGCGTTTTTGTCGCGGAGTTCCGGTACTATTAGATCGCGCAGCTCAAAAGCGCTCATCTCGGGTTTTAAATCGTAGGTGGCCACTTTGGGCGAAGCGGCCATTAAGCGTTTCTCTCCGTTAAAAACGGCTTCGCGGCCCCCCGAAAAGAAAAAGGTAACGTGCGGGTATTTCTCAGTTTCGGCAATTCTAATCTGCGTTTTACCAGCATTGGCTACTACTTCGCCCAGCGTATTATGTAAATTATCTTTATCAAAAATCGGCTTTACGCCTACAAAGCTATCGTCGTAATTGGTGAGGGTTAAATAATACAGGTTCAGCTTGTGCATGTTCTGCTCGTGGAAGTCGCGCTGGGTTAAAGCTTGCGTAATTTCGCGGCCCCGGTCGGTCCGGAAGTTAAAGCACAATACTACGTCGCCTTCTTCCATTACCGTTACCGGCTTGCCGCCGGCATCTACTTTTACAATCGGTTTTACAAATTCATCAGTAACCCCAGCTAAATAAGAATCCTGCAGCGATTGAATAGGGTTGGTAGTAGCCTGTCCCATGCCGTGTACCATTAAGTCGTAGGCTTCTTTAACCCTTTCCCAGCGGTTATCCCGGTCCATGGCGTAGTACCGGCCCACAATAGAGGCTAGTTCGCCGGTGGTTTGGTGCAGGTGCGCCTCTAAATCCTGCAAATAACCTACGCCGCCCTTGGGGTCGGTATCGCGGCCATCGGTAAAGGCATGCACAAATACTTTTTTCAAACCTTTTTCGGCGGCAATGCTGCACAAGGCTTTTAAGTGATTTAAATGCGAGTGTACGCCACCATCAGACACTAAACCCATGAAGTGTACTTTTTTATCCTGATGTAGCGCGTATTCCAAAGCTTCCGCCAGCGCCGGCATTTTCTCCAGCTCGTGTTCCCGGATGGAAACATTTATCTTCACAAGATCCTGGTACACTACCCGGCCGGCGCCAATATTCATGTGGCCAACCTCAGAATTTCCCATCTGGCCTTCCGGTAAGCCTACTGCTTCGCCGGAGGCTTCTAATTTTGCGTGCGGAAAACGCTGGTAAAGCGAATCTACAAACGGAGTATTTGCCTGATCTACAGCCGATACGGTCGGATTAGTAGAAATTCCCCATCCATCCAGAATTATCAGAATAACTTTTTTGTTCATGCTGCAAATATAATATTCTGGCTTAAAATGTATAATTTTTATTAATTTGAACCTCCAAAATCCAAATTCTATAACAATATTCAGAAAATACGTTGGCACAGTTTTGGTGGGTACGCCAGCTAATTACTTTATTATAACTTATGAAAAAAATTAAACTAGTTCTAACGATGCTGGCTCTAGTAGCTACCTCTTTGGTATTTACGGGTCAGGCATACGCGCAGGACGATGTGCTGGGTGGAATCCGGACGGCACTAAGTGAAGGAAATTCCAGGGATTTAGCCCAGTTTTTTAATACTTCTGTAGAAGTTGGCATTGATGGTAATAAATCTACTTACAGCCAAACCCAAGCCGAATTTGTGCTTCGGGATTTCTTTAGTAAGCAAGCACCTACGGGTATTGAGAGTGTCCACAAAGGATCCTCCGATCAAGGCTTGACTTACGAGATTATGAAGTATAAGTATAACGGAGGCTCTTACCGGGTAATGGTGTACATCAAGCAATTTAAAGGTGAAAACCTGATTGATACAATTGAATTCACGAAAGAATAAAGAATGAGAATATAACTACTTTCTGTTGATAATACTTATGGTACAAAAAAATTAAAAGGCGCGGCCCTCGTTGGTGCCGTGCCTTTTGCTTTTTACCAGGTACATCGATAAACGTTTTTTTAAATTTTTAAGAATTTTCTTTTTAAATGCCCGAATGATTCTGGTTATTATTAGTTCAGTTTGTTATAAACCCGCAACTTGCAACCTATAACTGCTAAATACCCGTATTAGTAAGCTTGTGAGACCATCCTACATAACCGACGAAAGTTTAAAGCAATTTATAAAACAAGCATTAGCCGAAGATATCGGCGACGGCGATCATTCGTCATTGGCGTCTATACCGGATAGCGCCCAAAACGAAGCTAAGTTGCTGGTAAAAGGAACCGGCATTCTGGCCGGAGTAGAACTGGCTCAGGAAATCATCCGAGAGGTAGATGCTACTTTAACCCTGGAAGTATTTATAACGGATGGTACTCCGGTAAAACCGGGTGATATTGCCTTTTATGTAGCCGGTAAAGCGCAATCTATATTAACCGCCGAACGCCTGGTTTTAAATTGCATGCAGCGCATGAGCGGCATTGCTACTTTTACGCACCAGTTAAATCAACTAATTGCCGGCACCAACGCCCGGTTACTGGATACCCGCAAAACTACGCCCAACTTTAGAATGCTGGAAAAATGGGCGGTATTAATAGGAGGTGGGGTAAACCACCGGTACGGGTTATTCGATATGATTATCTTAAAAGATAACCATGTGGATTATGCCGGGGGTATTAAACAAGCGATTACCGCTACCCACGAATACCTGCAACGCACCAACCGCCAGTTAAAAATTGTAGTAGAAACCCGGAACTTGCAGGAAGTGCGGCAAGTACTGGATACTGGAGGAGTAGACCGGATTATGCTCGATAACATGACGCCGGACCAATTACGGGAAGCTGTTCAATTTATTAATGGCCAGTACCCAACGGAAGCTTCCGGAGGTATTACCGAGGAAACTATTGCCACCATAGCTGCCACCGGCGTAGATTTTATCTCGGTAGGAGCACTTACCCATTCTATCCGCAGCCTGGACCTGAGCTTAAAGGCCAAGAAATAAAACTTATTTTTATTAGAAGTTAAGTCGTTAATTCTGGTTTAGAACCAGTAAAAATATACCGCTGCTTTTTTAACAAGGTAAATTTTTGCCTACTTTTGTGCTCGATTGTAGCGCATCTGTTTTACAATCCCTAATTAATAATTCTTAAATTTCTAATTTATTTCCGTGATTATTAAAACCAAAAAGTACAAGCTAGAAACAAGTACGTACATTAAAATGGCCATGCTGGAGATCCTGCGCAAGCAATGGTGGTTTATTATTGGGCCAATTGCAATTGCGTGTCTGGCCTTTATCTGGCCTTCGTGGTGGTTTATTTCGGGCGCTATTTTAATTGTAGTGCTTTATTTGTTGTTTTGGGCCGTGCAGTTTACCGGCGTTACCCAACTGGAACAAAACAAAATTATTTTTGAAAAAATGGCCTACGAGATTGATGGTCGCCAGATTTTAATGAAAATAAACGAGAAGCAGGGCATGCCCGTAAATTGGGATATGATTAAAACGGCTAAGAAAACCAAAGATGCTTATTTCTTATCTTTATCTAAAGCGCAATTTATTCATTTGCCCTTCCGGATTTTCAATAATCCAAATGATTTAAAAATGATGGATGCCTACCTGAAACGAAAAAATTTAATCGCCTGATCTGGTAATTACAACTTTATTAGTGAAAAACAATCGCTATAAAAATTAAATAATTAATACGTTTCAGTATCTATTCTCATAAAGTATCGTTTTTATAAATAATTAATTTTTAGATTCAACCAGTAATAAATATATGACTACTAAAGCTTTTACCTTAGTCTTAGCCTTGAGTACCGCATTTATGGGAGCTTGCAGCAGCGAACCTTCGGATTTACGCCCGGAAAATAAGGTTTCCGTAGATTACGTACCAGCGGGCACCCGGGACTCTCCAAACCTGGACAATACCGATGATAATAGTGGGCATGACAATGCGCGGCAAGACGTAAACCTGAACCACGATGAGCATGCGAACAAAGCCCTGGATAACTCTAAAGAGCAGGTTGAAGAGTCGACCAAAACGAACCAGAAGGAAGCGGTAGAAAACCACGAATAATTATTTACTCTGCAATAAGGCAGTTTTATTAAACCAGATTGCTTAAATTTATTGCGTTACCTTTTTTAATAAAATGAAATTTAAAAATACAGCTTTAGGATTAGCGCTAGCCAGTAGTGTGTATGTAAGTGCCTGCAATAAGCCGGCTTCCGAAGAAAACGCAGCAACCACCGAAGCTGCAAAAACTACTACAGCTCCGGATTCGGCCAGTACGGCTCAGTTTGCTTATATCTGCTCGATGAAATGTGAAGGCAGTGCGAGCCACGAACCAGGCAAGTGCCCGGTTTGCAGTATGGATTTAGTGAAGAACCCGGATTATACAGGAGCTACGGCTACACCAGATTCTTTAGCTTTATAAACACTTACTACCATAACGTAAAAAGGCCGGTAATTTTAAATTACCGGCCTTTTTACGTTATGGTTGCTCATAATTTACACTCCAGTAAATGAAGTTGTAAGTTACCTAATACTAATGCGCTTGCCTTCTTTGTCAGGTAGTAAAAAACAAGTATCTCGGCAGTCTTAAATTTAAAATTATACCGGGTTTATAGTTACGAAATCTCGTAGTTTAATGTTATTAGCCACCTCTGCAGGCCGCAAGAGATTGTACTAACCGGAGTGGAAGTCACCCACCCGTAATTGATAGGCACCCCAAAATACTGCTTTGCCGGATATACCCATCGATTACGGTAGAATGGCCATTAGTTGTAAAATTTTCATAGTAAAAACATACTGGGCGCTTCGCATCTACTTCTTTTTGGATGAGTAGCTTTACGCTGTCCTCTTTTATAATATGCCGGATGTTTTCTTTTTGGGCAATGGCATTCGTTAGTTCTTGGGGTAAAGGTCGGTTACCGGTAAAGCAGCCGTAAAATTCTGCCACTTTAGTTTATAGCTAGATTAAGTAGCTTAGATAACGTACCGGCAACCTCCGGATTTATTTAATAGAGAATTAGCTAAAAACTATTTTATAGCGAAAGTTGCTATTTGTTTTGGATTGAAGGCTGATTTAATTATCCAATAGTCTTATTTCATAAATAACTCTTACCTTTGCGGCCACTTAATAAAAACACCCATGTACCAGCAAGAGGAAGAGTGGTTTAGTACCTGGTTTAATTCGCCGTATTACCAAATTTTGTACAAAAATCGCGACACTCAGGAAGCGCACGCGTTTCTAGATAAGCTAATTGCCCATCTAAATACGAAGTTTACTTACCGGATTTTAGAGATGAATTGCGGCACCGGGCAGCAAGCGGCTTACTTGAATCAAAAAGGGTTTCATGTTACAGGCCTCGATGTTTCGGAAAAGAATATTGCTCGTGCTAAACAATTTAAAAACGAGCATTTGCAATTTTACCAGCACGATATGCGGGACATTTTCCGAACCGCTTACTACGACTTAATTTTAAATTTATTTACCAATTTTGGCTATTTTGATTCTGAAACCGAGAACGTAGTGGCTTTGCGTTCTACAGTTTCGGCTATTAAACCGGGTGGTAAACTTGTTATTGATTTTATAAATACCAATCAGGCCATTCAGCAGGTAACGGATGGCGAAGAGAAAACCATAGATGGCCTTTTATTTCAAATATCCCGGAAAGTAGAAAAAGGCTTTCTGGTGAAAACCATTGCGGTAACTGACCAAGATCAGCAACATACCTTCTACGAAAAAGTGCGGGCCCTAACCTACGATCAGTTCATGGAATACTTCCGGATGACGAGCTTGCGCTTGATAAATGTTTTTGGTTCTTACGAATTGGAGCCTTTCAATCCGGAAACCAGCGAGCGCATGATTTTTATTCTTAAAAAATAACGCCCACCTTGGTATGCTCTTCGCAAGTATTATTTTATTTTTAACGGTTATGTTTTCCGGTGCCTTGGTGCGATTCTTTCCGCAGCATAACCAGCAATGGCTAAAGTTGATACTGGCTTTTAGCGGAGCTTATTTATTTACCTTAACCGTTATTCACGTATTGCCGGATGTGTTGGTAGATGCTCCTGATCCGCACGCGGTAGGTTATTACATTCTGGCTGGCTTTTTTCTGCAGCTAATTCTGGAGATATTTTCGCAGGGCATTGAGCACGGCCACATGCACCACCACGAAAAGCAAACCGATACCATTCCGTATCTGCTTTTGTTTTCCCTAATGATCCATTCTTTTTTGGAAGGCAGTATTTTAATTAAAGGCGAACATCAGCTATCAGGGCACCACCACGCGGGTTCCGATAACTTTTACCGGATCTTAGCGGGTATCGCCATCCACCATATACCGGCCGCTTTTGCTTTAATGTCTATTTTGGTATCGCGGTTGCAAAATTTTAAAAAAGCTTTCCTTTATTTGATATTTTTTGCCATTGCTTCGCCGCTGGGTTTGTGGTTCAGTAATTACGTGTTGCACGAGCAAGTACAAACGGGTAATTTGTACATTATTCTAACCGGTTTGGTAGCCGGTAACTTTTTGCATATATCTACCACCATCCTCTTCGAAACCAGCCCCGAACACCATTTCAACCGGCGTAAACTAATGGCTACTCTGGCGGGCGTAATGCTATCTCTTTTAACGGATTGGCTGTAGTTACCAGTTCTTCGCTCAAATAGGAGGCTAAATTTAAGAATGTAAAGTAATCTTAACTTTACATTTGCGGGGGTAATTAGGGCACCATGGAAGCTCGTTATTTACTTCCGAACCAGTTTAAGAACCTTAATTACATACTTTTATTACTAGCCTGGCTGTTGTGGGGATAGCGCAACATGGTCTCTTCTAAAGTAAAGCAAGAAGACGAGTTTATTTTAAAAATTACGTTAGAATCTTTGGTTTGGGCCACCTACTTAAACTTGTTTGTGCTCATAAGCGCCTTGTTGTTTATTTCTTCAGGCTTATTTATAGAAAATGTATTTGCTAACTTTTTAACGTTTCTACTCTTTTTTATTGCTCGTTTTCATGGGGTATGCTAGCAGTCGCAGCGAGGAATACCGGCATGAAGAACCGCGTAAAAGTAGAATGGGCAGATAAAATATTATCCAGGAAGAACTCGCCGGCCACAAGGGAGGTAACCGGCAAACCATTCACGCCATTGAATTGGGTAAATACATTCCGTCTACGGAGCTGGCCTTCCAAATAGCGCAACTTTTCGGCAAACAAGTAGAGCCGCTATTTACTCTCGAGATCACAGATTAAGTTTAGTTTCACCGAAAAATTTAAAAATTTAAATTTTAATCGATACTCCAAGAGATTATCCGGTACGTAATCAGCTAAGTTTAACTTAATAAGAAGTTGTACAATCTTTACCGGACAATCTCTACCCACCCTTTCCAGTTACTGCCTTTCGTGTTCGTTAATTGGTAGTAATAAATACCTTCGGGTAAGTCTTTCCCATCCCAGGTATTTTGGTAATTCTTCTGATCGTATACTACCTGGCCCCAACGGTTAAATACTTTTAAATCGGTAGGCAGGCAGGTAATGCCGGGCACAAACGTATCGTTTTTGCCATCGCCGTTTGGGGTAAAAACATTCGGGATCAATTGCTTTTTGTCGGTGATTACGGAAATTATTTCCTGGGTAATCTGGCAGTTATCGCCAAAGTATACCGTAAGGCTTATTTTAAAAGTTCCTTCCTGGGTATAAATATGGTTGGGTACGGGTTCATTAGAGGTAGCGCCATCGCCAAAGTCCCACAGGTAACCAGTGCCCCCGGTGGTAGTATTCATAAATTTAGCCGTGAAAGGAGCGTAGCCTCTCAACTCGGTTGCCGAACCACACTCGGTAGGCTCGGCACTGGCTATTATAGTTGGTACCGGAGCTACCGTAATAGTTTTGGTAGTAGTACCGATGCATGCTCCTAAAGTTAAGGAATAAGTGAGTACATTGGTCCCAATTACCTGAGAACCCGGCGTAAACAAACCATTTGGGCTAACGCCGTTTCCTGACCACGTGCCGCCCGGAGGTACTTCATCCGTAATCTGGAAAGGAGCCGTATCAGCGCAAACTACCTGATCAGGGCCTTGCACAAACCGGGCTGTAGGATCGATCGTGATTATTTTAACGGCTGTGGCAGAGCAATTATTAATAACCACGGTGTAGTTAAGCGTATAGGTGCCGCTCATATCGGCGGTAGGGGTAAATAAACCACTAGTACTTACTCCGGTTCCCGACCAGGTGCCGCCAGCCGGGGAAAAGTCGGTTAATTGAATAGGGGAGGAGCCCGCGCAAATCCGTTCATCAGGCCCTGCAACAACGGCTGGGGTTTGATGAACGACTACTTGTTGTTGACTAATGGAAGGGCAATCGGGGCCATTAGCTGAAATATATGTAATGATGTGGGTTCCTACACCCGCTACGGCCGGATCAAATACATCGCCCGTTACGCCAGGGCCGGAAAAGACGCCACCTGCTACCGAACCAACTAAGGGAATAGCGCCGTTGGGCAAACAAATAACAGGAGGCAAACTTGTAAAAGTAATTGCCGGCCCGGCTTCTACCGTAATGGTTTTAGTGGCGATACTCTTGCAACTACCATTGGCTACCGTATAACTAAGGGTTTGTACGCCTATTAAATTAGGACTTGGCGTAAATTTACCATCCGCAGTTACGCCTGGGCCCGACCAGGTGCCGCCTTCCGGCGAAAAACCAGTCAGCTGAATAGGTGCTGCGGTGACACATACCGATTCATTATCGCCGGCGCGGGCCGTTACAATGTTAAAATCAAACTTAAAGGCGGCGTTGTTACAGTTATTAGAGGGGTTAACCGCTGACCAGGCATTAGGCGTGGTAGGAAATAAGGAACTACGACCGCATCCTCCGCACACGGCCTGGTAAACAAATCCCCGTTTATCAAAGCGGCTGGTACCGCCGTCCACGTGCTCGCCACGCTCTCCGGTACCACCAATAAAGGTGGCGTACTCTAAAGCCGAGGCATCGCTGGATAACAGCATCAGGTAAAAATCTTGTCCATCGGTAGTGGCTTGCTGCGCGTTAGCAGTAACCGGCAAACCCTGGGTAGTGCCGTTATTATAAGGTCTATTGGCATTAACGTCGCCGCCCCAGCCGCACACGTAAAGGCGGTTACAATCATCCACTAAAAAAGCCGTCGGCGATATATTGGTTACTACTGGGTTATCATTACTTCCAAATACCGTCGATAAAATACTGGCAGATAAATTATTGTTTAATTTTTGAATAAACTGGCGGCCATTGGCAACCGTATACACTCCCCGCGTAATTGGATAATTACCTCGGGTTTGTCCCAACAGGTATACATTACCCGTACCATCCAATTGCACGAAATACGCTTGGTCGAAACTGCTGGTGCCCAGGTACGAAACCCGTTGTAGCTGTTGCCCGTCGTTACTGATTTTAGCTACGAAACCATCCGCTGCACCGCCTAGGTATTCAGGCCGGTACGCGCCGGTAACACCGGGTAAGGTAGTACTACTGGTACCGCCGCAAATAAAAATAGAATTGGTAGCTGCTTCTAATTGAATAGAATAAGCGGCATCGGTGCCGGAACCTCCTAAATACGAACTCCACGCTATAGTACTGAGGTTAGCATCTAATTTAAAAATAACGGCATCGGTTGCACCTCCACCGCTTTGATTTTGAAAACCATTTTTAACCGGAAAATCCGCAGAAGCGGTTGAAGAAACCACGTAAACATTATCGGCATCGTCGGTGATAATATCACTCCGGAACTGGTCGCCGTAGTTGTGCGTGAGGGGTGATTCCAGGTCCAGCAAACCCTCGTTCCGAGAACCTCCCATGAAAGTAGAAGCTAACAACGCGGAACCATCGGCGCTAAGGCGACTGATAATTAAATCGGAGCCTAGCCCATAACCAACGCCCGGCAAGGGGTGCGTGGATGATCTATTGCCATCCGCATTAATACTAAGGTCGCCGATAAAAGTGGAATTTACCGCGCCAGCCGTTACGGGATAATCTTCGGAACTGGTGGTACCCAAAATCATGAGCTCATTCTTGCTATTGACCACTAAGCTACTGGGCAGATCGGTGCGGCTACCGCCTAAATACGTGGCGTATATTAGCGAAGCCGGGCCACTCGCTGTAGGGTTATATTTTAAAATAGCAATGTCCCAGCCACCGTTAACTTGCGGGCTAGTTTCGGCATTGCCATTCCACTCGATATCGTAGGCGCCTGCCGTAGCCGGGAACCCAACCGCCGTGGTAGCGCCTCCGGAATAGATATTGCCATCGTTATCGTAAGTAGCCGTAAACCCCCAGTTATCGGCAATAGAACCACTAAACGACGAAAAAACCAGTTCCGGATCAATAAGCAAAGGCACATTAGCGGCATAACCCGCCGGGAAATCAAACGAAAGTACTTTTCCATCTAATTTAAACCGGCAAGGCACTTCGCGCAATTGGCCATTAATGGTTTGGTAAGCCACCGGCTTGCGTTCGATCACGGTATTAACCGACGTGGTAATTTTTAAATCGCCGTTGCTTTGCAAGGCTATCGCCGCCCCATCGTACTGTAGTTTAATTTGTTTAGGGTCGGTGTTTGGCTTTAGCAGAAATTCGTATTTTAAATGAGCTTCCTTTTGATAAAGCCGCATGGCTACGTTGGCGTATAAATTTTGGTAGTTTACTTCTCCGTAACTTTTTACGCCGGATGCCCATTTTTTAGGATCGTTGCCCAGATAATAATTCCGTAGGCCCGGCCGCAAATCGCTGCCATTTACTTTAACCGTATTTTTAGCCGCATTCAGAAACGTTACTTGATACGAATGGCCCTTGATTTTAAAAGGAAGCGAGGCATTGCGTACAGGTACCGTCTGGTCGCTATGATGATTAGGTATTTTAGAGCCATCGAGAAAATTATAAACAAAACTAGCATCCTGCAGAAAAAGCCGGCCATCGGGTAGGTCGGCGGCGAAACGGACGGAAGCCGGCCATTGGTTTTTATTTTGAATAAATTGGAGACTCTTATCTGCTGCTGGCTGGCTACTTATCCGGGCCGGCATAGAAGACGGTTTGGCTGTTTGGGCCTGAGCAACCGAAATAATAGAAAGACAACCAATAAGCAGTTTGCTGAAAAGAGGTAAAAATTGCTTCATACTCATAAACTTCTGGACTATAAATATATTAAGAAGTTTTGAATCCCTACTCCTTAGTTGAATTTTCTAAAGTCATTACAAATTATAGTTGCTAGAGTACTATTATAAGGGCTGTAAGCCAATCAGTTTTGTATGCCACAGGCTATGTAAATAGTATTTTTTCTATGCTTGGCTCAAGAGCGAAAATAAGGAACCAGAAAATTTAATGTTTCAATTAAACCTTCAGGCAACGTTTCGCTCATGTACCGCATTCCTACTTTTGAACGCAAACTTAACAAAGAAAACTACTTGGATATCGGGCAGCTAATAGAACAATGCCGGCAAGGGAATGCTAAAGCCCAGGAATGGGTGTATTAGACCTAGGCTGCTATTAAGGTGGTGCCGGAGCTGCATATCACCGATAATTTTGGCAGTGTATTTTCGGGTATCAGCGTTATTTTTAAAAAATAGAGCACCAGCCGGTTTATTGTTAACTTTTCTTGGGTTTAAGTACTTTAATTTTTACCGGCGCTACCCCTGCTTGTACTATTCCTAACCGGCTGGCCGCAGCCCGCGATAAATCCAACATCCGGCCGCGGGTGTGCGGACCTCGGTCCGTAATCCGTACTTTTACCGACCGGTGATTTTTGGGGTTCGTAACCCGTACCCGAGTACCCAGCGGAATTTTTTTGTGCGCGGCCGTTAACTTGCCTTTGCGGTAAGGCTGGCCGTTCGCCATTTTTTTACCCTGAAATTTATCGGCGTAATAAGAGGCATTGCCTTGCTCGGTGTAGCCTTTCCAGGAAGTAGTGTTGCGGGCACAACTGCTCAGCAGACAGGTAACCAGTAGCGCAAACAACCGGCCTTGTAATTTTGAAAAAAGCATACGGGTATTTAGAGTTCCATAATATCTTCGAACCAGATGTCGGGCTTTGCCTGAATAAATTGCTGCATCATCTCCACGCATTCGGGTAAATTTAAATCAATTACTTCCACGCCGTGCGCTTCCATAAAAGTGCGGGCCCCACTAAACGTTTGCGATTCGCCTACGATTACTTTAGGTATTTTAAATTGCACAATGGTGCCGGCGCACATGTAACAAGGCATTAAAGTAGAGTAAATAACGGTGTTGCGGTAGCTGCCTATGCGACCAGCATTATTCAGGCAATCCATTTCGCCGTGCAGAATAGGGTTATTTTCCTGTACCCGTTTGTTATGGCCGCGGGCAATTAACTGGCTATCTTTAACTAGTACCGAGCCAATCGGAATACCGCCTTCTGCTAAGCCTTGCTGGGCCTCGGCTATCGCCATTCGCATAAATTCATCCATGTTGTTTACTTAAAAAAATTAACTTAAAAACACGAGCCGCTCTTAAACAAGTTAAACAATGGTCTCATCCTGCATAAAATTTAAAAAAATAGATGCCGGTAAAATAATGCGATGCCTTGCAGCAAAAGCATTTTCTTCGGATTAACCCCCTCAAGTAATACTTTCAACTATTACGCTGATTTACTTACTGCTACCGATCAGGAGATGGTTGCTGGGCTAAATCATAATTGTACAACTCAATGGCTTCGTTTAAATGATCTTTCTGAAATAAGTTCATGATCCACGGAATGGCGGCTAAGCCCAAACCTACGTACAAAGTAGGATCGGCTCGCCGGGCGGCGTTCGGTGCCGGAGTTTTTAAGGAGTTCACTAACCCGTATACAAAAACGCCGGAGCCCAGTATGGTTAAACCTGTTTCCAGGCGTTTACCTCGCCGGTATTTCTCGAGCACTTCCAAACTGCCGGCATTTTCCGAGAGGGCACTTCTTAAATTCTGATAGTTTAAATCGGCGAGTGGGCCGCCGTCTTTCGAAAAATAATACACCCGCCGGGTAGAAGGCATGCCGTAGCCATACCCCCCGTACCCATACGGGCCGTACATGCCCGGATAATAATTATCGTACGACGTTCTAGAAGAATAAAATTTAGAAATTTTGCCTACCGAAACGCGTTTCGCGAAGTCGGAACGTTTGCTGTTGGTAATGCGGGTATAAAAACCTTCCTGATCCTGAAAATACTGTACAGCTGCCATGTCGTACTGCGCCGAATCGTTTACCAGAATAAAGCTTTTCTTGAAAATAGGCGACTTCATTTGCAGCTTGCGGGCATATACCCGTTGGCCGTTGTTTAAGCCAATAAACATACCTGGTTCCTGTAAGTTGGTTGGCGCTACTTGTCCGCAGACATTCCGGACAAGTAAACTTAAAAAGAGAAAAATTAAATTCTTTTTCATGCTAATTAAACGAACCCACTGCAGGCAAGCGTATTTGAGCAAGATAAGCCTTTTAAATTTTTTTCTGGTTACCAGGTTAATCTTTTTGATTAAAGCGGTGCTTTTGGTTATAAAAAGTTGCCAAATTTTATTTAAATTAAATATTGGTAAAATTTATAATTTCTGATAACGGTAAAGGATACAAAACAAAAAAGGATACCGTTTAAGTATCCTTTTTTGTATGGCTGCGGTTATAACCCATTAGTCTTTAATAGTAATATCTATATTACGGGTTTTGTAAACCGATGTGTGATAAGGCAAGCGTACCTGTAGTTCCTGAACTTCGTAAACCGCATCGATGCGCGATAAATCTACCTGCGGGGGCAGCGTAAACTGCTGGCTAAACAGCGGAATTAACGAATTAGAATCTTCTTCAAACCGGTGAGCCGCAATTATCGTTAATTGATTTTGGTCTAACGCAATGTGGTAAGCTTCCGGACTCACCGCAGGAATAGAAACCCGAATAATAGCTCCTTTTTCCTGTTTATCTATTTTTACTTGCGGCAAGCTAATACCACCACCTAAAGTATTTAAAACATCAATCTGGTGGGCAATTTGTTGCAAGAACTCTTTATTTTTAATTAGCTTCATCTCTATCTCCTGGGTAATGTTATGCTTAGTATTATGCAAATGTTATACCATGTAGGTCAGGAGGTTTAATTGCTGCTGTGAAGGCGTATTTTAAGTCAGTATGGCCCTTTTTCTTAAAAAGAACGACATATTGACGGAAATCAAGATTACCTTTAGGTAAAACCGGTAATAATTTCCGGAATGCGATAAATAAGAAATGTTTTATTATCAGGCGCGCGTTCAGAAGCTGCTTCACAAGGATAATTTTTAAAATCTCGGCCTAAAGCCAAAGTAGCTGTATATTCGTAGATAGAGTAATATAGCTTGTAGAAAGATAAATCAGCAGAATAATGAACAGCTTTAAACCAAGAGCTACCTGTTATTTGTTATACCAGCGAGGATTTACTTTAACTGAATTAAATCTTTTTAAACTTATTTGATAACATGAACCGAATCTTTGTTAATTTATTAGCCGTTTTGTTTTTAGGGCTGCATTCCTGTACCGAAGCCAAAACAAAACCGATAACTACAGCGCCTTTGCCGCCGCTCCCGGCCGCCGAAATAAAAGCAAAAGGCTTGGAGCTGGCTACTTTTGCCGGGGGCTGTTTTTGGTGTACCGAAGCCGTATTTGAGCGTTTAAGAGGAGTTGATCGGGTAATTTCCGGTTATACGGGTGGGGCAGAAAAGAACCCAACCTACGAACAAGTGGGAGCCGGTGAAACGGGCCACGCCGAAGCGGTACAAATTTATTTCGATCCGAAGCAGGTTACCTATCCGGAGTTGCTCGAAGTGTTTTTTGCTACCCATGATCCTACTACGCTTAACCGCCAGGGTCCGGATGTGGGCAAGCAGTACCGTTCTGCCATTTTTTATCATAGCGAGGAGCAAAAGCAACAAGCATTGGCTTACGTAAAAGAGCTGGAAACAAAAAAAGCTTTCCGGCGGCCTATTGTAACCCAACTGCAACCTTATAAAATGTTTTACACCGCTGAAGGGTATCACCAGGATTACTACGAACATAACCCCAATAACCCTTATGTTCAGTCAGTGACGGCACCTAAAGTCCACAAATTTGAAAAACAGTTTCGGGCTAAACTAAAAACGACTGCTTTGAAGGCGAGCGTTAATTAATTTTTTTTGCATTTCTTTAAACGGCTACCCAATAAGGTAGCCGTTTTTATTTACTATAAAACAGAATAAAAATAAATTTACATAGTACCTTGCAATGCATAATACTATATGTATATTTGTGCCGGTAGTTGTAATTCTTACTGCTTCCCAGATAGATGTATTAATAAATGAACGGTACAATGAAACAAGCCACAACACCCTTTTTCTCTACTGGTAGTAAGAGATGGGGCATCTTCTTTTTACTTTTAGTTTTACATATTTCGGGTCCGGCAGCAAGCCAGGCCCAAAGTATTTCGGTGCAGGTGAATAGTTATCTAAAAACGCAGGTAAAAGAAACCACTGCTCGAGGTGTATTACTGGTAGCCGAAAACATGACGGATTGGCTTAGTCAAACCAACGCGGCACCGGTTAGCATAAGAAAAACCAATACGCGCAACAGTGGAAATACGTCGAGTCAGCAGGGAGGAAATACGACAATTGCTAAATTAAAATGCCCAGCCGTATCTAAAACGGTGAAACGGCCTTAAGTAAATTTTTTAAATTTTACTTTGGCTTGTTGCGGTAAATAGTCTTTTAAGAAATAAAGGGTATCAAATACTTAAATGCACATCGCCCCTTACCGGATAACCAACGCAGGTGAGGATTAAACCATTCGCTAAGTCTTTGTCCGTTAATACTTCGTTATACGATAACCATACCTTACCTTGCGTGCAGCGCGCCACGCAATTGCCACACCGGCCAGCCTCGCAACTATAAGGCAGTAATAGTCCGGCTTCTTTAGCGGTCTGCAAAATAGTTTTTGGATACTGTACTTGCAAGCGGTATTCTTGCTGCCCATAATTTATGTACACAGCGTGCGCTTCCGTATCGGGGGGCTCATGGCGAATAATAGGTTTATCGGTGCTGAAATTTTCTTTCCGGATATTAACTGCTGGTATATGGGCTTCGCGCAAGGCATACGTGCACATGCGCATGTAATTGATAGGCCCACAAATATAGCAAAGCACTTGCACGGGCGGTGCCGCCACGTGCTGTTGCATAAAAGTATGTAGTAAAGTTTTATGCAAGCGGGCACGGCTTAAATAAGTGTTATTGCTAAATAAAAACTCAATTTGCAGCCGTTCCGAGAATTGCTGAGCCAATAGATCTAGATTTTTTTTAAAAATAGTATCTGCTGATGAATGATTACTGTACAACAGCGTAACTGATAAATGAGGATGCGCGTGCAGGATTGTTTTAAGTAACGAATAAACAGGGGTAATGCCACTGCCAGCCGCACAAAATAAAACGTGCTGATAACTAGTAGTAACCAGTGGTAACGTAAACAAGCCAGCTGCGCCTGTAGTGTAAACCTGATCGCCAACCTGAGCATAATCTACCAATTGCCGGGAAAAAATACCGTTGGGAATTCGTTTTACCCCAATCGTTAATGGTTCTTGCAATTCCGGCGACGACGTGATAGAATACGAACGCCTGACTTCGCCAACGGCTGTTTGGCGCACCAACGTTAAATACTGACCTGCTTGGTACGAAATTTTGTTTTCAGCATTTTCGCTAAAACTAAACGTTTTTACAGTGGGTGCTACTTCTCGTATTTCCGAAATAGTCAATATTTTATATAAAGAATCCATAATCCCGGGGTAACAGATATACCATCATTTCCCCTCGTACGCTTTAACAGGTGTAAAGCTTCTTACTCTACCGTATAAGCATCTGCTATTATTAATAAAAGCGTAACCTTTGTTTTGGCGGTAAAAATATACGTAAGGTTCCCGATTATCTATAAAACACAAGTAAAGTGCTTATAAAACGAGTTGTTAGCATCCCGCGGTAGGTACCCAACAAAAAAGAAGAAAAAGAAATCAGCTAATTAGAAAATTTGTTGGAAGTTAAAATAGGAGCTGGCTCCTTAGATAGAGGTCTTAACAGAGTAATCTGGCCTTCGCCACCATATTCCGATACGTATATATTGCCCGTGCTTATATCTTCGGTTAAATCTAGTGGTAATAAAAAGTCGGCGAATCCCGAAATAGCTCTGCCGGGAGTTTCCCGATTAATGGTGTGATCTTTACCACTAGGGTCTAGCACAATAATATCGCGGTTTTCCATTAACCGTACTACTAAGATTTTTCCTTTTAATTGCTCTTTAAAAGCATGGCTTTTGTATTCAATAATACCATTAGGCGAGTTGTGCATCGGAAACTCATACACAAACCCACGGTAATTAGGATCGGGCTGTATACCCACCGGATATTGATTAAACTGGGCCAGATCAATGTTAGCCGTAGGATTACCGCCATTTAATACGTACTCGCCCCGGCTAGGATTAGGATGACCGTAGTAGCCTCCTTTTTCTACGCGTAATAAATAATCGTTTTGTGCTTCTCCTACATTGGTAACGGCTGGTATTTTAGGCCCAGCGTAAATACTGCCATCTGGCCGCCGGGTACCAGCCACCGAAGCGGGCGTGTTGCCACCAGCGCCAGAACCATTGGTAGTTACATACAGTTCTCCGTTGCTGTGCCATACCAAATCGTATGCATTTCGGATGCCCGATGCATAAATGGTTAAAGGAGCATTAGCCGCCAAAGGATCGTAATTTCCACCGTTAGTGGTTTGTACATCTAAAGGCAGCTTTACCGATTTTAATTTTTTTAAATCCAAGCGTAAAATAGCCGCCGAAAGCACGTGCTCCTGGCGGTTATCCCAGGTACTATCGGGGGCACCCATGGCAGTATTGCTGCCTTGGCAAAAATACAAAGCCTGGTCGGGGCCAAAAGCAATGCTGTTGGTTAAATGATCTTTAGCAGAGCGGGGCAAGTGAATAAGTACGTCCTCAACTTTTTCTAATTGCGGGCCAGATAAACGCGTTAATTTTCCATCCCAATCCGGGCCATCGGAGAACACGAAAGAACTGTGACTAACCCATGCAATTAAATTGGTAGCCGTTGCCTTGGGGTCGAAAGCTAAACCAACCGCCAAACGAGGAACTCGTTTGCCGCTTGCATCCTGCAAAGAATAAATAACTTCCGGGTCCAGCAGCGTTCCATCCGCTTTTATTGCAAACCGCTTAATTTTTCCATCTACGGTGCAGGCGTACAATTTACCATCCGGGCCCATGGTTACAGTGGTGTGATGGTCGAGCGTATTTTTTAATTTTATTCTTGCGAAAGCTACCTCTTCGTTCACAGCGCTTGCCAGACGAACGTGCGATAGGTCTTTTACGTCTTCCAGCAGGTGTTTTATGGCTAACCGGAGTTCTCTTAATTTTTGCTTTTGCGGCGAACAGGAAGGAAATAATCCTGTAGCGAGTAAAATAGCAGTTATTAAAAAAACTTGAGGTAATTTAACTTTCATTAGAATATAAAAACTTCGAAGATAAAGTACCTGTCAAGTTTAATAACCAATAGGACTTCATGATATATGTAAAACTAAATATTTTATTTATACTTAAAAATATTACTTCTTATTTACACCTTTTTATTATTAAGAAATAATAGAAATAAACGAATAGTGACTAGTTTTGGATTGTAATTGACAAAGTAAAGTTAAATAGCTAAGTACGTAATATTAGGCTAAAAGTTGATAAAATTGGATATTTTGAGGGCCTGATAAATAAAAATGAGTGTTTTTTACTTGCAACTGCGTATAAATCATAACTACTTATGGTTGCTTTTATTATTAAATGGGCTTATAGTCTATAACTTTTAATAAAAAATTTAGAAGGTTATACCAAAAATCTAGCCGAATTTTTAGCATGTTGTTAAATTAGTTATATATATTAATATAATTATTATATACGAAGTCTTACTTAATCCGGATTGGATTACTGGAAGCCGCTAGACTATTGTTGCATTATTAAGTAAATTGAGGTAGAGTAAAGAGATGATAAGCTTTATTAGCCAGGAACTTGTACTCAAAACTTATCTAACCTAAAATATGAGGGTGCCAGGGTTCTGGCATCTGGTTTTGTGTTCTTTTTACCCGCATCTGATTCCAGTAAAAACAATTTTTTAAATTTAGAAAAATATTTACGCTTTAATTTTGAGTAGAGTAGTATAATAAGCACGCTGGCAATTATAAGAATTAAATAATGAAAGGAACAAACCGGGCTGATATTTATCCGGGCTTAGAGGTAGCCATAATTTTAAAAAAAGACCAACGCAGTGGCAAACAAACCGAAGGCATTGTAAAAGATTTACTCACCAGCTCGGCTTACCATTCGCGGGGCATAAAAGTGCGCTTGGAAGATGGCCAAATTGGCCGGGTAGTAGATATACTGGAATAACCCACCGGCTTACATGCATCAATAAACTTAAAAGAAATTTAAAATTTAGCAGTAAGTTTCCTCCCGTTATGGTTTCGGTGGTGCCGTATAATTAAGCCAAAAAAGTACTAAGAAGTTTTAATTCACTGGCTTTTTAAAGAAAATAAAGGTTTTGGCGAGCCCTATAATTGAAAAATGCGGTTACTAGAGCTACTTTTAACGCGCAAAAGAGTATATATAGCTTCAGATAATCGAGCGTATGAGTAGTTCAAAACCATCGTACTTGTATACGGTAATTAATGCTAAATGCCCCCGGTGCCGCGAAGGTAATATGTTTCCGCCGGGTACTTTGTATACCCGCCGTTTTGCCGATATGTACAAACAATGCCCTTGTTGCGGGCAAAGCTTTGAGCCGGAACCCGGGTATTATTACGGAGCCATGTACGTGAGCTTTGGTTTTAGTACGGGCATTTTTCTGGCCGTTTTATTTGTGTTAAGCCAGTTCGTAAAAGAACTAACCTTAGGCATGGTAATGGGCACCATTGGCATAATTGTAATTGGTTTGCTGCCGGTTATGTTTCGGCTGTCCAGGGCTGTCTGGATCAACATCTTTTTTCGCTACGAGGGGCCGTGCAGTCAGATTCCGAAAAAGTAGCTTTATAGTTAGGTTAGTGCTTTAACTAAAATTCTGTATCAGCAATTACTTTAAGTAAAAGGACCAATTGAAAGCTACATTCCAATATTGAAAATACAAGGTTAAATCACTGATATTTAATTTATTATATTTTATTTTGCCTTGATACTGGTGTCTTACTACTTGTGTCCATTTACTTAACTGACTTAACAGGCTGAAAATTTTTCAGAATTTGTCAGAAATTTTAGTTGAAAAAACTGTCAGTTTTTCAGAAAATAGGTTTGGCAAGTACCTTGTTATAAGCTAGTTAAATTTTTTAATTAATCGTTTAATCATAACAAGTTAAAGTTAAAAGGAGGATTTAATCATGAAAGCTTTAATGAAAAATGACCGCAGTTTTTTTCCAGCCATCCCTTCTTTTTTTGATGACATGTTAACCCGGGATTGGTTTAACTGGCCCCTTTCGCAAACAACCAGCAGTAACTCGTTACCAGCCGTAAACGTGAAAGAAACCAACGAAGCGTTTGAGCTGGAAGTAGCCGCACCAGGTATGAGCAAGCAAGATTTTAAAGTAGAACTGGATAATAACCTGCTCATTATCTCGGCTCAAAAAGAAAACCGCCACGAAGAAAAAGACGAAAAAGGCAATTTTGCCCTTCGCGAGTTTAATTACCAATCTTTCACCCGCACGTTTAGCTTGCCCGAAAGATTAGTAAAAGGCGAAGAAATTTCGGCGCGGTACGAAGATGGCATTTTATACATTGCTATTCCGAAAACCGAAGAAGCCAAAGTAAAACCGGCAAAACAAATTGAGATACGTTAAGTAAAAGGCGGGGCAACCCGCCTTTTTTATTACTTATAACCCAGCGTAAAAGTCGGACTATTCCCACCTTCGATTATATCTTCAATTCAGAATTTTGCAAGTTGGTGCTTGCTTTAAAATTAAAGGCAAAAAGCTGTGAGTAAAAGCAATATTGCTTTTTATGCATCTGCTGGGCTCCTATTTACCAGCTCAATACCAGAATAAAGCTAAAAATTTAAAAAACGCCTTAAGTTTTAAAGGTAAATATCTAATATTCTTTAAAATTTAACCTATTACTTTATGTTCTAAAGCCGTATGTCAGTACTTTTACTTTTGTCTCTTTCTTCCTTAATATACTCGCTCTATGAGTTCAACTGATTTAACTACTCCTGTTCTGGAAAAGATGCAGCGCTTAACTTTTTCGGACGATAATATTTATGATTTTTTTAGTTTAGCCAATCGGGCGTATTTGCTGGTTTACCTGCACGGGAGCGATGGAAAAAAAGAGCATCTGGATAAAATAAAAAAAGTGATTGACACGCAAATCCGGCCCCTGCTGGAAGAAGAGTTAACGATGAACGAAAAAAAGAACTTGTTTGATACAGCCAAAACAAACATAGAGGCTTACATAAAAGCCTATGCCCAACAGGCAAAGTAATGCACAACTGCGTACGGCGACAGGGAGTATTAGCGTACCAACTCATGTGTCTGGCGGAGTAACCTGGTTGCTTGCTGCTTTATAGAGCAAGCATCTTAAGCGGACTGAGGGGATTCACGCTGCTGTAAACAAAAGCTTGTTCTTCGGTTATTATACCCGCTTGTACCGGATTTTGGTGAATGTAATTTACCTTTTGCCTGACCATCTCCTTCGAAACTAAATCTATCGGGTGGTTGTGGTGCTGCCAGAATTGGAACTCAATGTTGTAATTATTCCTGCGGGCAAAATGCCGGAGTAAGTAAAGCAGCCAGTCTTTCCGGCTTTCCTGCGGGTTGCCTTGGATAAGTTGCAATATTTGCTTGGCGGTATAACTTTTAAAATCCCGCAGAATATCGCTAAGGGTACCCGTTTCGGCAGCAGCAATGAAGTGTACATGGCTGCTCATGATGCAATAAGCGTAGAGTTGCAAACCCTTCTTTTCCTGACAATACTGTAGATTTTGTACGAGGCAATCGCAGTACTCGCGCCGGATAAAAACATCTATCCAACCCACCACGGTAAGCGTTACAAACAACAACCCGCCTTCGTACGTTTTATAAGCCCGCGACATATCCCGGATTATACGGGTTTAGATTAGCTGTTGGAATGTTTTAGTAGAAAGATTTAAGCAAAGCAGAATTAAAATTTTAAAAAATTAATATCGCGAGCGTCCACGCTCGTGAGGCCCATCGTCCGGCCTCTGACTAATAGGGATTTGTTGCTGATTCGCTTTTTAGAAAAGCTATATCGGTTTCCGTGGCATGTGGCTCCCTATTACTATATATTGACAAGTATTAAGTTTGGTACTTATTCGCAAGTAATGGCAGTAATAAATTATAGACTTATTTTTTTGTGCGATATTAATATTATATTTTGGTGAATTATAAAGATATATCTTTGTAATCGTTAATTTCGTTATACCCCCATGAGCAAATTAAACAATGCACCTCTTTTAGAAGTTGTTTATGAACTTAGATGGAAAGTTACTAACCAAGAAGATTTATCTAAATATCAATATTTACATGGAGATTTATATTCTTTATTAAAGGATGATTATCCTATAAGAAAACAGTTATCTTCTCCAGAAATACCGTTAGGTCTATTAATAAATTCGCCTGTTCATCAATTTAGGCGAGCATCCAACGATTATCCTTTATTCCAAATAGGTCCTGGCATTATAACTTTAAATACAATAGATGAGAAATATTATTGGGATGAATATTTTCAGTGGTCTAGAACATTAATTGAATCTTTTTTTAAAGTTTATCAATATAGTAAAGCAGAAAAATTCAGTCCTACTCTGATTTATATTGATTTCTTTAAACTAGATATAAGAGAAAATGATGTATTAGAATTTATTAATAAAAATTTAAGTATTAGCCTTAATCAAAGTTTTCATCAAACACAGGAGAAAGCTAATGCTGTAAGTTTAGGTCTAACCTATTACACCGAACTTGGGCAATTAACTATATCACTTAATATTGGGAAAAATGCAATGCAGGAAGAAGGATTGATTCTGCAAACCCAATTAAGTGGGTCAGAATATGAAGCTGATTCTAATCGAATCTTACAGTGGTTAACCGATGCTCATGAGTTTTGTAGCAATATTTTTAAAGAAATGACGAAAGGTAATCTTTATGAATCTTTTAAATAAATAAGTATGATGCCTGTTATCCTTGAGTTACCATCAGTGAATACAAACTCCATACCCTCTTACAAGAGTGGAATTGAGTGTATTACTTCACAAAGCTTTACAACATTTTCTTATCCTAATAATATTGTAAGTTTTGATACAGAATTAATTCATGAATATTATAGAAGAGTTAACCGGTCTTCTTTTACTAATCATTTTATAAATGAGTTTCCCAAAATAAGTTTTTCAGAAACTGCTGTAGATGAAACTACTATAGATTTTAATACCCGTGATTTTGATACTGAGATTACTTTACCTGTTAAAAAAAGGTTAATAATCAAAGCAAAGGTCAAATCTGTATCTAAGTTTGTTCCTAAGCCTTATCTAGATTAATGGATTATCCTTGGTATACTGTTCTTGAAAAAGATATTGAGTTACAACAAGGAGATTTTATTCCTGAATGCCCGATAATTATTCCACCTACCTCCTTTGAAGAAGGTGAAGAATACGATATTGAAGTCCAACAGATTGATTCAATTATTATGTCTCAATCTTGTGATCTAGTAAATGGTAAAATTGCTATAGTACTTGTATGTCCCTATTATTCACTTAAAACTTTTGTTGAAGGATTACGAGAAGATGAAAAAAGCAAAAGAGGGTTAGCAAAAGTTTTGGATAATTTAAGAAAGGGACATTTACCAGGGTATCATCTTCTTGATAAGGATGCTCAAATAGATAGTTTGCATGATTACCAAGTAGTTGATTTTAAAAATGTATATGGAATAAATTTTGGAGCCTTACAGAAACTTGCAGAATCATTACCAAACAGGATAAGGCTACTTCCTCCTTATAGGGAACATCTTTCTCAGGCATTTGCAAGATACTTTATGCGAGTAGGTCTTCCGCAAGATATCAAAATAGAGGGCTATTAAATATAAATTTAAAAAATATAGAATTGCTTACTTATAAAAAGAAAGGTCACTATAATAAGTGGCCGTTCTTTTATAAGTAAGCAATTCTATATTCTAGCTACCACATGCCTCGCATGCGTCTGGATTATCCAGGGAGCAAGCCATGTCGCTGAGGTTCTGGTCCGCGACGTTCATTGGTTCCAGGGTTTCGGCGGCTTGTTTTTCTACCGTGAACTTGATCGCATCGGCGGCGGCTTTGGTACGCAGGTAATACATACCGGTTTTCAGGCCGCGTTTCCAGGCGTGGAAGTGCATCGAAGTCAGTTTACCGAAGTTCGGGTTCTGAACGTGCAGGTTCAGGCTTTGGCTTTGGCAAATGTAGGCTCCGCGGTCGGCGCTCAAGTCGATAATAGTTTTCTGCTTAATTTCCCAAACCGTTTTGTACAGATCTTTGATGTTCTGCGGAATGTTCGGGATATTCTGAATAGAACCATTCGCCGAAATAATCTGGTTTTTCATGCTGTCGTTCCAGATACCCAGGCCAATTAAGTCTTTCAGCAGGTGCTTGTTCACCACCATAAACTCGCCACTCAACACCCGGCGTACGTAAATATTAGAAGTATACGGCTCAAAGCTTTCGTTATTACCTAATATCTGCGCGGTAGAAGCGGTTGGCATTGGTGCTACTAATAAAGAGTTACGCACGCCGTGTTCTACTACTTCGTTGCGTAAAGCTTCCCAATCCCAACGCTTCGATTCTGGGGTAACGCCCCACATATCAAACTGGAAAATACCACGGGAAATAGGCGAACCCTCAAAAGTAGAGTACGGACCATCTTTCTTCGCCAAGTCTTTCGAAGCCGTCATGGCAGCAAAGTAAATGGTTTCGAAAATGTCTTTGTTCAACTGGGCCGCTTCTTCGCTTTCGAACGGCATGCGCAAGGCAATAAATGTATCGGCTAAGCCTTGAATACCCAAACCGATCGGCCGGTGGCGCATGTTCGAGTTTTTCGCTTCCGGAACCGGGTAGTAGTTAATATCAATTACCTTGTTCAGGTTTTTGGTAACGTGGTAGGTTACCTCATATAACTTATCGTGGTCGAAAGTTTTCCGGCCGTTCTCTTCTTTTACGTAGCGCGGCAAAGCCAAAGAAGCCAGGTTACATACGGCAA
The DNA here is from genome assembly GCF_003340495.1 of Adhaeribacter pallidiroseus. Classification (NCBI taxonomy): domain Bacteria; kingdom Pseudomonadati; phylum Bacteroidota; class Cytophagia; order Cytophagales; family Hymenobacteraceae; genus Adhaeribacter; species Adhaeribacter pallidiroseus. The sequence goes on from NZ_QASA01000001.1 coordinate 5,393,930, forward strand.
TTTCGTCCGGCGAAGTATATTCAATAATTTCGGTACATAAGTTACTCGACTTAATAGTACCTAAATTTTGCTGGTTCGACTTGCTATTGGCGTGATCTTTAAACAACATGTACGGCGTACCGGTTTCGGTCTGGCTTTCCAAGATAGCGAACCAAAGTTCCTGGGCCTTAATGGTTTTGCGGGCACGGCCTTCTTTTTCGTATTTCTCGTACAAACGCTCAAATTCTTTACCGTAGCAATCGGGTAGGCCAGGGGCTTCGTTCGGGCAGAACAAACTCCAGTCGCCGTTGCTTTCTACGCGCTTCATAAACAAATCCGGAATCCAGAGGGCATAGAACAAGTCACGGGCGCGCATTTCTTCTTTCCCGTGGTTCTTGCGCATATCCAGGAACTCGAACACATCGGCGTGCCACGGCTCTAAGTAAATCGCGAAAGCACCTTTGCGTTTTCCACCGCCCTGGTCAACGTAACGGGCGGTATCGTTAAATACTTTCAGCATCGGTACCAAACCATTAGAAGTACCATTAGTACCTTTAATATAAGAACCCGTTGCCCGGATGTTGTGCGCGCTTAAGCCAATACCACCGGCGCTCTGCGAAATCATGGCGCAGTTTTTCAGGGTATCGTAAATGCCCGGAATACTGTCTTCTTTCATGGTCAGCAGGAAGCAGCTCGATAACTGCGGTTTCGGCGAACCCGCGTTAAACAAGGTAGGTGTAGCGTGGGTAAACCATTTCTCCGACATCAGGGTATAGGTTTCCAGCGCCGAATCAATGTCGTTTTTGTGAATACCAATGGCTACCCGCATGAGCATGTGTTGCGGACGCTCTACAATTTTGCCATCAATGCGCAGCAAGTACGAACGCTCCAGGGTTTTATAGCCGAAGTAATCATAGTTGTAATCGCGGTCGTAGATAATGCTAGAGTCGAGCAAGGCCGCATTCTTCCGGATAATTTCGTACACGTCTTTGGCAATCAAAGAAGCGTTTTCACCGGTTTTCGGGTCCTCGTAGGTATACAGCCGTTTCATGGTGCTGCTGAACGACTTAGCCGTAACCTTGTGCAAATTCGAGATCGCAATCCGGGCCGCCAGAATAGCGTAGTCCGGGTGCTTGGTGGTGAGCGACGCCGAAATTTCGGCGGCCAGGTTATCGAGTTCTACGGTGGTTACGCCATCGTAAATCCCATCAATTACCTTTTTAGCCACCTCAATCGGCGATACATAAATCATGTTCAGGCCGTAGCAGAGCTTCTCTATGCGGGCCGTAATTTTATCGAACTTGACGGACTCGCGCCGGCCGTCTCTTTTTATAACTAACATAGTCTGTAAAAATATAGGTTAAAGGGTTCCGGCCAGGCGCAAAACGCCCGGTAATAGCCCGATTGCGGAGTGCTCCTTCGGACGAGGTTTGATAAATATTTATCTGAATTTTAAGGGAGACGAAGAGGCCGGAAAGTTTTGGAAGATAATTCGCTATTTTTTCCGGTTTCCTCATTCGTTCGTTTTTGATTAAAAATCTTCGTCGAGCGAGAAAGCGTTATCTACCCGCTCACTCATTACGCCCGATTTTTGATATTCGGCAACGCGTTTTTCGAAGAAGTTTGTTTTTCCCTGTAACGAAATCATTTCCATGAAATCGAAAGGATTAGTGGCATTATAGATTTTAGAACAGCCCAACGCTACGAGTAGCCGGTCGGCTACAAATTCGATGTACTGGCTCATCAGTTTGGCGTTCATTCCTATCAGGGCTACGGGCAATGCGTCGGTCACAAATTCTTGTTCAATCGACACCGCATCGCGGATGATGGTTTGTACGCGTTCTTCGGGAAGCGGGTTTTGCAGCATGGAGTACAGCAAGCAGGCAAAATCACAGTGCAATCCTTCATCGCGGGAAATTAATTCGTTCGAAAACGTTAAACCGGGCATCAGGCCCCGTTTTTTGAGCCAGAAAATAGAGCAGAAGGAACCTGAGAAAAAGATGCCTTCCACGGCGGCAAAAGCAATTAAACGATCGGTAAAGTTTTCGGAATTAATCCATTTTAAAGCCCACTCGCCTTTTTTCTTCACGCAATCTACGGTTTCCAGGGCGTTAAATAAGCGGTCTTTTTCTTCCGGATTCTTAATGTAGGTGTCAATCAACAGGGAATACGTTTCGGAGTGTATATTTTCCATCATAATCTGGAAACCATAAAAACAGCGGGCTTCGGGCAACTGCACCTCCTGCATAAAGTTTATGGCCAGATTCTCGTTCACGATGCCATCGGAGGCCGCAAAGAAAGCTAACACGTGCGAGATAAAGTGCCGTTCGCCATCATTCATGCGCTCCCAGTCTTTATTATCCGCCGATAAGTCAATCTCTTCGGCTGTCCAAAAGCTGGCTTCGGCTTTCTTGTACATTTGCCATACGGCGTCGTTCTGAATTGGGAATAGGACAAATCTATTCGGGTTCTCTTGCAATAAAGGCTCCATAGATACTAATTAAAAAGTAAACGAAAAATGGTAATTACGAATCACTCTGAAACCAGCGGGATAACCGGTATGTACTTGCCGCTACTCTTTTCTAAAGGTGAATCTGATTCAAATATACGGAAGAAGGCTTCGGATATACCTCTCGGAACTATTTATTTCTCCACAAATTATACCTTTATTCTCCACAAATTATGCCCGCCCAAATGTTGATAAATAAACCAATTTATGCACAGGAGGTTTTGAAAGAGGCATGAAATTAGGGTTAATTAGTTGGGAATGAATGCGATAAATATAAGAAGAGGCCTTAAAATTAAAATTGGGCATATTTGGTAATTACGGCAACAAATATTACCTTTGCCCCTAATTATAAAACCAAAAAAGTAAGCTTCATGTACGCAATAGTTGATATCGCAGGTCGTCAGACCAAGGTAGAAGGCGGTAAATTCGTCTATACCAACAAGCTTTCCGGCAATGAGGGTGACGCCGTAGAGTTCGCCAATGTATTATTAACCGAAGACAATGGCACTATTAACGTAGGTGCGCCGTTTGTGGACAACATTAAAGTTACCGGTAAAATACTTGGCCATGTTAAAGGAGATAAAGTTATTATCTTCAAGAAAAAACGCCGTAAAGGTTACAAAAAGAAAAATGGTCACCGCCAGGATTATACGAAAGTATTAATCGAAAGCATTGCTTAATTATAAAGAGCAGGTATTTTACAAGTAAATCAATTAAGAACAATTTTGGGCTTAGCCTAAAGTAAAAAATAAAAGAAAATGGCACACAAAAAAGGAGCAGGCTCGTCGAACAACGGTCGCGAGTCGCATAGCAAACGACTGGGTGTAAAAATTTACGGTGGCCAGTCTATTATCGCTGGTAACATTATCGTGCGTCAGCGCGGTACCGCGCATCACCCAGGTTTAAATGTTGGTATTGGGAAAGACCATACCTTATTTGCTTTAACCGATGGTAAAGTAGAATTTAAAAAAGGTCGTAAAGACCGTTCGTTTGTATCGGTTATTCCGGTAGAAGCACCTGCAACTGTAGCAGAAACTGCTGCTGTAACGGAATAATTTTTTAAATTTTAAGAATTTTGAAAGGCTGCCTTTGGGTAGCCTTTTTTGTTTTGTTCTTTTTTGAACTGACTTGGCATAGTCTCATTAGAGCAATTACTTTCTATTAGCTTGGTGGCCTCATGGCCGGAGGTAAACCCCTCCGCCTGCGGCACCTCCCCTAAAAACAGGGGAGGAGATGTGGCTACTACTTTTTATTCCTTTCCTCGCACCATTGCGGAATGCCTCGTTCCTCGGCACCGGAAGTCTACAAGGCACTCAATAGCCAAACTGGTGATGTTGCTTTTAGCTATTGCTTTTCTTGGTTGAGAGTATCAGCACAAGAGAGTGGTTGCAATTATCACGTAGGTTTTTCAGGCTATTTAACTGCAATTTAATTGTCGATATGTAGGCCTAAGTTAGTTAAAAACGGTATTTCAGAGCTCCCCTCCTTGGATAAGGAGGGGCAGGGGTGGTTTACATTTCACCTGCTTGATTTACCAACCTGCCTCAACCAAGAAGCGAATGCTTGTAAAATAGAACAATGCCAGTTTTTGTTTTGAGGGCCTTTTAGCGATTCGGTGTGGCGTAGCCACATTCCGCAGCGGAGCGAGGAAAGAAAAAAGTAATAGCAGCATCTCCTCCCCTGTTTTTAGGGGAGGTCCCGCAGGGGGAGGGGTCAATGAGGCCTTAGCGGAATTAGAAAGTAATAGCAAAAATGAGACTCTGCCAAGTGGGTTCAGAAAGAAAAATCAACTACTCTTCCTTATATTTAGCCAATACTCTAAATACCGTATGACCCGCAACAATCAACTGCTTCTAACCCTAGCTGGAATAGTCGGAACACTTTTGCCTTTTATTTTACCAAGTGCCCAAGCACAGGAAATGAGCTTCGAGGAATATGAGCCCAAATCAACCTTGGTAGTACCGGAACATCCAGTAACCAAAGCCAAGTATCCGTTTATTGACATCCACAGTCACCAAAACTCCAATATGAGCAAAGCGGCCATGGACAAGATGGTTAAGGAGATGGATGCTTTAAATATGCGCACCATGATCAATTTAAGCGGAGGCAGCGGCAGCGAATTAAAAAGCGGTGTAGCTAATTTAAAAGGCAGCTATCCGAACCGCTTCGTAGTGTTTGCCAACGTGGATTTCGATAAAATTGATGATCCGGATTTTGGCCGGAAAGCTGCGGCCCAATTAGAACAAGACGTGAAAAACGGGGCGCAAGGATTAAAAATTTTTAAAAATTTGGGCATGACGGTGAAAGATAAAAACGGTAAAAGAATTCCTACTGATGATCCCCGGTTGAACCCTATTTGGCAAAAATGTGCTGAACTAAAAATTCCCGTACTGATCCATACCGGGGAGCCGCGTTCCTTTTTCGACCCGATTGATAAAAATAACGAGCGCTGGCTGGAGCTCAAACAATTCCCGAACCGGGCTCGCCCCAGTAGCGAATATCCCAGTTGGGAAAAAGTAATGCAGGAACAGCACAACATGTTTGCGAACAATCCCAAAACCATCTTTATCAACGCGCACCTGGGCTGGCTTGGGGGTGATTTAGCGCGGTTAGGTAAGCTCATGGATAAGCTCCCGAACATGTATACCGAAATTGGGGCGGTACTCGCGGAAATAGGCCGGCAACCCCGTTTTGCCCGCGAGTGGTTTATTAAATACCAGGATCGCGTTTTGTTCGGCAAAGATATTTACGCCCCTACGGAATATTACACCTACTTCCGGGTACTTGAAACCGACGACGAATACTTCGATTACTACCGCAAACGCCACGCTTTCTGGAAAATGTATGGTTTAAACCTACCAGATGAAGTGCTGAAGAAGTTGTATTACAAAAATGCTTTGAAAATTATCCCCCGTTTAGATGCCAGCGATTTTCCGAAGTAAATAGAATTAGGCCTTCTGCAACTCAAAATGTTATTCTTGTTCGCATAGCGTCGGATATTGCTTTGGTTTCTAGCTGATTCTCGTTCGCATAGCTACGGCTGTAGTTTTAATTTCGGAGTGAAGTTGTTTCATTGCTGAGGTTCTGTTCTTTTTGTCTTGATACAAAAAGAACCAACGAAAATCAAGACGCTAAAAACTCGCGGAACAACAGAACAGTTTAGCGTCAACTCTTGCACTTGGCTCAGACTATTTGTTGCATGGCATACTGGCAAAAATTTAAATTTTAAAAAATATCTGTCCACGCTGTCATTCAGAAGGAACCTATTTCGCTACGCAGCAAATCACTTTCAATTAGTAATACTCTCTAATCATCCTTTCCATCGTAATAAAAAGTCGCCCTTTGGAGGGGGTAGGGGGTAGGATTAATTTCAAGACAAAGTATAGTAACTGGCCTCCGGTAAATGATAATTAAAAAGAAAGCTCCCCGCCTTAGATAAGGAGGGGTTAGGGGTGGTTGAAATTACGTAGAGAACAACTAAAATTTAAAAATTTCTGCATTCCGCCTCAACAACACCATCAGAATCCATCAATAAACAAATAAGCCAAAGCTAAAATCATAGACACCCGTTTAGCTCAGGAGTGCCTCCTAAGATTCCAGGGCGCAGCATTCTACAGCAGAGCGAGGAAAGGAAGAAGCAATAGCAGCATCTCCTCCCCTGTTTTTAGGGGAGGTCCCGCAGGGGGAGGGGTCAACAAAGCCCACGAGGCAAAACATGCAGTCTCAAGCTAGATAGCCCCGACATCGGGAGACAGAAACCAAGTCCCGGTGTTGGGGCCAATCGGCAAACTCAATCTTTCTCGGGTTTACCTTTAACTTCCGTTACCGGACTGTCCAGCAGCTGCGTAGTTTTTACTAAACGGACGAATTCGGCGCGGTAACCTTCGGCATCGGTTCCTTTGGCATTTTCAGCCAGATGAAGTACGCCGGCGTAAGTAGCTTGGCCTTTGTGTTCGGAAGCGCGGAGCAACATGCCAAATTCGGCTACGGCTGCTGCGAAACGCAAGTTCTCCGAAGGATTGGCGGTTGGCGTAGGGGTTACGACGTGCTCGAGTAATTTACTGGTATTGCCCGTGGGCGTTTTGTAGCGCAACTTTAAAGTGAGCAGTTCGCCGTTGAAGTTATTTTTATCGGTGTTTTTAACGGACTGATATTTGAGCGCATCCGCTTCGGGTACGTTCTTTTTGCTATTGGCCGGCACAATCTCGTATAAGGCCGTTACCGTGTGGCCCGCTCCTAAATCACCCGCGTCTTTTTTGTCATTTTTAAAATCTTCGTCGGCTAGCTGGCGGTTTTCGTAACCAATTAAACGGTAAGCTTTCACGTGCGTGGGGTTAAACTCGAGTTGCAATTTTACGTCTTTGGTAATGGTGAATAAAGTGCCACCAAACTCGTTTACAAATACTTTTTTGGCTTCCTGAATATTATCCACGTAGGCGTAGTTGCCGTTGCCTTTGTCAGCCAGTTTTTCCATACGGCTGTCTTTAATGTTGCCGGTGCCAAAACCCAGTACCGTTAAAAATACGCCGCTTTCCCGTTTTTCTTCGATGAGCCGTTCCAGTTCCGAGGTGCTGGATACGCCCACGTTAAAGTCGCCGTCGGTAGCCAGAATAACCCGGTTGTTGTTATTTTTTAAAAAATGTTCCTGCGCCACGTTATAGGCCAGCTTAATGCCTTCGCCGCCCGCCGTGGAGCCGCCCGCTTGCAGTTTATCCAGGGCAGCCAGAATTACTTCTTTTTGGTTACCCGCAGTTGGGGGCAGCACCAAACCCGCCGATCCGGCGTAAACCGTAATGGCAACTTTATCCTGCGGGCGCAGTTGGTTAATCAGTAATTTAAAACCCGCAATTACCAAAGGCAGTTTATCCGGCGAATCCATCGAGCCCGACACATCAATCAGGAAAACCAGGTTTGCGGGCGGTAAATTATCGGTAGCAATATTTTTTCCTTGCAAAGCAATGTGTAGCAATTGGTTATCGGGGTTCCAGGGGCAAGCAGCTAATTCAGTAATTACGGCAAAAGGATCTTCGGCTTTAGGCTGCGGGTAATCGTATTTAAAATAATTTACCATTTCTTCGATGCGCACGGCATCTTTAGGTGGCTTCTGGCCATTATTTAAAAAACGGCGCACGTTGCTGTACGAAGCCGCGTCTACATCAATAGAAAACGTAGAAAGCGGATGGCGCTTTGCTGCCAGGAAATTATTATCTTCTATCCGGTCGTATTCTTCGGTATTAAACGGCGCCCGCGGGTAATAATCTCTTGGTGCACTCATCCGGGTTTCACGGGAAACGTTTCCTCCTATTCTAACGCCACTTACCACCCCGGCCACTTTGCCGGCTAATCTTTGTGTGTTGTTATAGCCCGTTACCACTACTTCCTGCAAAGCATGGTTATCCGGTTTTAAAGCTACTTGTATATTACCGGAAGCATGTAGTTTTACTTCCTGGGAAGTATAGCCAATAAAACTAAAAGTTAAGGTTTGAGTGGTGTCGGGTACTTTTAATTTAAAATTTCCGGAGGTATCGGTAACTGTATTCAGCGAAGTGCCTTTTGCCTGAACAGCAACTCCGGGTAACGGTTGATTCGTAGCGGCATCCGTCACTTGTCCGGCAATGGTTCGGGCCAGGCCCAAATGAGAGAAAGCGGTAAGCAAAAAGAAAAGGGCGAGCAGGGAGCAATAGTTTTTCATGGCAGTGGGGGTTACATTTCTTCCATGATGTGCCCGCTTCCGGATTTACACACGTCAACTCGTATTTTCCAAAATAAATTCTTTTATTTAGGTAAGTTTTACATGGCGATACATGTTCCTCAAATTATTCTCTAAAACTCCCCAGCCACCCACCGATTTAGAACTGGTACAACGCTACCAGGAAACGGGTGATATGGCGCACCTAGGAGAATTGTTTGAGCGGTATACCGATATGGTTTATTTGGTTTGCCGGAAATATCTGCCCGACGAGGATACCAGCAAAGATGCCACCATGCAGGTATTTGAACAATTAATACAATCGTTAAAGAAACACCAGATTTCTAATTTTAAAAGCTGGCTGCACGTTACCGCTAAAAACTATTGTTTAATGCAGTTGCGGGCGCAAAAGAGTAAACCTACTATTTCTTTAGATGCCGAAACTAATTTGCATGTGCAATTCAGCGATGGTTTGCATCATAGCAACGGCGAAGCCGAAGCTTTAGAACAAGACTGGCAATTGCTGGAAAGAGCCCTAGATGGATTGCCCCCGGAACAACGCTTTTGCCTGGAGTTGTTTTACCTGCAGGAAAAAAGTTACGGCCAAATTGCCGAGCAAACCGGCTACGAGGTAAACCGGGTACGCAGTTATATCCAGAACGGACGCCGAAATTTAAAAATTTACGTGGAAAAACACCATGATGCAACCTGATACTTCTAAATGGCTTTTGCCCGACGATGGACATCCTTCGCTGGAGCAGTTGCGGCTGTATCAGCAGGACGAAGAATTACCCGCGCGCAGCCGGCATCAGGTAGAAAAACACTTGTTGGATTGTGAGCTATGTTCTGATATTCTGGCCGGCATGGCGGTTAGTAACCGGGCCCAAACCCAGGCCGCGGTTATCCAGATTAATCAAAAAATTAAAAAAAGAATAGAATCGGGACAGCAAAAGAAAGTGCGACCCATGTATGTGCCTTTAATGCGAGCAGCGGCGGCCATTGTAATTCTGGTAATAAGCGCCGGTCTTCTCCGGTATTTACAGCAATCAGATCAATCGCCGGTTTCTGAAAAAAGTAGTATTGCGCAAAATAAACCAAACCCAGTTGTTACTATTCCGGAGCCAGTGGAAACCCCGGTAATTAAACCCATCGAACCTGAACCGCAGGTAGCAATAAAGCCAATGGTAATTCCGAAAACCGAAGTCATTGCTCAAGCTAAAACTAAAACAACTAAGCCAGCTAAACAAATAACTCCTGCGGCCGATAAACCGCAGGAACTAACTTTCCCGATTGACTCCGCCGTAGTGCTGGATGCTTTCGCGGTGAAAGCCGAAGATACGCCACGAATAGGATTCACTAATTCGGAGTCGCCGAACAAGGTATCCGGTTCCGTAGATTTGCAAGGAGCGTTCAACAAAGTAGCTTCTTCGTTAGCCCGAAAGAAGATGGATATATCGATGCAGCAAACCAATGCTTTTACCGGCCGGACCGTTATGGGTAAAGTTACTGATACCAGCGGCGAGCCTCTGGCAGGAGCCAACGTAATTGTTAATGGTACGACTACGGGCACTACCACCGATGCTGCCGGAAAGTTTATTTTAAATGTACCGCCCGGAAAAGAGGCGCTAACTTTTAATTACATTGGCTACGAAACGCAGGAACAAAAAATTAATGCGAATATTCCGCTGGCGGTCCAGTTGAAAGAAGATCAACGTAGTTTGCAGGAAGTGGCAGTAGTGGGTTACGGCGCAGCCAAAGATGGTACCGTAGAAGTTACCCGGGCCAAACCCCAGCCGGGCCGCCAAGCCTTCAACCAATACATTCGCGAAAATTTGCGGTACCCCGTCGAAGCGCGGCAGCAAAAACAGGAAGGCCGGGTAGAGGTAGGATTTACGGTAACCGAACAAGGAGCATTAACAAATTTTAAAATTTTAAAAAGTTTGAACCCCACCTGCGATGCCGAGGCTATCCGGGTAATTAAAGAAGGTCCGGCCTGGCAACCTACCGTTATGCAAGGCCAGCCGCAACCCGAAAACGTGCAGGTAAGCGTGCGGTTTAAGTTGTAGGTTCGTGCAGGGAGGCTGTAATTTTTAAATTATTGACTTGTTTTTAGGCGGAATAATCCGTTGATTGATGATGGCGTTTCCGGTACTTTTCCCAATTATTCTAAAATGCTCTACAGGAATTGTAATTTAGCATTGCGAAAATGGGATGGAGCATGAAGCGTATAGTAAAAAACAGGTAGTTCGGTTTTTCTATAAAAGGATAGTTACGTAAATACTTCGGCGAGATAAGTTTTCTATTTTAATAAGAATACTAATCTTACTGACAGAATTTTATTAGTCGAACAACGAGCAACCAATAACACAAAACCTATGGCCAACGTCTTAAACTATTTACCCGAACTGGAAGCCGACGAAATGGCTTTTGTGCAAGGCTTTTTTCAAAATTTTAACGAGCAGCAAGCCCAGCAGTTTACGGATATTTACCGCTTACGCCGGAAAAGACCCGAAATCATTCTGTTTACTTCTTTGCTTGGCTTTATTGGGTTTGCCGGTATTCAGCGGTTTGTAGTGGGTGATATCGGGTTGGGTATTCTGTACTTTTTTACCGCCGGACTCTGCTTTATCGGTACCATCGTGGATGTTATTAATTACCGGCGCATCGCGTTTAACGCGAATGTGAAAGAAGCGCAACGCACCCACATCCTGGTAATGGGACAAGCTGGGGGTAGTTTCTAAGCTGCTCATACCTTCCGAAATAGCAAAATTTTAAATTTTTACTCTTGCGAGATATCCAACACTTTCTTGCTTATCTGATCCAGTAAGGTTTTTGGTATGAAATCCGATAAAGTTAGCCCCATTTGGTTCTAAGCAATTCCAGATTATTATCGAGCAAAGCTTTAATGGCTAATAGCGCATCGTGTTTGGTCTGATTGGTGCGGCCGGTAAAATATTTTTCGTTCAACTTTTGAAAAAGCCCGAAAAAGTATTTTTTAATTTCCGGACGTTTGTAGAAGATATAAAACTCATAATCATCTATATCGCCTACAATAGAAATACTTACGCCATGTTTGTTATAAATATTTTCAATTTCCAGAGAAGGCGAAAAGTAAATTTTATCTCCTTTTGTTTCGGCTACATTTACTTCGTTCAGGAGTTTGAGCCAGGGTACTTCATTAAAAATATAAAAATAGTCTTTGCGTTCGATGGGGGTGAGTTCCATCGCCTCGGGTTCGCAGGGCTTACAAATAATGTATCTGAAAGAAGACATAAACGGAATAATAAAAATTAGCCGTAACGGATAGTAACCGCTAATTAGGTTCAGGTTTTAGGTTAATGCTAGGTTTTTACCGTCTTGTGAAATTCCTCTATGATATATTCTAGTAAATAGCTGAGTTTTTTAACAAATCGGTAGTATTTTCATTAGTGGATTTCTGTATTATTCGGGCACTAAAGCCAAAACCATCAAACTGCGTACACTTCCGGACGGCATTTGGTCAATATTTATATAAGTAATTGTAAATATATTAATTATATAATATAAATAGAAATTAGTTCTCTAGTTTTTACTTAATATTTAAAAAAGAAGGCGGAGCGATCAGCTTCAATCAGCTAATCAGAAGTAAAAAGGGTTTAAATCAAAGATTAAGGTTTACAGAAATCCCGCATTAAAAACACATCTGGATACATGGCACTATTTAGTAAATCCGAGAAAGTAACGCAGGCAGTTTATTTTAGTCCGGGAACGGACTGCTTAAACGCCATACTGGCGCAAATAGAAGTAGCTCGTACTTCGCTGAAAATTTGTGTATTTACCATTAGCGACGACCGGATTACCCACGCTATTTTACAAGCGCATCGCAATGGGGTTAAAGTAAAAATTGTAACAGACAACGAAAAACTGTATGACCAGGGCTCCGATATCCGGCAATTAGCGCAAGCGGGCATTCCGGTGCGGGTAGATCATACATCAAACCACATGCATCATAAATTTGCAATTTTAGATAACACGGTGGTAGTAACCGGCTCGTACAACTGGACCCGCAGCGCGGCCCTGTACAATCATGAAAATATTGTCATAACCTCGGCTAAACCAATTGTAGAAGGTTTCTGCGAAGAGTTTGACCGCTTGTGGGCCGAGATGAGCTCTTTATAGGATTATCCCTGGTTTTTGGTTTGATAAAAGAATAGCGATAAGTAACTAACCTGACCGTCAGAAATTTCAATTTTTTAAAATTATTCAACCTCGCCCCAGGTACCGCGGAACAAGACTACCCGCCACCCATCGGGATCTTCGAAGGTAAACGATTTATCTTGCCAGTAAGGGTTCTCGGGAGAAACCGGGAAATAACCTAAATTTTGTAGGCGCACTACAGCCTTGCTGAACTCTGTTGGATCAGGAATATACAATACGAGTAAGTTGTCTTTGGTAGGAGCGGCGCCAGGAGAACCGGCTTCGTGCTGTGTGAACTCCAGGTGATACTCCCGGCCTGGTAAACCCACCATAACGCCGCTGTACCCGGCATGGTCGGTAAAGGAGCTTAACTGGGGTAGGCCTAAGCCTTCGGTATAAAACGGAATAACTTTGGTGAGTTGATTCGTGGGACGGGCAATCCGAACCTGCGCAAAGGAAATCATACGGCTGGAAAGAGAAAAATTTAAAATTTTGCGTTAAATAATAGCTCTAGCGATTAAGGCTCGACGTTCTGGATGAGAGATAAATTTAAGGATTAGTTGGCTTGAGTTGCGGGTAATCCAGCACCAAATTACACATCGCTTTTACGCCCAGTTTAAAGCCGCTTTCGTCGATGAAAAAATCCGGAGTGTGGTGCGAGGGCGCTTCCAGGCGGTTTTTACCTTTGGGCATGCCGCCCAGAAAAATAAATAAACCGGGTACTTTCTCCTGGAAAAAAGAAAAATCTTCGCCGCCGGTTACTGCCGGGCGCAATTCAATATTTTCCGGACCAGCGGTGCGCTGCAAAGTGGGCAGCATTTTTTCGGTTAAAGCCAGATTGTTAAACGTTACCGGGTACCGGATGCTCAGCGGAATTTGTACTTCGGCGGTAGCGCCGGCGCTTTCGGCGGTTTTGGTAGCTATTTGCTTTACGCGGGAGATCAGCATTTTTTCGTCGTCGGCGCTTAAAGCGCGCAACGTACCCGTCATTTCTACCTGCTCCGGAATGATATTCGAGCGGTTGCCGCCCTGAATGGTGCCAATGGTAACAATGCCCGGGTTCTCGGTAACGTTTAAATTGCGGCTGACAATGGTTTGTAAATTATTGATAATCTGCGCCGATACCACAATCGGGTCGATGGCGGACCAGGGATAAGCGCCGTGGGCTTGCTTGCCTTTCACGGTTATTTTCATGTCGTTGACGCTGGCCATGGTGCCGCCCGGCCGGTAAGTAATTTTGCCTACTTCGGTTTGCGAGTTTATGTGCAGGCCAAAAGCCACGTCTACTTTCGGGTTCTCCAATACGCCTTCTTTTACCATTAATTCGGCGCCGCCTTCTTCGCCGAAAGGCGCACCTTCTTCGGCCGGTTGAAAGATAAATTTAACGGTTCCGCTTAGCTCGTTTTTCATACCCGCCAGTACTTCGGCCACGCCCATTAAAATAGCGACGTGCGAGTCGTGACCGCAGGCGTGCATCACACCCACCGGTTGTCCGTTGTAAGTAGATTTTACTTTCGAAGCAAAAGGTAGCGGTACGCGTTCGGTTACGGGTAAAGCATCCATATCGGCGCGCAGAGCTATTACGGGTCCGGGTTTGCCGCCTTTTAAGATACCTACTACGCCGGTTTTAGCTATGCCGGTTTTTACTTCTATGCCCAACGCTTTTAAATGCTTGGCCACGATAGCGGCCGTTCTTTTTTCGTTGTTGCCTAATTCCGGATTCTGGTGAAAGTCGCGGCGCCAGGTAATTACTTTTTGTTCTACTTTATCAGCGGCCTGGTCTACTTGATTGGTTAAAGCGGTTTGCTGCGCTACGGCCGGCAAAGCTAAGAGCGCTCCTAGTAGCAGTGAGTAAATATTTCTCATGAAAATAAGCTTCGGATTTGTTTACAGGTTAAAGTAACAATAAGTAAAGCAAAAGCCAATTCAGGAGTAGGAGCAATTAGCGGAAGAAAAGCAATGGCCATGCTTTCATCTAATTTTAAATCGGTAAAACTAGAAAAACTAACTGGCAGCATTGAAAAAATTTAAAAAAAAACCCGGAAAGTTTACGAACCAGCCGGGCTTATTAAAAATTTAAAAATAATACTAGAAGAACATGGTTTTATTTAAAGCCACCACCGCGGCTTTAAAATCTTCGCGGGCCACTACAAATTGCACGTTTACTTTGCGGAGCGAAAAGCCGGCGCTTTTAATATTAATGCGGTGTTCGGCTAAAGCACCGGCGGCTTTGGCTAAAACACCGGGCTGGTCGATGTTGGAGCCGATCATGCACACAATGGCTACTTCCTCCACGGTAACTTCCTGAAACTGCTTTTCCAGGGCTTGTACCAAATCGGCTTTATAATCTTTTGCCCAGATAACCATGGAAATGCTGTTAGCGCTGGTGGCTTTAAAAATATAGCTGATATTAAACTGGTGAAACGCCTGCATTACTGCGAAATCGGAACCCACGGTGCCTACCATTAAAGGATCGTAGATATCCAGAATAATTACCTTATCGGTGCCGGTAATTACTTCTACGCGCTTGTTGGGCCACACGTAATCGCGGGTAATTAAGGTGCCGGGATGATCGGGTTCGAAGGTGTTTTTAATCCGCAGGTTAATGCCGCTTATTTCCAGCGGTTTGCTGGCCTTCGGGTGAATGGCTTCCATGCCCACGTCGGCTAACTGGTCGGCTACATCGTAATTGGTATTTACCACGGGTACGCAGTTCTCTAAACCAACTAATGCCGGATCGGCGGACGATAAATGGTATTCTTTGTGGATAATGGCTTCCTGGGGTTTTAAGGCCACGGCTACTTTGCAAAAAGTAACTTCGGAATAGCCCCGGTCGAACTCCCGCATAATGCCTTCGGTACCTTTGGTGTAGCCCGTAACCACCGTAATGGTATTTTCAAAATCAATGCCTTGCAGCGAATGCGCGATCCGTTGATCGATGGTATACGGCTCGTGGTCGTGGAAACCGCTTAAATCTACCAAGGTGGCGTGCACGCCCTGGTTCTGTAATATATTTACAAAGTTAAAAGCCGAATGCGCTTCGCCGATGGAGGCTAAAATTTCGCGGGCGGCTTGTAAAATGCTGCCGGCGCTTACGTAACCAGAGGCCAAAACATTCACCAGATTTTCCAAGAATTGCTGGGCTTCGTGCAGGCGCTGCCGGATGAAAGTATTGGCTACTTCTACGTTCAAGCCCAAAGGTTCGTAACTTTTGTTGATTTCCTGTAATTTTTCAGAAACCAGGCTCAGCGATTGGTGAAAATCTTTGTGGCCCACAATGTGGTGGTACACGCCCGGTTCGCCGGTTTTTTTATTTTCGAGCAGTAAATTGGTAACGCCTGCAAAAGCCGACACTACAAAAACCCGGTTATATAAGTCACCGCCGGTTCGGCCATGATAAATAATGTTTTCTAAAACTTTATCCAGGGCACTCATACTGGTGCCACCAATTTTTTCTACGGTTAACATGCTTTTTGTAAAATAAATGAAAGTTCGCCGATCAGAGGCGGGTATAAATTCCCCGGGTTAAATACCGAACAGCTTTTCTTTTTAATTTTCAAACTTACTAAAATGAAAATAAGCTTACCAAAACAGCCCGCTTATTTTCGCGCAAGGAATAAATTAAAATTTAAAAAAACCGCCGGGCTACAAGTTATACTCCTGAATTTTCCGGTAAAGTGTGGTTAAACCAATGTGCAGCAAGCGGGCCGTTTCGGTTTTATTGCCCTGCGTCTGCTGCAAAATTTTAAAAATATGGTTGCGTTCCATGGTGCTCAGAGCGGTTTCGCTTAGCTCCGCGGCGGGTAAAGGAGTGTATTGCTGAAACTCCGGGGGCAACAAGGGCAACGTTAACGTGTCGCTATCGGCCAGGATAACGGCGCGTTCTATCACGTTTTTTAATTCGCGAATGTTGCCCTGCCAGGCGTATTCCTGCAGCTTTTGCACGAAGGCGGCATCCATTTTATTTATCCGCCGGGTTAATTTAGCGGCGTAGCGGTGCATAAAAAAAGTAGCGATTTCGGGAATATCCGTTTTCCGGACGCGGAGCGGGGGAACCGTAATTTTAAAACTGGACAAGCGGTAATATAAATCAAGGCGGAAATGCCCCGCTGCGGCTTCTTGTTGCAAATTCCGGTTGGTGGCCGCCACCATACGGACATTTACCTGCACCGGTTTGGTGTCGCCGAGTTTGGTAAAAGTCTGGGATTCCAGCACCCGCAGAAACTTCGCCTGTAGTTCCAGGGGCAATTCGCCAATTTCGTCTAAAAATAAAGTGCCGCCGTTAGCTTCTTCAAACAAGCCTTTTTTATCGGTGAGGGCGCCGGAAAAAGCACCTTTGCGGTAGCCAAATATCTCAGATTCGAGTAAATCTTTCGGGAAAGCGCTGCAATTAACGGCCACAAAAGGTTTGGTATTGCGGCTGCTACCCCCATGAATGGCTTGCGCAAATAATTCTTTCCCCGACCCGGTTTCGCCTTCCAGTAAAACCGTAGAATCGGTGGGCGCTACCCGGTCGGCCAGATCTTTGGCTTGTTTAATCGCGGTTGAATGCCCCAGAATGGTATCGAAACTGTACTGTTTACTAACCTGCTTTTCCAGTTCCAGCACGCGTTGCTGCAAAGCGGCTTTTTCCATGGCCCGGCTTACCAGCGGAATAATTTTATCGTTGTCATCGCCTTTGATTAAATAATCAAAGGCGCCGTTTTTCATGGCCGTTACGCCATCCGAGATAGTGCCGTAGGCGGTAAGCACAATAATTTCTACGGCCGGGTAAAGCGTTTTTATTTTAGCAGTAAGTTCTATGCCGTTGCTATCCGGTAGTTTTACATCACTGAGCACCAGTTGAATTGGTTCTTTTTCGAGTAGCCGCAAACCAGCTTTGCCGGTGGGCGCTTCAAAAACCTGGTAGCCCTCCAGGCCAATAATGCGGGCCAGCAAACCACGCAGTTTGTCTTCGTCGTCGATGATTAATATGTTCCCGTTAGTCATTTTTTAAATTTCTGCTGCTCAGTTTTCTTATTGGCGATACTATGGCGCGGAAGTTACTTCCGGGTCTTACTTGCAATCCTTTCCTGAATGCAGATTTCTTTTCTGGTTTTATGCGGAAAGTCACGGAAGTAACTTCCGCGCCATAATTGTTACCGGTGGTCATTTTTTAAATTTTTTAACCTAATTTGTTTACCGGCGGGACTGTACAATATGCCCCTCCTGGCGAATGAAAGTGCCGGTCCGGAGTAAGTCTTCCACCAACAAATCTATTTGTTCCCGCAACTCGTCGGTGAGCCGGGGAAAACCTAAGAGCTTACTAGTGGCGGGGGCAATGTCTTCGGCAGTAATGCCGTACGATTCGGTAATTACTTTTTGAATAATCAGCTTAATTTCTTCCGGCGCAATTAAATCCAGGTCCCGGGCCGAGGCGGGCAATTGGCTCCGGTCCCGGGGTTGCGGCTGGGCCATAGAGGTAAGCCATAAGAAATCACCTTGTTGCCGGAAAGCATTTTGTTGCAAGCCAAATTTAACCGCTGCTTCCAAGGCCGCTTTTATCCGGGGACCAATTTTAGGCACTTCGGCGGCCTCGGCAATGCGCCGACTCACTTCCGTAACGTGCACCGGACTTTCTGCTTGCACCACCTGCCACACCCACTCGGCTAAAGTAGCAACGGGAACTTCGGGGAGGGGCTTATTCCCGTTTTTTATCGAAAGATTTGCTACCTGGTACAAGGGTAAACCTGTTTTTTGTTCTGTATTAGTTGGCGAATCCCGGGGAACTAATGCATCTGCTGGTTGTGGTTTAGGCGATGAACCGGGTGTTTTCGATATTGCTTTTTTACCCATGGCTTGTTCTATAGCCGCAACCAGACGGTTTAACTCGGCTTCCGGATTCCGGAACCAATCAGTACTCCAGACGTGGTATAACTGCCAACCTAAACTTTCCATTACAGATTGCCGCAAGCGGTCCCGGTCGCGGGCGGAGCGAGCACTGTAATAGGTAGCGCCATCGCATTCTAGCCCCAGTACATATCTACCTGGTTCCTGCGGGTCTACCGCAGCAAAATCTACGTAAAACCCGGCAGAGCCTACTTTGGGTTTTAGTTGATACCCTAAGTTTGTCAGGGCTTGATAAACAATCTCCTCGAATGGAGCCGCCTCCACTTCTGGGGTAATAATGTTTTCCTCAGTTGCTAAATAGCCATTTTGCGCGTAGGTTAAAAAAGTTTTAAAAGCCTGTACCCCGCGCGAAGGTGTCCGGTTTAAGTCAATATCGTCGGGCGATAAATTGGTAAATATTTCACAGCGCAGGCGCGCCCGGGTAATAAGTACGTTTAAGCGCCGTTCGCCGCCGGTACTGTTCAACGGGCCGAAATTCATGGTTAAGTTACCATCGGCGGTGCGACCGTAACCCGTACTAATGAAAATTACATCGCGTTCATCGCCCTGCACGTTTTCTAAATTTTTTACAAAAAACGGTTCGTTGGGGTGGGCCTGAAAAAACGCTTCGGCTTCCGGGTCGGCTTTGCGTAGAGTTTCGAGTTGGTTAATAATGGCCTGCATTTGCGCCATGCTGAAAGCAGCCACTCCCAAGGTTAGCTCGGGATGGGTGCGGGCGTGCTGCATAATCGCTTGCGCCACGGTTTCGGCTTCCTGCGGATTAGTGCGCGTTTTGCCGCGGTCGTAAAAAGTATGGGGTAAGTGGTGGTAAATTAAGCCGATTTCTTTGCGGCCCGCATCGGGGCTGGGGAAAATAACCAGTCGGTTTTCGTAAAATTCCTGGTTGGATACCGCAATGAGCGACTCGTGCCGGCTGCGGTAATGCCAACGCAACATGCGTTGCGGCGCTCCCTGCGCCGCAAACAAACCCAGAATACTTTCTACATCCGTGGTAATATTTTCTTCTTCTACTTCTTCCTCGTTTACCAGCGAATCAAAGAAACTCGTGGGGGGCATTTGTTTGCTATCACCCACCACAACGGCCTGTTTAGCCCGCATAAGGGCGCCAAAAGCATCGACGGGTTTTACCTGACTGGCTTCGTCGAAAATCACCAAATCAAATTGCAGGCATTCGGGAGGTAGAAAGTTGGCAATAGAAAGCGGTCCCATCATAAATACCGGTTTTATCGCTTGAATGGCATTACCGGCTTTAGCCATTAATTGTCGGATGGGTAAATGGCGGGCTTTTTTCTCAAATTCCCGCCGCAGAATACCTAATTGGCCCCCGGCCTGGTGTAAAGGTAAATTTTGCCAGTGCGTTAAGGCCAACTTAGCCCGATTATAGGCCAGCATTAAGGTATCTAATTCGTTAAATTTTAAGATTACTTCTTCGTGACCGGCCCGTTGGAACTGCTGCAAAGCCGGACGTTCGGCGTAAGCTTTTTCCAGAAGCGCTTCCAGCCAAGTTTGCCGGAAAGCCGGGTACAAGTAAGTTCCAGCTTCGGGCCAGGTTAAAGTCCGGTTTATTATTTCCTGTAAACCTTCTTGTTGTAAGCGAGAGGTTAAATTATTCCAGCTTACTATTTGGTGGAGTTCGGGTAAACGTTGCTGCCATTGCTGCAGCAGCGTTAATTGTTCGGTAAACGGCAAGTTTTCTAAATAATTTTCTTGCTTAAAGCGCAGCACTTCGTCCAGCAAAAGTAATTGTTTTACTTCGGTTAAGTGAGCGCGATGGTTTAGTAGCTGTTGTTCCAGTTGTTGTACGTTTGGTTGGATAGCAGCTAGGTTTGGTTCGCCCGCCAGAAAATCCAATATAGTTTCAGGAACCAGTTGGCTGGTTACATCTTGGTGCAGCTCGGTAAGCCAGCTTTGTACTTTTGCTAAATGCGGCCAATCCGAGCGTTCGCCCCACCATTGTTTTCCGAAAGTAGCTTGTCCTAACTCCTGGAATTCCAGAATTACTTTTTGCTGCCGGTTTGCTTCCAAAATAGCATCTACCAGCTTTAATTGTTCGTTGGTACTATCCGGCAAAACTGTTTTGCTATAACCGGCCAGCTTTTTTTTACTTTTCCGGTAAGCATTTGCTAAGAAACGCCACCATTTTTCGCCGTAGGTCATCAAATTTTCCCGAATCTCTAAAGCTTCGGCCGTAGCTGTCCAGGCCTCCGGGAGCAGCTTGTTTTGAAATTCCACCTGAATAGCCGCATACGTTTTACCCGCCGTAAGTAATTGCTCCAGTTCGGCTTGTTGCTGCAACCAGCTACCTGCTTTTATCACTACGCCCGCATAGTTGGGGCTCTGAAGCAAGCGGTTTGCCAATGCGCTTAACGCCACTGTTTCGGAGCGGTTGGTTGGCAAAGGCACCATCATAACCAAAGCTAATTGCTGCGCTTTTGGTTGCAGGGCGGTTATGGCCTGGTGGGCAGCGGCTAAAGCTTGCGCAATTTGATTTTCTTCGGCGGGTAGTAATTGCTGACGCTGGCTGCCCCAGAATAATAGTCTAGTAGGTTCGCCGGTTTGTTTTAAACGAGCTTGTAATTCCTGAACCAGCGCGTCGCGCCGGCGAAATTCATCGCGCGACCAGCTTAATAAAGTGGGTAAAGCAAAACGGGGCAAATCGGCCTGGGGGTATTTTTCGCGCAACTGCAAAAGCTCGCCGTAAACATCGTACGTAGTTAAATCGCTTTGCGCAATGGGTTTATTTACGGCTTCGCAGTAGCTGTTCAGGCGTTCGCGCAATTGCACGAGTAAGTTAAGTTCGCTTTCCTGTTCTTTAACCTTGGGTTTGCCTAAGTTCAAAGTGCGGGCCAGCTCCTTGGTTACTTCTTTTTTGTTGGTTTTATGGCTGTGCAATTCCAGACAGGCTTCGCCCAGGCCAACTTTATCTAAGCGGCGTTTTACTACTTCCAATGCCGCCATTTTTTCGGCGACAAACAATACGGTTTTGCCTTTGCCAATCGCTTCCGAGATAAGGTTGGTGATGGTTTGCGATTTACCGGTACCGGGCGGCCCCTGAATGATTAAATTGCGGCCTTGATTTACGTCCAGAATAGCCAGCGTTTGCGACGCATCGGCATCTACTACCTGGCGCACTTCGGTGGGATTTAAATGCGGGTCGAGGTGGTCTTCGTCGGAAATAAACGGGGCTGGTTCCTGAAACCCGTTTTCGTGCAGTAAGGCTTGCAGCAGCGGGTGTTGTGCTGGGCTCGCTTCTTCCGACCAGTTAGCGGCATCCAGGTCGTTGTACATCATAAACTTCCCGAAAGAGAAAAAGCCCAGCGCAATGGCCGTAGAATTTATCAGCCAGCCTTTGCGTCCCACAATTTCTTTCCAGACTTCATCAAAATAGCTGGTTACATCTACTTCTTCGGTATCGGGTAGTTCCGGAATGCGGAGGTTGAAATCGGCTTTCATCTTGGCAATTAGCGATAAGTTTTCGCCTACTTCGCCGCCGGTATACCGCAACTGAAACCGTTCCCGCGCCGAGGAACGCCCTAATTCTACCGGAATTAACAAGATCGGCGCTTGCCGGGCATCGTCTTGGTTGCCGGTTTCGTACCAGGTAAGCATGCCCAAGGCCAAGTACAAAATATTTACGCCTTGTTCTTCTACAAACAGCCGCGAGGCATGATAGGTCTGCAGTAAGCGGTTTTCCAGTTTAAGCGTGGTTTCGCGGGTTTGTAGTTTATTATCGGTTTGGGCTGGGGTAATGGTTATCGCCTCGCCGGGACTTTTACCATTTTCAGAGGAGTTGAAAACAGTATCCAGAATGCTGTTGGCCGTTTTGCTATCGACGGGTAGAAACGTCATGGCTTTGCCTTCGGTTACCAGTAAGCGGTAAACCTCGGCGGGTACTTCGTTTACAATTTCTACGCCTTTGGCTTGCAAAGGCCGGTAATTCAAAAGCGGATTGCGTAAACTCAAATCGAGTAAATCGCGGCGCGAAGCTTCCAAACGGGTACTTACTTGGGATAGGGCAGTCATGAGCAATATTTCAGATTCTATGCGAATCTAAATGTTTTCCGGCAACAAAACCGGTATTTTTCCGAAAGAGCAAACCCGGACATTTTTATAGGTAAGTAACTAGGTTTTCTAAGGAGCGTGATTTTTAAAAATTAAAAAATCACGCTCCTAAAAATCTACCTACTGTATTACCAATTACTGACGCGAGCGTCCCCGCTCGTGTCTAACCATGTGGTTGGCCTCTGGCCGGGCGAACCGAAAAACTTTTCTTTGAAAGCGAATCAGCAACAAATTTTAACCGGCCAGAGGCCGGACGATAATCATCACAAGCGTGGACGCTCGCGATATAACCTCGCGGGATTACTAAGAATTAACAGCCTTATTGTATATGCGAGGTACTCGGGGCATTTGATTAATGGATCGTGGCTATGGCTCTTTCCAAGGCGCGGTCTTTGCCGCTTAATACTTCGGCTTTGGTGTTTTGTATGAGAATACCCGGAGCAATGCCAATTCCTTCGTAGCTTTTACCATCGGCCGGGCGGATGTCGTTTACGCTGATGGTGTAGTACCAACCGTTCGGTAGTTCGCGGCGGGCCTGGTCGGAGTAGCAACCCAGGGTGGTATCTCCCACTTGTACGATGGGCTTTTCGGCTTTTAAAGCCCACAGGAGAATTTCACCGGAACTGGCGGTCCAGCGATTGGTTAATACTACGATGGGTTTGGTGTATTGGCTTTTGCCTTCGGGTTGTACGTACCACTTTACCGGCGCTGTAAAATCGGTGTGCTTTGGTCCGTTGCGCTTACGCGAGGTCATAAAAAAGTTTTTAGAGGTGGCAAACCGGCCGGCAATGTACGCGCTGCTTTTATCGTAGCCGCCTTCAAAATCGCGCAGGTCCAGCACTAAACCGTCGGTGTTTTTTAAATAATCCAAAAGCGTATCCATAGCTTTCGCGTAGTATCCTTCGTCTAAGCCAGAATCCAGCAGATGAATATAGCCGATTTGGGGCGAGAGTTTCCCGTAGGTGATAGACTTGCTGTATTCCTTAGCTTCGGTGAGGTATTTATCTTTTACTATTTGCAACGAGAAATCTTCGTGTTGCAGTTTGCCACCCAAGCCTCCGTCGTACCGCATAGGGTTTGGGCCCGGCGCCAGCATGGTTAAGTGGCTGTCGTTAAAATGTTCGAGCATTTTAGAAGTAATTTTAAATAATTCGGCATCGGTAGTGGTGGGTTTTACTTGGGGGCGGTATTGCTGGTAAAGCGCATTCCAATCTACATTTTTAACCGCGATAAAAGCCGATAAGCGATCGTACTCCTGCCACAGCATTTCAAAATTTTGCTCCGGATTATTAGACTTGGCAGGTCCAACTAAAGTTTCTTCGCAGGCTCCCAAGCCTATTAGTAAGAATAAAAACAACAATGTATTTATGATTAATTTTTTCATGGTTTTAAGAAGTGGTAAATTAGAATAGGTGATTAATTTGGAGATTAGCGGTATGCGAATAAGCCTTAATAGATTGTGGTTCCGGAGCGTGCAGCCATTGAAAATCGTAAGCAACACCCGCTTGCCAATGACGGCCTAACCGGTACTGATAAGTTGCTCCGAAAGAAAATTTTTGAAATTTATCCGGAAAGTTTAGTTCGGTTCCTTCGTCGAAAAAAGCGTGGAAGTTGCTGTGCGTAGGGTCCGAAATAACGTTGCTATACGGCATGCGCGACACTACTGCCAGAACCGGAATAGCCGCTTTAAACTGAAGCTGTTGTTTGGTATTTAGCTTTTTTTCGTATTGGATTGTTGCGTTTAAAGTAGCGAAATTGTTGGCCCAGGTACTCCACATCCCAATATTATCGGAGTAGCCCAACCATTCCTGCAATGTAATTCCGGCAAAAATTTCTTTGTTGCCGCCGGTTCTGAGTTTTCGCAAATAGCCCGCTTCTATTTGCCCGATGTACAAGGTGGGCGCGTGTACAAACTGGCTGGAAGTAGTTTCGCCATAGATGTTGGCGCTGGTAAAAGTATATTCCCGGGCGCCGAGGCCTTTGGGCAAAGCAGTTCCGGTATTTGCCTGCAGATTTACAAACGACCGGGATTTAATGCCGGCATGTTCGTACCCAATGCTTACCCCGTTTAGGTTGGCCTGGTAAATATTCGGTGAGGCTTGTTTATCCAGGAAGTGGAAGCTACTGCGTTTATACGCAAAGGTAAGTTTCGATAATTTCAGGTCTTGCGCCTGGGCTTTTACATTAATGCAAAAACCTGTTATTGCCACAAGAGCAAGCATACAAAGTTGTTTCATAGAGGTTAATTGTTAGGCAATAAGATACCAGCCTGGTTGTGCACCAGATTTTTAAAAAATTTAAAAAAATACAAGTTGATTTAGCCCGGAGTAGTCCGGCTTTGAGGTTTATTTGTTAACGGCCGAGCTTAGCTTTTTTTTACGGATCAAGCCCAGGGTAAACTCCATCTCGGCGTCGCGTTGTTGCAGAATATCATCAATGGTAGGTACCACTTCGTGGTCGGGTAATACGCCACGGTCTTTGTAAGGGTAGCCCGAAACGGCCATGTGGTAATCCCATTGCGGCGTGGCTAGTTCAATACCGGTATTCGGCAATACCGCCACTACAAAAAAACCACTGGTATTGCCATAGTACCCGCCACCGGTTTCGCGGCCCACGAACGTAGCGCGTTTATTATGGTGAGCAATAGCGGCAAACTCCGAAGTTACCGAGAAGCTGTAACCGTCTGTTAACACGTACACATCGCCTTTAAAGGGGTTACGTTGCGGTTTTTGTTCTTTTAAAGTTTTCTTAAAGGAAATGGTGTAATGCCCGTCTTTGCTTTTGGTAATTAAAAACCGCCGGTAGATCGGGAACATTTTGGGTACCCAAGCAACGTGCTCGGCAAAGCTGAATTTCTTCTTCTGCGCTACCCGCAATTTATCGTAATACCGGAAAGGCTTATCGCTCAGGTACGAGTACAATAAGGAGCCCCAACGATCAATGCCGCCTTCGTTGCCGCGCACGTCAATAATTAAGTTCTGAATGTTCTTTGCATTTATTTGCCAGAAAGTATCGCGGTAAAACTTTTTCACGTCCATCTGGTCTTTGTAAACATTAAAATTATCGATGCGGAGAACAGCCGTGCTGTGGTCTTTGTATGCCAGGCGCATGGGCAATTGCTTGGGCTTCTGGCTTTCTTTTTCCTTTTCGAGTTGCTGAATGGTAGCTAACGTAATGGCGGCCACTTCCGCGGTTTTTACTTCGCCGGAGTTATTTCTTTCCCGGTAGGAGATGGTATAACTCGGCGACCCACCCATGTAGGTGCCGTAGTAAAAAGGAAAGAAATTACTGATAGACTGGTACTTAATCGCCTGGCTATTACCATCGGCAAAATAGACGGTAGGAATTAACTTTTTTATAATGTCCGGGATAGATTGACCATTAATGGCCGTTATCTCGGAACCCAGTGGTATATTATTAGAACCCGCATTATTACGGACCAGGTGCGCTTGTGTCTCCGTAAAATGTAAATCCAAGGGAAAGAGCTGATCCAGGTTGTAGTAGTACTGCCAATGAGGGCGCTCGTGCGGCATGTATTTAATGTGGCCTTCTTTAATGGCCACAATAATGGGGGTAGCCGCAACGTAAAACTCTTGCTGGGTCATGGGCCGGTTCAGGGTATTACCGATGCTGTCGAATAACACATCAAAGCGCTCTTTGGACGTATAGCGGTAAAAGCCCGGGTGCGACTCATCCAAAATGGTCCGCATTAATTTTAAATCGGCTTGCAACTGAGCCGGAGTAAATTGCTTGGCTGGATCAGTGGCCTTAGTTGGCGCAGGAGTATTCTGGCTCATAACCTGGTACGAGCCGAGTACAAATAGAGAGGAAAATAAACAGCGTTTCAAGTAGGTGATTGTTTTCATAGTTTGGATTGATTGAACGCTGCAAAACTAATTACTCCAGGAAGGCGAGTCGTCTTACCCGCTAAGTTCAGACGCTTTTTCGGGTGTTTAGTGGCCTAATCCGCTAAGTTCAGACGGGTCTGCGCCTGATTTTTTACGTACTCCGAGGGCGTCTGTCCGGTTTGTTTTTTAAAAACAGCATTAAAAGTAGCTTTAGAATTGAACCCGGCTTCTTCGGCCACGGCCAGGTTGGTGAGGTGCCGGTACTTCGGGTTTACCAACAATAGCTGCGCTTCGGCTACGCGATATTGGTTAATAAAGTCGTAAAAATTTTTCCCCAGCCGTTCATTAATTACCCGAGATAAATGGTGCTTCGGAATCTGCATGGTATCGGCCAGTTCCTGAATGGTAAGATTGCTTTGCCGGTAAGGCTTTTCCTGCTCCATAAATTCCAGTAATTGGTCGAGGTACAACTGACTATCTTCCGGCTTCAGTACTGATTTTTGATATTTGGAATTTATAGCCGTAGCCGGCGGTAAAGCTATGGCCGGTTCTTCCGTAGCAGTTTGCGTTATTAAAACGGGTACCGATTCTGGGTTTAAATTGGGCGGTTTTGGTGCGGGTTTATCCAGAAAAATGCGAGGCTGGGAGAGCGTTTTATAACCTACCCAATAAATCAGGAAAACAACTCCGAAGTAATGCAGGTGGTATTTATAGATTATGGTTAAACCCGGCAGACCCCATTTTTGGGCATAAAAAGCTACCGCCGACATAAACAAGATGCCTAACACCGCATATATAAACTGCCGCAGCCATTGTAACCGGATTTGCTCCACCTCCGAAAAGGTATTTTCAATTTTGCGCCGGTATTTTTTCAATTCTCGTAGCGAAAAAATTAAATAGAGAAGAATCAGTAATAAAGTTATCTGCCCTAGAAAGCCAAAATCGTCTTTGCGCGCCAATTCAAAATCGGTGAGGTAAGCTATTTTTTCGGCCTTAGATTTTAAAAAATAGGGCAACAAGTAAACGAGCGTAACTAAAAACGGTATAAAATGGATGCCATCCAATGGTTTAAACCGGGGACGTTTAGCGGTAAGCTTCTGAATAAACAGGTAAATAAACGGCGCAAACAAGGTCGGGAGAAGCCAACCAATTTTGCTCAAATGCGGAAATGCCAGAAAAAATGCGCGGGTATCAAAGGCCACCAGCACCGATTGCGCTGATATGAGCAATATAAGCGCCGCTAATAACTTATTAGCTAACGGATTGGCTTTGCGGGTAGCCAGCAGAAAAGCCAGGCACAAACCCTGCAACGCACCTCCCACCAAAATATATTGAACTGCCTGAACAGACATAAACCAAACACTTAAGCGCTAAGCAAAAATAAGTATTTCCGGCAGGTTCCGATTGGGTTACTTTAGAAATATCAATTTAATCAAAAGCTGATTTTTTAAAAATTTTATATTTTGCCAGCCTTTATTTCGGTTTATCTTAGAAGAGTATGGCCTTCATCACTTGAAATGAAAATCCCACTAGCCATTTATTTAATAGCTAGTGGGATGATAAAAGATTAAGCTGGAACTTAAGCCAGCGTAAAATCTGGTAACGGAATTATCTCGCCGCCTTTCACCGCTGATTCGTGGGCCAGAATACCCACGCAGGTAATATTAGCCGATTGCTGGGCATTTGGATACGGTTCGCGGCCTTCTACTAAAGCGGTTAAGAACTCGTGTACCAGGTGCGGGTGCGACCCACCGTGACCAGAGCCCTGAATAAAAGATAAGTGCTGGTTTTCACCGGAGTCGTATACGCCTTGCTGGGTAAACGATTGAATCTCCTGCGGCAATAAATGCGCGTAATCCGGGGTTTTTACTTTCTCGGGAGTTTCGCCGGTATGGATTACGTTATCTTCGTGCTCCACCAACGTCCATTCGAACGATTTTTTGGAACCGTACACATCAAAGCTTTCGCGGTATTGGCGTGCCGTGTTAAATAAGGAGCGGGTTACCTCAGCCGACAAATCCGAATCTTTTAGTTTAATGTGGCAGGATTCAATGGCAAATGGAGAACCGTATTTCGAAATTAAGTTTTCATCGATGCGGCCGGAACCAAAACACGACACGTATTCGGCTTGCGCTTTTGGCAAAGCTAAAACTGGTCCTACACAATGAGTAGCGTAATGCATGGGCGGCAAGCCTTCCCAGTAACCTGGCCAACCGGCCATTTCCTGCTGGTGCGAAGCCCGGATAAATTGCAGCTTGCCCAGTTCACCTTTCTCGTACATTTCTTTCACGAACAAGAATTCGCGGCTGTAAATCACCGTTTCCATCATCATGTAGGTTTTGCCGGTTTCTTTTACGGCTTCTACAATCTGGCGGCATTCTTCTACGGTAGTAGCCATAGGAACCGTACAAGCCACGTGCTTACCCGCCCGCAAAGCGGCCAGCGATTGCTCGGCGTGGCTTTGAATGGGGGTGTTAATGTGAATGGCATCTACTTCCGGGTCATTTAACAACTCGGCGTAATCGGTGTAGCGTTTTTCAATTCCAAAAGCATCGCCTATTTCGTTCAGCTTTTCTTCGTTCCGCTGACAGATAGCGTACATGCTAGCGTTCGGGTGTTTCTGGTAAATAGGAATAAATTCGGCACCAAAACCGAGACCGACAATGGCTACTTTGATTTTTTGTTGCGTCATAGTTTTTATGATTTTTGAAATTAGTACGTTTTTTTAAAGTTTTTTAGGCTGTTCTTTGGAGCCGGTTCCCGTCTCCAGGTATTGGTGCTGTCTAACTTGCTGGCTTCAAGTTTGCCTCGTGGCCGACGGGCCTCGTTTGGCTCTTCCGGGCTGGTCTAAGCTTCCTTTCCTCGTACCTCGGAATGCTGCGCACCGGAACCTTAGAAGGCCCTACACAGCCAAACTGGTGTCGTTTATGCTTAGCTTCGGCTTGTCTCACTCATTTAGAATAGAAGAATGGTTAATTTAGTTAAGACTTTATTATAGCTGTCATTCAGGAGGAACCTATTTAGCTACGTAGCCAACTAGGTTCCTCCTGAATGACTGAAAAATTTTAAATTTTTTTAAAATTTTGCTCATAAGCTATGCAATAAACAGCCTGAGCCAGGTGCAAGTGTTGACGCTAAACTGTTTTGTTGGTCAGCGAGTTTTTAGCGTCTTGATTTTTGTTGGTTCTTTTTGTATCAAGACAAAAAGAACAAAGACCTGAGCAATGAAACAACTTCACTAAGTTATCAAGCAACTGCACTAACTATGCGAACGAAAAATTTTAAATTTATTTACTTGATCTGATTCGCAAGGCACGGAAGTAAATCCGCGCCATAGTGCGCGCTATGCGAACAAGAACTGGAAATCTACTTTGCTATTAAAGCACTCGCAATACCATCTTCCTGCTTAACCTTTTCTTCCCCTTTAGCCCATTTTTTTAAAAATTGAATGCCTTCCGAAGCAAAACCATCCTGGCTTTCGGCGAGTGGGCGCCAGATGCAGACGGCTCCGGCCAGTTCTTTTACGTTGGGGGTGAAACTTTCAATGGCAACGGCGCCCTGGTAGTTAATGGCGGTTAAGCCGCGGTAAAAGGCATCCCAGCGGGTTTGGCCGGTGCCCGGCGTACCGCGGTAATTTTCGGATACTTGCACGTGCCGCAGTTTATCGCCCGTTAAAAGAATGGCTTTCTCGATATCTGGTTCTTCAATGTTCATGTGGAAACCATCCAGCGAAACCTGGGCAGCCGGATGATTGATGTCGCGGATTAACTGCATCACGTCTTCGGCATTGTTTATTAAATCGGTTTCGAAACGATTGATGGGTTCCAAGGCAATGGCTTGGCCGTATTGGTCGGCGATAGCGCACACTTTTTGCAGGTTGGTAACTGCCCGGTCCCATTCAACTTTCTTTTGTTCCGGCGAAACTAACCTGGCTTTACCCACCGCTGAATACATCGGACCCGATACAAAAGAACAACCAATGGCTTCGGAAATCTGAAAACATTGGGTAATGTATTCGATGCTGTTACGTTGGTAGAGTTCGTCTTCGTGGGTTAAATCGCGGGTAGTACCAAAGGCACCGCAAATTAGACCTTCCAAACCATTTGCCTCCAGTGCTTCTTTCAACTTGGGAGCGTCTATTAAACTGGTATCCTCCACGGGAATCTCTACTACGTCGTAACCCATCGATTTAATTTTGGGAAATAATGCCAGCGTAGTGGAATCGAAAGGGGACGTCCAGAGCCAGGTGCTTACGCCAAATTTTACGTTTAATGCCATAAAAATTTAAAAATCTGTGAGAAATAAATCCGGCAGAAATCAGAAGCCTGCCGGATTTTTAAATTTTATATCCGTTAGCCTTAGTTCGTTACTTTCATAACCCCGTTCATGATGCGCCAGTGACCCGGGAAGGTACACACGTAAGGGTAATCGCCGGTTTTTTGCGGAACTTTAAACCGGATTACCGTACGGCCTTCGGGATTCACTAAGTCAGTAGCGGCAATTACTTCGTTCATTTTGGGCACGTAATTTTTCTCAGCGCCTTTCGGGTCGGCGGCTAGTTTATCCGCGGCAGCACCAACTTTATCGGTCATGCCGGTCATTACCAGTACCCAGTTGTGCTGCATAAAATCCGGATTTTCCAGTACCAATTCTACCACCTGACCGGCTTTTACGGTAAAGGTTTTTTTATCGAATTGCATCTGTTCTTTCACCACTTTCAGGTTAATGGTAACATCGGCTTTTTCGGTGGCAGGCACCGCGGTAACCACAATAGAACCTACTTCCAGGAAGGTATTTGATAAATTACCATCAAAATTAAAATCGTCTTTATAGGGGCCAAATTTTTTGTCGTCTTTTCCACCTACACCAATAGCTAAATCAGAGGTAAGCGGTTGTTTAAACAAACCTGGCGCTTTGCCTTCAGCTACCGTTTTACCATCGAGTTGCAGGGCCAACTTGCCATTTTGCGCTAATTGCGCAACCACTTCAAAGCGGTTTTCCTGCGGCACAGGAGCAGAAATAGAATAAGGTTTGCCGTTTTGTTTTACCAGCAAGTTTACCTTATCGTCATCAATGTACAAGCCGTAGCCTTGGTTAGTATCGCCGTGCGTCATAATTACGCCGCTAGGTTTGCCGGTTCTTGGTTTTATTACCGCCGATTTAATGGTTACTTCTTTGCCTGCAACATTCGGAGCTTCGGTGGCCGGCATCCGTGACCATCTTTCCAGTAACCGTACATCTTTATCTAAGCTTTGAGTAATACGAGGTACTAAACCAGCCGAAGCTGATTCAGCGGCTTTACCGTCTTTTTGCATGGCTTCTTTAAAGCCTGCCTGGTGCTTGGCCGTGGCTACAAATAAAGCCTGCGCTAAGGCTGGGTCTTTGTCATTGTCAGGGGATAAACTAGCGGTATAAATTGCTTGCCCAATATCCGAAGCCGTTGGCATTTCGGCCAGGGCCAGTATAGCGCTTAAACGGGTGGGTTGCGCCGGGTCGTTAATCAGGTTAGATTTTAACAAAGCTTGTTTTACTTCCGGCGTATGGGGTAGTACCTGAATAGCGGTTTTACGAACGCCCGCTGCCGGGTGCGATAAAGCTCTGATAGCTACCTGTAAAGCTTCTGGGTTAGAGCCCGATAATGCACCTAAGCCGTGCATGGTCCAGAGCGCGTGCACTGCCGGGGCGTTTACCCCAATTTCGTCTACGCTTTGGTTAGCGGCTATTTTGTACAATTCTGGTAATACAGATTGGTGTTTGCCTTCCACGATTAACCGCTGGGCCGTAGTACGCCAAAACATATTATCGTTGTTTAAAGCAGCTACTAAGGTTTCGGGTTTGGTTTTGTCTAATTTAACCGGATCATACGGTTTGGCGTTTTTGTAAACTACCCGGTAAATCCGGCCTTTATCATGGTCGCGCAAAGGGTTAATGTAGGCATTGCCTTTGCCATTTTCGGCCTGGTAACCGCCACGCTCTGGCGTAGGAGTAGGGTTGTGCTGAATTATAAAGTCGTACCAGTCGGCGACCCAAACGGCGCCATCCGGACCAACTTCGGCGTGTACCGGGCCCATCCATTCGTCGGATGAAGCCAGGAAGTTCCAGCCGTCTTTTTCGACGTAACCGGCACCGCTCGGCTCCATAATGGCGTTATGCACTACGCGGCCGGTGGGTTCGCACACAAAAGCAATGCGGTTCCAGTATTCTTTCGGGAAGTTACGGGCCGTGTATAAGTTATGACCCGCCGCCGCGGTAAAGCCGCCTTGTACGTCCACCTGGCGCAGGTTGGGCGTCATGGTGTGCATGTCGTAATGGCCGTCTATTTTCTTAATTCCTTGCGCGCCGCTGCCGCCAACCAGCACTCTTTTTAAATTTTTATCGGGCATGTAGTAATACGCGCTGTGCGTATTATTGGCCGTGGATAAAAACACGTCAAAATTTTCGTTGAAGCCTAAGCCCCAGGTATTGTTGCTGGTTTTGGCTAGATATTCCAGGTTTTTACCATCGGGATTAAAGCGGTACAAACCCTGGCTAAAGGCAAGATTCTGGTTTTCGCCGGTGCCTTTAAAAGCCGAGTAACCCACGGTGCCCCAGATTTTGTTATCCAGACCGTATTTTAAATTAGAAGGGCCGGCGTGCGTATCAGATTTTCCCCAGCCTTCCAGAATTACTTCGCGTACATCGGCTTTGTCGTCGCCGTTGGTGTCTTTTAAGAATAAGAATACCGGGGCTTGCGAAATAACAATACCGCCGTTGGCAAACACAATGCTGGTCGGGATATTCAGTTTATCGGCGAAAATGGTAAACTTATCGGCTTTGCCGTCGTTGTTGGTGTCTTCGCAAATTTTAATGCGGTCGTCGCCAACGCCATCTTCTTCGCGTACTTCGTTGGGATAATCTACGGTTTCAATTACCCACAAACGGCCGCGTTCGTCCCAGGCCATGGAGATGGGATTGATAATATCCGGCTCGGCGGCAAATAATTGCAAATCAAAATCAACGGGTACCTGAATGAGTTTCTGCGACTCGGCGGGACTTAACGGATTTTGAAATTTCGGCGCCGGATTGCGCTTTTCGTAATTCGGTACGGCGGCATCTACGTACGTTAAAGTAGGTAAGGCTAATTTCTCTACTTGTTTACTGAGCTTATCACCTACCGCCCATAAAACACCGTTGCCAATTAATTTCTGAAAGCCGGGGTTATTCCAGGTGCGCTCGTCGTGGCCGTAAGCGGTATAAAATACGCGGCCTTTGCCTTGCTCCCGCACCCAGGTCCAGGGTTCCGGGCGGCCGCCTTCGTCGCGGGTCATGAGTACTTTATTATCCGGATTTAATTTATCATGCACGTAGGTTTCGTCCCAGGTAGAAAACTCGGTAATGCCTTGCATGGTGGGGTGTTTGGCATCCGTAATTTTCGCCGTAAAATCGCCGGTTTTGTGGCTTTTAAACTGGCCACCCACCATTTTAATGTAGTTCTCGGAATTCTGAAAACAAAATGACGCGCAATGAATAGGAATAAAGCCTTTGCCGCTCTCCACAAACTCCGTTAACGCCTGGTCCTGCTCTGGTGCGATTTTTTCGTGGTTGGCGTAAATGATCAAACCATCGTATTTTTTTAAATTTTCGGAATTTAAATCCGTGGGAGTGGTGGTATAGGTGATATTGATGCCGCGGCTAAACAAAGCCGTGGCCAGGGTGGGGGCGTATTTATCGGAGTTGTGGTGCTCGCTTTTATGACCTAAAAACAAGACTTCGATTCGCCGGGGAGCTTGGTTATTGCTTTGGCTGGAGTTGGGGTTTTTCATACAACTACCCACCAGCAGCGCAATCAAGAGAACTAAATAAATACTACGTTTCATGTGCATATTTTACTTTCCTACCTACAAGAATTTATAATATTACTAAATAAACCTGCTAAAACTAAGACGCTTTTACAAGTTTACTAATTTATTACCGGGTATACTGCCTGTTTTTTAACCGAAACTGACTGTATATTGACTAATTCCGGATACTTTCGGGAACATCCGGTATAATATACAGGAAACGTTATTGCGTTTTAAGGCTAAAGTTGCGCGAAAACCCGCAGGAGGGTATTATCTAGAATAGGGTTGAGTAGCCTATCTTTAGAATGTTGGCAAGTCTGGCGAGCGAAATAATGGTCTATCGTTTAATGTACCGAACATAGCCGGTACAAACACAAGCCGGTGCGTTAAATTTCTGGAAGAACTTAACGTACCGGCTTCATTTTTTAAAATATTTCTTTTTAAGCTAAATACTACTGGGTAACTCTATCCTTGGTAAAGTACCGGGACCGGGGTAATTACGATTATTATCCATTTAAACTCTGCGGGAATGTTATCGTAGTAGAGCAAATTAGGAAACCTTAAATTTTTCACTCAAAGCGCTTTACCTATGATGTTGTATATTGGTGGTTTAGGAACATTGGAAATACTGGTGATTTCCGTGCTGGTCTTGGTTCCTTTAATCTTCATGCTCTGGGCCTTGGTGGAGGTATTACGAAGTGATTTTAAAGATAGTACTACCAAACTATTGTGGGTATTGGTTATTCTTTTTATCACTCCCCTCGGCTGGATATTATACTTTTTAATCGGTAGAAAACAAAGACTAACAACGTAACGCTTCTTCGCATTAAGGGTGAAATAAATCAGGACAATAGGGCCGGGAGCAAAATAGCCGCTTATTTAGGGTTAAAATAATCAAAACTATTGTAGTTAGATTTACAACACCACCGGATTTAACGGACTAGCGGCTAATTCGCCAGGCTTTACGCCGGGTAGCCAGCGTTCCAGGTCGGCTTCGCGGTTCTTGTTATCGGGTTCGATAGCGCGGGCACCATCGGAAAAGTAAATAATGGTCATTACTTCGCGCATGGTATGGGAATTATTGCCGGGAGCGCCGTGTAAGGTCCAGCCGGAGTGGAAGGTAGCGTCGCCGGCTTGCATGTAAGAGGTGGTACTAACCGGAAATTCGTGCTTTCGGATATAATGTTCCAGGTAACTCTGCGAAGCGTCCGAGATACCGAGTTTATCAATGTATCCATCGGTATGCGAGCCCGAAGCAAATTTCATAATGCCCATTTCTTCGGTAATATCCACCAGCGGCATCCAAAGGGTAATGGTTTTGTTGGTATCGAGGGGCCAATAATACTGGTCCTGGTGCCAGGGGGTGAAACCCCCACCGGGTTCTTTAAAAAGCGCTTGGTCGTGGTAAATACGTACGTTTTCGCAACCCATTAAAGCCGCGGCAATTTGGGCAAAGCGTTTCGCCAACACAAACCGCCGAACGGTTTCGTCTTGTTCCCAAAGGTTCATTATTTGCAGAAAAGCTTTGCCGTAAGTATCGCGTTCCGATAAAGCCCGGGTTTCGGTGTTGTATTTGGCAACGGCCGCGTTAATGGCTATCCGGTAGCCTTTTACTTCTTCGGTGCTGGCTACTTCGCGCAGCAGAATATGGCCATTCCGTTGGTACGCTTCTATGCTATTGGCACTAAGCGGATAAATGGCGGGAGTAGTGAGCGTTTCGTTCATATAAGGTATTGTTTAGGTAGTTCCGGTAAAATCTGCGGTACAAAAGAATAAAAATTTACTACTGGTTGCCACCTCTCTATTCACAACTTCTGATACGCCATTAAATAAATTTTTAAAAATTTGATTAAATACTTTAAATTAGTACAGATGCGGGCTTTATTAGAGAAAATAACGGCTACAGAGCAAGGCTCTTTTTCGATTCGGGAATTTAAATTGCCTTTCTTTGATGCTCCTCTGCATTTTCACCCGGAGATAGAACTTACTTTAATTGTGACGGGCCGGGGTAAACGCATTGTGGGTGACTCTATTGCGGATTTTGGCGATGGGGATCTGGCCTTGTTGGGTTCTGATTTACCCCACTATTGGCACAGCGATAAACAATACCAAGGCCACGGGTTACGGGCGCACGCTATTGTTATTCAATTTAGTCCGCAATTTTTAGGGCCGTATTTTTTCGCGGCACCGGAAATGACAAACATCCGGAAGTTATTGGATAAAGCGCAGCAAGGCCTGACTTTTCATAATAGTACCCGCACCGAAACTGCGGGTCGTATGCAGAACTTGTTGCAACTAAACGGCGCCAAACGGCTATTTGAACTTTTGGCTTTGTTAGATTTTCTGGCTGGTTCCCCGGAGCAGCAGCAACTAGCAAGTGCAGGTTTTAGCCAATACACCAACACTCACGACAGCGAACGGATTAACAACGTATGCCAGTACGTATTTAACTCTTTTACCGAAGAAGTTACCATAACGCACGCAGCAGCACTGGCCCACCTGAGCGTGCCGGCTTTTTGTTATTATTTTAAAAAACGGACCCGGCGCAGCTTTTCGCAGTTTGTCAACGAAATCCGGATTGGCCACGCTTGTAAATTGCTCATCGAAACTAACCGTACTATTTCCGATATCTGCTTCGCCAGTGGTTACCGCAACCTTTCCAATTTTAACCGCCGGTTTAAAGAAATAAAACACGCCTCACCGCTAGAATACCGCCGCCAGTTTTAAGTTTTTTTAAATTTAAAAAATCGGAAAATCACTTCTCTTTTCAGCCTTAAAGTAATTTTCATGCTTTATTCTTTCTTTTAAATATTTCAAATGAGAAAAGCGGTAGCTATAAGTAAACGACATCCGTTTGGCTCAGGAGCACCTGCTAGGGTTCCGGTACTGCGCAGCGGTATTCCGCAGCGGAGCGAGGAAAGGAAGACTAGCCCGTGCGGAAGAGCCAAACGGGCCCGCCGGCCAGGAGGCAAAGCTTGAAGCTAGAAAGTTAGATAGCACCAGTTTCTGGAGACTTGAAAAGGCTCTAAGTAAATATACTTGGTAAGCTGATCCGTTCAATCATGCAAAATTTTAAAAAATTAGAAATTTCCTTAATTTTAGAATCAATCAACTTTAACTTTTTAGATGAAACCTGTTATTCGGAAGTCAGCCAATCAAACAACCGGCTCTTTTACGGTTAAACGGTTGCACGATCCGCATTTTGATCCGAACTGGCATTTTCACCCGGAGTACCAGTTGTTTTTAGTGCTGGAGGGTACGGGTACGCGGTTTATCGGCGATTCTATTAAGCATTTCGAAGCCGGTGATTTGGTTTTTACCGGACCTAATTTGCCGCATTTGTGGCGCAGCGATACCGTCTATTTTAAAGGAAATCCGGAGTGCCAGGTACAAGGCATTGTGGTTTATTTTAACGCTAACTTTCTCGGGCCTGATTTTTTTAATAAACCCGAAATGTTCGGGTTGAAACACTTGCTGCAACAATCGGAAAGAGGTTTAGAAATACTTGGCTATACCCGCGACATTTTAACGCACCAGATAAAAGCCCTAGAACAGCTAAATGGCTTCGACCGGATACTGGTATTGCTGGAGATTCTGCATACATTAGCCCGATCTACGGAATACAATTTGTTATCCAGCATTGGTTTTACCAACACCTTTAAGCCTTCGGATACGCCCCGTATGCAGCAGGTACACGACTACGTATTAACAAATTTTAAAAATTCCATTTCGCTGGAAACCGTAGCCGAAGTGGCCAATATGAGCCCCTCGGCTTTTTGCCGGTATTTTAAAGCCCGGGCTAATAAAACGTTTTACGATTTTGTGAGCGAAATCCGGATTGGGCACGCCTGTAAATTACTCATCGAAGAAAAATGGGCGGTTACCCAGATTTGCTACGAGTGCGGTTATAAAACCTTATCTAATTTTAACAGCCAGTTTAAAGTTATTACGGGGCTTAGTCCTTTGCAATTCCAGAAGCAGTACTTAAGACGCAACCTTCCCGAAAATAAAAAAGCCGGATAAAAATCCGGCTTTTCGGTTATTAACGACGGTTATCATCGTTGTGGTCTCGGTTGCGCCACTGGTCGTTTTGCCGGCGGCGGGAATCATGTTCGTCGGCCCAGCGTGGTCCGGATTCGTTGTCCTGGTTAAAACTACGCGAATCCACGTGCCAATCTTGATTGTATTGGTTGTTATGTCTGTGCTGGTTGTGGTTATTCCGGTCATCATCCGGATGCGTGAAAGTACGCCAGTCTTCGCGTACCTGGTCGGCTATCCGGCCAAAAAAGCCCCGGTTATCTTGTTGGTCGTCGTGTAAACGGCGGTTATTGCGGTTGTTATCTCCTTGGCGATCATCTTCGTCTTGGCCTGGCCAGTGGCGGTTACCACTGCCATAACGGTAATCTTCGGCTTCAAACTGCTTGCGATCATCAAACATCCGCGGTTCTTCACCGGCGTAAAACTGGTTATCACTTTCTACGTACCGGTTTACATCGTACCGTTCGCCATTGTGGTTCCGGTTATCCGGGTAACGGGCGTCCTGATTCCGGTTGCCCTGGTTATAGTTAGTAGCGTTACCCCGGCCTTGGTTAAAATTATTCGGGTGGCGGTTATTCTGATTAAATTGATTATCATTTATCCGCTCTTCGTGGCGGTAATTATTTTGTCCCCGGTCAGCGGGCCAGTTTTGCTGATTTTGGTTATTCTGATGCTGATTACTCTGATTATTCCGGTAACTGTTCTCCCCCCACTTATAATTTTCGCGATGATCGTTATTATTGCGATTATCGCCGTAATTAATGTTAGAGTTCCGGTAAGAACTGTTGGGGTCAGCGCCGTAATGCTGCTGGCCTCTTTGGTTGTTGTTGGCATTGTTGTGGAAATCGCGACCACTCCGGTATTGTTCATTCCAGTTCTGGTTGCGGTTCTCTTCGGCTATCCGTTTTCCTGCGCGTTGGTTGTCTTCCAAACGATCGTCCCGATCATTCCGGTTCCTATTTTGATTATCTTGCATGGTTTTTCAGTTAAGTAAATAATGGTACTCCCGGTTATTACCGAGAGCAAGCATCATTTTCTACGAAGACAAAATGGTAGGGTTAAGATTTCTGCTTCTAACTCTTAATAAAATATAGAATTTTACTATTTAATTTTTTAGTTGCCTAGCAAAAGCCAATGGTTTCAGCAGTTTTTTGTGGTACATTTTTATTTAAAAAATATTTCACGAATGGGTTTAGTTTAGATAATTTTTAAAAACGATGTTTCAAAACCATGTTTGTATAGGGAAATAGAAAGAATTGCATGGAGTAATTAGAAGAAACTGAAAAAATTGTAATTCATTTTTTTGATTTTTATCAGATACCTGTAACTTACCAGAATAATCCGTTTTATTTCACGTCATGACCATTCAAGAGAGCAAGCAATTCTTTGAAGACAAAGGATACTTAGTAGGAGACGCCGTACAAATGTACCGTACAGAAGATGACAAACTTTTATTTGCCCGAATGCGGTTTTTGCATTTATTTTTTGAAAGTGGCATTAAAAAGAACTACGACGAGCAGTATCTCGAAAAACTGTGCCTGTACCTGGATAGTATGTGCCGTTTGGTATTTAACTACAACTTATTATATACTACAGAGCAACAAACTTATAATGCAATCAATCAGTTAGTGTTTTTTGCTTTGCCCAAAGACTTGCACGAAATTTTGTTGAACCTGCGTTTTCAGGAACTAATATTTTCGGAGCTAGAAGAATACGAAATTTGTGCGAATATCTCGTTCGCGCAAAAATGCGTGGTACATGAAATTGCCCGGAAAGCAGAATGAAAATTTAAATTTTTTAAAAAACAAGAAAGGCAGCTTATCCCATAAGCTGCCTTTCTTGTTTAAACTTATTTAGTTTATTCGTTTATCTTTTCCGGGGTTGCTGGCCGCCTTCGCCTTCTTCTTTTAATCCGGCCTGGTTATCCAAACTTCCGGTACTTAATTCATCTTTCCGGTTCTTGCCCGGTGTATTTTGCCCCGGACTTTGGGTATCCTCTCCTTGATGATTTCCTTTTTGACCGCTGTGACCAGGACCCATTCCCCCGCGGTGGGTGCCATGACCAGTATCTTTATCGCTAATGGTGTGTTGCTGGTGTCCTTTTTCGGCAGATGGAGTTGTCCCCATTCCGCTTTTTTCACCAGGTCCACCGCCCTGACGGCCTAATACATCGCCACCACCGTTAAAATCATCGTGCGCCTGACCTTTGTCAATTTGGCCACCCACATCATTTACATCGTCTAAACTGCGGTTATTTTCATCAACATTCG
This sequence comes from Adhaeribacter pallidiroseus, assembly GCF_003340495.1. Taxonomy (NCBI): domain Bacteria; kingdom Pseudomonadati; phylum Bacteroidota; class Cytophagia; order Cytophagales; family Hymenobacteraceae; genus Adhaeribacter; species Adhaeribacter pallidiroseus. The sequence continues at coordinate 5,434,210 of NZ_QASA01000001.1, forward strand.
TTACCGCATCAATATTATCAATCTGAGGCGCATTTGGTGTCGTTTGTCCCTGACTATTGCCACTATCTTTTGTTGCCATCCTATTATACGTTTACAGTTAAAAACTCGTGCCATGCGTTTGCATGTGCTACAAGCTTACGCGGTAACGGCCCTACAAGTTGAGTAAAGTCAAAAGCAAAAAAGGCTTTCAGCACTTTTGTACCGAAAGCCTTCTGAAAATTTAAAAAATTTGCCTGATAGCAGGTTAGGAGCAAAGGAATAATAATTGGCAAAAATCTAAATATAATCTATCGTTGGTTAATGTATTGTTCCAGTTCCCGGATACTGGTTTCATAGGAAAAAGCATCGTTTACTACGTAAAAGTTGCGCCGGTCGCAGGTAGCATTATAAGCAAACTTAGCGAAGTTCAGGCGGGTATCTTCGTATTGGAATTGTTCCAGAATGGCTTTTAAATCTTCGGCCAGAATACTGTTCTGGCTAAGGGCCTGCCGGGCAATAGATTCTTTGCTGCTTTCGCTCCTTTTTGTGGCCATACTTTGCAGCAACCGGTCTATTTGTTGGTTATCCAGCACGTCCCGGCATTGGTCGGTGCCGTAGTTGTTATCTGTTTCTTCTGGGAGTTGATAAGAATCATTATCCCGTGGGTAATCTGTGTCGTCGTAAGTACCGGGTTGCGGGTACCGGGGTAAAGAGGGCCGACGATCCGGATAAGCGCGGTACAAAGGTTTCTCCGCTACTTTTTGCACAAAAGCTTGGTGACCATAACCCATTACCTGCAACATAAATTCGCTTTGCCGGCCGGCTTCCAGAAACACCTTGGTTCGGTGCACAAGTACGCCCCGGCGGGAAGGTATCCGAAACTCGGCAATATGAAAACCCGCCGGAATATCGTGCAGGCGAATAACGTTGGTGGCGCCTCTGTTCACAAAACGCCCATCGAAAATAAACTGAAAAGATTCGCCTCTTTTACTAAAGAAAGTTGCCGTAGCCGCCGGAAAAGCAACTACGCTTTGACCCCAGAAAAAAAGTCCACAAAATAAGGCTGCCAAACGTATCATATTAGTAATTCTATTATTAGGTAAAACGCACAGCTGTTTCCCTGATTTTCAAATTTTTAAATTTTTGAACCATAACGTTGTTAAAACTTATTGCAAAATTTAAAAATTTGTCCGGAATAAAGGCTTCTGATTTCTAAGTAAAAGCCAATTATTATGCCAATAAAAAAGCTGCTGCGTATTCCGCATCAGCCTTTTGCTTAGATGAATAGTTATGAAAAACTAATAATTAAATTCGCCAAAGGTACTCTTGATGGTAAGCTGGTTTTGTGCGCTGGCTTCTACTCGCCCGATTATTTTGGCTTCGATGTTAAACGATTGCGCGATCGTTAGTAAATCGGCAGCGTAAGCCTCGTTTAAGTAGATTTCCAAGCGGTGTCCCATGTTAAATACTTTGTACATTTCGGCCCAGTTGGTCTGGCTTTCCTGTTGAATAATCTGAAATAAAGGCGGGATATCGAATAAATTATCTTTAATGATATGCACCTGATCGGTAAAATGTAACACTTTGGTCTGGCCACCGCCGCTGCAATGCACCATGCCGTGAATATTGGCGCGGTGCTGGTTGAAAATTTCCTTCACTAATGGCGCGTAAGTGCGGGTAGGAGAAAGTACTAATTTACCCACATCCAAACCGGTGCCGACTACCTCATCGGTAAGTTTGTATTTGCCGGAATATACTAAGTCAGCAGGAACACCTGGGTCGTAGCTCTCGGGGTATTTTTCGGCTAAGTATTTATGAAAAACATCGTGCCGGGCCGAAGTTAAGCCGTTACTACCCATGCCGCCGTTATACTCAGTTTCGTAAGTAGCTTGCCCAAAGGAAGCAAAACCCACGATAACATCACCCGGTTGAATGGTATGGTTCGAGATTACTTCGTCGCGGCGCATGCGGGCGGTAACGGTGCTATCCACAATAATGGTTCTTACTAAATCGCCGACATCGGCGGTTTCGCCACCGGTGCTGTAAATGCCGATGCCGTTGTCGCGGAGCATTTGCAGAATTTCTTCGGTGCCGTTAATTATAGCGGCAATTACTTCGCCGGGTATCCGATTTTTGTTACGGCCAATGGTGGAGGACAGTAAAATAGTATCGGTAGCCCCCACGCACAGCAAATCGTCGGTGTTCATGATAATAGCATCCTGGGCAATGCCTTTCCAAACGGATAAGTCGCTGGTTTCGCGCCAGTACAAATACGCTAATGCGGATTTGGTACCCGCGCCATCGGCGTGCATGATGTTGCAGTAATCCGGGTCGTTGCCCAACATGTCCGGAATAATTTTGCAGAAAGCCTTCGGGAAAAGTCCTTTGTCTATATTTTTGATAGCCGCGTGTACGTCTTCTTTAGAAGCTGAAACACCCCGCCGCAAGTACCTGTTTTCCATTTTTAGTTGTTCGTTATTCGTTGTTCGTTGTTTGATTTAATATCTTGAAAAAATCTAGAACGATAACAACGGTACAAAAATAAGAAAGCCGCTTTAATAAGCGGCTTTCTGTTGTATTCTCTTTAAAAATTTAAAATTTTAACTAGCTAACTACGAGCAACGTCCTAAGCTTGACATTTTGGTGTTATTAGAGGGCGTTATTATTTACTGAAGTCGATTTTTACTTTTATTTCTGTTGTAAAATTATTAATTATATTTTTTAGCCAAGTGTCGAATCTTATCTCTTTGTCATGTTTATAAACGTCAAAGGCTTCAGGTTGCTTTTCTTGGAAAAGTTTGAGAAAGTCCGAGTAACTTATTGGTCCATCAATTGATTTTACAATCTTTTCAATCTTAGACTCTATTTGATTTATTAGATTTCCCTTTTTCTTTTTAGGTAATCTGACATCTTCTCCAAAAGCTTGAAGTCGAAGGAACGCTTCATTTTTAACAGAATAAACTAAGTCATTCATCATTAGCTGCCAAAGAATATCAATCGATTGTCTGCTTTTCCATTTTCCTAATTCTTCAACAGCTAATAGCCTACTTGTCGCATCAAGTTTGTTTGAAGCCATTTTTTTTAGATCTTCAATATTTGGCGCTGGTTCTTCTCTGAAGATATATTTCATTTTTAATTTTTATAATGCTTTTTAACGAAGCTACTGCGCAATGCGGGTTACTTTAAACTCGGTACGGCGGTTGCGCTGGTGTTCTTCTTCGGTTTTGGCGTTCTTTACAATTAAACGAGTTTCGCCGTAACCTTTGGCGGTAATCCGGTTTGAGGCAATACCTTTGGAAATAATATAATCTACCGCCGATTGCGCCCGGCGTTGCGACAGATCCAGGTTATAAGCATCTTTTCCGCGTACGTCGGTGTGGGAACTCAACTCAATGGTGATTTTCGGGTTGTCGTTTAAAGTCTGCACAATTTTATCTAACTCGATGGCGGCATCCGGCCGGATATCGGCTTTATCCAAGTCGTAGTAAATATTTTCGACCACAATCGGCTTATCTTTCACGATTTTACTTAAAACTAAATCGGCTGTTAAGCGAATATCGGTTTCGGGTTTGGTAAGCTGGGCTTGCGGCGGGGTTTTACCAATGGTAGTAATGGCGCGGCGAGCAGCAAAATAGCCCGGGTTTTCCGCCAGTACCGAGTAAGCCGTAGCGGTGTCTAGTTTAAAGCTTAGTTTCCCATCGGGAGAAGTAAAAGCCTGATCCACGGCGGTACCTTTGGCATCTTGCAACTCTACCCGGATGCGGCTCATGGGTTTATAGTTAGTTGTGTTGGGCAATAACTCCCGAACGGTAACATCTACGTAAAAATTAACCAGCTTGGGCTTCGCTTTCTTAAAAAAGTAAATATCATCACTGCCTTTACCCCCTTCTCTATTAGACGAGAAATAACCCGATTCGTTGTTGAGCATGTAGGGAGCAAAATCATCAGCGTTGGAATTTACGGGTACGCCCAGGTTTACGGGTTTGCCATTATCTATCCGGAAGATATCTAAATTGCCTAAGCCCGGATGCCCATCGGAAGAAATATATAAAGTGTTATCTTCGGTAACAAACGGGAAATTTTCGTTGCCCGGCGTATTAATTTCAGGACCTAAGTTTTCGGGAGTAGAGAACCGACCTTGCGCATCTAGGGTAGAACGGTAAATATCATTACCGCCCTGTCCGCCTTTGCGGTCGGAGGCAAAATACAAGGTTTTACCATCCGGCGATAATACCGGCGATGAATCCCAGGCATCTTTGCTGTTTACACTCAATAGGCGGGGCTCTGACCAAGTGCCTTTAAAGCGCGAAACGTATAAATCTACGTTTAAGGTGCCTTTGCGCTTGCCGGTGTTACTGCGGGCAAAAATCATGGTGGTGCCGTCTTTGCTAAACGTTACGGCGGCTTCGTGGGCTTCGGGAGTGTTAATCGGATCACTTATTTTGCGTACCGTTCCGCCGGTAAGCTGCACCGAATCTGCGAAGCGAACCGCGAAAAGGTCGTTAAATCCTTCGCCGTTGCCGGCGTATTTTTTACCATCGCGGGTAGAGGCAAAATATAATTCGCCGTTAAGCATGGTGGGCGCAAACTCGGCCGCCGCCGTATTTAACTCATCCAGCGGTTTAATTTCGTTGTAAGTTTTGGTGTTGATAATGCCCGGAATCGCGCCCATATTACCGGCTTCGCGTTGGGCCCGCGCTACTAACAGTTTATTGCTACCCGCTTCGGCATAACGCGAAAATTGCGCACCGGCTTCGTTGTATTTGGCATTGGCTTTTAAAGCTAAGCCATAGTAAAAAATAGCTTCTTCTTTTTTGAAACCGGTATTAAGGGCGGCCTGGTAAAAAGGTTCGGCTTGCGCAATCCGGTTCGATAAACGGTAGGATTCGGCTAATTTAAAATTGACAGGACCGGGTTCTTTGGTGTTCTTCAGGGCTTGCTCATATAAGCGGATGGCATCTTCGTATTCGCCCTGGACAAATTTTTTATCGGCTTTCCCTACACTGCTTAAGGTTTTGCAAGAAGTAAAACCCGCCAGAACGGCGAGCAAGGCAATCAGGTAAAATCTATTCATGTTGCGGTAGCGTGGCAAGTAGCTGGTAATTTTTAAAAAATTGTACGTTTTATTACTAACCTGGTATACTGGATTCTAACAAATGGTACGGCTAACTAGCATTAAATAAAATGGGTTATTCCCGTAAATGCTAAAGAAACCACTATTATTTACAAGTAAGGTAATATATAAACGTAAAACTTAAACAAAATATTTGGCTAGCCAGGTTTCTTTTGCCGGTTTTGGCCAGACGGCCTGTAATTGACCGCTGGTGTGGAGCAAGGTGTCGAAATAAAGCGAATCGGCTTGAATAAGCCCTTCCTTAATTTTATTTTTTATCTCGGGTAAGGGTACGGTCTGGATCGTGTCGTTGTGCAGGAAAGCCAGCTGGGTACGGTCGAAGAAAGATACGTTAAATATGGATTCTAACTGCTTTACAAAATGCACCGACGCATCGATGGAGCAGCCACTCGGCGAATTTATAGCCTCGTTATTAGCTATCACTAGGAAACGATTATACAACAACTCCGCGGAGGCCTGCAGCTTGTCGCCGTGACTGGTCCATTGCGTTATAAAATCTACTAACAGCGGTTTTACTTGCTCTACTTCCACGTCGGTTAAAGGCCGGCTGGCCTGGTAAATCCACAGACGGGAGCGGGGTGGTAATTGTTCGAAAGGAATGTACATGTTATTTGGTCGTTAATCCATGTTCCGCCATTTTTGATTTATGAATGGGCGCTTCCGGAGGTTTGTTATTTATTATAACCGAAACAGGTAAAAAAGTTTACTACCTAAAACCTTAAAACAGCAAAAAGTTAAAAAAAATTGTTTTTAACTTTAAAGAAAAATTGCCAAACAAGAAATGCGCGATGTCCATTTAAAGCGGCAGGCTAGATTATTATTTAATATTACCACAAGGCAAAGGTGCGTTTGTAGCTCGTTAGCTATCGACTATGAACCATGTTAAGCATTCAGATTTTCGGCGGAGGCAATGAGTTCGGCAATGTCAAATACTTTTACCTGTTCTTCCTGGTTTTTGTTTTTTACGCCGTCGCTAAGCATGGTCATGCAAAACGGACAGCCCACCGCAATTACCGAAGCCCCGGTGGCTAAGGCTTCTTCGGTTCGTTCAATGTTAATGTCTTTTTTGCCGGGTTCGGGTTCTTTCCACATTTGGGCACCGCCCGCGCCGCAGCACAATCCATTTGCCCGACTTCGTTTCATTTCTACCAGATCCGCATCCAAAGCCGCTAGTACTTCGCGGGGCGCTTCGTAAATGCCGTTGGCCCGACCCAAGTAACACGAATCGTGGAAAGTAATGCGTTTGCCTTTAAAAGCTTCGCCACCGGCTACGCGCACTTTGCCATCGTTAATCAACTGCTGCAAAAACGTGGAATGATGAATAACCTCGTAATTGCCGCCCAAACCCGGATATTCGTTTTTGAGGGTGTTAAAGCAATGCGGACATGCGGTTACTATTTTTTTTATATTATACCCGTTCAGCACTTCAATATTGGTCATGGCTTGCATTTGAAACAGGAATTCGTTACCGGCCCGTTTCGCCGGGTCGCCGGTGCAGCTTTCTTCTAAACCTAATACCGCGTATTTTACACCTACATGCTCCAGTATCCGCACAAAAGCCCGTGTTACATTTTTATACCGGTCGTCGAAAGCGCCGGCGCAACCCACCCAAAATAATATTTCCGGTTCTTCCCCTCGAGCCATCAGGTCGGCCATAACCGGTACCGTTATTTGTTTCTTATCACTCATGCTTTTTAGATGCTAGACATTAGATGTTAGACTTTTTAAAAATTACTATATCTTCTGCCTTGATTTATTACTTATTTCATTGAAGTTCGCCGAGTTCATTCCATCAATTTTTTTAAATTTTATTGCCTATTTGAATTCAGAATAAATTTAAAAAATTGCCCAACTTTTCAACCTTTTAACTTTCCAATCTGCAACCTACTTCGTATTCACGAATAAGTTATCGGCCCAGTTCAGGCGATCGGAGGGGGAAAAAGCCCAGGGAGCGCCGTTGTTTTCGAGGTTGGTGAACATGGCATTTAAAGCCGCTGGAGCTGCCGATTCTTCGAGTACCAGGTAGCGCCGCATTTCCATAATGGAGGACAACTGATCGATGTTGACGGGGCAGGATTCTACGCAAGCATTGCAGGTGGTGCAGGCCCAAAGTTCTTCGGGGGTTACATAACCACGTAATAAAGTTTTTTCTTCGGTTACTTTTACGCGTGGTTCGCCTTGTTCTTTATAATAATTCGGTTTAAAAATAGCCGGATGTTCGCCTTTTTCTTCCATGCGGTCGCGGGTATCCATCACAATTTTACGCGGCGACAGCAGCTTGCCGGTTATGTTGGCGGGGCACACATCCGTACACCTTCCACATTCGGTACAGGTATAGGCATCCATGAGTTGCTTCCAATTAAGATCTTCTACGTCTTTCGCACCGAATTTTTGCGGTTCAACTCCTTCGGGCAACGGCGGCACCTGGTAGCTGGGGTCCAGCATGGCTTTAATTTCGTGCGTAATGCTTTCGTTGATGGTAAACTTCCCTTTAGGTTCTAGATTGGAGTAATACACGTTTGGGAAGGCCATAATAATATGGAAGTGCTTGGAGCTGGGCAGATAATTTAAAAAAGCAAAAATTCCCAAAATATGAAACCACCAACCAACGCTCCGGACAGCTTCTAAGCCAGCCAAGTGCGTGGTATGTATACTTTTTGCCAGCAAATTACTAATCGGGAAGCTGCCCGCTAATTCTTCGCCCGAAATAGCGGCTAATTTTAAATCGGCGGTGTTAAAAGCAAACAAGGCCAGCATTAACACGATTTCGGTAATTAAAATAACATTTGCGTCTAGTTGATTCCAAGCCCGCATTTCCGGCCCACGGGTCAGGCGAGGAACCTTGGTTACGTTTCGGCGAATCAAAAACAACACGCAGGCAATAATTACCAGAAAAGCTAATACTTCATTAACCGCCATTAAGGCGCTGTACACGGGGCCGAGAAAGCTTAAAGCGCGGTGCGTGCCAAAAATACCATCCATTACAATTTCCAGCACTTCAATATTTATAACTACAAACCCTATGTAAACAATACCGTGCAGAATAGCCGGCCAGGGCCGTTTGAACATTTTCTGCTGCCCAAAAGCTACCAGTATTAATTTGTTCAGGCGTTTCGCTGTACTTCCTTTTATTTCTTTATCCCGGCCTAGATTGATATTCCGGCGAATTTTTCGAATTTGCCAAATGAATAATCCGACCGCTAAAACTGTAATTATGAGAAATAAGATGTTGCTTATCATCGGCAATAAAATTTGTTATGCATAACGAGTACGTAAGATACCAAACAATTATTACATAATCCAGGCAAAATTATTTCCTAAATGTATTTGCAACATAAGTGTAAAGTATTACTTTTGCATCACTTTTTAACAAAAGGAGCTGGTGATGTAGCTCAGTCGGTAGAGCAAAGGACTGAAAATCCTTGTGTCGTTGGTTCGATTCCAATCATCACCACCAGCTTAAAAACCCGTAATATGCCTGAAAGCTTATTACGGGTTTTTTATTTTAGAAATACCGCTATGTTTATTTAAATCTAATCAACGAGCCTCCTTTTTACCATACAGCAGGCTAGCTTCTATGGAATGGTATACTTGCGTTTGCTCCATGAGGCGTTTATCAAAAAAAATATAAAATAATTAGGCTAAGCGCTTATTTTACTTTACCAGCAGCATTCTCCAGAACTACATTAGAAAGCACGGCAGTATCTACTTTGTCGGGTATGTGGGAGCAAAAGCCAATACCCACATAAAATGGTCCGTCAATGTTTAACTCAATAGGTTCGCCTAGTTGGTGCATGGGCTCGCCCGCCATACTGACATAAATAGCAAAGGCGTTACCCCGCTTTTCAATACCAATGCGTTTGGCCGGTCCAATTTCTTTTTCATTATGTGTTTGAGATGCCGGTAAGCCACCTCGTTTGTCTACCTTCATTTCCTTTAGACTTTGGTTCTTCTCTGGTCGCCAGGCTAGGTGCAGCAAACCGCCGCCGTGTAGGGCCACCATGGCTTCTTTGGCATCATCCTCCAGGCTCTGGCGAATAATAACCACGGCTTTGCGGTCGAAATAACCTTCTTTATCCGGAAAATCAATGTCAGCCGCCAGGGATATATCACCCGACATTTTTTTCCAGAGAAAACGAAACTCATCCCGGGTATACCAGATATTATAACCAGCCGAGCTAATAGTATATTGCTTGGTAGCCGGGTTGTAACTGGAGGAGCCCGGCACCACCGCTGCTCCTACATCGCTCTGCCCTTCAAATAACCCTAGCCGCTTGTTTTCGGTACGGACGGGCCTGTGAAAATCTAATGGCGGTGGCACTTGTTTATGCGTGGCAGAGCCGGGCAGCGCCCACTCGGGTACTTCTACTTTGGTGGTGGCTGTTTGAGCAAAAGCCGGGTGCGATGCCGTACCCAGTACCACAGCCGGCACGATAATAATGCAAGCCTTTTTTATATTCTGGATGTACCGGTAGGTATTTTTTAATTTTGAAATTTTTTTCATTGTAACTGGATTTATTTTGTGAGATAAAAAACTGTGTTGGAATACCGTTACAGAAATAACGAAACGGCAAATACCTTTTTTTACTAATTACTTTATTATTTATCCTTGTTGTTTTACCTTAAGCAGTAGCCTGGAAAATTAAACGAATCCAACCAAACTTGTTAGTGCATTACCGAAGGTAAATTTTAAAAATCTAAAGAGAAATAAGGGTAAATACTAAAATAAAACTACTTTTCGGCTATCTCCGAATTACTGACAAAGGAAATAGACTTGCTGTCCGGCGACCACGAGTTAACGTTAATAGTGCCCTGCCCGCCGTATAAGTAAGCAATTACTTTAGAGGTGCCGCCACTTGTGGGCATTAAGCGTAACGTTACCCGCTGGTAAGAAGGATGGGCATTCGGATCAATATCCGTCGGGAAAGAAATATAAGCAATCCATTTACCATCCGGCGAAATGTGCGGAAACCAGTTATGGTTTTCATCAAACGTTATTTGCTCTTTACCGGAACCATCGGGTTTCATCCGCCAGACTTGCATGGTGCCGGTAGGGTTGGCATTGTAGTAAATATACTTGCCGTCCGGCGAATATTCCGGCCCATCCACGTGGCCCGAAGTGTTTTGAGTGAGCGGTACTTCTTTACCCGTGTTTATATCAGCCCGATACAAATTATAAATTTTGCTGCCATTACGCTGCCCCACTATGGTAACTTCCTTACTATTAGGCGCCCAACCGTGCCAGTAAGAAGGAGTTTGTTCGGTAACCAGTTTGGGCGTGCCGCCGGATAAGGGCAATACATATACGGCCGACCCGCCCCCGGTTGATCCTTCCCGGGAACTGCTAATGGCGAGCAGTTTTTTATTAAACGAAATACCGTGGTCGTTGTTATTGCGGGATACCGTGCCGGTATTTAGTTTTTCCGGGGTGCCGCCGGTTACCGGAATGGTATGTAAAGAGCCGCCTTCGTTAAATAAGAGCTTTTTCCCATCGGGCATCCAATTGGGCGCTTCAAAACGGCCTGTAGATTCCCGGATAACTTTTCTTTTACCATCTAAAACAGTCATGGTTTCTAAACGACAGCCCATTATTCCTTGGTTAGTCGCCAGGGTTTTCTGAATCTGCGGATTAGGATGATAATTGCTGGGCACGGGTTTATCTATACGTACATTCCAAACCCGGGCTTCTTCCGTTACTTCTGGGTCGTGCGACGAGATGAACAAACCGGCCAATACGGCATCCGGCAGATCGGGCATGTCGTGGGAACCAACTTCCTGCAACGGCTCTCCCCAATTGGCCACCCGCATAATTACCTTTTTGCCGTTACGTTCTAATTGCACTACCTGGAATACGGTTTTTTTGGCGTAAAATATTTCATCTTGCGGGTCGCGCATATAAGCTCCGCGCAGCGGCCGCCATTGCATAACCGTCAGGCCATCGCCGTGAACCACGGCATTAATGCTGGCTGCGGCCTCATCCGCCGATTCCCGGATCATCCAACCAATTTTCCGGTGACCATTGCCTTTTGCGCCAACAAACTCAAAATTAGCCGTTAGTATAAAGTCGCCTTTAATTTTATTATACAAGTAATGAAATTCGTCGCGGTTAAACCAGATATTATCGCCGCCACCTTTTATAGAATAAGTCTGGGTAGTGGCATCATAGCTGGAAGCGCCTGCTTTTTTGGGCTTTCCGATATCGCCATGATTTTGAAAAATTCCTACCGCTTCTGATTGGGCAAAAGCTACCTGGCAAAAGCAGCTAAGTAAAATAATAGCTAAAAATTTAGTCATGTTCCGTTGAGTTTCTGTTAGTGAGTTACCACTTTAGTTTAAGGATTAAAAAGTAAGTTTTTTTAAATAATCGATATTATGTTTTACGCTAGCCATGGGCTCCCCGGCGTATTCTTCCTGTTCCACGAAGAAATATTTCATCCCCGATTTCTTGGCATTTTCAAACATCTGGGTAATGTTAATGCGGCCGGTACCAAACTCGGTGCTTTCTTCTTTGTCTTTTTTCATGTCTTTTAAATGCCAGAGCGGAAAACGGTTCGGGTATTTCTGAAAGTAATGCAAAGGATCGTGGCCGGTTACAATCACCCAACCCAGGTCCAGTTCCATTTTCACCAGGTCTGGATCGGTTTCTTCCAGCAGCACATCGTATAAAGTTTTGCCGTTTTCTTTCGCAAACTCATATTCGTGGTTATGGTAACCAAAAATTAAGTTAGCCTTTTTACAAGCTTCGGCCGATTTGTTAAATGTTTCTGCCACTTGCTGGTAATTACTAACTGTTTGGCCGGTAGTGGGTAAAGAAGAACAAATTAGATACTGCTGGCCCGATTCGGCTGCTTCATCCACGGTTTTTTGCCAGTCTTTATCGATGTGCACGTGGCCGCTGCGGATGTTCAGGCCCAGGTCTTTGGTTACTTGTTTTATTTCTTTGGCGCTTAAGCCGTAATAATGGCCTTTGGCGCTGCGGGCAGATTCCAGTTCTTTATAGCCCAGTTTGGCCAACTGGGCGAGAGTTTTTTTGGCATCCTTCAGCATTTCGTTACGCACCGTGTATAACTGAATACCCACATTTTGTACTTTGGCCGCGGTAGCTACATAGGGCAAAGCAAAGGCTCCGATTGTTAAAGCACCGGTAGATTTTAAAAAATTTCTTCTGGAAAGCATTTTGTTAAAAGCGTTAATTTGATTATTGAATTTTTAAATTTTATACCGAAGCAACATCCGGAATTAACAAACTATTATTACAATAAATGGCAATAGCAGATTGAAATATAGCTAAACCGAAAGTAAATGGTTCCTTCTTCTAGCGTTTAGCAAGAACGGGTAGCATTCTTCTTATAACTTCTTTATTTTAATATTGCGCCATCTCGAAACCCCGCCCGGTTTCCACCGGTCTTTTCCTAAACCTTTATCGTTATCGTGTACTTCCAGGGAAATATGGCCTTCGCGGCCTAACAAGTTAGCAATGGCTTCTTTGTTATAGTTAGGATGTGCAATTTTAGCGGTGTCTAACTCACAGATTTTAACGTTGTTTATCCAGGAGGTGAGGTAAGGATATTTTCCTTCGCACCGGATTTTAAAAGTATTCCAATCAGCCCACTTCCAGGTTGCTAAAAATTCTTCTACTGGGGCCGCGTAAGCTAATAATTTAATTTTAGCATCGGTAATTTGCTCGATGGTGGTAGCGGGCTTTTCGGCAACTAAACCTACCGGGTTACCAGCGGCATCATACTTGGCGTCAAAGTTATAGGGCAGGGCATGAAAACCGGCTAAACCGTTCCCGTAAAACCCCCCAATTCCGCCGGATTTCCGATGATCCACGAGTACCTGGTACCCAGGACTTCCTTCAGAACGAGCCCTTAAAAGTATTCCGGTATCTACCGGCCAATCCGGCTTAGCATCAATCAGTAATTCAAAATCGCCGTATTTTTCATCGGTAACCAGGTAGCTGCCCAATCCTTCCTGATCCTGTCCGCCGATAATAACGCCGTTCTCTACGGTCCATTTTCCTTGGCTGGTTAGCGCCCGCTTATATCCTTCTTTGTTTTTATCGGGTTCCGGACCACCCGGGTAAGGCGAGGTTGGGATCCGGGAAGAGGTATGCCAGCCCTGGAGGGTATTTCCCTTAATCAAATCTGTATAGCCATCTGCCGCAAGATTTTTATCTAAAATAGAATTGCTCGGAAGAAAACTGTAGCCAGGTATAAAACAAGATGCCGCCAGGGCACTCTGCTGAATAAATCTTCGCCTTCTCATAAATGATTGGTTAAATATATTTTACAAAATTTAAGGGTTAAAAGCACCAGCCATTCTATTGCCCCTAAGCAGAAGAAGGCTGGTGCTTTTAACTTAAAATTTTGCTATACCAAATAAAGGCCGGTTGTGCGAAAGAAGGCAAAGGTATATTTCAACAAATGCAATGGTATTTTTGCACCGGAAAGTTAATTTTCTGAAAACCAGGATAGAAAAGGTTCTTGTTTTGGAGCATTTAATTATCGGAGGCAGCCTCCATTTTTACGTCGGCGTGTAACTTAGCGTACTCCGATGGGCTTAAACCAAACTGCTTTTTAAAACAAGTTCTGAAGTACTGCAAGTCGTTAAACCCAACGTCGTAGGTTACTTCGGATACATGGAGCTGCTGCTGTTTTAATAATTGGGCGGCTCTTTTTAACCGGATCGTCCGGATGAATTCTACGGCGGTCTGGCCGGTTAAGGCTTTTATTTTCCGGTATAAAGGCATGCGGCTCATGGCGACATCTTCGCCTAAATCTTCTACCCGGTACTCGGTATTCGCCATGTTTTTCTCGATGCTTTCGAGCACCTTTTTCATAAAAATCTCATCCAGCGGCGTAATTGTAATTTCTTTAGGTTCCAGAATTAATTTATTGTTTTGCGCAAACCGGTCCCGCAGCACTTCTCTGGATTTTATCAGGTTTTTTACGCGCACTTCTAACTCATTCGAATCAAAAGGTTTGGAAACATAATCATCGGCACCGGTTTCTAATCCCTCAATTTTATTTTCGGAATCGGCCTGGGCGGTTAGTAAAATAAGCGGGATGTGCGAAGTTTGCACGTTGTTTTTTAAAGCCCGGCACAGTTCTACGCCGTTCATTTTGGGCATGAGTACATCCGAAATTATTAAATCCGGCATTTTATCCAGACCCATTTTCAAGCCATCTGCTCCGTTGGCGGCTTCCAGTACGTGGTAATTTTGTTCTAATCTTTCTTTTAAATAAGTCCGCAGATCGGTGTTATCTTCCACCAACAAAATTACCGGCAGTTCCACTTCCTTAGATTTAGAATCATTTGTTGTTGTTACGGTGGCGGCAGAAGCTAATGGTTCTATACTGGTTGATGCTGGGTTTTTAAAGGTTGGCTGCCAATCCGGTACTTCTAGCTCCGGTTCTTTTAAATGCGCTTTGCCTAAGGGTAACAGTACTTTAAAAGTAGTACCAATCCCTAATTTACTTTCTACTTCTATTTTGCCCTGGTGCAGCTCTACTAATTCTTTGGCCAACGATAAACCAATGCCGGTACCTTCTATGTCGCCGGGATGTACCCGCTGCGCTACCTGGTAAAAATGGTCGAAAACATAATTCACACAATCTGCCGGAATGCCCACGCCACTATCGGTTACACAAATTGCAACGTAGGCTATCGGGCACTGATTGTTCGACGCTTTTTCCCCGGAGCGGGTTACTAATTCTACTGCCAGCTTAATTTCGCCGGTACTGGTAAACTTAAAGGCGTTGGAAAGCAAGTTAAGAAATACTTTTTCCAACTTATCCGGATCAAAATAAACCAGAATTGGTTCGACGGGATGTTCGAAAGAAAATTTTAAATTTTTCTTTTGGGCGTAAGACTCAAACGACGAGAAAATGGTTTTTAGGAAATCTATCAGGTTTACCCGGGCGGCTTCTAGTTGCATATGACCGGAATCCAGCTTTGATAAATCGAGTAATTGATTAATGAGGCGCAGTAATCTTTCGGCATTCCGAATCATTACCTGGTATTGCTGTTTGAAATCGCCGTTAAATTTTCCGCTGTACATGTCTTTTAACGGACTCAAAATTAAGGTAAGCGGGGTACGGAATTCATGAGAAATATTGGCAAAGAAATTAGACTTTAAACGTTCCATTTCCTGCATTTTGGTTAATTCCAAGTGCTCCAGTTGCAAATCGGCTTTTAACCGAAGCTGTTTAATCAAATTTTGCCGGTACCAGATTAATAATCCGGCAAACGCTAAACTGTAAAGCGAATAAGCCCACCAGGTTTTCCACCAAGGGGGCGTAATGGTAATTTTTACGGTTGCTTCTTCTTTGTTCCAGAGATCATTGGTAATCGTGCTTCTTACCCGGAAGGTATAGGTGCCGGGTGGCACTTTGGCGTAATTGGCGCTTCTTTGATTGCCGGCCTTTTGCCAGTCTTTATCGTAACCCACCAGCTTGTAAGCATACCGGATTTTAGAAGCGAGCGCGTAATTTAAAGCAACAAAACCAAAGCTAAAATCACTTTGATCATAAGACAGGGTAATTTCTTTGGTTTCGCTGATGTGCTGGCGCAATGGCGAGTTTTTCTGGTTAGGTTTAATTAAAGTATGCCGGATATTAAATTGAGTTAAATACAAAGGGGCAGTAAATAACCGGTCGTGGATGTTGGCCGGAAAAAAAGAATTAAACCCGTTTACGCCGCCAAAAAATAGCTCGCCTGCTTTACTTTTCAGGTAAGACCCCCGGATAAATTCCGGCGATTGTAAACCGTCGGCGGTAGTGTAATTTTTAAATTTTTTACCAGCCGCATCAAAACGGCTGATTCCTTGGTTGGTACTCAGCCATAAAAATCCTTTATTATCTTCCAGAATACCGTTTATGACATTATCCGGTAAGCCATCTTCTTTGCGATAAACCTCAAAAGTTTGTTGTTGGTAATTAAATTTATTTAAGCCTTTCCAGGTGCCTATCCATAAGTTATGGTTCTTGTCTTCGGTAATGGCATTAATAACGTTGCTGCTTAAGCTGCCCGGGCTGTTTGAATCGTAATTATAACGGGTAAAAGTTACCTGGTCTTTACCGGCCCAATGCATTAAATTTAACCCGCCGCCATCCGTGCCAATCCATAAATTCTTTTTACTGTCTTCAAATATTTTAATAATTTTATTATTACTGAGGCTGGTAGCGTCATTATGATTGTAATTGTAATGCGAGAAGGAATCTGTATGCGGGTCGTACAAATTAAGGCCCCCCAAAAAAACGCCCACCCATAATTTACCGGAACTATCTTCGCACAAACTAAAAATATTATTCCCGTTAATACTGGCCGGGTCCGCCGCATTAGGCAGATACCGTTTAAAAGTTTGTGTTTTTTTATCAAACCGGTTTAAACCGCCGCCCCAGGTACCCACCCATAAATGGTGCTGGCGGTCCATTAACAGCGAAAGCACCGAATTGCTGCCTAAACTATTATCTTTTAAAGGGTCGTGGGTGTAATGAACATATTTATTTGTTTTTCTATCTAAGTAACTTAAACCACCGCCATCCGTGCCCAGCCACAAGTTTCCGGAATCATCTTCTAAAAAGCAGGTAACATCCCGGTTACTTAAAGTGTAGTTTCCGGAGGGGTATATATTGTAATGATTAAATTTTTGCTGGTGCGGGTCCCACTTATCCAGTCCCCGGTTCCGGGCGCCAATCCACATGGTGCCTACCTTATCCCGGTAGATAGACCACAGCGAATTACTACTAATGCTATACGGGTCCAGCGGATTAGGCGAATAATTGGTAAAGGTGTTCTGTTCCTGGTCATAAATAGAAAGCCCGCCAATCTGGGTGCCAATCCAGAGCCGGCCAGCTAAATCTTCCGAAATACTTATAATGGAATTATTGCTTAAACAATTAGGGTTACTTTTTTGGTGCTGGTACCGTTTAAATACTACCCCGGCCGGAGTTTCCATAAAAAGATTCAAGCCATTTTGGGTACCCAGCCAAATATTACCTTTCGAATCTTTATAACAAGTTCTGACTACATTATTGCTCAGGCTGCTGCTATTAGTGGCGTCGTATTTATGGTGTTTAAACGATTTATTAACCCGGTCAAATAATTCTAAGCCGCCGCCTTTGGTACCCACCCACAAGTTATTCTTGCTGTCTTCGAAAATAACCCCGATGTTATTATCCGCAAGACTGCGGGAATCAGTAATATCGTTCCGGTAATGAGTAAAGCTTTTTTTATCCTGCCGAAATACATTCAAGCCATTTTCCGTACCCACCCATAAAGCATGATTTTTGTCTTCGTAAATACAGTTAACAGAATTAAAACTTAAGCTATTGGGGTTGCTTTTATTATGAGTAAAGTGCGAAAAAGTATCGTTGTCGCGGTTATAAAGATTTAAGCCTCCTTCCAGAGTGCCTACCCACAAGTTGCCTTTACTATCTTCGAATAAACAGCTTACGTAGCTATGGCTTAAACTAGAACTATCTTCATTTACGTTTTCGTAAGTAGTAAACTCTACGCCATCGTACCGGTTAAGTCCGTTTCGGGTACCAAACCACATAAATCCTTTGCGGTCCTGCCACATACAAGTAACCGTACTCTGCGAAAGCCCGGCAGATAAATGCTCGAATTTGAGATTACTACCACCCTGCTTCGTTTGAGACCAGCCGTTAAAGGTTGGCCAAACTAAAAGAACTAAGGTTACGATTAAAACAGATTCCCCCTTCAACAACCGCATCATTTTATTTTCCAAAAAGTACTGCCCCCTAATTTATCCGCTTTTATGAAACTACCAGTTACGATGAGGTAAGTAGTTTTATTACTCCTGTAGGTAACTCATTAGTTAAACTAGTAGAATTAATAAATAAGATTTAGTTGTTAAAAGCAGATAAAGCAGTTATAGCCGTGAGAAGCTAATTGTAAATTATATAGTAAGATTACCTTAAAAATGCAGCTTCGTTAACAACTAAAGTTTATTCTTAAAAAATATTAATTTTAAGAGAAATAACTGTTTAAAATACAGATTTAGCGAGATATTAACAAGATCCCTTTATCTTATTTTACAACTTTAAAAGTTAACAGAATTAAATTGCGGCTGGGCGTATGATGGCCACTATTTATAACTTATAGATAAAGCAGCCGGAAGGAAAATCAAAAAACTACTAGGAAATACTCTGGAAGGAGAAAAGTACAGGCCAGCAAACAATGACTACTGAATAAGTGGCGTAACTACTAAAATTAAAAAAATACCTGTAATCTCCCCGGCAAAAGCTAATAGTGGCACCGGTAAAAGTTTAGGCCACCATCAGCTTCTTCTAAGAAATTTAAAAATAGTACCAGGCAACAGGCTATTGGTAAGAAGGCGAAGGAAAATTGTATTCTTTCTTCCAGGTATCGCTCATACGGGGGTATTCTTGGCGGCAGGCCAGGTACTCCTCCATCATTTGGCGCATGGTGGGGCTTAAGGTATGCAGGTAATTTTCGGTTAATAAATCGTCGTTGAGCAGATAAAAATGCCAGGTGGGTGGATGCTGGGCGCTATGATAACCCATGTGCAGCGTGCGCCGGGGATTTTTCATGACTTCGGTATAGCCCCGGTGAATTAAGTTGTTGTTGTATAAAACGGCCTGTCCCGCTTTTAAAGTTACCGGAACGCCGCCGGGCATTTCGGCGCCAATGGGCGCATAATGTTTAGAACCGGCAAAAGCTGCATTTTCGGCTGCAGTATTCGGGCGGTTATGGCTGCCCGGAACCACCCACAGCGAATTTTCATCTACCAAGGGCAAATTAATCTGCACGCTGTTATGAAACCGTTCCGGCGAAAAAAGCCAATCTTCAATTTCGTCTTGCGGAATTTGAATAATATCGCGGTGCCAACCCAAAGAATAAGACGTGCCTTCGTTAGCGGCCAGAATAGACGCATTGTTCACGATCAGGTTGGGGCCAATAATTTCTTCCACGGCTTTTAACATAACCGGGTGGTGAAAAGCATGATGAATGGGTTCGGTGCCGGGCTTGGTTAAGAGGTGAAAATAATATTGCCGCGCTTCCTTACCAAAATCCGAAATTTCGTCGCCTAAATGCTGGAAAGACGAACTGTGCTTTTTTGTATCGGCTGCTTTTACCTGCGGGCTCAGTAAAGCATCCATTACTTTTCTAAAATCCTGTATTTCAGGCTCGGTGAGTACCTCTATAATCACGTAGCCTTCTTCGAGAAACTTTTCTTTATTCGACTTTTCCATAACCTGTTATTTTTTAATTATTTTTTAAAATTATTTTCTGACCAGTGGCCGCCGATTGCAGACCGGCCTCCAGCACCTTTATTATTTTTAAACCATCGTGGAAGTTTGGTTCTACGGTTTTATTTTCGGCAATGGCCTTTATAAAATCTACCACGGCGTGCACAAACGTATGCTCGTAGCCAATAATATGGCCGGCCGGCCACCAGTTTTGCACGTAAGGATGCAGGGCATCGGTGGTCAGAATTTTCCGGAATCCTTGTAAACCGGCGGGGTCACTGTTAGAATAAAACAAAAGCTCATTCATGTTTTCCAGGTCGAAAGTTAGGCTGCCTTTGCTGCCGTAAATTTCAAAAGTATTGTGGTTTTTCCGGCCGGTGGCAAAGCGGGTGGCCTCAAACGAACCAATCGCGCCGTTTTCGAATTCCACAAGCATTAGGGCCGCATCTTCCACGGTAACTTCGCCGGTTTCGCCGGTTTTGGCTTCGGCGCTTAAATTGCCGCTGGTCGTTTCATCGGCCAATGGTCTTTCTTTAATAAAGTTAGTGGTTAAACACGATACCGATTTGATATCGCCTACCAGGTACTGCGCTAAATCTAAACTATGGGAATTTAAATCCCACTGCGGACCGGCCTGAGCAGTTTCTTTGCGGAGTTGCCAGGTAAGCGGGAACTCGGGGTCTACAATCCAATCTTGCTGATAAGCGCCCCGCCAATGAAATATGCGACCTAACTGGCCTTCTTTAATTAATTTTTTGGCGAAAGCAATGGCGGGTACCCGCCGGTAATTATGATTTAAATAATGAGTTACCTTATTATCCTCACAAACCCGGAGCATTTCTTCGGCTTGCTGGGAGTTCATGGCCAGGGGTTTTTCACAAAAGATATGCTTGCCTGCTTTGGCAGCAGCTATGGCAATTTCGTAGTGCAAATGTTGCGGCAGCGCAATATCAATAATATCAATATCCGGCCGCGTTACCAGTTTTTTCCAATCGGTTTCCGTTTCTTCCCAGCCCCATTTTTGGGCAAATTCTTTTAAGGAAGCTTCGTGCCGGCCGCACGCTACTTTTAAAACCGGAGTACGCGGAAGATCGAAAAAATGGGGAGCTTGAAGCCAGGCATTGCTGTGCGCCCGACCCATAAATTTATAACCTATTAGTCCTACGTTTAAAGTTTTCATTGTTTTAGCTTAACCGGTGGCTAATTTCCTTCAGCGCGCGTACACTTTGTTGTACTACCTCTACTTCCCGATTGGTATAATCTGGATGCAGAAAATCAATTTCAACGGCCAGAAATCCCTGGTAGTTATGTTTTTTTAAAATTTCAGCTAACTTCTCGTTCTGAATTAATCCTTCGCCGGTGGGCACGCAGGAGAAAAAATACCACTCGTTTACCGGCACTCCCTTTACTGGTTTTAAATCTTTAATATGCGTAGCAAAAACATGCGGCGCCAGTTTCTCCATGGCCTGAATAGGGTCATCCAAGACCCGCAAAAAGTTACCGGAATCGAAATTTACGCCAAAGTTGGGCAGATTTACATTGGTTACCAATTGCAGAATCTCGTCGGAATTATAATCGATGTGGTTTTCTACGGCCAGCTTAATATCGTAGCGGGCGGCCATTTGGGTGGCTTCGGTAAACATGCGGCTTAGTTTTTCCAGTTGCGGATCGTGCGGCTCGAACCGGAACAGCAAACTGCTGCCTACTACCCGCATTACCTTAGCTCCTATTTGGTTGGCGTATTCAATGTGCCGGACCATATCGGCAAACGCTTGTTCATTTTTACCGCCTTCCAAGCCATCCGGGTGGCCCCAGGCATACACCCGGTCTAACCCGGAAGAATCGAGGTGTTCTTTTATGAATTTTAGATAAGATTGGTCGAAACTGGGCAAAAAGCAGGATTCTAAGGAAACGCCGTCAATATCCAGGCTGTTTAGTTGGGTTAAAAAATCTTCAAAACTCAACTCTTTATTCGGTTTTTCCTGGCCGGGATACACTTCCCCGAAAAGCCGATGGTAACAGTAACTGTCGATTCCTACCTTCATATAAGTTGTATTTTTATGTTCGATTAAGTTTTCTGATTCCCTGACCATCCAGAATCCATTCAAATTATAGCTGAACTAGGGCAAGTAATGGTGATTTTAGCGGTAACTACCTGTTTATTTTAAAATACTTTTGCTTTTATCTTCTCCGGCTACCCAAACAGCGGCATTCCGCAACATTTTTTTCATTTCCGGCGCTTGGAAGGAACTGGCGTTATGCCCCAACAGGGTTTGGAATATTTTACCTTTACCGTAGTTATACACCCAGGCTAACGGTTCTTCCTTGCCCGTCTTTTTGGAGGTTGCTGTAAGTAAAGGTTTAATGGGTTCGTCTCCTTTTTGATTGAAATACAATTCGTCGGTTGTTTCAAAATCTTTTATTCCGGCGGTGATGGCGCTGGGCGCTTGGGTTACTTTAACCGTAAACTTGCCAAAATTATCGTGGGCGCTATTGGATTGATGGTCCCAGACCCGGCGTACTATTTTCCGGTATTCCGGCCAATCGGTATTGCCGGCTTCCGGTAAGGAATAATGAAAAGCGCCATCCGCGAAATGAATAACCATCAGTCCGCCGCCATTATTTAAATAATTGGTAAAGGCTGTTTTGGATTTTTGTTTTAATTGCGTGGAGTCTTTCCAGTTACAATAATTTAAAATAAGTACCTCGTAATCTTTTAAATCGTACTGCGATAAGTCTTCTATGTTAGTAGATACATCCACCCAAAAAGGACTGTCTTGTTCTACCGCGGCTTTTAGTAAAGGGGTGGTTTCCTGCCACGGATGCGCCGGATGGTTATTACCGGTAAACAGGAGAGCTTTGCGGGATTTTTGGTATAAGTGCTGCGTTACTTCCTGATCAGAATAAAACTGGGCCTCGACGCCATTTTTAGGCACCGTGGCTTTGGCCGCCCAAACAATGCCATTCAACATGAGTTTCCGAAAAGCAGGATTTTCCCAGTTCGCGTAATAGTGGCCCATGGTGGTACTAAAGCCTCGTCCTCCGTCGGTGCGTTCTACTGCCCAGGCGGTGGCTTTTCCTTTATCGGCGCGGCCATTTAGTTCCGGAACTTCGGCGACAACTTTTAAACGGGAATCTTGCTCCCGGAAGCGAATATTGTAATAAAATTCGTCCTTCAGTTTAAAAGGTTTAACGCCGTTTACTACCGGATGGCTAGAGGCGGGCAAATTAATCGTACCATCCAGCGTTTTAATAGCCGAATACCAGTTGCGTTTACCCGTATCGTCCTGCCAGTCGTAATAACCACCACCCCATTCCAAAATCTTTTTACCAATAGAATCAGGGGCAAACGTCGAGAAATGAATAAGCGCCAAGCCGCAACCTCTTTTTATTTGCTTTTCCATTACCGGCATGCGTTCCGGAGTCATAAAAGGAACTTCCGAATACAAGTCCCCATCCCGGCCGTCGGAAGTAAAAAGAATTAAATCCGCATCGTCCAGCGTAGCCGGATTTTGTGGCCAGCCGTGCAAATAAATTTCGGTTTTTATGCCTTTTACATTGGATTGGTCCAGCATGGTTTTTAACAGGCGCACGGTTTTAATATACTCGTGAAAGCCGGCATCGTGGCTTTTCTCCCCGGCAATTAAAACAATCTTTCTGGTTTTAGCAGCGCTGCTATTAGTTCGGGTTACGGGTGCTGCCGATACTCCCAGGTAAAAAGCCATTATTAAACTCACCAACAGAACTAGCCGAAACACCAGGTTATTCTTCATTATTTTAGACTAAAGTAAATTAGTTATCTTTTTATAAGTAGATAGCTAGGGCACTAAGGTTAATAAAATATAGTGCGTATGTAGAAAGAAATAAATAATATTATTTAATAAACCCTTTTTCCAGCATTCTGCAAGAATCTAATCAGTAGAAAGTAATAGCCGACCAACCAGTGAAAGTAAATGATCCGTAAAGAGGAACCGAACGGCTTTCTTATTTCTCCGTTTAGCGCTTGGTTCTGGTTAGTTCCTTTCCGGATGACCGGGAAATAAGCAAGGTTATTATTTTAATTAACTAATTTAGATAAGTTTTTAAGGCAACAGTATCACCGAGCGATTTTAAAATTTTCTTTAAGCCGGTCAAGTTCATTTGCAAGCCTACTTCGGCATCCGGGTCGGTGTATTCATTAATTATGCCTACGGGGCCGCGGTATTTACTTGCTTTTACTACCCGCATCATTTCTAATTCGGCATTTCCCTGCCCAACAGGCACAATCTTTACCGGATTACCCGTTTGAATACCCGAAAGGTTAAGTGCCAGCAGGTGGGGCACTATCTTGGGAAAAAATTCGGCAAAGCGGGCTACGTGCGCTTCGGCATGATTAAAGTTATAAACCATGCCCACGTTGGGCATTTTTAAATATTCTATAATGGCCAACTGATTTTCGGGTTCGCCAAACCAGCCCGAGTGATTATACAGGCCCACGGTACACCCTATTTCGGCGGCTTGTTTAGCAATAATACCAATAATTCTAGCCATGTAATGTACTTTTTCTTCCTGGCTCATTTCGGGGAAATTTTTTCCATCGCCTAAAGAGCACCATAACTGGGTTTTTACCTGGTGGCGCTTTAAAAGAGCAAATACGGCCTGCACATTTTTGTCATTTGCCGGGTCCGAACCAGTGGGCAGCCAAAAAGCTTGGAGCTTGATATTGTTCTTTTTTAACGTTTTCAGTTCTTCGTCAAAAGTGGCGACGTGTTCCTGGCGCCAATCATAAGCGAGCCGGGTAATTCCCATTTTTTGCAGCATGGCGGCTCGTTGCGTTGGGTTGCGTTTTTTTACATCAAACGGCACAATCGACCACGCAAACAAATTCTGTCGGGCATAAATAGCCGTATCCTTTTTTCTGTTCTGGCCATGCACCGGCAGCAAAATAATTAATACGAGCAACGTAGCCATTAAAAAAATAACGGTTTTCCGGAGCTTGGCAGTAAGAAGAAAAGTAGCATTATTCATTTATAACTGCTTTTATTTAAGAAGATATTTTCCACTTTATTTTAAATGTCAGGCTTGTTCGGAACACCATCGGCATCAAGCTGAAGTAGTAAATACATGATTTATAATTACATATGTTGCTTGCGCTGTTTTTAGTTATTAGAAAACATGCGGATTTTAAATCCAAAGACTCTATAAAACGGGATTATAAATCTTGCCTAGCATTTTCTGTTAGTTAGTTTGGTAATGTACAGGCACATCCGAATAAGCCCAGACAATCTTCCAAATGTATTTTGTAAACAAAAGAAGAAGCGTAAAATTTTGCACAAAAGGCAATGGTATTTAAAACAGAGGCATGGTTTAGATTGATTTTTTAAATTTTTATCAGGATTAACGCCTATAGAGGCGACTTATAACTGCCATATTGTTCGCCCGGGAAAGATGTGAATATCACTTGGCCAAGACTTTTTAAAAACCAAAAAAACCAGTTTAAACAGAATAATCAGCAGCAAAAAAAATACCCTTGGTGTTACTGAATTATCTCATTGCCTTCCGCCAATAAATCTTCTCTTCTTTGTAAATATAATTTTGCGGCTGTGGCATACTTTTTTTCAGAGGTTGAGCAATACGAGAAGTAAAACGCAAGAAAAACTAGGCTAATGGAAGTACTTACCTTTATCTAAACGCTATCATGACCAAAATTTTAAAAAAATGCCGGTATTTTCTCTTTTTCTTTTTTCTACTCTTAAGCGGTACCGCTTGGGCCCAGATTTTAAAACCGGCTACCTGGGCTTATGCTACTTCCAAGAAAGAGGCAAAAGTAAATGAGCAGCTAGAACTAGTGTTCGATGTAAAAATTGATAAAGATTGGTATTTGTATTCCACGGACTTTGACCCGGATTTAGGGCCCATGGTAACGACTTTTACTTTCCAGCCTAATAGCTCGTATGAGTTGGTTGGCAAACTAAAGCCTATCCATCCGAAAAAGAAACACAGTGCGTTATGGGGCGGCGAATACACGTACTTTGTGCATACCGCGCAATTTCGGCAGGTAGTAAAAGTCTTAAACAAAGATTTTAAAGTAACAGGCCACGTAGAATACCAGGTTTGCACCGAAGTAGATGGTAAATGTATTCCCTTCGACCAGGACTTTGCTTTTTCGGATTTAGCAATTCTTAATTCTACTGCTGGCCATGAAACAAACGCCACCATTAAAAAAACAGCAGCAAGTAAAGCTACTGCTCCGGCTGTTACAAGTAAAATAGCGGAGACAGCCGAAGAAAAAGCACCCGCTCCAAGTCAAGCAAAAGCAGCTCCGGTAGTAAAAGATCTTTCTTCCCCAGATAAAAACTTAGCGGAAGAAAAGTCGGTTTTGCCCAAAACGGGAAAAGAAATTTCTAAAATTTCACCAAGTAAAGTTTCTTTAGTAGCTCCGGGTACCGCATCTGGTTCGCTCTTATCGTTTATGTTGCTGGCCTTTTTAGCCGGCGTGGCCGCCTTAATTACGCCGTGTGTATTCCCGATGATTCCCATGACAGTTACTTTTTTTACTACGAATAGTAACGACCGCCAACACGCTATTGTAAAAGCCTTAATCTACGGTTTTTCTATTATTGCCATTTATACTTTAGTAGGTACTATTGTATCCCGGTTAAACGGTCCCGAATTCGCCAATTGGTTGAGCACTCATTGGCTGCCTAACCTCTTGTTTTTTGCTATATTCATCTTTTTCGGCTTATCCTTTCTGGGCCTTTTCGAGATTGTATTGCCGTCTTCGTTGGTAAATAAAATGGATAAGCAAGCCGATAAAGGCGGTTATTATGGCGTTGTATTCATGGCTTTTACCATTGTTTTAGTTTCTTTTTCCTGTACCGGTCCTATTGTGGGCAGTATTCTGGTAGAATCGGCGGGGGAGCTATTGTAAAACCCATTGCCGGAATGTTTTCTTTTTCGATGGCCTTTGCCATTCCGTTTACTTTGTTCGCCATTTTTCCGGATTGGATGAAAAACCTGCCCAAATCGGGCGGATGGTTAAACTCGGTAAAAGTGGTACTGGGATTTTTAGAATTAGCCTTGGCTTTAAAATTTCTAAGTACCGCCGACCAGGTGTACCATTGGAAAATCCTGGACCGGGAAGTGTTTCTAGCGCTTTGGATTGCTATTTTTTCCGGCATGGCCTTGTACTTATTAGGCAAAATAAGATTGCCGCACGACAGCGAAATAAAAGCCATTGGCGTACCCCGGTTAGTTATCACCTTATTAACTTTTTCTTTTATTATTTACCTGATTCCCGGGCTTTTTGGAGCACCTTTAAAACTACTGGCCGGCTTTTTACCCCCTATGTCTACCCAGGATTTTAACTTACGAGGCTCGGTAGGAGAAAATTCTACGAGTGCCAACGCCACCCTTTGCGAAGCGCCCAATAATCCGGCTTCTTTGAGTTTTCCGCACGAAATACAAGGGTACTTTGAGCTAAAGCAAGCTTTGGCGTGCGCGCGAAAACAAAATAAACCGGTGTTTATTGATTTTACTGGCCATGGTTGCGTTAACTGCCGCAAAATGGAAGAAAGAATCTGGGCCGAGCCTGCGGTATTAAGCCGTTTAAAAAATGATTTTGTAATGGTGGCTCTGTACATCGATGAAAAAACTGAACTGCCTGCCTCCGAGTGGTATACCTCTGCCTACGATGGAAAAGTAAAAAAGACCATCGGCAATCAAAATGCCGACTTACAAATTACCCGCTATCAAAATAACGCGCAGCCTTTTTATATAATCCTGGACCCCACCAAAGAAGAAGTTCTGGTTAGCCCCATCGCCTACGAAACCGACGTGAATAAATTTATTTATTTCCTGGACCAGGGCATTAATACCTACAAAGCAAAATCGGCCAGTTTAGGCTTGGCAGCTAAATAGCAAATTATCCGGCAAGGAAGAATCTTATGTAAGGTTTCCATCCATATAATTCAGAAGGAGAGTGGAATACTCAAGTATTTCCCCCATCCACTTTTAATTTAAAACTACGACTTTATGAAAACAAGACGCGAATTTTTAAAAACTTCCGGCGGCATGGTACTGGGTGGCCTTTTTCTGCCTTACTTAACAGAAGCCGCTAAAGTAAAAAATGTGGGTATCAACCTGTATTCGGTGCGGGAGCCCATGCTCGCCGATGCAAAAGGAACTTTAGAAAAACTGGCAAAAATTGGTTACAAAGAAATAGAGTCGGCTAAAAGTGTAAAAGGAAATTACTACGGCTTGCAGCCCAAGGAAATAAAACAAATAACGAAAGACTTAGGGCTTACTTTGCGCAGTGGCCACGTGCCCGTAAACGCCACCTGGCAAAAAAGCGTGGACGAGGCCGCCGAGGCGGGTCAGGATTACCTGATTGCGGCGGGCCTGCCTTCTAGAGGGCAAACAATAGATAATTATAAAAAAGTAGCGGATATTTTTAATAAATCGGCGGAGGACTGCCAAAAAGCGAACCTGATATTTGGCTACCACAATGGCGGTTCTGATTTTGCGCAGGAAAACGGACAAACTTTGTACGATGTATTACTGGATAATACGAATCCTGATTTAGTAAAAATGGAATTGGACTTGGGCTGGGCGATTGTGGGTGGTGGCGACCCCGTGCAATATTTTGAGAAGTATCCCGGACGTTTCCCTTTGTGGCACATTAAGGACATTAAGAAAGACAAAGCCGAAAGCACCGAATTCGGCAAAGGCCGAATTGATATTGCTGGTTTACTGCAAAACAAGAAGAAATCCGATATGAAATATTTCTTTGTAGAACAGGAAGAATGGGATCATTCCCCGCTGGAAAGCTTGCAGTATAATTATGGTTATTTGATGAAGCTAAGCATGTGATTTTTTAAAAATCGGCTATTCGTGTAAATAAAATTAAACGGCTTCTTAAAAATGTAAACAACGGATAGGTTCATTTACTTTTTAAGAAGCCGTTTTTAATTACAGCTAAACGGCACCCGAGATTATAGGAAATACCAAACGGGAGTAATCCGGCAATTTTTTAAAATAGTTTATTTTCCCGGTGCTACCGGGTTCATGGCGGCTATATCGGGCCGGTAAGAAACCGAGGTAGCCGTAGGAAAATTATCCGGAATTTTTTGGGTAACCTTGCCCGTAGCTGCCCATTCTGTGCCCCGTTGCAGCAAAACCACGTAATCTACCGAAGCCATGGCTACCGCGTCGTGGCCGGGGGCGTAATGAAAAATGCGGCCTTTGCCGTAATCCAGCGCCATTAATTGGGGTTCATCGTTACCGGTTCCTTTGTTGTTTTTATCGGAATAAGCCGTTACCAGCACCTGCATATTCTCCCCTGGCCCGCGTAATTGCGCGTACAGTTCATCGTTCTGATGCATCCAGGTAGCGGGCAGGCCTTTGGTTATTGGGTGATTTGGATTAACCACTTTCATCTGAAACGGAATCCGGCTACCGTGGCTACCCGCATTACCCGGCGTTTTATCTGAAACTAACTTACCGTCTTTGTAATACCAATAAGGCCCGCTATTTTCGTTCCGGTTACGCCAGCCGCCCATGCCTATCATTTTATTAAAAGCAACCCACTCCGGGAAAGAGTTATTAGCCCCGTGGATGGTTACTAAACCCCCGCCCTTAGCTATGTATTGTTCAAAAGATTGTTTCAAAGCTTCGGGCCAGCGCTCGGTGGGAGCATCGTAATTAAGCAGCACCACCTGATAATCCGAAAATTTGGGCATAAAAGTACTAAAGTCGCCGCCTTCGGGAGGCGCGGAAACAACATCTACCGCAAATTTTTTCGGTTCTTCCAGTATCTTTTTCAGAATAGGAGTAGCCACATCCCAGCGGTGGTATTTGTTTGTTTCTCCGTCCAAAATCATTACCCGAATTGGAGTTTGGGCTCTTGCTGAAAGTACAACCAGCAAAACTAAAGCGTAAAGCGCTAAAATAGATTTTTTCATATTTTTATTTTTATGCATATCGCGTGGTACTCTCGGTATTAAACCTTCGAGCTATTATACATTTAAACCAGCCAGGTTCGTGTAATTCATCTTCATGCTTTCGATGGAGGGACGCGTGAAACTTTCCTGCTCCACAATAAAATGCTTCATTCCGTACTTTTTAGCTTCTTTTAAGATGCTGGCATAATCAATAGAACCCGTACCGATTTCGGTATTTTTCTTTTTATCCTGCTTATCCATGTCTTTTACATGGCCCAACGGGAAGCGGTTCGGATACTTTTTAAAATAAGTAACTGGGTCGTAATTACCCGCTACTAACCAAAAAATATCCATTTCCCATTGCACCAGTTTAGGGTCGGTATTTTCCAGCATATAATCATAGATCAGCGAATCGCCTACTTTTTCAAATTCAAAAGCGTGGTTGTGGTAAGCAAACTGCAAGCCTGCTTTTTTACAGGTTTCGCCCACGGAGTTAAACAAGTCGGCGGTGCGCTTTAAATCATCGGGCGAGGTGCGCAAGCTTTTGTCCATCCAGGAACAGGTCAGGTATTTTTGCCCGGTTTCCGCGGCTTTGCCAGCTAGTTCATCTAAACGGGTGAGCATGGTAGCCTGGTGCCACGATTCGGCTTTTCCGTCGCGGGTGCCCGAACCAAAATGGCTGCTTATCAGTTTTAAGCCCAGGCCATTCAGCATCGCGGCAAATTCTTTGGGTTCCAGGCCGTAATAATGGCCTTTACTGCCTGGGTAAGACTCTACTTCTTTATAGCCCATTTTGGCCAGTTGCTGTAAAGTGCCTTTTAGGTCTTGCTCCAGCACATCTTTCACCGAATACAACTGCAAGCCAATAGAACCTAACTTTTTTTCGCCGAAAGCATTTTTAGAAGATAGTAAATTGCTGCCTTTAGAAATGGCCGGTAAAACCAAGGTGCCTAAGGCTAAAGCGCCTGCATTTTTAAAAAAACTGCGTCTGTTAATCATTTTAAATTTTTGATAAAGGAAAGTTTTTGTTTTAAGGATTATCTATTACTCGCTTCGGCAGTACCCGTGTTACGCACATCCGCCGAATTACTAATAAAGGCTACTCGTTTGCTATCCGGCGACCAAGAAGGCGTGTTAATGGTACCTTGTCCCCCGTAGATGTAAGCAATAACTTTTGGTGTGCCACCGCTGATAGGCAAGGTACGGAGGTAAACATGTTTATAAAAAGGATGGTCGCCGGGGCTTACTTCTTCTTTTAAGAAAGAGATAAATACCAGGGATTTCCCATCGGGCGAAACGTGCGGGAACCAATCGTGAAAGTCGCCGGTAGTAACGGCTTCCTGCTCGCTGCCATCGGCTTTCATGCGCCAGATTTGCATGGTGCCGGTACGGTTCGAGTTAAAATAAATGTACTTGCCGTCTGGGGTATATTCGGAGCCATCGTCCAGGCCTTGCGCCGTCGTTAAACGCACTTCGGGGCCACCCGCCGAGGGTACGCGGTAAATATCAAATTCTTTGTTGCGCTCCCCGGTAAAAAGTAAATTTTTCCCGTCCGGCGACCAGCCGTGCAGGTAAGACGGTCCTTTTGGCGTAATTTGCTTCGGCGTGCCGCCCGTTAAAGGAACCGTCCAGACAATGGAACCACCTAGTTCTTTTACGCCGCTGCTCAGGCCTAACATTTTGCCATCGAAAGAAAGTACGTGGTCGTTATTGTTATTTTTGACCTCCCCGGTATTAATAACTTTCGGCGTCTGCTTGGCTAAATCAAAATGATACATCAGCCCTTCACTATTATAATCCAGGCTTTTACCATCTACGGTCCAGTTGGGGGCCTGCAGCGATTTAGGAGAGTTGTAAATAATCTGCCGCTTACCGGTAGCTACCTCCAGCAACTCGATGCTGCTGCCCAGGTATTCTTTGTATTGCACCAAGCCTTCGCGGGCCGGCACCGATATGCGCACATCGCTGTAAACGCCTTTTTCGATGACGTCTTTGTTATGCGACCCTAGAAATAAGCCCACGTACACGTCGTCGCCGATATTTAAGTCTGCTACCTGCTCAGTAACAAAAGGCTCCCCAAATTTGGCTACCCGCATGGTGTAGGTATTGCCTTTTCTTTCCAGCTGAATAACATCGGCGTGGGTAAGTTTAGCCTTAATTTCTTCGGTAACAGCGCCGGGCGTTTTTCTGAATTGCAACGAAGTAAGTCCATCGCCGTGCACCACGGCGTTAATGTGCGACGAATTGCCTTCCAGGTTGGTGCGGACCATCCAACCTACTTTCCGGTGCGGGTCTACACCTTTCCCTATAAATCGAGCCCGGGTGTACAGAATAAAATCGCCTTTCATTTTTTTCCACAAAAAATGAAATTCATCGTGGTCGGCCCAGATATTATAACCCGAACCGCTCATGGCGTATTCCTGGGTTTGGGCGTTGTATACCGCCGAACCTGGTTTTACTCCTTTCCCGATATCGCCGTGCCCGTCAAAAATGCCAATTGATTTTTTTTGTGCAAAAACCGAATGGCTGGTTAAAGCAATCAGACCTAAGAAAAATAAGAGTACGCTTAACTTTAAACTTTTCATGTGTGATTTTTTACCTAAAACTAAATAATTAATAGAGAAGATGAATTAAAATCAGGCTTGCCAGAGCAATTTTTAAAAAACTTTAAAAAGCCTGATTTAAGCTGGTTAGTAATACCGGCCTACTTTCTCCACAATCATTTTCTTCATTTTTTGCGGTTCAATAGAGCCTTGCGTGCGGTAGGCTACTTTTCCGCCGGGTTCAATTAAGAGGGTATAAGGCAACGCGCCCTGCCATTGCGGATCGATGGCTTCAATCAGCTTATATTTATCTTCGGAAGAATAAATATAATTTTTAGCCGAAGCTTGCATCTTTTTGAGCATTTCGTGGGCTTTGTCTTTTTTATCCGGCTTGTCGGCGCTTAAGGTAATAAATTCAAAATCGCGGCGGCGGTACATGCGGTTAATCTCCACGAATTCGGGCAGTTCGGTTACGCAAGGCCCACACCAGGTGGCCCATACATTAATCAGGCGCACTTTATCGGTATCATTCTTTAATAATGCTTTTATCCCGGCATCATCAATTACTTCTAAATTAACGGGTTCCTTAGCCCATACCGAAGGCGCTTTTACGGCCCAATCGCTTTTTTCAGACCATTTTACCGAGCAACCAAACGTTTTAGTTTTAGGCACTGCCACCGGTTTTCCGGCTAATAAAGCATCTATGGCGTTGCGGGTATCTTCGGCATTAGCGGAGCCTGGTTTCTCGGAGGCATCGAGGCGGCCCACGTATTGCAGCTTACGCTCCTTATCGAAAATAAAAACGTGCGGCGTGGCTATGGGGCCATAAGCCCGCGACATTTTCTCGGTTTCGCCATCGTACAAATAAGGGAAATTATAATTTTTTTCTTTATACCGGATTTTCATTTCCGCGAAGCTATCGCCCATATCGGAATAACCCAGCTCGTCCAGGGCTACGGCTTTAGGATCGTTGGGTGACACCACCGCTACCGCTACTCCTTTGGCTTTGTAATCTTTGGTTATGGCAATCATGCGGTCTTCGTAGGCTTGGGCGGTGGGGCAATGATTACAACTAAAAATAACCACTAATACCTTAGCGCTAGCAAAACTTTTAAGGGTATAAGTTTTACCATCGGTGCCGGGCAAGCTAAAATCAGGGGCAGTGGCGCCAATTTCCAGCGTTTTTACATCGGCTGCCAAGCTTTGGTTAGCCAGCATCAAAGCAAAAAAGAAGAAAAAAAATCTTTGTAAATAATTGAAAAACTTAGAAGGGTTCATAAGCATTATAAGTTAAAAGATGATAGAGAGATATTTTGATGAATCAGTAAGCACTAAACAGTTCTTTGGGAATCTATAAATACCTGATTGTACCAAGCTAATTTAATATTAAAAAAAGTTTTATGATACTAAAAACCTGGTTTTTACATCGGCAGGCATGTAAGTGAATGCCTGCCGATGTAATTGTTTGGTGGCTTAAGTAACTTGCCGAATGGTTATTGCCATTCCGGATTTTGCTTTAGTACGTTATTGCTTAAATCGATGGCGCTTAAAGGAATGGGCAATACTACGTGCTTGGGCATGGCCGGGCTAACCAAATTTTCTAAGCCTTTAATGGTACGGGCTTCATTTTTAAAAAAAGTATTAATGGTAGTTACGTAGTAGTCGGCACCGTACCGGGATAAGTCGAACCAGCGATGACCTTCTGTAGCTAACTCTAGTCTACGTTCCATACGCACGGCTTTTCGGGCAAAATCTACATCCGGGAAATTAGGGTAAAGCTCAATCTGATAGTTAGTAGGATTAATACCCGGTAAAGTAGCCACGTAAGTCGAATTCTTGGCTCGGCTTCTCACTTGGTTCACGTAGTTCAGGGCCGTTGGTAAACTGCCATTAGATTCTACCAGGGCTTCGGCGGCCATTAACAATACATCGGCATACCGGATAATCTGATAATGAATGCCGGGTCTTTCAAACTGGCCAAATTTACCGCGCTGGGCGGCAATGTCTTTAGCCGTGTACTGAAATTTTTTGGTTGCATAGGGGCCCCCATTGGCTTGTACCCGGTTCCAGGCGGCGCCAACAAACCGGCCAAAGCCGTTCCAATCAATATCTCGCCGGCCCACGGTAAAGTCTAACCGCGGATCTAACGGTCCGGCATGAACGGTAAAAGGAGTAGGCGTTACGCCATCGGCCTGAAAAGAAGGTAAGCCTTGGTCATTTTTTACATCTGTTTGATTATAGGTATCCAGCAAAGGCAAACCGGCTCCATCAGTTTGGTAGGCATTCACTAAATCCTGGGTAGGCTGGTAAAAACCGCAGCAAGTACCCAAGGGGCCACCGGCCAAGGGTTTTAAGAAACTCCGGTTACCGTTAAACGATTGGCCGCCATCATTTTGAAACTGAATTGCAAACACGGACTCTGATTTCGCTTCGCCGGCTTCCCCAAAATTATCGGTAAATTCTTTCAGTAGCGCGTAGGGACCATTATTAATAACATCCTGCAGTAGAGTGGCCGCCTCCGCGTATTTGCGTTCGTACAAATAAACTTTACCCAGATAAGCTTTAGCCGACCATTGGTTAGCTCGCCCGGATTGACTTTGAGTAGGTGGCAGGTTCGCGATGGCAAATTGAAAATCTTCTTCTATCTGGGGCCAAAGTGGGCCTTCGTTGGGTTTGTTCGGGTCGTTTAAATCTTCGGGAGCGATATAAGGCACATTGCGCCACGAGCGGGTTAGATTAAAATTAAAATGCGCCCGTAAAAACCGAGCTTCGGCAATTTGGGGTGTCAGATCTACGCCTTCCACTAAAGCGGCCTGGGCAATTACCCCATTAGCCCGATTTACGCCGGCGTACAAGCCCTTCCATTCGTCGAATATAAAAGGGTTATTGGTTTCGTAGTTATGATTGGCTAATTGAAAAAGGGGGGCCAAGTCGCCGTTATCGCCGCCTTTATGGGCATCATCCGACATGATATCGTACCAGAATTTATCGCCGGTAGAATAATAGTCATTGGTGATGTTGGTTCTTTGCTGGTCCAGCATAGAATAAGCTCCGATCAGCAATAAATCTACCCCTTCTTTAGTAGCCAAAGACGGTGCATCTATCACGCCTTTAGGAGAAACTTCGGTAAATTCCTTATCGCAGGAAGTTGCCAGAAAAATCAAGGAAAATCCGATTACTATTTTTTTCATGTACATTATCTTTTTAAAAAAATAAGATTTAAAAACTAAAATTAACACCCAGGGTGTAAGCCCGCGCAATAGGGAAAACGCCTGCATCTACACCAAAGGTAAGATCGCTGCCGCCGGTGGCGCCGGTTTCCGGGTCGATGCCGGTATATTTGGTAATGGTAAACAAGTTGGTTCCTTGTAGGTAAACCCGGGCATTTTTTACACCTAATGGGGGTACTTCAAAATTATAGCCTACCTGCAGGTTTTTTAAGCGTAGATAAGAGCCATCTTCTACGTAATAAGAATTAGGGGCCGACTCACTGTTTTTTACCCCAGTACCTACTTTCGGCAGGGTCGCATCGCGGTTAGTCTCGGTCCAGGCATCTAATACCCGTACGCTGCGGTTGCCGTTAAAAAAGGTACCAAAATCGGTGTATACTTTCAGGAAATTATAAATTTCGTTGCCCTGAGAGCCTTGGAAGAACATGGTTAGATTAAATCTTTTATAAGCGAAATTAGCATTTAACCCGTAGGTAAAATCAGGATGCGGATTGCCCAGATTAGTCCGGTCAGCATCGTTAATAATCCCATTACCATCTACATCCCGGTACCGGAACCGGCCAACACCCGCCGCGGGCGAGGCAAAACCTTGAGTAGGAGCGGCGGCTACTTCTTCGGCACTTTGGAAAATACCAATTACATCGCGGCCATAATAGTAAGAGATTGGTTGCCCGCTGGAGTTGCGGGTAATAATACCATTATAAAAGTTAGCGCCGGAAAGAAATGCTTTGGGGTTGGCGTCGTTCAGGCTTACTAACTTGTTTCTGTAAGCTGATAAATTTAAGCTTAAATCCCATTTTAGCGCCGAGGCTGTTTTAGAAAAATTTCCGTAACCCAAACTCATATCGAATCCTTTATTGGTTACCTTACCGGCATTTATATAAGGCGCAATGGCATCGGTGGCCGTAGACGGCAGCGGGCTACTAATAATCATGTCCTTGGTGGCCTTATTATAAACATCGATGGAGAAAGTAGCGTCGTTATTTAAAAAGCCCAGGTCTAAACCAATATTTTTCTGAATGGATGTTTCCCAGCGCAGATTCGGGTTACCCAGCGTGGACAGCATGGTGCCGGTACTAATAGTGCCGTTTTGGATAGAATAAAAAGAATACTGCTGATTGGCCTGGTAAATATTAATGTAAGGATTAGGAATAGGAATAGATTGATTACCTAGCCGGCCGTAAGATGCGCGTAATTTTAACAAGGATATGGCCGGTAAGCCCTTCATAAAATTTTCCTCACTTACAATCCAGCCTATGCTACCCGAAGGAAATACGCCGGTATTGTTACCGTTCGCAAACCGGGAGGTCTTGTCGCGTCTGATAGAAGCCGAAGCCAGGTATTTACCTTTAAAAGCATAATCGGCGTTGAAGAAATAAGAATATAATGTATTTTGTTCCCAGCGGCTTTCTGCAATATTGGGCGCATTGCTACCCGTACCTAAAATAAGGTAATCGGCATCTTCTAATAGAAAATTTTCTATGCGCACGTTGGAAAGGCGTAAAGATTCGTTTACTGCTTCGGCTCCGGCTAATAAATTAATATTATGGTCGCCTAACTGCTTATTATAGCGCAGTGTATTGGTCCAAACCCAGGAAGAAGTATTGCTCTGGATTTCATTTAGAGCCGTGGTGGTAACCGGTTCCGACGCTTCCGGACTTTTGCGCACTACGGCATGCGCGAAATTATTATTAAAATTAACTCCAATGGACGACTTGGCTACGAAATTTTTAAAAAAGTCTACTTCCACGTAAGCATCACCAATAAAGCGGAAATTCCGGTTAAAATTATCTTTGCCTCTTTCCAGATTGGCCAGCGGCGTAACCAGGTTGTTAAGTCCGGCCGCGCCCGAAGGACCAGCCCCGGCAAAATTACCGCCTTCGTCGTAGTTCGGAATTAAAGGACTATTACCTACGGCGCCTTGTACTTGGTTCTGCGCTAACTGATCGCTGTAAGCAAAGCTAAGGTGCTCGCCAAACCGGATATGGTCGGTAGCATCAATTTCCGAGTTCAAGCGGGTAGCGAAACGCTCGAAGCCGGTATTTAGCTGCACGCCTTCTCGGTTCTGGTAGCCCAACGATAATAAATACCGGGAGCTTTGGCCGCCGCCTTGTACCGATAAATCATAGTTTTGCAACACGCCTTTTTGAAATATTTCATCGAGCCAATCATTTCCGGTTCGCGCGCGGGTTAGCCGGTTCGTAAGCGCGTTGTAAGGCAACGTCGGATTACCCCGGATGTATTCCGGTACTACCGGGTTAGGGCCAGAACCATATTGCGGATGGCTCGGCGTAACGCCATCGTTCCGGTAACTTTGCCAGAAAACTTCGCCTAATTGCTGCGAATTCAGCAACTCGGGTATGTTGCTAGCTTCCTGAAAACCATAGTAGGTATTTAACGAAACCACTGGTTTTGCATTTAATTTACCGGTTTTAGTACTAATAATAATAACCCCATTAGAAGCCCGGGCCCCGTAAATAGCCGCCGAAGCATCTTTCAGCACGTTCATACTGGCAATATCATTCGGGTTAATTTGCGCCAGCACCGAACCATCGGTGGTTTGCATGCCGTCGATAATATACAAGGGGCCGTTATTATTGGTAGAGCCAAATCCTCTTACCCGAATGACTGGCGTACTGCCCGGTTGTCCGCCCGCTACTACTGTTACTCCAGCGGCTCTACCTTGTAAGGCTTCACCAGCATTAGAAATAGGTACGGCCAAAGCTTCTTCGGTTTTAACCTGCGACATAGACCCCGTAGCCAGTTTTTTAGATTGCGTGGTATACCCGACTACCAGCATTTCCTGCAGAACCTGGGTATCTGGGGCTAGTGTAATAGCAAAAGTGCTTCTGGCGCCCACGGGTACTTCTTGCGAAGCGTAACCAATGTAAGAAAACACCAGCACATCCGTAGGGGAGGCCTGTAACGTAAAATTTCCGTTGGCATCGGTAACGGAACCGGAAGTGGTACCTTTAACCACAATACTCACACCAATTAATGGTTCCTTTGTTTCGCCGATAACCGTACCAGATATACTCTGCTGCGCAAAGGTCAGGGTACTTATTAGCAGGAAGCAAAATAAAAGGGCAACCGTGTGCCATTTAAAAAGATAAGTAGGAGATTTTAACATAGATGGAACGTTTAGTTAGGTAGTACATTAATTGCAAAATACTCATGTGTTCAGCTAATTATAGAGCCCCGAGAAAAGGTTAATTTCTTTGAGTTTCTCTTAAAAACTTTTCTGAACACCTATCAAAGTTGCGTATAAAACCACGGCAAGTACCATGGCAGATGTAACAATTAGCGGGGGCATTTTAAAAAAATAAGGTTAAGAAGGAAAATGAGTCTCT
This sequence comes from Adhaeribacter pallidiroseus, assembly GCF_003340495.1. NCBI lineage: Bacteria > Pseudomonadati > Bacteroidota > Cytophagia > Cytophagales > Hymenobacteraceae > Adhaeribacter > Adhaeribacter pallidiroseus. The sequence goes on from NZ_QASA01000001.1 coordinate 5,472,606, forward strand.
ACTTAGGGCAAAAAGATTAGAAAGTTTCTACTAAAATGTACCCGTGCGGCTATCACCAACAAAGAAATTTAAAAATTTCCTACCTAGAACTTGATTTATTTTATTCAAGGTAGAAAGCAAAAGAGATAGTTAGAGGATTAGAAACAGGAAGCTCTACCAGATTTTAAGCCGCAATAAAAATCAGTTGCAAAATGGATTGGCCGAAAATGCATCCAAGTCGAATGCAGTCTGTTAATTTAAAGTTCCAGGCGGTTATGCTTAGCCCGGAAAAAGTTTTTATCTCTTACAACATAAGTTTGGTTCCCCAGAAAACTATAGGAGTTAGTTATAACATTGCTTTATCTTACATTAAAACGATAGCTTATTTCAACCCGTTATGCTTAACTCCGTTAAGATGCGCTAACCTATTGCTAATTACTCTCATTGTTAATTGGTTATGATTATTTTTAATACTACTTTCAAAGTAGCTTTGCTGTTTTAATAGCTAAAGAGGAGATTTACTGCTAAAAGTATCTGACCCTTGGTACTACTTCGCTAGGACTAGGTTATAACATTAGCACTAGTAAGTAATCATGCCTGCTTTCTGCAGCATTTTTAGAGATTTCCCCGGCTCGGTTCGAAGATGTGTAGCGCTTGGAGTGGCTCTTGTGTTTGTTTGATTGTTATTTATGCTTGCAGTAATGCGTTAAAGCTTTAAACCTCATGAAAGATTTATTCTTTTCCCTTCTGTTCTCTTTCGTTTTTGTACCAGCAGCTTTTTCCCAAATAGAGCCGAATGCCGGCAAATGGAAAACCTGGGTAATATCTTCGGGTAGCGAAATAGCTTTGCCTTCTCCGCCAAACGGAAAAGTTACGAAAGACGAAATAAAAACCTTGTTGGCCTTACAAGCCCAAAGAGACGAGGCCGTCATTAATAAAATTAATTACTGGAATGCCGGAGCGCCAAGCTACCGCTGGGATGAAATGGTAAAAGAATTAGCCGGTCCCGGTATGCCTCCTTTTAGAGCCATGGCCTTATTAAATGTTGCTATTTTCGATGCTACAGTGGCCGCCTGGCACCATAAATACACTAATAACCGCATGAGGCCTTCTAAAGAATCTGCGAATCTGCATCCTTACTTGCCTAATCCGGAAAGCCCTTCTTACCCCTGCGAGCACTCGGTTACAGCGGGAGCGGCTGCAGCAGTACTGGCTTATCTTTTTCCGGCTAAAGCTGACTCTATATATCAGTTAGCGCAGGAAGCGGGCAAATCGCGATTATCAGCGGGCGTGCAGTATCCCAGCGATGTTCAGGCCGGTTATGACTTAGGTCGCCAGATTGGGCAAAAAGTAGTAGCCTGGGCGAAGCAAGACGGAGCCGATGTAGCCTGGAAAGGCACTTTGCCCAATAAACCCAATCAATGGCGCGGTAAGAATCCGGTGGGTGCTACCCTGGGTACCTGGAAAACCTGGGTTTTAAGTTCGGGTAATCAATTCCGGCCGGGTCCGCCACCTGATTTTGCCAAGGACATGGAAGAACTTAAAAATTTTAAATTAACACAGCCAGCAAAGGCCCGGGCTTTCTTTTATGCTACTCAGGATGTTTGGTCCGATATAACCAACAAGAAAATATTTGAATATAATTTAATCCGGGATGCGCCGCGGGCGGCTCGGGTGTATGCTTTAAAAAGTATTGCGGCTTACGACGCGGCGGTGGCTTGCTGGGATGCGAAATATACTTATTGGGGAATTCGGCCATACGAGTACGATACTACTTACCAGCAGTTATTAGGGCAGCCCTCTTTTCCGGGGTACCCTTCGGGGCACGCTACCACTAGCAACTCGGTGGCTCTGGTGCTGGCTTATTTATTCCCGCACGATGCCGTATTTTTTAAAAATAAAGCTGTGGAATGCGCGGAATCGCGCTTTGAAGGAGGCATTCATTTCCGGACGGATAATACCGTAGGGCTGGATTTAGGCAGCAAAGTTGCCACTTTAGTTATAAACCGGGCCAAACAAGATGGCGCTGATCCGGTAATACAAACTGCCGGGAAGTAAATAGTCCGTCTGTTAATTACAGCACGGAATACATCCAGGTAATCTGCTTTGTACTTAAATTTAAAAAATGACTACCAGGTGCTTTTTTAATGGGCATCAGAATACTTTTCTTACATTCTGGACGGTACTGATTAAAAAATACTGAAAAATCAGTATTGATTCCGGTAGATACTACCCTTAATTTAGCCTTGAAATGTTTTTGTTTACAGAAATAATAACCAGAAAAAATAATTGTTTTCTGGTTATTATGGTCTAAAATTCAACGCTTCTTTCGTTTAGCCAATTTTTATAAAGTCCGGCATTTTTTATTAACGCTTTTTTACCTACCAATAAGCTCAGTAGTATTCTTTCAGGTTCGTAGTTTTTAAAAGAGAATAGTACTTTTTTTAAATTTTCTGCTCCTTCCTCAATCTGTTTCAGATTCACGGGTCATACGGCTGTTTAGTTTAGTTTTTACTAAACAATTACGGGTACATCTTTTCCATCTTTTTATAAAGTTGATTATGAAAAAACAATTTTACCTTTTGTTTATTGGCATGCTGCTATTAAACAGTTTTAGAGTAAATGCGCAGTTTAATTGGCTGGTTGGCGGCAATGCTACTGGCGGCGACCGTTTATTTGGCTCTACTACTCCCTTTGCCGTGCAATTTATAACCAATAATGTGGAGCGTGGGCGAGTTACTAATACTGGATTGTGGGGTTTCGGTACAATTTCCCCTACCGCTAAATTACACATAAACGGGACTTTAGGCGAAGATCCCTTCCGGGTGCAATCAAATGGAACCACTAAATTAATGGTACATAGTAACGGCGGCATTTCGATTGGCAGCCTCACCGCTCCGTCGGCTAATAACCTGTTCGTGAATAATAATGTGGGAATAGGTATTAGCAATCCGGGTGTAAAACTGCATGTAGCCGGTGGTGCAGATGCTAGCCTGAGTAGCGGGGGCTTTATTGTTTCTGGCGCCCTAACCGGCGAAAATATCAGCATAGATAATAATGAAATTATGGCCCGGAATAATGGCTTAGCTTCCAACCTTTTTCTAAACCATAATGGCGGCGATCTGATTATACATGCTGGTCCTAGTTCAGCTGGTGGTAAAGTAGGTATTCATACCACAGCACCGGCCGTGGAAGCACATTTGGTCCATGGCGTGGGTAATGGTACAACACACGGGTTTAGAATGGCTAATTCTGGTAGTAATAACGAAAACTGGACTTTCTATGTGCAAAATGGCACCGGAGCGTTAGAGTTATATGCCAATAATGTTTTCCGCGGTTCTTTTAATGATGTTTCCGGCGCGTATACTTCGGTATCGGATATCAGATTGAAAAAAAACATTGAGCTGGCCGAAGCAGTACTACCTAAAGTTCTAAAATTAGGCGTTAAGAAATATCATTTTTTAAAAAATGCGCCCGAGGATATTAAATACTATGGGTTAGTAGCGCAGGAAGTAGAAAAAATCTTTCCGGAAGTAGTTTATAAGCAAAAAGGAGATGACGGCACCGAAGTGTATACCATGGATTATAATGCTTTTGGGGTGCTGGCTATTAAAGCCATTCAAGAGCAACAACAAAAAGTAAGTAATCTGGAAAATCAGTTGGCGCAACAAAACGAACGATTGGCCAAGTTGGAATTAGCTTTAACCAGTAACCATGCTAACCAGAACTTAGATTTTACGGATTTAGATTTAAAAGGTATTTCACTGGAGCAGAACCACCCAAACCCCGTCGATCAAACTACTACGTTTCGGTATACGATACCGGCTGGCGCAAATGCCCAAATTAAAATTTATGATGCCGCCACCGGCATGTTGGTGAAAAGCCTAATTGCGCCTACGAACGGACAAGCTCAAATGAACAGTTCGGATTTAAAAACCGGTAATTATATTTATACTTTAATTGTAAACGGTAAAGCGGCCGCTTCCAAGCAAATGATTATATCTAAATAAAACCCTTTTGATTAAAACCTCCGAACCTGAAATAAAAAAGCCATCTTCCGTGAAAGAAGATGGCTTTTTTAATTAAAATGGATATTAGTAAGGTTTGGCTTCGTGCGAAACTTCTTGGGCTTCTTTTACGCCAGCCGCCGGAGAAGTAGCTCCGTTTGGTCCTTTATCGTCCTGCGATTTAGCAGTTTTGCGTAATCCTTCGGCTACCCGACGACCGTAATCTTCATCGGCCAAAGTAAAATTAGCAATCATTTTATCCTGAATCCGCTTATCGCAAGTGGCCAGGGTATTTACCAGGTTGTTAATTAAATCATCGCGTTCCCAATCTTCAAAATTCCGGTAGGTTTCGCCGGCTTGTTTAAAGTCGTTGGTGCGGTCAATTTTTTGGCGAACCAGGTTTGCTTCGTAACGCGGCGTGTAATCTTTACCGGCCTTAGGTGCTTCTTTTATAATATTTAAAGTAGAAGGCTCGTAGTTTATGTGCTTGTTCTGGCTCGGCGCAAAATCAGTTTTAAACGACATTTGCCCACCCCGTTGGTTGGTTATAACCTGGTTTTTAGGCGCATTAATCGGCAACTGCAAATAGTTTGGCCCTACACGGTAACGTTGGGTATCGGAGTAAGAGAAGGTCCGGCCCTGCAGCATTTTGTCATCCGAAAAATCTAAGCCATCTACCAGAACTCCCGTACCAAAAGCTGATTGCTCTACTTCGTTAAAGTAATCTTCGGGGTTACGGTTTAAAGTCATTTTACCTACCGGTAAGAACGGGAACTGTTCTTTTGGCCACAACTTGGTATCATCCAGCGGATCAAAGTCCAGTTCCGGATGCTCATCGTCGCTCAAAATCTGTACGCACAATTCCCACTCCGGATAATCGCCTTTTTTAATAGCTTCGTATAAATCCTGGGTAGCGTGGTTAAAATTTTTCGCCTGAATAGCTTCGGCTTCGGCTTGGGTTAAGTTACGGATACCTTGTTTTAACGGCTCCCAGTGATATTTTACCAGAACAGCCTCGCCATCGGCATTTACCCACTTATACGTGTTTACGCCCGAGCCTTGCATTTGCCGGTAATTAGCCGGAATACCCCACGGCGAAAACAGGAAAGTAGCCATGTGCGTTGCTTCTGGCGTATTACAAATAAAATCAAAAATGCGTTCGCCGCTCTGGATATGCGTAATCGGATCGGGTTTTTGGGAGTGAATTAAATCCGGAAATTTCATGGCGTCCCGGATAAAGAAAATTTTTAAATTATTTCCTACTAAATCCCAGTTACCATCTTCAGTGTAAAATTTTACGGCAAAACCGCGTGGGTCGCGCAATGTTTCCGGGGAGTGGCCACCGTGCCCTACGGTAGAGAACCGAACAAATACCGGTGTTTCTTTACCTTTTTGCTGAAATAATTTAGCGCGGGTGTATTTGGCAATGGGTTCGCCGCCAACGGTTCCGTAAGCTTCAAAAACACCGTGGGCACCAGCGCCCCGGGCGTGTACTACGCGTTCCGGAATCCGTTCCCGATCGAAGTGCGAAATTTTTTCAATAAAATGATAGTTCTCCATGGTAGCCGGCCCGCGGTTACCAATCGTGCGGATATTCTGATTGTCGGTAACGGGGTGGCCCTGCCGGGTGGTGAGCGTTTGCTGCCCGTTTGTACCTGTTCCGTTAGTAGAGGTACCATTTTGCCCCGTTGAGTTTTGTTTTCCGTTTTCTTCTGGTTGCATAAGTTTAGTATTAGATAAAATTATTGTTTACCATTAAATTGGCCCCAAGTTACAATTCAGCAACTTAAATTCTATTATTAATCCGGTAAATTGTTGTTGTGGCGAGTAGCACCGAGTGTTTTTTAAATTTTTGAAAAGCAGTTTCTTGTTTATAATTTTCATTATGAAACTATAGACTTTAGATTTTTTCTAACAGCGAGCCTGCCCGAAAGTTTACAATCTTTTTACTCTACCTTAATTTTACAATACTGATATAAGTCGTAAGCAGCCGAAGCATAGCCTTTTTATAAGCTTCCGTAAAGAATTCACAAGCTTCTGCTTTCCGGTCTAAATCGTAATAAGCTTTGCCTATTAAATACAGTAAGCGGCCATTTTGTGCTTTGTTCGTTAAGGCTAGTTGGTAATCCGGTAAGGCTTTATCGGGCTTGCCTAGTAAATAATAGCAATAACCCCGGTACAATAAGGCTTCGCTTCGTTTATTAACATCGGTACGCGGTAATTTTAAAAAAGAGCTAAAATCCTGAATGGCTTGCGGGTACGTATTTAAAAAAGTAGCCCGGATCATGCCCCGTTCAAAATAAGCCGGCGCATAGACTTGATTTACCTGAATGGCCCGGGTCATTTGCGTTTCGGCTAAAGTATCGCGGCGCAGCTTTTCGTAACAACGGCCTTTATCGTAAAATAACTCGGCAGCTGGTTGCTTAGTTTTCTGGATAGCTTCATTCAAATCCGAAATAGCGGCCGGGTAATTTTCGTAAATATTCATTTCTATCTGGGCTCGTCGGGAATAAGCATCGGCAAAGTTGGGTTTAAAGTAAATGGTTTTGGTAAGTAAGCTGTGGGCCCGGCTCCATTGTTCGGCTTTAATATATTGCACCGCCGCCCGGTAATTGCTCATGCCGGTAATATGGTCCATTAATAATTTTACCAGTAAACTAGCTATAATAATCCCTACAAAAATGCCAATAACTATTTTTAAATCTTTGCGTTGAAACTGCCTGCGGGGAATGTTACGGTAGTGCCGCTCGGCGTAGGTAGCCGGTTCGCGGGTACGCACCTGGGTTTGGTACTGGGTTTGTTGCATGGCACGCAGTTGCGTGAGCAAGTACTGTAACTGCCAATCGTACAAAGCCCGTTTCTTTTCGTCGGATAAAACCTGGTACGCTTGGTTTACTTCCTTAAATTTTTCTTCAAACAAGGAATTGCCTTGGTGTTTATCCGGATGATACTGCCGGGCCAACCGCTTGTAAGCAGCTTTAATTTCGATGGCCGTAGCGGAAGGATTTACTTCTAATACGGTATAATAATTCTGATTCAAAGATGCCTGCGGATTATGTACACGCGCTATTTTTAAAAATAACGCTTTTTTTAGACAATTATGCTTTAAAATTCGTAATACAATTTTTAAATAATAGAGGTTCCTTCATATTTTTTACATTTATAACGTACACTAAACGGATTTAACTAAACCAATACTATGATTAACGACGACAAAGGCTCTAAAACGGAAAGCCTGATCAGCAATTTAATGGGCTATATAGATACCCGCATCGATCTGATAAAGTTAGAAGTACAAACTAAACTGAAAGATGGGTTTGTAGGCTTAATGCGCGCCGTGGTACTAGGCTTTGCTGCTTTTATGGCTTTAATATTTTTTAATATATTTATAGGCTTACTCTTGAATGATTTACTTGACAGTCATTTCTGGGGTTTCGGAATTGTTACGCTATTCTACGTTATTTTACTGGTAGTAGTAATAATGGGTGTGGACAAGAAACTATTTAATAACCTGGCCGATAAAACTTTCGATAATACTGTATATAAAGACGATAAAAGAAATCAACCGTTATGAACGAACTAAATAACCCACTTTTCGAAGATAAAAAGGAATTTTTGGAAAGACAGAAACAAGAATATAAAAACGCTTTGCTGGGCGATGTAGCCGAATTAAAAAACCAATCCCAGGAAATCGGCAAAAAGTACTCATTGGCGGCGGCGCTTTGGTAGGCGTATGGCTGATTAGTAAAATGTTCCGGGGAGGCGGCAGTAAAAAAAAAAGTAAAGCCTTAAAAACCGGTCTTCAAAAACAACTTACGGCAACTACTACCCGTACGTCCAATTCTGGCGCGCACCGGAACGCTAATGTGCACGAAGACGGCCACCCCGACTATAATGCGGGTCAGGTACCGCCGGCAGGTTCGTATTACCAAGCGCCACATCCGCCGCAACCTTCGTTTATGGGGGAGTTATCGAAAACCTTTATGGAGTCCGAAATGGCAAAGGCTTTGTCTACCCAAATTACAGCTTTTTTATTGGTGTACGTAACCAAAAAATTAGAAGAGTACCTGCAAGTACCTAAAAATCCCGATATTGTGGTCACGAAAGAGCCCGTAACCAGGGATATTGATTTTTCATACCACGAAGAGGATGCCGTTTAGCCGGATTTACGAAGATATAGTCTATAAAAAACAACAAAGACAAAAACTATTTGCCGTACTGCTCGACCCTGATAATCTTACGGTTGCAGCATGCGAAAATCTTATATTACTAAGTAAGACAAATTCAATCGATTACTTTTTTGTAGGCGGCAGCCTGGTTACTACTGCTAACCAGGCGCCGCTTATTACTTTACTAAAACAAAAAAGTAACATCCCGGTAATTCTTTTTCCGAGCAGTAGTTTGCACATTGATGCACAAGCCGACGCGATTTTGCTGCTTTCGCTTATTTCGGGCCGCAATCCCGAATTTTTAATCGGTCAGCACGTTATAGCGGCTCCTATTTTAAAATCCAGTCAACTGCAAATTTTACCCACTGGTTATATTTTAATCGACTCGGGACAGCCCACTACTGCTTCTTATATGAGTGGCAGTATGCCCTTGCCCCGTAATAAGCCGAGCATTGCGGCTAGTACTGCTTTAGCTGGCGAACTATTAGGATTACACCTAATATTTTTAGACGCGGGCAGCGGGGCTCAGAATCCGGTTCCCGTAGATATGATACAGGCGGTTCGGCAAGCTATTGACGTACCTTTAATGATAGGTGGTGGCATTAACTCTTCGCAAAAAGTATGGGCAGCTTTAAATGCGGGTGCCGATTTAATTGTAGTGGGGAATGAAATAGAAACTAACCCGGATTTTATCAGAACTTTGGGCGCTATTAAAAAGCAGGCAAACGCTTCGGTATATAATCTGTCTGGCAATTAGAAAAATTTAAAAAACAGAAGCGCCGCTCAGGATCCTGAGCGGCGCTTCTGTTTTTTAAATTTTTAGATTATATATTCATCGCAGATTCACGGCGGCGCATTTTACCGGCCGGAATACCGAACATCATTTTAAAACGCCGGCAGAAATAAGCGGTATCTTTATAGCCTACTTCTTTACCAATTTCGCGAATGCTTTTCTTGGTAGTACGCAACAAGAACACAGCCCGCTCCATGCGCTGGTATTCAATATAATCCTGCGGGTTAATGCCGGTTAACATCTTAAAATATTGCCCTACGTAATCTTCCGAAACGTTTGCTACGTTAGAGAGCACTTTATTAGACAGATCGCCGCCAATGTTTTCTTTGATGTAGTTAAACAGATCAATCAAACGCGGATCTTTAAAGTACGTGCTGTTGGTCGCCAATTGCTCCACAAACATCTTATTTTTAAGAATATACCGGATGATCTCTACCATTATGTTTTCGGTATAGATATTTATCAGGCGTTCTTTACCCGGCAACTCCTGCATGCTTTCCTCAATTACCTTAATAATTAAGTTAGCCAGCTTCGAATTATTCGAAATTAAGAAGGCTGGTACATCCAGTGAAGAAAAGAAGTTAACTGAGTCAAATACTTTAGCTTCAAAGCTTACAAAGCTGTGGCTTTCTTCGGCATCCCCGATTAAATCCAAATCGTTGTTGCTTCGGAAGAACTTTTCTTTATTGCTGATTAAGTCATCATTCGAAATCATACGGCTGTCGGGGTCGCCGTAATAAATTTTTGTGCTTCGGCCACCGGGCACAAACAACATTTCTCCTTCCTCTACTACCTGCTTCTCATCGCCAAAGGCAATTACCCCTCGGTGGAGCAATATAAGGTTATTGCCTACATCATAATAGTTCCGGACACCAAATGGTTGCTGCAATATATAGTTCTTAGATTTTATATATCGCACCGCCAGGGATTCAATAACCTTATTGTAATCTTCCATGATTGGTATTTTATCTTTATTTTATTGATAGTTAGATTATAGTGTTTAAAATTACTATTAATCTTTTAATAAGACAAAATTAATTGAAAAATAATTATACCACAATTAATAAATATATTATTTTTGAACAGTACTATTTCAACATAGCAGTATTCTGTTATTTCAGCAACTCTCTTGATATTACTATTTTCTGAATCTCGGAAGTGCCTTCGTAAATTTGCGTGATTTTAGCGTCGCGCATGAGCCGCTCTACGTGGTATTCTTTCACAAAACCATAGCCGCCGTGTACTTGCACCGCCTCTATAGTAGTGTCCATGGCTACCTTAGAAGAAAATAATTTTGCCATAGCTCCGGATTTGGCATAATCCCGGCCAGCATCCTTATCACTGGCCGCTTGTAGGCAAAGTAACCGGGCCGCATCTATATTAGTAGCCATATCGGCTAACTTAAACTGAATGGCTTGGTGCTTAGCTATTTCGGTACCAAATGCCTTGCGTTGCTTCGCGTATTTAATGGATAATTCGTAAGCACCGGAAGCAATGCCTAAAGCTTGCGCCGCAATGCCAATACGGCCTCCATTCAGCACGCTCATAGCAAACTTAAATCCAAAGCCATCTTCGCCAATCCGGTTCTCTTTAGGCACCTTTACATCGGTAAACATTAAGGAATGGGTATCGGAACCGCGAATGCCTAATTTATTTTCTTTCTTACCTACTACAAAACCCGGTGTGTCCCGCTCCACAATAAACGCGTTAATGCCTTTGTGCCGTTTTTCGGGGTAAGTTTGTGCTATAACCAGGTACACCGAGGCGGTGCTGCCATTGGTAATCCAGTTTTTGGTACCGTTAATTAAATAATGATCGTCTTGCTCTATGGCTGTGGTGCGCTGCATGGTAGCATCAGAGCCAGCTTCCGGTTCGGATAGGCAGAAAGCGCCGATTATTTTGCCGGTTGCTAGCCGGGTCAGGTATTTTTGTTTTTGCGCCTCGGTGCCGTACTTTTCAATGCCCCAACAAATCAGGGAGTTATTTACCGACATAACTACCGAAGCGGAAGCATCTACCTTCGATATTTCTTCCATGGCCAATACATAGGAAATAGTATCCATCCCGCCACCGCCATACTTTGGGTCAACCATCATCCCTAAGAAGCCCAACTCGCCCATTTTCTTAATTTGTTCTGCCGGAAATTTTTGTTCTTCATCGCGTTCAATAACTCCGGGTAAGAGTTCGGTTTGGGCAAAATCACGGGCCGCTTCTTGTACGGCTAATTGCTCTTCGGTTAGGCTGAAATCCATTTTGCTATGTTGATTTAAAGAGGTTAAAGGAGATTTAAATTTTAAATACCTGTATTTTGTTTTACTGGGATTTAAATAATAATAACTGATAGGAACATGTACCTGATTTAAGTTACTGCCGAGATAAAGACTATTGTAAATATACGAAGAACGAGAAATTAATATGCATGCATACTTTATTTTTAAATTTTTATTTGCTCCTAGGCGGATGTTTTTACCAGAATGCTTTAAAAAAACTCAAGCAGGTAAATTTTTAAAATTTTAGAACAGGGCGCTTAATTAAAAAAAACGCCGCTGCTTAATAAAGCAACGGCGTTTAAAGAATTTCTGTTATTTAGTTATTACTTAATCCCGACGACCCATTAGAAGAGATACGTAATACAATAAAGTAGCTAATGAACCTATAGCAGCAACTACGTAAGTTAAAGCCGCCCATTTTAAAGAATCTTTGGCCATAGCGTGTTCCTGAGTAGTTACTACTCCCCGGCGATCCATCCAGGCCAAAGCGCGGCTACTGGCATCAAACTCTACCGGTAAAGTAATAAAGCTAAACAGCGTAGTTAAGGCAAACAGCGCCACGCCAATAGTTAAGGGAATAACACTGGTATTAATCATGAAAATACCAATTATTATAATCCATTGCATATACCGCGAGGCTACACTAAGCGCCGGTACCATCGCGGACCGGAATTTAAGCATGCTGTAAGCCGTAGCGTGCTGTACCGCGTGGCCACATTCGTGCGCCGCAACTGCCGCCGCGGCGGCACTCCGCGAGGCATAAACACCTTCGCTTAAGTTTACGGTTTTATCAGCGGGGTTATAATGATCGGTTAACTGACCTTCCGTAGAAATAACCCGAACATCCCGGATATTATGATCCGCCAGCATCATTTCGGCAATTTCCCGGCCACTTATGCCCGAGTGCAAGCCTACTTGCGAATATTGTGCAAATTTACTTTTGAGTCGCCAGCTAACAAATAAGCTAACCAGCATTACCAGTATGGCTATTAAATATACTCCACCCATTTTCTTCTTAACTTTTAATTTGTTTTTTAATTTTCTCGATAATTCGTGTGGTAGAATACCCTTGTACGAGTGTAATCGTTTTCACGATCCCGCCATTTTTCTGAACGATATCATGCCCCACAATATTTTCAATGGCATAATCATCGCCTTTTACCAGAATGTCTGGTTTTATCGCCGCAATTAACTCATAGGGAGTATCTTCCGAAAACAATATTACCATATCCACAAACAACAAGGATGCCATAACTCTGGCCCGTGACATTTCGTCTTGAAGTGGCCTTTCCGGACCTTTTAAACGGCAAATAGAACTATCGGTATTTAACCCCAAAACTAGTTTATTGCCTAAATGGCGGGCTTTCTCGAGGTGATCGACATGCCCTAAATGCAGAATATCGAAACACCCATTGGTGAAAACAATTTTATCGCCGGCCGCTTGCCATTGGTGAATTACTTCTAAAGCAGGCGGCAAATTTTCAAAAATTTTACTTTGCGTGTTTATCATAAATTACGGAATTTACCTCTAACTCCATTTCGGGGTTTTGTTTAACTGCAGTCCCATGAAACATGCTGTAAACAAAGCTGATGCCGCCCAGTATAACCACGAATAAGGTTTGGGAAGTATGCGTTACCAAGGCGTAAGCCATGCCAGTTTCTTTCGGTAAGCTATAAAGTAATAAAGTAGAACGCACCATAATGTGAAATACACCTATTCCGCCTTGCACCGGTGCGCTCATGCCTAAGCTGCCCACTACTAAAACCGACAATGCGGCTCCTAAACTTAGATCAGCGGTACCGGGTAAAGCTAAAAATCCTACGTAACCAGTTAAAAAATAAGTAAACCACACAAAGAGCGTATGCGCAATAAACGCTGCTTTATTTTTTAATTTTAAAATACTGAAAATTCCTTCGGCTACTCCTGTAATAAAATTTTTAATTTTCAGATATAAGGCGTTCCTTTTAAGCTTTTCCCGAAAAAAATAAAGTAACGCGGATCCAATTACCGAAACCAACACCAAAGAACCACCCAACCGATACAACCAATCGCTTTTAGTACCATAGCCGGCTACTTTATCCGCAAACATATTCCAGAAAAAAGCGTGAATCCGATCGAATTCAATAAGAAATGCTGCTCCGATTAAAAGTAATAGCATGAGCATATCCAAGAGCCGTTCGGTTATAACAGTGCCAAAAGATGCTTTAACAGTTACATTGCAGGTTTTGCGCAGGATACTACAACGTATAACTTCGCCGGCCCGGGGCAGCACCAAATTAGCCAGGTAACCAACCATCATGGCGTGGTACGTTTCAGAGGCAGAAAGATGGTAACCTAATGGCTCTAACTGCATTTTCCAGCGGTAAGCCCGGCTACAATATCCGGCAAAGGCTAACAGCAACGAAACGCCGATCCAGAAATAATTTATGTGCTGTAATTGCTTCCAGACTAAGGTAAAATCAATACCTTTTAAGGCGTACCACATGAGTAACACGGATAAGCTTATTAAGAGAATGTATTTACTAACAGTAACCAGCGTTTTCATACGAATAATGCGGTTAAACCAGCCGGTTATTTTGATCCGGGAAGATGAGCGTTGGCTGATGCGATTTTGCTTCCAGAAAATCAATCTGGCAATAAGATATAACAATCACAATGTCGCCAACCTGTACTTTACGAGCGGCCGGTCCATTCAGACAAACCACGCCGGAGCCCCGTTCACCTTTAATCACGTAGGTTTCAAAACGCTCGCCATTATTGATATTTACAATCTGTACTTTTTCATTTTCCACTAAATTAGCGGCATCAATCAAATCTTCATCAATGGTAATGCTACCCACGTAATGGAGCTCCGCTTGGGTAACTTTAACCCGATGAATTTTTGATTTTAAGACTTCTATTAACATTTTTTTAAATTTTTTAAAAATGGGAGCGCAAAGGTAGGCAATTTGTGCTAGGTTATAACTATGAGCTATCCCAAGGGTACCCGGGGCTTTTGCTATTAAATCACTGCCTTATGGCACTTCCACTACAATATTATCAATCAGGCGTACGTTGCCGATATAAGCAGCCAAGCATAACGCGGTAGGCCTGGTAAAATCCGAAATAGGCTGTAATGTTTCCGCATCTACTATCTCGAAGTACTCCAACTTAATCCCCGGGTATTGCTGTAAGAACGTATTTACCTGTAATATAATTTCCTGCAATGGCACCTGCTTGTCTTTCACCAAAACGACTGCTAGTTGCAAGGCTTCGTAAAGCCGGGGAGCTATCCGGCGTGCAGCCGTTGATAAACGCTGATTTCGGGACGACATAGCTAAGCCATCGGCTTCACGTACAATCTCGTGGCAAACTAATTCCAGGTCAAAGCTTAAATCGCGCACTAACTGCCGGATAATGGCAAACTGTTGCAAATCTTTTTGGCCAAAATAAGCTCTGTGCGGTTTAATCAAATGGAATAGTTTACTTACTACAGTTGCTACTCCATTAAAATGCCCAGGCCGGTAAAAACCTTCCATTATTTGTTCTAAAGCTCCAAAATTAAATTTCAATAATGCCGGTTGGGTATACATTTCCGAAGCGTCGGGCATAAACAAGATATTGCAATTATTCTGTTGCAGTAAGGTTATATCCTGCTCTATTGTTTTGGGGTATAGCCGGTAATCTTCTGAATTATTAAACTGAATTGGATTTACAAAAATGCTGCATATTGTAGTAGTATTGTGCTGAACTGCTGTACGTAATAATTCTAAATGCCCGGCATGTAAGGCCCCCATCGTGGGTACAAACCCAATGGTTTTCCCGGCAGCTCGTAATGTTTCTGTAAGATTTTTAATTTCTGAGAGATGCGTAACTACTTGCATTAATTCTTGATAATGTTTAGCCGAAAAACTGGTTAGCTTAAGTTTTAGGTAAATAAATTGAAAATATGATAAAATTTTTGTAATTTTGTGCTGCCGAATAGTGTGTCAATTATTCACCACAATTAAACTAGTCAAAACCCATGTCAAAACTACGCATTTTGTACGCTGCTACAGAGATTAATCCGTTTTTGCAAACCACCCAGGTTGCTGAGTTTTTAAGGATGTTGCCCCAGGGGATGCAGGAACGCGGAATGGAAATTCGGATTTTTGTTCCGAGGTTTGGATTAATTAACGAGCGTAAAAATCGTTTGCACGAAGTGGTGCGGTTGTCTGGTATTAACATTGCCGTAGGAGAAGAAGAAAAGCCGCTGATTATTAAAGTTGCTTCTATCCCAAATGCAAAGTTACAGGTATATTTTATAGATAACGAAGACTATTTTCACCGGAAATCAGTTTTAGTCGATAAAGACAATAAATTCCATACCGACAATGATGAGCGGGCTATTTTCTTTTGCAAAGGTGTACTGGAGACTGTTAAGAAATTAGGCTGGTCGCCGGATATTGTGCATTGCAACGACTGGATGACGGGTTTAATTCCGATGTATTTAAAAACCACTTACAAGAAGGATCCTATTTTTAAAGATGCCAAATCTATTTTTACCGTTTATAATAACGAATTTGACTATAAATTCGAGGGCGATTTGCTGGAAAAAGTAAAAATGTTGGATATTGAGGATGATATGCTAACGCATTTGAAAACCGCTGATTTTGGCGGGTTCGTGAAAGTTGGTATGGAATATGCAGATTTAGTATCTAAGTCGCACGAAGAAAATTTTAGCGAGAACATCAACACTTTGTTTACGGAATTTTGTTCTACTAAACCAATCAACCAAATTGATTCCTCAGACGAAAATTTTTTAGATTCTTATTACAATCTTTATAATGAATTGGCTAATTAAGCTTAAGCGACCTGCTCTTTTTGTTTTATCTGTTATTACTTTTTTTTCCTGCGATGATTCCAACACGTTAGGCACTTCTTACGAAGGCAATCCGGTTGATGCTTCTTTTACTGATTCAGTAAGTGTTACGGCTTCTACTGTATTAGCCAATGATTCAATTGTAGGTTATAGAAACGGAAATCTATTAGTTGGTAAATTTACAACAGAAAAATTAGGCACTACTACGGCCCAATCCTATTTACCTATTGGTCCGACTGGAGGTAGTATTAGCGCCAATAATGGAAGTCCAGATTCGGTAGTATTAATGTTAGATTATGATGAGTATTACGGAGATACTACTCAAAATTATTCGATAGAAGTACGTGAACTAGGTACTACTTTCCGTTCTGATGCTACGTATTATACAAACAACAACAACAGCCTGGAAGCGCTACCTAGTTTAATAGGTTCACTTACCTTTGTTCCCAAACCCAAACGTACAAATTCTAAAACATCTTCTTCTGGTGTAGTAACTAAAACATCAGTGCCTGTTCGGATGAAGTTGAGTAATGAGTTGGGTCAGCGAATATTGGGCTTGCCGAGTACCACATTAAGTAGTACAGCAGAGTTTGCTAAAATCTTCAAGGGTATTGTGCTTAGTCCAGGCCCAAATACTAAATCAGCTTTAGGCTTTGCGCCCGATGCCGATAGTACGTATTTGCGAATTTATTATACTTCTACAGATAATAAAAAGCAAAAGTATGATCTAAACATAAGTGGCGGCAACGATCGCTTGAACGAAATTTCGCATGATTTTGCAGGTAGTGCACTTACATCATTAAATAAAGCAGGCGATTCTATTTCGTCGGTTGCGGCAGGTAATGAGGCTTATTTGCAGGAAAGTACCGGTATTGTTACAAAAATTACTTTTCCTTACCTTAATCGGTTTAGAGAAAAGTTAAATACAAATGATGTTGCTGTTAACCGGGCCGAGTTAATTATTCCAGTAAAAGATAATCCTAACTATTTGCCTTCGCCAGCCGCTTATCTGGTTGAAACGAACAAAACCAACCGGATTTTAAAATCAAACCGCTTACCTCGGGTTGTGATCGAAGATCCGCTGGAAACGACTTCCCGGGGTGAAAGTGGCACCCAGGCGGCGGCTATTCGCTACAATAAAGATAAAAAAGCTTATATCGTTAATGTTACCAAATACGTCCAGGATGTAATATATCAAAGACAATCTGCTAGTGGTAAGTTATTAAGCAATAGTTTATTACTAGTACCCACTTCCCGAACCGGTAGTTTAGATCCTAGAGGAAGCACTGTTCTGGAAGCAACCGGCCTTTATTCATCTATTCTGCAAACAGGAGGAACAAACAACATAAAGCTTCGCCTTTACTTTTCTAAAACGAACTAGTAAACCTCTCGAATGATTAATTTTTAATCCATTAAAATATAAATTTATGTGCGGCATTGTAGCATATGTGGGGCATCGGGAAGCCTGCCCTATTATTATCAAAGGTTTAAAGCGCCTGGAATATCGCGGCTATGATAGTGCCGGTATTGCCTTATTAAACGGTAACCTTAATGTTTACAAGAAAAAAGGGAAAGTAAGCGAACTCGAAAGTTTTATCTCGGATAAAGATACGCATAGCCATATTGGTATGGGCCATACCCGGTGGGCAACGCATGGTGAACCAAATGATGTAAACGCGCACCCGCATTATTCTAGTTCCAGAAAGATAGCAATCATTCATAATGGTATTATCGAGAACTATGGTTCACTTAAGCAACACTTAAAAAATAAAGGTTACGAGTTTCACAGCGATACTGACTCGGAAGTATTTATTAACTTAATCGAGGATATTCGCGAGAATAATAATATTTCATTGCCAGAAGCGGTACGGTTGGCTTTGCACGAAGTAGTAGGTGCTTACGCCATTGTAGTCATCTCTCACGATTCGCCAAATCAGTTAATTGCCGCTCGGAAAGGTAGCCCTTTGGTAATTGGCGTGGGTAAAGATGAATTCTTTTTAGCCTCCGATGCTACTCCTATTATTGAATATACCAACGAGGTAGTTTACTTAAACGATTATGAGTTAGCCGTCATTCGGGATGGGCAACTAGATATTCGTACCCGCGAAGATGTGGCCCAAACCCCTTATATTCAAAAGCTAGAGCTCGAACTGGAATCCATTGAAAAGGTGGTTACCCGCACTTCATGTTAAAAGAAATTTTTGAACAACCGCGGTCTATTCTGGACAGCATGCGGGGCCGGTTAGTAGCCGAAACCAGTCACTTGGTTATGGCTAGTGTAATCGAGTTCGAAAATAAATTTAAAAATGCTGATCGGATCATTATTGTGGCCTGTGGTACGTCGTGGCACGCGGGTTTAGTAGCGGAATATTTAATTGAAGAGTTTGCCCGCGTACCCGTAGAAGTAGAATATGCTTCTGAGTTCCGCTACCGGAACCCTATTATTAAAGAAGGTGATATTGTAATAGCTATTTCTCAATCTGGTGAAACAGCCGATACCTTGGCAGCCATAGAACTGGCTAAATCCAAAGGAGCCATGATCTTTGGAGTTTGTAACGTGGTAGGTTCTTCCATCGCCCGTGCTACCGATGCGGGTGCTTACACCCACGCTGGACCAGAGATTGGGGTAGCCAGTACAAAAGCATTCACGGCGCAGGTAACGGTGTTAACGCTGTTGGCTATGATGATTGCGGAAAAGCGAGGTACTATTGAAACATCTATGCTGCGGCAACTGATGATGGAGATGGAACAAATTCCTGCAAAAGTGGAGCGAGCGCTGCAACTGGATACCGAAATCAAAGTAATCTCGGAGATATTTAAAGATGCAGCTAACTTCCTGTACTTAGGTCGTGGATTTAATTTTCCGGTAGCTTTAGAAGGTGCGTTAAAATTAAAAGAAATTTCCTACATCCACGCGGAAGGTTATCCAGCCGCCGAAATGAAGCATGGTCCAATTGCGTTGATTGACGCAAACATGCCGGTAGTAGTCATCGCTACCAAAGATTCGTCGTACGAAAAAATTGTCTCTAATATACAGGAAGTAAAAGCCCGCAAAGGTCGGATTATTGCGATTGTAACAGAAGGAGATACGGTGATTCCGGAAATGGCCGAATTTGTGATAGAAGTTCCGGATACGCACGAAGCTCTAACGCCACTGCTTTCCGTAATTCCATTGCAGTTATTGTCTTACCACATCGCAGTGATGCGTGGTTGTAACGTTGACCAACCGCGTAACTTAGCAAAATCGGTTACGGTGGAATAATACAATTTAAAATTTATTAAATAAAGGAGAGCCCACCGTGGCTCTTTTTTATTTATGTTGAAGTAGCTTTACAGCAAAGCATACAAAATTTTCTCTTAGAATAAATAAGGTTTAGGCTGGATTAAACGGCTGGGATAGCAACTTAGCTGTTCTGGATTTTAAAGGAACAAAACTTATTATTTTGCATATTTGTCGAAATTCAGAAAACTAACTCTGCTTTATGGCTAATACAGTTATAAATTCTTCTAATGCCCCAGCACCAATTGGTCCTTACAGCCAGGCAATATTAGCCAATAATGTTTTATATATATCCGGGCAAATAGCTTTAGAGCCCAGTACCGGTAATTTAATTTCAGATGATATTGAAACAGAAACCCACCAGGTAATGAAGAACTTGCAAGCTATTTTGCAAGAGGCGGGGTTAGATTTTAAAGACGTGGTAAAATGCAGCATATTTGTAAAGGACCTAAATAACTTTACCCGGATAAATGCTGTATATGGAGGCTATTTTACGCAATCGCCTCCGGCGCGCGAAACTGTAGAGGTGAGTCGTTTACCGAAAGATGTGAACGTAGAAATTTCCTGTATTGCTGTAAAAACCAGCTAAAATTTAAAAATTTAATATAGAACCAGTGCTAACTATCAACTGTTACTCGGGTGTTTCAAATTTGCCGGGTTCGGCATTTACGGCGGTTTTACCGGCTTCTACTTCTTGCCGGATGACGCGTACTGCGTACGGGGAAGGATAAATGTTAGACCCATACTTCCGCGAAAAGACTAAGGTAAAAACCGCTCCGAAAAAAAGTATCTGCGAAGAATAAAATACCCAAACTAAAATAATAACTACGGTTCCAGCCGCCCCGTAAACATTGGCATAATTGCTGTTGCCCAGGTAAAAACCAATCAGAAACCTTCCTAAAGAAAACAGGATGGAGGTAACAATGGCACCTACCCATACGTCGCGCCAGTGAATTTTTACGTCAGGTAAAAATTTAAAAATCATCGCGAAAATAAACGCTACTACGGCTAACGAGAATATTTCGTTAAACATTTGCAGCAAAATAACCGCCGTTTGATCCAGTAGCTTCATCAGGTAATTGCCTAATTTGGCCAGAACGGCCTGGGCTACTAAGGATACCAGCAAAATAAAAGTAAAGCTAAGAATCATGGCAAATGACATGATCCGGTCGAGGAACAACTTAAAATACTGATTACGCGGTTTAGATTTAACGCCCCATATCACGTTTAAGGCATCTTGCATAGAAATAAATAAACCGGTAGCGGCTAGGAGCAAGGCAATTATTCCCACAATGGTGGTAAAAGTTATTTCACCGGATCGGCTGATGTTTTCAACCATTTTTTGCACTTCGTAAGCCCCCTGAGACCCGATTAGTTCTTTTACCTCATAGTAAATTTCTCCGCTTACGGCATCTTTACCAAACAAAGTCCCTACCGAGTTAATCATAATAATTAAAATGGGCGGTAAAGCAAAAATGGTATAATAAGCCAAAGCCGCTCCCCGGTCGAAAGAGTTATTATCGAGAAACTCTAAAAATGTTTCGCGTACTAAATGCCAAATACTCTTAAATACGTTACTATACGGGATCTTCACAGCTATATTTTTAAATTTCAAATAGTTACCAATAGCCTTATCGCTATTAGTACGGATTAACTAACGTAAGTTTTATTTGTTATAAAGAAAGCAAAATTGCTAAATATAAGAAGGTAACTAGCATTACAATAAAATAGCTGGTATTTAAAAATGCACGTAAATCCGCGATCTGTTTAGTAAATTGCGCCCGGTTTTTAAGCTTTTTTTTAAAAGCGATCAATTCATTATGGAAAGAGAAGTAAGAGTACGATTTGCTCCCAGCCCAACCGGTCCCCTGCATATAGGCGGTGTCCGGACGGCTTTATATAATTATTTATTTGCCAAAAAAATGGGCGGTAAAATGCTGTTGCGCATCGAAGATACCGACCAGAACCGCTTTGTACCCGGCGCCGAAAATTACATTTTTGAATCGCTGGCTTGGTGCGGCATTCAGTTAGATGAAAGTCCTTTAACGGGTGGCCCGCATGCGCCGTACCGCCAATCGGAACGGAAGCCGATGTACATGCAATACGCCATGCAACTCGTAGAAGCAGGCCACGCGTATTATGCTTTTGATACGGCCGAAGAATTAGAAGCCATGCGGGAGCGCCTAAAGGCTGCTAAGGTAGCTACCCCTCAGTACAATGCCATTACGCGCAACTCCATGAAGAACTCGCTTACCTTACCTAAGGATGAGGTACAACAGCGATTAGAAAGCGGAGAGCCGTACGTTATCCGGTTAAAAGTGCCTCATAAAGAAGAAGTACGGTTAAAAGATTTAATTCGGGGCTGGGTAGTGGTACATTCTTCGGCAATAGACGATAAAGTACTCATGAAATCGGATGGGATGCCCACTTACCATTTAGCTAATATTGTAGATGATCATTTAATGGAAATTACGCACGTAATCCGGGGTGAAGAATGGTTGCCTTCGGCACCTTTGCACGTGTTGCTGTACCGGTATTTTGGTTGGGAAAGTACGATGCCGGAATTTGCGCATTTGCCTTTATTGCTCAAACCAGATGGTAATGGTAAATTAAGTAAACGCGACGGCGATAAATTAGGCTTTCCGGTATTCCCATTACAATGGTTTGATCCATTTACCAACGAAAAATCGAGTGGCTACCGCGAAAGTGGTTATTTACCCGAAGCTTTTGTTAATTTTCTAGCTTTCTTGGGTTGGAACCCCGGCACGCAGCAGGAGCTATTTACCATGGATGAACTCATAGAAGCCTTCACCATTGATCGGATTGGTAAATCGGGTACTCGTTTCGACATTAACAAAGCCCGTTGGTTTAACGAGCAGTATTTACGCGCCAAACCTGACGAAGAATTGGCTCAGTATTTAATTACGGCTCTAGAAGAGCACCACATCGAATGTTCGCTAGAGAAAGCCACTAAAATTTCGGGCGTAATGAAAGAGCGGGTTACTTTTCCGCAGGATTTTTGGCGCGAAGCTTCTTACTTTTTTGTGGCGCCGGAACATTATAACGAGCAAGTGGCTGGTAAAAAATGGAATAGTTCCGCCGTAACCGTATTCGAAGACTTTAAAAATCAATTAGATTCTATTACGGATTTTACCGCGGACAATGTAAAAGCATTATTAACGCAAGTTCTGGAGCAACAAGGCAAAAAAATCGGACAAGTAATGCAAGCCCTTCGCTTAGCTATTACGGGTTTAGAAGCGGGCCCGGATTTAATGGCTATTATTGAAGTAATTGGGCCGAAAGAAACGGCTTCGCGCATTGAGGCGGCTATTGCTAAATTGCAGCCCTTTGCCGTTTAGCAGCCTTATCATTCAAGCTGGACCCTGATTTTTTAAATTTTATTACTGATACCCTAAACGGCCTCTACGTTCCAGTAACGTAGAGGCCATTTTTAATTCAAGCGTTAGTCAGCAGGATTTTTTTAAATTTTACGCTCGATTTTGTTGTTGTTTTTTATTAATTGTTCTACCAATCAATTATAGGTGTTAGATTTTAGTAACTAATTAGAGGCAGTTACAAGAAGTTAAAACATCCTTACCGCCATTTTTTGCGTTTCAGGAAAAATTAGTTTTGTTTACTAGCATTATACATTCTACAATCATGGCGAAAAAGAAAAAAACTACGGAAAAAAAAGCACGGGTGCATAAAGATCTCGAAGGCTTTGAGATAAAAGTAAATCCCTTAGGCGAGATTAGCTCGAATTACGATATCGATCGGATAAATGATTTCCTGGACAAAAATGTGCGGGATAAAAAGCTGGTTCATACCCAAGGGAAAGACGAAGACGACGAATTGTACCCCATTGAGCAATCGGAGGAGGATACCGAAGAAAATGAAGCTGATTTTTTACCGGGTGCTTCCTCAGAACTGGATGATATAGACGAAGAAGAAAAGCCGAAAAAATCGAAAAGGAAGTAAGTTAATACATGGGAACACTTTTGCGAAATCAAATTTAAAATAGTTACTTTCCAATCCAAAATTTAAAAAAAGTAGCTATGAGATCGCACGAAATAGATTACCGCATTTATGGTACGGATATCCAAGTTTTAGAAGTGGAACTCGACCAAAACGAAACCGTTATTGCCGAAGCCGGCGCCATGGTTTTTATGGAAGATGGGGTTACTTTTGAAACCAAAATGGGCGACGGCTCGGAACCGGAACAGGGATTATTAGGCAAGCTGTTTTCCGCGGGTTCCCGTTTTATAACCGGCGAATCGTTGTTTATGACGCATTTTACGCACCGGGGCCATAAACCGAAAACCCGGGTGGGATTTTCGGCGCCTTATCCAGGTACTATTATTCCCATTGATTTAAGCCGTTCGTCCAATGGGATTATTGTGCAGAAAGACGGGTTTCTGGCGGCAGCCTTAGGAACAAAAATTCAGATTCATTTTAATCAAAAATTAGGTTCCGGCTTTTTCGGCGGCGAAGGTTTTATTCTGCAACGATTAACCGGCGATGGTTTAGCCTTTATTCATGCGGGTGGTACTGTTTTAGAGAAGCAATTAAATAACGAAACAATACGGGTAGATACCGGCTGCGTAGTAGCTTTCGAAAACGGAATAGATTTTAGCATAGAACGTTCCGGCGGTTTAAAATCCATGATCTTTGGGGGCGAAGGTATTTTCCTGGCTACTTTGCGGGGGACCGGCCGGGTTTGGTTACAATCCATGCCGATTAAAAAGCTGATCGAAGCCTTAATGCCGCGTGGCCAAAATACTAATAAAGAAGGCGGCTTACTTAGCAGCTTTTTAGAGTAATCCCTCTACCTTAAAGGGCATCTCCCCTAAAAACAGGGGAGAAGAGACTGAAAAGCTGCGTAGAAAAGCCTAAATTGTTTAGAGTAAATTACAAGTTTGGGTAATAATTAAAATAAATACTTTGGGTGAGTTGTAGTATAAGATTCAGCGGGTAAAGCTAAGATAAATACTCACTAATTAAGTAGTAACAAGAATAATTTCATTCAATGTAACCCCTCTGCCCTTTAGGGCCAGAGGGGTTACATTAACTCTAAAATCTCTTCCAAATACTCGCGGGAGTTACTTAACCGCGGCACTTTGTTTTGGCCGCCTAGTTTGCCTTTCGTGCGCAGCCACTGTAGAAATGTACCGGGTGGCGCTATCTGGATTAATGGGGCAACTAGAGCTAGATCGTTTTGCCGTTTGGCATCATAGTCGGAGTTTACTTCGCGCAAGGTAGTATCTAGCAGGTAAGTGAACGTAGCGAGATTATCTGGTTCCTGAGCAAACTCAATAATCCATTCGTGACCACCGCGGTTTTTGCCTTCAAAGTATACCGGGGCAGCGGTAAAATTAGAAATAATAGCACCCGTTTTCTGACAAGCGGTGATAATAGCGGTTTCGGCGTTTTCAATAATCAGCTCTTCGCCAAAAGCATTGATAAAATGCTTCGTACGTCCCGAAATTTTAATGCGATATGGTTCTAAGGAAATAAATTTTACGGTATCGCCAATTTTATACCGCCACAAACCCGCGTTAGTAGAAATAACCAAAGCATAGTTTTTACCTAGTTCTACTTGGTTAAGCGTTAATGTTTGCGGATTTTCTACTTCAAAATCTTCCGCAGGAATAAATTCGTAGTATACCCCGTAATCCAGCATAAGCAACATTTCGTCGTGCGTACCCGCTTGGTCCTGGATGCCGAAAAATCCCTCTGAAGCATTGTATATTTCTAAATAATGCATCTGCTCCAACGGAATAAGCTGTTTAAACAAATCGCGGTAAGGACCAAAGGCTACTGCGCCATGCGCAAACAATTCCAGATTAGGCCATACTTCCAAAATGTTATTGGTGCCGGTAAGTTCCAGTATGCGATTTAGTAAAACGTACGTCCAGGTGGGTACTCCGGTAATGCTGGTTACATTTTCTTTAGAAGTAATCTCAGCCATTACTTCAATTTTTTCTTCCCACTTATCCATCAACGCCACTTTAAGCGGGGGAGTACGAATGGCCTCGGCCCACACCGGTAAATTGCGCATAATAACTGCCGATACATCCCCGCAAAATGTTTTCGGGTTGTGCTCGTTTTCGCGTAAGCTGCCCCCGATGGATAAGCTTTTTCCGCTGAAGACGCGGGTATCCGGATATAGATTAGAATAAATAGAAAGCATATCTTTGCCACCCTTGTAATGGCAATCTTCTAAAGACTCGGGCGAAACCGGAATGTATTTACTGCGGGCATTCGTAGTACCCGACGATTTGGCAAACCACGAAATAGTAGTGGGCCATAAAACGTTTTGCTCCCCTTTTATTACCCGCTCAATATGCGGGAATAAATCCTCGTAAGTAGACACGGGTACGCGTTGCTTAAATTCGTCTACGGAAGTTATGTCGGCGTATCCGTATTGTTTACCCCAATCGGTGTTCTTAGCTTTATCAATTAAATTAGAAAATAACTCATTCTGAACATCGTGAGGGTACTTACGAAAAAGGTCAATCTGATGAATACGCTTTTTCATGACCCAGGTCATGATCGAATTTATTATTTCCATTTAGTAGTAGTTTATGGGTTATAGAGGATGAGCGAAAGCACCGTTTATAAAGTAGATTCTAACAGCTCACAACGAATAGCTAAAAACTAAGTTATATTTTTCTTTTCAGCTCAAAATGCTTTCCTAAGTAAACGCGACGTACTTGCTCGTCGGCGGCTAGCTCTTCTGCCGTGCCGGATTTTAAGATTTTCCCTTCAAAAAGCAAGTACGCCCGATCTACGATGGAAAGCGTTTCGTTCACATTATGGTCGGTGATGAGGATACCAATATTTTTGGTTTTTAATTTGGCCACAATGGACTGAATTTCTTCTACGGCAATGGGGTCTACGCCAGCAAAAGGTTCGTCGAGGAGCACAAATTTAGGATCTACGGCCAAGGCCCGGGCAATTTCGGTACGGCGGCGCTCGCCTCCCGATAACACAATTCCCTTATTTTTACGTACGTGAGTCAGCGAAAACTCTTCGAGTAAGGCTTCCACTTTATCGCGTTGCTCTTGCTTGGGCTTGTTCGTCATTTCCAATACCGCCATAATGTTTTCTTCCACGGTAAGGTCCCGGAAAACCGAAGCTTCCTGTGCTAAATAGCCAACTCCTTTCTTGGCCCGGCGGTACATCGGCAAAGTAGTAATTTCTTCGTTCTCTAAGTAAATTTTACCTAAGTTGGGTTTTACCAAG
This sequence comes from Adhaeribacter pallidiroseus, assembly GCF_003340495.1. Taxonomy (NCBI): domain Bacteria; kingdom Pseudomonadati; phylum Bacteroidota; class Cytophagia; order Cytophagales; family Hymenobacteraceae; genus Adhaeribacter; species Adhaeribacter pallidiroseus. The sequence goes on from NZ_QASA01000001.1 coordinate 5,499,190, forward strand.
CCCACAATCATATAAAAGGAAGTGGTTTTCCCGGCTCCATTCGGACCCAGTAAACCCACAATTTCGCCTTGGTTTACTTCCACCGACACATCGTTTACCACCGTTCGGGATTTATATTTCTTTACCAGGTGCTCAGCTTTCAGTTTCATTCCTTCAAAATTACATAATTAAAGCAGAAGTAGGTAAGCCACCCGGTACTTTACTTTTGCAGTTAGCTTGTACTTCGGGCTACACGTAATGTATTGCCCATTAGTTTTGTACTTGGCGTTCATTATTAATAATAAACTAGGCGGGAGGAATTATTCATTAAACGAATAACCCCTCCCGCCTAGTTTGCTAAACCTGATTTAATTGAAAAATTCTGGGCTATAACAACCGGTTAAAAAGTTTTACTATAGATTTTGTACAGGTTTGCTTAATGAAAGAAGGATACTAGATTTTTAACTCAAATCGAGTAAGCAATTATCCAGGTATTTGACCGCTTGGTTTTCGGTGAGAATTTGGTAGCTAGTCTCTAAAGACATATCTTCCAGTTTAAAAATTGTTTTTTCGAGTAAGTAGGTATCCGAAGCAGTATGGTAAACAGCGAAGGTATCCGGAATATACGATTGATCTTTTACAAGATTTTCAGACGGAATAATGCCTACGGCTAATTGCTCAAACATATCAATTTGAAAAGTATGTCCGCAAGTGGTGGTAACTACGTTAGAAAACTGCATAAAGGAGCTCAAAAAACAACCAGGAAATATTTTAAAAATATGCAATAGCTGTACCAATTACGTGTGTTTTATATTAAAATGGGTATATAAGCTAATTGTTTTAAATAAAATTTTAAATTTTAAATTATTAGCTACTTCCTATTACATTCTTTGATACTTTATATCCCTTAACGGGAGACAGTTCCCAGGATAAAATTTAAAAATTCTGTGTTTTTACAACGAATCCACCACATAGCCATAATCTGCTCCGATTATGAGCGATCGAAAAATTTTTACGTGCATGTTCTGGGACTATCTATTATAAAAGAAACTTTTCGGGCCGAACGTAATTCGTTTAAACTGGATTTAGCCGTAGCCGCTAACTACCAGATTGAATTATTTTCTTTTCCTGACCCGCCGGTCCGGGTAAACAACCCCGAAGCGCAAGGCTTGCGACACTTGGCTTTTGCCGTAAAGGATTTGGATGCTTGCGTCAGGCACTTAACCCAGCACCAGGTTGTGTGTGAACCTGTGCGGATAGACACCATTACCAACAAACGCTTTACCTTTTTCTCCGACCCGGATGGATTACCTTTGGAACTATACGAGGAGTAAGAACTAGTTTTTTTAAAAAAATCTCTTATAAATGGATTTTATTGCCAGTTTAATAGAGTAGTAATAAACAATATTTTGGTTTACAGCGGTTTTTTGAGTTAAAGTAATAGCAATAATAGTAGGTACCACCTACTTATCATATGTAATAAGTTTAAGCTAACCATGAAAAAAACAATCTTGTTATGGGTATTAATTGTTGCTGCTTTTAGTTGTAACAAAAAACAACCGGAAAATAACTCTACAGATTCTTCAGGTAAAAACAACCTAGGTATTATTCTTAAAAATTATTACGAAGACCGGCTGAAACTTTTTCCCTTGGAAGCTACCGCCATTGCTGACCATCGTTACGACGACCAGTTACCCAATGACATTACCGTGGCGCACCGAACTAAACTTAAAAATTTTTACAGCCAGTACTTAAACGAGGTACAAAGCCTAGATAGCACGGCTTTAAGCGGCCAAGAAAAATTAAGTTATCAGATTTTTAAACGCGATATGCAATTAAATCTGGAACAGCTTACTTTTCCGGAGCACTTAATGCCCATTAATCAGTTTTATAGTTTGCCTATTACGTTTGGTCAGTTAGGTTCGGGCGCGGGCAATCATCCGTTTAAAACCGTAAAAGACTACAATAATTTTCTAAAACGGATTGATGGTTTTCAGGTATGGGCCGACACCGCGGTGGCTAATATGCGCCGAGGCATACAGGTAGGATGGGTACTGCCCAAAACATTGACGCAAAAAGTGCTGCCTCAGTTTAAAGCAATGGTGGTTACCGATCCGAAGAAGAGTTTGTTTTACGGCCCGATTGATAACTTGCCCAAAAACTTTACCGCTGATGAAAAGAATCAACTAACCACTGCTTACACCGAAGCTATTCAAACTAAAATAATACCCACTTATAAAAAATTACACGACTTTCTAGAAAAAGAGTATTTACCAAAATCCAGAAGCAGTAGCGGTATAAACGCGGTACCAAGCGGCAACCAATATTATAACTACTTGGTTCGTTACTATACCACCACTACACAAACTCCGGAGCAAATTTTTAATACGGGGCAACAAGAAGTAAAGCGCATTCGCGCGGAGATGGAGCAAGTTAAAAACCAAGTAGGCTTTAAAGGCGAGCTAAAAGCTTTTTTTGAGTATGTGAAAACAGCTAAAAAGTTTATGCCTTATAAATCCGCTGCCGAAGTACTGGCGGGATATAACCAGATTCACGAGCGCATGCAACCGCAGTTAGAAAAGTTATTCGGGCGGGTGCCAAAATCAAAGTTTGAAGTACGCCAAACCGAAGCATTTCGGGAAGCTTCGGCCAGTGCGGAATATAATTCCCCAGCTCCGGATGGCTCACGGCCAGGCGTTTTTTACGTGCCAATTTTAAAACCAGAAACCTATAACAGCACCCGCATGGAGTCTCTATTTCTGCACGAAGCCATTCCGGGCCATCATTACCAGATATCGCTGCAACAAGAAAACGAAGATTTACCGCAGTTCCGGCGTTTTGGCGGCTACGGCGCCTACGTAGAAGGTTGGGCCTTATACACCGAAAGTTTAGGTAAAGAGCTAGGTTTGTATACCGATCCGTATCAATATTTTGGCCGATTAGGGGCCGAAATGCACCGGGCGGTACGCCTGGTAGTAGATGCCGGTATGCACAGTAAAGGCTGGACCCGCGAACAAGCCATTCAATTTTCGAAAGATAACGAAGCTTTGTCCGAGGAAGGAATTGTTGCTGAAATTGAGCGGTACATGGCCATTCCGGGGCAGGCGTTGTCGTATAAAACCGGCGAGTTAAAAATTAAAGAACTGCGCCAACGATATACCCAGGAGTTAGGTAATAAATTTAACTTAAGCAATTTTCACGATGCAGTACTCCAGGATGGTAGTATGCCGCTGCAAGTACTCGAAGCAAAAATGAATACTTGGGCAGCAAAGCAATAATTTTTCTTTCCTCTAGCATCTAAAATTAAGACGGTAAGGCGAGTTAAAAATTTATAAAAAACGGCAATAATGCTCATTTTTTTAAATTTTTAACTCGCTTATCTCTTGTAAATCAACTATTTTGCATAAAACAAACCTGATTTATTGAACTAAGCCCGTAAAATTTAAAATACCGGAAAATTACGCTAAATACCTTCAGCTTTATACCCCTAAACTTACGTACCCGGCTTAGTATGCAGCTTCGCCAGAAAATAAAGGTTGTTCAATTCTTATTAAAAGATGCCTTTCGCGAGTACCGAAAAAATGATCCACTCCGCTTAGGCGCTTCCACGGCTTTTTTTACCACTTTTGCTTTACCTCCTATTCTGGTGTTGCTCATCAATTTTCTAGGCTTGTTGTACAGCACCGATATTATTAGTGCTCGGTTGATTGATCAGGTGCAAAGTATGCTGGGTTACCGGAGCGGCTCCAGTCAGTTAAGTAAAATTCTCGAGAACATTCAGCATATTCCACCAAATGGCTATTATGCCGCTTTAGGTATGCTTTTTTTAATTTTTGTGGCTACCACCTTGTTTATTGTAGTAAAAAGCTCCCTCAACCAACTCTGGAACGTTCGTCCTCGTAAGAGCAGCACCTTTAGTCATATTCTCAAAACGCGTTTAATAGCCTTGGGGCTAATCATTTTTACCGGAATATTGTTTGTAATAACTTTAATGACCGAGTCGGCCTTTAGTTATTTAGGGGATACTTTATTCGAAGCATTACCTAGTCGGGGATTGGAAGTAGTTCGGGTAGGTAATGCATTGATGTCCTATATGATTGTAACGGCTTGGTTTGCCATTACTTTTAAATATTTACCCGATATTCGCATTGCCTGGAAACCGGTGTGGATAGGTGCCCTTTTTACCAGCTTGTTATTTACCGTGGGTAAGCTAGTGCTAGGCCGATTATTGTTGCACAGTAACTTAGGACCTATTTACGGGCCATCAGCTTCAGTTTTAATTTTAATGCTGTTTGTTTTTTACTCGGCCATGCTTATGTTTTACGGAGCAAGCTTTACCAAATCGTACGCGCACTATGCGGCTTTTAAAATCCGACCCAAGTCTTTTGCGCTCCGTTACCGTGCCCGGGGACAAAAAATACCGGTAGTATAGCAAGTAGCTAAAACCGAAGTAGGATAATTTTTAAATTTTTGTTGAGTTTACTGTCCGTTTTTACCTTTTCCGCCTTTTTCAAAGTTCTTACTAGCTCGCAAAGCGAATATCTTTAATCCGGAGTTGTAAGGAAATAATTCCACGATACGTGTTTTCTTCTATAGAATAACACACATCAAACGGAATCCCTTTCTGGATGCGGTCGTAATGATCGGCCATGCCAAAAGCAATCGCGTCCAGTGGGGTGTTGCCATCTTGAGCCAAGCGTAGTTTTAAGTGGGTATCGCCTACTACCCGGCACGAACCCGTATCAAACACGCACTCCGACCAAAATACCGGAGTAGGGTTACCCGGACCAAAGGGTTTCATTTGTTTGATAATATTGTAAAAATTAGGCGTAATCTGGCTCAGGTTAAGCTTAGTATCAATTTCAATTTGCGGTATTAGTAGTTCTTCGGTAATAGTGCGCGCTACAATTTCTTCGAACCGTTCCCGGAAAGCGGGTACGTTTTCTACTTTCATGGTTAATCCGGCGGCGTACATGTGCCCGCCATATTGTTCGAGTAAATCGGCGCATTCTACAATGGCGCTATGCACATCAAAGCCGGGTACCGAACGGGCCGAGCCCATGGCTTTCCCGTTAGATTGCGTTAAAATAATAGTGGGCCGGTAGTATTTTTCGATGCACCGCGAGGCCACAATGCCTACTACGCCTTTATGCCAGGTTTCTTTGTACAAAACCGTAGAACGGGATTTCCGCAGCAGAGAATCCTGCTCAATCATCAGCAAAGCTTCTTTGGTGATGCTGGTATCAAAGCCCCTGCGTTGTTTATTCGATTCGTTAACAATATCGGCTTTTTCAAAAGCTTCTTCTTTCGTTTCAGCCAGTAACATGTGCACCGACCGTTTGGCATCACCCATCCGGCCCGCCGCATTAATGCGCGGGGCAAAACCAAAAACAATGCTACTGATATCCAGCTCTTCTTTTAATCCGGCTAATTCTTTCAAAGCTTCTAATCCGGGCCGCAGTGGCGCACCCGAATTCAAAATTCGTAAACCATAATAAGCCAAGATGCGGTTCTCGCCGGTTATAGGTACAATATCGGCCGCAATACTTACTACTACCAAATCCAGCAAACTAAATAAAGAAGCCGGATCTATATCGTTTTGAGTGGTAAAGGCTTGTAAAAATTTAAATCCTACACCACAACCTGATAACTCTTTATACGGATAAGGACAATCGATGCGTTTAGGATCCAGTACCGCAACTGCCGCCGGAATAACTGCATCGGGCAAATGGTGATCACAGATAATAAAATCAATTCCTCTGAGTTTTGCCTCTTTAATCTTGTCTACTGATTTAATGCCACAATCCAAGCTGATAATCAAAGAAAATCCGTGATCATGGGCCCATTCAATACCTTGACTGGAAACACCGTATCCTTCGGTCTCACGGTTGGGAATGTAAAAATCAATAACCTGAACATATTGCCGCAAATAGCTGTATACTAAAGCAACAGAGGTAGTACCATCTACGTCATAATCGCCATAAATAAGCACTTTTTCGTTTTGGTGAATGGCTTCATTTAAACGATCTACCGCTTTATCCATGTCGCGGATCAGGAAAGGATCGTGCAGGTCGTCCAGGGAAGGTCGGAAATAAGCTTTGGCTGACTCGAAAGAGCAAAGGTTACGTTGACAAAGAATGCTGGCCAGCGTGGGACTTATTTTTAAACTATCAGAAATTTGTTTTACGGCAATTTCGTCCGGAACTGGTTTATATACCCATCTTTTCTCCATATCGCTACTGGCGGCTGTACTGCTACGAATACAAAAGTACGGATATTAATAAAGATTTACGGATAGAAGTTTCATATTTGCTTCGGCCCTCCTCAAGTATTTTGTAATTTTTACGAGAGTTTATTTGCATGTATTTTGAAAAACTAAAAGAAATTTACCATAAATACAAAGATTATATTCAAACGGATGCGTTGATGTACCTTTTCTTTATCATTTTTATATTATTCTTATTTATTTTTTTCAGCGATTAAACTCTTGATCAAAGAGGCTTCAACTTTACTACAGAATAGCGTTGTACTTTTCGGTAAATTAATCCGAGAAGGGCTTTGGCCATGAAAATATTGATTGTAGAGGATAACCGCGAATTGGCAGAAACTTTAGTGCATTACTTAAAGCAGGAGGGATACCTCTGCGAAACTGCCTATAATTACCAAACCGCCGAAGAAAAAATACATATTTACGAATACGATGTAATTGTGCTGGATATTACTTTACCGGATGGTAATGGCTTGGAAATTTTAAAGCAACTAAAGCAGAAAAGGCCGGATGAAGGCGTATTGATTATTTCAGCTAAAAACGCTTTAGATGATAAATTAACCGGCTTAAACCTGGGAGCCGATGATTACCTAACCAAGCCCTTTCATTTGGCGGAACTCAACGCCCGTATTCAGTCGTTACTCCGGCGTAAGCGTTTTAACGGCAGTCACGAAATAACGGTGGGCGATTTACGCTTAAATACGGTTACGGCTCAGGTGCTGGTAAAAGAGCAGGAAATTATTTTAACCCGCAAAGAATACGAGTTGCTCTTGTATTTTTTAAGTAACCGGAACCGCATTTTAAACAAAGAAGCTATTGCGGAGCACCTGTGGGGCGACAACATTGATATGGCCGATTCTTTTGATTTTATTTACACGCATATTAAAAATTTACGCAAAAAAATAGCTAGCCATGGCAGCACCAGCAATATTAAATCGGTGTACGGCATGGGATATAAATTTGTAGCCGAATGAGACTCATTACCAAAACAACGCTGTTGTATCTATTAATCACGGCCCTGGTAATTGCGAGCAGCGGTTTAGTATTATACAATATCACTAACAATTTTATTGAGAAACGTATTCGCGATTATTTTCTGCACAAAGAAGAGCGCCTGACCGGTTATCTTTCAGATCCTAATGTTAATTTAGAAGGCATCAATTCTTACAAATCGCAACGCGTAATACTGCGACCTGATTTAAAAATTACGCAGCTTACAAATTACGACCGCGATACTATTCTTTTTAACGAGATGGAAGGAGAACGACAGCCTTTTCGCGCCCGAACTTTAGATAAAGTTGTGAACGGAAAAATGTACCGCATCTCTATGTACATGGCTTTAAAAGAATCGCAGTTGCTGTTGGGCGGAATTATTACCTCGCTCTTTTACGTGTTTCTAGTTTTATTAGCTTTAATGTTGCTGCTTAACTATCTGGCGTCGCGGTATTTGTGGCAACCTTTTAATTATACGCTAGAGCAAATTAAACATTATTCGCTTAATCGGGGAACGAGTTTGGCCGAAGTACGCACCACTACGAAGGAGTTTAAAGAACTTAATAACTTGTTTGCCCAAATGACTAGCCGCATTGAGCAAGATTTTCGGAACATGAAAGAGTTTACCGAAAATATCTCGCACGAAATACAAACTCCTCTGGCTATTATAAAAGCAAAAGTAGAAATGCTGCAAAAGTCGGAGAAGTTAACCAGCGAGCAGGCCAAAACCGCCGGCGCTATTTACCGGGCTACCTCGCATTTGTCTAAGTTAAGCCGAACGCTGGGTTTAATCAGTAAAATTGAAAATCAAGAATTTACCAAGCACGAGCGTCTGGATTTATGCTCTTTTCTAGAACCTTTGCTTTTTAACTTTAAAGAATTAGCGGAGTTAAAACAAGTTAAAGTAAATTTTAAAGCAACCGAAGAAGCCTATATCACCATCGACCCGTATTTGTTAGACGTTTTGCTGAGCAATCTGGTAAAGAATGCCCTTAGCCATAATTATGAAAAAGGCGAAATAACTATTTGCTTACAACAACAACAATTAACTATTTGCAACACCGGCGCTCCGCTCGATTTTCCGGAATGCGAAATATTTGATCGGTTCCGGCGCAATGGTCAAAATTCTTCCTCATTAGGTTTAGGTTTAGCCATTGTTCAAAAAATTTGTACCCTCAATAATCTAGATATTAGCTACCGTTACCAAGAGCCGCTGCACTGTTTTATTTTAAAATTTTAAATTTAGTCCATACCCGATAGACCATAGTCCATGCATGCTCTTTGTTTAATGGCTGTATAGTTGGATTGTTTGCTTATAAATCTGTGGTCTGTGGACCATGGACTATGGACTAATTCACGACATCACCCCGCAGTTTGCGGAAGCGTTTACGGGCGTCTACGGTGTAAATGCTGCCTGGGTATTTTACAATCAAGTCGTTATAAAGGGTTTTGGCTTTTTCAGGATCTTTTACTTGTTCCTCGTAAATAGTAGCCAGCAGAAATAGCGCATCGTCGCTTAAAATATCATACTGCGGGTTCTCCGTAATTTTAGTCAGGTTTCGAATAGCTTCCTGGTAATTACCCGTTTTTAAAAAAACTTTGGCTTTTAGATAAAATATATCATCTGTAAGGCTGTGTTGCGGATATTTTTGCAAAATGGTATTGAGTTGCTGCTGCGCTTCCGGTAATTTATTTTGAAAAATCAGTAGCTCCGTAGCGGCGTATTCTTTTAAAGCCGCCGTGGATGAATCTAAACCAACATTGTCAGTAATAAGCAAGCTTAAATCCATAGCATCATTCGCAATCTCGCGGCTGGTCGCTAATTTTAAAATATCCAAGTGTTCCTGCGCTAACTGAAAGTCTCCTTTGTAATAATTAAGCTTCGCATTCCGGAGCTTGGCTTCGTGCCCAATGGGTGTTTCTTTATGCGATTTTTCTACCTGCGAGTAAAGTAATGTTGCTTCCCAAGGTTCTCCGCGTAGTAGGTAAATATCACCCAAACTAATTTTGGCCTCGGCAACTAAATCCGGATTTGCCCGCGGCGTGTTTATTACTTCCTGCAATAATGTAATAGCTTTATCTTTTTCGTCGAGGTAAAAGGCATGTAGCATCGCCATATTTTTCATCACTTCCACTGTACGGCCACTTTTTCCCACTTCGTTTAGTAAGTTCTGGTAGTCCGAGATTAAAGTCTGAATTTTAGCTAAATCAACCGGGAAAGTATTCCGGACCTGTTCTTCGCGGGCTTTAATCAGGCGTTCGCGCGCGTAGCCATAATAAGGACTGGTTCGATACTCCTTAATAACGTAACTGTAAGCTTCTATGGCGCTTTCGTAATCTTTGTTTTTTAAGCTAATAGCCCCTAACTCCATCACTTTTTCACCGCCACCTTTGGTGCGCTTATCTAAAGATTTAGCCTGAATTAAGGCGCTAAAGAAATCTTTACGTTGCGTATATACCCAGATAAGTAATTCGCTGTAAACATTCTTATCGGGGTTTTGCTGTACGTTGGTTAATAGTATCTTTTCTAAAGCTTCAAACTCCTTTTCTTCGCGTAAGCTGTTTTGCAGCATGTTTTGAGCTAATAATAATTGCTCCGGATTTTCTTTTACAATATTTAATATTTCGGCGATTAGTTTCTCCGACTGCCGCTGATAAGCATACAGCTGCATTAATTGACTGGTATAATCGGTTTCTTTCTTGTTGATTTTGCGCCCTTGCAGGTACGTTTTCTCGGCGTAATCATACAGTTTATTCTGTTCAAAGGCTTGAGCAACTGCTAACACCGAGTTGGAATTAGCCTGACCGATGGTTTTATCAAAGGTTTTTTCAGCCGCCCGTTTATCGCCATTTGCTAATTGCACTACGCCCAGATCAATAGAAAAAGCAGGTACTTCCGGATTTCTTTTAATTGCTTTTTTTACCAGTTTTTCTGCTTCTTTATAGTTCTTAAGAGCCACCAGCGTTTTTAAATAATCCGGGTAAACCGTATTAAACTGCTGATTATTGCCAATAAGTTTACTATAAATAGAATTAGCCTTGTCATATTCCTGCTTTTGTAAATAGGTTTTAGCAAGAGCCTCTTCTTCTGAAGCACTCTGCGCCTGCACGCTGTTTAGGTCTGCAAAAATGTAAAAAATTAAAAAAAAGCTAAAAATTCGAGCAGATAACATCATAAAAGTTCTTCAAAATGGGAGAGACAAAAAAGTGCTTTTATACTAATTAGCGGCATCAAATGAGTAATTACTTCATACCTCTTACTAGCATACTATACAGGCTTATTTCATTAATCAGCTGATATTACAATATAAATAAATTAGCAGAGTAGTAAAATAGATAAGCTTGTTTAAAAATAATATAACGTACTAATAACCATTTTAGTAACAGTTTAGGCAATAAAAAAGCCGCTTTATAAAGCGGCTTTTTTATTAAAATTTAAAAAATAATTCTTTTATAAAGTATTAAAAGAATTTAACACGTTCGTCTTTTATATTGGCTTGTTCACGGATGTACTGATAAGTACCTCCTTCTATCTGGGCGCCACGATTTGTTTCTAATTGCTTCCGGGCCGCAGCTATATCCTGCGCTCCTGGCGTTTTGTTGATGCCAGTTACTTCCATCAGAACTACACCGCTTTGGCCCGCAATAGGAGCAGAACGCTTACCTGGTTTTAACCCAAAGGCCTGGCCTACAATTTCGGGCTCGGTGCCTAAACCATTGATGCTACCAGCCGCAAAAGTTACATCGTTCGCCGACTGAACAGTAGCACCAGCCCCATATTTCGCAGCGATTTGCTCTAAGCTGCCACTCATGCCTTTCAATTTGTCGGTGATTTGTTTGCTTTTTATTTCGTTACGTACGGCAACAGTTAGCTCTGCTTTAATGTCTTTAATAGCAGCATAACCTTTTGGGTTTTTGCCGGTTAAAAGCGCCACTACAGATTGATCATCTACTTCAAAAACCGGTGAAATAGTACCTACATCTGTTTTATCGTTAAAGGCCCATCTTACTATTTCTCGTGCATTGGCCAAGGTGTTAACGGCGCGGTCGCTCACTTTAATTGACTTAGCTTCGGCTTTGGTTAATGTTTTATCTTTGGCAATGTTCTTCCGGAAATCTTCGGCGCTTTTACTTTCGCCCTGAATCTGATCGGCTCTTTTGAAAGCTAAATCACGGGTAGTTTCGCTTGGTGTAATAGCCCGTTGAACCGTAGCAATCTGATAAGAGCGGTTAGTTTTAGTAGCGGTTACTTTTACAATGTGGTAACCAAATTGCGTTTCTACTAAGTTTGGTAATAAACCAGGCGTTTTCGCGTCAAACACGGCTTTTTCAAAAGGAGCAACCATGGCACCCGCCGAGAAATAACCTAAATCACCACCAACCGAAGCCGTGCCATCCGTGCCAAATTGACGAGCCATCAGGGCAAAGTCGGCACCAGCTTTAATCTGATTTAATACACCTTGCGCTTTGGCTTTGGCGGCTGCTTTTGCTGCCGGAGTTTCGTTATCCCAACGGAGCAATATGTGGCTAGCCCGAGCTGAAGCCGGACCATTATCTTTTACAGCGGTAACTTTGTAAATAGTATACATGCCGTTTTCTAAAAACGGACCGAATACGGCGCCTTTTTGTAACGTTGCTCCTTTCAGCTTTTCAGGTACGGAACCCGGATTGACAAACTGTCCGTTAAAAGGCACATCTGAATTAGCGCTTACAAAAAGTGAATCGTTTTCTACAGTGGCAAACTGTTTTACTACATCGTCGAACTCTTGCTTGGTAGCAGCGCTGTCTTCTTTAGAAGGACTTACCGGAATAGTGATGTATTCCATAGAACGGCCTTCTTCTACTTTATATTTTTCTTTGTTTTTGTTAAAATAGGCTTGTAACTGATCATCCGAAACTTTGATAGTAGAATCGCTGATAGAAGAAAAGGGCACCAGCAAATATTTTAAATTAGCTTTTGCGTTTTGTTCTTCTAAGTATTGTTTGGCCTCAGCGGTAGTTACGTAATTCGATAGCCGAATTAAATTGTTGTATTTGGTAAGCGAACGTTCCGGGCCAAGGTTACTTTCAAAGTTGGTCCAGGCTGCCTGCTGCTCGGGAGCTGCTTTGGGTAACTGATCTCTTAAATAGTTTTTTACCATAGCCCGGTCAAACTGTTGGGTTTGCGGATTGGTAAAAGCTTGTTTAATGGCCGGGTGAATATTGTTTCCCTGTACCATGTCAATCAGCTCTTCGTCCGAAACGCTAATTCCTAAGCGATCTAACTCTTTTTGATAGGCCACTTTTACCACTAATTGGTTCCAGGCTTGTTCCCGCAACGAAACCATTTCGTTTTCGTTAGGTTGTTTACCGGTTTGGGAGGCATAGTTGTTTTTAATTCCTTCCAATACCTGGTCAAATTCTTCAATGGTTATTTCTTTGCCGGCAATTTCGCCAACTACGTTGTTGCTGCCAAATAACCGGGAATTAGGTCCTAACAAGTCGCCTAATACCATGAACACTACCATGGCCAGGGCAATTAACCCAACTGCTACCCCTGATTTTTCTCTGATCTTATTAATTAAAGACATATAAAATATAAATGGTAAAAAAGAAGTGCAAAATAACCAGAATATCGCTTAACTTCAAAATTAACGAATCTAATTCTTCTCAGAAGTAAAGCTTAATTTAAGTAATTACTATAAGTTATATTTGTTGCGATAACAACAATCATGCGCAATTAATTCGTCAAGATAGATGCAGTAATCCTATTTTTTAACTAAATAGTTAGAAAGCAGGATCCGATTATATTTAAAATTTAAAAATTTGAATAACAATCCTGTTTGATGCATACTCCAGAAGAAAATAAGAATATTTCTAACCATTTATTCTTATCATTCCAGGAGAATCCTGCCGATTACCTGCCTACATTATTCTCCTGGAATTCTTTTGATTCTACAAAATATCAGGTTTAGATGGATTATGCCTTATTTAAATAGACACGATTCCTTAAAACTTAAAAACCATCATACAGCGTCTTCGGTATCAGTGGCCAAAGTGGGAGAAGCAGGTAAACCTAATTGTACCGTATCAATCCGGTTTTCAGCCATAGATAAAATTGTAACGACATAGGGGGGAATCAAAATAACTTCGTCCGGCTCCGGAATATCTTCGTGTACGGAAAGTATAAAGCCGCCCAATGTTTCATAATCTCCTTCGGGTAAATCTAAACTGTACTTTTCATTTAAATAGTCAATTTCGTGCCGGGCGCTGAATAAGTAGCTGTTTTCGTCGGGTAAGTACTGTTCCAGCAAAGCTTCGGCCTCATCGTCGTACTCGTCATTAATTTCTCCAAATATCTCCTCAATTAGATCTTCTATGGTTACGATGCCAGAAGTGCCGCCAAACTCATCTACCACCAAGGCCATGCTCCGGTGGTCAGCCACAAACTTTACAAATAACTCGCTAGCCAGCATGCTTTCGGGAACTACCGTGATCGGAGTAGTGATAGAAGTAATGTCAATTGGTTTTTTAAAAAGGGCTAGTTGGTGGCAATAACCGACTATGTTATCAATAGTTTGATTGTAAACCAGTATTTTGGAATGTCCCGTTTCCATAAAAACTTGCCGCAAGTCCGAAATACTATTTGTAATTTCTACAGCCTCTATTTCAATCCGGGGTATCATGCATTCTTTTACCTTAACCGTCCGGAATTCTAAAGCATTATGAAATATTTTACTATCTACTTTGGCTGTAATCTCGGGCTGGTCGGGTTGGTATAATTGCTTTTTAACGTAATGCTCTACGTCGGTTAATCCAAAAACAGGTTGTTGTTCGGAGAACTCCAGCTTTAATATTTTTACTGTTATAAACCGGGTAATGCTGATAATTACAAAAACTACCGGGTATAATATATAATACAACACCAGCATAGGCACGGCAAATACCTGCAACATTTGATTGGCATTTATTAAAAATAAGCTTCGGGGTAGAAATTCCGCAAGAACTAAAGCCAGTAAAGCCGCAATTAAAATTTCGGCTAGAATTAATAAAAACTCGGAGAAGGGAAACACGGGCCAATGGGGCTCCAGTGATTGGTGCAAGATAAAAGCCAGTGTTACGCCAAATAATACAAGCGCTAAAGTCTGACCTATAAGTAAAGTAGCCGTTAGTTTAGAAGGTCTTTTAAGAAAATGCGCAATAATTCGACCCGCTAACGAATTCTGTTTTTCTTGGAGCTCCAGGTGCAACCGGCTCGCAGTCAGGTAAGCCATTTGAATGCCTGAAAATAAGCCGGATATTAATAACGAAAAGATAATTACAAAAATAGCCTGTGTTTGGCCCATGCGGTAATTGCAAAAATTATAATTACAATTTACGAATGAAAACTAGAATAGATTTACTTCCTGCGAAGCACGATTAAAATTTAAAAATTTTAATCAAAGGATTATTCTTTACCGGAATTATCGGCTTTTTTTTGATACCGATATACAAAAAGACAGATTAAAGCAATCATGAAAATCCAGTAATTAGCAATTAAATTATTTTCCACAATCGTCCGGTGGATACCAATGACCATAGCGGCTACTGCCACCGAAAAAAAGATCGTACTGGAAAGTTTCATTGTGGTTTTTCTACGATAAAACTACCCGTCGGATTTAAAATTTTCCAATGCACAAAGCCATCATCCGAAATCAAGCCGTTACCCTGCACCACATCGGTTTTGGTTTGAATACTAACAAATTTATCGGTATGAATCTGGCGCTTGAGCCTATCCCAGTGCAATTCTTCGGTTTTCATGGTTTCGCCTTTTGCTACGTTGTTCACGATTACGTTGCCCCGCGCAAAATAAGAATCCCGCTGTTTATCGTATTTGGCGTAATTGGACCGTAAAGTACTGCTTACTTGCTGGTTGCGGTCGTACATGGTTACGTTAATACCTTTAGGATATTGCGCATTGCCATTTTCATAGCGCCATTCTAATTTAGCTTGCACTTTAGCTTTAAGCAAAGCAGAATCGCTGTACAAAGTAGTTACGTCCCCCGTCTGCATTATAGGGCCGTTGTACTTGATTTTGGGCGCTGGGTTATCTACTGCAGAATTACAGGCAACAAGCAAAATTATTGCAACTGATATAACAACTAAATTTTTAAAAAAACACATGCAACACAAGTATAAAACACCCTAAGCCGACCTAAATCAAACTAATCAATCTTTGGTTTAATAAACCAGTTGCTGTTAAGAGAGAAGCCTAATTGCACCCGGAAATAGTTTTCCTGCAAGGTATTACTTTCGCCATTGCCGCGCCGCCCAACCGCAAAGCCCAGATTCAGTAAAGATTGCGTATATTCCGGTGGCCGGGGAGATCCGCCAATAGGCAGGGTAAAGCCCCAGTGTAATGATACATCGTTTACTTGTTTGCCGTTGAGTTCTAAAGGGGTTTTACCAACGCTAAAGCCTGCCCGATAGGCTACTCGCTGAAAATAAGAATTCACCGAAACCGGATTAGGAATGTACTCCGCGCCAATGCCTATTCGGTAGGTATCGGCTAATTTATCGGTACTCACCCCACTTTTAAACTCCGACCATTTTTGAGCACTAAAATCTGCGCCAATTACCAAAGACTGCCCGTTATCTACGCTCAATCCAAACTGAATTCCCTGTGGTAGTCGCGTGGTGGTAGTAATGCTATCGCCCAGGTAATTCTGCCCTAAAACTAAATCATTAGAAAGGCGACGCTCTTGTACGGTTCTTTTCTTTGTGTTAAGATCGCTGCCTATGGTATATACCGTACCAAGATTCAAACTCCATTTATCTTTAAGCGGTTGCCGGTAAGCCAATGCTCCTTTAAATTGAAAACCATTGTAATTCGTGCGTTCGTTAATAACCAATTGTTCTGCTGATAAGCTAGCATCCGTAGCATTTATTAACTGTGACCCAGATTCCCGCTCTACTAGGCCAAATAAATAAGAGGCAGAAACACCTAAATTAAGGCGTTTAGCAATCCGGATACCATGCCCAAAAAATACTTCTGACAGGTTACCATTACCCGTATAGCTATTCCGGGTTTTGGTAGTAGCATCGCCAGCCACGGTACCTTCGGAAGTGTACTCGTAGTTGATGGTAGAATAAGGGCGTAAACCTACCGCCGTGCTCCAACGCTTAGATATGGGTAGAGCCAGAGCTAAATAATTTAAACTACCGTCTGCATCGCGCTGTTCACCTACTTCATCAGATAATATTTTAGCTTGCGCACCTAAACCCAACTCAAACGTAACCCGGTTATTGTAATATAATAAAGCTGGATTAGAGCTGTTTATATACGCACTGGCGGGGGTACCTACCCCTACATTGCCCATCCCAAAACTACGTACCGAACCTGTGCTCTCGTTAACATCGCCAACGCCGAACGCGGAAAAAGGAGAATTGCCTAAGTTTTGCGCTTGCGCCGTTGCTATACTCCCTAATAGAGCCATGCTACTTAAAAACAGGTAAATTTTATACATTGTAATTTAAAATATGATTTAACCCAATTAAAACCAGATTAGGCTCGGCAAAGATGCGCGCTTTTAAGTTCTTTTCAAAAAAGGGAGCATCTCCGCCGCACACTAACGTTTTTAAATCAGGAAATTGTTTTTTGTATTCTACTATTAATCCATCTACTTCTGCCACCGTACCATTAAATACTCCGCTTTGTAAACATTCTATGGTATTACGCCCAATCAAGGATATATTGTCTGTTTCAGTTTGTTCCACTAACGGTAGTTTGCCCGTAAAAGTGTGCATAGCTTTAAACTTCATAGCTAATCCAGGGGATATACTGCCGCCATAATAAGCCTGATCGCGATCTATAAAATCGAAAGTAATGCAAGTGCCCGCATCTATTACCAACAAATTTTGATTTGGATACAATGCACAAGCACCTACTACCGCGGCCAGCCGATCCATGCCTAAAGTTTGCGGAGTACCATATTTATTTATAACTGGTATCGGCGTTGTAGCGGTTAGTTCTATAAATCTATTTAAAACTGATAACTGCTTTAACTCTTGATCTAAATGACGGACCGATGAAACTATGGCCTTCTTAATTTCATAATGAGCTATGATGTTAGCTAAATCCTTCGGTTTTTCTAACTTATCAGCAGCAATCAACTTTGATCCTGCAAAAACGGCATATTTTGTTCGCGTATTGCCAATATCAATCGTAATCTGATTCATAAGCGGTCACTCTTCTTAAATATGATGGCTTTCACAATCTTTAGAGGTGCTCTTAGTCTAGATAGATCTTGTGGCAATTAAGTTGCCTGGCTTACAAGAAATATTTTAGTCTAATAACTTCTTTCTCGTTTAAGAACCGCCATTTTCCCCGCGGCAAATCTTTTTTAGTCAGGCCCGCATATTGCACCCGGTCCAGAGAAACTACTTCATAACCCAAATGTTCAAAAATCCGACGCACAATCCGGTTTTTACCAATATGAATTTCAATACCCACAAATTTACCGGTATCACCTATCATGGCTAGATCATCTACTTCGGCTTTACCATCTTCCAATTCCAAACCAGCCTGAATTTTTTCAAAATCAGTTCTGGTGAGAGGCTTATCTAGCTCTACCTGGTAAATTTTAGAATTTTTGTGGGAAGGATGCGTCAGTTTTTGAGCTAATTCACCATCGTTCGTAAACAGCAACAAGCCAGTGGTATTTCTATCTAAGCGACCCACCGGGAAAATACGTTCTTTAGAAGCATTTGCAACTAAATCCATTACTGTTTTGCGCCCTTCCGGGTCTTCGGTGGTAGTAATAAAGTCTTTGGGTTTATTTAGTATTACATACACCATTTTTTCGCGGTTTAACCTTTTTTTACCGTATTGCACGGTATCTTCCGGCTTTACCACGTAACCCATTTCGGTAATTACTTCGCCATTCACTTTAATTTCACCGGCCGCAATAAGGGTATCCGCTTCGCGCCGGGAGCAAACACCAGCATTAGCAATGTACCGGTTCAGGCGAATGCCCGTATCTTCTTGGTTTTCTGTGTTGCTTTTCGCCCGATCCCGGCTGCCATAGCGGCGTAGGTCGTAATCCGGTGCTTCCCTCGGACCTTCTTCGTTTCGTCGGAAAGATTGTCGGTTATTATGTTCGTTATCTCTTCTGGGAAAAGATTTTTTTGCAAAATCGTCCCGGCGAGGCCGATTATTGTCCCGGGGACGTTGGAAAGAAGACCGATCGGAATTATCATTTTCCCGGCTCCGATTAAATGGTTTCCGGTCATTGCTACCTTCACTACGATTATGGTCATATGGCTTCCGGTTGCTTGCTTGCTCCCGGTTTCCTCCATAGGGTCTGCGATCATCGCTCCGGTTACGATCAAATGGTTTTTGGTCAGCGTTAGGTGTATCTCGATTAAACCGGTTAACTGGTCTTTGCTCCGAGTCACCTTCTACCCGGCTACGGTTGTATGGTTTGTAATCTTTATTAAAACGGTCTTCCGGGCTGTTACCTTCTTCCCGTAATTTTTGTCGATAAGCTTCCTTTTCAGGTTTAAAAGAGCGATTGCGTTCTCCTGCCTTGCCTTTAGGTACATCGCCAAAAGGTGATTTGCGAAACCGGTTTTCCGTATTAAAATTGCGGTTTGCATTATACGGCCGCGCCGGCCTGTAATCTTCGCGGTTATTTTCACCACTTTCATCAAAACGCATACTGCGTTTAGGCGCTACATCTTCTTCGCGGGAGAAGTTGCTTTTACCGGAAAAAGGACCTGATTTTTTAAATTTTTCGTTCGATTTAAATCCACCAAAACGTTTATTGTCTTGATTGCCGCGATTTTGGTAAGGTTCCCGAGGGCCACTGCGATCTGGCCTGTCTCCGTAAGGGCGTCTTTCACCGGAACTATCCGTATTACGATCAAAGCGTTCGGAACGATTGAAGACCTTTTTGCCTTCGTTGTTAAATTTTGCTGGTTTACCTTTAAACCGGGAGTTATTATCGGAATCGTTAGAGGAACGTCCGGTAAATTTATTCCGGGAATTAAATTTACCAGATCCTTCTTTATTAAAATCAGTTGCCATGTGTGTTTCTTTTTGCAGTATCGCTACTGTAATTATTTTACAAAATGAGGATAGGCCGGTACCGTCTGCTAGCAAACTGTACCGGCCTGTATTATTTACTAGTATATAAAAGTTTAGTTATCTGAAATTTCGCCGATGATATTTTCTTCGGATACAAAATCTTTTAATTGAGGAAGGTCCTTCAAATGATTAATACCAAAATATTCCATGAACTTTTGGGTAGTGCCGTAAATCAAAGGCCGGCCAATGGTGTCGGCTTTTCCTTTAATCTGAATTAATTCTTTCTCCAATAGTTTCTGGATAGCATAGTCACAGCTTACTCCCCGGATCTGTTCAATACCAGACTTAGCAATAGGCTGTTTGTAAGCTATGATAGCCAAAGTTTCCAGAGCAGAAACCGAAAGTTTACGTTTTGATTTTTGTTTTAGAAATAACCCAATGGCTTCCTGGTAATCTGGTTTCGTTAAAAACTGGTATCCACCACCAATAGCATAAATCTGAAAAGCAAACGATGCCTCGGCGAATCGCTGATTCATCGTTTCGATACTTTCTAAAACATCGCTGATGGTAATTTCCTGCTGCAACGTTTCTGAAAGACATTTCTGCAACTCCTCTATCGCTACCGGCGACGAGGAACAGAAGATAATAGCCTGTATATAGTTTTGTAAGACTTCCAAAGATTACTTAATCTCTGCGCTGTAACTTAGCTTCTATAGAATGCTGGGTATGCGGCACGGCCCGCAAACGCTCTTTTGGAATTAATTTGCCCGAAGCAATGCAAACTCCATAACTGCCATTTTTAATCCGGATTAAAGCATTTTCTAATTGCTGAATAAACTTTAATTGACGGGAAGCTAACTGGTTTAAGCTTTCTTTTTCCGCCGTATCTGCCCCATCTTCGAGCACTTTAGCCGAAGAAGCGGTGTTATCCGTACCGCTGTCATTCCGGCGGCTTAAAGTTTCCTTGATAAAAGCTACTTCTCTTTTCGCATTGGTTAATTTTTCCCGGATAATCTGTTCAAACTCATTCAGATCTTCCCTAGAATAGCGGAGTGGTTCTTCTGGCATATACTTGTAAAATATTGAATTACTTTTTTAATGGTAAAAAAAACAAATACGTAAAATCTAGTATAATTTTTATTTTGTTGTAACAGAATGTAAAGCAGATTAGTTTGATTCTGTTTTTTCCTAGTGAAAATATATGTTTGATACTCTAACTGGAAACACATTTAATTTGGCGCAAAAGTAAGAGTAAATATCTAATTTATCAGCATTTACCTAAATTAAACTTACATTCTTGTTTTCAATAAACATGCCATAAAGCGGTTATTTGAAAGTGCACAAATATGCAATAGGATAGGTTGGCTTGGTTTTAGATTAATTCTTCCGGGATAGTTTTAGTAATTTTACAACCAATTAGATTGATATTTTTAAATTTTGTCTTATGCAACGAATTTCCTTACTGATTATCTTTCTTTACATTCTTTTTTTAGGAAGTTGTACGGCTCCCCGAGCCATTATAAATTCTGGTAAAGTTACCGCTCCTGGTCAGTTTAAAGCCGGACTAAATTTTGGTGGTAACATAGCAACGGAGCCCATTAGCCAATTAGACGATATAACCAAGTCAGCCGTTGATGCTATCCGCAACAAAGATTCGGTTTACTACGATGAGCAGATAGATATTTTTGCTAAAGGTTTAACGGCTTATGCTTTAGATCCGGTAGGTCCCACTTTTGATTTTTACGTTCGTTACGGAGTGGCTCCACGAGTAGATGTAGGTTATAAATTTGCCTCCGGTGCCCATGTACTCGATGCCATGTACCAATTTTTAGGACCAACTGGTACGCCAGAGAACCCAGGTGAAGGCACTTTATACGGCAGTATTGGGTTGCAATATACCGGCCAAAAAGCAAACCTACCCGGTAGAGCATTGCTAAATAAATTAGAACCTGTCCTGGACTTTTATGCCACCCGCCGCGACCTGGTAATACCAGTTATATTCAGTAAGTCGTTTGGCCCGGAAGAAGAGATTGGCAATATTTCGTGGGGAGTGGTTTACAATCGTACTTTTATCAAGTACGGTTTTGATCCGGGTAACATTTTTACGAAGTATACGGATCGGGTAGTTAAGCTGGAAGCGGTAAAAGAAAGAAATAGCTTTTCTTCGTACGGCGCTTTTATTAACGGTAAGATTGGTTTCCGGTACGTTTATATACTTCCAGCGCTTACTATGTACTACCAAAACTATGGCACTTATAAAGTGTTGGGTGGTAAAAACCACGAATTCTCCGGTATGACCTTTATTCCATCCATTGGTTTGCAAGTTAACTTGGGCCGGAATGTGCAACAACGCCGACGGTATTAAGCTATATTTATAATACACAATGCAATTACGTTTAAATTCTAAAGCAATCAGCTAAGTTTATTATTAGATATTAAATCGATTCGATTCGTTATTAAACTACTTGTAATGAATCTAAACATTAATTAAATTTTTAAAAAAATATCTTAAACATACTATGCAAACTTGCTAATGTACATTATTAAGATATTTTTGTATAATTATAAATATATCTTATCAACATACGATTACTTTCATGAGAAAACTAAAACACACTTTATTTGTTCTGATAGCTTGCGTATTACTTTCTTCCTGCGCAACTCTTTTTGGTGGCAAGGTTACAGAATATCAGAAAACCCGACCAGCCGCAGGTGAACCGCAGCGAGAGCTAAGAATCGGCGCGTTAGTAGCAGATATACTCTTATTTTGGCCCAGTTTAGCCGTTGATTTTGCTACTGGAGCTATTTATAAACCAAAATCCGCAACTACCAAGTAAATTTTAAAATAGTTTTGTTTTACCAAGAAGAAGAAGCCTCAAAGGCTTCTTCTTCTTGGTAATTTCCAATGTTTATTACTCGCAAATACCCAGCATATGGATAGCGGTGGCAGCAGCTTCAATGCCTTTATTACCATGCTTTCCTCCGGCTCTATCCCAAGCTTGTTGTTCATCGTTGGTAGTAACTAAACCAAAAATTACGGGTTTGTTATATTTTAAGCTCACTTGGGTAATTCCTTGGGCTACCGCGTGGCATATATAATCATCGTGCTTAGTTTCCCCTTTAATTACTACGCCTAAGCAAATAACAACATCTATTTCGTCACTTTGTGCCAGTAACTGCGCTCCGAAACTTAGTTCAAAGCTACCCGAAACGGTATTCCGGATTATGTTTTCTGGCATCGCACCGTGCTTTATTAGGGTATCATAAGCCCCTTTACATAAAGTATCGGTTATGGCTTTATTCCATTCGGCTACTACTAACCCGAATTTTTTTTCAGAAATATCAATTAAATTATCAGAATTATAATCGCTTAGGTTTTTAAGAGCGCTAGCCATAGTAGGTTACAAATTATAGATTACAAGTTGCAAGTTATAGGCTTGAACTTACAAGTAAGAGCGTGTTTAAATATTAGGAAATGGGAATAAAAAGCGAGTCAGCCCGTAAGCAAAGAGCGACGAAACTGCTAAGCTTATGCAATCCTGTTACCAGCGACTCACTGACTCGCAGTGGGAAGTTATGAAAGAATCTCTGCCCACACAACGAAAACGCCAACATTCGTTGCGGGAAATAGTCGATGCTATTCTCTGGTATCTGCGAGTAGGTAGCCAGTGGCGAAACTTACCAGCGAGTTTCCCTAAGTGGGCGTTGGTGTACTATTATTTTCACCAGTGGCAAGCGGATGGAACCCTGGCAAAACGCAACTGGCATTTGAATATCTGGGAACGGAAAAGGAGAAAGAAAGAAGACTCCCCCAGTTTATGGTGTATTGATTCGCAGTCGATTAAAGTAGCACCGTTCGTTAGTCAACAGACTGGTATAGACGGCAATAAAAAGGTTAATGGCCGTAAGGGCACGTAATCACAGACACCCTAGGCTTAGTCTGGGGGGTAGTGGTACATGGCGCTAATCAGGCCGATGGAGCCACGGCCGAGCGGGTGGTAGCTCCGCTACGGGGGTACTTGCACCGGATGAAAAAGATACTAGCCGATGCAGCTTATGAGCAGGTATTTGTCGATTGGGGCACTGAGAACCTACGGGGTGTAGAAGTAGAGATCACTTCTAAGCCCCCCGATGCAGAAGGCTTCGTGCCTGGCAGAAGGCTTCGTGCCTGTTAAATGGCGCTGGGTGAGCGAACGGGCGTTTGGCCTGTTTAATTTCTTCCGGCGGCTCGACAAAGACCACGAAAAAACTACCCAAAGTGCCGAAGCTTGGGTGCTATGGCACAATTGTCAACTTATTCTGAACCGAATACCTTGATATCTAATCAACGTATTATTTAAACATGCTCTAAGGCACGAAAGTAAATCCGCGTCATAGTGAGTTTTTATTTTTAAAAATTAAAAGCCAGACTGCCATAATAATACCCCCCGTTAAACCCAAACTGCGTAGCCGTGCGGCTGTAGATAAACCGGCCAAACGAGGAATTATCTACGGAAGTGGGATTAGTGGCGGTTGGATATTGAACTACTTCCAGCTTATCGGGGTACACATCGAAAATATTGTTGCCGCCCAAGGTAATTTGCAGCCATTTGTTTAACCGATAGCTTACGTTTAAGTCCGTAGTAACTTTGGGCGAGAAATCTTCGTCGAGCTGCTCGGTATTCGGGTCTAAGGTTTTTACTTCGCCAAAACGGGTAAACCGTAAGTTCGAGCTAAACTTGCCGAGCCGGTAAATACTGCCTAACGTAAACTTGTTGCGCGGCTGCGACCATTCCAAGCGGCCGCGTTCCTGCCGGTTAAACAAAATATTCCCGAACACATCCGTAGGCAAGGTTTCCGAAACTTTAGGATCGCCTTGCACCTCAGTTTTATTTAAATTCCCGGCCAACGTTACGGTTAGGGTACCGGCACCTACCCCATAATCACCGGATAATACCACGTCTAGGCCTTGGGTACGGGTGTTTACCGCGTTGGTAAAAAAGATAGCGGCTTGCACATCGGTTTGCCCGGCGGCATCCAGTAACGTAGAAACTTGCTGCCCGACCGGCGAAGTGCCCCGCTGGAACTGCCCGGTTAACACAATCCGGTCCCGTATATCAATCTGGTAAGCATCC
The DNA here is from genome assembly GCF_003340495.1 of Adhaeribacter pallidiroseus. Taxonomy (NCBI): domain Bacteria; kingdom Pseudomonadati; phylum Bacteroidota; class Cytophagia; order Cytophagales; family Hymenobacteraceae; genus Adhaeribacter; species Adhaeribacter pallidiroseus. The sequence continues at coordinate 5,523,590 of NZ_QASA01000001.1, forward strand.
ACGGTTAAAGTCATGTTGGATAAAAGTTGCGACGTAATGCCCAAACTGTAATTCGTGGATTTTTCAGCTTTTAACGATGGAATGCCAAATGCCTCGGCCACCGGGCTGTCGTTCCGGAAAGTACCTTGCTGCCGCGGTTGCAAACCCTGACCCGGAATGGAAACAAACACCGTAGAAATAGCGCTGTAATACCGCTGGTGAATAGAAGGCGCCCGGAAACCATTGGCAATAGTACCGCGCAACGAAAAGAATTCGGCAAATTTATAGCGGGCGCTTAACTTACCGGCCAGGTTGCCCCCGAAGTCGCTGTAGTTTTCGTAACGGCCGGCCGCGTTTATAAGTAGTTTATCGGTTAAATCGGTTTCTAAATCCAGGTAACCCGCAAAAACGTTCCGGTTTTCGTTTACGGCATTAGCCGGTTGGAAACCCGGAAATACCTGCGCCCCGCCTCCTCTGCCCGATTCCGGGGCATAGTTGCGGTAAGACGCCTCTTCTCCGGCCAGAATCTGGTAATTATCCAGGCGGTACGATACACCGCCCGCCACGTTAAACGACTGCACGCCTATTTGCTGCCCGAAATCTTTGGAAACGCCAAAATCGGAAGTGTTTTGATTAAACTTCACGGTACCAGCGTAAAACTCGGTAGGAGCGGCTTCTTTCAAGGCAAACTGCGAGGCATTCAAAGAATTTTCGATATCGAACCGGAAAGAATTACCGCCCAATACGTTCGATAAATCCCAGCGCCAGCCTTTGCCCAATTCGCCGCCAATACCCACCAGCCCGGAGCGGTCCCAGAGGGTAGAATGAATTTCGGGTAAAAACCCGTTCGGGTAGAGTTCCGGAATATTCTGCGTGGTTTGGTAGGGGTAGCGGTAGAAACCAACGGCCTGGCCTTTTCGATAGTTAAGCACGCCGGTAAAGTAAACTTCGGTTTTCGGCGAAATTTTTAAATTTCCGTTGAGCATGCCGCCAAAATTATTCACGTCGGAGTTGCCCACCAGTAGGTTATTTTCGAGGTTAAAGTTGTTTTGGGTAATCAAGGTTTGGTCCTGGTTGTAGAGGTTTTGCCGGCGGGCTAACCAGGCATCGGTGCTTTCGTTGGCTTGCTGGCTCACGTTCCAGTTTTGGTATACCGGACCAGTATAGCGGCCGGCGCGATTGGTGCCTTCCCGGAAACGCACATCGGCGGCTAAGCCAATGCTGCCTTTGCTGCCCACTTTAATGCCGTGGTACACGCCCAGTTGTGCGTTCGCGCCATCGCCTTCGTAAAACTGCCCTACGTGCAAATTAGCCGTGGTGCCGGTATCTTTTTTCATCACTACGTTTACCACGCCCGCAATGGCATCGGAACCGTACTGCGACGAAGCGCCTTCGCGGAGCACTTCTATGCGCTCAATGCCCGCTACCGGGATGGTATTTAAATCGGTGCCCACGGAGCCGCGACCTACCGTTCCGTTTACATTAATTAAGGCTTGGTTATGTCGGCGTTTGCCGTTTAATAAAACCAATACTTGGTCTGGACCTAAGCCGCGTAGAGTAGCCGGGTCGATATGGTCGGTGCCGTCGGCCAGCGACTGCCGCGCCGAATTAAAAGAGGGCGCTACCATGTTCATCATTTGGGTAGGTTCAATCTGACCAGAGGCTTGCAGTTCCCGCACCGAAATGACATCAATAGGAGCCACGGTTTCTACGTTCGAGCGGATCTGGGTAGAACGGGAACCCACAATAACCACATCGGTAAGGGTTTGGGTACCGGAGGCCAGCGCAATATTTAAAGTTACATCGTTGTTGTTAATGGTTACCTGCCGGATTTGCGTGTTGTAGCCGATAAACGAAAACTGCACCTGATGCGGCCCGTTGGTTAAAGACAAGGTATAATCGCCCCGGGTATCGGTAGTAGTGCCGGTAGTGGTATTGGCAACCGCAATGGTAACCCCGGGCAAAGCTTCGCCGGTTTGGGCATCGGTTACGCGGCCGCGCAGACTTTGCGCCATGGCTACCCCGGAGATAAAGTATAACAAGCCCAATAAGAGGAAAGAGTAAGATTTACGCATAAAATTTAAATTTTTAATCCTGCCGCAACTATAAATCCGAAGAAATATTTAAAAAAGTAGGCAATACTTATGCATACGCGGCATTTTAGGAATTAGATAATTTAGAAGGGGTCTTTTGTAAGATTATTGGCAGCTTGTAATTTTCTTTGTTTCTTTATGATCCTAATTCATAACTATTCATCATACTCTCTAACTTTTTATGAAAAATTGGCTTGTCCTGGTTCTTGTATTTATTCTTCCGTTTATTGGCTTTGCCCAAACGAAAACCAAAGTAGCCTGCGTCGGCAACAGCATTACGGAAGGGGCCGGCATAGAAGCCGGTAAAAATTATCCGGAGCAATTGCAAACCTTACTCGGCGAGGGGTACGAAGTAAAAAATTACGGCATTGGCGGCCGTACTTTATTAAAAAAAGGCGATTACCCGTACTGGAAAGAAGCCAAATACCAGGAGGTTTTGCAGTGGCAACCCGATGTGGTGGTTATTAAACTCGGCACCAATGATTCTAAACCCCAGAACTGGCAACACAAAGCCGATTTTGAAAAGGATTATGTGGAATTTATCCAGTCTTTTAAAAAACTGCCGAACAAGCCCAAGGTCTATATCTGCAAACCCATGCCGGCTTACCGCGAGAATTTTAACATCCGGCCCGCCGTAATTAAAGACGAAATGCTGCCGCTGATCGAAAAAATTGCCAAAAAAACCAAGGTGCCTATCATTGATTTGTATACGCCCATGCTGGGTAAGGAAGCTACGGCCCCGGATGGCATTCACCCGAACGCCGAAGGTGATGCGGTTTTGGCCCAGGAAGTATTTAAAGCCATTAAGAAGTAAGTAAAAAGACACGGGTATTTAGGTATTAGACCCTAGAGTTATAATTTTAAAATTTTTGATTATCCTGAGCTAACATTGTTGATTTCGGTACAAAACGGTTTAAGGTAATTTGTTGCGGGTTACTTAAATGAAACTATTGCCAAATCGCCTGAAGCACAAGCCCAAACTGTTTCAGGCGATTAATACAAGTGTTCCCAGAATAATAAATCCGGCCCCTAAAGCAGTTTTTAGCGTAAGCGGTTCGCCTAAAAAAACAACCGCTAACACAATCGCAATCGCTACGCTTAGCTTATCAACCGGCGCTACCCACGACACTCTTCCTATTTGCAGGGCTTTAAAATAAAATATCCAGGAAAGGCCGGTTGCGCAACCCGATAAAATTAAAAAAGCCCAGTTGGTTTTGGTGAGTTCTGTTAGATGCCTAGCACTGCCTTTAAAAAACACGATGCCCCAGGCTAATACCAGAATAACCACTGTGCGGAGAGCCGTGGCTAGATCAGAATCTACGCCTTTAATTCCGACTTTAGCAAAAATGGCCGTTAAAGCGGCAAATACCGCCGATAATAGTGCATAGATCCACCACATATTTTTAAATTTTATTGTAACTGAGAAAATACTTACGCAAGAAGTGCCTGGTTCTTCCGCCTTTCCAAAAAAAGAATTTTTATTTTTCAAGTATCTGAAAATTTAAAAAAAGCAGATAGCTTACGGCCGAAATGTTAAAAATAGGAGTAATTGGATTAGGCGACATTGCCCAAAAAGCGTATTTACCCATCCTGAGCAGCCGGTCTGACGTAGAAGTGCATCTTTTTTCGAATAATGCCGGCAAACTGGCCGACTTAGGCCGGCAATATCGCTTTACGAACCAGTATGCTAACTTAGCTGATTTTCTGAACAGCGGCCTGGATGGAGTAATGGTGCACGCGGCCACCGAGGCGCACTACCCAATAGTAGAAAAGCTTTTACAACAACGCATTCCCGTGTTTGTCGATAAACCTATTACCTTAGATTATACGGCCTCTAAACAGTTGGTAGCGTTAGCCGAGAAAAATAACGTGCTGCTCCACGTGGGCTTTAACCGGCGGTATGCCCCGGTTTACCAGAAATTAAAAGAACTTGCCGAGCCTACTTTAATTATTATGCAGAAAAACCGGCAGGCTTTACCGGATACCATCCGGCGGTTTGTGGTCGAAGACTTTATTCACGTAGTAGATACGTTGCGATATTTATTTCCTTATCCGATAGAAGATATTCTGGTGCACGGCAAAAAACAAGGCGACAGGCTCTACCACCTGGTGGTGCAATTAGTAAATAGCCAAGGCATTGCGATCGGCATTATGAACCGCGATACCGGCACCACGGAAGAAAAAGTGGAAATAATGAATGCCCGCGAAAAAAGAATAGCGTATAATGTGGCTGATTTAGAAATTATAACTGGTAAAAACAGCACCCGCCTGGGAAGCAACGATTGGGAGCCAACCTTGCAGAAAAGGGGCTTTTACGCCATGGTCGATGATTTTTTTAATTTTTTGCACACAGCTATCCCACCCATGATTACTGCCCCGGATGCCTTGCGTACCCACGAACTTTGCGAAAGAATAGTAGAAAAATTAACTGTTCTTTAAGGCATTCTGCTGATCAAAATAAACTCCACCTATTGCCTTGCCATCGGAGAAAACACTGGATGAACTTCCCGGATAATAATGGCTTTGTTTCTATAGGCAATCAGTAGTTTTATTTGGCGAGAACTTATCTTGTAATTAGATAAACCTATTGGAAGAATCTGTATTAATATAGAATATTTGCGAGATTATTTTTAAATTGTACCTGATTTATGAATAAAGAAATAGCAAAAATTTAAATTCCGAAGCTAATAAATCCTTAACTTATATTACGTTTTGAATAAAAGGTGTAACCCTTATTGTAAGACAGATTAATTTTCGAGCACTCCAATATCCGATAACATACAATTCTAAATTAATCCAAACATGAACGCCAAGAACGCCCGGGTATTAGTAGTAGATGATGAAACCGACGTGCTGTTTGCCGTAAAAATGCTGCTGAAAACCGAAGTAAAAGAAGTAGTAACCGAAAAGAACCCCGAAAACCTGCTCTCGCTCTTATCCAAGCAGCCTTTCGATGTGATCTTTCTGGATATGAACTATAAAAGCGCTTTAAACACCGGTAACGAAGGCTTTTTCTGGCTGAACAAAATTTTGGAAAAAGATAAAAGCGCTACCGTCGTGATGATTACGGCTTATGGCGACGTAGAACTGGCCGTACGGGCCTTAAAAGAAGGCGCTACCGATTTTATTGTAAAGCCCTGGCGTAACGAAAAGTTGCTTGAAGCTTTAGAAAAAGCCTGCGCCGGCCGTACCAGCGGCGAAAGTAAGAACGTACCCCGGCGGGCTCCTACCAGCGAAGGTTTTGATATGCTGGGCCAATCGGAAGCCATGCAGGATGTGTTCTACAAAATAGATAAAATTGCGCCCACCGAAGCCAACGTGTTAATTCTGGGCGAAAATGGCACGGGTAAAGAATTAGTAGCCCGGGCCTTGCACCAGAAATCATTCCGGGCGGGTAAGCCCTTTGTTTGCGCCGATTTAGCCGCACTGAGCGAAGGATTGTTCGAAAGCGAATTATTCGGGCATAAAAAAGGCTCTTTCACCGACGCCAAAGAAGACCGGACTGGCCGGTTTGAAGCCGCCAACGGGGGTACCTTGTTCCTGGACGAAATAGGTAACATTTCGCTACCGCAGCAAGCCAAAATACTCACGGCGCTGCAAAACCGCTTGGTTATTCCGTTGGGCAGCAACCAGCAAATTCCCGTAGATATCCGGCTGGTATCGGCCACCAACGTGCCTATTTACGAACTGGCGGCTAAAAACCAATTCCGGAAAGATTTAATCTACCGCATTAACACCGTAGAAATTACTTTGCCGCCGCTCCGCGAACGCGGCGACGATGTTATTTTATTGGCCCGGCATTTTGCCGCGCATTACGCCGCTAAAAATCATAAACCCGTACCTTTTGTTTCGGAAGGCGCGATTAAGAAGTTAAAGCAGCACAGTTGGCCGGGCAATATCCGCGAACTGCAGCACGCCGTAGAACGCGCCATTATTTTGGCCGATGGTCAGGAGTTGCGGCCGCAAGACTTTGCCTTTTCGGCGATGGAGCAGCCCGGCCACCCAGCCACCACTCCCGAACTGGTGGAAGAAGGCCCGTTGCAACTCAGCGAAGTAGAACGCACGACTATTATGCGGGTAATTGAGCGCAACAAAGGCAATATCTCCAAAGCCGCCAAAGAACTAGGCATCACCCGCACGGCCCTGTATCGCCGCCTCGAGAAACATGACATTTAAGCGCCTCGAAGTCGGTATATTTTTTCGGCTGTTATTTATTCTGATCTTAGTTTACGGAGCAGTCTATTATTTTTCGCAGCGCGCTTATCCGCAAGTTATTTTTGCGGCCGCTATTTTAGTGGGTTTGGTGTGGGAACTGGCCCGTTACGTAACGCGCAGCAACAACGAACTGGCCAAATTTATTCTGGCGGTAAAGTACCGCGATTTTTCGCAGCAGTTTAACGAAAAGCACACCAACCCCTCGTTGCGGCAACTGCACCATGCTTTTAACCAAATCAACAATACGTTTAAGCAATTACAGTTCGAGAAAGAAGCGCAGTACCATTACCTGCAAACGATTCTGCAATTAATTGATACGGGTATCATCTCGTACGATGTAAACGCCGGCGAAGTGGAATGGATAAACGAAGCTTTTAAACGCACCCTGGGCCTTCCTTATTTAAAAAATATCCATTCGCTGGAAAGACGCAACGAAGCTTTGTACGAAGCCATTATCAAGCTCAAGCCCAACGACACCCAACTCGTAAAATTAAAAATTAACCAGCAATCCATGCAATTGCTGTTATCGGCTACCGCTTTTAAAATGCAGCAACGCGATTTATTGCTGGTAGCGTTTAAAAATGTAAGCACCGCCATCGACGAAACCGAAACCGAAGCTTGGCAAAAATTACTGCGCGTGATGACGCACGAACTCATGAACTCGGTCGCGCCTATTTCGTCGCTGGCCGATACCATGCGCCGCCATTTGCGCCTGAACCGCGAACAATACGAACAGGAACAAGTTCCCCAACCTAACGGCGATTTGTTGCAGGATTTAGAAGAAGGTATTGAAATTATTCAGAACCGGGGCGAAGGCTTGCTGCGTTTCGCCAAAACCTACCGCAACCTGAGCAAAGTAAACGATTTGCTGCTCACCACGGTGTACGTGGAAGAACTGCTCAACAGCATTTACACGCTCATGAACCCCCAACTGGAGGAAAAAGGCATTTTGCTGGTAACGGAAATGAACGCCGATGATTTAACCTTGCAAGCCGATCCGCGCTTGCTCGAACAGGTACTCATTAACCTGATATTAAATGCGCAACGCGCCGTACTCGGCCGACCCAATTCAACGCCTACTATCAAGCTAATCGCCGGTAAACAGGAAAACGAAAAAATTTACATCGAAGTAGCGGACAACGGCACCGGTATCCCCGAAGAAATTATCGAAAGTATTTTTATTCCTTTTTTTACCGCCCACAAAGACGGCTCCGGCATTGGCCTGAGTTTGGCCAAACAAATCATGCACCTGCACAAAGGCAACATCCAGGTAAAATCCAAGGAAAACCAAGGCACTACTTTTACCTTGCAGTTTTAAGTTTTTTTTAAATTTTTGCTGGTTAACGCCAATTAGGAGATTGGCTATCCGAAAACTGCTGCAAAGCGCTACGCTAACTCTACGCAGAACGTAGGGATAATTAGACTTGATTTATGTAATCGTGCATTTTAGATATAGCTTGGTCCTTTGTGTTACAAACTCCTTTATTATAATTAATCGGCCCATTATTTAATATTTCTACCCAATAATGCCATTTACCATTCTCTAGCCAGATTGATGATATCTTTCCATAAACTTCGTCTCCTTTCTCATCAATGTGAAATTTATGAGATTTCATGCCTTCTGGATGCAAACTACTAGGTAAATATTCTTTTATTCTAGCTCTCATTTTATTTTAAGTGTTGTATTACTTTTATCAATTATAATATATAACTATGATTAAATTACAGTTTTGAATCTAATTATTGTGTTGAGAATTATTAAAATGTTCTATTAAGCTAATTCTCTACTTACTGTTTTCTATCTAAAATATTATATAACTACTATGAAAAAAAAGTTATTTACAGCTTTTTTACTCGGGTTATTACCTTTTCTGTCACTCAGTCAGAGGTTAACCCTAGAGCAATTAATTTTTATATACAAGAAGAAAAATATCTCGGATGCTAACGATTATTTGGAAGCTAAAGGATGGGTTTATAATTCTAATAAGAAAGAGACTGGTTTAACTCAGGCCTTTACTAAATGGGTATATGATGGTTTGAGTGATCATACAGTTAATATTTCTTCTACAAAAAACGGCATAAATGCAGTATTTTACAGTTGTAATAAAACTAATTTTGATGCGATTAAGAGAAGAACAATGTCCCTTAAAATGAAAAAAGCTGATTCAGGAGTTGACGATGATGGTACACTTTTTACTACATATGTCGGTGCCAAATACGAGGTACGATTTCTAATTACATCATCACAATCTTTTGATGGGAAATATAGTGTTGAGCTAATGGACAAAGTTTTGGCAATGTTCCATCCAGTTGGTAAATAAAAGTTAAGGTTCGTTCTGCGTAGAGTTAGCGCAGCGCTCTACGCAGTTACCGGACAGCCAATCTCCTGATTGGCGTTACTGATAAATAGCAGGCAATTAACCCCCCGACACGACCCTACAGTCTATGTAATCCCGAAAAATTTACTTTTTCGACTTTTGATAGGTTGAGGTTGATAAGAAAAAAAGGTGCCGAATAGTTGGTAATTCACCAACTATTCGGCACCTTTATCGTATGAATGTTATCAGCTACGCCACCATTCGGGAATACTACGAAGCACATGCTACCGCGAAGCCTTACTTAATAGATTGGTATAAAATAACACGCAAAGCGCAATGGAACAGCGTGCAGGCTATTCGCCAAGACTTTCCTAAAGCAGAAATGGTGGTTGATGGTAAGGTTGTGTTTAACATGAAGGCAAACGATTACCGGCTGGTAGCATTAGTGTGGTTTAAAGCAAAAAGAGTGTATGTGCTCTGGATTGGAACCCACGCCGAATACAGCAAAATAGAAATTAAAGACCTCTAAAAAGGATAGCATATTTATTACTCTTTATCTCTCGAAGCGCAATGGAAGTTAAATTGATTCACAATGCAACCGAATACCAAGCAGCCCTCAAAAGAATGCGTCAGCTATGGGGAGCAGCCGAAGGCACCCCAGAATACGAAGAAGCAGATATATTGGCACTGGTAATTAACAAGTACGAAGAAGAACATTATCCGATTGATGATTTGGACCCTATCGAGCATATTAAAATACGGATGGAAGTTTTAGGTTTACAGCCTAAAGATCTGGTGCCTTACTTAGGTGATAAAGGTACGGTGTCTAGTATTTTAAACCGTAAGCGCCCTTTAAGCCTAGCTAATATCCGGTCGCTACATAAGGGCTTGAACCTGTCGCCGGAAATACTGATCAAAGAAATTATTCTAGCTGCTTAGGGCCTTATTTTTGTTCTCTTATAAAATCTGCCGAACCTTCCGGCACTAAGAAGTTTATAAGTACAGATATGCCTTATAAACGATCCCCTTTGTTCTGCGTAGAGTTAGCGCAGCGCTCTACGCAGTTCCGGAAAGCCAATTTCCTGATTGGCATTAACCAGCAAAAATTTAAAAAAACATGCAATAAACTCCATGGTCATACCGCTTTAACAATCCCGCAGGCATTTACTTTGTAACCTTCTCCGTGGTTTTTTGGCTGGATGTGTTCGTGCGTTTGACTTATAAAAACCTGTTTGTTGAAAGCTTAAATTTTTGTATCAAAAACAAAGGTTTGCGGGTACATGCCTGGTGCTTAATGACCAGCCACGTGCATCTCATCATTCCGGCGGAAGAACCAAGTAAAGCAAATTTATCAGACATCCTGCGAGATTTGAAAAAGTTTACCGCTACCCAAGTTATCCGGGAAATAGAAACCGGAGTAGAAAGCCGCAAGGATTGGTTAGTAGATAAATTTAAATTTACCGCCAGTCAAAATTACCGCAATACGACTTACCAGTTCTGGCAACAGAACAATCACGCGGAAGAATTAATCAGTAATAAATTTATACCGCAAAAGTTAGATTACATCCACGAAAACCCGGTGAAAGAAGGCTGGGTAGAAGAAGCAATGCATTACTTATACAGCAGTGCCCGCGATTACAGCGGTCTAAATGGATTGGTACCCATCAATTTCTTGGATTGAGTTACTGTAATACCAACCCAAAGAAGGGTGGCCCGGCGCTGCGTAGCGGGTTGCGCTCACTTTTCGCAGAGCAATAAAGAAAACCCATACCAATTATACTCCTTTGGTATTTATTTAAATTGCACCATGAAAAAAGTTTTCAGATCCATACAAACCTGGTTTCCCTTTTTACACGACACCCGGTTTACCTTAAAATTCTTTTGGATGAAAATGCGGAATAAGCCCCACGAGCCTGATTTCAACGCGCTGCTATTTTTTAAACCCAAACCAGATGAAGTTTTAGTGGATATAGGTTCCAATCGGGGCGAAAGTATTTTATCGATGCTGATTGCTTCCAAGGCAAATTATAGTAATAAGATTATTGGGTTCGAGCCGAATTACCTGATTTTTGAAAAGCTTAAAAATTATTTTCGTACTAATAAGAGGGTATCGGTTTATAATTTTGGCTTAGCGAATAAAGATCGAGATCTGACGCTTTTTGTGCCATTTTATCGGAAATGGATGTTTGATGGATTATCTTCTTTTAAATATGAAGCCGCTCACGACTGGTTAAAAACGCAGCTCTGGCGGTTTGATGAGCATAAACTGCATATCAGAACGGTAAAGTGCGAAGTAAAAAAATTGGATGATTTTAAACTAAAGCCTTATTTCGTAAAAATAGACGTGCAAGGGTATGAGCTGGAAGTTTTAAAGGGAGCAATGGAAACGCTTAAAAACTTTAAACCAATTATATTGATTGAATCGATTGACTCCGAAACCAAGCATTTTCTGCAGCAATTTAATTACGGTTTTTACTCTTTTGTTGACGGCAAGTTTATTGCCGATAAAGGCATGGTAAATACCTTTTGTATTACCAGCGATAAATTGGGGGAACTAAGCAAAAAATAATACCAGGTAAAAAGAACCTGCCTTAAATTTTAAATTGCTGATGGTACCTCCCGTAGGGTAGAGGTAAACCCTGGCTGGTACCCACTACAGGACGGAAACCAGACAGAATAGCGTTTTTTTAAATTTTTGCTTTTCTCGAACGTAGTAAAATAAAAAAGGGAGCTTTAAAGCTCCCTTTTTTATTTTACCGGTCAATTATAAGCTTTGTACTAATTACCCCCGAAGGAGCTTGCGCTTTAATAAGGTACATCCCCCGGCTAATTGGTTGTTGCGGTAAAAGTTGCGTTGTAGCTGCTCCGGTGCTGTTGGCAGTCAGGCTTTTAGAATAAATAGTTCGGCCGGATAATTCATAAATGGTTAAAGTAATCTGCTCTTTGGGCGCAAAGTTCTGCAAAGCGATCTTTATGTCATCGCCCGGATTAGGGTTCGGGAATACCTGTAAAACTAAACCGGTATTATTCGGAGTGGTAGGTTCATCGGGTTCGTTACCCAGTACATCTGGCACCTTTACGTAGGGTTTAACATTGCGAACAATAAACACCAGATCCTGGTAATCCTGGTCTTCGCCTATTCCTTCCACCGCCATTAAATACGTATCCAGTAGTACCGTGCCATCCGGATTTTTTAAAGGATAAGCCCGGAAATGGTGCGGGATAGCATTAGCAAAGGTGTTTAACGAATCTTTGCTATAAATTTGGCGGTTAGTTAAAGAAGGCCAACGGGTATAAAAGCCAAAGGGCAAATTATCCGTCTCCAGAACAAGCTTACCGGTAGCCTGCACATTAATGGTTTGGCTCTGGTCGTTGGCTACGGTAAATAATTCTTCGGTTATAGTGGGGCTGCTCCCGGCATACCAGCCTAAAGCAGTAGCAATACCTCCCGTAGCCGCGTCGCTGAAAACAGCCAGCGGTTCTACGGTAATAGGCGCTGCGGTTGCGTTTACAAATTGCGGAACCGCTACTTCTTCTCCCAAAATGGCTGCCTTCGCATTAATACTGTGGATAATAGCCGTGTTGGGATCATCATCGCCCACCACTATGTTTAAACCGTGGGCATTTACAATGGCCTGTAAGGCAGGTTCATTAGCCCCTCCTTTGCCCGTAGTGCCTAAGCCACTCAGTACTACTTCCTGTACCGGGTAATTTTCTAAATTAATTTTGATAGAAGCAGTTTTAATGCCTGATGCAGTGGGATTAAATTGTACATTAAAGGTAAAGGCCGTATTAGCCGCAATGATTAGCGGCGAAGTAGCATTAATTTCCGGAATACCGCTTAATATAAACTGGTTGGTATCTACCCCTTCCAGCGCAATACTCGTTACCTGTAAATTGCCGTTGCCGCTATTGCCAATGGTAATGGTGTTCTTTTTACCAGGATGGCCATCTGCTACATCATTTTCGGTTATTTTAGCGGGCGTTACCGTCGCTATCGGAGCAATAGTAGTAACTGCCTTCGGACGTAATAACGTAATTTGCGAGGTTTTACCGGGCGTATTATTCCAGTTAAATTCAATAACGTACAGGTTTCCGGTTTGCGGATCCTCAGCAATATCCAACGGATTAGTAAAGCCCGACAGACCCTCGATGCCAAACAAGCCGGAACCTGTCTGTGCATTTACAATATCGTATTTCTGATCTTTATCGGGCGTAATAGCAGGATCATTTACTTTAGAACCAGGTTCCAGAATCATGATGTCGCTGCCCCCGCTAAACCGGCAAACCAGCAACTTGCCTTTTAAGGCTCCATCAAAAGCATTGCTTTTGTATTCAATTGCGCCATTAGGCGATTTATTCAGACCAAAGTCAAAGGCGGCTCCGCGGTAATTCGGATCTGCTCCGGTACCCGCGGCGTATAAGTTGTTATCGGCGTAGCCCCGGTGTGCTAAAAACTCGCCTCGCAAAGGATTAGGATGGCCAAAGTAGCCCATAGGCCGTTGCGGATTTACCCGGAAGAGCCAGTCGTTTTGCACCTGTACCCCCCGGGTTGCCGCTATTACCGGACCATTATACAACGTACCATCGGGGCGGCGGGTACCTACCACTGCTCTTGGCGTATTGCCGCCGGCAGCGGAGCCGTTAGTCGGAATGTACAGCTGCCCGTTGCTGTGCCAAACCAAATCGTACGCGTTTCTGATGCCAGAAGCGTAAATGGTTAACGGCGCATTGGTGGCATAAGGATTATACGTACCATCTATGAGCCACACCGATTCGGCAGGCGCAGTATTTATCAGGCTTTGGTCGGCGGTAGTCCGCACATTAATGGGCAGAATAAATCCGGGTAATTTATTTAAATCCAGGCGCAGAATAGCCCCGGCCAGCAAACTTTCTTCTTGCTGCCAGCTGCGATCGTAAGCGCCCATGGAGCTGTTGCTGCCCTGGCTAATATAAAGGGCTCCGTCCGGGCCAAAAGCTACACTGTTCACCAAATGGTCTTTAGTAGATCGGGGCAAGCGGGTAATTACGAGTTGTTCATCTTCTAAACCAGGACCCGCTAACCGGGATAAATTACCGTCGAAGGTACCGGCGTTAGAAAGGCCTCCGGAAGAATGCGTCACCCAGGCTATCAGGTTGGTAGGGGTAGAACTCGGATCAAAGGCTAAACCAATGGCCGATCGCTCCCCGTATTTATTTTCGAGGGTAGAAAGTAGTTCCTGGTTGCTTAAAGTGCCATTCAGGCTATCAATCTGGTAGCGCTCGATGGTGCCGCTCAGCCGCAAAGCGTAAAATTTCCCATCTGGCCCAATTGTAACGCTGCTGTACTGTTTACCAACGGTGCTGGCAATGGGTTCTTTGGTAAATGCTAGTTTAGACGCTCCCGCCGTGCCGGAGAAAGAGCCGGTCGTAAAAAGCGATTCGTAAGGTAAAAAGGGCAAGCCGGTATTGGATTTTACGGCTCTGGTGATCATTAATTTATAATTGGTATTGGGTTCTAAGGCGTAAGTAGGCGAAAAACTAATGGCATCGCCACCCCCCGTACCCTGCACTACCCCCACAATGGCCGTAGTATCGGTTTCGGATATTTTAAATAATTTAACGGTAGAAGTATTTAAAGTAGAGTTATCTACCCCGCCCCGTAAGCCGGTAACTTCCGGTACATACAGGTTATTCGCCGCAATACTAACCGTGTTGATATCTACGTTGGTAGCCCCGTTTTCGGGCGTTGAAGATACCACGTATGGCAAAATACTTTCTGCTTCCAGTACAGTAATCTTTACGGTTAACAAGGCCGGCGTAAAATCCGGCGTAGTTGCCGAAACAATGGCAGTGTACGTGCCGGGAGGAAGATTTCGCGCGGCCGAGTAATCGAAGTTAATATTAGGTTCGGTACCGTAGTGGCTCGCATTAAACTTTAACCAGCCTTTAACCCCGGAATCGTAGGAGGCGGTTAATTTGTACGTTACTTCGGGCAATCCGGAGGAATTATTTAGTTCCAGCGAAAAAGTTTTCTCGGGTGCATAATCCTGCCGGATGGTAATTTGCTGCAAGTCCGTGGCCCAGTAAGCATAAGGCCCGGTACTTACCGGCAAAATACGGGCAGCGTTTATTTTGGTATTGATACCCCCGTCGGCGGTAATGGTTAACAAAGAATCTTTTACCGTAACGCGGGCGATAGCGGTTTTAAAGCGGCTAAGGGCGCCGGGCTGGCCGCTTGGTTCAAAATTGCGGATAGTTTTTACACCCTCTACGGTAATACTATGGCTTTCGGCAACGGAAGTATTAAGGACCGCATCGCCAACGGTTACCGTAACGTCATAGAACCCATTCGGAACTTTAATTTCCCAGTAACCTTCTTCTTTCACCCCGTCAAATGCTCCCGGAATATCATCGGCTTGCATGTGGATGAAGGTAGCCAGGCGCACATCCTCCGGCATGTTGCGGTTCCGTCCGTTTCCCGGAATCGTGCCGCCCACCGATAAATCCAAAAGGGTGCTGTCGCTGCGTTTTTTCCAACCGTAGAATAAGTTAATTCCCTGGTTAGTACCCGTACGAGGACCAAAAGCTTGCCCGAAATCAGCTAGCCAACCCGTTGGCGGAAGCGTATTCGGATCCTGGAAGTTTACTAAAAACTCCGGAGTGGGAGGGTTAACGGTTAACTGGATCACCAAGGTGTCGGGGCGGTAGCCTTCGGCCTGGGCTGCTACCCAGGTTTTGTAAATTCCGGGGCTTAAATTAGAACTAATCTGATCCGGGCCAAAGGTAAGGGTACCGGTTTGGGTAGCCGGTAAATTCAGCCAGGTAGCAGTAGTATCTTTCGTCAGGTTCAGAGCCGGAAGGCCGATGTTGGCCGTAAGCACGGTAGTTTGTTTTTCAATAATGCCCCCCGGAACCAACGTATAGCTTAACTGTTTAGGCAAAAAGGTTAATGCGGGCTGGATTGGCGCACTAATAACTTGAACATTAAAATCGCCGAAAGAATAGGTAACCGGGGTAGTACCGAGGCGGTGGGAGGCCAGAATACCGGTATACACCCGGGTAGCATTAAGGCCCATGTTAGCAATACTTATTGTTTTGGTTGGGTAAGCTTCGCCTACGTTGAGGTAGGTAACACTATCGGTGGAGTAAAAAGCTTCGGCGGTGTTGCTAACCGGATCAATTAATAAGCGCAGGCGTACTTTCTGGGTTTCTAAACCCGGGATTACTTCCGTCATCCGGCGGTCATCCGGGGTAGATACATCGTTTACTTCGCGACGTAGTTCTATCCGGTTGCCCGACACTACCAGTTGCACGAACATTTTATCCGACAAGCCTACCCATACGCCGGCTTGTTGCGAATCTAAACCGTTGTAGGGGTTGATTAAGGTAGTTTCTATTTGCAGTTTATTGCGGCCATTAACACCAACGCCCATGGTGTTTAGCTGATTGTTATTGGTAGTAAGAGCCGAACCTTTGTTCGTCGTTAGCTGCAGAGCGCTATTGCCGAGCAATAATTTTTTAGGTTCGTAGCCCGGTGCTACTAAGTTACTGGCAACACTATCTTCGGGCAGGCGGGTGCCCGCGTAAGGTAATGCCATGGTAAAACCAGAACCCAAACCGCTTTGCTCCGGTAAAGTATTCGCTTTAGGAAAATCAAATTTTAAAGAATACGGCAATCCCACCGCAACTCGGGAGCAAGGTAATATACTAAAAGGCGGACAAGGGATGGGCGGCACTGTAATTTTAAAAAAAGCCGTTATAAAAAGGCTGGAAGGATCAATAGCCGTAATTTTAATGGTTAGATCGGCACCGGTGCCGGGTGTTTTACCGCTGAGCGTTTGCGTGGTACTGGCAAAAGAAAGCCAACCGGGCAAAGGGCTGCCATCTATTAAAGTAGCGGTATACGTTAAAGGTTGCCCGTCGGGGTCAGCGTACTGGCCCGCCGAAAAGCTAACGATACTGTCACCGCTGAATATCTGGTCAACCGGAGCCTGTACTATTATCGGCGTACCGGGTAATCTAACCGCAAAGTCATCAAAAGAGTAAGTAACCGGCGTTATGCCGTGACGGTGCGAGGCCAGAATGCCCGTATACACCCGGCTGGCCGTTAAGCCCATATCTGTAATATTTACTCCTTTAACGGGATAGACTTCACCCACATTAAAATAAGTAACACTATCGGTGGAGTAAAAAGCTTCGGCGGTGTTGCTGGCCGGATCAATTAACAAGCGCAAGCGTACTTTTTGGGTGTCTAAGCCCGGAATTACTTCCGTCATCCGGCGATCATCCGGGGTAGATACATCGTTTACTTCGCGGCGCAACTCCACCCGGTTGCCCGACACTACCAGTTGCACGAACATTTTATCCGACAAGCCCACCCATACGCCGGCTTGTTGCGAATCTAAACCGTTGTAGGGGTTGATTAAGGTAGTTTCTATTTGCAGTTTATTGCGGCTATCTACCTGCACACCTAAGGCGTTTAGTTGATTGTTGCTGGTTGCCGTGCCAGAACCTTTATGAGTTGTTACTTGCAGAGCGCCATTAACCAGCGCGAGCTTAGCCGGCTCGTAGCCGGGAACTTTAGGAATACTAACTGCACTGTCTTCGGGTAGGCGGGTGCCGGAATACGGTAGAGCTAAAGTAAAGCCCGTACCTACTTTGTTCTGGTCAGCAAGCGTTTTAGCTACCGGAGCATTAAAATTTAAATTAAGCGGCAAGCTCATCTGCAACTTAGAGCAAGGCAAAGTGCTTAGAAGGGTACAGGAATCGGCAAAAGTAGCAGAATAATTAGCAGCGGATGAATTTTTTAAATTAAAGTTGTTCGCTAATCCTCGCGCCCAGGTAGATTGGCACAAAAGCAAAAATCCTAGTACCCAAATCGTAAAATGCTTTTGCTTTCGGAGAGATAAGGAAAAAATATAATCGGTAAAATTTGCTTTCATTGAATTTGGTCAGGGTTAATGAGCCAATAAAATAAATGGTTAATTATTTTAATTGGCGAAAGTAAGCGGTAGGATCAGGTATTGCAGCTTATTTACTTTTATTTTAATAAATAAATAAGCTAATAATAAGGTTTATAATCCTTTTTAAATCTGTAGCGGAGTGAGCAGTAGAATAACTGGGTTATAGGTTTCCTCATAACAATGGAATATGGATCAATAGATTTACCCTATTATTTCACATATTCTTACTTATTATAGGATTAAAATGTTTCCATGGATATAGTTAATCTTCGGCATGTTTACCGCTCTTTTTGTTTTTAAACATCTTGTAAATCAATTGTTAAGGTCGTTGATCGCAATTTGTTTTAGCAAGAATGCCTATCGGCAATAAAACAAAGTTCCGGTTATTTCCATTCCAAAAAACATAGAAGTAATGATCTGGGTAAAGAGTAAGCTGTATATAAGTTGCAATAGAAAGCAATGCAAGTTTTTTTGCCTATCTATACTGGAAGTAAAACGAACAATGTCCGTGGAAGAATCTATTTGGGGCCGCATAGACCGGTAGGAATTAGTTTCTTCGGCAGGCTCAGGCTGATTTTCCGGAAGTTTTTTTAAATTTTTTAATAAAACTTATTCTTTCAATTACTATTAAAATTTAAATTTTCAGCCATTAACAGAGTAATGCCTAACCAAATAAAACAGATCTACTTATTATTGGGGCTGGCTACCTGCTTTTTAGAGGTAGCTGGTGCGCAACCGGTACGTGCCCCGGTTACTTCCCGCAAGCCAAACTTTGTGGTTATTTTCACCGATGACTTAGGCTACGGCGATTTAAGCTGCTACGGCAACCCGACTATTAAAACGCCTAACCTAGATAAAATGGCCGCCGAAGGCCAAAAGTGGACCAGCTTTTACGTAGCGGCCAACGTGTGTACTCCCTCGCGGGCGGCTTTGCTCACTGGCCGGCTGCCGGTAAGAAACGGCATGGAAGGCGAAAAAAGACGCGTTTTATTCCCCGATTCCGATGGCGGCTTACCTACTCAGGAAAAAACCATCCCAAAAATTTTAAAAGAAGCGGGCTACAGTACCGCCGCTATTGGTAAATGGCACTTAGGTCACTTAAAACCTTACCTGCCCACCAGCCACGGGTTTGATTCGTACTACGGCATTCCGTATAGCAACGACATGGACCGCAACCCGGCCATCAACGCAATTGAGGCCGCCATTAACCCCAAAATTGAAACCTACCAGGTACCTTTAATGCGCAATACCGAAGTAATCGAAAAACCTGCGGACCAGAATACCATCACCAAACGCTACACCCAGGAGGCGGTGAAGTTTATTTCGGCTAACAAACAAAAGCCTTTCTTTCTGTATCTAGCGCATTCGCTCCCGCACATTCCGCTTTTTGCTTCGCCGGAATTTAGAGGCAAAAGCGACCGCGGCTTGTACGGCGATGTAATCGAGGAAATTGACTGGAGTGTGGGCCAGGTTTTAGCGGTCTTAAAAAAAGAAGGCTTGGATAAAAATACTTACGTTTTGTTTACTTCGGATAACGGCCCTTGGGCTTTGTACAAAGAACAAGGCGGCAGCGCCGGCACTTTGTACGGCAACAAAGGCACCAGCTACGAAGGCGGCGTACGGGTACCCGCCATTTTCTGGGCGCCTGGCCGCATAAAACCAGCCATCATCACGCAAATGGGCAGCACCCTGGATTTATTACCCACTTTAAGCAAACTGGCTGGTGCCAAAGTACCCACCGATCGCACCCTCGATGGTTATGAACTGACCCCCGTGTTACGAGAAGGAAAAGCCAGTCCGCGGAAAGAAATGTTTTATTACCACGGTTCTAAACTCTTTGCCGTCCGGAAAGGCGACTACAAGCTGTATTTTTTTAAAAATAACCCTATTGGCTATCCCGAACAAATTGAAAAATTAGCTACCTACCAGTTATTTAACTTACAACACGACCCTTCCGAAAAATACGACGTAGCGGCTAATCACCCGGACATTATGAAGGATCTGGAAGCTTTGGCGCAAAAGCACCAGGCCACCGTGGAACCAGTAAAAAGTAATTTGGATAAGATTATCGTCCAAAACTAGCCTTGCTAGAAGAATGCCTGATCTTTTGCTTGCCTTTACTTTAAAAATAAAGAGCTTTCAAAAAATAATTAAAAGTCTTCCTTTAGTGAGGTTAGAGGAAGGTTTTGAACTCTCTCTTTGAGAAAGCCCTAAAACAATGTAATTTTAAAGTTAAAGGCGACCTGTTAATTGCCTGTTTTAATAATTATGAATTTTAATAAATCTTATTCCCCGCTAAAAGCTGGTTTTATCTTTTGCTTGGTACTTTCTATCACAGGCTGTCAGAAAAAATCGGCGAACGAAGCACAAGAACCGGAGAAAGCAATAGCTCCAAAACCAAGCGTTAATTTAAACCAAGTAGCCGATACCGCTAAAACCAAAATGGTATGGATAAAGGGCGGTACTTTTCAAATGGGTTCGGATGAGCCGGAGTTTCCGGATGCTAAGCCCGTGCACGCCGTAACCGTAGACGGAATTTGGATGGATGAGCACGAAGTTACCTACGGACAGTACGCCGAATTTGTAAAAGCCACTAACTACAAAACGGTGGCCGAAAGAGCTTTAAATCCGGCCGATTACCCGGGAGTACCTGCGGATAAACTAGTTCCTGGTTCAGCGGTATTTTCCACCCCCGCGCAAAAAGTTTCTCTGGATAATCCGTTGCAGTGGTGGCAGTATATACCGGGAGCCAATTGGCTTCAGCCCCAAGGCCCTGATGCGCATACGGACACGAAAAATTTAAAAAAATTGCCAGTGGTGCAGGTTTCTTACGAAGATGCGCTGGCTTACGCGCGTTGGGCCGGCAAACGTTTACCCACCGAAGCCGAATGGGAATATGCGGCCCGGGGCGGTAAAGAAAAACAGAAATATTATTGGGGCAGCGAGTTAAAACCGGGTAATAAATGGGTAGCCAATATTTACCAGGGTAACTTTCCGGATAAAAATACCGGCGAGGATGGCTTTTTGGGAGTAGCTCCCATAAAATCATTCCCGGCAAATGCTTACGGTTTGTACGATATGGAAGGCAACGTGTGGGAGTGGTGCAGCGATTTTTATCGGCCGGATTATTACCGCCAGAGCCCCGCTAAAAACCCGCCAGGCCCCGCCGATAGTTACGACCCCGAGGAGCCCAACGTTGTAAAACGGGTACAACGCGGCGGCTCTTTCCTGTGCAGCGACCAATACTGCATCCGGTACAAAGCCGGCAGCCGCGGCAAAGGCGAAGTAACCAGTAGCTCTGATAATTTGGGTTTTCGGTGTGTGCGGGATAAAGTAAATTAAGGGGTAGTTTTTAAGTTGAAAGTTAATTAGAAGATTTTGTTCGCATAACGACGGGTAGTGCTTTGGTTTCTAATTGATTTTCGTTCGCATAGCTGGGTGAATTGCTTTTTTTCTGAGTGAAGTTGTTTCATTACTTGTGTATTGGTTCTTTTTGTCTTGATACAAAAAGAACCAACGAAAATCAAGACGCTAAAAACGCGCGGAACAACAGAACAGTTTAGCGTCATCTCTTGTACCTGGTTAAGGCTAATTGTTGCATAGCGCGCTTGCAAATTTTTAAAAATTTTAAAATTTTCGTTATTCAAAAGGAACCTATTTAGCTACAAAGAAATGAGTTTTATTTAGCAAAAGCCTCTTTTAAGATATGAAAGTAAATTACAACCATTGTAGCCATAGCAGAAAAAAGTTCCCCTTTGGAGGAGTAGGGGGAGGATAAATTTGCACGAACAGAATTTGGTAAATGCAATCTGGTAAATGGTAACTGTAAAAAGAAAGCTCCCCGCCTTGGATAAGCAGGGGTTGGGGGTGGTTGCTATTACGGTAGATGAAAATTAAATATTTACCATTTAAACTGGCACAAGTGTTAAGCGAAGCGCCACTTGTGCCTTATAAACAATTGCCAGTCTCCTGACTGGTGCAAAAATCTATGCATCCGTTAGTCTGAAGATTGACGGATGTCTGTTAAGCACAAGTCGCGCTGTGCTAAGACTTGCGCTAGTTTAAATGGTGATTTAGCGTGCGTGCGAGCTAAGCAAAGCCTACCTGAAATATAAGCTACTCTTCTTTATTCCGGTCATTCTGAAATAATCTAACCAGTAAATAATCGGTTATATTCTTCCAGAATGACCGGAATAGACGGAAAACACGATCGTTTTATCATTTTGACTAATACAGGGATATTCTTTTGTTGTTAAGGGCTTAGCTCGAACGCACGTTAATTTAATAAGGAGTTGTTTCTGACAGTCTTTATAATTCATCAGATTTTTAAATTTCAAGCATGCTGTTCCTGCCCATATTTCAGTTGCTATTATCCTTTTTTACCTCTCCGCTTACACCAACAAGCGCAGCTGCGGCAAAGCCCAACATTGTGGTAATTCTGGCCAATGATTTAGGCTACGACGATTTAGGTAGTTACGGCGCGAAAGACCTGCGCACACCCAACATGGATGCGCTGGTAAAAAACGGCATGCGGTTTACGAATTTTTACGCCAATTCTTCGGTGTGTTCGCCTACCCGGGCCGCGCTGCTTTCCGGTAAATACCCGGATTTGGTGGGAGTACCCGGCGTCATCCGCACGCATGCCGATGATTCCTGGGGCTATTTAAATCCGAAGGCGGTGCTGCTGCCGCAAATTTTAAAAAATGCGGGTTATCAAACGGCTTTAGTGGGCAAATGGCCTTTAGGTTTAACGGCTCCTAATCTTCCCAACCAAAAAGGCTTCGACTATTTTCACGGCTTCACCGGCGATATGATGGATGATTACAACACGCATTTACGCTGGAATAACAATTACATGCGCCGGAACGATCAGGAGATAAACCCAACCGGCCACGCCACCGATTTAAGTAACAGGACAAAATTAATTTGATAAAAACCTAAGTTTAAGTACTTGATGATTAAATTCTTATAGATCGAACAACGAACAACTACTTATTTACCAATTGGGCTGTAAACTATATTCAGATGCAGAAAAAATCAGATAAGCCGTTCTTTCTGTATCTCGCTTACAATGCCCCGCACGTACCCGTGCAACCGCCGGCCGAATATTTAAAAAAAGTAAAAAGCCGGGAGAAAAACATCACGGATCAGCGAGCCAAATTGGTTGCCTTAATCGAGCACATGGATGCGGGTATTGGGAAGTAGTAAAAACCTTGAAAAAAACGGGCGCACACAACAACACCCTTATTGTTTTTACCAGCGATAACGGCGGCCAAATTTTGGCGGGCGCTACCAATGGCAATACCCGCGATGCCAAAGGCAGTATGTACGAAGGTGGTATTAAAGTACCTGCGGCAGTGGTTTGGGCCGGAAAAGTAAAAAGCAACAGTACTTCCGAACAAGTGCAGCTTACCATGTACTTGTTCCCGACGTTGTTAGAAGCTGCCCAAGCATCCGTACCTAACATAATAGATGGCCGCAGTTTCTTACCCACATTGCTCGGCGAGAATATTACCTATCCCGAGCGCCCAGTGTACTTTGTCCGGCGCGAAGGTGAGGAAACGTACGGGAGTAAAATAATGGAAGCCGTACGGGTAGGCCATTGAAAATTACTATTAAACAAGCCTTTTGCACCCCGAGAGCTCTACCATTTAAAAGAAGACCCGCTCGAAAAAACGGACCTGGTAAAAGCCAATCCGGAGAAATATAAAGAACTGGAAATTTACTCCGCGCTCAAACCTTACGCCGCGGTGCCGTTCCGTGGCAGGCTCCGGAAGAGTAAAATCGCCGGTTCTTTATATTTGTTTAGGCAGTAATTACAGATTCAGAAAACAGATTTTTAAAAATTTAGATTAATCCTCTAATTTCCGGCATATAAATCCGGCTTTATTCAGGCTGTGAATAATAACCAATGCCTGAACTCTAATGGCTTCGACCCGGAGAATATAGTCGCAATCTTCCAAATCAAAATTCCACTTTTCACCAGAATGCATTAGGTTATCCAGTACAGGTTTTACCTGATTTACCCGCTGGTGGGTGGTTACCGATGTTTGAAATACCAATACTTCTTTCATGCAAGCGCGTTTGCTTTTATCTTTGCCAAAAGTAAGGCGGTTCGATGCCCAGGGTGCGTAAATACACAAAACCTTGCGCCCGGTGATGAATTTCGTTATCGATAAAATAGAGAATAGTGGACCATATGGTGCCTTCGTACTGCCCGAAAGCCAGAATAGTCTCCTCAAATTTTTCTTCCGGAATCTGTACCCAAAGCTGGTTTATTTCTGCGGTAGCCTTGTCCCATAAAGCCAGTAAATACGCTTTGCTATTTTGATGCTCCTGGTGTTCGTTTAATTGTTCTGTTTCTCCGCCGGTAATCTGCCGCAGCCCAGGTGCCGCAATGGCTAGTAATTCCTGCACCATATTGGCAAACGGGCGCATGCCAGCTACTGAATACTCAAAAAACTCTTTTTCCGGAAAGGCTTCTATTACCCGGCGAGTTAGCCGCCGGTGTCCTTGCCAATGTTCCAATAGGTTGGCGGCGCTAATAAAGGTTCCTGTCTGGTTTTTTACGATTGTTTGCTCCATAATTTAAGTTTTTGTGGTGAAACAGATAATATAGAACAAAGCTACACTCCCCTACTGACAACCCTATGGCAGCCCCTTTCCAGAATTTTTAGATTTTTTTAAATATTTTTGTTCTTGCCGGAATACAGCCGGTGGTTGGGGTTCTTTTCCGCGTAATTACTTGTTTTGGCATTAAAAAGATACTTTTCGAGAGAATCGACAACCTGAAATTTCGCCGCGGAACACGGGCGCCCGCGTAAAGTTCTTCCGCAGCAAAAGGCGTTTTCAGGAAAATTTTAACTTAGAATTCTTCTTCTATGCGTGGGGCATCGGGTAGTTGCGCGTCTAAAGATTCGCGGTAGTGCAAACAGCCGCGCAGGAATTGCGGCCAAGCGGGTACGACGAGGTCAGGAGTGGTTTTTTCGGGTAGCAAGTTCCAGAGTTGCGGATGGTGCCAGCATAACTCGTGCTTGGTGCTGTCGCGGTGCGCCCGAATGCCGGCTCGGAGTTTCTTCACTTCCGCCAGCAGTTCTTCTGGGGTGAGGGCTAACAAGTCTTCGTCCATACGCTTTCTTTTTTGTGGTTTATTTAAATCCAACGTCATAAATGCGTGGTAGGAGAAAGTGGTAAATAGAACAAAAATAACTTATCCTTTGCTTTAAACCCCAAGAAGTAATTATCTACATAGAATACCATTTACCATCCGCCGATTTTGCTTTAAACCAAACTAAGTTTTTTTAAATTTTTACCACGGAACAGTCCGGAAAGCCTAGTAGGATATTATAATCTGTTGGGTTTTTTTAACGTATTTTGTTGTTGATAGAAACTATTGTGCGTACGCTTTATCAATTAAAGCTTATTTGTTTTTCTTAGAAAGCTTATGCAACTGCTTCAGATCAGTTAAGTCCTGACTTCTACCAGATGCTTTCTTATTCGCAATCAAATCTTGTAAACTGATATAGTTGATATCGATATTATTTAATTTAAGTATTTGTTTATTTTCGTAAGCTGAAAGAAACATAACACCATCAATCGAATTTAGAATATCAATGCGTAAAGGCGGATATCCAATTTGACTCACATACCCTTCCTTCAGAAAATCTGCATGATTCAACCCTAATGAGCCTACGCCAAATTCATTTAGTACATTCGCTATTTTATTGGCATTAGTTTCTGAAATAGCAATCCCAAATCACCCGTATGGCGCGGTTTACCATGAAAAGCTAAAGCATACCCACCCACCACTAAGTATTCTACTTCGTGAGCATTCAGCAAAGAGATAAAATCATGGAAATCTTTAAACAGCTCCATTATCTTAATTTTCTTCTCGAAACCGCTGTTTTATCTAAGCACTGACCTGGAGCTAGTGATTGACTCACAATTAAAGTTACCGCCTGTAAACGTTCCGCTACCGGTCGCGAAAGCCAGTAATAGAAATCTTCCCCTTCCGGTATTTCCTTCATTAAACGAGTGGTCGAAACTAGTTTGATATCTCGCATAACTTATTTTTAGTTAGTTGATGAATGAAATATACGGAAATTGAATCAATATGATTTTTCTTCCATCTCCGCTTTATTAATTCTACTCAGACCACATAACCTGCCTCCCAAGATGAAAATAACCCTACCAAAATGAAAGGGTTTACATAATCTTAAAACCAGCAATTTTTAAATTTTTATAATTAAATAACTAAATATCAAAAGGTTATTTAGTTAAAGAGCGTATTCTTAATTCACTGGCACTGCAATTGGCAAAGAGGAAGCATACCATACCAAATAACAACCATGGAATTTCTCATAACGCCTCTTTTACTGCTCACCGGTTTACTCTTCTTCGGACTGTTTTTTAAAACGGTGGATTACTTCGAAACTATTTAAACTGCTAATCCATATGATATTGCTCCTGTTCTTTCTGGCTTTGGCCGTGTTCGGGTACCTGGTTTACGTTTTACTCCGGCCCGAAAAATTTTAATCCGCAACGCCTATCCCCATGACAACTGAATTAATCAGCGTAATCATAACCTACGGCCTTACTTTGTTATTGGCCATTTTCTTCGGGAAATACATTGCCCGCGTTTTTAAAGGCGAAAAAACTTTCCTGGATTTTCTGGCCCCGCTGGAACGAACTATTCTGCGCTTTTCCGGCGTGGATGTTCGCCGCGAAATGAACTGGAAACAACATTTGGTGGCTTTGCTTACTAGTAACATGCTCTGGTTCGTGTACGCGATGGTACTATTAATAACGCAGGGCAGCTTGCCGCTCAACCCCGACGGTAACCCATCCATGACGCCCGATTTAGCTTTTAACACGGCCATTAGCTTTCTGGTGAACTGTAATTTGCAGCACTATTCCGGCGAAAGTGGCTTAACATATTTAACGCAGTTAGGCGTAATTACTTTCTTGCAATTTACATCGGCGGCTACCGGCATAGCGGCTTTAATCGTGGTGTTTCACGCGTTACGCGAGAAAACCACCCAGAACCTGGGCAACTTTTTTGATATTTTGCTGAAATCTACCACCCGTATTTTGCTGCCGCTTTGCTTGGTAATGGCCACAATTCTGGTTTTTAACGGTACGCCCGCCAGCTTTGCCGGCAAATATAGTTTAACGACCCTGCAAGGCGACAGCGTGCAGGTTTCCCGGGGGCCGGCTGCCGGTATGATTGCCATTAAACACCTGGGTACCAACGGCGGTGGCTGGTTTGGCGCCAACTCCGCGCACCCTTTAGAAAACCCGAACTACCTCACCAACATGGTAGAAATGGTGGCCCAAGTACTTATTCCGCTGGCTTTAATCTTTGCCCTGGGTTTTTACCTGAATCGCAAAAAACTGGCCTGGGTGATTTACGGCGTCATGACGACCGGCTTCCTGCTGCTTTTGATCCCGACTATTATTGCCGAAACCAACGGTAGTCCGGCCATCAGCCAGATGGGCATTGCGCAGCAACTGGGCAACATGGAAGGCAAGGAAATCCGGTTTGGCGCTACGGCTTCAGCGTATTGGAGCATAGTTACTACGGTTATTTCTACCGGCTCGGTCAACAGCATGCACGATAGCTTTATGCCGGTATCCGGATTGATGCAACTACTAGCCATGATGACCAACGCTTTTTACGGCGGCTGTGGGGTCGGAATTTTAAATTTTTACATTTATATCATTATTGCGGTGTTTATTTCGGGCTTAATGGTAGGCCGCACGCCAGAGTTTCTGGGCCATAAAGTAGAAGCCCGCGAAATGAAAATCGCTGTGCTAATAGCCTTGCTGCATCCTTTTTTGATTCTGGTCGGTACCGCTTTATCGTCCTGGACTTTTGTAAATTATCCGGAAGTAGCCTGGGCCGTGAAGCCCGCCAACTGGTTAAACAATCCCGGTTTCCACGGTTTCTCCGAAATGCTGTACGAAAACACGTCATCGGCCGCGAACAACGGTTCGGGTTTCGAAGGTTTGGGCGATAACAATATTTTCTGGAACGTAACCACCGGTTTTCTCTTAATTCTGGGCCGCTACTTACCCATTATTGGTCCGGTGGCGATTGCGGGTTTGCTGGCGAATAAAAAATCTATTCCCGAAAGTGCCGGTACGCTCCGCACCGACACCGGTACTTTTGGCATCATGACCTTCGCGGTAATCCTAATTCTGGCAGCCTTGGCATTTTTCCCCGCCCTGGTTATCGGGCCTGTTGCGGAATATTTTACGCTTTATTAAAGCCCCACCCCAATCCCTCCCCGGGGAGAGGGGCTTTCTTGATAAAGTTATGAAGCTGCTTTTCTTCTAAAATTTATGGTTTCTGCTTAGATAAAAATCAGGAAACTACAAGAATATTAAAAAAACAAAATTCCCCCTTAAAAAGCCCCTCTCCCCCGGGGAGGGGTTGGGGGTGGGGCCCATTACACAAAAACATTACTTAAAAAATGACTTCTAAAAATACTTCCTTATTTCAGAAAGACCTGGTGGGCGAAGCGCTGCAACAAGCTTTCGTGAAACTGAATCCTAAGAGCATGTTCCGCAACCCGGTCATGTTTACCGTCGAAATCGGTACGTTTATTATGCTGCTGGTAAGTGGGCGTGTTCTTATTTCGCCGGATAATACCCAGGGCAGCTTCGGGTATAATTGTACCGTGTTCCTGGTTTTATTTTTAACCTTACTGTTCGCCAATTTCGCCGAAGCCATTGCCGAAGCCCGCGGAAAAGCCCAGGCCAACAGCTTACGCAAAACCCGCGAAGAAACGCCCGCCGTACTAATAATGCCCGATAACTCGCAAAAAACAGTTTCGTCGTCGCAGTTAAAAAAAGGCGACGTGTTTCTGGTAACCGCCGGCGAACTAATCCCTACCGACGGCGAAATTATGGAAGGACTTGCCACCATCGACGAAAGCGCCATTACCGGCGAAAGCGCCCCGGTCATCCGGGAAGCGGGCGGCGATAAATCCAGCGTAACCGGCGGCACCAAAGTATTGTCGGATAAAATAAAGGTAATGGTAACCACCGAACCCGGCGAAAGCTTTCTGGACAAAATGATTGCCTTGGTAGAAGGCGCCAGCCGCCAGAAAACGCCCAACGAAATAGCTTTAACCATTTTACTAGCCGGTTTTACCTTGGTGTTCGTGATAGTGTGCGTTACTTTAAAACCTTTCGCCGATTACGCCAACACACCCATTACCATTGCTGCGCTGATCTCGCTGTTCGTGTGCTTAATCCCCACTACCATCGGAGGGCTTTTATCGGCGATTGGTATTGCGGGCATGGACCGCGCTTTGCGGGCCAACGTGATTACGAAATCCGGCAAAGCCGTAGAAACCGCCGGCGATATTGATGTGTTGCTGCTGGATAAAACCGGTACGATCACCATTGGTAACCGCAAAGCCACCAGCTTTTACGCCCGCCATTTAATCGACGAAGCGCATTTTATCCGGACCAGTTATTTAAGTTCTTTAGCCGATGATACGCCGGAAGGCAAGTCTATTGTGGAACTAGCCAACGCGCATAAGGTGAGCCCAATAAACGGCGTGAAACTACCGGATTCGGCTTTTGTAAAATTCACCGCCGAAACCCGCAGCAGCGGCGTCAACCTGCCGGACGGCACCCGCATCCGCAAAGGCGCTTTTGATGCCATCCGTAACCTTACCGAGAAAGCCGGTAATCCTTTCCCGGAAGACATTGCCGGGAAAGTAAAAGCTATCTCCAGCAACGGTGGCACTCCGCTGGTAGTCAGCGAAAACGAAAACGTAGTGGGCGTAATTGAATTGCAGGATATTATAAAAACCGGTATTTCCGAACGCTTTGAGCGCTTGCGCAAAATGGGCGTTAAAACCGTAATGGTAACCGGCGACAACCCTTTAACCGCCAAATTTATCGCCGAAAAAGCGGGCGTCGATGATTTTATTGCCGAAGCCAAGCCGGAGGATAAAATGAATTACATTAAAGCCGAGCAAGCCCAGGGCAAACTGGTAGCCATGATGGGCGACGGCACCAACGACGCCCCCGCTTTAGCGCAAGCCGACGTAGGCGTAGCCATGAACTCCGGCACCCAGGCCGCCAAAGAAGCCGGCAATATGGTAGACCTGGATAACGACCCCACCAAGCTCATCGAGATTGTGGAAATCGGCAAACAACTGCTCATGACCCGTGGTACGCTTACTACTTTTTCCATTGCCAACGATGTCGCCAAGTATTTTGCCATTGTCCCGGCTTTGTTTATCGCGGCCATTCCGGCTTTGCAAGGCTTAAACATCATGCGGCTCAGTAGCCCCGAAAGCGCCATACTCTCGGCAGTAATTTTTAACGCGATTATTATTCCGTTTCTAATTCCGCTGGCTTTAAAAGGTGTGGAATACAAACCCATTGGCGCCAGTGCCTTGCTGCGCCGCAACTTGCTTTACTACGGTTTCGGCGGCGTGATCATTCCGTTCATCGGCATTAAGCTAATTGATATGGTAGTATCCTTGTTTATTTAAAAAAATTGAGTATTTCCGATTAAAGCTGGCGCGAGCGTCCACGCCCGTGTCTACTATCCAGTAGGCCTCTGGCCGGGCGAACCGAAATGCCTTTATTTAAAATAATTTAATCGAATGTACCACCGGCCCGAGGCCGGACAATAATCCTCACGAGCGAGGACGCTCGCGATATAGCAAAGAAGAATCTCAGCAAAACAATAAAAAGTTCCTCTTCGGAGGGGGTAAGGGGAGGATAAACAAACCACACTCTTGCTTCCACAAAATTTAAAATATATTAACATGAAAACGTATTTAATGCCTTCTTTAAAATTAACCTTCGTGCTGCTGCTTATTTGCAGTGTAATTTATCCACTGGTTGTAGCTGGTATTGGTAAACTAGCGCCCGGAAAGGGAGATGGAGTCAAACTCATGTATAATGGCCGGGTAGTCGGTTACGAAAACGTTGGTCAGTCTTTCACAAAGCCGCAATATTTTCACGGCCGTCCCAGTGCGGTAGATTACAATGCTGCTGGTTCGGCGGGTTCCAATAAAGGCCCTACTAATCCGGATTATCTGGCAGTAGTAAAAGCCCGTGTAGATACATTTCTGCTGCAAAACCCCACTGTAAAACGCGCCGACGTACCCAGCGAATTAGTAACCGCATCCGGCAGCGGCTTAGACCCGGATTTGTCTGTAGCCGCTGCTACGGTACAAATTAACCGGGTAGCAACTGTCCGTAACTTACCCGTGACGCAAGTAGCAAAATTAGTAAAACAACAAACTCAAGTGCCTTTGTTGGGTTTTCTGGGACCGGAAAAAATTAACGTTCTAAAATTAAACATAGCCTTGGATGAGTTAGCTGCTGCCGGTAAGTAAGAGATAAGTGCTCGTAACAAAAACCAACCACCCTGCCCCTTGTAAGCTTAGGAAGGGAGCTTTACACCTTTTAGTTAGTAGCATCCCAAGAAACCGGTTTACTTCCGGACCTGCCCCCGCTGGCGCCAGTATTAAGCGCAGCGCCACTGGTGATATAGAGACCACCGCCAGTCTCTGGACTGGCGCTAACTTATAACTCGCACCCGTCAGTCCGGAAGCGGCTCTTTGTTCCGTAGACACCATCTCGCTTGGCTAAGACTGGCGCCAGAAAGGCTAGAAAGTGGGAGCGTAAGGCATAAAAGTAAATCCGCGCTACAAATGCTGTGGATAGGATATTTTTTAAAAATTAAGTAAGAAGCCAAAGAGGCGGTAATTAAAAGCAAATACGCTAGTCGGAACAACGAGGGCTTGTTGGTTGCCAGTGCCGCCAAACATTCTGCTAAAGAAGCGAGGAGAGGTGAACGTAGGAATAGCCGCCTCTCCTCCCCTGTTTTTAGGGGAGGTGCCCTTTCGGGCGGAGGGATTAACTCAGCCGCTGGAAAACAGCTGGCGGTGCTCCGCAAGAGCAATATTTAAAAGTATACTGCTTATGTGAAAACAGCCTGTTCAAAGAGACGCAGGCACATAAAAATTTAAAAAAATTTCCGGTGCGTCAGCCTAACCCCACCACCCTATTAACAAACAAGAACATGAAATTTATTTACATCCTTTTATCATTGATTACTTCCCAAATTACCTACGCCCAAACCGATACGGTAAGCACTACGACTAAATTAACTTTTAGCGGTTTTGCCGATGTGTATTACGCCTATGATTTTAATAAACCGGTCAGTCACGAACGCCCCGGCTTTTTGTACAACCACAGCCGGCACAACGAATTTAACGTGAACCTGGCTTTTCTAAAAGCAGCGTATACTTCCAATAAGGTACGCGGTACTCTGGCGCTTATGGCTGGTACTTATGCCCAATATAATTTAGCCGCCGAACAGGAATTATTAAAAAATATTTTTGAAGCGAATGCGGGTGTGCAGTTAGCGCCCAAGCTTTGGCTCGATGCCGGTATTTTTGCGTCCCATATTGGTTTGGAAAGCGCGATCTCCAAAGATAACTATACCTTAACCCGCAGTTTGGCCGCCGAAAATACGCCTTACTACGAAAGTGGAGCAAAATTAACTTACGAAGCGGGCAGTAAATGGATATTTACCGGGTTAGTGCTAAACGGCTGGCAAAACATCCGGGAACCGGAAGGAAACTCCAGTAAAGCCATTGGTACGCAAATTCAGTTTAAACCTACCGACAAAATTCTACTAAATTCCAGTACGTTTATCGGGAACGAGAAGCCCGACAGTGTAAAACAGCAGCGCTATTTTCACGATTTTTACGCTATATTCCAGATAAGTGAACAGTTTAAACTGGCCGCTATTTTTGATATTGGAGCCGAGAAGCGGGCAGATAGCGGCGGCAGCGGCAACTACACCGGCAATACCTATAATACCTGGTTTAATCCTACTTTATTGCTGCATTACAATTTCACGGATAAAGTAGGCTTGGGGGCCCGTGCCGAGTATTACCACGATCCGAACAACGTAATTATTGCCAGCGGTACCAGAAATGGATTTAAAACGTTTGGCTATTCTCTGAACCTGGATTACGCGCCGGTTACAAAGGTGTTGTTACGCCTGGAAGGTCGCCTGCTCGACAGCGAAGATGCTGTTTTTACCCGCGATAACCGGGCCGTAGATGAATCCCTGGCGATTACTTCCTCGCTAGCCATTCTGTTTTAAATTATAAGTAGAGGTAAAAAAAGTAGTTGTTGGTTGTTGGTTATTCGGATGCTCCATTTTTTAAAATTTTTTAAATAGTCTAACATTCAATAGCTAACAACTAATATCCTGATACCTGTGTTTTTTTAATGAGTATGCCGGAACAAGAGCAATCGGTGCAGCATTTTCTCGATTTGATTCAGAAATCGAAGCGGGGGAAATTTAAAATTTACATCGGCATGAGCGCCGGCGTGGGCAAAACCTACCGGATGCTGCAAGAAGCGCACGCCCTGCTTAAAAATAACATCGACGTACAGATTGGTTACATCGAAACCCATAACCGCCCGGAAACCCACCAGTTATTAGCTGGTTTACCCTTTATTGCGCGCCGGACGCTTTTCTACAAAGGCAAAGAACTCGCGGAAATGGATGTAGCGGCTATTCTAACCATTCACCCGGAAGTGGTGCTGGTGGATGAACTGGCGCATACTAACCTGGAAGGCTCTAAAAATGAAAAACGCTGGCAAGACGTAGTAGAATTATTAAACGCTGGTATTAATGTTATCAGCGCCGTTAACATTCAACATCTGGAAAGTTTGAACGCCGAGATAGAAGCAATTACCGGCATCCAAATAAAAGAACGAGTACCCGACCGTGTGCTCCGGCTCGCCGACGAAGTGGTAAACATTGATCTAACAGCCGAAGAGCTAATAACGCGGTTAAAAGAAGGTAAAATTTACGATCCATCGAAAATTGAGATTGCGCTGAACAACTTTTTTAAAACCGAGAAAATTTTGCAGCTCCGCGAAATGGCTTTACGCGAAGTGGCCCACCAGGTAGAACGTAAAATTGAAGCCGAAATACCCGCTACTCAGCAACTACGGCCCGAACGGTTTATGGCTTGTATTAGTACCAACGAGGCTTCGGCCAGGAAAATGATTCGCAAAACGGCCCGCCTGGCTTCTTATTACCATTCGTCTTGGCTGGTATTGTACGTACAAACGGGCCGCGAAGCGGGCGATAAAATTGGCTTAGCGGCACAGCGGCATTTAATTAACAACTTAAAATTAGCTACCCAGCTCGGGGCCGAAGTAATAAAAATAAAAAACGACGATGTGGCACAAGCAATAGCCGATACCGCTACCCAAAAGCAAATTACTACTGTTTGCATTGGCCGACCCCATTTAAGTTTTGTGCAATATATTTTTAAGCAAAGTATATTCAGCAAATTATTGCAGCAATTACCGCCCGGAACCGATCTGATTATTTTAGCCTGATGACCATAAAAACCAAACTCTCGCTTGGCCTAAGTTTCTTGTTTGCGGTTATTTTGTTGTTAGCCGGTTTAGGCGCCCATTATGCCAACCGCCTCGCCGCCGAAGCAAAAGAAGTATTAAAAGATAATTACGAAACCCTGGAATATGGTAAAAACATGCTGCAAGCCACCGATGTGTTTTTACTCGCCGATTCCACCAGATACGCTGCAGCATTTAAAAATTTTAAAAAAAATCTGCAGGACCAGCTCAATAACTTAACAGAACCAGGCGAACAAGCCATTACCATTGCCATTAAAGAAAACTTTGACCTTTTAAGGTTAAGGCAAACAGCTTTCCAAAAGCAGGGTGCACCCACTATCCCTAAAATAATCGCGCAAATTCGGCAAGATGTATTTCGGCTCACGGATTTGAACATGCAGGCCATTGTCCGGAAAAATAAAATAGCGCAGCAAACCGCCGACCGGGTAATTATGTACCTGGTGCTAATTGGCACTTTCAGTATTCTGGTTACACTTACATTTACGCTTAATTTTCCGGGGTACATTGCTAACCCTATCCGGGAGCTAACCGCCAGTATCAAACAAATTGCCAACCGGAATTACGAGCAACGCCTGCACTTTAAAGCCCAGGACGAGTTTGGCGAATTAGCCGAAGCCTTTAACCAAATGGCTCGCAAACTCGACGAGTACGAACACAGCAACCTGGCCCGCATTATTTTTGAAAAACGCCGCATCGAAACCATTATCAACAACATGTCGGATGCTATTATCGGGCTGGATGAAAAGCAAATCATCTTGTTTGCCAATAACGAAGCTACC
This sequence comes from Adhaeribacter pallidiroseus, assembly GCF_003340495.1. Lineage (NCBI taxonomy): Bacteria > Pseudomonadati > Bacteroidota > Cytophagia > Cytophagales > Hymenobacteraceae > Adhaeribacter > Adhaeribacter pallidiroseus. Next base: position 5,558,371 of record NZ_QASA01000001.1, read on the forward strand.
TTACTGTTGGGCTTAACCGAAGCCGATTTAATTGGCCAATACGCGCCCGATGTAGCTTTACATAACGATTTGCTGCGGCACCTGCTGGCGGTAAAGGAAGCGGCCCCGCTGCAAATTTTTAACGATGGCAAAGAAAGTTATTTCACCCAGGACATTATTCAGATAAACTCGTCCGGTACCGCTACCGAAGCCGAAAAACTGATTGGTCAGGTAATTATTTTAAAAAATATCACCCAGTTCCGGGAGCTCGACCTGGCTAAAACTAATTTTATCGCCACTATTTCGCACGAACTTAAAACGCCGATTGCCTCCATTAAAATGAGTTTAAAATTGCTGCGCGACCACCGCATTGGCGCCGTAAACCAGGAGCAGCAAAAATTAATGGAGCACATTACCGAAGACAGCGACCGCTTGCTGCGGATTACCGGCGAGTTGTTAAATTTAGCGCAAGTAGAAACCGGCAATATTCAGCTGCATTACCGGCAAACCCAACCTGCCGAAATCATCCATTATGCTACTCAAGCTATTTTATTTCAGGCAGAGCAAAAGCAGGTAAAACTGGAAACCAATCTGCCAAACGAGTTGCCCCCGGTAAACTGCGATTTAGAAAAAACCGCCTGGGTGCTGGTTAATTTTTTATCGAATGCCATTCGCTACAGCCCGGACCAAGCCCGCATTATTATCAGCGCGGGTTACGTTACCTCGGCCAGTAACCGCTTTGTGCGGTTTTCGGTGCAGGATTTTGGCCGGGGCATTGATGCCCGCTACAAAGACCGGATTTTCGATAAATTTTTTCAGGTACCCGATGCCGATTCTATTAAAGGAGGCACTGGTTTGGGCTTAGCTATTTCTAAAGAATTTATAACAACGCAAGGTGGTACCATCTGGGTAGAAAGCGAGTTGGGCGAAGGTTCTACCTTTAGTTTTCGTTTGCCGGTAATTTAAAAAATTTAAAAAAACACGAGCAAAGCACCTTCTTTCTTCCTTTAAACATTATCCGCCGGAGTAAGTAAACCAAACAGTTAGAACAACAAGACAAGCCGGTACGTAACTAATGCAGATTATGTATTTAGTACGACCTAAGCACTAATGTAAGCCCTAATCTTTGGAAAATATTTACATGGATAAAGATGACTTAACGCATGCCATTGCGCCCCCGCATGCGCCTAAATTAAAAGAACTTCCGGCCACTGCCATTTGCGGGAACGATATTACTTCTTCTTGTTTATACGTGTCGGCGCTGGCTATTATTTACGCCGGGCAATATGCCTGGGTAGCTTTATTAATGGTAGGAGCCGTATTGTTTTTATTCCGGAAAATATACGGCGAAGTAGTAGGGGCTTTGCCTTTAAACGGCGGTGCTTACAATGCCTTATTAAATACCACCAGTAAAAGAACCGCTTCTCTGGCGGCCTGCCTTACGCTGTTATCCTACATGGCTACGGCGGTTATTTCGGCGAGTGAGGCCATGCATTATGTACACCATCTCTGGGAAGATTGGCCGGTTATGTACGCTACCATTGGTTTATTAGCCATTTTCATGGGTTTAACCATAATGGGTATCGGCGAATCGTCTATGGTAGCAATTATTATCTTCATTACGCATATTACTACCCTTACCTTGCTCATTATAGTGGGTGCTGTTTTCTTATTCAATCACGGTCTGGATACGTTCTTAACTAATTTTGCGCAACCTTTACCCGGTGGCAGTATCTGGCGGGCCTTGTTTTTTGGTTTTGCGGCCGCCATGCTGGGTATATCGGGGTTCGAGAGTTCGGCTAATTTCGTGGAGGAACAAGAACAGGGCGTGTTCCCGAAAACCTTGCGCAACATGTGGCTGGCTGTTACGGTTTTTAATCCGCTTACGGCTTTTCTGGTTTTAGCCATTATTCCGATGAGCGCAGTGCCCGAACACCAGGCGGCTTTATTGGCTTATATCGGCGAAGTAGCGGGTGGTCAGTGGCTGGCTATTTTGGTTTCGGTAAACGCGGCTTTGGTCCTGAGCGGAGCCGTTTTAACTTCGTACGTGGGCGTTACCGGTTTGGTGCACCGCATGACGCTGGATCGTTGTTTGCCGCAGTTTTTACTAATTACCAATAAGCGTGGCACGGCTTACTTAATTATGATGGCTTTTTTTCTGCTCTGCGTTTCTATCTTATTAATTACCCAAGGCGACTTAAACGCTTTGGCGGGGGTGTATACTATTTCGTTTCTGTCGGTAATGGCTTTGTTTGGAATTGGTAATATCTTACTTAAGCTCCGGCGCGATAAATTACCCCGTCCGGTTCGGGCTTCGGGTTGGGCTTTATTTGTAGCCATTGGGGCGGTAGTAGCTGCGTTGGTAGGTAATGCTATTTTAAACCCGCCGTACTTATTTGTATTTTTAAAATATTTTATTCCTACGGTAGCCCTGGTGTATTTTATGCTGTACCGCACCACGCTGCTGCGCTTGTTTACTTATCTGGTAAAGCAGTTTGAAGGAACCTTTGCTAAGTTTTTACCTTTTACTTCGTTCCAACTAAAGCGGTTGATTACCGAAATAAATTCGCAGCAATTTGTGTTTTTTACGCGGGGCGATAATATTGCCAACATTAACCAGGTCATGCGTTACATCGAAGATAACGAACATACCAACCGCATTAAAATTGTGAATATACTGGGCAATAACGAGCATCCGCCCAAAAAGCTCATGCACGAAGTAGACGTGCTGGACCGGGCTTACCCGGACATGGATGTGGATTTTATCGTTATTAAAGGGCATTTTGGTCCCCAACTGATTGATGAGCTTTCCCGGAAGTGGAATATTCCTAAGAATTTTATGTTTATTGGTTCCCCGGGCCAGCGGTTTCATTATGGATTGCAGGAGTTAGGCGGGGTGCGGTTGGTTATATAATTTTTAATGTTTTTCGCATACAACAGGCGCAATTTTTAAATTTGCGGGCTCAAGCATGCTAAATAATTAGATTAGTAACTACCTTTGCGTAGATTGTGATAGCTCAATTTATTAAAATACTTAATTTATAAATAATCGTAACAGAACTTGTATCTTATTTCTTCCCTCTCATCCTTTTAACTTGTTACAGCTATTTGCACTTTCTTATTATATGCTTCGCAAGCTTTTTCTTAAAAGTAAAAAGCAAGGTAAAGCCACAATCTGATCAATAGCATAAGTAAATAACATTTTCTTACCTAAAAATGAAAAGCTACTTCTTTCAATCTTTAATTAAGTTAGTTGTTGAAGGAAGTGGTGTATTTTGTTGATTCTTAGTAAACATGCAAAAAGAACATAATCACGCACATAACCGGCTTTCTACGGCTGGTTTACTTATCGCCCTGGGTATTATTTATGGCGATATTGGTACCTCTCCCTTATACGTAATGAAGGCCATTATTTTAAGCGGCGGCGAAATCGTTAATCCGGAGTTAGTTTATGGGGGCGTTTCCTGCGTTTTCTGGACCATAACCTTACAAACTACCCTGAAATACGTGGTGCTTACCTTACGGGCCGATAATAACGGGGAAGGTGGTATTTTTTCGTTGTATACTCTGGTACGCCGCAAAGCCAAATGGCTCATGATTCCGGCTATTATTGGGGGCAGCGCTTTACTGGCCGATGGCATTATAACCCCGCCTATATCGGTTTCGTCGGCGATTGAAGGCTTACGTATTATCAATCCTGATCTGCCCACGGTACCCATTGTACTGGCTATTTTAACGGTGTTGTTTATAGCGCAAAGTTTTGGTACGCAAATAGTAGGAAAAGCTTTTGGGCCCATTATGTTTATATGGTTTACCATGCTGGCCGTACTGGGCATTACCAATATTCTCGACCACCCCGAAGTGTTAAAAGCCCTAAACCCGTATTACGCGTACCGCTTGCTGGTACTTTATCCCGGAGGCTTTTGGTTATTAGGAGCCGTATTTTTATGTACTACCGGAGCCGAAGCTTTGTACTCTGATTTAGGCCATTGCGGGCGCGAAAATATCCGGATAAGCTGGATTTTTGTGAAAACCTGTTTATTGCTTAATTATTTTGGCCAGGCTGCCTGGTTGTCACAGCACTTTAATCAAAAACTAGGCGAGAATCAAAACCCGTTTTATGGTGTAATGCCCGAATGGTTTTTGCTCATCGGGATTGTGATTGCTACTATCGCGGCTATTATTGCCAGCCAGGCTTTAATTACCGGCTCTTTTACGCTTATCGGGGAAGCTATTCGGCTCAACTTATGGCCCAAAGTGCGCCTGATTTACCCGACTAACGTGAAAGGACAGTTATTTGTGCCGAGCGTAAATAAACTGCTTTGGGCGGGTTGCGTGGCGGTGGTCTTGTATTTTCAGGAATCAACTAACATGGAAGCCGCTTACGGTTTATCCATTACGGTAACCATGCTGGCTACTACCATTTTAATGAGCTATTACTTGTATTTAAAGAAGTTTTCAAAGCTGGTAATTTTCTCGTTTTTAGGTGTTTACCTCACCATTGAACTCTCGTTTCTGGTAGCTAATTTATTAAAATTTCCGCATGGCGGCTGGGTATCGGTAGCCATTGGTGTAATGCTGATAACCGTGATGTATACCTGGATCCGGTCTTTTTATATTAAAAGACGCTTAACCGAAGAAGTAAAACTAGATAAATACATTGGTCCGTTAAAAGATCTGAGCGAAGACGAAACCATACCGAAGTACTCGACGCATTTGATTTACATGACTAGTGCCGAACGAAAGAGCGAAATTGAATCCAAGATTATTTATTCTATTTTTCAGAAACGACCCAAACGCGCTGATATTTACTGGTTTCTGCACGTAAACACCACCGACGATCCGTACACCATGGAGTACAAAGTGCACCATATCATGGAAAACGATATTATCCGAGTCGATTTTAACCTGGGTTTCCGGGTAGAGCAGCGCATTAACCTCTACTTCCGGAAAGTAGTAGAAAACTTGGTAAACAATAAAGAAGTAGATATTACCAGTAGGTACGAGTCTTTGAGCCGGCAAAACGTAATCGGCGATTTCCGGTTTGTGGTACTCGAAAAATATTTATCCTTGGAAAATGATTTGCCCTGGGACGAAAAACTGATTATGCAGGCCTATTACTACATAAAAGAATTCACCGCTTCCGAAGACAAGTGGTTTGGCCTCGATACCAGTTCGGTGAAAATAGAAAAAGTGCCTTTAGTAATTAATCCCATCCACAACGTGGAACTAACCCGGGTTAAGTAAGCTAAACCGGAAAGTCAGTTGATAAAAGTAATTATCAGCTGTCTTTTAGAGCTTCAATTTGCTCGTCGTTGAGCAGAATATACCGATTGTTGTACGGGTTAGCAAAGAATTTTTCGGCAATAATGTATTCTCCGCTTTTTAATTTATGAATATTGTAGGAGAAGAGGCTGTTTGATTTTTCAATAATTTTTTCGGTGCTGTCGAGGTCGAATTGTTTACCGCAAGTGGTATTAATGTACTGCATGGAAGTCATACGGAATAAATAATAAACAAAGGTTGGTGGTAAAGTTTGTGTACGCAAAAATTAAAAGCAGGTAATAAACCAGAATAAAAAAAAATTAAAAAATACTGGTCTGGGGTTCAATCTTATACAATAAAAGACAGCTTAAGATGGAAGCTGTCTTTTTATTGTATAGGACTTACGCAAAAGTTATCCGTGAGAATACTGACATTAGTCGGTGCTGCCGTTTGTGTCTGCACAAATGGCATTAAGACCTTTTACGCGTACATCCTGTTTTATTTTGTGGTTACAGGGCTATCTGGTTATTTCAGCAAAAGCTACTTTTTTAATCTTTTTACCAGGAATAGCAGGAATTTTTTAAATTTTTTTATTTTTTGCGGCTTAAACAAAGCTACAGATTTTCTCGCCTACTTCGCGCGTACCCAAATGGTGCGTGGGGTTAATATCCACCGTTACAAAACCATTATTCAACGCTTCTTCTACGGCGTTGCGCAAGGCCTGGCCTTCGGCCATTAAATCAAAAGAAGTTTCCAGGAGGGTAGCTGCCGACAAAACCGCCGCCATGGGGTTGGCAATATTTTTGCCGGCGGCCTGCGGGTACGAGCCATGAATAGGTTCGTACAAAGCTACTTTACTGCCCACCGAGGCCGAAGGCAACATGCCGAGCGAGCCGGTTATTACCGAAGCTTCGTCCGTAAGAATGTCGCCAAACATGTTCTCGGTTAAAATAACATCAAAACGCCGCGGGTTTTGAATTAAAGCCATGGCAGCATTATCCACAAACATGAGTTCCAGCTCGATATCCGGAAAGTTAGCAGCGTATTGTTGTACTACTTCGCGCCAGAGCCGGGACGTTTCCATCACGTTAGCCTTGTCTACTAAGGTAACTTTCTTACGGCGTTTAGCCGCGGCCGTAAAGGCTAGTTCGGTTATCCGGGCAATTTCGTCGCGGGTGTAGGTGCAGGTATCGTAAGCGCTGTTGCGATCTTCGGAACGGCCTTTGGCGCCAAAGTAAGAACCACCGGTTAATTCCCGGAACACCACAAAGTCTACGCCCTCTACAATTTCGCGCTTTAGCGGCGAGGCATCGGCCAAAACTTTAAAAGTATTTACCGGCCGGATATTGGCAAATAAACCCAAGGCTTTGCGCATCGCCAGCAAGCCTTGTTCCGGGCGAACCGGAGCAGTAGGATCATTATCGTATTTCGGGTGGCCAATGGCGCCAAATAAAATGGCATCTGCCGATTGGCATAAGTGCAGGGTTTCTTCCGGAAAAGGATTGCCGGTAGCATCGATGGCGCAGGCGCCTACTAGGCCTTCCTCGAAGGTGAAAGTATGGTTAAACTTTTCGGCAACTCTTTGCAGGGCATTTACAGCTACGGCGGTTACTTCGGGGCCAATCCCATCGCCGGGCAGAACAGCTATTTTCTTATTCATGTAACAGGCAATTTTTGTGGAGGCCAAAAGTAAGCAGTTTCCGGTAGGATGTGCTAGTTTTTTAAAAAATTATGCTGCTTGGTTCTACAGGCTCGAATAGGTTTATGCCCATAAATTTAAAAATAGCAGATGATTTGCTCAGCTGCAGCAGGTAATGCGAATTTTGCTAAACTCCATTTCCGATAACCTCTTTTCCAGAAAATTACTTGTTTATACAAGATTTTAATTTGCTTTAAATTAAAAATAATATTAGAATAATTATAGTTGGATAATTGATGAAAATTTAATTGCCTGTAAGTAACCTTTCTGAAAATCAGTACAAATTTCAAAATATACGGCAAATACGGCTAAAAATGGGTATTTATCTTTCAGGATTTATTTGACTTCAAAATTTTCAGGTTCGTAAAGTGAAAGAAGTTTTGAGTATAGAATTAAAAAAGTTTTATTTATGAAAAAGAATTGGTTAACAGTAACGGTTGCCGCTACTTTACTTTCGGGTATAACAATTATAGGGTGTAACGACGATGACGACGGAAAATTTGACGGAGTACCAGTAGATACAACAGCAGGAACAACTACCACTGGCGGAACAACTACCGGCGGCACTACTACGGGCGGTACAACAACCACGGGTACTACAACTACAGGTACAACAACCACGGGTACTACTACGGATGGCACTACTGCCGGAACTACCGGAACCACTACCGCCGGAACAACCGGTACTACTACTGCCGGAACAACCGGTACTACTACTGCCGGTACAACTGGTACTACTGGTACTACTACCGGAACTACTGGCACCACTGGAACTACTGGCACAACAGGAACTACTACGGGAACAACCGGTACTACCGGAGGTACAACTACTGGCGGAACCACCGCAGGTACAACGGATGGCGGTACCACCACAGGAGGTACTACAGGTACAACTGGTGGCACTACCACCGGTGGCACGACTGGTACCACTGGCGGAACAACTGGTACAACAACCGGCGGTACTACCGGCACGACGGGAGGCACCACTGGAACTACTACTGGGGGAACTACGGGCACAACTACCGGAGGTACTACAACGGGTGGTACTACCGGAACTACAACCGGAGGAACAACGGGTACTACCACTGGAGGAACTACCGGTAGTACCACAGGCGGAACTACTGGTACTACTGGAGGTACAACCGGAACCACTACGGGCGGTACCACGGGTACTACCGGCGGCACGACTGGTACAACAGGCGGTACAACCGGCACAACAGGTGGTACCACTGGTACAACAACTGGAGGAACTACCGGCGGCACCACTGGTGGTACTACCGGAGGATCAACCGGCGGTTGATCCCTTAAGCATCATACAAATTTAAAAAAGGCAGCCGCATACCGGGCTGCCTTTTTTAGTTTAATATCAAAATAGGCAAGAAGCGCGTGTCTTTCCGGCGGCAATTACCAGTTGCTTTTATATTGATTTACGGCTTAGAACGAATAATCAGAATTTAGTCTGCCTGGGGTGGAGAATACAGTTGCTAACTAGTGGGTTAACGCCGGTTAAACTTACGAAACAAAGGCAAATCTATCCGCAATAATTCCCTACAGCCGAAGCAGCCAACTGCTTCTTGTTACGGCTTTGGAGTAAATTTAAAAATTTTGCCGGTACCGTAACCCAGTACATAAAGTCCTTGTTGGCTGTCTTCGCCGAAAGAAGATATGTTATCGGGTAATTTGGTGATTAATTCGTTTTTTACCATTTGGTTGCCATTCACGGTTAACGCCCAAACATTGCCCGAAACATAATCGCCGTAAATATATTTATCGGCTAAGCCAATCAGATTTTTATCGTGGCACACATAACCACCGGTCACCGAACGACCGTTTTCGTTATTCAATGGATACGTCCAGACAGGTTCTTCCAGGCCGGTTACATCGCAATTGGCGGCCCCGAAACAGGTATTGCCTTCCCGGATTTTCCAGCCGTAGTTCCCGCCGTTTTTTATGATGGAAATTTCTTCTACGTTGCCTTGGCCAACGTCGCCGGCCCACAACGTACCGGTTTTACGGTCGAAGCTAAAACGCCAGGGGTTGCGCAAACCATAGGCATAAATTTCTTCGCGGAAACCTTGGTTGTTATTTCTATAAGGATTATCAGCCGGTATGGCGTAGGGCAAATTACCGGTGGTGCTGTTTACATCAATGCGTATAATTTTGCCCAGGAGTTGGGTCCGGTTTTGGGCGTAGTTTTGCGGGTCGCCGCCACTGCCGCCATCGCCGGAAGCAATGTACAAATAGCCATCGTTCCCGAAAGCTAATTTCCCCCCGTTGTGATTCGAAAAAGGTTGCTGATAAGTTAACAAGACTTGTTCACTCCCGGGGTCGGCTACGTTCGGGTCGGAACTGCTGACTTTAAACCGGGAAATAACGGTTTCCAGAGGATTGCCGCGGGTATAGTTGACGTAAAAATAACCATTGGTTTTATAATCCGGGTGAAAAGCTAAACCTAACAAACCTAACTCTCCGCCGGAAGTTACTTTGGAGCTGATGTCTAAATATACGGGTGCGGTAGCCGCGGTTGCATCGTTCGGAAACACGTGGATTTTACCGGTTTGCGAAACTACAAAAATGCGGTTCGTGCCATCGGTAGGGCTGGTTAGCTCCACGGGCTTATCAAATTTTAAAGTTGAGAACGCTTCGGTAAGGGTATAGCCAGAAGGAACTACGGGATTTTGACCAGGATCGGGCGTATTATTGTCGTCGGATTTATTTACCTCGCAACTCATTAAGATTAACAGGAAACTCAGAACAAGTAAATTTTTCGGCTGCTTCATGGCGCTTTCTCTCGGTTAATATTTTTTCTGGAGCACTATTTCTAATTACAGGAACGCCCGAAACCAGGCGTTATTTTAAAAATTAATTCTCATCCAACAAGTGGCGCTGGGGCCAAGTAATTTTTTTTAAAATTTTACTTCTCTTTGGCTTTATTCGCTGCAAACGGTTAAGAACTAACAGTAGAATAAACGGTTTTAAGCGCTCCTTGGTTTGTGCCGATACTTTTACTGCTGCAAAATCCCAGAATAAATGGGCAGCCAATTTCTTAATTTTTTAAATCGGCGTTAAAATGCTGGTTTTTTTATTGCTGAGCAGTAACACGCCGGAAAGTAAATAAGAGAGATACTGCGGTAGGGAATTAAGGTTTGGCGTTGGTTTGTTATTCCCCGAAGGCCGTCAGAACCGGTAACTCCGGTAAAGCAACCGGCGCGGTTAATTTTGACTCCGGTTGCTTCTGCGGGTTTACTTTCGATAAAATACTTTCGAGCAGCGGCAGCATGGCGTTCAAATTGCGCGATTTAATGACGAAGTTCCAGAGCGGTTCAAACTTTTTCCAGCCGCCCGCATAAGCAAAATGTTTGAGTTGGTGTTTCACGGAGTCATGCGTCAGGCGGCCTTTTAAAATATTGGGCCAGGAGTAAAAGTTTTGGTAGGCCCAATCGTAGCCTTGTTTTAAAGCCTCGGCCGAAATTTTGGTAGTTTGGTAAACCACGTGGCGGGTATCGTATAAATCCCAGTTGTGGGTAAGAATACGATTAGCGGCGCTCATATCCGTAAAAAGCTTAGTGCCCGGGTACGGCGTTAAAATATGAAAAGTAGACGTAGTTATGCCTTCTTGTACGGCCCAATCTACGGTGTTTTTAAAAACATCGGGCTCATCATCGTCGAGGCCAAAAACAAAGCTGCCGTTAATCATAATGCCTAAATCGTGAAGCCGCCGGATAGCGACATGGTAGTCGCGGTTCAAGTTTTGTTTTTTGTTGCTACTCTGTAAGTTTTTAGGATTAAGCGTTTCGAAGCCGATAAATACGCTACGTAAACCGGCTTCGGCCGCTCGCTCGATTAAGTCGCCCCGCAAGATAGCGTCGATGGTAGAGGCACCCTGGAAAACCCGGTTCATGCCGCGCATGCCCGCAAATAATTCACGGGCAAACTTTTGGTTACCCAGCAAATGGTCGTCGAGAAAATACAGATGACGGCCGGGTAAGCGGTCTATTTCGGCTAGTGCGGCATCTACCTGTTGCGTGTAAAAGCCTTTACCACCCTGAAAAAAAGCATCTTTATAGCAAAAATCGCAGTGGTGCGGACAACCGCGCGTAACCACAATAGAATTAGGCACCAGGTAGTAGTTGCGTTTAATTAAATCGCGGCGTACCGGCGGTATATTCACCAGCGACCGAACCGACGAAAAGTAGCGCTTTTGTGGTTTTCTATGGCGTAGATCCTGTAAAAACTGCGGAAAGGTTTCTTCGCCGGGGCCCAGGAAAATACTGTCGGCGTGCGGGGCCGTTTCGTCGGGAAGGGAAGTAACGTGCAAGCCGCCCAAGGCCACGTACGCCCCGCGGCTGCGGTAATGGTCGGCAATTTGGTAAGCCCGGTACGCATTAGTAATATACACTTGTATCACCACTAAGTCGGGCGCATCATCCAGATTTAAAGATTCTACGTGTTCGTCCTGAAGAATAGCTTCATCGTCGGAGGCTAAATAAGCGGCCAGCGTAGCTAAACCCAGCGGCGGAAAAAGCGAGTACTTAATAGGGCGCCAGTAAGGGCTTTTGGCTTCGGTGAGGGCGGGTAAAATAAATTTGACTTGCATAAGTTGGTTGTTAATAGAAAGTTGGGCGTTTTAGTTAGATTGTGCGTAGATGTTAGCTTTAAGATGTATGAGTATGAATTTATTGTATTTAAAAGAACTTTGTAATTCAAAGTAAATAAGCAAAAAAATAAATTTTTAAAAAAGTATTTCTAGAGAAGCAATTCGTTTCCTGGAGTAAGCATTAAAATGAACGACTTTGTTTTCATGACATAAACTTTAAGTAATCAAAAGCAAATTAGGTATCCGAAGATTCTCCAATCTTAATTCTGAAAATTGAGGTAAATTTATTAAGTCAACGGTTTAGTTATGGTGCATTTATGCACAAAAAGTTTTGTTAGCGATTATTGTTTTCTATCTATTATGAATCTTTTGTAAATAGAATGTATCCTTTTGGACGATTAAAACTTTAGGTATTCTCTTATAAAAATCAGATTCATATAGAAAAAGGGTATCAAGAACTGGTGCATTATATATCTCTTCATAATTCCGAATCCCAGAATTAATATTATTTGTTTTTATTAATCTACTTCTAGAATTACCTGTTATACCTGTTTCAAAATACTGAATTATTAGATTTTCTTGTTTTTTATTCTCGTAAATAGCAATATCAGTATAAAATGGATTTAAGTCACTTAATGAAATATCAAATATTAATGCAGAAATAAGCCACCCGATGGTAAACAAGAAACACTTTAAGTACTTCTCAATAATGAAAAACGCAAAAACTATAAGCGTTAAAATAAAGGTTAAAGTCCCCCAAAATAAAGCTCCTTGGTCAAGGGCAACATAAAAAGGATCTCTAGGCTCTTGGATATCGGTATCAATAAATCCAATTGAAAAATAAATACTCATTATAAGTGCAAGCAAAATAGCTCCTATAATTATTCGAGATAAATGACGTAATAAAATATTTTTCATTAATTCAATTGATCCCAACTCAGCGTTACAAAGCGACATTGCCTAGTAAATGCTAAATTTTAAAATTTTTACCCTTCCCGGGCTTTAATTAATTGTTCCAGCGCGTTTAAATGTTCGTTAAAGGCTTTGCGCCCGGCTTGCGTAACCGCGTACGAGGTATTCGGCTTTTTCCCGATGAATTGCTTGCGTACTTGCAGGTAATTTAATTTTTCGAGCGCCGTGATGTGGCTGGCTAAGTTGCCGTCGGTGAGGTGCAGCGTATCTTTTAAGGTCGCAAATTCTACCCAATCGTTTACCAGCAAAACCGACATCACCCCTAACCGAATCCGGCTTTCAAAAGCTTTATTTAATTTATTAAAGGCGATCATCGTTCGTATTTATTGTACAGCAAGATACCGTAAATAATGTGCAGTATCCCAAACCCGATGGCCCAGAAAAGCAACCCGTATCCCATAAACCAGGTGGCTAATAAGCCTAAAACTAATTCGCAAAGGGCCAGTTGCCGTAAATCGGAGTACGTGTATTTACTCACATTGAGCAACGCTAAACCATAAAATAACAGGGTGGCCGGAGCCAGTAAACCTACTAGTCCGTGTTTGAGCATAATTAAACAAAAAATGCCACCGGCCGCCAGCGGAATCAGTAAATTCCAGAAAACCCTTTTGGCCGAGGCATCCCAAACCGGTAAATTTTTACGGCGGGCTTGCCGCGTAGTAAGCAAAACGCCGGCGGTTAGCGAGGCTATTAAAACCACCAGAGCCACCGCCACTAAAAACAACGGCATTTCCGATATTTGCGGCGATGCGTATTGCCTCGGTCGCTCGTACGTTCCGGCTATGTTCAGGTTGTAATCAGATTTCCAGTACACCACAAAAGCACCGACTAAAGCAAATACACCGGCAAACACGCCGGTTAAACCGCTTAAAGAAATAAAGCGCGACGAACGTTCCATCAGCGAACGAATCTCGGATAAGGTTTCTAAAGGATTTTCCGGATTTTTCATTTTGTTCTCATAAAAGTGCTTTGATTTTCAAAGTAACAATTAAATATTCGGATTTTCAATTATTACCTACATTAATTTAAATTTTTAAGGTAATAGTATCCCCTGCTAAGTTTGCGCTACCTGGTAGCTGCTTCAATCAGTCTTTCCGCTTTTACTCACGCCCATAGAATACGAGGGGCACTTTCCTAATCTTACTTATAGCAGTAGCAGTATTGTTTCGCTGCTAGCCGGAAGCGCTAACAGCCGGAAAAATACGAGTTGACCTTTTAACGTTAAAACTATTAGGGTGGGTTTAAACGTAAATACTTGTCAGCGCTTACAAATAAGTAAACTCCTGTTAATGAGGTGCAAACTGGCATAATATTTATTATTGTATATATTTAAAAAATACTAACAGATCTTTTATGCTGCAAAATCTACTATCACTTCTGCTTATTCTCGTATTACTAGCCAGTTATCAAAAAGAAGAGGACGGGGAATGTCTTTTTATTTAATCGCTCACTCGTCCGTAATTATCCGATTATGAATTTATACGACTTTTTCGGCAATAACCACCCGCAACGAGCTGCCATGGTTTGGGCACAAGGCAAATTTTTAACTATCCGGGTTAGCGGCGAATACAGCGTGTGCCTGTACTCCATGGGCGAGTTTTTTGCCGAAATCTGGTACCGCATTGTAGATAATCAAGTAGACTTTGTACGCGGTTTTAAAAGCAATGCGCTTTTAGAGCCCTATCTGGAATTGGTAGATCTTTCAGAGATAATCAATTAAGAGCATGCAGTGGCAATACGGAGTAATAGCAGTAGTTCTGCTTACCTGGGTAATATGGGTAGGTTACCATTGGCTGAAGCAATTATGGTTGCCTAAACCCAATAAACGCCGGAAATACAAAGGAATTTAATCTTTATCTTTTTAGCCTTTAATTTACGTTGTTGCAAAGTACGGTTGGTTGGCAGCTTAATTAATAAAAACCCAGCTAGTTAGTTTAAATTATAGCAAAGCCCCCGGATAAAATCAGATTTCTGGTTTTTATCCGGGGGCTTTTTTAATGTATAAACAGAAAATCGGGTAGCATTCCCAAAAAGTTTGTGTAGCAAATTGCCTGTTTGATCATCTCCCTGCCTTAATTTAATTCGACTAGCAATACTTAATAATGGCATAATCATGCTAGCGGCGTAGCTTAAAGCCCGGATATTTTGCTCAGCGAAAAATTTAAATAATTCTTGCGCAACCGATTAATTGCGTATATATTTGCAACCATGCAGTTGCGCATTAAGAATTGTTAACATGAAAAGAGATGTTTTTCAGGCAATAGCCGACCCAACGCGGCGCGCTATTCTGGTTTTAATTGCGTCGCAGGCCATGACTCCTAACGCGTTAGCCGAACACTTCGACTCTACGCGGCAAGCGGTATCGAAGCACATTACTGTTTTGGCCGAATGCGATTTAGTAAAACAGGAAAAGATAGGGCGAGAAATTTATTATCATTTCAATCCTTTAAAAATGAAGGAAATCGATCAATGGCTAAACCAATTTAAAAAACATTGGGAAGACCGCTTTAATCAATTGGACCAAGTATTACTTAACCTAAATTCTAAACCAAATGAAAAGTAGCGTTTTAATGAATTTTTCCGTAGACAAGGAAAATAACCAAATTAAGGTAGAAAGAGAGTTTGCCGCCCCTTTAACTAAAGTATGGGCCGCCTGGACCGAAAGCCAATTGCTCGACCAATGGTGGGCGCCTAAGCCTTGGCAAGCTAAAACCAAGCATTTGGATTTTAAAGAAGGGGGTTACTGGCTCTACGCCATGGTTGGACCAGAAGGCGAGGAACATTGGGCCCGCGCTGATTATAAAGCAATTACTTCCTTGCAAAACTATGCTGCGCAAGATGCTTTTTGCGACGCAGAGGGCGCTGTTAATCCGGATTTTCCGCGATCTAACTGGTATAACCAGTTCTCCGAATCTGGGGAAATGACCTTGGTAACTATTACGATAACGTACGACAATTTTTCGGATTTAGAAACAGTTATTCAGATGGGCTTTAAAGAAGGATTTACCATGGGCTTGGAAAATCTGGATGATCTACTTGCTTCTGGGCAAGTATAAAAATTAGTAATAAATAAGCTGCCTCTCGCGGACTGTTGGTATACATAAACCAGCAGTCTTTTTTTATGCCTTTCCGGGCCAAAATATGTTTTTATCTCTTCTTATTATTCTTACGTAACATTGGTGCACTTTGTATGTAACACAAAATTCTGAACCACCTTATGACGCACGAAAACAACTTGCAACGCTTTATTACCGCCCAGGAAAAAGACTATCCCATTGCCTTAGCCGAAATAAAGCGAGGTCGAAAACAAAGCCATTGGATGTGGTACATTTTTCCGCAAATACAAGGCTTGGGTTACAGCGAAACTTCGCGGGTTTACGCTATTACGAATATTCCCGAAGCAGAAGCCTATGTAAAGCACCCGGTATTAGGTAAACGCTTGATTGAGATTTGCGAAGCTTTGCTGTTATTAACCAGCAACAATGCTACCGCTATTTTCGGCAACCCAGACGATTTAAAGTTGAAATCTTCGATGACTTTATTTTCGCAGATACCTAATGCGCACCCGGTTTTTCAAAAAGTGCTGGCTAAATTCTTTCACGGAACCAAGGATCTTAAAACCCTGCAAATCATCGAAAGCCAAGCTTAATTTTAAAAATTACTGTTATCCGCTTCAGCAAAATTTACTGTAGTTTCATAAATGAAAGAAATGCTTAAACCCTGCCCATTTTCAGCTTAGCAGCATGGGGCAGATTTCCTTTTAATACTTAAATGATGTAAGCTTTACTGCCAGGCTGCTTGGCGTTTTGCAGGAATAAACCCATGCAAAAGGCTTCTGAAAAAGGAAGGACGCACCAGCATTTTGGGCTTACCAGTTTGCTGTATTACGGGCAAAGTTTTAATGACCAGAAAAGTGCCGATTTCGAATTGGTCCAGGGCTGAAGTATAGGCCTCTATAATACTGGAAAATCCACCAAATACCCGCTGCCCTTTAATGATTAAAAAGCAATGAGGATACGCATTGGCTAGTTTTTGTTGGTTGTTATTAAAAAATATTATTTCTTCGGCTAGTACCATGATTTTGTTAGCTATAATGCAAAACTTAATTGAAGCAGAAGGCCAAATTGTAACCTTCTGGTTTTAATGCATGCCAACTTTAATACCAAGGGTCATTTTTACGAAGTACTTGTTGTTTGTTATTGATTTACAGGTAATTAATTGTTGATTTTACGTAGCCAAATTTAAAAAGTAAAACGGATCCCTATCGTTTTGGTAAGCCTTTTTCATTTTGGTAAGGTAAAATATCTATACCTAGTAGTGGTTTTGCTACAATCATTTTTATTTTTCTATAAAGCTAACAAATCGTATTTAACTATATTTAAGCTAGTGCTCTTTGTAGGCTGCATGATTATCTTCTGAATGTATGAAGTTACTTGGTTTCTTGTTACTCTTGATTGGCGTTTGCTACCCTAGTGTGGCCCAAGATCCCTTCGCCCTTTTTGCCCAAGCCCGCGAGAAAGCCCGCCAGCAAAATTATTTAGCTTATTTAGCCGACATGAAAAAGGCGAATGAATTGCTGCCGAACTACCCCGATTTTATGTACGAATTAGCCAAAGCGTACACCCGCAATAATCAGGTAACCGAGGCTTTAGAGCTTTTAAAACAAGTTAATTATTACCGTTTCCCCTTTGATTTTCAAAAAGAAGAAACATTTAAAATTTTAGCCACTAATCCGGCATTTACTCCCTTGGTACAGCAGGCAGAATTATTTTTAAAACCCATACGCAACAGTACGCTGTATTTTACTTTGCCCGAGGCCGCTTTTATACCGGAAGGAATGACCTACAATGCCGGTAACCAAGCATTTTACGTGGGGAGCTACGCGCAAAACAGAATAATTCAGGTGAAAAAAGATGTTCCGGTAGCAGAATTTATTGCCCGGGGACAGGATGATTTAGGCGGCGTTTTAGGGTTAAAAGCAAATGCTAAAAAGCAGGAACTATGGGTTTGTCACAATACCGATGCTGGTCCGGAAGCGGGCAAAGGCGGCGTGTATAAATACAGCCTAGCTACCAGAAAAATTTTAAAAAAATACTTATTGCCGGCTCCTGCTCCCGGCCAAGTAAACACTTTTAACGACATCGTTCTGGCGCAGGATGGTACCGCCTTTGTTACCAATAGTACTACCGGCTCGGTTTACCAGATTACCCCTTTGCAAGATTCCTTGGTGCGAATACCTGAAATTAGTCGTACTATTTACCCCAATGGCCTGACGTTATCCCGAGACGAGCGTTATTTGTATGTGGCCAGTTTTGGCGGCATCCTGGTTTACGACCGGGCAGTTAGAATTCTGACGAAACTGGAAACAAATAACCAACGGCGCACCGGCGGCATCGATGGTTTATACTTCTACACTCAAAACAAACAAGATTACTTAATTGGCATCCAGAATGCTTTTACCGTACACGGCGAAAGCGCCGAGCGCATTATTAAAATAGCTCTTGACTCTACTGCAAAAACCATGACTGATTTCCAAATTCTGGAATCGTTAAACCCGCAGTTTAACACGCCTACCACGGGGGCCATTGTGGGCGACGATTTCTATTATATTGCTAACAGCCAGGTACAAAAAGTACAACCCGGCGGCAAAATAGAAGGTCCGGTTGTACCTAGTAAAATTTTCAAGCTCTCTTTAAAGTAAACTTCTTTATCAGTTATTTGACTAATTAATTAGCAGAATAGATAAAGTATTGAACCTGGCTAAAACTGCTTGTTAAACAGCCTTCAAAATTAAAAAAAATTAAAAAGTATAGCGGCAATGTTGTTCAGGAGAAACCTATTTCGCTCCGCAGCAAAATTGTTTCATCAAGCAGTATCATCAGGAAAGTATGCTGGTTAATAATGCCTGGTACATGGTAAATGAAAAATGCCTGGCGGTTAATTTTAAATTTTTTTGAATAAAGAAGATGCAAGCGTAGCGGATGCAAGCAAAAATCTACAACCGGCGTTTAAAGCAAACCATTTACAAGGCGGGCAAATTTTTGGATGCCTTGGGTAATTTGTTCTTCGGTGAAAGAAGAATAACCGAGCAATAAGCCTGGTTTCTTAAAATGGGTAACGGTATAATCCGATAAAGGCGGGGCAATAATTTCTTCTTGCCGCAGTAGCTCCGAAACGGCTTTATCCGATAAATGCTCCGGTAGCCAAACCAGACTTTGCATCCCCGAATCGTTCATGTTGGAGTAGGTGAGGTTGGGGGCGTAAAGGTGTAAACTGCTTAATAAAGCATCCTGCCGTTTTTTGTAAAGCAGGCGCATGCGGCGTAAGTGCCGGGTAAAATGGCCTTCCTGAATAAAATCCGTTAGAATAAGTTGTTCCAGTAAGGGATGCTGCCGGTCGAGCATGGCTTTGTGCAACCGGAAGTGGTTTGCCAGGACCAAAGTAGGTAAAACCAGGTAAGCAATGCGCAAAGCCGGAAATAAAACTTTGCTAAATGTTCCCAAATAAATAACCCGGCCTCCTTTATCCAATCCTTGCAGCGAAGCCAACGGTTTACCTGTGTACCGGAATTCGCTATCGTAATCATCTTCAATCAGCCACATGTGGTTTTTATTCGCCCAATCGAGCAACTCTAATCTTTTGCAAACCGGCATGGTACCGCCTAATGGATACTGGTGCGAAGGCGTTAAATAAGCCATGCGGGCCTGGGGATAATGTTTGATGGCGTAATTTAAATCCAGGCCCTCGGGAGCGCTTACCGGAACAGGACAGCATTTGCCGCCGGCATTAATCAAGGCGGCGCGGGCGCCATGGTAACCCGGATCTTCCAACCAGAATTCCTCGCCGCGCGGCAGCAATATTTGCCCGATTAAGTTTAATCCTTGCTGCGAGCCATTTACAATAATAATCTGTTCCGCGGTACAGTTTACCGCCCGATGCACCCGTAAATAATTGGCAATGGCTTTCCGGAGCGGTAAATACCCGGCGGCATCGTCGTAGCCTAAATGCGCTAAATTAAAATAACGCAACACTTTACCCGCAATCTTAGCCCAAACAGCAAAAGGAAAATCATTGAAAGAAGGCGTAGCCGTTTGGAACGGTTTAATAACTTCTTTGGTGCTGTTGCGCCGGAGCAAATCGGGTGGTAAAGGCAATGGGTTTATATCGGCTTCGGTATTTATTAATAATTCGGTGTGTATCGGCGGCTCTTTCTTACGGGATTTAATGCGTAAAAGGGCATCCGGTAAGGTATTGGCCACAAAGGTGCCCGAACCGGTACGCCCCACTAAATAACCCTCCAGGGCTAATTGCTCAAAAGCCAGCAAAACAATATTGCGCGAAATGCCTAACTCTTCGCAGAATACCCGACTGGCGGGCATTCTCTCGCCGGCTTTTAACCGGCCTCCCAAAATAGCGCCCCGGATGCTTTCGTAGAGTTGCTGGTGCATGGGCTGCTCGCCATGCCGGCTTACTTTTATCCCGGCTAAGGAAATTTGGTGGGCATTCTTGCTCATAATTGGCTCTATTGTTTTTGCGGTATTTGGTACTTATTAGTGAGCCAATTTAGTAATAGTTTTAGTGAAAAATAACAACAATTATTAAATCAGAACAAACCATGAAAAAGCTCTGGATTACCGCTTTGATCATTATTCAAACAGGTTGGGTTTTGGCCCAGACCTATCCTACTATTTACGTACGCCACGAAAATGCTAAATTTTACAAACAACCCGCTTACCGCGCCGAAGTGATGGGCTTACTACAACTAACCGATCAGGTACAAATGGTGCGGAAATTTAATGACCGTTGGGTAATTGTAAAAGTAAACGGCCAACCGGGTTACGTAGAACGCTGGAATGTAACTAAAAAACTAAGCCGGCAAAAAAGAAAATCTACTTCAAACGTACCCTTGATCGTAGTGGAAAAACAAAATTAGAAATTAAACCAGGATTCTTCGGGAGAAAGCAGGTTAGTTAAAAAGCCTAATTTTCTGAACCCGGAGAATCAGGAGAAAAGCTAGGTACCGGGGTGAAAAGGCGATTTTCAAGATTTAGCGCCCGGTTTCAGCCTTCAAGAAATTCATGCTTTGAATCTCTGGTAAAAATTGGCCTTGTTTTTTTCTGCTATAACGGTACTCGCTTGCCCCAAATTTAAAACATACATTTAACTAAAATCTGAACGCTCCTGGAAACTAAATTTTTTAAAAAAAACCGAGCTTATACCGAGCGGCCGGGTGGCGCAGTTCGTTCCCGGCGATACCTCATCGGCA
The DNA here is from genome assembly GCF_003340495.1 of Adhaeribacter pallidiroseus. Taxonomy (NCBI): domain Bacteria; kingdom Pseudomonadati; phylum Bacteroidota; class Cytophagia; order Cytophagales; family Hymenobacteraceae; genus Adhaeribacter; species Adhaeribacter pallidiroseus. Next base: position 5,579,149 of record NZ_QASA01000001.1, read on the forward strand.
TTAGCTTTTTTTTATAATAAACTATGTTACGAATCGGACCCGTCGGATGTGTACCACGACAGGCAGGAAGGCATTGCGGATTTTGTGGTAGTGGATGCCCGCTCCCGTGCCCGCTTTACCCTGGAACACGTACCGGGTGCCCGGAACATCCCGCACAAAGAAATCAATCAGGAAACTACCGCCTTACTGCCCCGAGACAAAATAATAGTGGTGTACTGCGATGGCATTGGCTGTAATGCCAGTACCAAAGGAGCCGCTAAATTGGTTGGCTTAGGCTTTAGAGCCAAAGAAATGATTGGCGGCCTGGATTGGTGGAAACGCGATGGCTACCCCGTAGCAAATGGTTCGGAATCTGCAAATCCTGTAGCCTGTGGTTGCGCGTAAAATCTACGCTTATATTTTAGAAGATAAAGCCGGGAAATTGCTTAAAAATTAAAAAAGCAGGCACCAGGTTGAGTTATCAAAAGTAATTATCAGATTACATAGCACAGAATAGCTTCGGATAATTTATTGTTGACTAAAAAGATAGGTTTATCTTTATCTCAAGAATAAGTACCAAAAGACTCAAACCAGCTACGGCGGGTATCTGGTAAAATGCGTATAATTAACCCATTGCAGCGATTAAATTTAAAAAAATTGCCTGAACGAAACAGCTTCACTTAGTATACTATGAAATGTATGGCGGTAACTATAAAGGAAGCAACGCTCGCCGACGCCGACCAGATTGCGCAGCTTGGCCGAGTTACCTTTGCCGAAACTTTTGGTAAATTATTTCCGGCGGTCATTCTGGAAAAGTATTTAAACCACACTTTTAGCCCCACTAAAATTCGGGATAGTTTACAGAAACCCGCTAATTATTTTTTATTGGCCGACACCTCTACGGGCCCGGTAGGTTACTTAAAAATGAAACGCTTTCATGCTTACCACGAGAGCGAAAGCCCTGATCAGCAGGCACAATTGCAAAAAATATACGTGTTACAACAATTTGTCGGGACCGGGGCGGGTAGCGCCTTACTACAAAAGTGCCACGAAACAGCCCAAGCCGAAGGCTTTAAAGAACTCTGGTTAGCGGTCTGGCATTTAAACGAACGGGCCCTGCAATTCTACCGGAGCCATCACTACCAATTTGTGCAGGATAGTGTTTTGCAAATAGATTCATTAAGCTTTAAGATGAATATTATGGCCCTACATCTAGCCGGTTAAGCTAGTGCATCTGCTTTTGCTAAAGTAATATTACCGGTATTTACGGCCAGGAGTGCCTACCCTAAAATATAGCGCCTTTACCTTTTTCTTAACTCAAAACCCACTAATAACCGTTTCTCCTGGCTAATATTAAGTATTATAACGAAACGTACTCCTTAACCGAGCTGTATCCTGGCGAAAATTTAAAAATTAAAGTAACCCTGGCCTGATAAGGCGAAAGAACCAAATAAATGAAGTAAGATTTTTTGCCTGATTTTGTAACCCAAGCTCCGGTAAGCCCGTTAAAGAAGATATAACCAACTTAAAAGAAGATTGGTAAATTCCAGACTGTAAAATTGCCGGTAATCGAGCTTCTGGTAGATTTTGGTTAAACAAATCTGCTAGTAAAATCTGGTTCACCCATCGCAAGCTTCTGTTGGAAAACTAATCAGAATGGTAAGTTTGTTGTAATTTAAAGAAAGCCTCCCGTAAGTTATTGCGGGAGGCTTTCCGTTTTTACGGCCTTTTCTTTTCAACGAGAACCGCTACTAGTTGTTATTGCAGACCCATTGGCTGACCTTAGCGAATGAATTTTAAATTTACACCGAGCAGATAATATATTTTTCTCTTTATTTCATTTTCAATAGTTATGTAATACGCAAGTAATTTACCTTAAGGAACCTGTGTGTTATAGAATATCTAGTAATGGCTATTAAGTTTATTTACTAAATTAAAGCAGAATTAACCGAAAAAAGCTCATGCCAACAAGGCGAAACATTTTAAGTGGACTATCTTTCTTTGATTATAAGGCAGATAACCGGAACTTACTCCGTTTATCCTGCTAATTTGGGAGTATATATGGAATAACTCCGTTTAGCTGCGAGTTGGTGGTAATGCAAATACTAAAAAATGAGAAACCTATTTCTGTTCTGTATCTTATTGATTCTACTATCAGGCTGCTTATATAGCCCATATGCGGATGAATATTTCACAGAAGAACCAAGATTAGAGGATGTAGTTGGAGTTTATAAATTTGATAAACAAACTGTAAACTATAATCTGGACAATGATAAAATCAAAAGCCGCAGGCCCATGATTATCATCAAAGCAGATAAAACCTACGAGATAAAAGAAATACCTTATTTTAGAGTTTCTGCCAATGATGAATATAACTACATTAACGGCATTTCAAAAAAAGGGAAATGGATGCTAGAAACAATAGGAAGTGTTGATTACGGCTCAAGCGGCATTAAAAAACATTGGGGAATAACATTAGATTCAATACCTGAAGAAATCAGATATGCGGGGCTATTAGGTGAAAACAAAGCCAACGGGGTCATCTTTAAATATGGGGACCCTGATGAAGGTTCTGTAATGATATTTAGAAAAGAAAAGAATTAAAAAAGCACTTCCACCAACAAGGTGCATAAGCCATGCTTCGGCCAACGGCCTTGCACGCCTCATGCACTAGACGTTGTGCGTAATGTAAGGCGGTTTTTAGAACACATATGATTCATAGAATGAAATTTATTTGCCTTTTCATGTTTATTATACTAGGAGTTTCATGTAACCCATCGACAAACAACAAGACAGAGACTCACATACACACAGAATCAACTAATTCGAGTTTAGCTCCTGATGTTAGTGTAGCATTGAAGTTTATGAATGATTATGCAGACTATTGTACTCCTAAGTCTCCTCCTTCAAACGATACTACTTGGATAAAACGCAATCAATTGTTAACAAATAATTTTAAGAATAGATATGAAAGCCTTTTAGATTCAGCGGATAAAGCTGACCCAGAAATTGGTTTAGATTTCGACCCAATTTTTGATGCCCAAGATTATCCAGATGAAGGTTTTATATTTTCGAGTCAGGATTCAAGCGGATTCGTAACCTTAAAAGGTAAAGATTGGCCTGAATTCACTGTTGTCGTTAAAGTTGTATTAGAGAATAATAAATCGCTAGTCGATGGAGCTGGTATAATTAATATTCCAGTAAATAAGAGGGCATTGAGATAAAAAAGCACGTCGTACAACAAGGCATAAAAAGCATAGCACTCTTTGGGATGCTACGTTTTTTATACTAACTGTTAGGCGTAATACAACTAAAAGTATATTCTAAATTATATATTTACATGTCAAGGTAAAATATAAATGAAAAAAATGAAAATCAATAAACTAAGATTAAAGTATGGAATTCAATATTGAAAATTTAAAAAGGAGGTCTTAACAAGTTGTAGAGGAAACACGTTCTGGTAAGAATACCGCAAAAAGAATTGGAGAAATATTCTTTGATATTGCATGTGAAATTGAAAATACCTATAAAAAAATTAATAGAAGAAATTTTATTTTAAGCTTTATCTCAGTAGCAATTTCTATAACATCTCTAATTTTATCTATTTTTAAATCCGATGATATTACTGTGAATGGTGCAGATTTATTAGGCGTAATGGTTGGTGTGCTTTCTTTTTAGTCACGCTGTTGATTGGATTTCAAATTTATAAAACAATTGAAGTTGAAGATACGATTGATAAGAAAATGAATTCTATAGAAAGCCGAATGTACGAATCACTTAAAAATTATATAGAAGTGAAAATTGAAGAAAAAATAACTAAAGTTGCGCCTAACAACGTACTGAACTTTAGCGCATTAAAACGCGCCATAGTCCAGTACGTTGTTAGGCGCAACTTTAGCACGAAATTCTAAACAGAACCTATAAAAAAGTAATGGCAAAAAGTAACTTGATAGAAATGAACAATGTCGGCATTGTCGTAGAATCTTTGGATAATGCAATCTCCTTTTTCACCGAAATCGGTCTGACACTTGAAGGACGCTCGATGGTTGAAGGAGAATGGGCAGGACGTGTTACCGGACTTGGAGATCAGTCGGTAGAGGTTGCTATGATGGTTACTCCCGACGGCCACAGCAGACTTGAACTTTCCCGATTTCTCACTCCTGCTACTATAGCCGACCACCGAAAAGCTCCCGTAAACGCACTTGGTTATCTCCGTATCATGTTTCGGGTAGATAATCTGGATGAGTTGTTATCCAGACTCGTTAATCAAGGTGCTGAACTCGTTGGGGAAGTGGTTAACTATGAGAACATTTACCGCCTTTGCTATATCCGGGGAACAGAAGGACTTCTCATCGGATTAGCAGAACAACTTAGTAATCAAACAACAAAAGATATTTTAGAAAAATCTTGAGCAATTTATTGACGAACAATTGTAAAAACAATAAAAGCAGCGCATAACCATGCATAGCCATGTAAGTACCCTTAAAAATCGGACAGTTTGAATACCATTCCGTAAATGCCCACCCCATGTAACAGCCGCTACCGCCGTTTATAGTATTATTTTAACTTTACACCTTCTGCAATAATTCCAGCATTTTGCGGTCGAGCTTTTGGCCGTACCAATCTTCGTAAGCCACGTCGGCCCGGCCAGAATTTAAGACCCCAAAGTCACCGCTAAATTCCCATACGGCAAAGCCGATATCGTTCTCCGACAAAATGCCTAATACGTCGCCGAACCAAGCTAAAAATACCTCGTGCGGGGTTTTGTTCCAGGAACCGCATTCGCCGCAATGTACGCCTACGCCGCTTTTCACCAGCTCAATCCAGGGTTTATAGAATTCTTCCAGCAAAGCGCGACTCAAATATTTATCGCCTACCTGGCCCGGCCACTTGGGTTCGGGTAAGTTTTCGGGATCTTTATTGGCCCAGGGCGCTTTATAATGCGAAATAATGCCCGGATTGTAGCCCCGGCAACTTTGGGCAATGTTTAAATCGGTTATCTCGGGGATAACGGTGGAGCCGGTATTGTTGCCATCGGCGATTACCAAATGTTTCTTGTTTTCGGCGCGAATAGCTTCCGAAGCAGCTTTGGCTACTTTGCGGTAAACTTCGCCGGGTACCGCGCTGCGTTTAGAGTGCTGGTCGTTCATGTCGTCGCGCATGCTGGGCTCGTTGAGCAAATCAAAACTTATTTTTTTAGGCGACACATTTTTGTACCGCTTCGCCCACATTTGCCAGTGAAAGCAAAAAGCTTTTAACGCTTCTTCGTCGGTCCAGAGATTATAGGGTTCGTTAAAGCCGGCATTTACGCAGTAGCCGGGTGCCCGGTGCAGATTTAAACTAACGTGCATGTTGTATTTATGCGCCAACTGCACCAGATGGTCAATCTGATCTACTTGTTTTTCGTCGATGTTATAAACTTCTTCGGGCGTAATATTGCGGCTGCGATCAAAATTTAAGTAATACGGGTAAGCCATGGGTAACCGCACAAAATCAAAGCCCCAACCTGCCATCCATTTAAAATATTCTTCGGGTGTAGCTTTGCGGGTATTCGTGGGGTCCGGCGAAAAAAAGTCGAGCAGGTTAAAGCCTTTCCACTTAGGTAACTTGTTTTTCTTTTGGCGGGCAGTAGCTTCTAAACCGGCTAAAGCGCTGGTTCCGGCCAGGCCAAGACCTGCCGTGAGTAGACCCGTTTTTTTAATAAAATCACGCCGGCTGGTATTGGATGTGTGTTGCATGTTTGGTTATTTTACTGAGAAAGTTTATTCAAAGTATTTCATCCGGAATTTACAGCTTTGTAACCAAACCCGGTACATTCGAGCGGGCTATTTTTTTAAAAAGCTATTTCCCGGAATGATACATTTGCTGTTAGAGGCAGCAGCTAGTAAGAGCTTTCATTTAGAGCACCGCTGGGCAAGATAAGTGCCTGGTTATAATAAGTTAAAACCTTCTGTCCTTCCGGAGAAAATATTCTGCTGCGTAGCTAAACAGTTTCTTCCGGAAGGACAAAGTGTGTTAAGAAATTTAAAAATTTTAAATTTTATCTTAGCTGTAAAGAAAGCCTTAATGTGCCGCCAGCCAGTTCTCGCCGACGCCCATACCTACTTCCATCGGTACGCTCAACGGTAAGGCTGTTTTCATGAGTTCGGCAATTTTTGGTTGAATAATGCCCAGTTCCTCCTTGGGGGCATCAAACACCAATTCGTCGTGTACCTGCAGAATCATGCGGGTTTGCAGCTTTTCGGTTTCAATCCAGTTATGGATGTTGATCATGGCAATTTTAATAATATCGGCCGCCGTTCCTTGGATGGGGGCATTAATGGCATTGCGTTCGGCGTAGCCGCGAATGTTGGCGTTACGGGAGTTAATGTCGCGGAGGTAACGACGCCGGCCCAGAATGGTTTCGGCGTATTCTTTTTCGCGGGCGCTGTTGATGGCACTGTCCATGTATTGCTTTACCGCCGGAAACTCCTGCCAGTAGGCATCAATAATCTCCACGGCTTCGCGGCGCGGAATGCGCAGGCGCTCGGCTAAGCCAAAAGCCGAAATGCCGTAGATAATGCCAAAATTGATGGTTTTGGCCTTGCGGCGCATATCCGAATCTACTTCGTCTAAACCCACGTGGTACACTTTAGCCGCGGTAGATGCGTGAATATCCAAGCCTTTCTGAAAAGCTTCTTTCATGGTAGCATCCCCGCTGAAATCGGCCATAATGCGGAGTTCAATCTGCGAATAATCGGCGGATAAAAGTAAATGGCTGCCATCGCGGGGCACAAACGCTTTCCGGATTTCCCGGCCTTTTTCCGTCCGGATCGGAATATTTTGTAAGTTGGGATTGGTAGAACTCAAACGGCCCGTAGCGGCTACGGCCTGGTTAAACGACGTATGCACGCGACCGTCGCGGGCACAAATTAACTGCGGCAAGGCATCGATGTACGTCGATTTTAACTTGGTTAATTGCCGGTGGTCCAGAATAAGCTGGGCAATTTCGTGCTGACCCGCCAGTTTCGATAATACTTCTTCGCCGGTAGCGTGCTGGCCGGTTTTAGTTTTTTTAGTTTTATCGCCGGTTAGGTTCAATTTATCGAATAAGATTTCGCCGAGCTGTTTGGGCGAGCCAATGTTAAACGTAGTGCCGGCCATCTGGTAAATTTGCTTTTCGATGTCGGAAATATAACCGGCCAGTTCTTTCGACGATTCGGCCATAGCGTTGCCGTCGATGGAAATGCCTTCGTACTCAATGGCGGCTAAAACGGGAATCAATGGATTTTCTACTTCGTCGAACAGTTTGCGGACTTTGTTTTTTTCTAAGAGCGGCGCAAAGTAATTTTTTAATTGCAGGGTTACATCGGCGTCTTCGCAGGCATATTCGTAAATTTCTTCCGGGCTCAGCTCGCTCATGTTCAACTGCTTTTTGCCTTTTTTGCCGATGAGCTCCGTAATGGAAATGGGGGTATAATGCAAATACGTTTCGGCGAGTAAATCCATGTTGTGGCGCATGTCGGGCTCCAGCAAGTAATGCGCAACCATGGTATCGAACAAGGGGCCGCGTACCGTTACGCCCTGGCTTTTCATCACCAGAATGTCGTACTTAATATTTTGGCCTATTTTTTAATTTTTTCATTTTCCAGCACGCCCCGGAACTGGTCCAGTATGGCGTTGTACTCCGTTTCGTTATCCAAGGGTACGGGCACGTAATACGCTTCGCCGGGAATATAGCAGAACGACATGCCCACTAATTTAGCGGTAATAGCATCAATGCTGTTGGTTTCGGTATCGAACGAAAATTCTTTTTGCTTTTCTAAATACGAAACCAGGCTGGCCCGCAACTCGGGGGTGTTAATTAAATGGTAATCATGGTGGGTACTGGTAATAGTTCTCCGGACGGCGGGAACGCTGGTTTCTTCGGTCGTGGCCGTGCCGTTTTCCGTAAACAACTCGTCCATTTCCTCGAAGAGCGACGATTGCTGGTCTGATTTTTTGCCTTTTACCAAGGTAGCTTTAGCCGCGGGCGTTTTGGCAGCCGGTGTTGATAAAGGCGTACCTAAAATGCGAGTCGCTAATTGCCGAAATTCCAGTTCATCAAACAAAGCACGCAGTTTTTCTACATCTGGTCCGGTATATTCCAACGCCGCTTCATCAAATTCAATCGGCACATTTAAATGAATCGTGGCTAGCTCCTTCGAAAGCAAACCTTGCTCGGCGAACTGAATAATGTTTTCGCGCTGCTTGCCTTTGAGTTCGTCGGCGTGGGCAATTAAATTCTCCACGGAGCCGTATTTTTGAATGAGCGATTTGGCGGTTTTCTCGCCAATACCCGGTATACCGGGAATATTATCCACGGCATCGCCTTGCAAACCCAAAATATCAATTACTTGCTTTACGTTGCTGATTTCCCAGCGCTCACACACTTTTTGCACGTCCAGAATATCGACGCCATTGCCTAAAAATGCCGGTTTATATAAGTACACATGGTCGGTTACCAACTGGCAGAAATCTTTATCCGGGCTCATCATGTACACATCAAAATCGGCTTTTTCGGCTTTGCAGGAAAGCGTACCTATCAGGTCGTCGGCTTCAAAGCCGGGCATCATTAACAGCGGGATATTAAAGGCATCGATTATTTTTTTTACGTACGGAATGGCTACACCAATATCCTCGGGCATGGCTTGCCGGTTGGCCTTGTACTCCACAAAGTTTTCGTGCCGGAAGGTTTTGGCCGGACCATCCATGGCTACCCCAATGTGGGTGGGTTTTTCTTTGGATAAAACTTCGAATAAAGTATTGGTAAAACCCAGGGCGGCCCCGGTATTCATGCCTTTGGAATTAATGCGCGGATTTTTACTAAACGCGAAATGCGCCCGGAAAATGAGGGCCATGGCATCCAGGAGAAATAATTTTTTGCTTCGTTCGCTCATGCTATAAAGGTATCGTGTATCTGTAAGGTATGCAAATTCCGTATATGACGGAAGTAGGTTCCGAATAGACATACACGAAAATGCTTAAGTCCGGGTTTACTTTAAAGTAAAATTGCAGGCTATGGGAAAGTCATCATTTTACAAGCAATATTTTTTATTTCTAAATGAATTCGTTCGAACATTTAATAGGCAAAATAATTACAAAGATTCAAAGGATTGACTTCCAATCCGACTATGAATTTTATAGTCTCTATGCAATTATACTTTCCCTTGAAAGCCAAATTGACAAACTTGTTTTGGCAGCAACTAATGACGGGAACGCGATAGGTATAAAATTAACAACTGAATTTTCAATAGAAACTGATTTTGGACTTGATTTTAGTGAGTATGTACTTAATGGGCTCAAGGCAGCAGATGAGTTGAATCAATTTGTTAACCAAAAAATTAAAAATATCAGGATAGCTGAATTCTTAGAGCCTGTCATAGAAGGAAACGGATTTCTGATAAAGCAAGGAATGATTGCTGGAGTAGAAGTAAAAACTGAAAAACATAAACTTCTATTTAAAAATATTTATGGAGGCTGGCTTGACATCGATAATGATTTAGCTCAATTACCAAATCCTGAAAGGTGGAGATGGAAATAAAAAGCCTTTCCCCAATAAGGTGCATAAGTCACGCTTCGGCCGACGCCCTAGCGTGTCTCATGAACGAGACCGTTAGGCGTACTCGTAAGAGGCATACCGAACCTATTACCACTATTTCGTATATTTAAATTATGGAAAAATTAAGAGTAGAAATATTAAATCCGAAAGCATTAAAAATTTTAAAAAATTTAGCGGATTTAAATCTTATTACTATCGATACTAAGGCGAGTAACAGCTTTACGGAAGTTCTTGAAAAATTAAGAAGTAAAGCTAACCATGCTCCCAGCTTAGAAGATATAACAAAAGAAGTAGAGTTAGTCCGTCGCAAGCGTTATGGCCAATAAGCCAAATAAAACTATTATAGACACTAATCTTTGGATCAGCTTTCTGATTACTAAAAGTTTAAATACCATTGACAGGCTAATTACTCAAAGAAAGTTCAATTATTATTCAGTCAAGAATTGTTAAACGAATTTATACACGTTACGCAACGCCCAAAGTTTAAAAAATTTTTTAAACAAAAAGATGTTCAGGTGTTAATGGATGTTCTTGATACCCATGCGGAACTAATTACGATAACTTCTAACATAGAAAAATGCCGCGATAGTAAAGACAATGTTCTGCTTTCTCTGGCAGTGGATGGTAAAGCGGATTATTTATTAACGGGCGATAAAGATTTACTGGAATTAGATAATATTGGATCAACTAAAATACAAACGATTGCTGATTTCCTGAACAGAAGCAAATAATGACGGTCTTTCCCTAAGCCGGCTCGCAAAACACAATATGCTGAAAAAATTACTCCTGACTTATTTCCTCGGCTTCTCGGCCTTATTGCAAGCAAATGCACAAGCAACCGATTCTGTTTCGCAGGTGGTGTACTTGTTAGGAAATACCGCTACTTCTACTATTCCTACTTCGCATTTACAGGCTTTTCAGAAAGCATTAGATGCCGAGAAGAATCCATTTACCGTAGTGCATCTGGGCGATATAGCAACCAACCGCGGTATTGGCAAAAGATTAAACGCCGGGGCTAACCGCAAAATTAACCAGTTGCTGCAACTCACCAAAACCCGTGGCAAACTGTACCTGGTACCCGGCGATAAAGACTGGGATAACTCCGGCAAAGAAGGCCTGGACGATGTACGCCGGCTGGAACAATACATTAAAAAACAACAAACCAATGCGCAAGTATTATTACCCGGCAATGGCTGCCCGGGGCCAGAAATCCGGGATATTGGGAAAAATTTACGCTTAATTGCCATTAATACCCAGTGGTGGATGCATCCGCACCGCAAACCCGCCGAACCCGACACCGACTGCGGTATTTTATCGGACGTGGAGTTTCTGGAAACTTTAGAAAACGCGATTGAAGAAGCCAATGGCCGCCAGGTGATTATTGTGGGGCATCATCCGGTGCTATCTAATGGCTTTTACGGCGGACATGTGCCGGTAAGAACGCATCTGTTCCCGTTTAGCAATACCCGCTTAAAGCCGCTTACCTGGTTGCCGCTCCCGGGTTTAGGTAGTTTATACGCCTCTTACCGGCAAAATACCGGCACGCCGCGCGATATGGCTAACCCGGGCTATCAAAATTTTATCGCCAACATGAACCGGGTATTTCAGGAGCACGATCAGCTTATCTATGCTGCTGCCCACGATTTCTCGTTACAACTAAACGCTCGGGAAAATAACTACCATCTGATTTCGGGCAGTTTCTCTCAGAAGCGGCATGTAGCCCAGAATATAGAAAGTTTGTTTAATAAAGCCGAAACGGGCTACGCCAAAGTAATGATTTACGCGGATGGAAAAATAACTACTACTTTTTACCAGTTTACCAAACCAAGTACCGCCACCGCCGTGGCCAAACAAACATTATTTCAATCGGCCTGCGACCCGAATCCAGCTAAAACCATTCCGGTAAACAAACAAGTAGGTCCTTGTATTCAACTGGAAGCTCCGGCCCCGATTACCACCGAAGAAGTAACCACCAACGGCAATAAAGCCACGGTAATTGCCGGTCCGCAGTATGCGGCCACGGCTTTAAAATTAAAATTTTTTGGCCAGTTATACCGCAAAAGTTGGACGCAGCCCGTGCAGGTACCTTTGTTATATCTAAGTCGAACCAGGGAAAAACTGCGACCGCTTAAATTTAGCGGAGGGCGGCAAACTACGGCGCTGCAATTAACGGCCGCCGACGGTCGGCGATTTGTATTCCGGTCTGTAGATAAAGACCCGATTGGCGCTATTCCGTCGGAGTTGCGCAATACCGTAGTTACCGATGTTTTACGCCAGATAACCCCCACGGAGCAGCCCTATGGTGCTTTAATTGTGAGCAGTTTATTGGATTCTACGGATATTTTACACGCGCAGCCCAAATTATATGTACTAGCCGACGACCGGGTTTTAGGGCCTTACCGCAAAAATTATCAGGATTTGTTCGGGATGTTGGAAGAACAGCCCGGCGATGCCAAAGGCGAAACACCAGGCTTTGCAGGAGCTACTAATTTAAGAAACAGCTTTAAATTGTACCGCGAATTGTACCGCGACCATGCCAACCGCGTAGATGCCCAGGCTTTTGGCAAGGCCCGGGCGTTTGATATTTTTATCGGTGACTGGGGCCGCGAACCGGATAACTGGCGTTGGGCGGGTTACAAAATTGATTCGCAGTGGGTGTACCGCCCCATTCCGCGCGACCGGGACCATGCTTTTTCGCGCTGGGACGGCGTGATACCCTGGCTCGCCGACCGGAAATGGGCCATACCTAATATTCAGAACTTTGATACCGAAATAAGCGGCTTGCGCAGTCTTACCTGGCCTGCCCGCCACCTGGACCGGTTTTTACTGACCTCACTTACCCGCCAAGATTGGCTTGATATAGCTAAAAATTTACAAAATACCTTCACCGATGCCGTGATTGCTAAAGCGATTGCGGAAATGCCGCCGGAAATTGCGAAAGGGCAGGGGCAGGAAATAGGCGCTACATTAAAAGCCCGTCGATCGCGGTTGCCAGAAGTGCTGCAAGAATATTACGAAACATTAGCCCAATACGTAGATGTAGTAGGCTCCAACAAAAACGAATATTTTAAAATTGACCGTTTGCCCAATGCCCAGGTGCGGGTACAGGTATTCCAGAAAGACGATAAAACTAACTTGCCGCAGGGTAAGCCTTACTTTGATCGTGTGTTTTTTAAAAAAGAGACCAATGAGGTTCGGTTGTACGGTTTAGGGGGCCAGGATGTGTTTGATGTAAGCGGTGAGACTCAAGCTAGCCTCCGGATCAGAATAATTGGGGGCGATGGCCAGGATAGTATCCGTGATGTATCGGCAGTAAAAAGGTACGGCAAGAGCACCGTGGTGTACGATAGTAAAGCGACCAAGCTGGACCTAGGCAAAGAAGCCCGCAACTTAACTTCCGATGCTCCTGATATTAATTCTTTTAGCCCTTATTCGTTTACATACAACACCTATAGCCCAAACGGCAGTATCATCTACAACCAAAGCGACGGCATTGGCCTGGCTTTAGGAGTAACGTATAAACGGCAGCATTTCCGGAAAAAAGATTTTGCCAGTATTTACGCGTTTAACGCCCGAGCTACCCAGTTTGGAAATTTACAGCTTACCACCAACACCTTGTGGCGCCATGTAATAGGCCCATGGGATGTGGGTGCCTACTTGGACTTAGGTGGTTACTTCCGGACGTACGATTTTTTTGGTTTAGGTAACAACACCCGCAAAAACGAAGAACTTTACGACGATAAATTTTACAAAGCCCGCTACGGCGGCGTGATGTCGGCGGTGTTCGTACAGCGCCAGTTTTTTCAAAAAAGTTATTTTAGAATCGGTCCTTTGTTCGAAACGCTTACTACTAATTTCCGGGATAATTCTTTCCTGGACCAACCCAACAACGAACTGCCACTGGTAAATACGCAGAAACAACAATTAATTGGCTTTAACACCGACTTTGTGCTGGATTTACGCGATAAGCTTATTTTTACGCAACGGGGTATTCGCTTGTTTGTGCGGCACAATACCTATAAACCCATCAAAAATAATGGCAAAGCGTATGGCCTCACCGAAGGGTTTATTGATTATTACGCTACGGGCCGGGTTTACTTACCGGTAACTTTAGCTTTGCGATTAGGCGGTGGCCGAAACTACGGCGACAATCTGCCTTATTATAAATATACCACCCTGGGTTTGCGCCCTAACTTACGGGGCTACGTGATAAACCGCTTTGCCGGCGATGCCAGTCTTTACATTAACAGTGAAGTGCGTTTTCATTTGGGCGAAGTAGAGAGTGCCTTTTTGCCCTTCCGGTACGGGGGCATTGCTTTTTTTGACCGGGGCCGCGTGTGGTACCAGGGCAAAAGCGAAGGTAATTGGCACGATGGGTACGGTGGCGGTTTTTACATTGCGCCGGTTGCCGAACGCTTTGCTTTTTCCTTGCTGCTGCAACACTCGCGCGAGGAATTGCTGTTGTTTTCCTTCGGGGCCGGTTTTCGGTTCGATCAGTAGAGCTGCGCTTTCGCCAGAAACGTTACTGCCTGATTAGCTATAAAATCCTGAAGATTTTTTAAAAATAACTATGGCGCGGATTTACTGCTGTGATTTACCTAGAAACAAGTCACAGCAGTAAATCCGCGCCATAATAGGTTTAAGTTCCCGAACTAGCCAATAATTAATTTATTCTGATGAAGAACGAAACGAGTAAACTAGTTAAAATTTAGCGCTCAAGACTGCAGCAGTTTATACAGAGCCCTTCAACTATTATAACCAAAGATTAATTTTCTTATTCATTTCAGCTATTTTATACAATTAAATCATTACTTATTCCGGCAAAGCCTTTGTTTCATTACTGCTAGAATTAATCAACATCTTAACTGGCGCTTCACATAATTATTGACCAATAAATATTAGAAGATGAAACATTTTTTAAAAATATTACTCGTAAGCTTAGGCGCCTTGCTTTTACAAACCATAACCCACCAAGTTTGGGCGCAAACCGCCTCCGATACCACCCTGGTGTACCGCGTAGAAACCACCGATGGGAATGAATATCTAGGTAAAATAGCGACTCAAGATGCCACCGCCATTCAGTTAAAAACCGAGAAGCTGGGAACCATCCGGTTATTGCGGCAGGATATTAAAACCATTACGGCCGTAAACGCGAAAAATTTAAAAAATGGGACGTATTGGTTCGAGAACCCCCAAAGTACCCGGTATTTTTTTTCGCCGAATGGTTACGGTTTGCGAGCCGGCGAAGGGTATTACCAGAATATAATGGTGGTGGTAAACCAAGTGAGTGTGGGTATTACCGATAATGTTTCGATTGGCCTTGGTACGGTACCCTTGTTTTTATTTGGGGAATCTACGCCCGTTTGGTTGCTGCCCAAAGTTTCTTTTCCGGTGGTTAAAGATAAGTTTAATTTGGGTGCCGGAGCCTTAGTTGGTTCGGTTTTAGGAGAAGAATCAGAAGGATTTGGCATTGTGTACGGCATTTCTACTTTTGGTTCCCGCGATAAGAATGTAAGTTTAGGTTTGGGTTACGGGTATGCCGCCGGCGATTGGGGCCGCACCCCTACTTTTACTTTAAGTGGTATGCTGCGGACCGGCAACCGGGGCTATTTATTAACCGAAAATTATTTAATTGGTACCGGCGATGGTTCTATTGGCTTAATAACGCTGGGCGGCCGGCGCATTATTAAAAAAGTAGGGCTGGATTTTGGTTTGGTTTTTCCGGCTGGCTCCGATGTAGATACTTTTATTGCCATTCCTTTCCTGGGTTTAACCGTACCTTTCGGGCAAAAGGCTGCAAAGTTGCCTTAGCCAGCGTGTAAGTTTGTGTCAGCAAATAAGGTGGATGCAGTTGATCTGTTCCGTGAAGTCCAGCAATTTTGAAATGTAGGAAAAACCAGTTACAAAAGGCCTAGCCTAAATTATTGCTTTGAGCTGTTGATCATGAAGTTTGCTCAGGGTAAGTAAAGCCATAATAGCTCCAATTGTGGCAAAAAGCATATCGGATTGTGTATCCCACACATAACCTTGGGCCCCTAAAAAAGCATCGGCCGATTCGCCGGAGAGTTCGGCTACCAACCATTCTAGAAATTCGTATAATACGCTAATAAAAACACAGATAGTAACTACTATAAAGAATAACCAGCTTCTACGGTTAATTACCTGTTTGCGCACCAGAATCTCGCGGGAGATAATGGCGGGAACAAAACCTTGCGCAAAATGGCCCACTTTGTCGTAGTTATTGCGGGTTTGGTGTAGTGCTTCTTTTAACCAATTAAAAAGCGGTACTTCGGCGTAAGTATAATGGCCGCCTACCATTAAAATGCAGCAATGCCCTAAAATAAGTAAATACGTTAGCCGCGTAAGCGGAAAAGTTTTCCGCGTGAAAAACAAGACTAATACGCCCAGTATAGCCGGAAATACTTCCAAAAGCCAGGTAAAATAATCTTTGGGCGTAATAGCCGACCAGATGAATACCAACGAAAAAATTAAAAATAAGCGTAGACGATAGCTCAAAGTTGGCAGCAATTACCTACAACAGTGCCGATACCGACAAATCTTCATCTAAACTTTCCCAGCAAATACCAATACCGTTCCCAATAAGGCGGTATTTTTGGCGTTCTGCCTCGGTTGCTTTGCTTAATTTCGGAAACCATTCCAGCGGAATGCCTAATTCGCGGCCATCGTGGAGCAAAACGTATAATTTGTGATCGGCAAACCAAACCTGGTTAGCGGTAACAACTATTTTCTTATTGGCCGATAAATTCATTCCACTTCGTTAAAAATACCGATTGATGCTGTTGTACTAGGTTTCGGATTTGGCTTAATTCATTAGCATTAAAAGCAAAAGAAAAAGCATGCTCTACCGGTGAAAGGTAATATTTGGCGTACGCATTATTTTTCTCCACGTGAACATGCGCGGGATCGGTGGCTTCGTTGCTGAAAAAGAAGAAGCGCAAGCCATACGTTTTTAAAATAGTGGGCATTGTAAAGTTTGTAAAATGAGGTACCTGGTTAACACTACCGCTATCTTTTGCCGGTAGGTAAATGAACCAAACAACCAATGCTGCTCCAATTAAACTTAGCCGGAGAGTTGTATCAGAATAAAAGAGTATACTTAGTAGATGCGGGTTTTGATAGCACGAAGAGGTTAACGTAAAAGCAAATTTTAAATTTTACCAATCGCTGCTGGCCCCGCCACCGCCGAAGGAACCTCCGCCGAATCCGCCGAAACCCCCGCCGCCGCCACCAAAGCCACCACCACCGAAGCCCCCGCCAAACGGACCGCGGCCCGAAGAAAAGTCGCCGAAGATAACCGGCGGAAAAAATCCGCCGCCTAAAGTGCGCATGCCGCCACCGCCACCGCCGCCACCCCGCCGACGTAAACTAAATAATATAACCAAGACTAAAGCGCCAATGATAAGCCAGAAAGTTACGTTAGAGCCGCCATCACCGGTGTCGCGTGGGTCGGCTTTGTACTGGCCACTGAAAATATCGATAATTAAGTTAGTTGCTTCGTCGAGCCCCTGGTAATAATTGCCCGCTTTGTAGTTAGGTTTTAAGGTGTACTCGGTTATTCGTTTGGCTAGAGCATCGGGCAATAACGCTTCCATGCCATAGCCAGTGGTTATATTTACTTTTCGGTCATCTACCGAGGTTAATATTAAAAGTCCGTTGTTTTTACCTTTCTGACCAATGCCCCAATTAATAGCCAATTTAACTGCGTAATCTGCAATCTCGTACGGACCAATTGACTTCACATTCACAATGGTAACCTGGGTAGAAGTGGAATCATTATAATTCTCAAGTTTTTGCTCTAAAGCCTGCACTTCTTCCGGGCTCAGAATACCGGCCAGATCATTCACCAGTTTGGGCGGATCAGGCCGAGGCGGAATACCCGCATTATCCTGGCTCCAGGCTAGGTGAAAGCTGAGTAAATAAAGAAGCAGGAAAAAGTATTTTTTCATAGTTTGGTATCAAGTAGTAAGTATCAAGTAGCAAGAATGAAGTAAGTAATAGAAATTGGCCAAAGCTTTTTTCCTGATACCTGCTACTTACTACCTGGTACTAAAAGTTCAGTCTTTCCCGAAAGAAATATCGTTTTGTAGTTCGTTGGTGTCGGCGGCATCGCCGGCGTAGGGGAAAAAAGCTTTTAATTGTTCGCCGGCCATTAATACGCCTTTAGTTAAACCTTCGGCGTATTTCTCTTCTTTAAAATGCTGGACAACTAATGCGGTAACTTCTTTCCAGAAATCAGGAGGCACCACGGCGTTTATGCCGCCATCGCCCAGTACCGCAAACTGTCGGCTTTTTAGCGCTACGTAAAATAAAACGCCATTGCGGAGCTTTGTCTGGTGCATGTGCAGGTACGCAAATACTTCGGTAGCCCGGTCGAGTACGTTGCCTTTACAGGTATTTTCGATGTGCACCCGGATTTCGCCGGAAGTATTTTTTTCCGCTTCCGCAATAGCTGCTATAATCCGGGCTTCGTCTTCCGCCGTTATATCTTCTTTCATAGTGAGTTGCAGGTTATAGGTTGCAGGTTGCAAGTATAAAAGTTGCAGGTGGCAGATTTTAGGTTAAAAGCAAGCGCTAAACTTTGAATTTTTTAAAATTATTGACTTGTTTTACAACACCAACTTGCAACCTGTAACTTGTAACCTGTTACCTAAAAAGTAACCGCTGGGGCGCGTTGGGCGTTAGGATCGGCGGCAAAAGGTGTTTTACGCTCGAAGCCAAACCAACCGGCAAAAATATTACGCGGAAACGACCGGATGTAGGTATTATAATCCTGCACCGAAGTATTAAAGTTCATGCGTTCCACGGAAATCCGGTTTTCAGTACCTTCTA
Organism: Adhaeribacter pallidiroseus; assembly: GCF_003340495.1. Lineage (NCBI taxonomy): Bacteria > Pseudomonadati > Bacteroidota > Cytophagia > Cytophagales > Hymenobacteraceae > Adhaeribacter > Adhaeribacter pallidiroseus. The sequence continues at coordinate 5,597,558 of NZ_QASA01000001.1, forward strand.
ATTGCGCCTGCAGTTCCAGGAAGTTTTGGTTTGCTTTTAACTGCGGATAACTCTCCACGGTAGCTAATAACCGTGACAACGAGCCACTCAACTCGCCTTGCGCCGCCTGAAATTTTTGAATATTTTCTGGCGTTAGGTTTTCCGGACTTAGCTGAATGCTGGTAGCGCGGGAGCGTGCCTCAATTACGTCGGTTAAGGTTTTCTGTTCAAAATTGGCCGCCCCTTTCACCGTGTTTACCAAGTTGGGTACCAAGTCGGCGCGGCGCTGGTAAGCGTTTTGTACCTGCGCCCATTTAGCAGCAACGTTTTCGTCTTTCGCTACCATATCGTTGTAGCCGCACGAGGTTTGAGAAGCCAGAATAATAAAGCCAAAGAAGTAAAGCAATAATCGTTTCATAGTTTTTTTAAATTTAAGTCTAGTTCTGAGCATTTAATTAAACAATAATAAGTAAAATTAACCGGATTAGCCTTAATCGGTAGAGTGCTCGCCATAGCCAGCCGTTGATTGGGCTTTACCGCGTACGCATTTAACCGATAGCAGTTTTACCAAGTTAATATTCTGTTATTTTAAATCAATAAAGGATACAAACAGGTATATACGGATAATCCAGAAAATAATTTACATTATCCTGTAAATAGCCCTGGTATTAGGTAAGGAGGTCTTTATATTTAACGACAAAAATTTAAATTATTACTTTCTTAGAAAATAATCAAAGCCGCCATGAGGCCTGTTGGAGGATTGGTTTAAATAGAAACTGATGGTTTTTAAATAGTTACGGAGTAATCGGTTGCCTCTGCTAAACTTAATAATGGCAACGATTTGCTGGAAATTAAAAACGAGACCCGAAATAAATAGCGGAATGCTCCGTAATCTAAAAAATATAAGAACACCTATATTCGTTACTGCGTAAACAAGATTCTTAATCTATTTCAACCGGCAAATTAATCAACCTTAAATTCCATCCATGCTGCATTTAAAACGGCAATTTTTTAAAAAAATTACCCAAACAGCCATTTTGGCGGTCGCAATCGGCTTAAATGCTTGTTCTTCGGAAAACAAGAACGAATCTGCAACTACCGATACTACTTCCACAACAACTAGTTCCGCGAAAGCTAAGCCCCCGGCACCGGCCGCAGCGGCGGTAGGCCAGGTAAATGTTTTCATGGAAATTTCGGGCAGTATGAAAGGTTTTATGCCGGCTGGCAACGGCGGCCAAATTACCCAATTCCAGGAAACTTTGGATGCTCTACTGGCTATGGTGCAGCAAAATAACCAAATGGGACAAAAGCAGTTTTTTGAAGTACGCGAAAAAATATATCCGGCCGATTATAACCAAGTTTCTAAACACTTACGGTATGGCTTAGAAGAAACGGCCAGCAGCAGCACCATTCCGGTTATGCTGGATTCCATTATTTCTAATTACAGCAGCCCGAACGGAGTAAACGTATTTATTTCGGATTTTATTTACGCACCCGCTAATGGTCAGGCCGTTAATTTTGTTACCACCGATATTTACCGGGTAATTGCCAAAGCGCAGCAGCAAGGCCAGGCTGTTTCTATTTTTGGCACCACTTCTAATTTTAAAGGTACTTTTTACCCGGCCGTAAAAACTACCCGTAAAACTATTCCTAATTGCTGCGACACGGAGGTGCCTTATTATGTGTGGGTAATGGGTAACCCAAAGCAAGTACAGCTGTTTAACCGCCAGCTAATGGCTGGCAAGTTTACTGACGAATTACACCTAGGCTTTGAATTTTCGGCGCCGGCCTATGCGGTACTAGATAAATTTATGCCAGTTGGTAATTGGTATTGCAGCAGTACCGGCAATGCCTGCCAGGATATCACCGTGAGCGACCTGAAAACACCATTAGAGATGGTAATAGGTTTAGACTTAGCGCAACTCCCCGCCTCTTACACCAACGAAGCCTATCTAAAGAAAAATTTAAAATTATCTGCCGAAAACTCCGATGTGCAGATTACGGGCTTGTATACCGCCGCTCAATTTAAAACGCAGAAAGGCGTAGCGGGACAAAATACCAGTCCTTTAAAACCTTACACGCATTTTGTGAAGGCCAAACTCACCAAAATGGTAGCTCCCGAAATAGAGTTACAAATAGCCCTGCAAAATCAACGGCCGGCCTGGGTACAAAGTCGCACTACTACCAACGATAGCCAGATTAACCGCGAAGGAGCGAAAACTTTTCAATTGGCCGGCATAGTGGCCGGGGTAGAACGGGCCTATAGTACTGGAAACGCCGGTAACACTATTTTTACGGCTACCATTCGCGCAAAAAAAGAGTAGGGCTACTTTCTTAAGAATAGCAAGAGTACTTTTTTAAATTTTTTAATTTGTCATTCTATATAATCTAAAAATATGCTACCCGGATTTTTTAAATTTATCTACCAATTATTCTTATCCGCACCACAGCCACCGCAATCCCGACCGGTTTATTGGAACGAAATTTTTCCGACGGTGGGCTTAGTAACCGTACTATCGGCTTTGGCCATGATGGTTATTTTTTATTACGTGATTAATCATTGGTTACCGATTGCGTTTTTCCGGAAAGCCTGGCATTGGGCTTTTTTTATGATTATTAGTGCGGTTATCGGGTTTGCTTACGCGGTGAGTTATGCCCACGGCAAAGAAGTAGAAGGCGACTACGTGTATAACTTTGCCACCGTAAATGCCTTATACGGCGCCTTGTTTTTTCTGATTTTTTCGTTCTTACTCCGGCGCTGGTCCCGGGGAGCCAGTACGACCCCGGTCAGGTTTTAATGGGTTGCAGGTTACAGGTTACAAGTTGGAAGGTTTTAAAGTTGAAAGGTTAGAAAGTTAAAAATTTAAAAATTTTGCTGGCGCGAGCACGCTTCGCTCGTGTCTACTATCTGGGAGGCCTCCGGCCGGGCGAACCAATAAACAGTTAATAAAAGCAATTTAGTAAATATCCTGCCGGCCTCTGGCCGGGCGATAAGCATCACGAGCGAGGACGCTCGCGATAGAATAGAAATAAGAATAAGAAAGTCCTGCTTATAGCAGGTAGGAATTTAAAATAAGCGTGTATTGATGATTAGATGCGGCTTTAAAGTCGAATATCTAACATCCAATATCCAATATCTAACATCTAAATAATGGCAAAATTATTCATATTTGGGATTGGCGGAACGGGTTCCCGGGTAATCCGGTCGTTAACCATGTTGCTGGCTGCCGGTGCCGAAATTAAAAATTGCGAACGCGTGGTGCCCATCATCATCGACCCGGATGCGCAAAACGGCGATATGAACCGTACGGTGGAGTTATTAAAGACCTACAAACGCATCCAGAAACACTTGGGCCTGCGCGACAAAGGTTTTTTTAAAACGGATATCAGCACCTTGTCCAACATTGCCAACGATACCGATGGCGTGGTACAAGATACGTTTGTGTACGATTTTGGCGGCATTAACCAGCGTTTCCGCGATTACATCAACTATAATTCACTTACGCCGGGTACCAAAAGCGTAGTTGATTTGCTGTTTACCCAGGATAACCTGGAAAGTCCATTAACGATTGGTTTCCGGGGTAGCCCGAACGTGGGGAGCGTGGTGCTGAATAAAATCGTGGACTCCCCCGAAATCCAGTACTTCGCCAAGAACTTCCAGAAAGGCGACCGCATCTTTTTTATCAGTTCTATTTTTGGGGGCACCGGCGCGGCGGGTTTTCCGTTGTTGCTCAAAAATTTAAAAGACCAGCAAGCGCCGCTGGCTAACGCGGGCTATATTCAGGACGCAATTACCGGGGCGATTACGGTGCTGCCGTATTTTGCCTTGCAGGCCGAAGATGGTAGCGTGATTGACTCGAATACCTTTATTACTAAAACCAGAGCCGCCTTATCGTACTACGAACATCACCTGAAAGGACTGGAAGCCTTGTATTACATCGCCGATACGCCCGATGCGCCTTATCAGAACCAACCCGGCGGCAGCAGCCAGCAGAACAAAGCGCATTTAGTGGAATTACTCAGCGCCATGGCCGTGCTGGATTTCATGGATTACCAGGCGGGCGATTTTAGTGCCGGTACCCTGTACCACGAATACGGCTTTACCGAAGATACCCGCGAAGTACAGTTTGGCCATTTAGCTCCGGAATCAAAAGAAAAAATGGCCGAAAGCCTGAGCCGCTTCCTGTATTTCGCCAAGTATTTCAATGGCCTGTTGCAAGACGATAAAGACTCGCCGTACTACAAAAATCTGGAACTGCAAAACTTAATCGGGAAGGATAGTTTGTTCAAAGACCTGGACAAAATAATTAATAGCCCGGATTACGGCTTCCTGAACTGGCTCCGCGAACTCAACAGCAACCAGCGGAGTTTCGCGCCTTTTAACCTGAGCACCGATGATTTTAACCAATTAATTAAAGGCAAGGAAATCATTACCAAGTCCTGGAATATATTCGATAAAGGCATTAGTCACGGTTTCTTCCGCAACGAACTCGACACCGCCGAAAAGCAAATTCCCGAACGCGACCGCTTCCGCAAATTCATCCAACTCTTCGACCGCGTAACCGAAAAAGCGTTTAACGAGAAAGTGAAAACGGTGTAACCCCACCCCCGGCCCCTCCCCGGTGGAGAGGGGAGTAAAGAAGAAACATACAATGTATTTAAAAAATTACTCTCGACAAGATTATTCGAGTCGTTAAAATAAATTACTAAGCAAGAAAACCGCTCCCGATGCGTCAAACCAATAAGTCCCTCTCCACCGGGGAGGGATTTAGGGTGGGGCTTTACCAATTGCCTCCGTGGACCATCGACCGTGGACTATGGACTAAAAAGACTAAAAACTAAAGCATATGCCGAAAGTACTGCGCTTGCACGATAAAGGAAAACAGCAAATAGAAGGCTGGCAGCAATCCTCGCCGATCACGCATATCGAACTGAATGATATTACCGACCCCACCGGGGCCAAAGCCAGCAAAATTGTAACGTCCATCCCCACGCCGTTTGCGCGGATGCATTTGTTCGAGACGGCTTTTGATTTTGTGAATACCGACAAAAGCGGCAACCGGCACTCGATTTACCACGAACTGGTATCGCATTACTGGGATTTGTTCGAGCTGATTTTTAATTACCACCAATACGCTCAGGCCGGTAAAAAAATTACCTTGCGGCGCTGGAACATCGACAGTGAACTGCAAATCTTACGCAACAACCCGACCACCAAAATTCTGGGTGATACCCTGCGGCTGTTCTTAAACGACGACCGCTTTACCGGTTTCTCCGATTTATACCTGATTTATTACGAATACCATTTGCCCAACGGCGAAGCGGCCGAACGTTTGATTGGCGGAACTTCGCCGTTTACCTTGTTCTTTACCGCGCCTACCGTGCAGCCCCTGGATATTGAGCGGCCGCAAGCTAAAGGGCATTACTTCGATAAAAACACGGTGTTGCTGCACGAGCGGGACAAAGCTTTTCAGGATTTCGTGTACGGGTTATTTATGGTAAAACCAGAACTGCGGAGCAAGTATTTCTGCGGTAGCGTGTTTGCCAATTTACACACGGAGCGCTTTAATGCCATGGAACTGCGGGGCGAAGTATCGCAGGCCAGTTTTGAATCGCAGTACATTCCCTTAGCCGACGCAAACAACAATCCGGTACTGGTGAAAAATGTAGCGCTGCCCACCCGTTCCAACCGCATCGAAATTAACAGCGATTTATTTGTGCGGATTAGTCCGGGCGTGCCGCACCCGGGTACTTTGCCGATTGTATTAAAGCCAAATTTAAAAATTGAAGCCAATTACATCAACGGCCAACGCTGGGACAACGCCACAACGGTGCCTTGGTCTGATCCTTTACCGCTGGAAAGCCGGGTGCTGCCGGGTAAAAAATACAAATACCCGTTCCTGACGATTAATGATTTTCTGGAAGAATCTCTGGTAGAATTGCCGTACGAAGTAAATACTGAACGTTTTCAGGTGGGGCAGATTACCTACAGTTACGGCGCTGATACCCGCGTAAAGCATAAATTTCCGTATCTGCTGCCCATTAAACGCACTTTCTTTGATTATTTTGAAGTCAGGGATTTGTACGAATTTTTAACTTTTACCATTGATATTAACCACGTAAAGGTAAGTTTAAAAATACCGGTGCAGAACGGGCAGTTTGTAACCTACGAGCGCAGCTATTACCAGAATCCGCAGAACGTAAAAGACGAGTTTGGCCGCGAAATTCCGGAGAAAGGGGCTATTATCCGCGCCAAAGTAGGTTTAGGAATATTTCCGTTCTACAAAATGCGCAACCAGCCGCAGCACAACGATTTGTACAAAGTAATGCTCGTGGACGATGATACGGCTCCCTCATTGGTAAATAAAAGCTACGACCTGCATTTTTACGTGGGTAACCACCGCATCGAAGGGCAAGGCGGCAGCCGCAGCGCCACTAAAACCGAGCGTACTCCTAAAAACCCGGCGGCGGCAGGTTCTACGTACTACGAAGTAAAACACACCCACTTTGATTATGTAGAATTAGTTTGTCCGCAAGGGCAGGAGGTAAAAGGTTTGATTGTACCAAAATGGACCGAGCTGGACCGCGGCACGCAAAACTTTACTTTTTCCGTAGATTTTGGTACCACCAACACCCACGTTGCCTACAACAACGCCCAGGGAGCGCACCCTAAAACTTTTACCATAGGCCAGAACGACATGCAGGTGGTCTTGCTTAACAGTCCATCCGCGGATGTAAACAAAACCGTGTACGAACGGTATCGCGCTGGCTTTGGTGAGTTGTTTCCGGTGCTGCTGATTCAGAACCGCGAGTTTGTGCCGTCGTTTATCGGGGAGCAAGGCAGTATTTTTGAATTTCCGATTCGTACGGCCACTTGCGAAACGCCGAACTTCCCGAACGAACCCAAAAATGTGCTGGGCAACATTAACATTGGTTTTGCGATTAATGCCGAGGTATCGATGGTGCAGCAGGCCCGTTACGAAACTAACCTGAAATGGTCCTTGGAACTGGATACGCAGGGTGAAGCGCGCGTTGAAGCATTTTTCCGGGAGTTGCTTTACCTGATCAAACACAAAGTAGCCCTCAACAACGGCATCATCGAAAATACCCGCCTCATTTGGTTCCGGCCGCTGAGTTTCGATTTATTCTCCTTGAACCAATTTAAACAGAAATGGGACGAAGCGTACCAGGATATTTTTAAAACGACGGAGTTTACCGTGTCGCTTACCGAATCAGTAGCGCCCTATTATTACCTAACGGCTACCAACCAGGTAGTACCCAACCGCGATGAAAACGTGGTAAACATTGATATTGGCGGCGGCACGACCGATTTGTTATTCCTGAAAGGACAGCAACCGGCGTACAGCACCTCGTTCCGGTTTGCCGGCGACGATCTTTGGGGCGAGGGTTACAGCCGTTTGCACAGCAGCGAGAAATACAACGGCTTTTTGCAACTGTACCGCCAGGAGAGCCGCAATATTCCGGTGTCTGGTTCGGAGCAGGAAGCCCGTACCGCTTTTGAAATGGCTATGAACAACGACCAATTCCGTTCGGCGGATGTAGTAAGTTTATTGTTTAGCTACGACAATGAGTTGAAATTTAGCCATCAGTTGATGAAAGCGCGGCACCTGCGGATAATTTTTTACCTGCATTACACCAGTATTATTTACCACATTGCGCAGCTCATTAAACACCTGGAGCTGGAAACACCGCGGTATTTCTGTTTCAGCGGCAAAGGCAGTTTGTACATTAAGTTACTCAGCGGCGGCCCGAACATGCTGGTGGTGGAACGTTTAACCAAAACCATCCTGAAGAAAGTTACCGGTAAAGAACCCAAGCAAAATTTTAAAATTATTCTGGCCAACAACCCCAAAGAAGCCACGGCGAACGGCGGCGTTTTATTCCAGGGTTCGGCGCAGCAAACCGAGTACGGCCATATTCAGGAAGTAAAATTAGTGGGCGGTCAGGAGTTGCAGGATATCCGGAGTAACTTTACGACTACCGAGCAAATTGATTCGGCGATGCGGCAATCGGTCGTAGAAAATGCTAAAGCCTACCTGAAACTGGTGTTGCAGGATCCCGAAATTACGTCCATGCTGCCGGATTTAGGCGTGCAAATCGACCCGAACTTTTTATTGCCTTACTTGCAAAACGAAGTAGAAGATAGCTTAAGCATTGGCCTGAACCAAACACATCAAACATTACGCACCGACGAAGTTCTGGCTGAAACCTTGTTTTTCTATCCGTTTAAGCAAACGCTGTATCAACTGTCCCGGGATTTGTACGAACGCCATTATGCCAGTAAAGCCGCAGTTTAAATAGGTAAACAAGTAAAAATTTAAAAAAATAGACTTTTCTGGCTTTATTCCCGGCCAGAAGTTCTTTTTTCAGATAACCGAAACACCAAAACCTTTATGCGCTATCTTTGCCGTAGATTTAAATAGAGTACAATGAAGAATAAGCTTGCTGTTTTATTTTTATGGGTTTATTTAGGTATAACTCCGGCCAGTTTTGCGCAGGCTGATATGGAGCAGGCCAAGTTGGATATCTGGACGGAGACGGCCGATTTCGTTTACCGCGACGCGAATCTGCCCAATGCCGGTCAGTTTAACAATGTTACCAGTATGACGGAGTTTGTAGCATTAATTAAAAAAGAAGACGCTAATTCGGCCATTTACTCTAAACTGTACAAGCCCATTGAAGACGGTGGTTTTTATAAGCAGCCCAAAGCGGCCAAAGCGCAGTTAAATACCTTGGTAAAAAGTATTTATGCCCGTTTGCGCACCAACGACCAACGCATGAACGACATTAACCGTCGGCGTAAATTAGACGACCTGAACAAACAATTGCAGCAAATTGCGGCGGACTATGGCGTTCCGGCGGCTACCGGTGCCCCCATTGTACAAGACGTGGACTTGCAAAGCCCGGATAGCGCCCAGGAAAACGAAACCTTTACCGATCCCGACGGCACCGACACCGATGCTACCGCCGAAGAAAAATTATCCTCTCTTGCCAAACGTGAAGAATCTACTATCTCAACCGAAAATAACTCTATGACCATACTTGCCCTTGCTTTAGGTTTAATCAATTTAGTTTTGATTTTCCTGCTCAACAAAGAAATTAAAAAACAAAGTAAACGCATTGATCAGCGGCGCGTGGATATTGATAACTTGGCCCAGATGGTGAATTTGCCCGGCCGGACAACCGAAGGTGGTGGTAAAATTACCCTGGCGGCCGTAGAAAATTTAATTAGCCGGGCTATTGCTAAAGAGCGGGAAAGCGGACAAGCTACTGCTGGGGGCGGAGCCTCTGTTCCACAACGCCCTATTAAAATGGCAGCGGGCAATCCGGCTCCGGTAGCAGTACCCGTGGCACCAGCAACTGCCCCGGTAAGTGCCAAACCACTCATTGTAGATGACTCGCCGAGTCTGGAAGAACTGGTTACCCCGGTCAGTGCAACGCCACCTCCGGTAGCTCCGCCTTCCGACAAGCCCCAAAGCAAATACGCCCGCATTCCGGTAAATGGCGGCTTTCATGAGCAGGATTTGTACGAAGCGCCGCAACACGACAGCATTTACGAAATCCGGATTAGCCGCAAGGACCCGAACCGGGCCATGTTCCGGATTGTAACCAACTCCAGTGTGCACCGTAGCGCCATCGAAAGTGCCTATTTATCTTTAAAAGATGCCTGCACGTACCAGATGAATAATACCAACGCCACCCGTATTGTGAACGACGAGCCAGGTGTTTTAAATCATGTAAATGGTTTCTGGAAAATAGACCGCAAAGCGCACATTCATTTTGAGTAGTTAACTTCGTGTGAGTAATAGATCAGGCAAAATCTGCTTGAAGTAAACTTTGGATCGTTTTAAATGGATTTTCGGACCAAAAATTTAAAAATTTTATCCGGAAAATATTGAAAAGTATAACTATCTCAAATTAACCGACCATAGTGTCGGTTAATTGCTTTATAGACGAATACACCATCATGTTCGAAGTATTTTTAGAAGTCCTTATAATTATCGGGATTGTGTGTTTGCAAGGGTACGTTTTCTGGCAAAACCAACAGAAAATTACTCGGCTGGCAGTGCTTTATCCGGCTAAACAGCAATTAAAAATGGTTAAAGAATTTTTAAGTGCTTCCGGTAAAAATGCGCAGGATGTTAAAAATAATTTATCGGCTGCCCAAGCCGAAAAGCTGGAGTTACTGGAACAAGGAAAAAAATTCCTGTACCTGCAGAAGCCATCCGAAATTCATCGGGTAACGGACCTGAATAACCGCGGCGAACAAGTTGAAATTCGCCGAACCGTTTACGATGGGTTTTCCTCCAATTCTGAAACTTATTATATTCCGTATATCCGATTAGTAAACTTAGCTTCCAGCCACGATATCGCGTTTGTTGGCTTGAAAACACCTTCGGAACCATCCGTAACTTCTGCGCCGGCTCCGGAGATTACCATAACGCCCGAAGTGGAATTAGATCTAATATATGCGGATAACCCTGCTCCGGGATTTGCCGAAATTTTGGATGATACCAACAATTATTTACGCAACAACAAAGGTGCCGCCGCCGATTTTAATATTTTAAAAGACATTAGCGAGCGGCAATCGGAGGTCTTGGAAAATGAAATTAATGCTACCGTAGCCACGCCGCTGTACGTAGGTTTATTAGGTACTTTTCTGGGCGTAATTTTTGGCTTATCCGGTATTATTCTGGGGGGTGGGGTTACCAACGAGGCTATTCAAACTTTTATTACGGGCGTAGTTATTGCCATGGTGGGTTCGTTTGTGGGTTTGTTACTCACGTTGTGGGGCAATACTTTATTTAAAAACGCTCGCCTCCAGCGCGACCGGCACCAAAACGATTACTATACTTTCTTGCAGGCCCAGTTGCTGCCCCGTTTACACTCCGATATGGCCGGTAGTTTAAGCAGTTTAAAAGCTGTTCTGGATGCCTTTAACCGCGAATTTTTAGATAAAGTGGCTGATTTTAAGCCTATTATTGCGGGCATCACGGCCAACATCGAAGTGCAGAAGAACTTTTTGCAAAAGCTCGAGGAAATAGGCTACGACCAAATGGCTAAAGCCAGCTTGCAGGTTTTTGATAAAGTAACGCAAAGCACCGAAGAGTTTCAGAAGTTTCTGGGTTACCAGCAAGCATTAAATCGCTCCCTGGAAGCCGGGGCCGGCTCGGCGGCGGCCGTACAAAGTATTCTGGACCGGTTAACTGGTTTCGAGCGCGGCATTAATAGCGTAGGGCAATACATTGGCCAGCACGATAACTTAATTCAAAAGCAGCTTGATTTTTTTGGCACCCACGAAAAAGAAATGACTGACATATCGGCCAAAATAGAACAGTACTTTGACCAGGCGGCCGGACGTTTAACCGAGTTGATGGATGCGCGCCTGCAATATTTAGAAAAAGATGCGCAAAATGCCTACGAACGTTGGGCGAGTCATTTTGAAGCCTTAAATCGCGATAATGTTTACGAACGCGTAGTGCAATACCTGGAACCATTTAAACGATTGAACACCCAACAAGACGAACTAAACCGGGAAATAAACCAAACACAAAGGGCGCTGCTCCAGAAAATGGACCGCGATGCCGATACGCAAACCCGTTTGCTGCAACAACTCGAACACCTGAACCTAAACCTGGATAAAGTAACCCAACCCGGTATGCTCAAAAAACTGATGGATCGAATGTTTAAGTAAATAAAGAGAAACAAGTAGCAAGACATTAGTTATAAGAATTGATTCCAATAAATATTTAAAAAATAACCAGAGAAATGGCTGCATCAAGTATATCTTTATTCTTTTCTCTCATCTTTTTTAAATTTTATCTGAGTTTAAAGTAATTACAACCAGCGCATCTCGGATGAAGAGAAACACTTTTCAACCTTCCAACCTTTAAACCTTCTAACTTTTTTGAACAACAACAAAGAAGATTTTTTCTGGCCGAGTTATGTAGATTTAATGACGAGCTTGTTCGTGGTCATGCTCGTATTGTTTGTGCTGAGTTATAAATTATTCCGCGATAAAGAAAGCGAACTGCTGGTACAAGTAGAGCAATTAAATAAAATCCGCGAAATTGAAGCGGCCTTAAAAGGCCTTGAAGGCAAATATTTTCGGTTTGATCCGGTTAACAAACGGCACGAATTAAAAGTACAAACTAAGTTCGACCCGAACAGCTGGGTGATTAAAGAATCGGATAAAAAAGACTTGTACGCCGCCGGCCTGACTCTAAAAAAAATAATTGACGACATTAAGCAAGACCAAGGGGTAAAATACTTGGTAATTATTGAAGGTATGGCCGCCCGTGACCCCTACGATCCGGCTTTTCATATCCGGCAACGCGATTATGGCTACCAGTTGAGTTATAACCGGGCCTTGGCTCTCCTGAACTTATGGCAAAGCCGCAATATTACCTTCGATGAAAAACGTTTTGAAGTCATAATTGCGGGAAGCGGTTTTTATGGTACCGGCCGGTACAAAAATGCCCGGGAGTACGATAACAAGCGGTTTTTAATTCAGGTAATTCCTAAAATTGGCAAGATTGAACGCCCTGCGGGCAGTACCACTCCTTAAAATCAGCCGCAAAAGAAACTAGTTACTACGGCATTTGCGTACGTAAATGCAAGTAAAAAGGCACTAACAATTGGTATTTTTTGGTTAGTAAATTAGCTGATAACTTCACTAACTTGCTATAATTTTCGTTACTTACAAGTAGCCGTGGTACTATGATTATCGTGTTATGAATAAAAAAGCTTTAGTGATGTTGGTCGGTAGTATTTGCCTGCTAACTGCTTGTAAATCTTCTGAAAACAATACTCCAAATACAAAAACCGAAATGGTTACCGAAACTCCCGTGCAAGAAGTAGGCGAGCCGATGCGTAAGCTGAGCTTTCCGCACTCTGTTACATCTAAAATTAACCAGGTCGATAATTACCACGGTACCTCCGTAGCCGATCCGTACCGGTGGCTCGAAAACGACACCGCCCAAGTAGTAAAAGAATGGGTAGCGGGGCAGAATGAACTAACTTTTGGCTATTTAGATAAAATACCGTTTCGGCAGAAGATTAAGCAGCGGCTCACCAAAATCTGGAATTACCCGAAATTTGAAGCGCCGTTTAAAGAAGGTAACCGGTATTATTATTTTAAAAATAACGGCTTGCAGAACCAAAAAGTGCTGTACGTACAAGATGGTTTAAAGGGCGCACCGGCAGTTTTCCTGGACCCAAACAAACTCTCCAGCGATGGCACTACCGCCATTAGTACGGTAAGCTTTTCGGCAAACGGGGAGTACATGGCCTACGGTACTTCGGGTGGTGGCTCCGACTGGAACGAGTTTTACGTTATGGAAACCGCCAGCAAGAAAAAGCTCGCTGACTCTTTGCAGTGGATTAAGTTTTCGGATGCCGCCTGGTTTAAAGATGGCTTCTTTTACAGTCGCTACGATGAGCCTAAAACCGGCTCCAAAATGGCCAACAAAAACGAAAACCATAAAGTATTTTACCATAAAGTAGGTACTGCCCAAGCCGAAGACCAATTAATTTACGAAGATAAGAACCACCCGAACCGGTTGTTTTTTGCGCAAACTACCGAAGACGAACGTTTTTTAATTATTAGCGCTACCGAAGGGGCCAGTTCGATCAACGCTTTGTTTTACAAAGACCTGACGGACGAAAAATCGGCCATTAAGCCTTTAGTAGATAATTTCGAAGCAGAATACGTGTTGGTCGAAAACCAGGGAGATAAACTATTATTACGGACGAACAAAAATGCACCGCATTACCAACTGGTACTTATTAACCCGGAAAAACCGCAACCCGATAATTGGAAAGTTATTATTCCGGAGTCGGAAGATGTAATGGACGAAGTATCGCTGGTAAATAATAAATTATTGGTTACTTACATGCGTAATGCATCCAGCCATTTGCTGGTACACGATATAAAAGGCAAATTGCTGAGTCAGGTAAAATTACCCACATTAGGTACTGTAACCGGGTTTAGAGGCAAAAAAACCGACAAAGAAATTTTTTATACCTTCAACTCTTTTACTTATCCCAGCACTATTTATCGGTACACCGTAGCCACCAATAAATCAGAATTATACCGCAAACCCCAAGTAGCGGTGCAGATGGAAGGTTACGAAACTAAGCAAATATTTTATACCAGTAAAGATGGTACCAAAATACCCATGTTTATTGTGCATAAAAAAGGCTTAACCCTCGATGGTAAAAACCCTACTTATTTATATGGGTACGGTGGATTTAACGTTTCAATTTTGCCCAGCTTCAGCATATCACGCATGTTGTGGCTCGAAAATAACGGCGTTTTAGCTATCCCGAATATCCGGGGTGGCGGCGAGTTTGGCGAAGATTGGCACAAAGCCGGTATGACACCCAACAAACAAAATGTATTCGATGATTTTATTGCCGCTGCCGAATACCTGATTAACGAAAAATATACCAGCCCGAATCGTTTAGCCATTGCGGGTGGCTCTAATGGCGGCTTACTCGTAGGGGCCGTTAGTAATCAGCGGCCAGAATTGTTTAAAGTTGCCATACCGGCTGTGGGCGTAATGGATATGCTGCGGTTTCATAAATTTACCATTGGTTGGGCCTGGGTAGAAGAATACGGATCTAGCGACAATCCGGAGCAATTTAAAAATTTGTTGGCTATCTCGCCGTTGCACAACCTGAAAGAAGGCGTTAGTTACCCCGCTACCTTGGTTACCACCGCCGACCACGACGACCGTGTGGTACCCGCGCACTCTTTTAAGTATATTGCTACCTTACAAGAGAAGGGCGCCGGGCCAAATCCCTATTTAATTCGGGTTGATGTAAATGCGGGACATGGCGCTGGCAAAGCCACATCTTTGCTCATCAACGAAGCAACTGATACGTGGTCATTTATTTACTATAACATGGGCATTAATCCGTACACTGGTAAAAAAGTGTAAAAATTCTAATATTTTTTTGCGTAATATTTATTATTAATTAAATTTACACTATATTTAATCAGTAATAATTCTGCGCTTATGAAACTCACCACTACGCTAATAAATGTATTTGCCAGCTTACTTGTAGTAGGCGGTATTTTAATGTGGGTATTTGTTTTACCCGATAAGCAAATCAGCTTAGTGATATCTTTGTTTGGAATACTTTTCTACGTACTAGCTGCTCCAGAACAGCCACGCGTTTACCGTCGTAATCTGCACCAATAGTAATTTAACTAAAGGTCATCGGTACTGTTTCTGGCCATCACTAGATCTTATTAGGTTTACCATTGTCACTAAAGGGCGTTTTTGTTATTGCGGTTAATCGTTTAACTTGCTCTTTAAACAAATTTGCTCTCTCATGAACATTTCTATCCGCCCGGGTACCCTGGCAGACCTGCCGCAGGTTTATGCTTTAATTCAAGAATTAGCAGTTTTTGAAAAAGCACCTCAGGAGGTAACAAACACGCTGGCCGAGCTGCAAGAAGATGGCTTTGGCGCTAATCCGGTATATGAGTTTTTAGTAGCCGAAGCCGATGATACCGTGGTTGGGCTTTGTTTATACTACATGGCTTATTCTACCTGGAAAGGCCGCATGTTATACTTGGAAGATTTAGTGATTACCGAGACTTACCGCCGTTATGGTATTGGCAAAAAACTATTTCGTGCTTTTGCTAAACGTGCTCTAGACCTACAGGTAAAACGATTGAAATGGCAAGTACTGGAGTGGAACGAACCCGCTATTAAATTTTACCGCAGTCTAAACGCGAACCTTGACGCAGAGTGGGTAAACTGCAATATGACAGCAGAGCAAATTGCTGCTTATGTAGCGGTAAATGGTTAAAAAATAAGAGGTTCAAACTTGCCCTATTTCGACATCTTAATGAGTTAATCGTTCTGCCTTCGAATTTGTAAGTAGTAAAATTGCTTTTCATAACTGTTCAAACTTCCAATTTTTAAAATTTTTAGCTCATTCATTATTCCATAACTTCCAAAATAGAGTGAAAAGTAACGTATTTATTATAATACCGGGCATGATGTTTTTTTTGTAAATCTGCTTCAAAATCTCGTTGGTATTCTTCCAGATCGTCCATGTGGCGCGCAAAGTATTGCACGGCATAAGTAGTGCCGCCATTATCTTCGTACTCTGTAAGCATTTTGCATATTTGGTATTTAATAAAGTACGTAGTAGCCATTACTTCGGGTATATGTACTTCTTTCATCCACGCTAGCCATTCTTCAGCAACGCTGTTATCAATATTAATAGTAACATTATATAGAATCATGCACAAAATTAACGATTTTATTAGTTAAACGTTTTCCCGACTTAAAGAGTAAACCAATTCGCAAGGTTTAAAGCTAAATAAATATATATAAATTGCTATTTATCGTGTCTTAAGAATAGTTAAACAGGTAAAAGGTAGTATTCATCGAAAAAAAGTATAGAAACATCTGGTTTACTTTATATTTGTATATCGATTAAAACAAACATCCTATATCGTTTGACTTACTCGAGAATTGCAGAAATACAGAAAGTTGATTTGAAACAATAAGTGGTGTTTAAAATTGCTTATTAACTAGCCTTTATGCAATTATACAGTTTATAAAGCATGCCATTACTATTTTGTAAATTGTATTATCCTGATTAATTTAAAAGTAAAGCGGAATCTTTAAAAACTATTAAAAAGTAACAACAACCAATAAGTATACTATAAAGGAGCAGCCCATTGGGCTGCTTTTTTATTTTCTGCCATTTTTAAATTTTACTCTTAAAAAGTAGAGATAAAGCCAGTATTTTTAAATTTACTGGCTTTAAGAACATTAAATTAAGTTTGAGGATGTAAATTAAAAGTTATGGGAATAATTAATCGCACACCAAAGTTACGGCCCATATTAAAAACTCCCCGACGGCCGGTAGCTTCATTGACGGCAGCATATTTTAACCGGCTTAAATGATTTTGATAAGCTGCATCAAACAGATTATTGGCTGTAAAATACAGCGTAGCCAGAGTACGTTTATTGTTAATAATATCGGTGCCAAAACCTCCGTTTAGCAGAGAATAAGCCGGCGTTGCCGTCTCGGTGCCAAAAGCACCATAAAAGCGGTTTTGCCGGAAGTTATGTTCTAGTTCCAAGCGAGCGTAAACATTCCGGAATAATTGCCCGGTTTTTTTTAAATTTATTCTAATTTCGGATTGCATGCGGGGCGCTGGAATAAAAGGCAGGTTCCGGGTAGAGTCGGGTTGATGGGTTTGGGTAGCTCGTACCAGCGAAAAGGAATTTTCGAAATGCAACCAATCCAGTGGATGCGGGTGAATATCTAAGCTGATCTCGCCGCCTACTAAGCGGGCATTACCTTGCCCGTATTTAAAAGTAGGAGCTAAATCATCCGGGTCACCGCTAAGCGAATCACCACCAAACCTGCTTGCTAATTTTTCGGCAAAAATGTACTGCTGTATGGCATTATGAAAACCACTTACGCCAAAAGTTACGTGCTCAGTATTTACATTTACGCCGGCATCTACCTGAAAACTGGTTTCGGGTTTTAAATTTGGGTTCCCAACTTCGTACCGGATCGTACCCTCGTGAATGCCGTTAGCAGCTAACTCGGAAATATTAGGAGCCCGAAATCCGCGGGCTGCGTTTACCTTCACGGAAACTTTTTCCGAAAAATCATACGTGCCTCCTAAACTCCCGGATACATTAGAGAATTTACTTTTAAACCCGGCAAATTTAGGCTCACTAGCATCATTGGGCTTGGCAATTGGGGTTTCATTTTCATCCAGATACAAGGCATCGGCAGTAAGCCAACGCTGGTCGAAACGTAAACCACCGCTTACGTTTAAATGGCCCACAGTTTTTTTAGTAAAGCCAAAAACACCGGCGTCTTGTAAGTGATATTCCGGAATCAGAAACTCTACGCCTTTATTTTTGTTTTGCTGTTGCATCCCATTCAGGCCAAAAGTGGTTTCCCAACCGTTTACTTCCGGTAAAAAGTATTTAGCATCGTAGCTAATGGTCTGTAGATCGAAGAACAAGGATTTCTCGTTTTCGTTTAAGGCATTGCCGTATTCTTTGCGTAGATTTTGCTGCCAATCTACATTAACTGCTAAGCGCGAAGCTCCTATTATAAAGTTGTTTTGAGAAGCAATCCGCCGGTGATTAATGCTTTGTTTAGGAATATTTAAGTCGAAGCCTTTCAGGTCAGCGGGTGTGACGGGCATTTCTATTGTGCTGGTATCGGATTCGGGCAGTATTTTTAAAAAATTACCATTCTCATCGCGTTCGCCTTCTACTAAACCTACTTCCTGATTAAAGGTGCTAAAGTTTAGATGCGAAAATCCCCAGCTTTTGTTGAGGCCAATATAGCCACTGCCGTTTAGCTCGCTAAAACCGGAATTATAAACCGGCCCATCGTAGCGATTGCGGTAATTACTGGCTTGTTTGCTGCTGATGCGGGCCTGCCAGTTAAAGCCATTGATATTACCTGCGTTAAAAAGGGAGTAAGCTTGCAGCCGATTGTTGGTTTGATAACCTGTACTTAAACTGCCTACTATTTTTCCTTCTTCCACAGGGTCAGCGGCAATAAAATTGATCACACCCGCCATAGCATCGGAGCCATACATAATACTCCCCGGACCTTTCACTATTTCGGCTCGGTCTACGGAAGCTTCGTCAATCTCAATGCCGTGTTCATCGCCCCATTGCTGACCTTCTTGCCGCATGCCGTTGTTAAGCGTTACTACGCGGTTAGCGCTTAAACCACGGATAACCGGTTTGGAAATAGCTGCTCCCGTAGAAATTTGAGAGATACCCGGTGCGTGCGCAATAGCATCGATAATGTTGCTAGCCGAACGTTGGTTTAATTGTTTATTATTAATAACCGAAGTGGGCACGGGGTTGCGGCGCATTTCCGTAGAAGCCGATACACCAGTAATAATTACCGTATTTATTTCGGTAGCGGAAGAGGAAAGCGGAAAATCTATTTTGGATTCGCCATCAATGCTGACGGGGCGAGCTGTAGTCACGTAGCCCACGTAGCTGATTTGAACCAGAAACCGTCCGCGGGGTAAGTTTCGGATCTGGAAACTGCCGGCAGCGTTGGTGGCCGCGCCGCGCCGGAGATCGGGCAGGTAAACAGTTGCACCAATTAAAGGTTCTTGGGTAGCCTGATCCACTACTTTGCCAATTAAAGTATTTTGGGCCAATACCGGTATGGTTCCGGTTGCTAATAAAAGATATAAAATGAATTTGGGCATAATAGCATCCTATTAAAAGCTACCGATTACTCTTATAAAGAGCATACCGG
The DNA here is from genome assembly GCF_003340495.1 of Adhaeribacter pallidiroseus. Lineage (NCBI taxonomy): Bacteria > Pseudomonadati > Bacteroidota > Cytophagia > Cytophagales > Hymenobacteraceae > Adhaeribacter > Adhaeribacter pallidiroseus. The sequence continues at coordinate 5,616,848 of NZ_QASA01000001.1, forward strand.
TAACCTTATTTAAAATAATTTACTTTAATAATTAAAATTGCAACTGAAAGCAGCAATTGCGCAGGAAAGTAAAATTATGCTACGGGCGGCCCGCGATGAGGCTGTTTATTAGGAAAGGTAAATTTCCAGACGGATACAACGGTAGCCTGGTACCTACGGAGTGGTAAGGAAACTATTTGTACCCGTATTGGGGTTTGCGTGAAATAAAAAGTAGTGTTAAATAAATGGTCGGTAGGGCAGTGAATGTGCTTTTGCTCTATTTTTACTGCACCATTTTTGGCGGTTGGTTTATGAACAGTATGTTGATGAGCGTGTAAAGTCAGAACTAATGTGTCCGGAATCATGATCCGGCAAAAAAGCAGGAGCATGAAATAAATCGTAAATTTCCGGAATAGGCTCACAATAGCGGTAATTATAAGTGTAAAGTTAAAACAATTAAAATTAATGCAATTTTTTTAACTAAAGGTTAGCGATGTAGCTTATTTTAATAGACTTACTAAATGGATGCATTGGTTTTTAACTCAAGATAAAAGCGTAGTTCTTGCGGCTTTTATTATAAAAATTAAATATTATTAAGTAAGTATACGTTAACCTGAAAGTTTTAACATGGAGGTAAACAAGAAATTTGCGACAACCAGCGTTCTGAAAATAACTTAATATTTACTACCGCTTTATACTACATGTTAGCAGCTCTACAATAGCTGTTTTGTGCTTTTTAGATCTATAATGAACAAACTTTATTTAACTCTTTTTTTTAAAATGAGCCGGTTTAATTTATTCGTAGGAGTAATTTGCTTACTGCTGGTTTTGCTGATTACCAGTTGTAGTAAACGCAACTATAACGTAGATGCCGAAACGACCCCCATACTATCTACAAAAGGCGGATTTTTTAAAAAAAAGTTAGTTGAACCCGTTACGGCGGCTGTAGATACGGCCCGGCCATCGTTGGCCACTACTCCCGTAGTAGATACTACGCAGCAAGATGTAAAAAAACGCAAGAAGCGGAAAAGCAGCAAGAAACTGTTTCTGGGCTATCGTATTCGTAAAGGTTATGTAAAATCAGGCAAAGGTAAAAATGCCACTATCGAAAAGTTTTCGTACCTCGTGCAGTATATGGAGCCCAGTATGTATGCCCCGGCTAAATATTTCTACGACACAAAGCGGCACCGGATATATAAAGCGCGTACTATCGATCCCAAAAGAGCGCGCATTGTGCATGGCCCTTACAAGAAAATGATTGGTGGTAAGGTAGTAGCCGAAGGTTATTTTTACATTGGCACCCGGCACTTGCGGTGGGAGTCTTATAATAAAGCGGGTATTCTAACCAGTAAATCGCACTTCGAGAAGGGTTTTCCCCGCGATGCCATTATTAATTACTACGATGGTGCCCAGAAAAAAATGAAGGAGGTAATTCCTTACGTAAATAACCGGATAGAAGGAGATTACGTGATGTTTCACCAGAATGGCTTACTAGCTTGGGAAGGGCAGTTTGAAAAAGGAAAAAGAGTCGGTGTTTGGACGGAGTTTTACGATTTCCGGAACCGAAAACACTATGAATACCAATATCCCGAAACCGCCGATGATCAACCTTTTGAAGCTTTTCTCTTGAAAGAATATGACCGCAATGGGAATCTCATCTACGAAAAAGGTAAAATAGATAAACGGCCAAAAATGTAGATTAGTCGATAGACCACAGACCACAGTCAGTAGCCCAAGGCTTATTACTTGTTTTTTCACTTTATACCTAACGCATTCATTTTCGTTAAGTAATTTTTAATTTTACCTTAGCCCGTTAACTATAGACTATCAACTACGCACGATAATCTGTCGACTATAGTCTGTGGACCGTGGACTAATGAAAAGCATCTTCGATGTGGTGAATTTGAAAAGGTACGTGGTTGCCACCGCTAACAGCAATAACATCAAACCGGATATCGTGTTGCCAACTAAGTTGATGGATAAACTCCTCGGCAGCCAGCAAAAATAAATCTACTTTCTTCTGTGTGATTGCTTCTTCGGGGAAACCATGGTAGTTACTCGTACGTGTTTTTACTTCTACAAATAGCAATAGCCCGGGCTTCTGAGCGATAATATCTATTTCCGCTCTTTTGTAACGATAATTTTTGGCCAAAATGGCAAAGCCTTTTTCAATTAAAAAGCTAGTAGCTAATTCTTCTCCAATCTGGCCGGTATGGTTATGTTTTGCCATGTAAAATGCAAGTAATACCTTTTGTACAGGTTGTAATTTTGTTAACTCAGCATAATAACCATAATATTTTAAAAATTTCGTGTTCTTTCTTTTGGGAATGTTGTTAATTTCGCCCAAGTCAAGCCACTACTGCTATGTTAAAAAATATCAACCCAGTTACCACTAATGCCTGGAAAAAGTTAGAACAGCATTATGCTATCATGAAAGATAATCATATGGTAGACATGTTTGCCGTTGATCCGAGCCGTTTTGCTAAGTTTTCGCTGCACTTCGAGGATATTCTGGTAGATTTTTCTAAAAATATAATCAACGATCAGACCTTAGAAGCATTACTGGAACTCGCGGAAGAAGCTCAGGTAAAAGATGCCATTGAGCAAATGTTTAGCGGCGATAAAATAAATTTGCGCGAAAACCGGGCCGTACTACACATTGCTTTGCGTAATCGTTCTAATGACCCTATTTACGAAGATGGTGAGGATGTAATGCCGGAAATCAATCATGTGCTGGAGCAAATCGAGACTTTTTCTAATAAAATAGGCGCGGGTGAGTGGCTGGGTTATACCGGTAAACCCATTGCGCACATTGTAAATATAGGCATTGGTGGTTCTGATTTAGGGCCTTACATGGTAACCGAAGCGCTTAAACCTTACCAAAAACCGAATTTAGAAGTACATTTTGTTTCGAATGTAGATGGTACGCACATTGTGGAAACTCTTAAGAAGGTAGATCCGGAGACTACCCTTTTTATGATAGCTTCTAAAACTTTTACTACCCAGGAAACCATGACTAACGCCGAAACGGCTAAAGCTTGGTTTCTAGAGCATGCCCAGAATGAAACTGAAGTAGCTAAGCATTTTGTGGCTATCTCCACTAATCTGGAAGCGGTGAAAGCGTTTGGTATTGCCGAAGAAAATATGTTTGTGTTCTGGGATTGGGTGGGCGGCCGGTATTCGCTTTGGTCTTCTATTGGCTTGTCGATAGCTTGTGCCATAGGCTACGAAAATTATATTCAATTGCTGGAAGGCGCTCATGCTATGGATCAACATTTCCGGATGACGCATTTTGAAAAAAATATTCCGGTACTTCTGGCTTTAATTAGTTTATGGTACATTAATTTTTTTGGGGCTCAAACCGAGGCTATTTTGCCTTACGATCAGTACATGCACCGATTCCCAGCTTACTTTCAACAAGGTAATATGGAAAGTAACGGTAAGTCTGTCGATCGTAATGGCGATCGGGTTACTTACCAAACTGGGCCAGTTATCTGGGGCGAACCCGGTACTAACGGACAACACGCCTTTTATCAGCTTATTCACCAGGGTACCCAACTAATTCCCTGCGATTTTCTGGCACCCGCCATTAGTCATAATCCTACCGGCGATCATCACGTAAAATTGCTCTCGAACTTCTTCGCGCAAACCGAAGCTTTAATGAACGGTAAAACGCTGCAGGAAGTAATCGAAGAATTAAAAAAAGACGGACTTTCGGAAGACGATATAAAAGAGCTGGCCCCGGTTAAAGTATTTGCCGGTAATAAGCCTACCAATTCCATTTTATTTAAAATTTTAGATCCGCGTACTTTGGGAAGCTTAATTGCTATGTACGAACATAAAATTTTCGTGCAGGGCGTTATCTGGAATATTTTTAGCTTCGACCAATGGGGCGTGGAGTTAGGGAAACAATTAGCCAAAAAAGTATTGCCCGAACTGCAAAGTACCGAAGAAGTAACTGCGCACGATTGTTCCACTAACGGATTAATTAATGCTTATAAGAGCATGTGTAATCAGTTTTTTAAAAATTAATTGCCCATGGCTAGGTAAACAAGCTTTCTGCTTTGAACAAAAGTTACTTAGGGTTTACAATCCCTGAATTTTTTAATAATATTGCTTTGTTAGGCAAAGGTATTATGTAAGTAGTACTAACCTGTTGTATGAGGTACTATAGCCGTAGAGGTTAAAATATTTCTCCGGTATTTGCGTTAAAAATAACAATTAATTTTAAATAATTTGATCCACTCATTTGTGGAAACCTGTGATAAATAAAGAAGTTACTTTTATTCCCTTAGGTACCATCGATTACCAGGAAGCCTGGAATTACCAGGAACAGTTATTCGCCGAAACCATCGCGATTAAAACGGATAATCGTAAGTTGGCCTTTCAGGAACAAAAGATTACTCCTAATTATTTGCTCTTTTGTCAGCATCCGCACGTTTATACATTAGGTAAAAGCGGCCAGGAAAGCCATTTGCTTTTAAACGAGCAAAGTTTGCGGCAGCACCAGGCGCAGTTTTATAAAATTAACCGGGGTGGCGATATTACTTATCATGGTCCGGGCCAATTGGTAGCCTATCCTATTCTGGATTTAGATAATTTCTTTACGGATATTCATAAGTATCTCCGTTTGCTGGAGGAAGCAGTAATTTTAACTTTGGCGGACTATGGTATTCTGGCTGGCCGCATTGCTGGTTTAACTGGCGTATGGCTTGATTTTGAAGAACAGCAAAACCCTCGTAAAATTTGTGCTCTGGGTGTTAAGTGTAGCCGGTGGGTAACCATGCACGGGTTGGCGTTAAATGTAAACACCGATTTGTCTTATTTTAATCACATCATTCCTTGCGGTATTCCTGATAAAGCGGTTACTTCTATGCAGCAAGAATTAAAAAGACTGGTAGTGCTGGCAGAAGTAGAAGAAAAACTCTTGTACCATTTTGAACAACTTTTTGGAGCTACTTGCCATATATTGTCTCATGAAGCAAGATATTAATTTTGATCCGGTAGAGGGGGTTTCTATTGCTGTTATCTTGGAAACAGATGCAGTAGTTGGCGCTCCTGAGTGGGGAGTGTATCTTATTAACCAGAACGATGTTTATCTCGATAATGTATTAGTATCTTCAAAAGGCTACGGCGAGCAGGAAGGCGAAAAAATAAGAACTTCTATTCTGCGCCACATGTTTGAACAAGTGCAACCCAAAAGCTTTGTTAAAGTTGAGCCCATTGATCCCGCTATTTTTCAACTTTATAATGAATATTGGGTAAGTTATTACATCGGCCGCAAAATCTATGATAAAAAGTTTGTGTTCGTACCAGGATCTATTGTGGAAGATAATTTAATTTACATTTCCATGATTGGCCTTAAAGGAGTCTTGCATACCTAACTTATTAAAATAACAACGCCTGTTTTTAATTAACAATAAAATCGAATCATTAATTACTGGCACTTTTTCTTCTAATAATTTATTTTTAATAGCAGATTTTAAGATTTGAACATATAAAAGTAAGTGAATTACTTTTAAATAAATTATATGATTTCATTATTACTCTCTTTTAGCTGGTCATTCTTAATTGCTCTTTTTGCAGTGCCTTCTATTATATATGTTGCCCATTTAAAAAATATACTAGATCAGCCCAATCTCCGGACAGTGCACGAGTCGTTAACTCCTCGTTTGGGTGGTTTGGCCGTTTTTGCCGGGTTTATGTCGGCGCTAACAATATTCGGCGATTTAAGTAACGGCGTGCAGCAATTATTAGCGGGGTGCATTATTCTTTTCTTTATCGGTTTAAAAGACGATCTGGTAGCAATTTCTCCTTTCAAGAAGTTTGCGGTACAACTACTGGCCAGTGGCATTGTAATGGTAATGGCCGATATACGCATTACCAGTTTTCAGGGTATTTTTGGCATTCACTCGTTGCCAATAGGTACCAGCTTTGCTTTTACTTTTATTATGATAGTAGGAATTACCAACGCTATTAATTTAATTGATGGTTTAGATGGTTTAGCGGGCACCATTGTTCTGATAATTACCAGTACTTTCGGGTGGTTCTTCTTTATGTACAACAGCAACTACGCCTTTGTAGCGGTTTGTTTAATCGGCGGTATTTTAGGTTTCTTAAGGTACAATTTTCATAAAGCCACCATATTTATGGGCGATACCGGTTCTTTATTATGCGGGTTTATTATTTCCGTATTAGCCATTCAGTTTATAGAAATGCGGGTTGTAAATTCATCGCCCACTATAACCTTAGGAATATTATTTGTACCCTTATTTGATACTGTCCGGGTATTTATTATACGAATTTCAAAAGGAATATCACCTTTTTCGCCGGACAAAAACCACATTCATCATCGGCTATTAGCGATGGGATTTCGTCAGATAAATACGGTACTTATTTTGGCTTTTATTAATATTGCGGTTATTGGCTATGTTGTTTTGTTCGACGAGATGGGCAATTTGTACTTGTTAGGTTCACTTGTACTATTTTCCATTCTGCTAAGTTTTATTTTAGGTGTATACAAAGCTAAAGCTCCGGCCCGAGTATCGGCTTAAATTGTTTCAAACTGTTGTAGGCAGTTTGATGGTATGGCTATTATTATTTGCTGGTAAGTTGCAGGCGCAAGATGGCCGGAATATAAACCTTAAAAATAAAAATCAGATAACGGTTGACTGGCTGGTGTTTAAACCTAATTACAATCGGCTCACCTTATATTTGCCCGATTATCATGGTCCTGTAAATGCCTTATACCAATGGGTATATATCCGCCCGGGTCAACCTTTTAGAATCAATTTTACCGCCCGGCAAGGATTATGTATTTTTATAGATAATCAACTTGTTTTTACTGCCGATTCGGTTGCGAGCTACGAGGTGGATCTAACCAAGTTAATAACTAAACCAGATGCTGTTCGCCCGCATTTATTATGTATCTGGCATCCTTTGGGGCAGTTAAACTATCAAACATTCCGGAATGCTGTATTAACACCCCAAGAAGCTGCCGATATTCAAGTTGATATAAAACCAGTTAGTGCCAGTTTAAGTATCCGGCCGAAAAATTTACCCAATCAAAATGTATTTATTTTGTTTCTACTGTTAATTGGTATAATATATGGAAGCCTTCGTACCAGCTATACCAGCGATTTTTACAGCATATTCCGGTTGAATACGTTTTTACGGAGTTCAGCCTTGGAAGAAGGTTTTTTGGCAAAGCCGATTAGTAGTTGGTCCAGCATTTTGTTTGTATTGGCTTTTTCTCTTTCTTTTGCCTTGGTTATTGTGGCTATTCATACCAATGTGCAAAATAACTTTATATTTAACCGTTTGTTTTTGGTTTCAGAAGCCGATATTACGTCCAAAATTATTTTTTATACTTTTTTAATTTTCATATTCATTCTTGTAAAGTATGTTTTTCTAAGAGTGATGGGCGTAATATTTGGTTTAAAACCCTTGGTAATGACTCAATACCGGGAGTTTTTAAGGACTACTTTATTCATGGGATTATTTTTCCCGATGATAATGTTATTGTATTTGGTATTAAATACAGCTAATCCACAAACGGTATTGTTAGTTTCAAATATAGCTGTGGCAAGTATTCTGATTTTTACAGTTTTAAGAATATTTTATACACTAAATAAAAAAGTCTCGCTTCGTAATCTTCATTTGTTTTCGTACATTTGCGCCACGGAAGTAATCCCCCTTGTTATACTTATTAAGTTAATAGTATTTACTTATTAAGGATAGAATAAGCGAGGGTAGTTCCGCAGACGACCTTAGAAATACATTGGAACAACAGAACTAATTTATGGCCGAGAGTAAAGAAAAGCCGGGTACTGATAAACACGCCGTTAAAATCAAGAGTATTTTAGTTACCCAGCCTAAACCAACTAACGATAATTCTCCTTATTTAACACTCGCCCAAAAGTATGGTATTAAGGTGGATTTTCGGGAGTTTATTCAGGTAGAGCCAGTACCTTATAAAGAATTCCGGAAAGATAAGGTTAACATTCTGGAGCATACGGCAGTTATCTTTACTAGTCGTAATGCCGTAGACCATTTCTTTCGGATTTGTGCGGAAAGTAAGATTGAGATGCCTGCTGAGATGAAATATTTTTGTATATCGGAGCAAACTGCGTATTACTTGCAAAAATACATTGTGCTACGTAAGCGAAAGTTATTTACTGGTGAAAAAACTGCTACCGATCTATTTGATGTTATAAAAAAACATAAAAACGAGAAGTTTCTATATCCTTGCTCCAACATCCGCAAAGATGACATTCCGGAATTCATGCGGGCTAATAATTTTAATTTTACGGAAGCTGTAATCTATAAAACGGTGGCAGCTGACTTATCTGATTTAGCTGAGGTAAAGTACGACTGTATTGCTTTCTTTAGTCCTTCGGGTATCCATTCTTTGTTTGTAAATTTCCCCGATTTTAAGCAGAATAATACCCGTATTGCTGCTTTTGGACCCACAACCGCGCAAGCTGTTTTAGACGCTAACCTGGAATTAGACATTGTTGCTCCTATGCCTAATGCTCCTTCCATGACCGGAGCCATTGAATTATACATTCAGAAACAAGCCGGGAAAAAGTAATACCTTCTACTTAAAAAAAACGTACGGTTGAAAATATAAGATGCGAACAAAAAATCGTTATGATTTTGTGTTGTTTGCAAATGCATTATATTTTTATCTATTTTGGGCTAGATACTAGGTCGTAAAATGCCTATAGTATTCCAAAGTTATCTTTAAACCGTACTATGAGGAAATATTTCTACGTATTAACTGTTTTTTTAATTGTTCAGGTAAGCGCTTTTGCTCAGCAACAGCCCCAATTTAGTCATTATAGCTTTAACGGGATGTATTTAAGCCCTGCTTATGCTGGTATTACAGATAAAACGGAGGTAAATATGTTATATCGCTATCAATGGGTCGGTTACCAAGGCAGTTTTGATAGCGGGGGAGCTCCTAAAACTGGATTAATTTCTATTTCTTTACCTGTTCGGTTTTTAGGCGGTGGAATTGGAATTTATGCGACTAATGATCGGTTAGGTGTTACAGAATCTACTAGTGCATCCTTGGCTTACTCTGCTCATTTCAAAATTGGTACAGGTAAATTGGGAGTAGGCGTTCAAGGAAATTTAACAAATATAAAAAAAGGTGAGTATCGACCGAACGAACCAGGTGATCCTAGTGTTCCGGAGAACAGTTCAGATAGTAAATATGATATTGGCGCAGGGCTTTGGTATCAATCGTCTAAATTGTATATTGGCGGGGGAATAAATAATTTGCTGCAATCAAAATATAGGTTTGAAGATAGTGCTCAGACTAGAACCAGTGGATTTGGTTTGTTTACAGCTCGCAATCATGCTTTTTTAACAGCCGGATATTACTTGGCGGTTTCACCAACGGTAACAATAGTGCCTACGGCTATTGTTAAATATGATTTAAATAAGCTATCAGTTGAAGCAGGAGGAAGGGCAGTTTTAAATGAAAAGTACTATGCAGGGGTTGGTTATCGCCACCAAGAAGCAGTTACAGCAATGGCCGGAATGTATTTAACCAGGAATAATGCTTTGCAGTTAGGATATGCGTTTGATTTAACTACTTTTAATCCAGAAGCTAAAGCTTTAACGTCGCACGAACTAATACTTTCTTATTCCATTTCAAGACCTGCAAATATTATAAAACCAATTATCAGGACTCCCCGGTATAGCTTCTAGGATATATACAATTATTTCTGGTTTAATAAACTTAATAATTAAATTAGTGGTTATCAGTAAGATGTGTGAATTTTAGGTTTGCTTATAATAACTTCTTTAAAACGTAGAAAAGTTGGAGAAATACTAAATAAAAGCTATTGTTTTTAATATTTCTCTTTGTTACCTTTGCCAAGTACTAAAATTGTAATAGTTATATTTGATATTTCTTCTTTGTTTATCTTAGTTATGAATAAATTTCTAAAATTGTCTTTTATTGCTGTATCAGTAATAGTTTTAGGCGGCTGCGGTATGCGTGGTGGACCTGAAGGAGACGTGATAGGTGCACAAGACCGGCCAGAATTTAACCCGCAAGAAGTTCCTTACGGGATGGTACCTTGCCCTGGCGGAACTTTCCACATGGGACAGACTGATCAGGATATAGCAGCCACTATGTCTAACTTGAATAAGCAAGTTACTATTAGGGGCTTTTATATGGATGAAACCGAAATTACCAATAATGAATACCGGGAGTTTATGAATGCTATCCGGGAAGATTCGTTAGATATACTCGGTGAAGAATATGTGATGACACGCTTATATCCGGATACAACAGTTTGGATGCGAGATTTTACCTATTCTATGGGTGATCCCATGATGCAATATTATTATACGCACCCGGCATTTGATAATTATCCTGTAGTAGGTGTAGATTGGAATGCGGCAAGATATTTTTCAGACTGGCGTACTAAACGTAAAAATGCTTTTCTGGTGGAAGATGGTCAAGCTGCTATGCCAGATTTCCGGTTGCCCTCTGAAGCAGAGTGGGAATATGCTGCCCGGGGTGGCCGTGATATGGTTACTTATCCTTGGGGTGGTCCTTACTTGCGTAATGCTAAAGGTTGTATGTTAGCTAATTTCAAACCTGGACGGGGTGATTACTACAGCGATGGTTATTCTTATACTGGACCGGTAGGTCAATACTTTCCGAACGATTTTGGATTATATGATATGGCAGGTAATGTATCGGAGTGGTGTGCCGATGCTTATTACGATGCGGCAGTACCGGTAGTTTGGGATTTGAATCCAGTTTATAATAATGATAACGAACCAAGAAAGGTAGTAAGAGGCGGTTCCTGGAAAGATGTGGCATATTTTTTGGAAACAGGTACTCGGAACTTTGAATTTGAAGATTCAGCTCGCTCTTACATTGGGTTCCGCAATTCTATGATCATGTTAGGTGATCGCCAACGCTCAAGATAGTATTTTACTAAGAATTCTCTTTAACAATAAAAATAAATACAACAAAGCTTAATTACATCAAACTAATTTTTTACAAAACAGTTAATCCTTCATCCACAAAAAAACAAATCAAAAAACAAAATGAGTAAAGCAAAAGGTGGCAATTTCCTATTCGATGTAGTAATGCCAAAAGTGTACGGTATCGGTGCTGCAATTGTAATTGTAGGAGCTCTTTTTAAAATTCAGCACTGGGAAGGTGCTGGGGCCATGCTTACCGTAGGTCTATTAACCGAGGCCATTATATTTTTTCTGAGTGCCTTTCAGCCACAGAGTCATGAAGTAGATTGGGCTCGCGTATATCCGCAATTAGCGGATGACTATACTGGTCCTAAAGCGCAAATCACTCCAAGTGGTCCATCCATTACCGGTGATTTAGATAAGATGTTACGTGATGCCAATGTAACACCAGCTAGCATTAGTACTTTAGGTCAGGGATTAAATCGCTTAAGCGAAACTACTTCGCAAATGGCCGATTTAGGTGATGCTACTATTGCTACAAAAGAGTATACCACAAAAGTAAGAACTGCCGCCGGATCTTTGGAAAAGATCAACGAAGCGTATGCAACTACTGTTGATGCTATCAAGCAAATGACGAGTGCTACTTCTAATACCCGCGAATACCATGAGCAGGTACAAAATATTACAAAGAACTTAGGCGCATTAAATGCTGTTTACGAAATGGAACTACAAGACGCAAACAATCATTTAAAGTCTATGAACCGGTTCTATGGTAACTTAACTGTAGCCATGCAGAATCTAACGGATGCTTCAAAAGATACTGAGCAGTTTAAAAATGAAGTGGGCACTTTAACTAAAAACCTACACTCTTTGAATAATGTGTATGGTAATATGCTAAATGCAATGCGCTCTTAATCTAAAGCAAACTAACAAAAACAATTAATTAAAAAGCATTTTATAAAAAATGGCTGGAGCAAAAGAATCCCCAAGGCAGAAACTTATTGGAATGATGTACTTGGTACTTACAGCGCTGCTAGCGTTACAGGTAAGTTCTGCGATCATCTTAAAATTTAAATTTCTAGACGACAGTTTGATGACGGTTAATAACAAAACCAAAGCAGACAATGATGGAGTCCGGAAATCAATTGAAACTACCGTAGCGAAAGGCGGTAACCGTCCCAATGATAAAAAAGTACTAGACCAAGCTTCTGAAGTACGGGCCCAAACTACTGAAGTTATTAATTATGTAGAAGGCTTACGTACCGAATTGATTAGAAGAGCTGGTGGTATGGAAGGAGAAACTTATAAAGATCCTAGTGCAGAAGATGCCGTAGCTACTTATATGATTGGAGCTAATAAGGGTAAAGGTAAAGCGTACGAGTTAAAAGACCGCTTAAACAAGTATGCGAATGCTATGCGGGTATATAACCCTAGCATTCCGCAACTAGCAGTTGATGCAAAAGATGATCCAGTTGCAAAAAAAGATCGGATTCAACGGAGCAAAGACTTTGCAGAGCTTAACTTTGAAGCTACTCCATTAACAGCAGCTTTAGCAGTGTTAGCTCAGAAAGAAACGGAAATTTTAAAATACGAAGCTGATATCTTACAAACTTTAGCCGGTAAAGTAGGAGCAGATATTATTAAATTCGATAAAATATTTGGTAACTATAGTGCTGCCTCAAATACAGTAGCAGCTGGTACAAAATATTCTGCCGAAATGTTTATCGCTGCTACTTCTAGTGCTATCGCTCCCCGTATGTTCTTTGAAGGCCGACCAGTTAAAGTAGAGAATGGTCGTGGTAAAGTAGAGTTTGTTGCTTCTGCTGGTGCTTACGATAAAGATGGTAATGCGAAGAAGTCTTGGAAAGGTCAGATTAAAATGACTCAGAATGGCCGGGACACTACATTCCAAGTTTCTGGAGAATATGTTGTAGCGAAGCCTGTAATGTCTATTCAATCTGCTTCGGTACAAGCCTTGTATTTGAACTGCGGTAATAAATTAGATGTTCAAGTACCGGCATTAGGTGCCTTATATGATCCTGCATTCTCCGCTTCTGGAGCACAGGTTTCTAAAGGAACGAAAAAAGGTGAGGTAATGGTTTTACCGACTGCTCGCCAAGTAACATTAAATGTAAGCAGTGGTGGAGCAGCAATTGGTAATCAAACTTTCCAAGTACGCCCAGTTCCTCGCCCAGATATTGTTTGCTTAGCAAATGGTCGTCCGGTAGATGAGAAAAGAGGTTTACCGGCTCCTGGTCCGAGACAGATATCGGTAGAGGCAATTGCTGAAGAAAGTTTTAAAAACATGTTGCCACAGGATGCTCGCTTCCGGGTAACAGAATTTGAAGTAACTTTAGCTCGCGGAAAAAATATTGTTCAAGAACAATCGTTTAGTAGTAAAACTGCCAACATCACTTCGATGGCAGCTCAGGCTAGACCTGGTGACCGACTGATTGTAACAGTAAAAGATTTGAAGCGTGCTAATTACAAAGATCAGTTCGAGGATGTGCCGGTTGGTAGTAAATCATTCGTTATAGCATTAAATTAATCTGATTAAATATGAATAAGTTTTTGATATTGGTTTTTGGAGTTAGTTTATCGGTAAATGCTTTTGCTCAGCAAAAGAAAGCAACTGGTATTCCTGCTCCTAAGCAAACGCAACAGCCCGGTTTACCTAAGGCTACTGGTACACCAGCTAAAAACACGCCTGCTGCACAAGGTACACAACAATCAGCAATAGGTGGAGCGACTAATGGTGGAGCAGGAGTAGAGCCGTCTACAACGGTTACTAGTAATATTGCTTCAGCTAGGCCAATACCAGAAACTGATCTCATGTACAAAAAGGTAGTTTGGCGCGGTTTAGATCTTAGAGAAAAGCAAAATAAACCTATGTTTTCGGTAAACAAAGAAATCACTAAGGTGATTATTGATGCCGTGAAAAGAGGAGAATTGGTCGCTTATAAAAATGATTCCATGAGCACTCCTTTATCAGGCAATGATTTTAGTGTTAAACTAACCAAACCTGATGAAGCAGGAGATGCGATGTCTGAAGAAGAAAAAAAGATTTTCGGCAATGCTCCTGCGGCAGAAGAAGATGTTTTTGCTAAATTAAACAATAAAGGTAAGAAAGGTGCAACTAAAGCCGCTGCCGCTGCTCCAGTTGCAAATTTGAATGAGTTCTTTCCAAAAGAACTTTACCAATTGGAAATGAAAGAAAACATCGTTTTCGACAAAAAACGTTCCCGGATGTATTATGATATCCAAGCTATAACCCTAGTGATACCAGTAAAATACTCAGCTAAAGGTGTAGAAGAAAGAATAGCTTCTTTCAAGTACAGTGATTTAGTTAAGGTTTTTAGGGCACACCCCAATGACGCTATTTGGTACAATGAGCAAAATGACGCACAGCACAAGAACTTAGCTGATGCTTTTGATCTACGTTTGTTTAGTTCTTATATTAAAAAAGTTTCTAATGCGAATGATGATGATTTAGCTACTATTAACGAAGGTTCACAAAAAGGCTTATTGGCTTCGCAGAAAGCGGTTGAAGAATTAATTGAATGGGAATCAAGCTTGTGGAGCTATTAATTAGTAGAAATATTTAAAAATAAAAAAGGAGGCACAAAATGTCTCCTTTTTTTTATGTGTTTTTTAAAGAATTTAAATCCTGAATAGATTTATTCAATTGGTAAATAGTTGCTGCAATCTTGTTTATTTGTTCATGAATAAGCTCTTCTTTGAGAGCTTCTGTATCTATATGCAATTGATTGATAGGAATAGCCGAGCCATGTAATTGTGGTTGCATAATAGTTTTAATTTCAGGAAAGAGTAAGTCGTTTGATAGGTCACTAACAACAGGCCGTTCCGATTTTATATGCTCGGCTAAAATTGTTAGTTGATTTGCATATATCTCTAAAATTGGGATTGCTTTTGGAAAAGTTTCCTCGCTGCCAATGCCAGGTAAAAGGGCCGCTAAAGAAGTCAATTCTCGGGTTAAACGGCCATTTTCAAAACTAATGCTCTGGACTATTTGAAGCTTCTGCTTTTTGGTACCAGGTTCAAGTTGCAAGCGAACAATCGAATCAGCAATAGATAAGTTAGAAACTTCTGCTTTTCTGCGGTCGGCAATGATGCGGGCATGAAATCCCGTTTGAGCTACAAATTCATGTTGCAATTGCAACAGTAAATCGCGATTCGCCAAAAGTCCTTTCGCTATTATGCTACGTACCTGCGACCGCTCCCAATCAGGCCATAAAAGGAAGGCACCCAAAATAGCCAGAATTCCTCCTAGACTAGTGGCAAATAACCGATAAGCAGCGTAATGCCAATCAATAGCACCAGATATTTCGAACATAGCCACCAGCATGATGGTAACGAAAACAACTGCTAAGGTGTAATTACGTTGTTGTAAATAAATAAACAAAAAGCAGAATAAAGAAATAAGTAAGATGTAAATGCCTGGAGGCAGTGGTTGGATTAATAATAAAGTACTAAGAACTGCACCAATAGTAGTACCCGTAACCCGTTGTAATGCCTTTTGTTGGGTCGTTCCATAATCTGGTTGCAATACCACCATTACAGTAAGGGCTATCCAATACCCACGGGGAATATCAAAGCTATAAAACAATGCAATGGAAACTGCCGTGAGCAGCATAAGCCGTAAAGTATGTTTAAACGGAACTGTCTTAAAATTAAAAAAACTGCGGATTGCCAATAACTTACTTAAAGGTTGGTGCTGGGGTATAACATGGTGCTCTATTGATTGCTTTTTCTTCTCGGCTATCCTGCTAAGCAGGAAGTGAGCATCTTGTAAATAATGGATAGCAGATTGAAATAAAATAAAGATTCGGTGTAAGTCTAAGATAACAGGTAAATCAATTTTAGTAGTATCAAGGTGTTGTTGAAATTGATTTGTTGCTTGCTGAACTTGGAAAATTTTATTTTCTAAATGTTTTAGGTCTTTATCGCGACCAATAACTAAAACATTAGCAACCGCTTTAGCTGCAAGGGAGGCACTCGAAAAGCATAATTGCAAATCTGTTAACCAGAACCCCGATGTAGTTTGTCGTCGCACATTTTCAAGATTAGGATACATAGCCAAAAGGGTAGCTCCAAATCGGGATGAAGCCCGTACTACTTTAAGTAAGTCGCGCCGGATGTAAAAAAAATTACGGTCTTTTTTCCGGAGATAGGGTAATACATTATTAATAGCATTTCTTAAAATAACTTCTTTCTTCTTAATTTTTTCTTCTAAATCTGTGGCGAGAGGGGAAGCAGTAAGCCATTCAGCTAGATTACCGCTTAACTCCCAAGGCAGAGCTAAGTTGGTATAGTAAGGCAAATTAGGACGAAAAGGCCAGAAGAACAGAATTATAAAAGAAGCCCACAAACCACCAAACCAAGTAGCTGCCATGCGGTATAATCCGGTATCTAATTGATGTGGTCCATTTAAAGATAAGAGGAATAAAATAACGGCACATAATCCTAGTGTTTGACCATGGGCACCTATTTCTTTTGCAAGTGACGATATTCCGGCAATAATGGACATTGTAATAACTGCCCACCAGATATAACCACTAACCAGAGTACCTATTAAAGGAGCTACACTAATAAAAATGAGGCTAATAACCAGAATAAAAGCTTTCTTGGAATAAGTGGTTTGAATTTTAGCTGCCAATAACAATTGAGCTGTTATAGCAGCAAAACTGCCGTAGGCAGGCACACCTAAGAAATGTGAAACTATCAGAGGAACAACTAAACCAGCAGTAACCAATAAAGCCCTTAAAATATCCGGATCGAAATACTCCTTACGGAGAAAAGCAATTACTTTAGATTGGATGTTTTCGGATACCATGCTCCGGTACTTTTTAAAATACAACGTGTTTTAAAGCAAAATGTAATAGTTTACCAGGATTTAAAAGTAAACGGTATATCTTGCTTTAAAATTTAAGCATTACTTTCCTGATTAAAGTAATCTAATAGAATTTTAGTTTTTGCTTTGCCAATTTCGGCTTCTAACTCGGTTTCTGATAATTCTTTGATTTTCTTAACGGATTTAAACTTCGAAAGTAATTTTTGAGCAGTAGTCGGACCTAAGCCTTTAATTTCAGTAATTTCAGTCTTTAAAGTACCTGCATCGCGTCTGTCGCGATGAAAAGTTATTCCGAAACGATGTGCCTCATTGCGAATACGTTGCAGCAAACGCAACGATTCTGATTTTTTATCAATGTAAAGGGGTAGTGTATCGCCGGGATAAAATATTTCTTCTAACCGCTTGGCAATACTTATTACCGCTACTTGTGTGTAAATACCTAAATCTTTTAGCGCCTTTACCGCCATACTCAACTGCCCTTTACCACCATCAATAACGATTAATTGAGGGAGTGGAGTACCTTCATCAAGTAACCGCCGATACCGGCGAGTCACGATTTCGTACATCGAGGCAAAATCATCAGGACCTACAACTGTTTTTATATGATAATGCCGGTAATCTTTTTTACTGGGTTTCGCATTTCGGAAACAGACCATGGAAGCAACAGGGGTGGTGCCTTGAATATTTGAATTATCAAAGCATTCAATATGTTTGGGCAGCTCGCTTAAGCGCAAATCTTTCTTTAGGGTTTCCATAATCCGCACCTCGTTGGAGTCTTTGGACTTTTCATTCATGCTTTCTTTTTCTTTGCGTAGGTAAAGCACATTTTTAAGCGATAAATTCAATAATTTACGCTTGTCGCCAATTTGCGGTACAGTTACAGTTACATTGTCTAATGGCAATTTTAGCTCCTCAATGTTGGTGAGTATTTCCTTAGATTCACTTTCGAAATCGTGCCGCAATTGCACGATAATAGTGGCTAAAATATCAACATCAGTCTCGTCGAGTTTCTTGGTTATTTCCAAAGATTGAGTCTGAATAATAGCACCATTCATTACTTTTAAATAGTTAATAAAGGCGCATTTTTCGTTCGACGTAATAGTAAAAATATCAATGTTGGTAAGGGTATTACTAACTACTGTTGATTTAGCCTGAAAATCTTCTAAAACATCTAGCTTTTGCTTATAAGAATGAGCCAACTCATACTGGGTTTCCTGAGCCGCGGCCACCATTTTATCTTTAAAATAAGCTTTAGCAATGCTTAAGTTACCCGATAAAATATTTCGGATTTGTAGAATGTGTTGGTTATAAGATTCTTCGTCGTACAGGTTTTCGCAGGGGCCTTTGCAATTACCAATGTGATACTCCAGGCACACCTTAAATTTACCGCGCTCAATATTATCCGGCGATAAGTTGTACGTACAGGTTCGTAAGGGATATAACGACCGGATCATTTCCAGTACCACGTTCATGTTGGTTACACTGGCGTAAGGACCGTAGTATTTAGAGCCATCGTTAATTTTATTACGGGTACTAATTACCCGCGGAAAGCGCTCGTTGGTAACGCAGATATACGGGTACGTTTTCCCGTCTTTTAGTAAAATATTGTATTTGGGCTGATATTGCTTAATTAAGTTGTTTTCCAGCAGAAAAGCATCACTTTCCGTATCCACAATGGTAAATTGAATATTGCGGATATGGGAAATTAATTTACGGGTTTTATTATTGTGCTGAGTTGATTTATTAAAGTAACTACTTACTCTTTTCCGAATGTCAACTGCTTTCCCGACGTAAATAATTTCATCTTTCTCATCGAAAAACTTATAAATGCCCGGTCGATTAGGCAAATGCTTTATTTTCTCACGTATAATCTCTTCCGCAGGCATAATTTTAGAATCTAGAAACTAGATGCTTAATTTTTAAATTATTAAGTATAACCGGAAAATACTTAAATCTGGAGGAGCATACGCTTCATATTAAGGGCTATAAACCCAAGATAATTAAGGAAATCTATTATCTAGCGTTTAGATTCCCTCGTCCAGTTGTATTTCCGGATTTAAGATTTCTCCTTGATTTACAGAGTCAGAAGGTGTGCCACCTACATTATTGTATTTAGCACAATCAATTTCTACTGTTAAAGGCGCAGTAGGTTTCGGGAACGGACCGGTATTAATAGAAATACTTTTATCCGATAAAACTTTTTGCATGAATAATCCATATTCCGGTAAAGCTAGTTTATTACCTTGCCCGTAAGCGGCACTCCGGAAGTGAATGCTGCGGTTTTCGCCACCTACCCATGCCCCACAAACCAAGTCGGGCGTAATGGCTATAAACCAGGCATCGGAATAATTACTGGTAGTGCCGGTTTTAGCGCCAATTTCATTTTTGAGTTTATGCCGGAAACGGAGACCGTAGTAAGAAGTACCTCCTTTTATATCGGCACCACCTTTTAATAAATGCACCATAAGATAAGCGGTTTCTTCACTGATAACATCGCGCGATTTGGGAACGAAGTTGAGCAATAAATTACCGTTTTTGTCTTCAATGCGAGTCAGGTAAACTGGTTCTGTCCATTTTCCACTATTTACAAAAGTACCGTAAGCACCGCATAATTCGTACAGAGACACATCGCTGGAACCAAAGCCAACTGCTGGCACAGGTTCTATTTTGGAGGAGAATCCTAAACGCTCGGCGTATTCTACAACTACGGCTGGAGTTAATTTTTGTACTAAGTGCGCAGTAACAGTATTTTTTGAAAAAGCTAATGCTTCGCGCAAATCAAACAAACGGCCCGAATAAACATTGTCATCATTCTTCGGGGTGTAAGCCGGACGACCATCTTCAGCTGGGAAAGTTACGGGTACATCCATCACTTGGTAACACGGCGAATAACCCTTATCCACAGCGGCTAAGTAAGTAACCGGTTTAAAGGTTGAACCTGGTTGTCGCCGGCCTTGTTTCACGTGGTCGTATTTAAAATATTTGTAATTATTGCCACCTACCCAAGCCTTAATGTGCCCATCTAAGGGGTTCATGGCCATAAAGCCCGTATTTAAAAAACGTTTGTAGTAAGCTAAAGAATCCAAAGGGCTCATAACTACTTCTTTTTCGCCAGGGGCTTCCCACGTAAACACCTTCATGGGGATTTTCTTGCGCAGGTAGTAATTAATAGAATCTTCGTCGCTGCCGTACCGAGCTTTCAAAGCTTTATAACGGTCTGTTAGCTTAATTTGGTTTTCTATAAATCCTTTTACGGTAGAACCATTTTCATTGGTCCAGGGTTGGCGGCCTTTCCAATAACTAGCAAATAGTTTTTGTTGCTTTTGCATATTCTCCCGCACGGCTTCTTCGGCATAGCGCTGCATGCGCGAATCTATGGTGGTGTGAATTCTTAAGCCATCTTCGTACAGGTTATAGCCGTTTTCTTTGCACCACCGCAACAGAAACTTGCCCAACTCCGTGCGAAAGTACGGGGCGATGCCGGAGTTTTGGTTTTCTACGTGATAATTAAGTACAATCTTAGTGCTTTTAGCTTGCTCAGCTTCCGAAGCATCTATAAAGCTGTATTTTTGCATCTGGTCTATAACAGTGTTCCGGCGTAATAAGGAACGCTCCGGATTTCTAACTGGGCTAAAGTAAGAAGGGCCTTTCAGCAAACCTACCAACACCGCCGATTCCTGGAGTTTTAAATCTTTTGGAGCTTTATTAAAAAAAGTTTTAGCCGCTGATTTAATCCCAAACGCACCCGAACCAAAATCTACGGTGTTCAGGTACATTACTAGTATTTCTTTTTTCGAGTAGAAACGCTCCAATCGAATAGCCATTATCCATTCTTTGGTTTTGATAATAAGCATCCGTAAGCCGGGTACCGAACTTAATAAGCCTTTATTTAAATCGGTGCGGGTACGAAATAAGTTACGGGCCAATTGTTGGGTAAGTGTACTGGAGCCACGATCTTGTTTACCGGTAAGTTTATAATAGATAACCGCAAAAGAGCCTTTAAAATCGATTCCGGAATGTTCTTCAAACCGAATGTCTTCGGTAGCAATAAGTGCATCTACAAAATTTTGGGGTAAATCGTGGTAATCTACCGGAGAGCGATTTTCCAGAATATACTTACCCATTAACACATTGTCGGCGGAGTAAACTTCTGAGGCTAGTACACTTTTAGGGTTTTCCAGAGCTCTAAAATCAGGCAATTCCCCGAATAAATTTAAAAAATTTATGCTTACGGCGTAAACGTATAAAACTAAGCCCAGTACTCCGGCAATAAATACTAACCAGATAGCAGAGATGATTTTGGAAAGGTAATAATTTGTTTTAGGCGAAGCCATGGATTAGAAATAAGAGTTTTTATAGAAGGTAAGGTAATCCTCTAGCTTACCTTCTTTCATTAGAATCAGTAGATTTTCAGAAGAAATAGCAAAGGTAGTAAATTCTATTCCTCTAATCTTACTTAAGGGAGATTGGGGTGCTTTTTGTTTTGTAGCGTAACTAACCGCCTTTTTACCCGCATCAAATTCTTTAATAATTAAGAAACTAGTAGTTCCGCTGAAGCCAGTAGAGTCTACCTTTAATTTATCTGCCAAATTATATTTAGCATTGTAAGCCGCCATCTTAGTAACCACATCTTTAAACGCCGGGTGGTTTTTAGGATACGCTACCACTACCAGGTGAGGTATGGCTAAGTCCGCTGCGTAAATAGCTTTTGTTTCTACTGGCGAAGGAGTAGTAGAAGCAGGGTTTCCTGCAGCAGGTGTTGCCTCTGGGGCTGGATTGTCCGTAGTAGGTGCTGCATTTTCTACAGGTACGTTTTCCTGGCTGGTTGTATCTTGTTCTGCTACTATGGGATCTACTGGATCAGGTTCTGCGGCACTTGAATCTGCCGGAGGTAAATTAGTTATTTGACTAGGATTGTTTCTGGCATTGGGTTTTTGCCGCGGCTGTGGTCTTCGGCGGTTTGGTTTAGGTTCTTCCGATTCGGTTGGTTCTGGTGTTATAGGTTCTTCCACAACGGGTTCTTCTGCCACTTGCGCAGCATCAGCAACTTTTGGTGTTTCCGGAACGGCCACTTTCTGAGTTCGTGTTTTATTAAACTCTGCTTCCGACAACTTACCACTTTCGTAAGCCTCAAAAATATTTAAAATTTCTTCGGCGTTTGGTAACAGCGTACTGTTGGGGTACTTCTGGATAAATTGTCTGACGGAAGTTTTAAAAGCAGCCGGTTTTTGAGTACGACCGGCCAGCAAAACTTTAAGAAAAGCTACCCGATCGGCGAGCTCACTATCGGGGTATTGTTGTTGCACTTGGTTGGCTAAAGTAATCGCTACGGGATAGCGTTCGCGGTGGTAGTTTACAAATGCTGAATCGTACAATTGCCGGGCTTTGTCGTTGTTAGCCGAGACTTGTTTTAAATAATCCGGCTGGTCAATAAGCTTCGCGTACTTGCTTCCGGGAAATTCTTTTTTAACTAAATCAGCGTAGGTTTTCGCGCGATCATTTTTCTGCTCCTGGTAGATGAGGTACAAGCTATAATAAACCTCTGATTTATGTTTCGTTGCCGGAAACCGTTGGAGTAACTTTTCGTAAGTTTCGGTCGCCCGTACT
Source organism: Adhaeribacter pallidiroseus (assembly GCF_003340495.1). Classification (NCBI taxonomy): domain Bacteria; kingdom Pseudomonadati; phylum Bacteroidota; class Cytophagia; order Cytophagales; family Hymenobacteraceae; genus Adhaeribacter; species Adhaeribacter pallidiroseus. The sequence goes on from NZ_QASA01000001.1 coordinate 5,639,262, forward strand.
GGTTCCTTCAATTGTTGCTGATAAATACCAGCTAAGTTAAAAAGTGCATCTTCCACTAGAATATTAGATGCTTGCAGGCGTTCGGATCCAATTGGAATATCGCGTAATAATTCCTGACGGGCAGCAACTGGATTACTAGCCACCGAATCAGCACCAGTGGTATTAGGTACTTTATCAATAGTGCTATTTCTATTTGCAGGTTGCGCTGCTACTGTGGCTGCTACGTTTGATAATCGCCAATTATCCTGTAATTGGCGATTACCCCATTTTTGCACGAATTCTCCTTGGGCTCGTGCTACCGATGCCGGATTATCGAAATACCAGGCTCCGCCAGAATTAGAATTATTATTGTTCCGACGATTACCAATGTTGTTTAATCCTGAACCTAAAGTTGATAAGTTCTGGTTAGATGAATTATTTTCTTGCTGTTTTTTTAATTGTTGCTCCTGTTGTAGCTTTTCTTGGACTCTTTTTTCTAAAATAGCAGCAAGGCGCTTATTTAAACTAGCTGAATCAAGCCGGGCTAATGCCTGCAAACTATCTTGGGTTTGAACAGTAGTGAAATGCGTAGAAAATTCTTTTAACACATCGCGGCGTTCTGATGAAGGTTGATAGTCAAGGCTGTTCGGGGGCATTACCTGCACCGCACTATCGTAATAAGCATAAGCCAAGTTGTATTTTTGTAGATTTTCGTAGTAAATTTTACCTGCCAGTAAGTGCGAATAGGCTTTCTGTGTTTCGTTAGTAGTTTGGGCTTTGGTAGATTGCCGTAGATATTCTAATGCCGGCTCGTATTGTTGTTGTTTCAAAGCAAACCGAGCCATTTCGTAGTATATTTTATCTTTAAAATCCGTGTTTTTAGGATCTTTCAGCAATTTGGCAAAATATTTTTCAATACGGGCTTTATCGTTCGGGTCAGAGAGTTCAGTTACTTGTCCTAAATTTAATTTGCTGTAAAAGCCTAATTCGTACGGTGGGTTGTGTTTTACAATTCGGGTGTAAATATCAAAGGCTTGTTTATTCTGATTGGTTTGCTGATACAACTGAGCCAGAATAAAGCGGGCTCTGGCCTGGTAATCTTTATTCTTCATAATCGGAATGGCCAATTTTAAATTATTAATGGCCAAAGCGGTATCTTTTTGCTGCAGGTGGTACTCTGCCCGATTCAAAAATAAATGAATCGCATTGTTCTTATTTAACTTTACCTTTTTTAATAAATCCGAAACGGCATCCGCACTTTCGTAATCGCCCTGCGCAATAAAGCAACGCATTAACCAAACTTGCGCCCGGAATTTAACCTGATCTTTCTTACTACCGGTATTAGCGAACCGAAATGTCCGGATAGCTTCATCATATTCACCTAAATGATACCGGGCTTTTCCTACCAAAATGTAGCTATCGCTGGTCCAGCGGCTTTTGGAGTGTTTCTTAATGGCAAAAGAGGCTTTCTTGATAACTTCTTCCAGTTCCGGTCGAAACTGAGCCGTGATGGTAGTATCGGTGCTGGGAAATAAAGTTAAGATATGGTTGAAATCATCTGGGGAAGCTTTCGTGATTTTAGCTTCGGCAGCTGTTAAGCGCTCACTCCCTAAAAAGTAAGCATTGTATTGCGCCGTAGTATTATGATAGATCTGACCCAGCGTGCCCGATTTTTCGGAGCTAGCACATTGCCAAAAAGTAACGCCAATGGCAAAAAGAAAAAGAAAGTTTAGTTTTTTTTTTGTCAAAACGTAAAGAATATGGGTACCAGATTAATTGAGCGTTAATTACAGATTTATTCTAGATAACGTTTTTGCTAGTCAATCTAACATATATGCCCCCGTAAAAAGTATGAGACAGAAAATTTAGGTTAACTAAATTATAAACGGAGGTAAAAATAGCTTTTTTTAAATTTTAATAGATGCAGAAGGTTCCACTTTTAACGGGCCAACAGTAGGAGGCACAACAACCGGACCGAGCCAGCAGTTTCCTGTAAAATAATAAAATTAAAAGGTACTTTTAATAAACTCTTTTCCAGTATGGCACCCGAAAACTTTAGTAATAATTCTGACGCAGAGAAAGGAAAACTGCAGTCGTATCTTAAATATTCTGGCTTGGCTTTTCAGATGCTTGTTGTGTTAGGATTAGCCGCTTACGGCGGAATGAAATTAGACGCTTATTTAGGCAATAAAAATCCGTGGTTTACTATTTTTTTCATGGTTCTGGGCGTAGTTGGCTCTGTTTATAAAATTATAATTTCGGTAATGAAACCATAAATAAGGCTCATTTGGGTATGCCGAAAAGATATGGCTAATACTGGTTTGGTTCCACCAAATCTAGTATAAATAGCATTATAAATATTTAAGTGAATACAGAATTAAGGCGCAGTAACTTATTTACCATTACCTTTGCCCTCCGATTTTTAAATTTTAGTACCTAAAGTCAATTCTATAGTTGAACAAATATGTCTTTCTTTAAAAGCTTAGTTTTAGTTTCTGTATTGCTGGGTTTAGTAGCTGGAATTTTAATTTATACGCAAGGCTACAACCTGATACATCCCTATTTCTGGTACATGCTCTTATTCTTTGTTTTTGTTACGGCATTTACTTACTATATTATTGCTTTGGGTAGCAAAAATGATCCGGGTAACTTTCAGATGTACTACTTTGGTTCTACTGCCTTTCGAGTTTTAATGTGCATGGGGGTAATTTTTATTTATATATATTTTGCTGCTGACCGGAAACTACAATTTACCCTGAATTTCTTTTTACTTTATTTTATATACACTGGGTTTGAAATTTATCACATTCTGACTAACTTGCGCCAAAATTCAAAAAAGCAATTATAACCTTTTTCGTGTAAATAAAGGTTTTTATATAAAAGTCTCTTGATGAAGAAGTTACTTGTTTTACTATTTTCGTTCTTTTCTTTTGTTACCATTGCTGCTGAGCCCGCGAACGAAGATGCTGCCTTTGATCCGGGCAGCATGATTACGCACCACATTAGTGATGAGCATAGTTGGGAATTCGCGCACGGAACTACCTTGCATTTGCCCGTTATTTTGTTCGGTAAAAATGGATTAGAAATATTTTCTTCGGGTAACTTCTATAACGAGCAGCATGAGTTAGTGCCTTATAAAGGTTACGTACTAGAGCACGGGCATATTTATTATGCTAACGAAGAAGGAGAACCTTTGACGGAAACTACTGCCGACGGTAAAGAAAAGCACGTTGGGCCGTTAGATTTCTCTATAACTAAAAACGTGGCTTCGTTATTTTTAAGCGTTGCTTTATTATTAATTATTTTCTTTACCATAGCGGGCCGTTATAAGTCTAATCGGGGCAAAGCTCCCCGGGGCATTCAATCTTTCTTTGAACCAATCATTTTGTTTGTCCGGGATGATATTGCTAAGCCAAATATTGGTCCGAAATACGAACGCTATGTGCCTTACTTACTCACCATATTCTTCTTTATCTGGTTTAATAACTTGTTAGGTTTAATGCCAGGTGGCGCTAACTTAACCGGTAACATTGCAGTTACTTTGGTACTGGCGGTATTTACTTTGCTTATTACCTTATTCAGCTCTAACAAAGCTTACTGGGCGCATATTTTTAATACTCCCGGCGTGCCTGCTGCATTATTACCCATTATGGTACCCATTGAGTTAGTTGGTATTTTAACAAAGCCCTTCTCTTTAATGGTCCGGTTATTTGCTAATATTACCGCTGGTCACATTATTATTCTAAGTTTATTTTCCCTCATATTTATTTTCAAAAGTTTTGCTCTTGGGCCGGTAAGTGTGGCTTTTGCCGTCTTCATGAACTTCCTGGAGTTGTTCGTGGCTCTATTGCAGGCCTATGTTTTTACCTTATTAACGTCTATGTATTTTGGTGGGGCTGTGGAAGAACATGACCACGCTGACGACATGGGGCATGGCGGACACTAAGTTTTTTTTATTTTTTTTCACTTTTTAATTTATAATTATGTTGTTAGCACTTTTGCTTCAAGTTGTGCAAGGCCTTTCTGAAGGTACAGGTTTAGCAATTATGGGTGCCGGTATCGGTGCTGGTTTAGTTGCTTTGGGTGCCGGTTTAGGTATCGGTAGAATTGGTGGCTCCGCCATGGAATCTATCGCCCGTCAGCCAGAAGCTACTGCTCGTATCCAAACCGCAATGATTATTGCGGCTGCTCTTATTGAAGGGGTAGCACTGTTTGGTGTGGTAGTTTGTCTGCTTATTTCATTCATAAGGTAGTTTATACCTTATGTTTTCAGCCGCCTGGCTTTAAGGGCATGCCTTCCTGACCAGGTGGCTGAAAATGGAATGATGAAGTAAGTTCGGCCATCTTGAATTATATACAAAAGGATAAAAGAATCTACCCTTTCGGGTTTACCTCATAATCTTAAAAATTACTACCTAATGGAATTGATTACCCCTGGTATAGGCCTCATCTTCTGGCAAACCATAACCTTTATTGTTGTTTTATTTTTGCTTTCAAAATTTGCCTGGCGCCCCATTATGGCTTCATTGCGCGAGCGGGAGCAATCCATTGAGTCGGCCTTAAGTATGGCCGAAAGAGCTAAGCTGGAGATGCAAGCCTTAAAAGCTGACAATGAAAAATTATTGCAGGAAGCTCGGGTAGAACGTGATCGGATTTTAAAAGAAGCTGTCGATAATGGCCGAGCCCTAATTGAAGATGCTAAGAACCGGGCTACCGCCGAAAGTAATCGCATTTTTACTCAAGCAAAAGCCGAAATTGAAAACGAGAAAAAATCCGCTTTGGCAGAAGTGAAGAATGTAGCCGCTACTGTTTCGATAGAAATAGCGGAGCGTATTTTAAGACATGAGCTTCGTGATACCGGATCGCAGCAAGCCTTAGTACAAGAATATTTAAAAGATGTAAAATTAAACTAGTTGTTCGTTGTTGTTTAGTTGTTAGAGATAATTAATAACTAACCAACCAACATCCAATAACTAACAACCAATAAAAAAATATGTCTGATGTTAGAGTTGCTTCCCGTTATGCCAAATCGTTGATTGAATTAGCGCAGGAAAGAGGTATTCTGGAGAATGTGTATCAGGATATGTTGCTTTTTACAAAAACAGTAACTGCTAGTCGCGACTTAGGTTTAATGCTGCGCAACCCTATTGTAAAGCACGATAAGAAGTTAGCCGTATTAAAAGCAATATTTACGGGCAAGGTAAATGATCTAACTTTATCGTTCTTTACCATTATAACGGAAAAAAACCGGGAAGCTGTTCTTAGTAGCGTAGCAACAGAATTTATAACCCAGTATAATTTGTTAAAAAAAATACAAAAAGCGCAGATTATCACGGCTACTCCACTTACTCCTGAATTACGAGCCGAGTTTAATCGCATGGTAATAAATCGGACTGGCATGGAAACGGTAGTTCTGGAAGAAAAAGTAGATCCGGCGTTAATCGGTGGCTTTGTTTTGCGGATTGGGGATGTACAGATTGATGATTCGGTTAGTACCAGCCTATTGCGCTTAAAAAATAAATTAAAAGATAATTCTTACACTAGTCAATTATAATCATGGCAGAAGTTAGACCTGATGAAGTATCAGCGATATTAAGAGAACAGTTATCCAATTTCAGAACCGAAGCCGAGTTAGAAGAAGTAGGAACTGTATTGCAGGTAGGGGATGGGGTAGCTCGCATCTACGGCTTGTCTAAAGCCCAATCGGGTGAATTGTTAGAATTTGAGAATGGTTTACAAGCGCTAGTTCTAAACTTAGAAGAAGATAACGTAGGAGCCGTAATGCTCGGTGACTACAGCGAAATAAAAGAAGGTGCTACTGTTAAACGCACCAATAAAATTGCCAGCATTCAAGTAGGTGATGCCATGGTAGGCCGGGTAGTAAATACTTTAGGTCTGCCAATTGATGGTAAAGGACCAATTGCTGGACCGTTGTACGATATGCCTTTGGAAAGAAAAGCTCCTGGGGTAATTTTCCGTCAGCCGGTAAACGAACCGATGCAAACCGGTATTAAGGCGATTGACTCCATGATTCCAATCGGACGGGGGCAGCGGGAATTAATCATTGGTGACCGTCAAACTGGAAAGTCCGCGGTTGCTATTGATACTATTATCAATCAAAAAGAATTTTATCAAAGAGGCGAGCCTGTTTTCTGTATTTATGTAGCTGTAGGGCAAAAAGCATCTACGGTAGCTCAGGTGGTAAATGCGTTAACGCAAGGTGGCGCTATGGATTACACGGTAGTGGTTTCTGCTGCTGCTTCTGATCCGGCCCCAATGCAGTTCTTTGCTCCTTTTACCGGCGCAGCTATTGGTGAGTTCTTCCGGGATACCGGTCGTCCGGCGTTAGTGGTATACGATGATTTATCTAAACAAGCGGTTGCTTACCGCGAAGTATCTTTATTGTTACGTCGTCCGCCAGGACGGGAAGCTTACCCTGGTGATGTATTTTATCTGCACTCTCGTTTGTTAGAACGGGCCGCAAAAATTAATGCTTCTGATGAGATTGCCCGGAACATGAACGATTTACCAGAATCGATTAAGCACTTGGTAAAAGGGGGTGGCTCTTTAACAGCATTGCCTTTAATTGAAACACAAGCTGGTGACGTTTCGGCGTATATTCCCACCAACGTAATCTCTATTACCGATGGCCAGATATTCCTGGAAACGAACTTGTTTAACTCGGGTATTCGTCCGGCCATTAACGTAGGGATTTCGGTATCGCGGGTAGGCGGAAATGCCCAAATTAAATCCATGAAAAAAGTAGCCGGTACATTAAAGCTGGATCAAGCGCAATTCCGGGAATTGGAAGCGTTTGCTAAATTTGGTTCAGACTTAGATGCATCTACTAAATTAACGATTGAACGCGGTCGCCGGAATTTGGAAGTGTTGAAACAAGCTCAGTTCTCTCCGGTGCCGGTTGCGCAGCAAGTAGCTATAATTTACTGCTGTACCAACGGTTTAATTGATGATGTGCCAGTAAACGAAGTAAGAAACTTTGAACAAGAGTTTCTGCGTAGCATGGAACTGAACCACCGGGATGCTTTAGACCTATTGCGTGCAGGTAAGTTAGAAGAAGGCGCCATTGGAGCCATTAAACAAGTTGCGAAAGAAGTTTCGGCGAGATACAAAAAATAATTTAAATTCAGTAGTTCGGCTCTGTAATACTGGAGTGGCAATTACTTAATTTACTAATAAGTTAGAGTCAGAGGGCAAAGTGCATATTAATGTAATTTCCCTTTTACATATCTAAAAACAATAAATGGCCAGTTTAAAAGAAGTACGAAGTCGAATTGTTTCGGTAACCTCCACCCAGCAAATTACCAAGGCAATGAAAATGGTGGCGGCGGCTAAATTACGGCGGGCGCAAGATAATATTATCCGAATGCGGCCTTACGCACAACGTTTAGGCAGCATTCTAGCGAATTTGTCTCGTTTAACGGATGATTCTACGTCTAACGTGTACGCCGAGCGACGGGAAATTAATCGGGTATTGGTGGTAGTTATTACTTCGGACCGAGGTTTGGCAGGAGCTTTTAACAGCAATGTTTTAAAAGCAGTTAACAGCTTAGTAAATGAGCAATATAGCCGCCAAATGGCAGCCGGTCAAGTAGATTTCTTAGCCATTGGCCGACGCGGACACGATTATTTATCTAAACGGGGATCTAAGTTAATAGGTAATTATACGCACGTTTTTGCGCAACTTTCGTTCGATACGGTTAGGGTAGCAGCTGAATACGCCATGAATGCTTTTCGGGCGGGCGAATACGATCAGGTTGATATTGTGTACAACGAATTTAAGAACGTAGCTACCCAAATTATCCGTACAGAGCAATTTTTGCCTATTCAGGAGCACGCACCTGTTGTATCGGCAACCAACACGACCACGAATACAGATTATATCTTTGAGCCGTCGAAAGAGCAGATTATTGCGGAATTAATTCCTAAATCGTTGAAGATACAATTCTATAAAGCAGTTCTGGAATCTAATGCTTCCGAACACGGGGCTCGAATGACCGCTATGGACAAAGCAACAGACAATGCAGGTGAATTGTTAAAACAATTAAAATTAACGTACAACCGTTCGCGCCAAGCGGCTATTACCACCGAAATCCTCGAGATTGTTGGCGGAGCAGAAGCGTTGGCTGCAAGCAGATAATTTTTGAATTTTTAAATCTTAAGTAAAAAGGCTCTTATTAGTAGGAGCCTTTTTACTTTAATCTGTTTTTAGGATTTTAACTGAGTTTATGCAATTGTTAAATGTTACATTAATCTATTGGGAATAATAAGTTGTAGTTTATTTTTGTACGCATTGTAAAATTAGATACTGGTTTTGTTCAAACAAATATTCGTGAAAAGATACATTTCATTTCCATATAGCAGCCTGCTTGGTTGCCTTCTGCTATTATCTACCGCCGTTTTTGCCCAAAAGAAAAGTAAAAAAGAAAACACTAGTGTACTAGCCAGGCCCAAATTAGTCGTGGGGATTGTGGTTGACCAGATGCGTTATGACTACTTGTACCGATATTGGGATAAGTATGGAGAAGGTGGTTTCAAAAGGTTGATGCAGCAAGGCTTTAATTTTAAAAATACGCATTATAACTACGTACCAACCGCTACGGCACCAGGTCATACTTCTATTTATACTGGAACAACTCCGGGAAGACACGGAATAATTGGCAATAACTGGTACGTTCGCGAAACTGGTAAATCTATCTACTGTACCGACGATTTAACGGTAAAAGGAGTAGGCACTACTGCGGACGCTGGTAAAATGTCTCCGGCCAATATGCTGGCTACCACTATTACGGATGAACTGAAACTCGCAACGAATCAACAAGCAAAAGTAATTGGCGTTTGCATTAAAGACCGGGGATCCATATTGCCAGCGGGGCATGCGGCTAATGCTGCTTACTGGTACGATTCGGAGGTAAAAGGCTTTATATCCAGTACTTTTTACATGACCCAATTACCAGCCTGGGTGCAGCAATTCAATAACCGGAACTTACCTAATACTTATTTAAAAAATCCCTGGACAACGCTTTTGCCAGTAGCTCAATATACCGAAAGTACGCCCGACGATAATAATTTTGAAAATACCTTTGTAGGCGAAGACCGCCCAGTTTTCCCCCACAACTTACCAGAACTTCAAGCAAAAAACCCGGATATCTTCCGCACAACTCCGTTTGGGAATACCTACACCAAAGATTTTGCCATTGAAACTTTAAAGGCCGAAAAGATGGGTCAGGGAAATTTCACTGATTTTTTAGCACTAAGTTTCTCCAGTACAGATTATGTTGGTCATCATTTCGGGCCAAACTCGATTGAGGTAGAAGATACGTACCTTCGGTTAGATAAAGACTTAGCCGATTTTCTTCAATTCTTAGATTCGTATATCGGAAAAGATAACGTATTAATTTTTCTGACGGCCGATCATGCCGCCGCTAATAATGTAGCGTATTTGAATTCGTTAAGAATACCCGCTGATAGTGAAGCACCCAAAAATACACAGGATTCCTTAAAGCAATATTTAAACACGCAGTATGGGGTGGGCAATTGGGTAGAGGCGTACATTAACCAGCAAGTGTATTTAAATCATAAGCTTATAAAAAGTAAGAAAATTAATTTACCCGAAATACAGCAAAAAGTAGCCGACTATCTGTTACAGTTTAATAGCGTTCAGCGGACTATAACGGCCACTACGCTCATGCAATCGAACTGGGCCAGTGGGTTAATCAGTTTTGTGGCGAATGGCTATTTCCCAAAACGGTCTGGCGACGTAATGGTAACTCTACAACCTGGTTGGATAGAAGGCTATTCTGGTAGATTAACCAAGGGAACTACGCACGGCACATCGGGCAATTATGACACGCATGTGCCCTTATTGTGGTACGGCTGGAAGGTAAAGCCCGGTGAATCGGCTCACCCAGCCAGTATTACGGATATTGCTCCTACGGTGGCCTATGCCTTATCTATTCAGGAACCAAATGCATGTTCCGGGCAGCCATTGCAGGAAGTTTTACGTTATTAGAACGAAACATTCAATTATTGGAAGATATTATAACAGATAGTGTCGCAGTTCGGGATAAATCGTATTTTTGTGTGATTTATTTTAATAAAATCATTATTGATATTTTAAATGACAAGAAAAAATAACCCCTGGCACAGTGTGAAGTTTGGCGAGAACGCGCCAGAAGTAGTTACTGGTATTATTGAAATACCAAAAGGTTCTAAAGCAAAATATGAATTAGATAAAGACAGTGGTTTATTAAAATTAGACCGCGTTTTGTTTTCATCGGTTCATTATCCGGCTAATTACGGGTTCATTCCGCAAACGTATTGCGATGATAGTGACCCGCTGGATATCTTAGTAATTTGCTCTATTGATGTACATCCGATGTGTATTATCGAAGCCAAAGTAATTGGGGTAATGCAGATGATTGATAACAACGAAGAGGATGACAAAATCATTGCCGTGGCTAAGAATGATATGTCCGTAAATCACATTAGTGATATCTCGCAATTGCCCCCGCATACTTTATTAGAAATCCGTCGCTTTTTTGAGGATTATAAAAAACTCGAAAACAAAGAAGTAGTGGTAGAACAGTTTTTAGGTAGAGAGCAGGCTTACGAAATTATTAACAAAAGCATTGAGTTATATAATACTACTTTCCGGAATAAACCTGAATTAACCGAAAGATAATTACGTGATAGGAACGAGTTTCCTGAGTGTAATTAAAAAGCTAAAAAGTTTTACAGAAAACCGGCTATTTTTCAATAGCCGGTTTTTTAGTTTACTAGGTTACAGGCGTTAATTCTAATACTAAAGTAATTGCAGTACCAAATAGTATTAAATTGCAGAGCAACACGATAAGTGAAACTGCTTTCCGTAATTATAAAATTTAAAAAATCTACTTATTACTATCATTGAGGGTACTTTCTTTTTTCCGGATTATAGGACGGGGTATTTTGTTCAGCAATTTGTTTATTGCAACCTGTGCTTTCGGATTAGTATGCCAAACTTATTTATTATTACATTTACCCGTTAGGTATTGGCAAGCTTGTTTAGCTTTTCTGGCTACCTTTTTTATCTACAACTTGGATGGATTGCTGCCTTATAAGTTTAATCAGAATGTAATAGTATCGGAGCGCAAAGTTTGGTTAATGAACAACCGAAGCGTTTTGTTATTTTCGATTGGTCTCGCGGCTATAATGGCTGTATTCTTGTTTATCCGCTACGGCCAGCCGCATTATTTTTGGCTTATTGGGCACTTAGTAGCTATTTCATTCTTTTACTCCTGGCGCATTATCCCGCAAAAAAATGGAGTTTCTATTCCGTTGCGCAACATACCTTTATTAAAAATTTTTTTAATTGCTTATGTCTGGAGTTGCGTTACGGTAATTCTGCCGTTACTAGCTTTAGCTGTGGATAATTTTCTATTATCTACCAACGTAGGTATATTATTTATGCGACGTTTTACTTTTTTGTTTGCTTTAACCTTAGTATTTGATATCCGAGATTATAAAAAAGACAAGATTACCCATACGCTTACTTTCCCGGGTTTGGTGGGCGTATTTTCAACGAAAGTTTTTGCTTCGCTGTTACTGCTGGTATTTGCCGTTCTCACCTGGTATTCCGAAAGTGGTTCCGCCTTAATACATCTGGAGCTATCGGCCGGATTGGCTTTATTAGTGGTATGGTTTAGTACGGAAAACCGGAGCGACTATTATTTTTTAATTTTTGCCGATGGCATGATGCTGGTTCAATCAATATTAGTATTAATGGCAACTCACTAAGTCAGCTTATTCTTACTGGTAACACCCAAAATTTAAAATTTTTTCTTTTTGTGATCGTATGATTGTACTTCTAAAAAAGCTTTACCTAAATACGATACCATGTCGGAAGCAAGAAGTGCTTGTTCGCCTATCTCGGCTTTCACTAAATCACCGGCCAGGCCGTGCAAGTAAACGCCCACAATGCAAGATTCTAATGGAGAATAATGTTGTGCTACCAAAGCAGTTATAATACCGGTAAGTACATCGCCGGTACCGCCGGTAGCCATGCCGGGATTTCCAGTACTGTTAAAGTAAAAAGTACCGACCGGAGTGCCAATACACGTATGCGCCCCTTTTAAAACAACATAACAACTATGTTCCTGGCAAAACTCTTTCAACAACTCCAGCCGGTGATAATCATTTTGAGCAATGCCCGCTAAACGTTCAAACTCTTTAGGATGTGGCGTTAGGATACTATCCGGCGGAATAGATTTTTTTAAATTTTCGTCTTCCGAGATGATATTGAGAGCATCCGCATCTATTACCAGAGGTGCTTTCGTAGTTTCGAGTAATTGTTTTACTAACTGGTGCGTAGCGGAGGCTTTTCCTAAGCCTGGGCCAATTCCAATAGCATTGTACGTGCTTATATCCGGTAATTGCGACGTATACTGCTCCTTGGGGTCGGTTACTGTCATGGCTTCGGGTACAGCGGTTTGCAAAATAAAATACCCCGCCGATGGGCAATATACGGTAAGCAATCCCACTCCGCTTCGTAAACAGGCCCGCGACGAAAGTACCGTGGCCCCCATTTTACCATAACTGCCGCTAATTAACAAAGCATGACCAAAAGAGCCTTTATGTCCGTACTTTGGCCGGGGTTTTAAAATAGCAGCAGCCACATCCGGAGAAATATAAAAGTAGGAGGATGGCGCTTGCGAAATAAATTTAACACTTAATCCAATAGGTACTACCGTCCATTCACCTACATATAAGGCCTTGCTTGGTAAAAGAAATGCTAGCTTGGGTAACTCAAACGATAAAGTAAAATCAGCTTCAATAATAATATCTTCAGGTGCATTAGGTGCATCAGCAAATAAGCCCGTCGGCATATCCACGGCAATTACTGTAGCCAGGCTCTGGTTAATGTATTGTACCAAATCTGTTATAAACCCGGATAACGGACGATTAAGACCCGTACCAAACAAAGTATCTAACACCAGGGCATTCGCTGGAATTTCTGGAAAGTCGCTGGCCTGTTGCAGGTGTTTTCTGACAATTTCTTCCGGCAAACGGTTTAAATTAGCCTTGAAATCAGGTGCATAAGAGCCATTAGTGGATAAGATAAAAACCTGCACATTGTAGTTATGCTGATGCAGAAGCCGGGCTATTGCCAAGCCATCACCCCCGTTATTACCCGGACCACAAAAGATTAAAACGGGTCGGCCGGTTTTAGAAGTAAACTTATCTTCGAACCACGCTAGAAACGCTTTTACAGCCCGTTCCATTAGTTCCAGCGAAGTTATATTTTCCTGCTCAGCAGTATAAGCATCGGCGAGGCGTGTCTGAGCGGCTGTAAGAATCTTCATTTACCTATTTTGATAATCGGTTTATAACGGAACTAAACGTTTTGCTTTGAGTTGCTATGAAGCTTTTTTTTCTAAAAAATTTAAAAAATTGGTAGCAACACAAGCTAAATTACCGGTCTAGCTCTCCCAGTACAATATCAACAGATCCCACAATCGCAATTAAATCGGCAACCATACAACCTTTAGCAATTTCGGGTAGCACCGATAAGTTAGAGAAGCAAGGCGACCGGCCTTTGCACCGAAACGGAATATCTGATTTACCGGTTGTCCGGAAGTAGTAACCTAACTCGCCCCGCGGCGTTTCGGCCCGAAAATAAAATTCCTGTTCTTTGGGCCGGATCTTTTTCGGGCACATTGCTTGTGGATCAAAGTCGGGCGAACGCTTGCAATCGGTGGTTAAGCGGTGTAAGCATTGTTTAATAATTTTAAGTGATTCCCGCATTTCCTGGGCCCGTACATAATTGCGATCCCAGCAATCTCCGGTGGTGCCTACCAAGCCTTGTCCTATTGGTATGTCAAATTCTAACTCCGGGTAAACCGAATAACCATCGACCCGGCGTAAATCAAACTTTAACCCCGAGGAGCGCAGCATAGGACCGGAGCAACCATAATTAATAGCCACATCCAAGGGTAAAACGCCCACATGAGCGGTGCGATCAATAAATATTTTATTATTAATTAAAATTTGATCTAATTCCTCTAATTTGGGAATAAAGTAATTTACAAATTCAAGGCAGCGATCTTCAAACCCGATGGGCAAATCGTAGTATAAACCGCCAATCCAGATGTAATTATACAACATGCGGGAGCCCGAAGTCCATTCGAGTAAGCGTTGAATATGTTCGCGGTCGCGGAGCAGCCATAAAAAAGGCGTAAATGCCCCAATGTCAATGGCATAGGTGCCAATAGCTACCAAATGTGAGGCGATGCGGTTTAACTCGGCTACCAATACCCGAATGTATTCGACGCGTTTCGGTAACTGACCCGTTAATCCCAGCATTTTTTCTACGCCCATGCACCACACGTGTTCCGAGTTCATAGCTGCCAGGTAGTCCATGCGATCGACGTAAGGCAAAGTTTGATTATATGCCAACGACTCGGCGTGTTTTTCAAAACAGCGATGCAAGTAGCCTATATGCGGTACTACATCCACTACTATTTCGCCGTCTGTAATTAATTCGAGCCGCAAAACGCCGTGCGTGGCCGGGTGTTGCGGCCCCATATTCAAGAGCATCTCGCCGGCTTTTAAGTCAGAAATGGCAAATTTATTAGGTTCAGCCTGCAGTAGATATTCCGTATAGCGAGTTGTCATTATTTAGTTGATAGTCGATAGTCCACAGTCGATAGTCCACAGTCGATAGTCCACGGAAAATATGTTAAGAAAGGTATTTGAATGAGGAATTTTACAGTACATCGTTATAAGACTGTTCAATCAATTGCATCACATAGTCAAGTTCTTCTAAATTATTTAAATAAACTCTTCTATCCATAGCCCAATGATAGCTTTCGGGCATTTTTTCAACTTTGTTTAATGGATCATCATAATTGGCTGGACGTAAATACATTTTTATTTGCTGTTTACCAAGGTGAACTTCTGCAAAGTTCTTAGAAAGACGATAAGCAATGTATCTTGAGTTAGGCTTTTCAATTACATTCTCATCCATCTGCAGTATTCTGCTGCGGAGTTCTTCAAAGAGATTCCGAATAGATGATGGTGCTTTTACAAGATTTTTGTTGACACTGTTTGTAATCTCATTGGTGAAGTTTATATTCTCGGGAATACTATTTGTTGTTGTAATAGCTTCTGACTTTTCATTAGCTGATGCATTTGTATTTAAAGGTTCTAAGCTAAATATGCCGTTCTCATAATAGCGGTATTTAAATAACTCTAACCGCATTGGTATTACCTCTACCGTGTCAATATCAAACTTACTGTAGTTTTCAGCGATACAAATAACCCGTGGGTTTTGCCAGTCAATTTTTAATTTATCCGATAGTTCCTTGCCTAATTTTCGGATGATCAGCATCTCAAAAAACTCAACTTTTTGGGCTTTGAGCCAGCGGAGGTAAGACAAGGCTTGATTAATTACATTATCATTTCTATTTAACTTATACTCTATAATTACAGGAGCCCCATCCATATCAACTGCAAGAGTATCAATTCGCCCGCCAAAAGTGGTAGAGTATTCGGTAGCTAAGAGATGCATATCTAAAACTTCCAACAAATTTTGTTCAATCAATAATTGAAGACTTTTTTCTTTTGTTAATGTATTAATCTTCAGTTTTTTTAATTGTCCGTTATTTTCTTGAAATATAGGCATAATTATATTTTGGGTATGAACTATCAGCTAACTAAAGATTCTTTTCCTTGGCTTTAGTTTAACAATCTTGCATTAAAATTTAAAAATCATTAATTATTCTGCCAATCTTCGCCCTTAAAGCCATTATTCCGGTTATGTTCGTCGAAGGCTACCCGGATACCATGGTAATATTCTTGCGCTTCGTAGTCTTTTCGGAGTGGATACCCTTCCCAATCAGCCGCACACAAAATCCGGCGCATATCCGGGTGCCCGGAAAACTGGATTCCCAATAGGTCAAAGATTTCTCGTTCGTGCCAATCGGCCGTGCGCCAGATGTGGCTAACCGTAGGAACAACAGGCAGCGGTTCATCCGCTGAATTACGGTTAACTACTACTTTCAGGCATACTTGATGGTTGTATGGGATCGAGTATAGATTATAAGCTACTTCTAAGGTGCCTGCTGCCGGGCCGTTGTCCATACCGGTTTGGCAAGATAATACATCAAAATACAACTGCTCGTAGGCGTGTAATTCGGCGCAAACAGCAGCTATTTGATCGGTTTGGATAACCAAATAGGACATTAATTCCTGGCGTTGCTCGCGCACCAGTACAGCTTCCCCGAATTTATTTGTAATAAAAGCTTTTATTTCGTCGAATGACATTTTGTAGTTTCATAAACCTCGGCAAACAATAACTTGCCTGATGCTGTATTTTAAAAAAATCAGATAGTAGCTCCTATGGAATGTTCGCTACCAGCAAGTGGTTTTAAGTTTTCGCCCATTAGCCGCTGCACAGCATGTGGTGGGGCAAGTAAGGATTCTTGCCTGATTTTTTCTTGTAATTGTAAAAAGCCACCAATTAAAGCTTCTGGGCGCGGCGGGCAACCGGGTACGTAAACATCTACCGGAATAATGCGATCAACGCCTTTTACCACATGGTACCCATGCTCCCAGTAGGGGCCACCACAATTAGAGCAGGATCCCATCGAAATTACATACCGAGGCTCGGGCATTTGCTCGTAGAGGCGCCGGATACGATCTGCCATTTTAAAAGTAACCGTACCAGCTATAATAATCACATCTGACTGGCGCGGCGAAGCCCGGGGAATAACGCCCATGCGGTCAATATCATACGCCGAGGACCAGGCTCCCATCATCTCGATCGCGCAACAGGCCAAACCAAACTGCATCGGCCACAATGCTGAAAGGCGGGCATAACTCAGGAAATCATCTAGCTTACCAATAATAATACTGCCTTCTCCGGTTTTCGCTCTACTCGATAATGTGTTCATCTTGTCTATCTAATGATAATCTTTAAGTTAAATATTGTAAAGACAATTGCATCTACTTTATTTCAATTACTTCTTTCTTTACTTCGTACCGTTGCGCGTTTATTTTAGAATAGGCCGAAAGTGGAATTTTAGAAATACTCTCTGGAATTACTGGCTTTTGTTTTACCCAATCTAAATGGCCTTTAGCCCAGGCGTAAGCTAAACCTAAAGCCAGTATAGCAATAAATATGACCATTTCGGTCAGAGCAAACCATCCCCATAAACCGTCAGTTTCCTCTATTAACGAGCGCTGACCAAACACCACCGCCCACGGAAATAAAAATGCTAGCTCTACATCAAAGATTATAAAAATAAGGGCGATAATGTAAAACCGTGGATTAAACTGCACCCACGAACTACCCAAAGCTTCTTCCCCGCATTCGTACGATGATAATTTCTCTGCATTAGGTTTAGCTGGCCGGATTAAACGGGCTGTTGCCAAACCAATTAAAATAAAAATGCCCCCACCAATCAAAAAAAGCAGGATAGTACCGAAATCAGATAAATAGGATTGGTTCATAAGTGCAAATTTACAATTTTTTAAATTTTTAACTTTCCGGAAGCACACGTTGCAATATGGCCGCTAAATCTTGTTATTCAAAAGTTTACTTTTGTATTCAGATAATGTTGAATAAAGGATAAAACTATATTCCTGCCTGATTGTGTAACTTTTACGAATAAAGAGTGGTTCAACTACTTGTTCTTACTGGTTTATTCCAGCTTATTATTCACTTAGTCAAGCCTGAACTATGTTAACTGGCCGTGTAAATGCTCCTGAAATTAATACGAAATACGGTTGGCTCAACACTAAGGGCAAATCGTACTTCATAAACGATTTTAAAGGTAAAATTGTCTTGCTTGATTTCTGGACTTTAGGCTGTATTAATTGCCAGCATATTATTCCGGATTTACAACGTCTGGAAGCAGAATACCCTGAAGAGTTAGTAGTAATTGGAGTGCACTCCGCTAAGTTTGATAATGAAAAAATGCAGCATGCTATTCGTAAAGCTATTCTTAAATTTGGAATTAAGCATCCGGTGGTAAACGACGCCGGGTTTGAGGTTTGGAAACATTACGCTGTGAATGCCTGGCCTACCATTGTATTGATAGATCCGGATGGTAAAGTAATTGGGCAGCGCGCCGGTGAAGGCATTTACGATATTGTTAAACCAAATCTCGCACTTTTAATCGAGAATTTTGAAAAAAAACTGAACCGTACTATTTTTCCTTTTCAGCCGGAAGAGCAGCTACCCGGTATTTTAGAATTTCCTTCTAAATTAATAGCTAGCCCAATGGGCGATATTTACCTGGCTGATAGCGGCCACCATCGTATTTTAAAAATAAACCAAGAAGGAAGTATTTTACAAGTAATTGGTAGTGGCGAGCGGGGTTTTACTAATGGCTCCATTACTGAAGCCACTTTTAACGAACCGCACGGCTTAGCTTTGCATGCATCTTATTTGTACATAGCTGATGCTAAAAATAACGCTATCCGGAAGGTCGATTTAAAAACAGACCAGGTAACTACAATAGCCGGTACCGGAGAATTAAGCTATTACTTTTTTGAAGATTCGTTAGATGCACCCGTGAACCCCAATAGTCCCTGGGATTTAGTTATCGAAGATGAAACTTTATATATAGCTAGTGCCGGTAACCACCAAATTTTAAAAATGGATTTAAAAACGGAATCAGTCTGGCGGTTTGCCGGTACCGGTCGCGAAGCTTTAGCCGATGGAACATTGTTGGAAGCCGCCTTTAACCAGCCCAGCGGTTTAGCTTTACATAACGGTATACTGTACATAGCCGATGCCGAAGCTAGCGCCATACGGGCAATAGATTTAAATAATAGATTAGTAAGTACTTTAATTGGTACCGGCTTATTTGATTTTGGCGACGTAGATGGTGACTTAGATGGGGCACAATTGCAGCATGCCATGGGTATTTCGTTTCATCAGAATCAGATTTACCTTGCCGATACGTATAACGGTAAAATAAAAGCAATAAACCTGGATAATAACCGCATCACTACCATCCTGGCCGGTTTAGACGAACCCAATGATGTAACGTTTATAGATGATAAAATGTGGGTAACAGATACCAACCATCATCAACTCATTAAAGTAGATCTGAGTACGGGCGAAAAGTTTTTAGTTTCTGTTAATGAGAAACAGTAGGCATTTTAATCTTAAGAGTTGCTTATTAAGTTTTACAGAATAGAACGATTAATAAGTAAGTATAAGGTATTTCCCCATTAATTTTTCGTCTTAGTACTTAAATTAGTCTGTTCATTAGGCAGGTAAGCAGCTTTAGCATTTAATAAAATAAAATTAACTGCTTACTTTCAATCACAATCCATACTAACAGTATCAGATGGCACAATTATTTGAATAAATATATAAACATATATTTATTCAAATAATTGTGCCATATCGAATATTAACTTAATTTTGTAGCTCCATAATCCTCATTAAACTTTTGAAATTTATAAATTATATTTATGAGAAGGAATAGTATTAGAATACTGTTTGTAGTAGTCTCTGTCTTTTTGGTGATACAACTCATGTACATTTGGAAATTCTCAGAGCCTTATCCAGCAATTCGGTTTCCTGGTTTTGGTAAGATTCCGCAAGTTGGTGGGGAAGTAAGTTTTACAAAGTATGAAGTGGTGGCTTATGCATCTCAGGATTCAGTAACTGTTAAACCGGAAGAGTTATTTGATAATATTCCTAAACATTACCTGCCAAATTTGTTAAATAATCTAATCAAGAAGCGTACAGAAGATTCACAACCTAATGCAACTATTAGTACAAAGAAACGCCAAGATTATGAGGATTTTAAAATTTACATTGCCAACCGTTTAAATATACTGTATAATAAAAAATATGATAAACTGGTAATAAACAAGTTTGATGTTAAACGAAATCCCGAACTATCTGATTCAGTAGGAAGAAAAAGCTTAATTGAAACAGCAGGTATCATTTTACACTAACATGATATCGTCATAAAATTCTTGTTTGAAACTATAGACTTACTTATACCTAACCTTAAATAATGATTCTATGTCATTAAGTAAAAAAGTATTAGACAAATATGATTTTTTTGTATTTGATTCCTTTAAGCTACATCCAAATCAATTAGCACTTTATAGAATACTTTATTGCGTATTTACTTTTCTATTTTACGGAATTCCGAATTACGTTTGGATAGGAAAGAGTCCAGATTATTTATTTACTCCGCCTCATATTAGTTTAGCACATTTGTTTGATGGATTCCCTGGTACATTATTTTTTACTGTACTAAATGTTCTTATTGTAGTTTTATATTTTGTACTATTGTTTGGTTGGAACACAAAAGTTACTTCCCTTTTACTATTTTTTCTTCTCTTAATTGGCCAAAGCTTCTCTTTTTCTTTTGGTAAAATAGATCATACTATTATATGGTTAATTATACCGTTGATAATGGCCTTTTCTGGGTGGGGCAATGCTTATTCTGTTGATGCGGCTGTAAATAAAAAATCAGAGGTAAATGCTTGGGCAATTAGCTTGATGGCTTTATTGTTGGGTTTTGCTATGTTTACTGCCAGTTTACCGAAAATTATGGAAGGTTGGCTATCCTTTGATTCGCAGGCTTCAAGATCGCATTTGCTTTTTAATTACTTGTATTGGGAAAGAAGACCATTGCTCTTAGAAGCCGTTTTACAAGTTAAAAGCCTGGTCTTTTGGGAGCTCTTTGATTATTTAACAGTAATATTCGAGTTTGGATTTTTATTAGCCATTTTAAATCCAACCATATTCAGACTATTTGTTATAGCTGCAGTTATATTTCATATCTCGGTTTTTTTAACTTTTGGAATATTATTCACAAGTAATCTTTTGACCTACTTAATATTTATTAATTGGGCCATTTTTGATTCTTTATTCAAATCAAATAAATTAAATACTTTAGCTAGTAGAATATTTACTTTGAGGAATTTAGTTGTATGTATAAGCTTAGTTTCGCTTTATAGCCTAATAGCTATTGTTTTAAATTCAAACTTTAAATTTCCTTCAGTTCTCCGGCTTTTTATAAGTACTTTTAACATTCATGTAGATAATCTTAATACTTACATACTTTTTACAATTTCCTTATTTATTACAATTGCGAGCGTTATAACTTATTTTCAAAAAAACAGTATAGTTTACACGCAACAAAAAAGGTATAAAACTGTGAAGTAGTCTGATGATTGAATTAAAAATTAAAAATTTAAAAAACTCTAAGAAGGTTGATGTGATTCAAAAAAGAAAGCTCGAAATAATTCTATAGTTAGAATTATTTCGAGCTTTCTTTTTTGAATGAAATTGTTAGCTAATTATACCTTTATTTAACAACACTTAAAGGCGGAATTTCGGATCCTTCCTTAACTACAACATTGCGTAAAATAATGGCTCCAGGATTAATCAAAACTCCTTTCTCTAAAATAGAACCACCTCCAATATAAGCATTTGGGTAAACAAGAACAAAATCATTTATTACTGCATCATGATCAACGCAAACGCCTGCATTAATAATTACATGTTTTCCAATGCAAGCTTTTGATTGCACCACTGCATTAGCCAGAATAACAGTTCCTTCTCCTAGTTCTACATCTTCAGCTACGTAAGCCGACGGATGAATCAAAGTGCCAAATTTATGTTTTACTCTACCTGCAATCTTTTCGCGAACAACATTATTGCCAATACCAATTATTAATCGCGATTCAGAATGAAGTATTTCTTCATATGGTCTAACTAAGGCTGATTTATCATCTTTTAACTGATCATTAAAAAAAGCCTCTACTTTGCCGCCTTGCAGTTTAATTAAATCGGCCACTACTGTGGCATGGCCTCCTGCTCCATAGATAACATAAGAAGTTCTCATGAAAGTGCTCTTTTGGGCATTAAGATCGGCTTGGTAATTACGTAGATCATAATCAAAGGCAAGGCCACCAGAATGAAAATGTAAATAAAATCAAGCGAAGAAAACAGCACTAAGCAATTTACTAATAATTGAACAAGCGCATATAAAGCTGATACAATTAGGTGCGGTACTTTACGCTCATTGGCCAGTATTTGATAAAAGTGCAAGCGGTGCGGTTCGAAAATGTTTTGCCTTAAAAGAAGCCGGTGTATGATTGTTAGTACCGTATCTACCCCATATACCGCCAGGAAGAGGATATAAGTTAAGGATTCTGTTTTTAGAATAAGCATGAGTAATAACGCAAGAATCCAAAAGCCAATGCTTACGCTACCTACGTCTCCCGCAAAGCACTTCGCTTTCTTTCGAAAATTAAAAAAAAGAAAAACTATGGAGGCAATAATCGGGCAAATAATAAAGGCTGAGTCTGCGAAGCTAACGATGCGTTCGTTTACGTACAGGAGCGAGCACAAAATAATTAAGCTGTATAAACCTGTAATGCCATTAATACCATCCATAAAATTATAAGCATTGATAATACCTATTATAAGAATGTATACAATAGGAATAAGCCAGATTGGTAATGATTGAAATGCATTTACAGAATATAGTAAAGCAGTAACAGCCAATAAGTGAACCAGCAAGCGAACTCGGCTAGGTAAACTACTTATATCATCCCAAAAGCTTATCAAACTTATAAGCAGCATGCCAAAAAGCAGAAAAGCGGAAGCATCGTGGAAAAAGACAGCATACAAAATCATGGCGAAAGGATAAACTATACCACCCCCCGAATAGTAATTGCCGTATGGGAACTACGATTATTAGGTTTATCAATAATATTGAAACGATCCGCAATCCGGAAATAACCAAGTAATAAGATAAAAAGCAATAAGGTAATAAAGGCGTAAATCATACGATCATGGGCAATTTTAGTAAAACAGATGATGGATGCCAGTTTAATTTTTCCTTTGCCTTAGAATCATCAAAGGTTAACGTCGACATCATTTTATGAAGTTTAAGAGTAGTTATGGGCGATTTGGAGCCAAGTAAGTTGCCAAACAAAGCAATGCTTTTGGCAAGAGGCACCGGTATATGCAAAGGTTGTTTTTTGCCTGCAGCTGCAGCAATGCCATCCTCTAGTTCTTTAAAGCTGGGGTGATAACCATCTGTTAAATTGTACGTACCACCAACTTCGGCTGCTTTAGGGATGATAGCAGCTACATCTTCGGCCCATACTACGCTCTTTCGGGCAGCTGATTTACCAATGCCTAAATATCGTCCGCTATTGATGCCTTTAATCATAGCTCCTAGGTTACCCGGTGGATTAGGACCTGCAATTAAGGGTAGCCTTAATATTCCGAGTTTTACATTATGCTTCGTTGCCCACTTTTGTAACCATTCTTCTGCTAAAATTTTTGATTTAGCATAGGGGGTTTCTCCTTTAAGCGATTGGTTCTCGCGGATTAACTGGCCTTCTTCTAGCCCATAAACCGCTACGGTACTAATAAAAATAAAGCTTTTAACGGGCAATCCTGAAGCTAAAAGACCTTGGCACAAGTTTTTTGTTCCCTCGAGATTAACCTGAAAAAATTCTTTATTTTCTGCTTCATTCCTTGGTACAACGTGCGCTTTGCCAGCAGCATGGATTACAATATCCAGAGCTGTATCAATAACAGGAACTTCTTTTTGCAAATCGGCTCTTATTTCATTGCTTTTTGCTCTGCCTAAAGTAATAACGTTATAATTTTGATTAGCTAAGCTGGTATGTAGTACTTTACCTAAAAAGCCTGATGCTCCCGTTAACAATGCATTCATCTTATCTATGCTTATTATTTAACAAAACCATTGCATTCAGGAAGTCATTTGCTAACTTATTTCGATTAAAATAATTTTGAGCCAAGCTTAAACTATTAGCCGCCATTTGGTTTCGGACTAACGGATTGTTTACCAAATATTCTATGGCATCAGCAAAAATAGCCGGCTCATCTGGTAAAACAGTGATACCAGCGTTATGCTTCTGGAGTGTTTGTTTGATCCAGCCTTGCGTGGATTGAATTATTGGCACTCCTGCAGCAAAGGCATCGAACATTTTATTCGGAGAGCTTGTTTGCAAAACTTCTAAATTCTTAAATACAACAAAAGCACCATATGCTTTTTGCAACCAACCTATTACTTGTGTTTTGGGAATGAGACCTAAGAAATGAACATTATCTAAAGCGTTTTTTACGCAAAACTCTTGTAAATACTTCTTTTCTGCTCCTTCCCCAATCATAACAATTTTAACCTGGTTGTTTCCCCTTCTTTTCAGTTCTAAGGCTGCCATAATTATTTGTTGGCAATCGTCCATTAACCCTAAGGAACCGGTATAAACAAAAACACATTTTTCTTGCGCCCATTCTGGCAATGTTAATTCAATGGGTTGTTGAAATAACTCTACATCGCTCGCATTAGGAATAACAAGCACGTTTGTCTCGGGATACCTGGTTTTTATAGAATCCCGCATACCATCTGAACAGGCAACAATAAGACTAGAAGCTCGGTAGCATATTTTTTCAAAGCCATAAGCTATGCTCTTCATCCAATTGCTTTTCATAAAGCCCAACTGAATAGCTCCTTCGGGCCAAAGATCTCGTACTTCAAATACCAAATTTTTTCCTCTGAGATAACGAGCCGTTAAGCCAGGCAAGCCAATTGTAATGGGGCCTGAAGAGGCAATTACTACATCACACTTTAATTTAAGACTATAAAAGATAGATATTAAGGAGAAGGCGCAAAAAGTAAAAAGTCTTTTAAGTACGTGGTGTTTATTTGATTGTAAAAGATTAATGGCAATAACTTGGATGCCTTCAAAATTATACTTTGATATTAATCCCTTACCTACAGGTAAGTCAGATTTGTCGTAAGGAGAGGTAACTACAGTAACCTCATGGCCTGCCGCAACCCATCTTTTAGTCATTTCATATACTCTGGTACTCCAACCTCCTTTTGGAGTACCAAAATATTGATAAAAGTAAACAATTTTCATTTTGTATTAATACCTACGTTTGAGTTATCAGTGTGCTAAGTGTTATATTGTTGAGTTATCAAATCAAAGCTGCAAAGTAGGTACACATTTATACTTAATTTTCTGCTTGCAAATTTAACCTCAGCTCTGTAGTTGCAAGAAAGCTTACTTGTAAAAGGTAATTAATGATTGGGGTAACTTAACTTTAAGTTAAAGATTGTTATTGATGTTAGTAATATAGTTTTTAATTAAATAGTCCCACTCAAAATTCTGACTAACTCTTGTCGTATTTTCAATTAAGGAACTATAATTAGCTACAACTAAATCTAATTTTTCCTTTAGTTCTTCCATGGATTCATGGCTGCAAGAGTAACCGACTTCCCCATCTTTAAAGTAACCATCTACACCATCGCCTCTGGTATAAATAATTGGCAGTCCCTGCGATAAAGCTTCGATATAGACAACACCAAAAGTTTCGCGGTAAGAAAGCAGAACGAAAACATCGTTGTTTTTATAAATATCGAGTAACTGGTTTCTATCTCTTACTTCGCCGATGTAATTGATAACATTGCCATTTGTAACAGATTGGGAAATTTTATTAAACTCTAGGTTCAATAAATTTTTGCCTACAATATTCAGGACATATTTTCTATCGTTGTATTTTTTAATAAAATCGATTAATAAATCAAGCTTTTTTCTTTTAATAATCTGCCCTACAAAAAGAATGTTTACGGTATTTAGGTTTTGTGTTTCTTTATCTTTTTTATGTTTGTTGTTTAGCCAGAAGTCGTCAATTCCATTAGGTAATGGGAAATATTTTTTTTTATCAATCTGCGGAAATAAGTTTATGATTTTTTCCTTGTAGGCTGGAGACACAAAGAAAACCATATCAGCGGTAGTAAGTATTTTATTAGCGATAGATCGAAATATCCTGCTCTTTTTGATATAGACATCCACATCTGCACTTCTAACGGTTATCACTAATTTTTTCTTAGTGATTCTGCTCAACAAATAGGCCGGTATGCCATCGCTGATTAAAGTATGAGCATGTATGTAAGTATACCCTTGCGTAAGTTTTTTCTTGTATGCTAACCTAATTACTTTTAAGGCTTTAGTAAAAAAGAAAATCTTATCAGTCTTAGTAAAAATGTAATCTACCTCTAAGCCTTCAATGTGCTTCTCCGCTTTAAAGCTTTTATAAACTGGAATCAAAAAGATATCCGGTCGGTATTTTAAAATAGCATTCCGAAGATTATAATGAATTTTATTATCCAGAAAATAACTATTTATATGCAAAGCATTTTTAACGGACATGCTGCTTTTGTTTAAACTAAACTTTAACAAGGAATAAGATAATATTAAAATAAATTAGTGCTGTTTGGGCTTCGCAAATATTCAGCCAATTTGTTTATTCTTAATCAGGTATATAGATCTTTTTTAATAAATACTCTTGGGAGTCTTTAGGTTAGATAATGAATTATTCTAGACTTGTATAATTTATGCATATTTTAATAATATCACCGCAAAAGTAAAAATTTAATTCTAATTTATTGCTAGTTTTATAATATATATAATATATAAGCTTCTTTGTTTAAAAATGTATTGCTACTTCTTAGTGAGAATTTGTAATTTGTTTACCAGAATAAAGTTATATTGATGCCTTAAATTAAAGGCCTTGAGTGTTCTACCAAGTTCAAAGTAACGCGAGTTCAACAGAAGAAGTAATTCCAGAATAGAGAATAAGAAGTTGTCCTCCCAAAAAAGTCTTCAGCACAGCAAGGCAATCAAATAAGTAAAGCATTTTGTTGCTTATCTGTTTTGTTCTGGATGCAAAGATTCTTTTTACGTGAACTTAGTAAAATACTTGTAACCTTCCCTATTTCTTATTAAAGTGAATTCGCGTTAAAGTATATTCTTTTACCGGCTAGTTGAAATTCTGGAGAATCGCCAAATTAGTAATAGTGATTAGAGTATCTTAAGTAAAAAGGCATGGTACATGTACCATGCCTTTTTACTTAAGATAACTTTGTATTTTTGAAAATAGGAAATTTAAAAAACACTAATAATAACGTGAAGTTAAAAGCTCCATGTAAGAACCAGATACAAAACGAGCATGACTTTCGGATAATATGGCTTGTACATTTAAGTCTTTGTATATGGCAGAAGCGGTTCTAGCAACTGGAGTAAAGTATTCTATTTTAAAATCTCCAATTTGGTCAAAATCCCAAACTTTTGTTCTGGTAACATAAGGCATCATCCATTGAAAGGCATTTTTCAAACTTTTGCCACTTGCCGAAGTATAATTCCATAAATTTATACCAACATTCTCCGCACAACTAGCTAAGTTAAACCATCCTTTTAAATTTTTATTACAATAGGTCCAAGAATTAGTCCGGGCAAGCTCATATATTTGTTCCCCATTGGATTTGAACTGGCCATCTAGTCTATTGTAAGTCTGCAGCTCTATTATCGATTTTGCCAAAGCTTTATTTCCCGTAAACAAAGCATATGAAACAATCTGAAGATTATAAAAAGTACCGATATTATTAGGAGAAGCGCTAGCTAGTTTACCTGCTTCGCTATCCATTAACCAATTTAAATATTGATTAAACCACTCTTGTAAGGCTTCCTGATTTTCAGAAGTCCAGGAGCTAGATCCAATTAGTAGTTGTACGCCATCTATAAGTTCTGGTAATTGCTCCGTATCAACTGTGCCAGTACCGTATACTCTGCTATCCCCTCTTATAAGTTGAGCATATTTTAAATTAGGGTTCATGCGCGTAGCACTATTTAAAAAAAATACTTTTAATAGTTCTGCTGCTTTACTTGCATATTTTTCATCATCAGTAAAATAATAAGAAAGTCCTAATAGTCTAATGTCTTTACATAAATCTCGGATGTAAGTATTATCTTTTATATTACTTGCCTCCGGATTAGACTGCCCATCTTTACGTATGTAAGGTAAGCCAGTAGCTGAGTTCGGGTCAGGCCACCAATAAGGAGCTAAACTTATATAATCATGTTTATCGCCGCTAGGCGGAGTAATTGATTTGTTTACTACAGAATAGGGCGTACGGATAAGCGATGGAGCAGTTGCTGATAAAAGTACTTTGAGCGCTGATAAACACTGCTCATTTCCAGCATTTATTTTAAATTTATTTTGCATTAAAAGGTCAGCATTCATTAAAAAGGTATTAGGCCTTAATTGAGCCGTTCCTCTTAACGTAAAGATTAATAAGAATACTAATAGGATTGAGATGGATTGTGTAAATGTCTTCATGCTTATTAGTTTGGATGTGGTATGTAATGCAAAAGTACAAATGAAACACAATATTAGAAAAATGCGGTTGTGTTGTTCTATTGTATTATTAGCGTAAACAGGGTGCGTTTGTAATTTATGAAAGATCGTATAATCAGTTATGTAAGAATTTTATACAGACGTAATAACGAGTAAAGAAGTATGTTCAACTTTTGACTTGACTGATTTAAGATAATAAAAAGAAGTATAAATATTGCTAATTGCCCGCTATATTTACCTCTATTGCTTTAATAGTGATACTCAACAAGGCAACTAGTAAATATAATAATTATGAGTTAAATGTTAATAAAAAAGCCACCCTGAATTAGAGTAGCTCTTATTTGGAAATTATGAGTAAACACATGAATAAACATTAATTTCTGCTTTTACTATAAATGCTTTTTAATTTATTGGCATGAGCTTCAGGAGAATGATTTACCTTTATTTGTGTTAGGCATTTTTCCGCTTTTACTTGAATAGATTCTTGATTTTTAAAGATTTCTATCAAACACTTCTCCAAACCGTTCTCTATAGCTTGTGCAATGGCGGCGCGATCTGCTGTTGTTGTATAAATGGCTTCTCCTAATCTGTTTTTAGGAATATTGATGATCCATCCTAAATCATTATTATTAATTTCAGGGAGAGCTCTTATATCTGTGGTAATAACTGGGCAACCACTTGCTTGCATCTCAAGAACAGAAAAACCATAAGTTTCTGCCCAGGTGGGCAGCAAACCTATATGAGAGTTCTTCATCAATTCCAGTACCTGATTGTTTGGCAAAGAATTATAATATTGAATCCAAGAGCTGTTTTTAATTAACTCTTTGGCTTGGATAACATCTTCTTCTGATTCTTTTTTTGCCCACCCGCTACGTGCAAAGCTACTCACAATGATGAGTTCAAAATCATATAGATGCCGTAATTTATTAAAAACATTATACATCTCTACGCCACCTTTTCTATGAAATGCCCCACCAACAAACAAAAATCGAAGTTTGCCCGAGTAATTTAATTTTTTATCTTCTAACTGCTTTACTAGCAGTTTCTGTGGTGGATGCGTAACGAATGTCTTCTTCTGAATAGTTTCTGCGTATTTTGGAAAGTGCTTTAAAAAATCTAACTGCATCCGTTTAGAGCACTCGGACAAAGGTAAAATGCCTAGGCAAGATTTATCAGCAATTGCATTTAAAGCATTGTCAACTTCTTTATCTTCTTTTAAGGCTGCATAATCTGGGTGACTCCCATGATGACAGTTAAGTGTTTGAGACAAACGAGGCACTAAAGTTTCACAAGAAGTAACCCAAGGTGTAAAAGAAGATAAACTGATACTGTTAAAAAAATGGTATACATCTATTTCTTTATTCTTCCATATTTCTTTAAACTTAAACTGATCGTCATACTTAATTTTAAAAATATTTACTTTTAGCTTTTTATTTATTACTTTTTTGAGAGTAAATAAATCCGTCTTGTTAGCATAGATGTATTTATTTTCAGCAATTTTTCCATTGATATTTCTTTGGTGCGGATAAAAATCACCAACAATCCCTATATTCATACTTTAGGCAGAAGCTAATTGTTTATTAAAAAAGATTATGTGTTTATTTTAAAAGATTAGAAGTGTGCATTTTACACAAACAATGGTAGTTGTTATTTGACAAAGTCAAAATTAATAATAAAAAACAATATTCAATAAGAGATAGTGTGTTAGATATTAAAAGACGAAGTGTTACAGACAGAATTATCAGCGTTTAGGCATTTCAGAAATTATAGCTAAGTAGCCCATAGATCGACTGCATATTGTGTTCTTTCATGGTCTTTGCTTTAGCATCTTGCATTTAGGATCTGGGTCAAGGTTCTTTCCAACATCCATAATATAGGCAGAATTTCAAATTTCTTTGTATCGTCTGTTTTCAAAGCTAGTAAGCAGCATCATCCTACAACCTTTTACAAATTTCTGCGGATCTTCTCCCGGTAGTCGCCATCTAGTCTGCTGGCACATCTTTCGCCCACAAAGCTATTGAATAAATTCCTGAGCGGCATCTTTGCTCCAACGATAATAATTATTATAAGCTGTTTGCTGGCAGACATGAATTTATGGTCAAGACAGCATCCAGTCTTAACCATATAAAAGATGCATTTATTATTTTTTTAATCTGCTTGCGGGTAGCAGCTATCTTGCTTCCCAGCTAAACAAACAAGTAATCATTTTTATCAGTTCTCAGTTATCTTTGCTTATATCACTTGAATAGCTTTTTCTTTTTAGCAGTAATCACCTAACTTTTAAATAAATAGTTGGTCAGATAACTTTCTTAACCAAAGGTGATTTTTTCCCCATTTAAAACATATTTTTAAATGAAAGCGAAGTATTCCATAAAACTTGTAAGTTTACTATAAACCTAGCGGTAACATTTCACAGTTTTTAATTGCTGATGTTAGATGACTTTCAAATATAGAGCACAACACGGAAGTTAAACTAAGTTTAGTAATGTAATATTTAAAAAATGATTGGTGTAGAAGCAATGAATAATTCCATATTCGTGTAGTCTATATTGTCAGCTCGCGTTGTTTTGCAGCAGTATATAGCATGTGGCTTTTACGCATCATAATGGAGCTGTAAGCTATTAAAAGCCCATACCACAACCAAAAACTTCCCTCAACTATAATAGTACTTGGTCCTACTGCCATAATAGGAAAAACTAATATCATGGCTTTAAACATCGCGGGCAGAGCATTGGAAATAACATTCTGGTACGAGCTGAATTTTCTAAAGGATATATAGAGGAAGTAAAGCATTCCTAGTAGAATAACAATTCCGTATTCCATTAGTATTTGTAAAAAGAAATTATGCGGAGGAAGTCCATCCAAAGGAAAAATGGAAGATCCTGGTCCGGTACCAAATCCTAAATGATCCAAGGCATAATTAAGGCACGTGGTGTAAATATTAACGCGAGTATCATCCGAAGATGATTCATTTTTTTCTACAACCAAATTTAACTTATCAGTTATAGTGTCTAAGATAGATGTATCAATTACTAGTACACTGATAAATAGTACAAATAGAACAGCTACAATCTTAATGATATTCTGTTTGTAATTATTATGGGAAGTTAATGAAAATACTATAAAAAGTGCAGTGCCTAAAGCAACGGCTGCTATACCTGCTCTGGAATAAGAACTTATAAGTAAGTACAAACTCATTCCCAAACTTATCCAGTTAAGAACATACCATTTTAAAGGTCGATAAGGTTTAATTAACTTGCCTAGTAAAAGAAGAGTTGTCAAGGAGTTGAAAAAAGCATAATTGTTCTGATTTGCAAACATTGCTCGTGGAGCAAGAAAGCCAATGCGCATTGCTAATCTCTCTGTTTTGCCACCAACCTCACTAGCTATCAAATACTTTTGGGTAACTACTTCATAGAAACCAATGAGGTTGACAAATAAAGCCGCTACAATCCAGATATTTATAACCGTATTTATTCTGTCCTCAGTATTAACATACCTAATAACTAACCAAGTTAAGGCAATACCGGTTTGTAAAATGCCAAATTCTTTAATGGCCAAGCTTGTATCCGGGGCCCAGATAATGCTAACTAAACCTAGTAATAAAAAGATTACACTGAATTTATAATAACTTTCTAGGAAAGGATCTCCCCAGCCTATCCTGGATAAAATTAAAAAAAGCCTACAAAGCCGAATAATCTTAAAGGATACAGTTGAAAAAAGCCTACATCTAGCTTAATTAAAGGAGTACCAAAAAAAACACTCGCCACCGCGCAGTAAGTAATGAGCAATCCCCAGTCCCATGTAGTAGCTTTACTATCCTTTATCATCTTGCCTTATTTTACTGTAGCGCTAAGCCGTATTTATTTACGAACTAAAATTTAGAAATTCATCGTGAAAGCCGCTCATGAACTAGATTCCTATCATTATTAGTTCATCAACTTTTAAAAGAGTGCCTTAAATTATTGAGATGAAGTTTTAAAGAAAGCCATAAACCTTGCCTATTCAGGTTCATCTTTTTTAATAAATTATAATTTATTCCTCTGCCTTGGTACACATTCCCATTTATATCAATGTAGATATACCGGTTCTGATAACATTTAACGGCTTCCTTTAAATTCTTATCGTTACTAGTTTGCAGCAGATTTTGCAAAAAAGGTGAAAAAATAAAACCTGTTTCCCGATTCACCTTTTGAGTAACCATGTTAACCGAATCAATGTGGTAATAAGACATGGTTTTATTCAGCCAAACACTTTTTTTGCTTTGCCAGAGGCACCGGGTCCAAGTATCCATATCACCCCCACGTCTAAATTCTTTTTCCGGAAACTTACCAGCCTTGAGCAGTACTTCTCGCTTCATGGCAACGGCTCCGGTCCAGATAGGCTGTGGTCCTTTTAAAAAATCAATTAGAGTAAAGGTTCTGCTGGTGTGTGCTTTATTTGCTAAAGAGAAGGCGTCTAATCTTTTTTCATTTCCTTTGGTCCAATACCAACCCCAACTAATTATCTCTACTTCTTTATCAGCTTTAATTGTTTCGGCTAAAGTAGCTAACAAGTCTAATTCCCAGGCATCATCGGCATCTAAAAAGCAAATCCAATCATACTTAGCATTGTCTATACCCACGTTTCGAGCAGCATATCCTCCCGGACCAGGGGTATCCCGACGAAATCTGCTAATTCTGTTATCCTGAAATCCAGCTAATTTTTCGGAGGATCCATCGGATGAGGCATCATCCACCAGAATAACTTCAAAATTAGGATAAGTCTGTTTTAATACTGAATCTACCGACCTATCCAAGTGGGGCAACTTATTATGTACAGGAATTACAACGGAGAAAAAAGGATTGGCACTCATAACAATTTTAATACAGGTGTGGGAATAAAGTACTGTTTGTTAATAACATGCAGTATCTTAAGTTTTTTAATTTTGTAGCTAAACGGCACCTAAAATATAACCTTAGTTAAGCATCATACATGGGTTTAGCCCCGTGAGCTAATCGGAGTTCCTCGTAAGCCCGGGTAACTTTTATATTGTACCTGGTTAAAAAAACAAGAAGCTTTAATCTCATATTAAGTTGTTTGCCTCTTGAAAAAATATGTTTAAATTCTTTTACAGGAGGACGCATCTCATAAAAGAAGTTTAAATACTTATCTACGGTGCTTCTTTTAACCATCTCTGCTTTCCCAGAAACTACTCGTCGTGCTTTCTTGGTAATTTGCTTTAATTCTTTTCTGGCCGGATGATTTATAATTACATCTGGAGCATACCCTATTTTAAAATTATTAGCTAAAGCCCTTTCTCCCCATTCAAAGTCGCCACCAGAATACATATTTTGGTTAAATGGGCCTATAACATCTATAACCTTCTTTTTGGTAATCATATTAGCTGTTACAGACCTCCCTTTTTTTACGTTTTCATCTTGTCGGAAAGCGTATACAATTTCGTAGGCTTCTGCTAAAGTGTAGTGTGTACCTGAGAAAAATAATTCTACTTTTCCCCCAATTCTATCGTACTGCAGATTCTTTTTAAAAAATCGAACAGCGTTCATCAACCAATTAGGATCAGGAATACAATCAGAATCTGTAAATCCAAATATTTCACCTTTTGCTAAACTTATTCCTTTGTTTCGGGCAGCATAAGAACCCGAGGTACTCTCGGTGGTTATTACCATATTAGCTGGTAAAAAGTACCCGGTTGGTATCTCATCTTTAGGATCATTATTAACAATAATTACCTCAAATGATTCTTTTGGATAGGTTTGTTTATCTAAAGCATCAATGCAGTATGATAGTCTTTTCCAATCACGGTAAGTAGGAACTATTACGGAGATAAAAGGTTCGGAAGACATTAGAACTAAAAATTTGATTATTGATAATAACGCTTATCAGTACCTAAAAAAGAAGTATCATTAAAATAGTTTTCTCGCATGGATAAACCTTTTTTGAAAACGATGCACAATTAGAAATATTTAATAAATGTAATATCCAAAAGAGAATTGATAATGATGGCTAATAAGTTGCTTGAGCAATTGTTTTGAAATATATACTCGGATTTAAAAATATTAACTTCTGATCTACAAGTAATCTGAAATTTATTAAAAAAATTTCTTTATGTAAATTCTCAATTAATCTCAAATAGCTACTTGTTTTTTATTCCGATTTCTAAATTGTTGAATCTGTTTTGTTAATTCGGAACTCATAAATAACCAAACTACTCCAGCATAGCTTAGGGCCATCACTAGCGCGCATAATATAAAATGTACATTAGCGGTGTAGAGGGAATAAGATACTGCAAAAGAAATGGCGGTAGCTACTAGCGGCGCTTTTAAATTAAAAAATAGCTCTAAAATTGACACGTTTAACAGCTTTTTAAGATAATATTGCGCTATTATTACTTCTAAAACTTTATTCACGAGGTAGCCTAAAGCAGCACCTACAATTCCGTATTTATAAATGCCTAGCGATATTAAAGGTGCATAAAGACATACGGCTTTAAATAGTTGCAAATTCATCTCTAATTTTGGCCGGCCAAGTCCTCTTATCAGAGAACTATGGCTACTCACCATCATGTGCACCATAACAGCCAAGGATAATATTTTTAAGGGCAATATAGTATCGTGCCACTTGGCGCCAAACATGGTTATAATAAATGGCTCACCCAGCACTACTAAAAATAACATTATGGGGTAGATAACCAAGCTATTATATTTAATAACATTCAAGTAGTAGCGTTTAAGCGAATGAATGTCGTCTTGTTTTTTGCCATAAACCGGATACATTACTTTGTTCATGATATTCATCAACTGGCTTCTAAAGGTGTCGGTAAGCACAAAGGCAAGCGTGTAAGTTCCCAAAGCCGAAGCGCTTAAAAGTTTACCAATTAGCAAATAGTCAATTTTTTGGATCAGGTTATTAAATAAGTTCGTGCCTGTGGTGTATACACCAAAACCAAAAATATCTTTAAACGCTTGCTTACTCCAAATAAACTTAGGATACCAACCCGTTGCTCTAAAGTAGAGTGGCATTGCCACAATAAAAGTTGCCACAGAATTAAATACCAAAGCCCATACTCCTAAACCAAAATAGGCTAATATTAAAGCTAAAACCCCCGAAAAAATGGTAGAAACGTTGCTGATAAAGGCTAGTTTCTTGAAATCCATTTTCTTAGTTAATTGTGCGCTATGCACTAAATTTATTGGGCTAGACAATACTCCTAAACTTAGGACCGGAATAATGTTTCGTAATAATGGTTCTTTATAAAATATGGCAGCTAGCGGAGCTACTGCAAATAAAATGATTAAGTATATTCCTACCGACCATATGACTCCGGTCCAGAAAGAAGTATGGTAATGTTCTTCGGTTAATTGTTCATCTTTACGTTGTACAAGAGCTGAAGCAATGCCCAGGTCATTAAAAACCTGAACAAAGCTAGTAAAGACTGATGCCATGCCCACAATACCAAATTGGTTGGGGAATAAAAGTCTTGCTAAGATAAGTTTAATAGCAAAATCAAAAGATCTATTTACAAGAAGTTGAACAACATTCCAAAAAACGCCTGTTACTACTTTCCCTTTCAGGTTTTGAGAATCCATTTTTTAATAATAGATGTTATTAGAATGGCTGAATTACAATTCTAAATAATTACTAGAAAGTGCCAGCAACTTTATATGATATTGCAGAAGCAAACTTATAACCAATTGTTTGAGTTCTTAACGGCAAGTTAGAAATACGTATTTTTAATCTTAAAAATACGTAGGATTAACTATTCACTGGTACCATTTATTAACCTAATGAGCTACTTAATTTTAAAAAATAGCTTATTAGGTTAGTTTTTTGTTAATTCTGTATCACCTAAGCATTAGCTCGGTTTTTATATTTCATTTTCCAAGAAACTTTCTTCTCTTCGGTATAACCGTACCCATAGCTTCCATATCCTTTTAATTTTTTTGCGTCATTCATTACCATCATAAGATTTTTGAGTTTATTGTTTTTATAAATATCCTCAATTATGTTTACCTGATCTTTAAAGGTATAATTGTACCGCATCAAATAAATAGTGGAGTCGATGTAAGGGGAGAGAGATAACGCATCTGCTACTTGCCCAACTGGGGATGTATCTAATACAATATGATCAAATCGCTCTCTTAATTCTTCCATCATTTCATTAACTTTTGGCGATAAAATTAGTTCTGCTGGGTTGTAAGGAGTAGGACCAGATCCAATAGCATATAGCCCAGAAACAGTTTGCAAGGAAACTAATATATCATCAATACTAGATACTTCCGAAGCTAAATAGTTGCTGATGCCTTTTTCGTTCGGAATACCCAAATTTTGAGTAAGCCCCGATTTTCTAAGATCAAAATCTAACACGGCCACTTTTTTACCGGCTAAAGCTAAACTTGATGCTAAGTTTAAGCTGAAAAATGTTTTCCCTTCACCCGCCATGCTGGAGGTAACTAATATAACTTTGTTATCCTGCCCGAGAGTGGCTAATTGTAAATTAGCTCTGTTATGACGGAACAATTCAGCCACCAAGCTTCTGCTTTTATCGGTAACTACCAAAGTTTCTCTGGTGTCGTTATGCGAAATTTCACCTAACAGCGGAGCAGCGGTAATTAATTCAACGTCTTTAAATTCTTGAACTCTCTCGTTAAAGCTGTCTTTGATAAAGACAAAGGCAAAAGGAAGTCCTACTCCAACAACAAATGCCAGGAAGAATATTAAAGGCTTTTTGGGTTTTACAGGATCATCGCCCGCAGCGGGAGCATCAATCACCCGGGATATAGATACGGAGGCCGCTAAAGACAACGCCGATTCTTCGCGCTTTTGTAACAGATACTGATAAAGCGCTTGTTTGATACTTTGCTGGCGGTTAATCTCTAATAAATCTCGCTCCATAGAAGGCACTTGCTGTATTCTGGATGTATTTTGAGCCAGGTTAGAGCGCAACTGATTACGCGCAATAACTAATCCGCCCTTAATATTTTTTAAATTTTCCAGCATAGTAGTCTGCAGATTAGCTAATTGCTCGTTTATATTTTGCACTAATGGGTTATCTGGTTGGGTAGTACGCAGCATACGTTGCCGCTCCAGTTGCAAAGCATTGAATCTGGTAACAAGTTCTAGTAAAGTAGGGTCTTTAATGTTTAAGTTACTTGGGGCTAATCCGTATCGGCTACCTGATCTTCTTAAGTAATTTTCTAAAGACGTTAATACATTTATCTGAACATCCCAGTCTGTTAACGACTTGGTGTATTCGCTGGCATTGTTAAGTGATAACCGTGCTTCTGCCTGAACATCGGTTAAAGCATGCTGACTTCTGTATTTTTCTACATTTTTTTCAACATCAGATAACTCTCCGGTAAGATCTCTTAGGCGAGCATCAATAAACTGAACAGTATTGGTAGCTATACTATTTTTATCTTCTATTGCTTCTTTATTGTATACCTCAATTAGTTTATTCACGATGTCCTTTCCTTTTTCCGGAACTGCATCTGTTAAGGTAATAGAAAGCACATTGGTTTCTTTCGTAATGGGGGCAACTTCTAGTTTGCTGTTATAAGAATTTGCCAGTTTAGTTAAGTTGTTAAACTTTACTTCAATATATTTAATATCGCTGGCCGGAGCAATAAGGTTGGGTTGTACTGTAAAAGTAGCATAAGGTTTTACAATTTCTTGTCCGATCTTATAAGCTTTAACTCCAAAAGCATCTTTTAAAGTAAATGTATTCTTATCTTCTAAATTAATGGCAATCCGTTGATTGTCATACGCTAACGGATTAAACTGACGTACGGCTACTTTAATTGGTAGATAATTAACGTAAACCTCTTTTGCTTTAATTGGGCCTTCTACAAAGTAACTGGCATTCATAGAGAGTTCGGAAAGAACTCGGTACATCAGACTTTTAGCTTTTAAAACTTCAATCTCATTATGAATGTTTTTAGTAGATGCAAATATATCCAGATCGTTGAAAGCATCGGCTTTAGCAGCGCCCGGATCTTTTTTATCATCCTTAATCTGGATAGTGCTTACTATACTGTATTCAGGGGTAGCATACAACAAATAAACATATGCTAAGCCCATGCAGAGTAGAAGCGATAGCACAAACAAGTGCCAGTATTTTAAATATTTACTTACAACGTTCTTTAAACTTACGGGCTCTGTCTCAAATGGAAGAACTTCTCTATTAACCATGGTTTACTAATTAAAAAAATCTTGTTATAATAAGGGTAGCAATAGATATAACACCAACTACTACCGATGTATAGGTTCTATTGGTATTTGCTTGCGCAGCTCTGTATCGGCTTTTATCTGGTTCTACGTAAACTACATCATTCTGCTGAAGATAGAAGTAAGGTGAGTTAAGCGTTTCTTTATCATTTAAGTTAATTCGAGTAATGGTGCGCTTACCTTCTTTTTCCCGGATTATCAAAACATTTTCCCGTTTGCCGTAAACAGTCATGTCCCCAGCCATACCCAAAGCTTCTAAAATGTTAATTTTTTCGGTAGGTACTGCTAAAGTGGAAGGTCTGCTAACTTCACCAATAACAGTAACTCTAAAGTTTAAATAACGAATATTAACAATTGGTTCCCCTTTGATGTATCTTTTAAGCTCGTTTATCATTTTCTTAGTAGCTTCTTCCTTGGAAAGCCCGGCTAATTTAACTTGGCCTAATACCGGGAAACTGATAAACCCATTTTTATCTACGAGATAACCTTCTTTAATAGCATTACCGTTGATATTGTTAGCATTATTAAGGTTTGGTAATAGAATGCCGCTATTAAACAAGGCATTTGATTCTGGATTTAAGGTGCTCACTGTAATAGAAAGAAGATCATCCGGTTGAATCTTAGGATCCAGGGTATTAACTATATTCACGCTTTGGTCGCTGTTTGCTTGTAAATCACTGAAGTAAACCAAATCCCGACCGGTTTTACACGAAAACGTAAAAAGAAGCAGTATCACATAAAATATTTTATACATTCTGCTGGTAATCTTCTTATTGGTGTAGAGCATTTTAAAGTATTATAATTACAAAGTA
Source organism: Adhaeribacter pallidiroseus (assembly GCF_003340495.1). Lineage (NCBI taxonomy): Bacteria > Pseudomonadati > Bacteroidota > Cytophagia > Cytophagales > Hymenobacteraceae > Adhaeribacter > Adhaeribacter pallidiroseus. Next base: position 5,678,508 of record NZ_QASA01000001.1, read on the forward strand.
AATAGATTTTTTCTAAAGAAAAGTATAATAAATATTAAAGATAGATTAAAAATTTTAAATTATTGAACAAAAATCGTTCTAAAAGTTAAATCAAATCTTTATATTTTAATAAGGGATATTTTATATTACTTACTTATATTGTCCAGTATTAGTACTGATATGATTTGTTCTTACTTTAAAAACTATATGGAAGCGACTTCACTGACTTTAAAGCAAATATACGTTAACGAAGTTATATTGTTGTTACTATATATTATATTTTTTTAATATTTATAAGCATTACAGGGCAAGTTAAAATTGTAAGATTAGTAAAATTGTTTTTAAGCTAAGGGAAATTACAAATATTAAGCCATTATTAAAAAAATTAATTAATATAGAGGCAAAATACAAGTAAGTTAATTACAAGTATGACAATAGGATATAAATTTTTTAAATTAATCAGGAAAAGATAGGGTACTCTATTGTACTTGAATCAGACTAAATTTAGTTGTACTCACCGATCGTTTATTTGCATAATAAGCTTAATCGGTACATAAGTTTTTACAAATCTTTGTGTCTGGTATTTGCCAGGTAATTTTTCGTTGACAATAAGACTAAAGAACAGTTTACTGGTTTTAATAGCCTTTATTGTTAAAAGTGTCATTTTACTACCTGTAAGTTTATAATCCTAAAACATAATCTAGTCTTGAAATTGCTATTTTCATCTAATAGTCGGAAAAAGTTAGATGCAATCTCCCATAATTATTAATTAGGATCCGAAATACAGAACTAGCTACTGTAAACGCCTCAAAAACTTTTCCGGTCTTGTAACCATTATAAACTCTTTATTTTTACATTCTAATAAAGATTAAATGTTATAAACCAGCTGCTATAGAAAGTAAGTCAAGACTTTAACACGTATTTTGAACAGCTTTTTTTAAATCTAACGTTTAATAATCTTAAAAACTATTGTGTAAAGAACTAAAGTTAGGGCATTTTTAAACCGGAGTAATCACTTCTTTAGAAATGTTTACTGGCGATCGGTAATTAGCTAACGACCGGATAGCTAGTAACAAACTTATCAATGTTAAAACTGCTCCCATTAAAAAAGGTGCTCCTGGAAAATAAAAGGGGGCTGCATTAGATGTGAAATAAGCAAAAAGGTTTGTCATTAATGGAGGACCAATAATAGATGTTACACTAATCAGGCTAGTTAAAGCGCCTTGTAATTCACCTTGTTCATTAGGGGGTACTTGACCCGAAATAATACCTTGTATAGCAGGTCCAGCGATACCGCCTAAACAATAAGGGACCAGAAAAGCAAACATCATCCAGCTTTTAGTAGCAAAAGCAAATAAAACAAATCCAAAAGTGTACAAGGCTAAGCCCAGATAAACCGAACGTTTTGGCCCTAAAAGCGGATTGATAAACCGGATTAAACCTCCTTGAACCAAAGCTACCATAAAACCAACCGCTCCTAACGAATAACCTACCCAAGCTTCATTCCACTTAAATTTTTCCATGGTGTAGTATGCCCAGGTGCTTTGAGTAGCATGAGCTCCAATGTAAATGAATATGAGACAACTTACCAAACCAATGATTACCGGATAGCGCTTCAACTGCAACAGCGAACCAATGGGATTAGCCCGTTTCCAGTTAAAAGGCCGTTGATTTTCTGGAGCTAAGGATTCTGGTAAAATGAAATACCCATATAACCAATTAATTAAAGTAAGGCCAGCAGCGGCCAGAAAAGGTACACGCGGGCCAAACTGCCCGAGCACTCCTCCAATTACGGGACCAATGATGAAACCTAGTCCAAATGCAGCTCCTACCATTCCAAAATTCTGAGCTCGCTTTTCGGGGGTACTAATATCGGCTATATAGGCAATAGCCGTAGTCATACTGGCCCCAGTTATGCCAGCGATTAAACGACCCACAAAAAGCCAGACCAGCGTGGGCGCAAAAGCGACAAATAAGTAATCCAGAGCAAAGCCAAATAAAGAAATAAGCAACACGGGTCGCCGGCCATAGCGGTCACTAAGATTACCGAGTACCGGCGAGAAAAGAAATTGCATAATCGAAAAAGCAAACATAAGCCAACCGCCATAACGCGAAGCGTCGCTTAAATTGCCATGAATAAGCTGGCTGATGAGCTTCGGGATGACCGGTATAATAATACCAAAGCCAATTACATCAATAAGAAGAGTTACGAAAATAAATCCTAAAGCTGCTTGTCGTTTACCGGCCATATATTTGATTATTATTCAAATGTAAAGGGTTGTTGCTAAGGATGGAATGTATTATCAGAAAAAATTTTGAAAGAGTGGATTGGTTCTGAAGATATCGCCATTTACTCTACCAGGAAGTGATTCAAATATGGGTAAGATCTTGTACTTGTAAAAGATTAGTACGGGCAACCAACTTTGTTTAAAACAGATAGACGATCCTATCCATAATTTGAGTAGGCAAATAGGGAAATTTTTGAAAAAGCAGGTATTTAGATGTTCCAGGCAAGTCCAAAATTAAAAAAGGAGCTATGAGGCTCCTTTTTAATTTTGGTAATGGCTAAATCTTATTAGAGGTAGTGGCCTGACCGGCAAGCTCAAAGTTAGTGGCTTGTTTAATGGTTTTTTCTTTACCGTCAGCATCCTCGTAAGTTCGTTCTTCTACTTCTACCGAGAGTGTTTTTCCTTGCAGCTCTTTGGTGTCCAGTTCAGATTTGTCAATTCCGGCCGCTCTTAAGAAACCAGCTAGAATGGGTTGACCTGGTTCGCTTAAATAGAAGCGTTGATTGACAAAACCTTCTTCGTTCTCTAAACGGCAATTTATAAAAGGAACATTCTTATTTTCGCTGGTACCTTCTTCTACTTCTGTAATCGTTACTACATGACGACCATCCGGTAAGAAAGGTTTTTCATTTACTTTTACTTTCATAGCTATTCGTTTTACTAAAATTATACGAATTCCGGAAAGTTAAAGTTGCTTATTTTGCTATAATAATTGGCATAGGTAAAAAATTTAGTATTGCCTTGATTCTTAGTACTAGCATTTGATCTTCAGGCAGTGCCTGCATCGTGTATTTTTAAAATTTTACCAAAACAAAAAGCACCTGAAATGCTGGATTCCAGGTGCTTTGTTTGGACTAAACTCATTACGTGGTTGTAACAAGTTTTACAGGAATTAAATTATTGAATGAGCAATTTAGCGCTTACTTTTTTAGTATTACTTACGGCTACCACAATATACTCACCGCCCGCTAGTTTATTAGCAAATACCAGATTGATTTTAGTAGTGCCATTTGTATCAACAGTAACGGCTTGTGCCTGAATAACTCTACCTTGTAAATCCCGCAAAGTTAAACTTACCGCTTCTTTAGAGTTAAAGCCATCTAAATCAATGGTAACCTTATCGCCCGGATTTGGATTTGGATATAAGTTTACCGAAGCTTTTTCACCGGTATTTAGTTTACTGCCAACCTCTATAGAAGAAGCATTATTTACCGTTACGGTAGCACCTGTGGTTACTTGCGGTATGATCTCGATAGCCGCTAATTCCGGTAGATTTACTTTACCGCTGGTAAAATCAAGGTTTAATACCCCATCGGTAACAGTTACCTGGAATGTTTCCCGAACGGCCTTCCGGGCTCCGCCTGCTTTCACGAAGATATCATAATTTGTTAATTTACGAACACCTTCAATATCAACGTTGAACATACGCTTACCGGATGCAGTAAAGTAAACTTCTGCAAAGTGTAAAACCACATTTACTGTTCCGTTTGGCACGGGTATGCTGTAGTTAAAATTAGTAGCAGAACGATAATCCTGGTACATGGCATCATCGGTTGTATTTGTAATGTCTAAAGTGCTAGGCGTTCCTACCCGATCCACGCCACCGTAGAAGGTATCCGCTACAAAAGTGCGGTTATCCGCTGTGGTAAATGCTGCGCCTCCCGCATTAATTCGAATTGCTTTGGCAGTTACAGCAGTGTCATTTACGGTTATGGAAATTTGCTCTTCATCGCTCAGAACGGGTGAACCGTTGTCTGTTACTTTTACCGTAAAGGTAAATGTACCTACCGTAGTCGGAGTCCAGTTCACTACACCGGTTGAGTCGTTAATAACCATATCACCGGGTGCATTAATTAAGGAATACACGTGCTTTTGGTTAACATCTGCATCGGTGGCGGAAGCTGTAAAGTTTACGGCTTGATTTACCGTGGTGGTTTTATTACCAATAACGGCCAAAACTGGAGCTACATTCGTTACAGGGCTTTGATCGATTACGGTGATAGTAATCAGCTCTTCATCAGATAAAGCGGGAGTGCCATTATCAGTGGCCACTACGGTAAAGGTGTAGGTTCCTGCTTGCGTTGGTGTCCAAGTAAACAAACCAGTAGAGGCCTTAATAATGGCATTTTCTGGAGCATTTACCAAAGAGTAAGCCTTAATCTGGTTAACATCTGCATCCGTAGCGCTAGCTGTAAAATTAAAGGCTTGGCCAACTGTAGCTGATTGATTACCGATCGTTGCTAATACCGGAGCTTTATTTACAGGGGTATTAGTTGCAGGTAATACTTCAATTGCAGAGACTTTAGGCAAATTAACTGATCCGCTGGTGAAGTTGATGTTTAAAATACCGTCCGTTACAGTTACCTGGAAGCTTTCCTGAATTGCTTTCATAGCTCCTCCAGCTTTAGCGAAGATGTCGTAGTTAGTTAATTTACGGCCGCCTTCTATGTCCACGTGGAACATTCTGCGGCCAGCACCGGCCGGACCACGACCCGGAGCACCAAACCAGATTTCCGCGAAATGAAGGATAACCTGTACATTGCCATTTGCCACGGGCACCGCGTAGTTAAAGCTAGCTGCCGAGCGCTCGGTGCGGTACAATTCATCGTCGGTAGTATTTAAAATTTCACCGTTAGCGATGGAGCCGGTTCTGTTTTCACCACCAAAGTAAGTATCAGCTACAAACTGTTGGTTACCACTTGCTAAATAGGAAGTACCTCCGGAATTAATGCGGATAGCTGTAACCTCTGGAGTACCACCACAATTTTGAGTACGGGTAACGGTAAATTCCTGTGTTTTGCTGCATCCTGAAGCATCAGCAATAGTAACCGTGTAGGTGCCTGGTACCAGGTTGGTAGCGGTAGTTCCGGTTTGAGCAGGAGCAGTGTTCCAGGTAATGGTATAGTTACCGGAACCTCCTGTAATATTACTGATAGTGGCCGAACCAGTGGTAGCCTCGCAAGTAACTACAGGTGCCATAACACTAAATACTAGGTTGTTTTCCTGCGTTGGAATAGTAAACGCTTTAAATGTTTCGCATCCACCCGTATTATTTTCTTTCGCGTAGAAAGTATAAGTACCAGCTGCTAAGTTATTAAATACCGGTGATGACTGATACGTGCCATTCATCCCCAATTTATATAACAAGTCAGTGGTAGAGGCATTGGAAGCACTTAACGTAATTGACCCGTTGGATGCATTGCAGTTTGCTCCGGTAACAGCATTTTGGTTTAAAACCAAAGTGCTTTGGCTACCAGAAACCGCAAATACTTCGAGACCGGCAAGCGCTACGCGGTTAGCAGTAGGGTTGAATTTTAAATTTAACTGACCATCCGTTAAGGTAACTTCAAAATCTTTTACCAAAGCGGCTTTATAACCTACTTCCCGGAAAATATCCAGATTAGATAAACGTGTTTCGCCCTCTACCGCAATACTAAATACCCGGCTCCCCATAGTGGTGTAAAAGTTTTCTACGAAGTGCAGCCGTACCATGTAATTGCCGTTTGCTAATGGAATCTGGTAACGGGTTTCGGCCAGATTGGTGCTAGCGGAAAGATATGTTTGATACAGAACATCGTCATCAGTGCCAGCAATCGGGGTTACGGCTGGTTTGTCTAACTGTACGGATCCTTGGCGGTAAGCTTTGTCCGCTTCCCATTGTTTACCGTTGATGGTAACAGCAGCATCCGCGCCACCTTTAATCCGTTTTATCGCCGTAATAGCAGCACAATCATTGTCACCGGTTCCATAAAGCGGGATACGCAATGGAGAGGTTGAGTTATTATAGTGTACCAGCAACGCTGCGTTTTTAATTCCTTGACTGGTAGGTTTGTAAGAAACATTCACCGAAGCAGTTGCCTGGGCCGTAATAGTGGATGTAGTTAATCCGGCTACCGTAAACTCAGACGCATTAGCACCTTTTATTTCTAAACTTTTAATCGTAATCGCAGGATCACTACCGTTCGCATACACTTTGCCTAAGTTATTCAAGGTAATGGCTCGGGTATTAGTGGTGCCTACGCGACCAGAACCAAAATCATGGGCCGATGGCGTTGCCGCAAGTTCGGAGAAATAAGCTGGCCCTTCGGCTGGTTTAATGTTGCTTACAAAGTAAACGTTGTCCTGGTAATCATAATTTGTTACGCCAGGGTTAGCAATGTAATCGTGCGCAATAATGTAGGCATTCGGAATGATATTGCCTTTCGGGTCAATTGCTTTGTAAACCCGGATTCCTATCCGGCCTTCTCCGTTACGGGTGCGATCGGTGTACGCTGAATTAGCTTTAAATCCAAAAGTAGTAGTAGGAGAGAAGGAAGCTTCTGCTTGTACTAAATCAGTGCTTGCTTTTAAAGGTAAAAGTGATTGGCCATCAAGCGCCCGGTGTCTCAGAATATTCGTTTGCGTGGTAGCACCTTGAGCAAACCACTGCAATGTTTCTACGGAAGCACAGCAGCCATGATAAGCGGCCATTTGAATGGCATAGGCAGGTTTAGAAGCATCTGCCCGAACAAAGTATTGCGAGAATATCTCATCCGAGTTCGCGATAATACTGGTGCCTTCATTGCCATCTGTTTTACCAATACCCACATTGGTTTTAAATCCAAAAGCATTCACGATTTCCTGCAAGTAAGGTTCATTGGCACCTTCACCTTTATTTTGCCATAAACCATGTAACACAATTTTCTTCTTCGGCTCCAGATCATCATTCGATATAATAGATAGCGTATCGTTTAAAATTTTGATCCGGCCAGTGGTGAATTTCGCGATAAACTGAACAGTGGCTTCAATGGAGCTGCCAGGAGCTATTGTAATAGGCAGTTTAGCAGCAGCATCATACGGCTGATTATTTACAGCGGCAATTTTCCAGGCGCTGGCATTAGAAAGATTTAAATTTTTAAGCGTAAGTACGCCCGTTCCGCGATTACTGATTTTTACAGTTACACTGTCGTGGTTTTGATTGTAAGGAGTAACCGCTGGAGTTGTCCGGTGCCACGGAGTTTGTATCAGCGAAAAAGTAAGCCGGTCATTAGCTGGAAACTTATCTAAATTTTCCACGATCATAGTAGCGTTACTTGGCTGAGTTGGACCTGTGGCAACTACTTCTAAGTTAATTTTAAAAGTAGCAGCTAAATAACCCTCTGCAGAAGCAGTAACGGTTGCAGAGTAAGTTCCGGGGCTTAAATTAGCATCCTGAACATTAAAAGATAAGGTTCCTAAGCTAGCAGCCGGGATAGTTAACCATGGGCTGCTGCCCTCTGATTGCGTAAGTGCCACCACTGGCGTGCCTGTGCTAGCCGATAAAGTAACGGTTTGCGCAGAAACAGGCGTGCCTAGAGTTAAATTAAAAGCTAACGATTCACTGGAGAAGGCAAGTTTTTTAGCTAGCACTTGGTTAGCTGGTTTCACATTGTATACCGCTACAACTACATCCTGGTAATCAAAGCCGGAAACATGTTCTTCCGTAGCAATAATGTAAGCATTCTCCACTAAGGTGCCGTCTGCATTTTTTAACGGATATACCCGAACGTGATGCGGTACAGCGCCAGTAAATGTGTTCAGAGCATCTTCGCTGTATAAATGCCGGTTCTCGAAGAAAGGCCAGCGCGAGTAGAAGCCAAACGTAGTAGCTCCTGGATCAAAGGACAGATTACTGGTCGTCTGTACATCTACCGTCTGATAATTGCTGTTAGCAACTGTAAATAATTCGTTTTTGGCATTAGCATCACCAGAAGTATACCAACCAAAAGCCGTAACAATACCGCCGGTGTGTTGCGGACCAAATACAGACAATGGTTTAATAGTTACTGGGGCATCTTCGGCCCGTACAAACTGCTGTACAGCCACTTCTTCGCCGAGTATAGGAGCTTTATAATTACTACTGTGAATAATGTTGGTGTTTTTATCATTATCGCCTACTACTATTTTAAAACCGTGTACATCCAGTACTGCTTGCAAAGATGGTTCATTAGTGCCAGAAAGTCCGGCTGTACCTAAACCTTTGAGGGTAACTTCTTTTGCTGCGTTGTTAGTGCTGGTTACAACTATTCTGGCAGCTTTAACGCCGGTGGTAGTTGGATTAAACGCCACGTTAAAAGTAAGGGCACTGTTTGGTGCTATAATTACCGGAGCGGCGGCTGTCGGGGCGGGTGCTCCGATCAACTGGAACTGAGTTTTATCTACACCATCCAGGATTATACCGGTTACCTGTAAACTGCTATTACCAGTATTAGCAACTGTTATGGTGTGGTTCTTACCCGCTGCACCATTAATAACATCATTGTCTATTACTTCTGTTGGGCTTATCGTAGTAATACCGGTTTGGGCCGAAACAGCAGTAGCTTTTAGTAAAGTAATCTGAGCAGTTTTGCCGGCGGTGTTGTTCCAGTTATACTCAATTACATACAAGTTACCGGTTTGCACATCTTCGGTCAAATCCAGAGGGTTCACAAAGCCACCTAAGCCAGTAATGCCATTGGTACCAGAACCTGTCTGGGAATTTACAATATCATAAATCTTGTCGTTGGCCGTAGCTGAATTAACCGAAGGATCTTTTACCATGGAGCCGGGCTCCAGTACAATTATATCACTGCCTCCACTGAAGCGGCAAACCAAAATTTTTCCTTTTAAGGCACCACCGAAATTATTGCTCTTGTATTCTATTACGCCGTTTGGTGACTTGTTCAGTTCAAAACTAAATGCTGCACCGCGGTAATTTGCATCCGGACTAATAGTAGAAGGGTATTTTGGATTATCTATATAACCGCGGTGGGCCACGTATTCTCCCCGCAGTGGATTAGGGTGGCCAAAAAAGCCTACTGGTTTTAGCGGATTAACACGGAATAACCAGTCTGGTTGTACTTGTACGCCACTAGTAGCGGGGATGGCAGGGCCATTATAAAAAGTACCATTTGGCCGGCGGGTACCAGGTACAGAAGCAGGCGAGTTACCTCCGGCTGCTGAGCCGTTAGTAGGAACGTACAACTGGCCGTTGGTATGCCAAAGCAAATCGTAGGCATTCCGTACGCCAGAAGCGTAGATAGTAAGCGGAGAATTGGTAGCGTACGGATTGTAAGTACCATCGGACATCCGGATATTATTAGCCGGTGCAGCGTTGATTACATTAAGGTTGGCGGTAGTTCTTACATCTAGTGGTAAAGTAATACCAGCTAGTTTCGTTAGGTCTAAGCGTAACACACTACCAGCTAATAAGCTTTCGTCGCGTTGCCAGGTGCCGTCATAATTTCCCATAGAGCTGTTGCTGCCTTGGCAGAAATACAAAGCCTTATCCGGTCCAAAAACAATGTTGTTTACTAAATGATCTTTTTGCGAGCGCGGTAATTTAGTAACCATTAGTTCTTCGCTGCCTAGATCCATACCAGAAAGTCGGGATAAATTTCCATCAAATTCTGGCGCATTAGTTAAACCTGCGCTGCAATGAGAAACCCAGGCAACTAAATTAGAGGCAGTAGCAGCAGGATCAAAGGCTAAACCAACTGCTGAACGGGCACCTCTTTTTTCTACCAACGAAGTAATTTCTACTGCGCCAGACAACATACCTGTTTCTCGGTTAACATTATATCGCTCAATTACACCGTCTAAACGAAGAGCATAGAATCTGCCATCCGGACCAAATGTTAAACTGGTATATTTCTTACCGGTAGTACCGGGTATGGTTTGTTTCGCAAATTCTATAGAATTCGAGCCAGTGGGAGCAGCAACACTACCCGTTGTAAATGTGGCCTGGTACGGCAGAAATGCGGCACCGCTATAGGATTTTACGGCATCTGTAATTACGAATTTATAAGTGGTGTTGGGTTCCAGAGCATAGGTTGGAGAAAAACTAATAGCGTCACCGCCACCAGTCCCTTGTATTACTCCCTGTATTTCAGAAGTAGTACTACCTGCTACCTTTAACACTTTTACCGAAGCAGCATTCAGGGTAGTATTATCTACTCCTCCTTTAAAACCAGAAACTTCTGGCACATACAAGTTATTAGCCGCAATGCTGGAAGTATTAACGCTTACATTGGTAGCGCCATTTGCTGGTGTAGAGGAGATAACATAGGGCTGATTGCTTCCGGAAGAAACTACGCTTATTTGTACCGTGGTGCTAGCGCTGCTGTAACCAGTGGCAGATGCCATGATTGTAGCGGTATAAGTGCCTTCTGGCAGGTTTTTAGCGGCGGTATAATCAAAAGTTACGTTAGGTTCGCTGTTATTATGGGTAGCATCAAAACTTAACCAATTAGAAGCACCTGCACTGTAAGTGGCACTTAAAGAAACCGGTAAGTTCTCCTGGTTACCGGAGTTATTCAGGTCTAAAGAAAAAGTTTTAGTAGTGGTGGTGCCTTTTTCTATTACTAAGTTATGAGAACTGGCTGACCACAGTAAATACGGTTTGGTATCAACCGGTAAGATATGAACCGAGTTTATTTTAGTATTGGTACCACCGTCAGCATTAATAGTAAGATAACCATCCGTAACGGTTACACGAACTTTATTCGATTTAAAACGGGTAGCACTGCCTGCGGCACCGCTAGGCACAAATCCGTTAATGGCATTTACCCCTTCTACATTTAAGGTATGAATTTCTGGTACTGCCGGCACAGTGGTACTGGGAGAAGCATCACCGGCACTAACAGTTACATCGTACTGGCCATTAGCTACTTTTAATTCCCAGTAACCTTCGGTTTTGGTACCGTTAAAAGAGCTGGCAATATCATCGGCCTGCATGTGCATAATTGTGGCTTGCAATACATCAATCGGCTTAGTAAGGCTACTATTGCGATTTCGGCCGTTACCGGGCACTGATAAATCTAAGTCGGTACCGTCAGACCGTTTTCTCCAGCCATATTCTAAATTACCATCTTGGTAGGCACCTGTTTTTAAGCCAAAAGGCTGACCATAATCGCGTACCCAGCCAGTTGGAGGCACGGTATAAGCATCCTGAAAATTAACTTTTACCTCTTGCGAAACGGCAGGTGACGAAACAGTTAAGTTAATGCTAAGTACTGCTGGTTCGTAACCTTCGGCAGTGGCAACAACTTTAGCTTCGTACAGGCCCGGACTCATAGTGGAGGTAATATTATTAGCCCCGAAGGTAATGGTACCTAAAGCAGCGCTTGGCAGCTTTAACCAACTGGCGGTAGTAGGAGTAAAGCTAACAATTGGTTGGTCTTGATTAGCTGAAAGTACAGTAGACTTAGCAGTTACGGTACCCCCTTGTACAGCTGTAAAGTCAAGGGCATTTGGTAAAAAGGCTAATGTTTTAGTAGCTGAGTTATTGAGCGATTTAATACTGAAATCATCAAACGAATAACTTACTGGTGTGGTAGCCAAGCGGTGTGTGGCATATATACCGGCAAACGCAAGTTTTTTGTCGCTAACCTGCTTACCAGCAATAAAGCTGGCGGGCAATTCAAAAGTGCCTAAAGATACCTCGGCACCGCCATCAATGATATATTTACCCTCTACGGTACCGTTAGCAGTAGCAGTTGCGCCGCGTTTGATTACTAATTTTAATTTAACAATACTTTTACTAATAGTAACAGGCGTAGCGGTGCTTATTTTATCCGCCGCACTAGTATTAGAAGACAACCCGTTAACTTCGCGCCGGAACTCAAAATTGTTTCTGCCATAAGTAGAAGAAACTGCAGCTATTTTTACATAATTATCTTCGTTTAAGCCAAACCATAAACCGGCTTGCTCTGACTTGTTGGTACCAGCAGTGGGTTGTAGCAAAGTAGTCTCAATTTCAAAATCTTGTTTACTGGCTTCAACTCCTACTCCTAAAGCATTTAATTGCGAATTTGTAGCGGAAGTAGTAGTAGTGGTGCTACCATTGCGTAGAAAAGCTATACCGGGACTAGTGGTAATAGTAAGTTTACCCGTACCAGCCGGGTCAAGCGTTAATTTACCAGGTTCGTAGCCAGGCACCGCCGGGTAGGTAGGTGTACCGTCGGCTGTTAAACGGGCCGATGGAGCATCCACCATGGTAAAGCCTACTTTAGCGCCGTTTTTATCCGCTAAACCACCTTCGCTGCTATCAAAAATTAACATATACGGCAATGCCACGCCTATTTCGGAGCATGGTAAAGTGCTTAGCGGAGAGCAAGCGGTTGCACTAGCCGCTTTTTCCACGTTAATAGAGAAAGAAGCGCTAATAGAAGCTTGTGATTTATCCGTAGCTGTAATCCGGATTAAAGAAATACCCGTTGTGCTGGGTGCCATGCCGTTAAAAGTCTGGGTAGCAGCATTAAATTGTAACCAGGCCGGTAGAGCTTTGCCATCCGATAAGGTTGCGGTGTAAGTTAACGCATCGCCAACATCTGGGTCGGAAAAGCTGCCGGTATTAAAGGAAAAGGCTTGACCGCTGGTAAGGTTCTGTGCTTCTGGGGAAGAAACAATTACCGGCGATGAATTAACAACTGTACTTATATTAGAAATAATTGCAGTAGCAAGCCCGTAAGTGTATTGGCGAGCCAGGTTTAATGCATTTGATTGCCAACTAAGTAATAATCCGGAAGAAATCAGGACTAGTAATAACCAATAACGCGTACTATTTGGCGTTCGATTTTGAATAAAGGAGTATCCTTTTTTCATGAGTAGTTTTTTTGAAGAATTTAAATAAAGTGATAGGAATTATTTTTGATTAGGTAAAATCTGTTCGTGAATATGGAAGCACAAGAGTGCCAGGAGCGATAAAAATTAAAAAATTAGTAGATGGAGCGATTAGAATGTTGAGAAGATAACTGGCTTATTACGAACGCAATAAGTTGTGCAAATTCGTTTGGTTTTAAAGTTTGTAGTTGTTTTTACATATTTCTAAAATTAGCTTCATTTATAAGTAACTTGCAGCACCTAAATATTTTGGCAATTATTCAAGACTTTGTAGAAAGATTTAAACAAGAATAATGCTGATTTTATATATTATATCTAAATTTTTTAATTTTTACTGTATAAATTTATAAATTCTTAATTTTTAGTTTGTAGATCAGCAAGTTAGCTAGATCTGTATTTTTGCCTTTTTATTCTACTTAGCAGTATTTTATGTTTCTGATTGTTAATTACCCAGGTGTAAAACTGCTTTTATTATCAATCATCTAGTTCTAATGCAAAAGTAACGCAAATTAAATATATAATAAACTAAATATTAAAAATATTTAATGTTTTTTCTAAAACTCAGACTGCTTCTTTCATTAGATTTAAGAATGGTCATTTTTAATTGTTCCAAAATCCTAATGAGTAGGCGCAAAATTTTTATATTAAATTCTGCAAATCATCCCATACAGTAATAGAAAGCTTTTAACAATCAATTTTGTGGTCGAGAATAGAAACTAGGTTATCCAGGAGAACCAATAAGAGGTAAATTTTTTAAAATTATAGAGCGGGGAAATTAAAATTTGCTTTAAACAAGAAATTTGCGGGATTAATCTGGTACTGTTTAAGTATAATGGATGGGCAATTACTTAGCAAAACAACAAGCAAAGCATACTTGAGAAATTAATTAGAAGGCAATGATTAAGGTATTTTTATTAGTAGGAGTATGGCTATGGTGTACACCTAAACTCGTAGCGCAGAATGCTAAATACACGAAGATAAAAGCCGACAATGATGCTGTTAAAAAAATACCTAATAATCAAAAGTATGCGTATGCGGATTTTAAATTGGGTAGTGTAGCTTATAATACAGGTAATGTAGCTACCGCATCTTTTAATTATAACTTCTTACTCGATGAGATGCACTTCATCAGTCCGGAAGGTGATACGCTTTCGCTGGCTAATGAATACTTGGTAAAACTAATTACAGTGGGGCAGGATACTTTCTACTACCAGCCTAAAGTGGGGTATTTACAAGTGGTGGCATCTTATAAGCCCGTTATATTAGTGGTAAAACAAACAATGCGGATTTTAAGAAATGAGAAACAAGCGGGTTATGATCAATCATCGGCTGTTTCGGCTATCAAGCAATTTAGCTTTTACCTGGATCAGAACGGCCAGGTAAAAAAATTACAGCCCAAGGGTAATTTACTCTTAACCAAAGAGAATAGCTATTATATTGTTGATCAGAATTTTAAGGTGTTCCGCGCTAATAAAGCCGCTATATTAAAGGTTTATGCAAAATATACCGATAAAATAAATACTTACCTCAAGACCAATAAACCAAATCTTAGACAGGAAACAGAACTTAAACAGCTGTTGCAATACTGCCAGAAGTTAACCTAATTTTTAAAATTTTAAGAAAATAAGTTGCAATAGGGCGTTAGCTGATAATAAGATTTGTTTCCATGATTTACTATACCCTTTCGCCCGCACCAGAGTTAGCTGCTTATGTCCGCTTTTTTTGGGTGCTCGAAAGTAAGGCTTCGGTGAACCAACCGTATGTGCACCGTTCTATGGCCGATGGTTGCGCCGAACTTATATTTCATTATCAAGGCTGTTTTAAAGAAATATACAAGAATGGTAAACTGGAGAATTCGTTTACGGCCGGTTTACACGGACCTTCACAAAATTTCCGGCGTTTTATTATCGACAAAGATTTTGGCATTTTCGGGGTGTATTTATATCCGTTTGCTGTAGATGCGTTGTTTGCTATTCCGGCTACCATTATAAACAATCAAATGCCTGATTTGGTGAGTTTGCTCGGGGCCGAAGGAGCAGAACTGGGAGACAAGATGAATTCGGCGACTAATACTAGTAGTCGGGTAGCGGTAATATCTGCATTCCTTCAGAAAAAATTAATCAAAAATCAGGCGGAACTATCACCTGCTGTATTTACGGCTATTAAGGCTATTATTCACAACCAAGGAGTAGTAAATATAGATTGCCTCGCCGACCAAACTGGTTTTTCTAGGCGCCAATTCGAGCGAAAATTTAAAAATTTCTCTGGTTTTAGCCCTAAACTGTTTTCCCGGATTATTCGGTTTCAGGCTGCTTTAAAGGAATATGGCAACCGTCATAAATCGCTGACCGAAATTGCTTACACTTGCGGGTATTACGACCAATCCCATTTTATCCACGACTTTAAAGAATTTTCCGGCTACTGCCCAGGAGTTTATTTCTCAGGTAAGTCTGGTGATAATAATTATAAAGATAGCTGAGAATGTCGTGATTTTCCAATTTGTGGCGCTTGGGGCTATTTATCTTTACCAGCTTAAACCTAACAATTAGAAATATGAACTTACCCAATGGCCATCAAACCGTAATGCCTTACTTAATGCTAACCAACGCCACTACGTTTATTAACTTTGTGCAACAGGTGTTTAGCGCTGAACTAACTTTTGAACGGAAGCGGGATGAAGATAAACTGATGCACGCAGAAGTGCGGATCAATAATTCTACGCTGATGTTCTGCGATGCCACGGATGCGTATAAAGCGCAAACGGCTAATTTATTTGTGTACGTACCCAATGCCGACGAAGCTTACCAAAAAGCCGTGCTGGCGGGTGCCGAAACAATAATGCCTTTATCGGATCAGGATTACGGCCGCACCTGCGGCATAAAAGATCCTACGGGTAACACCTGGTGGATTACTTCGATTAAGGAGTGATAAAGACAGCTACTGATTAATGTAATTCAGGTAGAAATTTAAAAATTTACCCTTTAACCTTGTTGAACTTAATAATTATATTACTAGAGTAAAAGCTTTAGAAACTAACGCTAAACGACAAAGACTACGAATGTCCGAAAACACCCATAGTCTCTCTCGGGAATATCTCTATTTAATTAAAGGTTTAGCTTATCAGCCAAAAATAATGGGCAAACTTATGTCCTATTTTAACCAGAACTTATCTTAAAATGTTTTACAACTTACTCTGTAAAATCAAACATTCTTACAAGGAACAAGCTTTTGCTATAGGATGAATAATTAACTTATAGAGAACAAAAAATTTAAAAAATTAAAACTAGTAAAAGAAGTAGTAATATAAATTCCTGTTTTGGTTAGAGTTAGTTTTATACCGCATACTCCACGGAAAGCACTACCTAGGCTTTCTACAATATACATTACAAACAATTTATTTAAAATTATAAGCCGGAATAATTTCTCGCATTTCCTTAATTAATATAGATACATGCCAAATTATTTATCAATTTTGCAAGCTATAGATTTGAAGTAATTAAATTAAGACGCATGCAATTAAGCGAACAAGAAATCCGCCGCCGTCATGAGCGCGAAGAACTGGAAAAATTAGGCATCAATCCTTATCCTTCGGAGTTATTTGAAATTAACGCTTATGCAAAAGAAATAAAGGAAAACTACAGCCCTGAGCAAAATAATTACCAGGAGGTAGCTTTAGCCGGCCGGTTAATGAGCCGCCGGATCATGGGAAAAGCTTCTTTTGCCGAATTAATGGATTCTTCCGGGCGTATTCAGATTTACGTGTCGCGCGACGACATTGCGCCCGGCGAAAATAAAGACCTGTACAACACGGTTTTTAAAAAAATGCTCGATATCGGCGACTTTATTGGCATTAAAGGTTATGTGTTTATCACGCAGGTAGGCGAAATATCGGTGCACGTTACTGCGTTAAAATTGCTTAGCAAATCGCTGAAACCGTTGCCCATTGTAAAAGAAGTAGTAGACGAACAAGGTAATAAAACTACTTACGACGCTTTAACCGATCCCGAATTCCGGTACCGCCAACGCTACGTAGATTTAGTGGTAAACCCAGAAGTGCGGGCCACTTTTGTAAAACGTACGCAGCTTACCAACTCCATGCGTAACTACCTGAACGGCCGGGGTTATCTGGAAGTGGAAACGCCTATTTTGCAGCCTTTGTACGGCGGTGCGGCGGCGCGACCGTTTAAAACCCACCACAATACCCTGGATATGACACTTTACCTCCGGATTGCGAATGAGCTTTACTTGAAGCGGTTGATCGTAGGCGGTTTCGATGGCGTGTACGAGTTCTCCAAAGATTTCCGGAACGAAGGCATGAGCCGTTTCCATAATCCGGAATTCACCCAAATGGAGCTGTACGTGGCTTACAAAGACTATTATTGGATGATGGACCTGGTAGAGGAAATGGTAGAAAAAATTGCCCTGGACTTACACGGCACTACGCAAGTACAGGTAGGAGAACACACTATTGATTTTAAACGACCGTGGCAACGTTTTACCATGTTCGAAGCCATCGAGCATTTTACCAAAATTGATATTTCGGCGATGGAAGAACCGCAACTGCGCGAAACGGCTGCCAGCTTAAACATTCATTTAAACCCGAACTTAGGTAAAGGAAAAATTATTGATGAAATTTTCGGCGAAATGTGCGAACCGCACCTCATCCAGCCTACTTTTATCACCGATTACCCCGTAGAAATGTCGCCGCTGGCTAAAAAGCACCGAACTAAAGAAGGTTTAGTAGAACGGTTTGAAGCTATTTGTAACGGCAAAGAAATCTGCAATGCCTTCTCGGAGTTAAACGACCCAATTGACCAGCGGGCCCGTTTTGAAGAACAACTAGAATTAGGTAAGCGCGGCGATACCGAAGCCATGGTGTTGGACGAAGATTTTTTACGAGCTCTGGAATACGGCATGCCCCCAACGGCTGGTTTAGGGATTGGCATCGATCGCCTGAGTATGATTATGACTAACTCTAAATCAATCCAAGATGTATTATTCTTCCCGCAAATGAAACCAGAGAAAACCGAAGACCAGTCGGAAGAATAACGGGTAATAATGGCAGTACAAAAAAGTTGATGAATTTACTTTTTAATTATTGCTGCTTCTCAAGCAAAGTAAAAATTTAAAAAAGGCTAAAACTAAAAGGCCTTCCTTTTTCAAGGGAAGGCCTTTTTTATTGATTAAATAACTCAAGACGAATTACTATTTATGATGTAACGTTTTAAGTCAATATTCTCTGATACTAATCTATTTCAGGAATTAATATCAAATGTGAATTTTAACTTTTTGCTTCACTCACTTATTATTTAATCAATCTTTCTTTTTATACGGGAAAGTTTTCCCTGGTTTTCAAATATTAAGAATGGCCTTGTTCGCCAGCTGCTGATCCGCCTGCTCCTTCGGCACCGGCTCCGGCACCAGGAGTGCTTGCGCCACCAGCTTTCTTAGCCCCTGCACCGGCACCGGCACCGGCAGCAGAACCACCAGCGGCACTTTCGTCGGCTCCGCCTTTATTACCTAAGCCAATTGAACTTAATAAAGCACCAGTATCAATTTTAGACAGGCTTTCTTGGAAAGTTTTTTCTAAGTCTTTGCTTAGTTTACCGGCATAGTTTTTCAGGTTTTCTCTGGAAACAGTACCGCTATCCGGTGCCATTAACAAACCAGCTACTATACCTGCACTTGCCCCAGCTAATAAGGCTAAAATAATTTTACCGCTATTGTCTTTCATAGTGTTTTTAAGTTTAAATTTTTTAGATTTTGATTTCATTACAGATAGATTAATTATTAACGTTTAAAGCATTACTAACGATAATATGCGTATAATGTTTTGATACGCATAAAAGCGCGAAAAATGCCTTACATTAATGTAGCAAGAAGCAGATAATTTTAAATTTCTTCAATTATTTGGCGAAGTTCTTTTTTGCCTTTACCTAGTTTAAATTCTAAGTTTCCCAAAAAATGATCTTCCTGGCCTTCTACATAAGCTAAATCATCATCGGTTAAAGCAGAGTATCGGGTTTTTAAACGACCTTTTACCTCATCCCAAGTTCCTTGCATTTTAAGGCTGCTACCGGTAGTAGTTATGTTGTTTCCTTCTAACTGGCGCATTAATTTACGAGCCACTTGGTCTAGCTGATCGCCGTAATCCAAAGCTTTGTTTTTTAAACCACTAATCGTATCCTTGCCCGATTCAGGAGCCATTAGTAAACCAGCAATTATTCCGGCACTTAAACCAGCTAAACCAGCCAGTATAATTTTACCACTTTTGTCTTTTACATGCAACATCATAGTTTTATCAATTATAGATTAGACGGTTAAAACAAATTAAAAATTTGTTTTTTATGTAATCCGTATTTCTTGTAACTCGCGCATAAAATACGGATTGCAATCTCTATACGCTACAATACTCTAATAGTTAACCAACTAAAGCAGATACGTGCAAATGACAGAGAATTTTGTAAATTACTTTACTAATAAACAGCAGCTTTATTTTTGCTCTTTAAAAATTAATGCCCCATATAGCGTTCAGGTTACACTTTCTAATACCAATTAGCCGCTTATAAATGGTTACACATAAATATTTACTGGTTGGAGGTTTGTTACTCATAAGTTGTAAAACCGTTTCCAATACTTGTATAGATGTAACTAAAATTCGCACCGATGTAATCTGTACCCAACAATATGAGCCGGTTTGTGGTTGCAATGGCAAAACTTACGGCAATGCCTGCACCGCTGAGAACGCCGGTTTAATCCAATACACCAAAGGCGAATGCCCCACCAAGTAACCATCTAACTTCGTTCCGGAAGGATACGTACTACCTTTATCTTTTATTAAGATTGAACATGGAGCCAAAATATTATAGACAAACGAAACCGTTCCGGGTACCTACCATCGATAATAAATTAATTGAAGAACACTTTGGACTGGCTTCAACCCGAACAGGTGCGTTTAGTGTAGCGCATATGGTTGCTCCGCCCAATTGGAGCGAACCGCACCAGAAACCTGCTTTCGACGAAATTACCATTGTCATCCGGGGACGAAAGCAAATTGAAGTGGACGGCGACGTAATTGAACTAAATGCCGGTGAAACGTTACTGGTAAAAGCAGGGGCTCGGGTGAAGTATTCCAATCCGTTTGACGAAGAATCCGAATACTGGTCGGTGTGCGTGCCCGCCTTTGATATAAATACCGTTAACCGCGAAGGCGAGTAAAGTTGCCGGTTACAAGTTGCCGGTTGCAAGTTTTTTAATAACCTCGAAAACTATTAAAAAAGAATATAAAATAAAAAGAGCGGCTAAAGTAAGTTGGCCGCTCTTTTTATTTTTTAAAAATTTACTCTTATTTATTCATCTGATTCACAATTTCTTCCGAGATACCTACGCTGGAGAAGCCGCCGTCGTGCAGTAAATTTTGCATGGTAACCAAACGGGTTAAATCCGAGAACAAGGTAATGCAGTAATTGGCGCAATCTTCGGCGCTGGCGTTGCCGAGCGGCGACATTTTATCAGCGTATTCAAAGAAAGCATCAAAACCGCCTACGCCAGTACCGGCCGTAGTTTTAGTGGGCGATTGCGAAATTGTATTTACCCGTACTTTTTTTAATTTTCCGAAACGCTGACCGTAAGAGCGGGCAATGGATTCCAGCATCGCTTTCGCCTGGGCCATATCGCTGTAATCCGGAAAGCTTCGTTGCGCGGCGATGTACGACAGCGCCAGGATCGAACCCCACTCGTTCATCGCATCCTGCTTCTCGGCTACCTGCATTACTTTATGGAACGACAAGGCCGATACATCTAAGGTTTTCTGAAACCATTCGTAGTTTAAGTCGCCGTACGTTTTGCCTTTCCGCACATTAGGGCTCATGCCAATCGAATGCAACACAAAGTCAAGTTTACCGCCCAAAATCTCCTGAGACTGGGTAAATAGATTTTGCAGATCTTCTACGGAAGTAGCATCAGCCGGAATTACCTGGGCGTTGCACTCTTCGGCAAGTTTGTTAATTTCACCCATGCGCATGGCTAAGGGCGCGTTGGTTAATACAAATTGCGCGCCTTCTTCGTGCGCCCGTTGCGCCACTTTCCAGGCAATGGATTTATCGTTGAGAGCGCCAAATATAATTCCTTTTTTACCTTGCAGCAGGTTGTAGGCCATAGTTCTATCTTTTTAAGTTCGATTTATAAATTACTCCCAGGAGTACACCCTGCAATATTACCAAATCTAGCGCAACCCGTAAAAAAATAATTATTTTTTAAGTAATCGGGGTCGCTATAATTTGCAACTGCGCTCCGGAAAAGCTTTGGGGAAAGCAAAAATTTAAAAATTTAATCGGCAAACAAATTTTTTAACTTTTTCAACCTGCAACCTATAACGCTAACAACTCCCGCGCACTCTGAAAAGCGTGTTTACTTGGGTTAGCCCCGGCGATCATGGTAGCGATTTCTTTTATCCGTTCTTCGGTTTCTAATTGCCGGATGCGGCTAATGGTGCGGTCAGCGCGGTCTTCTTTGTAAACGAAATAGTGCGCGTTGCCTTGGGCCGCCATTTGCGGTAAGTGCGATATGGCAATCAGCTGGTGCTTCTTCGCCATTTGCTGCATCATTTTGCCCACTTTCACGGCAATTTCGCCCGAAATACCCGTATCAATCTCATCAAAGATAATAGTTGGTAAAGAAGTTTTATCGGCTAGCAAATATTTTACGCACAGCATTAACCGCGAAAACTCCCCACCGGAAGCGGCTTTGCTTAAGGTTTGTGGCGCCGAGCCTTTGTTGGCGCTAAACAAAATACTGATCACATCAATACCCGTGGCCGTTGGCGTACCCGTAACGTGCTGAAAAACTATCCGGGCGTTGGGCATGCCCAGTTCGGCCAGCAAACTATGAATTTCTTCCTGAAAATGGGTAAATACCGCTTGGCGCGATTCGGATAGCTGACCCGCCAAAGTAGTTACTTGGTCGTAAGCCGCCTCCATGTCTTTTTTCGTGCGGCTGATGGCTTCGTCTAAGTTTAAAACGCTGCTTACTTTTTGCTGCAAGTCGGCTTGAATTTGCAAAAGCTCGGCGTTATCGCGGGACTGGTGTTTGCGCTGTAAATTATAAATCAGCGTTAGCCTCTCGGAAGTTTGTTCGGCTTTTTCCGGATCGGCTTCGGTTTTCCGTTCGGCGGTTTCCACTTCGGCGGCAATGTCGTTAATTTCGATTAAACAGGAATCTATCCGGTCCTTTAAAGCCTGAAAATGGTCGCTGTAAGCGGAAACCTGGTTGAGCAGGTAAGCCGCATCTTTTAACGAAACCGCCACGTTAAATTCCGACTCCGACAAGTATTGTAAAGCCTGGCTTAATTTTAATTTTATTTCCTCGGCGTGCTCCAATTGTTTGAGCAAGCTTTCTAATTCTTCCTGCTCTTCTTCCTGCAGTTTGGCTTCTTCCAGTTCATTAAGCAGGAAAGTATTATAATCCAGTTCTTTCTGCGCCTGGGCTAACTGACTTTCCAGCTTTTTATAATCACTTTCCAGCTTTTTATACTGCCGGTAAGTTTCCTGGTATTGATTTTTTAAATTTTGATTGCCCGCGTATAAATCCACGATATTCAACTGAAAAGTAGTATCGCCCAGCATGAGCGTATCGTGCTGTGAGTGAATATCCATCAGGTTAGCACCGATAGTACGTAAGGCATCCAGGGTAACGGGCGTATCGTTTATAAAGGCCCGGCTTTTACCAGTTGGCGTAATCTCGCGGCGCAAGATGCACTGCGTATCATAATCAATATCTTCCTGCGTAAATAAATCTTCCAGGTGGTACGACGAGATATCGAATATGCCTTCTACCACGCATTTTTCGGCGGTATTAAAAAGCACTTTGGTATCGGCCCGGTTGCCCAGCAACAAGCCAATAGCCCCCAGCATAATAGATTTACCCGCTCCTGTTTCGCCGGTAATAATGTTTAACAACGGCGAAGGCTGTAGCTCTAATTGCTCAATTAAAGCGTAATTTTTTATTCGTAAATTAACCAGCATTCTTTAGTATAATGTTTCTCGGTCGTACACCACCTCCCTTACGTGGCCCGGTGAAATACGGTGCAAATTAAAACGGGCATCCTGGATTAATAATTCCGTAGCGGATAAATCTTGTACCACCCCGGTAATTACCCGGTTGGCTTCCATAATCACCTGTACCTTTTGTCCCCGCAAATCATCGGCTTTGCTGACTAAATCTTGCTGACTTATCCGGAATTGCCGTTTGCCCAAGTTTTTTTTTGAGTTAAAAGTTATGAGTTTTTAAAAAAAAGTATTAACCATCAGAAGTAAAAGATTTACTTCTGGACTGCATATGGACAAAGATTTAAATTATACCTGAAAGTTAAGGGTATTTTGGCAAATTAACATCTGTCAGCAAAACGACTTGCTAGGAAAATGTCAGTAAAAAAGTACAGGATAAGTTAATTTACGAATTAAGAAAATTAACTCATAACTCTAAACTCAGAACTCTTAACTATCTCTGAAGTAGTCCCTGGTACTTATTAATATTGGTAGGATCCAGTTCCGATAAAATGGCGTAAACAGTTTGCTTCTCGGAAGAATTACCGCCTTTAAAAACCGAAAATATTTCGTCGGACTTCGCATCGAAGAAAGAACGAATGATTGCTGTACCGGGCCGGCGTTGGGCTACTTGCTGAATGCTTTTAATCGCGTTTAAGATGTTGGTGCGGGCATCAGCGGGTTTGGTAGCAAAAATATCCATGCCTTGCCGGAAGTAGTTATATACGGCGGTCCGGAAAGGCTCTATCTGTGGGTCGCGCAAATTGGTGAGCAGCCAATAGCGGTTACGGGTATCTTCAAAAGCTTGCCAACCTGGCGCCCCGGAGTTCTGCGAGGTAACGTTATTCAACACGTTAGTGGCCCGGTCGTACATAGCCGAGCCACCCAGACGCGCAAAGCTGTCGTTATCTAAGCCAATGATTAAATACGCGTAAAAAGTAAGTAGTGAAGCCAGTTGCGAGGTGTACGAATTTTCGGAGAATTGTAAAGGCTGCGCATCGTTGTATTCAAATACCCAATCTTTATCAAAGAAGGAGAGTACCGAAGTTTCATAACCGGTACTGTATACCGGTCTGGCGGATAATACCTGCACAGTAGCGGTATAGTTACCAACGCTGGGCACGCTGGTAATGGTAATGAGCATGCGGGCCTGAATTCTTTCTTCAGACTTATATAAGGTAGAAGTCCAGCGCTGGTTATTCATAAAATTAAAAATATCGCGCTGCATATTCTGGAATACACGTTTATCGGTAACCGTAACTTGGTCGTCGTTGATTAAAACTTCGCACTGCAACTCTTGCGCAAAAGCGCAGCGGCATGCTAAAAACAAACTAAAAGAAACGGTTAATAAATATTTAAACATGTACTTTCTCCCCTATGTATCGCACTATATCGCGGGCCACTTCTAGCTTGGGCTTTAATTCAAAGTTAACTATTTTCTCTTTCTCCATAATCGAGATTTTGTTGGTGTCGTGGCGGAACCCGGCCCCCGAATCGTTCAATGAATTAAGAATGATTAAATCAAAGTTTTTCTTTAGCAGCTTGGCTTGTGCATTTTCTGTTTCCTGGTCTGTTTCTAAGGCAAAGCCTACGGAGAGTTGCTCTGGTTTTTTAAATTTTCCTAAGGCTGCTGCTATATCAACGTTTTTTACCAGTTCAATTGTTAAGGTAGCTTCCTTTTTTTTAATTTTTTTATCTGCTACTACCTTCGGGCGGTAATCGGCCACGGCGGCCGCAAAAATCCAGATGTTGGTCTGGGCCGCTAATTGCAGGCATTGCTCGTACATTTGCTCCGCCGATACTACCGGGAAAGTGGTAATATTACGATGTTGCGCTTGTAATGCGGTTGGGCCAGCTACCAGTAAAACAAGAGCACCTTCTTCGGCCAGGCACTCGGCCAAGGCATAACCCATTTTACCCGACGAATGATTACTAATAAACCGGACAGGATCAATGGCTTCCTGCGTGGGGCCAGCCGTAAGCAAGACGGTTTTACCTTTAAGCGAATGCACTTACCTCGAAATGTTTTTGAAGAATAGCTACTATTTCTTCGGGTTCGGCCAAGCGGCCTTGTCCTTCTAAACCACTGGCTAATTCGCCGTGCGTCGCATCAATAATAGTATTGCCGTAGGAACGTAGCTTTGATAAATTATTTTGCACGGCGGGGTGTGCGTACATATCTAAATCCATAGCGGGCGCAAAAAATACTGGGCAACGGGCCGATAAATAAGTAGCCGAAAGCAAGTTGTCGCAAAAGCCATTGGCCGCTTTGGCAATGGTGTTGGCACTGGCCGGGGCGATAACCAGGGCATCGGCCCATAAGCCCAGGGCCACGTGGTTAGTCCATTCACCGCCCGTTTCGTCTTTTATAAAACTGGAAAATACCGGGCGCTTGGAGAGCGTGGCTAAGGTTAAAGGGGTAATAAAAGCAGAAGCAGAAGCCGTGAGTATAATTTGTACTTCGGCTTCTGCTTTTATTAATAAGCGGGTAAGTAATGCTGCTTTATAGGCCGCAATACTTCCGCTAACTCCCAAAATTATTTTTTTATGCCGCAGCATGCAGCCAATTATAAACCGGAAGTTTCTTCTTCGGCATCCGGGCGACGGAAAAATACTTTGCCTTCTAAAAATTCTTCGATGGCTAGGTTCGTTGGTTTAGGCATGCGCTCGTAGTATTTCGAGATTTCGATTTGCTCGCGGTTTTCAAAAATCTCTTCCAGGTTATCTACGGTAGTAGCAAACTCCGCTAATTTAGAGTTTAACTCTTCTTTAATTTTAACCGAAATTTGATTGGCTCTTTTGGAAATAATTGCTACCGATTCGTATACGTTTCCCGTTTCGTCGGCGAAATCGGCCATGTTGCGGGTAATAATTGAAGATGAAACTGCCATATAATTAGTTGTAAAGTTTAAAAGTTAGAAAGTTGAAAGGTTGTATGTTACAAGTTGCAAGTTGCAAGTTACAGGTTGTAGGTTATAACGACACCCGTTTTCTAGTACAACAAATTAACCCGACTACATGAGTATTTTAAAAATTTAAAAAATTTGCTTGTTAATTAAGGTTTAAGAGCAGTTAACGTAAAACATACGACTTATCACCTATTACCAAAACCTACTTGCTGGCCGTACTTGGTCCTTTGGTCGTGTCTTTTAATCTTTCGAGTTGCTTAGTGCTTTTATCAAAAAAGCTTTCGGCATTTTTTAAATATTTGCTTTTCGGGTACTTATCTACTAAATCCTGATAAAAGGCAACAGTTTCTAAATAACGTTCCCGTTGTTTATCCGCTACACTACGCTCTGCTAAGTTATACTGGGCTTCTAACCTTAAAAAAGAGGCCTCTTCGTTATAGTTAGAAGAAGGAAAACTGCGCTGAAAGTTGTTGAAGGCCGTTACCGCTGCCTGATAATATCGCATAGAGGCATAAATGCGGGCACTTTCAAAAGCTTTGCGTTCTACTTTCGCCGACAGCTCCTGGTACATTTTATCGGCTTCATCTTTCATTTTACTCGCCGGATACCGGTTTAGGAAGTCCTGAATCGCTTCGATGGCCGTGTAGGTACTGGTTTGATCGAGGTTAAAAGTAGGCGAATCGCGGTACAGCGATTTCGCGTGCATAAAAAGTGCTTCTTCGGCATACTCGCTCCGCGGGTACGTGTCGTAAAACGATTTAAAATGAAAAGAACTCAACGGGTAAGAGCGCTGGTAAAACTGCGTATAAGCAAAATAAAATTGGGCTTTTTCCGCTTCCGGCCGACCTTTTAGTACCGGAATTAACTCTTCCAACAAAGTACTGGCCCGGTAATAATCCTGCTTTTCGTAATATTTTAAGGCCGCCTGGTATTTTGTATCGGCGTTGGTGCTTTTCAGGATTTTGTTGTAATCACTGCAGGCACTCAGCACCAAAATAAAAAATGCCGATATAACTGTGATATAAGAGGTTCTGGTCATGGGCTGGCAAAATTAGGAAAATCTGTTTCCATATGCAAACGCTTTCGGCATTAGTGCACTGGTCAGATAATTGGCTTTACTTCGATTTTTTATTATTTCTTTTAAACAGCGACTTCTTAGGGGTTGGTTCCGTTTTTAAGGTAGATGCTTTTTCCGGTGTTTTGGTTGCCTGCTTGG
This sequence comes from Adhaeribacter pallidiroseus, assembly GCF_003340495.1. Lineage (NCBI taxonomy): Bacteria > Pseudomonadati > Bacteroidota > Cytophagia > Cytophagales > Hymenobacteraceae > Adhaeribacter > Adhaeribacter pallidiroseus. Next base: position 5,705,563 of record NZ_QASA01000001.1, read on the forward strand.
GGGTGCGTTTAGCTAAAACTAATTCTTTGGTAGGTTGTTCGGTAATGCGCCAGTTAAAACCTTTTAAACGTTTGTCCGGCTCTTTTAGCTCGTGCGGCGGAATAAAGCTGGCTTCCGGGTTGGTGAGTAACGAAACGGTATTTACTTTTCCTTCTTTAAACCGCAGAATTAAATCGCTGGAAATACTCCGGTTCATGCCGGTGGTAGCCGTATCGCCTTCCAAGGCAAAATAAATGCTTTCGCCGTTGCCGTTTACGTTTACTTTGGCTATTTGCCCGGCTTTAAAAAAAGCTTCCATGTTCCGGCCTTTTACCTGATTCAGGTTCTTCAGGGTGTCTTCCGAAATAATAAAGGCATTATTATACATGTACATTTTATCCAACGTTTTATTCCGGATAAACATATTCATACTATCAGCTAGCAACTGACTTTTTTCGCTCCAAACTACCGGATCGCGGCGCAAGTGCATTACCGAGTCGGTTACATTATACGTTAAGGAATCACACTTGCCTTGTAAATCCGATTTAAAAATGCGCACATCGTAATACGCGTACACAAAATCCTTCAGCTTCGGGTCTTTTTGTTTGGCTACCTTGTCGTGGTTAACGGCAACCAAAGTATCGCCGGATATATACAGCGTATCGTTTGAAACCAGCGAGCGCATCACCGGACTGCCGTAAATCTTAGTTCTGCCTTTATTTTTCCAGCTTTGCAAAGTGTTACCGGTAATAATGGTTTTATTTTCTGGGTCTTTGGAGGTAAGTTTTACCTTACCGTTGGCGTATAAGTATTCAGCGGCCCGATTGTAAACCGAATAATCGGCATCTACAATGTAATCGGGCGTTTCTACCCGGGAGCCTTGAAAAATAGACTCCTTGGTAACTGTATTGTAGGTGCCGCCTTTGGCCGTTAACAAACCGTCTTCGTTTTTAATTTTCGTAGGAGCCACAAAGAAAACCAGTTTGCTAACCGTGTTATACTGCAGGGTATCCGAAGTAATATCGGCATCCGGGCTTACTAAGTGCACATTGCCTTTGAAAGCCAGTAACTTAGAATTTACATTATAATTACCAAACTGACTAGTTAGATTCGTACCTTCTTCCACAATGGTACCACCTTCGGTATAACGGGAAGTTCGCGCCACCATGTCGTAAGAGAGCGAGGGTGTAGTTAAAGTCATTTTCTCATCCTGTAAGGTTACGTTGCCTTTAAAAACTGCTTTTTGCTGGTTACCGTTGTAAACCCCCGTATTGCTGGTAATGGTTAAAGTGCCTTGGGTAACCCGTACTCGACTAAAAACTTCTACGGTGTTGCTTTCGCGGTACAAATGTGCCGAGTCGCAGTATAAATCGGTTTCTTTCTGTTTTAAATGCACATTGTCAATTAATCGGGTAAAACTTGCGCCATTTTTATTGCCAGCCTGTAAAGAACCGGCTTTTACCAATTGTATTTGTTCCTGAGCTTGCTGGGCAAAGAGGGAAAAAGTAGTTATCAAGAAAAAGATAAGAGAAAAAAATATCTTTGTGTTTTTCATTAAATAATTAGTATTCACCGCAAAATTAATAAAATTACCTTGGGTATGTTATGATTGAGAAAGTTTTAACCTTTGCGCAACAATACCAGCTTTTTACGCCGGACCACCAAATTATCGCGGCCGTAAGCGGCGGCATCGATTCGGTGGTTTTATGCGACCTGCTGGCCGAGTTAAATTTAAAATTCGCCATCGCCCACGCTAATTTTGGCTTACGCGGTGAAGAATCGGATGCCGATGAACTCTTCGTTAAAAAATTAGCCAAGAAATACAACGTTGCTTTTTACAGCGAACATTTTAATACCAAAGCTTTTGCGGCGCAGGAAAAAATATCTACCCAAATGGCCGCCCGTACCTTACGGTATACCTGGTTCGAAAACCTGCGCCAACAATTAAACTACGACCGAATTGTGGTAGCCCATCACCAAAGCGATACTGTCGAAACCATTCTCCTGAATCTAACCCGCGGTACCGGCTTACCGGGTTTGCACGGCATTGCGCCCAAAAATGGTTATTTAATCCGGCCTTTGCTTTGTTTGCGGAAAGACGATATCTACGACTACGTTACCACCAAACAGCTGATCTGGCGCGAAGATTCCTCGAACGAAACTACCGTGTACCAGCGCAACAAAATTCGCCACGAGGTTATTCCGGTATTAAAACAACTGAATCCTAACTTGGAGCATACCGTGCAACAAACCGCCGCTAAAATTAGCGCCGCCGAAATACTGGTAAACGAGTACGTGCAAAAGGTGCGCGAACAAGTACTGCGCACTGAAAACGGAATTACTTACCTGGATATTGCTGGCTTACCCAGTTCGGCGGCTTTGCCTCTAATATTGTTTGAATTATTACAGCCTTATGGGTTTTCGTTTGAACTAACGCAATCGGTTATAGGGACTTTTGCCGCCGAGTCCGGTAAGCTATTTGAATCCGTTACGCACACCTTAGTGAAAGACCGGGAGCAACTGGTAATTACGGCCAAAAACTTACAAGCCTTTGGCAGCTACGAGATTTTAGCGGATCAAAAAGAATTAATTGTACCGGATTTACAGCTAAGTTTGACTCACCTGACGGCCACTAATTACAAAATTACCACTGGTAAAAAAGTAGCTGCCCTGGATTATAATTTACTTCAGTTTCCGTTGAAAATACGCACCTGGAAAGAAGGTGATTGGTTTGTGCCCTTGGGTATGAACGGAAAAAAGAAAATCAGTGATTTTTTAATTGACGAGAAAGTACCCGTAAATTTGAAAGATCGGGTAAGAGTTCTGACTTCGAATAACTCCATCGCATGGATAATCGGTTACCGACTGGATAACCGCTTCAAAATAACCGATAAAACGGAACAAGTACTGGAAATGAAAATAAAGTAGAAATGCTGAATTGGAGTTCCTTCCAATAGGATCTTAGGGAGTAGCAATAAAGTGAGTTAGTCTAAGTTCAACCTTTGCCAGAAAGCTATGAATGCTTTTCAGAGTTACTGTCGATCCGAAAATTTAAAAAATCATAAATTTCTTTTGTAAACTTTCGGCGCAAATAAATAACACAAAACGTTTTCCGTTCTGCTTTTTTTATAATTTTACGACCTCGAAAATCTAAACCGTTCCATCTTAATCTGTTTATACCATGAAAGTAACTGTTGTAGGCGCTGGAAACGTAGGTGCTACCTGTGCCGATGTGCTGGCTTACCGCGAAATTGCCAATGAAGTAGTGCTGGTAGATATTAAAGAAGGTTTTGCGGAAGGCAAAGCACTGGATATCTGGCAAAAATCACCGATTAACCTCTATGATACCCGCACCGTGGGGGTAACCAATGATTATTCCCGGACCGCAGACTCCGATATTGTAGTGATTACTTCCGGTTTGCCCCGCAAACCCGGCATGACCCGCGATGATTTGATTTCGACTAACGCGGGCATTGTGCAATCCGTTACCGAAAACGTAATTCAGCATTCGCCCAACGCCATTATTATTGTGGTATCTAACCCATTGGATGTAATGACCTACGCCGCGCACTTAACGGCCAAGCTGCCGCGTAGCAGAGTAATGGGGATGGCCGGTATTCTGGATACGGCTCGTTACCGCGCTTTCCTGGCCGAAGCTTTAAACGTATCGCCAAAAGATATACAGGCGGTATTATTAGGTGGCCACGGCGATACCATGGTGCCGCTGCCGCGCTACACTACCGTAGGTGGTATTCCGGTTACCGAGTTAATCGACGAAGAAACCTTAAACGCGATTATTGAACGCACTAAAAATGGCGGCGGTGAATTGGTAAAATTAATGGGTACTTCGGCCTGGTACGCCCCTGGTTCGGCGGCAGCGCAAATGGTAGAAGCCATTGCCCGCGACCAGAAACGCATTTTCCCGGTGTGTATTAAGCTGGAAGGCGAATACGGTATTAACGGTACTTACTTAGGCGTGCCCGTAGTATTAGGTAAAAACGGCGTAGAAAAAGTAATCGAACTGCAACTGAACGAAGACGAAACGGAACTCCTGCGCAACTCCGAAAAACACGTGCGGGAAGTAATGGAAGTGCTCGACAGCATGACGGCTTCTAAATCTAATTAATTGTTGTTTATCTTTAAAAACAAAAAGCACAACCGTAGTTGTGCTTTTTGTTTTTAAAAGCAGGTTTATTTTGTTGCTTGTAAAGCAATAATGCTCCTTATAATTTTACTTTAAGACCTAAAACTTTTCTCTCTCAAAATAAATTTAAAATTTTCTGCTTGACGTTCACCTACTCTAGCATTTAGTTACTGCTTGTACGCAGCTTTTCTGGCGCAAAAACGTAAAGCCGAAAGTTTATAATTTCTATCTGCTTTAAAATTCTGCAAAACTAAAGAACCAGCCAAACTACTAATTAAATTGTGCTTACATTTATGCCAAACGTTAATAGGAAGTAGCAGCAGAAGCTGATTATTTAAGAATAATTAGGTTTAGCGACGCACATTAACTAATATCAACTTTTCTTCTGATGTGAAATAAGTGTTATTACTGCATTCTATTAAATTAAATTATTTCCAGAAAAGTTTTTTAAGAGCCACGTAATGACCCGAACAGTGATTAATTCTGTTTTGTTGATTGATGATGATGCAATTAGTAATTTCTTAAACACCCGTTTATTAAAAGAAATGCAAGTTGCCCACGATATTAAAGTTACTTTAAATGGGGAAGAAGCATTACGGTTCTTGCAACAGGAAAAAGCCGCTAACCACCCGTTTCCGGAATTAATTTTACTGGATATTAATATGCCAGTTATGAATGGCTTTGAGTTTTTAGAAGCTTTCCGGGATGTAGCCGACGAAAACAATCATTCAGTCGTTATTATTTTAACGACTTCTACCAACACCCGCGATTTTGAACAGCTAAAACAATACGAAGAAGTAGAAGTGTATTTGAGTAAACCGCTCACCGACGAAAACCTGCAGTACATTATAGATAAACACTTTCCGTTGGAGTAAATATTTTTTCTGTTTCTTTACCAGCTATATCTTTATCTACAGCCAAGATTAAGTAAATACGCCTAAACATTTTTAAATTTTACCAGTATCTTCACCGTGGAAACCAGCGGATAGGGTAACAGATGAAAATTTTACATACGGCGGATTGGCATTTAGGCAAGCGTTTAGAACAATGCGAACGTACCGACGAACACCAGCATTTTCTGGATTGGTTAATCGGGGTTATTGACCAGCACGAGATAGATGTGTTGCTGATTGCCGGCGATGTTTTTGACACCGGTTCACCCTCCAACGCCGCTTTAAAACAATACTACGACTTTTTGTGGGCCTTACGCAAAACCAATTGCCGCGAAGTCATTATTATTGGCGGTAATCACGATTCGGTTTCTACTTTAAATGCCCCGCAAACTTTGCTCAAACATTTTCGGGTGCACGTAGTAGGTGGGGTACCTCTGGAATTTACCGACCAGATTATTCCGGTAATAAATGCCTCTGGTAAAACCGAAATAGTGATTTGTGCCGTTCCTTTCTTGCGCGATAAAGACGTTCGGCTTTCTATTCCGGGCGAAACCCATACCGAGCGCGAAGCCCGCCTGAAAGAAGGTATTTGTGCCCATTACCGGCAAATAGCCGCTCACATTGCGCCTTATAAAACCCAGCAAATTCCGGTTATTGCCATGGGCCATTTATTCGCGGCGGGAGGCAGCGCTTCGGAAAGTGAGAAAGAAATACACGTAGGCAACCTGGGCCAGATTGGCGGCGACCAGTTTCCGATTGATTTTGATTATATTGCCTTGGGCCATTTGCACCGGCCGCAGATTGTGAATAGTATGACGCATGTCCGGTATTCCGGATCACCTATTCCGTTATCTTTCAGCGAAGTAGAAGATCATAAACTTATCTTAATTTTAAATTTTTCCGAAAACCAACTCGTTGCAGTCGAGGAATTGCCGGTACCTTGCTGCCGGAAACTCGTCCGTTTTAAAGGTGATTTAGACGAAGTAAAGCGCCGCATGCATGCTTTTGCGGTCGGCGATCATCTTTATCCAGCCTGGGCCGAAGTACAAGTAGAAACGGATAATTACATCCCGGATTTAGACGGGCAGTTGGCCCAAATTACGCAAACCATGCCGCACCTCGAACGTGTTTTTACCCGGCAAATCCGGTTAAAGCCCACGGTTGCGCTCGATGCCGAATCGTTTAACGAGTTTACTAATTTACAAGAACTGGAACCCAAAGACGTGTTTCGTAAAAAGTGCGACTCGGTGTTCGGGGAAGGCGAGTACTTTGATTTACTTTCCACCTTTGATGAGCTCCTGGAGAAAATGACGCAAACGGAATAATTTTCTTGATTATCAGTAACCATCTAAGAGCAGTCAATCCAAACCGCAATATTATGCAGCCATATTCTTGTAAATTGAAAATGACTTATTAAAGTGACTACAGTTTATCTGTGGAGCCTTTTCAAGTCTCTAGGCGTTGGTGCTAGCTAACTTGCTGGCTTCAAGTTTTGCCTCATGGCCGGCGGGCCCGCTTGGCTCTTCCGGGCTGGTCTAAGCTTCTTTTCCTCGTACCTCGGAATTCTGCTGCGCAGAACCAGAACCTTAGAAGGCCCTGCCCAGCCAAACTGAAGTTGGTTGCTGGTAGCTTCGGCTTTTTGGGTGTGCCTTGGAAAAAAGGATTAGTGAAGTTAAATTCATTAGAGACAACCACTAAAATTTTAAAAATAAACTCCTTTGTTTTATTTCTACTTTCACCTAGCCCAATGAGATTAATTGATAACGATAGAATAATCTACTACTCTAAAGTGGTAAAAACGGTAGCTAAAATAAAATGACAGCAGTTTGGCTGTGGAGCACCTGCTAGGATTCCGGTACTGCGCAGCAGTATTCCGAGGTACGAGGAAAGGAAGGCTAGCCCGTGCGAAAGAGCCAAACGGGCCCGCCGGCCATGAGTCAAACTCAGCCTGTTCAAACAAGAAAGCACCAATGCTTGGAGACTTGAAAAGGCTCCACAGAATAGCCGCAGCTAGCAGGCAAGGTGTTATATGTTGTAAAGTATACAAGCCGGTTAAATCCTGCTGGTGGTTAGCTGAAAAATTTTATAAATATTTTTCAACAAACAGTAGATAAGTAAATGGACACAAGTAGTAAGACACAAGTATTAAGACAAAATAAAATATAATAAATTAAATATCAGTAATTTAACCTTGTATTTTCAATATTGGAATGTATATTTTAATTTGTCCTTTTACTTAGCTTTTTTAGAAATGGTTGAGTAAAGTATGTCCCGCACTAACCAGTTATTTCTTTTGAATCTGCTTTTTCATCTTTATCTTTAAGAAACCAGAGGAGCCGCTAAGCCGGCATTGTACGCATATTTATGAAGATACTGGGTGTCCGTTTCCTGAACTTAAACTCCCTGAAAGGTTTACACGAAATCCGTTTTGATCAGAGCCCTTTGGTAGATGCCGGCTTATTCGCGATAACTGGTCCTACGGGAGCCGGTAAAACTACTTTACTCGATGCCATTACCGTAGGGTTGTTTGGCCGGGTACATCGGCACGACCGTGATGCGTACGAGATCATGACCCGGCACACCGGCGAGTCTTTTTCGGAAGTAGATTTTGAAGTAAAAGAAAAGCAATACCGCGCTAAATGGTCGTTGTACCGGAGCCGGAAAAGGCCCGACGGTAAAATACAGCCTACCCACATGGAGTTACTGGCGCTGCCAGATCAAAACCCCCTGGATTTAAAACCCAGCGAAGTACCCACCAAAGTAACCGAAATCAGCGGATTAGATTACAGCCAGTTCTTGCGATCGGTTATTTTGTCGCAAGGCGATTTTACCCGGTTTTTAAAAGCCAGCGAAAGCGAACGCAGCGAATTACTCGAAAAAATTACCGATACCGGCATTTATTCCCGCATTTCGGTAAGCGCTTACCGGCAAGCCGATAAGGAAAGAAAAGCGCTGGAGCAATTACGCGCCAAGTTAAACAACACCGAGTTACTAACCGAAGAACAGGTAGCCAATTTTCAACAGCAAGTTAGTCAACTGCAAAACCAGATTCAGGAGCAGCAAAAGGCAAAAAACACCCGGGAGCAAGAGTTAAATTGGCTTAATCGGCTGGAGCAATTACAACAGAAAAAAACCGGGTTAGCAGCCGAACTTCAAGTTTTAGAAGCCAGCTTTGAAGCGCAGCAAATTGAATTTAAAAAATTACAGCAGCATCAACGTGCTTTACAATTTAAACCAGCCTTAATCGAAATAAAAACGTCGCAAAACCAGGCCGCGCAATTGGGGCAAGACCTAACCGATATTAGTTTGTTATTACCCGATTTTCAAAAACAAACCCGAGAAGCAGAGCAGGAGTTAGCTTTAGCCCAACAACAAGTACAACAAGCGCAGCAGGAACTCGATCAGGCCGAACCCGTTTTTCACGAAGTTACTCGTCAGGATTCCGTTATAGCGAGTAGCCGCGCCTATTTCCGGAACAACCAGGAAAGCTGTCTGCGAGCCGATGAGGAATTAAAAAATTTAAAAAAAGTGCAGGCTACTAAGCTACAAGCCTTGCAGCAAATTCAAACAACTATTAGCCAGGCGCAAAACTGGTTAAAACAAAACCTATCGTCCCAACACCTGGACCGGGAAATTATAACCTACCAGCAAGGTGTTAAAGATTTACACGATATTAATCGTCGGTTACAGGAAACGTACCGGGAACAAACGCTGCATCAAACTACTCAGCTAACAGCCAACCAGTTTATACTGGAGCAAACCCTGCAAATAGAACAGGATCGGCAAACGCAGGCGGCCCTCTTCCAGCAAATACTGCGGTACCAGGAAAATTTTAAAAATTTACTCAACGGCCAATCCGCTAATGACCTGGAAAACGCTTGCAACGCTTTGCCCACGCAGCTTAACTTGCTGCAGCAACAATATTTAAAAGCCGATCAATTCGGTCAACTCAAGGAAAAGGCCAACCTATTACGCGAAAGCCTGATTCAGAATCAGGCGGCCTTAACCCAAACTAGCCATTCAGTTAATGAGCTAAGCGCCAAACTGCAACAAGCGCACGAAACCTTAACGCATCTGCAGCAAATTGTAGACTTGCAACGCCAAATTCAAAAGTACGAAGCCGACCGCGAGCTATTACAACCGCAGCAACCTTGCCCGCTGTGTGGCTCCGAGCATCATCCGTTTGTAGAAAATAAATACCATAGCAACGTAACCGAAGCCGAACAAAAACGCGGGCAACAACAGCAAGTAGTAACAGAATTAACCACGCAACAAACAACATTGGCTTCGCGCCTGAGCTCGCTGCAAGCAGTGCAGACCAACGAACAAAAGCAACTCATGCAACTGCGCACCGAAGGTGGGCAACTCAAAAATCAATTTGATGCCGTACAGCAAAATGTGCCGGAAAACTGCCGCATCGAAGATAAAGCCGCTATTCAGGAGTTATTGCAAACTTACCAGCAACGCTACCAGCAGCAGCGGCAATTATTAACGAACCTCCGGCGCAACGAAGAAGAAAGCCGGGGTTTAGAGCGCAAGCTGCAAGAGCAAAAAGAACTGATTATCCGCAGGGAACACGAAATTACCCGTACCCAGGAACGGGCCGAACAAGCCACAGGTCAGTTACAGCGCCTCCACGCCGATGTAACCGATTTACTGGAACAGCAAAAGGCTGTAACGGGGCAAGTACAATCTTTTTTACTCCGGTTTAAGATTACTTTTGAGTTAGATAAAAGTAAGGCCATTGAGGAAGATCTGCACCAGCGGGCGGCGGCATTTGCTGCTCAAACCGAGCAATTGCAGGAAGCTTACCTGGCTTTAAAGCAAGCGGAAACCGAACAAAATAATCTGCAGGAAACCATTAGTCAAAAAGAACAACTGCTTAACCAACAACTAGCGTTACTCCAGCAAGAAGAAGTAAACGTAGCAACATTAATCGCGGCCCGGCAAAAATTATTCGCCGATAAAAATCCGCAGGATGAGCGGGAGCGTTTAAAATTAAATATAACGCGGCACCAGCAGCTACTGGAAAATCTACGGACGGCTTTCCTGCAGAAACAAGAGCAAATGCGCTTAGCCCAAAGCCGGCAGCAACAATGGCAGACCGAGTTAACCCGGGTGCAGGCCCAGGTTACTACGCTAACAACGCAATTACACCATTCCGTACAGGCCCATAATATAGATTCGGTAGATACCTTGGTGCAACTTTTTTTAAACGACGACGAAGCCCACCGCATTGAGTTACTGCAAAAGCAAGCCGAAAGGGCGCTTACCGAAACCCGTAAATTATACTCCGAAACTGAAGCCGACCTACGCCGGGAACAAGAGCTGCAATTAACAGATGTAAACTACGCTGCTTTACAAACCGAGGTAGAACGTTTAAGTAGCAGCATCGCCCAGCTCCATCAACAAATTGGGTCGTGGCAGCTACAGCTAAAACAAGACGCCGATCTAAAAATAAAGTACCAGGAGACAGCCGCGCAGGTAGAAATACAACAAAAAGAATTTTTGCGCTGGGATAAAATGGCTGCCCTCATTGGTTCGGCCGATGGTAAAAAATTCAGCAAGTTTGCCCAAGGACTTACCCTGGCGCGCTTAACCGAATTAGCGAACCGGCATTTGTTAAAGTTAAATCCCCGGTACCGCATTTTAAAAAGTCCTACCCAGGATTTGGAACTCCAGATCGTGGATACTTACCAGGCCGATGCGGTACGGTCCATGAATACCTTATCCGGAGGCGAAAGTTTTCTGGTAAGTTTAGCCTTGGCTTTAGGTTTATCCGATCTGGCGGGCCGCAAAGCCCAGATTAATTCTTTATTCATCGACGAAGGTTTTGGTACCCTGGATAACGATACGCTGGATATAGCCATTAGCGCGCTCGAAAATTTACAGGCGGGCGGTAAATCCATTGGTATTATTTCGCACGTAGAAGCTTTAAAAGAGCGCATCAACACGCAAATACAGGTAAGTAAGCAAGTAGGCGGGCAGAGTACTTTAAAAATATCGGGTTATAACCTGGAGGCGTATGCCTAAGCCAGCTCTTGAGCAAAAATTTAAAAAAATGCCTTATGAACAGAGTTAAGCGCCTGCGTTCGGTTCACCCCACTTATTATTACTTTTTGTTTTGGTTAGCCATCTGGTCGTGCCGGCAAAAGCAACCCGAAACTTTACTCGCTACCCCCGAAGCTGCTACTACTGGATACAAAGTTATTGCCATTAAAGACGGCGATACCATTGAGCTTTTAAAAGACGGCAAGCCTTTGCGGGTGCGATTACTCGGGGTAGATGCGCCCGAAAAAAATCAGGATTACGGTACCGTGGCCCGGCAGTTTACTTCCGATTTGTGTTTTAATAAAGTAGTTCAATTAATTGTAGATGGTCAGGATCGGTACGGCCGTACGGTAGGTACCATTGTTTTACCCGACGGGCGAACCTTAAATAATGAACTGGTGCGCAATGGTTATGCCTGGCATTATAAAGCTTACTCCCGCGATCAAACCCTAGCGCAACTAGAAACCGAAGCCCGGCAAAACCGACGCGGACTCTGGGAAAAATCTCGCCCGGTTGCTCCCTGGGATTTTCGTAAATCGCGCCGGCAAGCCAATAATCCGGCCAGTACCGCCCAGGCTATTCCCCTGCCTTCCGATGCTTCGCGTCGGGTTTTTATTTGTACCAGTGCCGGAGCCACTACCTACCATCTCCGGAAAACGTGCAGTGTATTAAAACGCTGTAAAGCCGGCTCCGAAGTTGTTACCCGGGGTACTGCCGTGGTAAATAGGCGGCGTACGGTGTGCAAAGTTTGTGCTAAACCGGTTTAAGTAGTACAACTCCTAATTTTAAAAATTTTAAATTCTGCTGCGGGCAGTAAGTTTAGAACACATCTGTGTGGCGTTCGCAATATTTTTGGCCACCCTGGAATAGGTACTTGCGTAAAAAAGGCTCTTAAATATTAAAATTTTAATATATCGTTAAATCGTATTCTTGCTTCTTTAATATAACTATACATATCTACTTAAACCTAATTTTCCCACCTTCAGGTTTATCTCTGTGGAACCAGCTGTTATTTGCATAATAAATCTGCTTTTCTTTCTTAATGGTTCAAAACCTTTTTTGTAACTTTATCGCTACAACAAAGTTAATTCCTAAGTAAGAGTTAACCTTTTACCTATTAATCTAATCCAAAAATACCTCCACTTGCAGGTTTGCGTATAAGTTACGTTTAAACACGCTTTATTTTATTAAATCCTGTAATTGCCTGTTTACAGGTTGGTGCTTTTATTGTTTTTAATTAGATAAATGCTTTACCTTATTTTCTGTGTGTATGAATTTAACTTTTCTACGTTTAAAGTTTTTATATCTTTTAGTAGTATTTGTTATTTTTTCAGGAACTTGCTTCATCTCCGAAACGTGGGCCCAAACCAAACAATGGGATAAAACATTCGGCGGCTATAAAAATTATTATGAAGATTACTGGGGCACTTCTTCATTAGAGGCTATGGTTCGTACGCCAGACGGCGGCTATTTATTAGCGGGTAACTCCGATTCGGATGTATTTGAAGATAAAACAGCCGAACGCATCGGCGGCAACGATTTTTGGTTAGTCAGGTTAACCGCAAGTGGTACTAAAATCTGGGATAAAGCATTTGGTGGTTATAGTTTCGACGGTTTAGAGACCATTGTGGCCGCGCCAGGTGGGGGTTATTTGCTGGGCGGTACTTCTTACTCCGATATTGGGGCCGATAAATCGCAGAACAGCAAAGGTGGCGCGGATTATTGGGTAATAAAGATCGATGAAAATGGCCGTAAACTGTGGGATAAAACCTTTGGCGGTTTAGAGGAAGATGTGCTGCAAGCTATTATTCCTACTACCGATGGCGGTTACCTTTTAGGTGGCTATTCCCGTTCGGGAAAGAGCGGTGATAAAACCGAAGTAACCCGCGATACTTCCGAAAACTATTACGATACTTCGGATTACTGGCTAATTAAAATTAATGGCAGCGGCAGTAAACTCTGGGATAAAACCATTGGGGGCAACGGCCGGGATAATTTAAAATCCCTAACTACTACTACGGATGGGGGATATCTGGTGGGCGGTACTTCTGCTTCGGGTAAAAGTGGTGAAAAAAGCGAAGCAGCCCGGGGCTCTTTTGCCAGCGATGATTACTGGGTAGTAAAAGTTAGTGATAAAGGTGTCCGAATTTGGGATAAAACAGTTGGGGGCTTTGCTACCGATGTGCTGCAATCCCTGGTAAACACATCGGATGGGGGGTATTTACTGGCCGGTACTTCTGATTCCGATATAACTGCTGATAAAACAGCGGGCAACAAAGGGTTAACGGATTACTGGGTAGCCAAGCTAAGTGCAACTGGTACTATTGCCTGGGATAAAACGTACGGTAGCCGTGAAAGCGATAATTTAGCCACCATGATTGTGGCTGCTAACGGCTCTTATTTGCTGGGTGGGTCGTCTAACTCCGGCATTGGCTTAGATAAAACCGAGGCGAACCGCAGCGACGATGATTACTGGCTGGTGAAAATAGATGAAAGCGGAGGTAAAATCTGGGATAAAACCTTTGGTGGCGTTACCGGCGAAGGAGGCGTTTTTGGTACGAATTATGGCGATTTTTTAAGTGCTATTATTCCTACTACCGATGGCGGCTACCTGGTAGGTGGTACTTCCGATTCAAATGCGGGGTCCGATAAAAGCGAAAATAGCAAAGGCTTTACTGATTTTTGGGTTATCAAGGTAAGAGAAGAAGTGCCCCAGGCTACCCTTAACTGGTCTAACGCTTTTGGCGGTTTAGAAGCCGAAAGTTTTACTTCTATTATTAATACCGCCGATGGCGGCTACCTGCTGGGGGGGCACTCGCTTTCGCCCAACAGTGGCGACAAAACCCAGGAGGGCCGGGGCAACAACGACTTCTGGATTGTAAAAACCGATGCTAGTGGCCGCAAACTATGGGATAAACGTTTTGGCGGCACAAACCACGATTATCTCAACCAAGTTATCGCTACCCAGGACGGGGGTTATTTACTGGCTGGTTCTTCTTTATCGAACACCGGCGGTGATAAAAGCCAAAGTAGCCGGGGTGGCCAAGACTACTGGGTAGTAAAAATAAATAGTACCGGCACCAAACAGTGGGACCGGCGCTTTGGCGGCAGCGGCCTAGAAGATTTGCGCAGAGTAATGCAATTAGCCAACGGCGAGTATATTTTAGCCGGATTCAGCGATTCGCCGGTAGGCGGCGATAAAAGCCAGGCTAGCCGGGGCGGGCGTGACTTCTGGATTTTAAAAATAAACACCAGTGGCACTAAAATTTGGGACTGGCGATTTGGGGGTAATTTAAACGATAACCTGGAAGATTTTTCTTTAACTTCCGACGGCGGCTTTTTGCTCGCAGGCACATCCCTGTCCGGTATTAATGGTGATAAAACCCAGGCCAGCCGGGGCAGTTCGGATTACTGGGTAGTAAAAGTAAACAGTAGCGGTACTAAACAATGGGATCGTCGGTTTGGCGGCAGCGGCGAAGAGCAGTTCTTTTCCATGAGTCGGACAGCGGCGGGTGATTTTTGCTTAGCTGGATTTAGCACTTCTGGTGTAAGCGGCGACAAAAGTGAAAGCAGCCGTGGCGCTAAAGACTATTGGATCCTAAAAATTTCCGGTACCGGATCAAAAATATGGGATCACCGGTTTGGCGGAAGCAGCGACGATGAGCTGCGTTCCATTATTAATACGGCTGATGGTGGTTTTTTACTCGGAGGCAGATCTTTATCGGCTAACAACGGGGATAAAAGTCAAACCAGTCAGGGCAGCAGCGATTATTGGGTGGTAAAAACTACGTCTACTGGTAATAAGCTATGGGACAAACGCTACGGAGGCAGTGCCGCGGAAGATTTGCGCGCTATCGTAACTACAACTGAAGGAGGATATTTATTAGCCGGACGCTCTAATTCTGGCATTAGCGGCGATAAGATCCAGCCAAGTCAAGGCAGCACCGACTTTTGGTTAGTAAATCTAACTTATGTTGGCGAGCCGGCCCGGAGGCGAAGCTTGGAAGCAGAACGACTTGCCTCTGGCTCGGCCATTAACTCCGATATGCAACCAGCTTTAGAACAAATAGCGCTACTTACTTCTCCTAATCCGTTTACGGAGCGGGTAGTAATTACCTTTGCTGTACCAGAAACGCAATTCGTAAATTTAAAAATATACGATAATCAAGGTCGGGAAATAAGCAGTTTATACCAGGGGCAAGCCAAAGGTAATAAACAGTATGTATATACGTGGGCGCCTCAAACACAAGTAGCAGCAGGTATTTACTTTGTCCGGTTAATTGGAACGACCTGTACGCAGCACCAGCGAATAATTTTATCGCGCCACTAGATAAGCCAAATTAGTTGATTACTAAACAAAGAAACTTTTCGTTTGTATATTCTTATAAAGCATTAGGATTTAGTGGAACAACTTTAGTCAAAAGATTTAAGAAACCAGCTAAAATGCAGAAAGGTTAACTTGTAACTTAACAGTAAAACTCGCCTGGGCAATTAATTTAAATTTGAAAGAACATGAAAGCTATTTGGAATAACGAAGTAATTGCGGAAAGTGATGATACTATAATAGTTGAAAATAATCATTATTTTCCGGTGGATTCTGTAACAGAAAAGTTTTTAATATCTTCGGATACGCATACAACCTGTGCGTGGAAAGGACAAGCTTCGTATTACACCTTAGAAGTAAATGGACAGCAAAATAAAGATGCAGCCTGGTATTACGCCGATCCAAAGCCGGCAGCAGATAAAATCAAGAATAGAATAGCTTTTTGGAAAGGGGTGCAGGTAACCTGAAATTAAAAAAAAAATACCTTTTACTTTCAAAGTTTAAATCCTGTCTTCTTTAATTAAAGGCAGGATTTTTTATTTAAAATTTTGGTACCGACTGAGCAACTATCTTATCAATATCTGTCCTTGCATTATACTTGCGTAAATTAGTAGTTCAGTATTTCTAAGAATTACAGCGATTTGGAACATAAAAAAAGGCTGAACATCTGTTCAGCCTTTTTTAAATTTAAAAAATATTATAAAAAATCTATTTGCAATGGGTTATTAATTAGGAGTAGTACCTGGGGTAGTTGTACCCGGAGTGGTAGTTCCTGGTGTTGTAGTACCAGGGGTTGTGGTGCCTGGTGTTGTAGTACCCGGAGTAGTAGTTCCACCTGGAGTTGTACCTCCTGGAGTAGTGCTACCTGGAGTTGTTCCACTTGGAGTAGCTGAAGGATCGTCGACCATTAAATCATCGGTTACTACTAACTGGATTTCGGCACGACGGTTCTGAGCCATTCCTTCCGGAGTATCGTTGGTAGCCATTGGCCGTGATTCACCTAAGGCTTCAGTAGTTACCCGAGCTTTAGCTAAACGTCCTTTCGCAGTTAAGTAACGAGATACGGCATCAGCCCGACGTTGTGACAGAGCCATGTTGTATTCATCGGTACCACGGGCATCGGCGTGTCCTTCAATTTTAATGGTAAACTCAGGGTTAGCTTTCATGAACCGTACGATATCATCTAATGTTCTGAAAGATAATTTTTTCAATACCGCTTTGTTAGTTTCGAAACGGATGAACGTAGTATCTTTTACAGAGCCTCTGTTTTTACCTCTTGGTAATACTTTACGTGGGCAACCACCGTTTTCAGCAGTACCAGCAACGGTTGGGCATCTGTCATCAGCATCATTTACACCATCCCCATCGGAGTCAAGTGGGCAACCTCTGGCATCAACCTGTGTTCCGGCTGGCGTATTCGGGCACTGATCTTGGGCATCGGCTACACCATCGGCATCCGCATCTGGGCAACCATTTAAGGCAGGAGTACCTGGTTGATCCGGACACTGATCTTGGGCATCTGCTACACCGTCGTTATCTTTATCTGGGCAACCATTCAGCGCAGCTACACCGGCTACGTCTGGGCAGTTATCCTGGTAATCAGCAACGCCATCTTTATCGGTATCAACTGGGCAACCATTTTCGTCCACTTTTACCCCGGTTGGTGTATCCGGACATTTATCTTTTCTATCAGGCACACCGTCCATGTCGGCATCTTTGGCTTTACCTAAGCTAAAGGTTAAGCCAGCGGTATGCTGTAAAAAACGATCATGTAAATCGGCATCTTGGCCTCTCCAGCCATCTAACTGGTCCGTAAATAAATACAACTGACCAGTTTGTAAGGTTAAAGCAACTGTTTCGCTGAAACGAATGTTTAGGCCAACTGCGCCCAGAACTAAGTCATTTGCATAAGATCCGTCGTTAATGTAAGAGCCAGTCTGGCTAGGCCACATGCCATAACCACCCCGGCCACTGGTTTTGGCAAAAGCGCCGCCGTAACCAGCCATCAAATAAGGGTCAAAGCGAGCACCTTCTTTAATTAAAGATCCAATCTTAAATTTAAAGGCACCCACTACGGTGGTCATATGACCATCGAAGTAATAATTTAACCGGCCACCCGGAACGTAAGGTCCACCACCTAATACGTTGTTGTTGTAATCAATTCGGGAGCGATTTGCTTGAATGGAAAAGTCCAGAGCCCGGTTTAAGTAACGTGAAAAAGTTAAACCATAACCAACTCTACCTTCTTGGCTGTCATAGAATTCAGAACCATCATCACCGCGGTATTGAACCACGTTGGCATGAGCACCTATCGCCCATTTTTTGTCTGCTGTTTGCGCGTTTGTAGTAGTAGCTACTAAACCGCAAAGGCCTAATGCTACTGCTCCTGCTCGTTTAAAAATTTGTTTCATAGTATTATTTTAGTGTAGTGTAATATTAGATTTTGAATATATACCTGTTTATTTAAAAAATGTTGCCTATTCTGCGGTTTTTTCCATAAATTTTTAAATTTAAGTACCTTTGATTATTGCTATAACTATTTGTAAGTTAAATATTTACCCCCATTTTAAGCTTATTTTTCTTTAACTTATTAGCTTATAATTTTTGCTATCATTACTTTATTTAAGTCTAAATAGTTTTACTCAAGGGCAATCTATTTACAAAAATTTTCCCTATACGCATTTTTTGTTAGGGCTGCAAAACTAGTACTAATTCTAATAATCAAAAGCTAAATCTCATTTTGCCTACTGTTGTAGTAAGTATAAGGCTAAGCGACAATAAGTGTACTTTGTTCGCTATAAATGCTTTATAAAGGAAAATAATTCTAACAAATCTAATTAGAAGCACAATACTGCTCGCTTGATAATAACTATTACCAGGTATAAGGTAATTAGACCACTTGGAATGGATTGATTGTATACGACGATAAAATATTAAAGTCGATTGGTTTAATGTATTTTGATTTGTAATTAGTCTCAAAAATCGAGCCTTAGTGGTCCAGCACTAGGACCGGGAAGCCTGAAAGCTGTTATAATGTTGAAACTTTAATCAGAAAAATAAAACAGAAAGACCTTCCAGACTGGGCCGGAAGGTCTTTTTAGTTTAGTATTGCCAGAATATAAGGTATTAAGATTCTTGCATAATTCTTTCAATATCTTGTGGTTGTAGAGGGATGCTCGCCATTAAATCCTGTGGACCGTGGCGGGTAATTAAAATATCATTTTCCAAACGAATACCTAAGCCTTCTTCGCGGATATAAATACCGGGTTCGCAGGTAAACACCATACCGGGCTCGAAGGTGCGGTATTTGTTACCTACGTCGTGTACATCTAAACCTAAAAAGTGCGAAGTACCGTGCATGAAGTATTTTTTATACAAAGGTTGCTGCGGATCCTGGTGGCGCACATCGTTCTCGTTCAGCAAATCCAGTTTAATTAGTTCGTTTTCCATAATGGTGCCCACAAAGGCGTGGTACTGATCCAGGGTATTGCCCGGAACTAACATCTTGCGAGCTGCTTCCAGTACGTTTAAAACGCCTTGGTACACATCGCGCTGGCGCTTGGTAAAAGTGCCATTTACCGGCACGCTGCGGGTTAAATCAGCGGCGTAGTTGGCGTACTCGGCCCCAAAGTCCATCAAAATAACTTCACCGTCTTTACATTCTTGGTTATTATCTACGTAATGCAAAATACAGGCATTGGTGCCGGAAGCAATTATAGAACCGTAAGCCGGGCCCCGCGAACGGTTACGCAAAAACTCATGCGCAATTTCGGCTTCAATTTCGTACTCCATTACGCCGGGTTTGATAAAACGGAGTAAGCGTAAAAAAGCTTTTTCGGTAATAGCGCACGCTTTTTTAATCAGTTCAATTTCAATATCGGATTTTATCGCCCGCAGGGTATGCATAACAGGAGCACTCCGGTAATAATGATGCAAGGGATAGTTTTCTTTACACCATTTTATAAAACGGGCATCGCGGGTTTCTACTTCTACTACGGCGCGGGTGTGCTCGTTGGTGTTCAGGTAAACATTTTCAACCTCGGCCATTAAGGTGTTAAAAACCTGCTTAAATTCAGAGAGCCAGTAAATGGTTTTAATACCCGAAACTTGCTGCGCTTGTTCTTTGGTAAGTTTGTAGCCTTCCCAGGTTAAAATTAAATCATTGGTTTCCCGCAGAAAAAGCACCTCCCGGTGGCGTACATCACGGGTATCCGGAAACAATAGTAAAATACTTTCTTCCTGGTCAATGCCGCTCAGGTAAAATAAATCGTTGTTTTGCCGAAAGGCCATGGTACCATCGGCATTGGTGGGCATTACATCATTCGAGTGAAAAACAGCCAGGGAGCATTTTTGCAGGTGTTTGGCAAAATTTGCGCGGTTGTAAATAAATAATTCAGAATGGATCTGTTCGTATTTCATAATAAATTTTCAAAAGGTTTTAAATGCCTTTACTTTATTAGATAGAAAGTAAAGATACCGTTTTTTTAGAACTTCCTGGAAAAGACAAATTGGGTGCTATGTTGTGGCAACCATAGTAAGTTATAAAAAGAAAAAAGAAGTACTCCAAAGTTTAATGTAGAAGAACAAGAATTAAGTATATACTTCATACTCAGGCGTGTATTGCAGTAAGTTGCTTTATAACAATCATTTACTAAGATTAAGTCTTGTGTCTAATATCTTAATACTTGTGTCTGTTTACTTATTACCTTTGCGGGCTATAAGTTTAAAAAATGCAAATAGGATTTGATGCAAAAAGGGCATTTACCAATACCTCGGGCTTAGGCAACTACAGTCGGTTTGTGATAGCCGCGCTGCAGAAGCAATTTCCGCAAAATAACTATTTTCTTTACACGACGCGCCAAGCCGAAATATTTCAACAGTTTTTACCGCCGGTGCCGCAGGTGCAATTAGTGAAACCCACCGGATTGTATCGCTTATTACCCGATGTATGGCGGCTAGGCGGTTTGGTAAATTCCATTGAAAAATTTGAACTGGATATTTTTCATGGTTTAAGCAATGAGCTGCCTTTTTTTTTTAAAAAAACTAAAGCGCGCCGGGTTGTAACCATCCACGATTTAATTTATCTGCGTTTTCCGGAGTTGTATAAACCGCACGACCGGGTTATATACAACGCTAAGTTTAGATCTGCTTGCCAATCCGCAGATAAAATTATAGCCATTAGCCGCCAAACCCAGGCTGATCTAATGCAGTTTTATAACATTGCGCCCGAAAAAATAGAAGTTATTTACCAGGATTGTAACCCGATTTTTCACCAACGAGCTACTGCGGCAGTTTTACAAACCGTTAAAGAAAAATACCGCCTGCCCGATAAATTTTTGTTGAGCGTAGGAACCCTGGAACGCCGGAAAAACCATTTGCATTTTTTAAAAGCGTGGTTACAATCCAGCCTCACCGATACGCACGATATTGTACTGATTGGTAAAAAGCTGCCATATACGGCCCAGATAGAAAATTTTATTCAGGAAAATAATCTTACCGGTAAAGTACATATTCTCCCGTACATTCCGTTTCAGGAATTGCCGGCTATTTACCAGTTGGCGCAGGTATTTGTGTATCCGTCGTTGTTCGAAGGGTTTGGTATTCCCATTTTGGAAGGCATGAACAGCGGCGTGCCCGTAGTTACTTCTACGGGTTCTTGCTTTACCGAAGCGGGTGGTGAAGCGGCTTTGTACGCCGAGCCTAATGACTTAGCCCAATTAGCCAACCAGTTGGTGGTAGCCAGTACCGACCAAGCTGTGCGCAACCGCATGATAGAAGCGGGTTACGACCAAGCTAAAAAATTCCGGGCCGAACACACCATTCCGCAAATAAATCAAGTATACGAAACCTTACTGGGGCGCTAAAACCCTGCTGCTGGTTACCGCAAATTTTCGTACCTTTGCCGTCCGAAATACATAGACTGAATGCCTGATTATCATATTCATACCTTACCGAACGGTATCCGGGTGCTGCACAAGCAAGTAACCCATACCAAAATTGCCCATTGCGGCTTTATCCTGGATATTGGGAGCCGCGACGAAAACCCGGAACAACAAGGGCTGGCCCATTTCTGGGAACACATGGCGTTTAAAGGCACTACCAAACGCAAATCGTTTCATATACTTAACCGCCTCGAGACCGTAGGTGGCGAATTAAATGCCTATACCACCAAAGAAAAACTATGCTTTTACGCTTCCTTGCTCGAAAGCCATTTCGAGAAAGCTTTTGATTTATTAACCGATATTACTTTTAATTCGGTTTTCCCTAAAAAAGAAATCGAGAAAGAACGGGGCGTAATTCTGGAAGAAATGGCCATGTACCTCGATACGCCCGAAGACGCCGTTATTGATGAGTTCGATAATGTTGTTTTTGGCAGCCATCCCTTAGGCAATAACATACTAGGTACCAAAGAAAGTGTATCCAGCTTTACCAAGCCTAGCTTTCAGGCTTTTATCGATCAGAATTTAAGTACCAGTGCCTTGGTGTTCTGTTCGGTGAGTAACTGGCCTTTCGAGAAAGTTTTAAAACTGGCCGATAAGTTTTTATCAGAAATTCCGCAGATAGAAAAGCAACGAGCGCGTCAGCCTTTTACCAACTATCAACCAAATATTATAACGCTGGAAAAGCCCATTAGCCAGGCCCACTGCGTAATAGGTTGCCCGGCTTACTCGCTGCACGACGAACGACGGATTGCTTTTTTTATGCTGTCTAACTTACTCGGCGGCCCCGGCATGAACTCCCGGTTAAACCTAGCGGTGCGCGAAAAACACGGTTTAGTGTATACCATTGACGCTAACTACGCCACTTATATTGATACCGGCTTATTTGGGATTTACTTTGGCACCGAGAAAAAGCAACTAAAGCGAACCACTGGCCTGGTGTTGAAAGAATTAAAAAAACTGCGCGAAAAACCCCTGGGATCGTTGCAATTGCATACCGCTAAAGAACAATTGATGGGGCAACTAGCCATGGCCGAAGAAAGCAACATGGGCTTAATGATGATGATGGGCAAAAGCATTCTGGACCAGAACAAAGTAGACAGCCTCAACGAAATTTTCGATCAAATTAAAAAAATAAAAGCCAGCGAACTCACCGAGATTGCCAACGAAGTTTTGCGCGAAGAAAACCTGAGTATTCTCAATTACGTGCCGGTAAAATAGGTGTTGGATAGCAGGTAGCAAGTAGCAGGAAAATTTAAAAAATTAACTTAATCAGGCCAACTTGATCACTTAAAATTTTAGAGTAAGAGTTTGATAATTGTTTTAAGTATCTGATACTTGCTACCTAATACCTGATCGTAATCAAAAATGGATTTTCTGCCGATAGAACTACAGCAATACGTCGAAAAGCATACTTCCGGGGAGCCGGAAATTTTAAAAAAACTGAACCGCGATACCCACGTGAACGTGCTGAAGCCGCGGATGCTTTCGGGACATTTTCAGGGCCGGTTATTAGCTATGATTTCGCACATGCTGCGGCCCCAGCGCATTCTGGAAATTGGTACTTACACCGGCTACTCAGCTATTTGCTTGGCCGAAGGCTTAGCGGACGGCGGTTATGTGCACACCATTGATGTAAATGCCGAATTAGAAATGATGGTGCGCCGGTATTTTGCGGAGGCCGGCGTAGCAGATAAAATTAAATATTACCTGGGCCCAGCTCTGGAAATTATTCCCACATTGCCTTACCCCTTCGACCTGGTTTTTATTGATGCCGACAAAATAAATAATGCCAGTTACTTTGATCTGGTGTTGGATAAAGTGCGACCGGGCGGCTTTATTATTACCGATAATGTTTTGTGGAGCGGCAAAGTAGTAGCGGCAGGCAATGGTAAGATAGATAAAGACACGCAAGCCGTACTAAACTTTAACCAAAAGGTGCAGCAAGATTTCCGGGTAGAAAATATTTTATTGCCTATCCGGGATGGCCTGTTAATTGCCCGTAAAATTTAAAATTTCCGACGTTGTGGTGGGTGTTTATACCAGTTAGTAAATAGTAGTTTGTATAAAGCTCGTTTTCTACCGCTGATCGGTGCAGCCTTTTCAAGTCTCCATGTTCTGGTGCTATCTAACTGGTTGACTTCAAGTTTGCCTCGTGGCCGGCAGGCCCCGTTTGGCTTTTCCGGGCTGGTCTAAGCTTGTTTTGTTCGTACCTCACAATGCTGCTATGCAGCACCACAACCTTAGAAGGCCCTCGACAGCCAAACTGATGTCGTTTATACTTAGCTACGGCTTTTCTGGCTAAATCAGATTAGAATGAAGAGTAGTGTAATAAAATTCACGGGATTTAACCAATTACACAAATCAGCGAACATAAAATTCTTAAATTATTTCTCTCTTCCTAACCAAGCAGTAGCTACAAGGCGACTGACACCAGTTTGGCTGTGGAGCACCTGCTAGGGTTCCGGTGTGGCGTAAAGCCACATTCCGCAGCGGAACAAGGAAGGAAAGAATAAAGCAACAGCTGCGTCTCCTCCCCTGTTTTTAGGGGAGGTACCCGAAGGGGGGAGGGGTTTAACGGGGCCTGCCAGTGCCGGCAAACTGGCTACTGATCAAACTAGATAGCACCAGAACATGGAGACAGGAACTGGCTCCAAAGAACCGCTTTTAAAAAAGTAACTATTATTTATTTTTAAAAACTACTAACTACTTTACATCGAAACCTGCTTCCGGAGTACGGCAATTTCCTGATTTAACTCGGCTACGCGGTTAGCTTCGGTTTGTAGGTCGCGTTTTATTTTTAATTCCCGTTCCCGGGCGCTTTGTTTGTGTACCGTAAACTCCTGGTTTACTTCTTCAAAAGCTTTTATTTTTTCGTCGGTAGTTACTTTGCTCTTCTTGTATAAATACGAAAATACGGCGGCTACCACTAGTAATCCCAGAATAATAATCCAACTAATTACCACGTAAACCTGCTTATTCATGTCTATGCCCAATACCGAAAGGCTGTTTACGTCGTGAGCCGTTTGTTTAATTTGTTGTTCTTTTTGAGCATTGGCTTGCTTTAAACTTTGTAACTCGGCTTTTTGGTTAACTAAATCTTGGCGGGCCTGGGCCAATGCTTTTTCGGTAGCTTTGCCGGCTTTCCGGATATTTTGTTCCCGGGCTTTTAAACTGTCCTGCACATTTTGCCAGAAAGCATCGAGCCGCC
The DNA here is from genome assembly GCF_003340495.1 of Adhaeribacter pallidiroseus. Classification (NCBI taxonomy): domain Bacteria; kingdom Pseudomonadati; phylum Bacteroidota; class Cytophagia; order Cytophagales; family Hymenobacteraceae; genus Adhaeribacter; species Adhaeribacter pallidiroseus. The sequence continues at coordinate 5,730,104 of NZ_QASA01000001.1, forward strand.
TTACCTGTATCACTTTGTAATCCTGATTAAACTCGCGGTAAGAAGAAGCCCGGCTTTTTAAAGCATTAAATTGGTATTGCAAAGCATTCGGGGAAGATTTAGCTGGAGCAACAGGTTGCGCTTGTGCTCCTGTAAGTAACAGGAAAACAGATGCGATAAAAAGAGCGATTACCTTCATAAACAAATACTAAAGTTCAACAATTTTACCTGGATGAATATAAAAGTAGTAATTTTTACTCATCTTAAAGCAGAAATTCCCCTATTTTCCCAGCCAGACTCGGGTATAAAAGCTTTCTGCCAGACAACCTGATGGTTAATTTTTAAATTTTTACCTAAACGACAGGTGTTTACAATTAGTACACTCTACTGATGATCGCGGAAGCTCCTAGTTAGTTAAAATTTTAAAAAATGCTGGAGTTACGGGTAAATCAAAAACAAAGAGCCCTCCAAAAAGAATAATGGAGGGCTCCTTGTTTGAAGAAATAAAAGATGTTTAGCGCAGCGATAAAATATACTGCGCCATCTCTTTTGCGTCGCTCTGCGATAAGGTAGGGTGCGGACTCATCGGTACATCGCCCCAGGCACCCGCGCCGCCTTTTATAATCTTGTTCGATAAATAAGCCAGGTTTTTAGCATTGGCTTCATACTTTTTGGCTACATCCTGGTAGGCAGGACCTACTAACTTCTGATCTATTTTATGGCAAGCTAAACAGTCGGATTTGGCAAGAAGGCTTTTGCCTTTCTCAAAATTACCTACAGTAGCCGTTGGGGTGGCCGCTGGCTTAGCGGCTTCTGCTGGTTTTTCCTGAGTAGGAGCCGCTCCCGCTGTTTTTGCCGGGCTGCTGGCCTGCGACTTATCCGCCTCTGCTGAGGGAGCTTCCGAAGCGGCCGAATGCGTGCTGGCCGTGGTGCCTAACTTTTCATTATTCGTATCGGGGTTGCCGTTAGCTGCCGTGGCCGTTTGCGCTGGTGCAGCAGGTTGGTTTTTTAAATTTTCATCGTAAGCGCTGTCGGCTTTGGCTCGGTAATCAGCATCGTAATACTCTTCGCCGGGTTGCTGTTGGCTAGAGCCCCCACAGCTGGTTAAAAATGCAAAACTAAGAGCAGCAAAAAAAATAACTGGTTTGTTCATCGTTATGGAAATAAAGGCGTTCAATTTATTTTAAACTAGTAGTACTTTAAAAATTTAAGCAGGGCTGTAAACATTTCTGTTTTCCGGGTTTTAACTATTTAGTGACCCGAAAGAGCTGGCCCTTTTTCAGGTACGTACTAAGAGTAGTTCCTGTTACCTGTCGCAAAACTAGCCACTGCAACCGCACTACCCAAATCTGGTTTTAACTAAAAATTTAAAATTTTATTCTTTTTTAAATTTTACTGCTGCTTTTGTTATTGGTTTAAATATTACTACTAATTAAACGCTTTTTGGCCGGCGTAAAAATTTAAATAACTCCTAACCTGCGCCCTTTAAAACACCCGCAACTAGCTGGCTTTACCCGCGTAGAACCTGCCATTCCCTTATCTTTACTTCTCACCAACTATGACGATATCTTTTTACGGCGCTGCCCAAACTGTTACGGGCAGCAAACATTTAGTTACGCTCGAAAATGGCAAACGTATTTTGCTCGACTGTGGCTTACTGCAGGGCAAAGGCGAAAAAAACGACGATTATAACCGCGAATTTGATTTTGAACCGGAAAAAATTAATTACCTGATTTTGTCGCATGCCCACATTGATCATTCCGGGTTAATTCCCCGGCTCGTAAAAATGGGTTTTTCTGGTCCTATTTTCTGTACGCCACCTACTTTAAAACTGTGCGAATTGTTGCTTCGCGATAGTGCCCGCATTCAACAAAGCAACGATATTACCGCCCCGCTGTACGAAGAAGCCGACGTAGAAGATGCCTTGCAACTTTTCCAAACAGTACCTTACAACGAGTGGTACCACCTCGACGAGGATATTGCGTTACTTTTTTCCGATACAGGCCACGTACTCGGCAGTGCGGCTATTAACTTAAAATTGCAGGACCAAGGCCAGGAACGCACGCTTTGTTTCAGCGGCGACATTGGCCGTTTTGCCAACCGCATTTTAAAAGAACCGCAGCCTTGTCCGGCCGCCGAAATAATCTTGTGCGAATCTACGTACGGCGACAAAATACACGATACCCTGGAAAATACCGAAGAACGCTTAGAACAGATTGTGCAAAAAGTTTGCGTAGAGCGGGGTGGTAAGCTGCTGATTCCGGCTTTTAGCATTGGCCGCACCCAGGAGCTAATTTACTCCTTAAATTATCTTGCTGAAGAAGGCCGTTTGCCCGAGAACGTGAAAGTTTTTGTGGATAGTCCGTTGTCGGTTTACGCCACGGATATATTGCGGAGCAGCCCGGAGTATTTTAACCATACCATGCAGGAATATTTAAAAATTGATTCCGATCCTTTTGGTTTTCCGCAGCTCCATTACATTACCGAAGCCGAAGATTCCCGAGAATTAAATCACTTTGGCCAACCTTGTGTCATTATCTCGTCGTCGGGTATGATGGAAGCGGGCCGGATTCAGCACCACCTTAAAAATAATTTAGCCGATCCCAACAGTGCCGTGCTTATTACGGGTTACTGCGAGCCTTCTACCTTGGGAGGGCAGTTGTTTAAAGGAGCGGAAACCGTGCGCATCTTCGGCGAAGAAGTAGCGGTAAAAGCCGAAATAATGGTCATGAAAGAATACAGCGCCCACGCCGATTACGGCGATATTGCCAAGTTTTTGATGTGCCAGGACAAAGAAAAAATTAAAAAAATATTTTTAGTGCACGGCGAAAAACGTGTGATGGAGCAGTTGAAAAATGATTTAACTGATTTTGGTTACCCTAATATTGAAATTCCGGATTTCCGGTTGTCGTATGTGGTGTAGTTTAGTGATTTTTTGAAAAAAGTTTTGTTCGAGATAGTTGCGACTTTAGCTTTATTTCTGATTGATTAATTTGGCGCGGATTTACTTTTCTGCCTTGCCAATTGAGTCAGCTTAAATTAAAAAACCTGTTCGCATAGTAAGCAGTTTTGTTTTGCTTCCTAATTAATTCTAAGTATCGGGACAAAAATAAACGTAAGGATATTTCAAGGTAATGTTTTAGTTATCAATAGTTTATAAGTCAAACAGCGAACAACTAATAACGACCAACTACTTAGTTCGCATAGCGTTTACTGTTGCTTGGTATCAGATTGAAGTTGTATTATAGTTTAGGTATTGGTTCTTTTTGTCTTGACACAAAAAGAACCAAAAAAACGCAAGACGCTAAAAACCCGCTGAACAACAGAACAGTTTAGCGTCGGTTTCTGCACCGGGCTCAGGCTATCTGTTGCATAGCAGGCTGGCAAAAATTTAATTTTTTAAAAATTTATCTATCAACGGTGTCATTCAGGAGGAACCTATTTAGTTACGCAGGAAAGAGTGTCATTTATCAAAAGTCTTTTTGTAGACACGAAAGTAAATTAGGTTTATGATAGCCTAAGCAGAAGAAAAGTCCCTCTTTGGAGGTAGGGGGGAGGATAAGTACTACGAAAAAAGGTTAGCCATAGTAATTACAGGTAGGCTATAGTGATTTAGTTGAACAATTTAGAAACCGGGTAAGCGGGAAAATTAGTTTAAGCATAAATATTAACAAAGTGCTGGCTTTAAAAACCAAGTTTAATTGCCCTTACGAAGATCGGCCAATAGTGCCGGTAACCAAATTTGTTTACGCTATCGCTAACGGCATTGAGTTAAGTTTTAAAGATTAAGTATCTGAATAAAGCCGCATCTACTCCGTATTATAAATTGTAATTAAATAAGTACCACTTTGGTGTAGGAGGAGGGAAATTCCGGGTTCCACGGAGAAATAAGAATGCCAATCCCAAGCAAAATTTAAAAAATAGCGTAATCGCACATGCGGTATCCTGCTTTTACAGCAAGTATTTACTCCCGTAAAACTTAATTATATTGCATCATGAAAGCTCCCACTCTGCTTGCGGCGGCCCGGCTCAGGTTTATTCTGCTGCTGTTAATTTTACTAGTAAACCAAGTGCAAGCCCAAAAGTCGGTATTTACTCGCCAGGATACCTTACGCGGTTCCATTACGCCGGAGCGGGCCTGGTGGGATTTAACGCATTACCATTTGGATATTCGCGTGGACCCTGCTGCTAAAACCATTCGGGGCGTAAATACCATTTCGTACAAAGTAGTAGAGCCGCAGAAAACCATGCAAATAGATTTACAACCGCCGTTAAAAATCGAAAAAGTAGAACAAAATGGCAAAACCCTTTCTTTTCAGCGCGATGGGAATGCGTATTTTATTACTTTAAACGAACCCCAAAATGCGGGTACATCGCATAAAGTAGCGGTTTTTTACAGCGGGGTGCCGCAGGTTAGTAAAAACCCGCCCTGGAGCGGCGGCATCACCTGGCAGCAAGACAAGCAAGGCAATCCGTTTGTGGCTACCTCGTGCCAGGGCGATGGCGCCAGTTTGTGGTGGCCCTGCAAAGATCACATGTACGACGAGCCCGACAGCATGCAAATAAGCGTAACCGTACCCGAAAAGTTAACCGATGTATCGAACGGCCGGCTTCGGAAAGTAGTGCCGAATAACGATGGTACCCGCACTTTTCACTGGGCCGTTACCAATCCCATCAATAACTACGGGGTAAATATCAACATCGGGGATTACGTAAACTTTTCGGAAAAATATAAAGGCGAAAAAGGCGTTTTGGATTGTAACTATTACGTGCTGCGCCAGGATTTAGAAAAAGCGAAAAAGCAATTTAAAGAAGTACCGCGCATGTTGCAGGCCTTCGAACATTGGTTTGGCCCGTACCCATTTTACGAAGATAGTTATAAGCTGGTGCAAGTTCCTTATTTGGGCATGGAGCACCAAAGCTCGGTTACCTACGGCAATAAATTCCAAAATGGCTATTTAGGCAAAGATTTAAGCGGCTCGGGCTGGGGTTTAAAGTTTGATTTTATTATTGTGCACGAATCAGGGCACGAGTGGTTTGCTAACAACATTACCTACAAAGATGTGGCCGATATGTGGATTCACGAAAGCTTTACCGCTTATTCCGAAAACTTGTTCCTGGACTATCATTTCGGTAAAAAAGCCAGCAGCGAATACGTAATTGGTACCCGCAAAAACATAAAAAATGATATTCCGATTATTGGTTATTACAACGTAAACAACAGTGGCTCCGGCGATATGTATTACAAAGGTGCCAACATGCTGCACACCCTGCGCCAGGTAGTAAATAACGACGAAAAATGGCGAGCCATGCTACGCGGCTTGAACAAAGAATTCTACCACCAAACCGTAACTTCGGCCCAAATAGAAAATTACTTAAGTAAACAAACAGGCCGCGACTTATCTACTTTCTTCCAGCAATATTTGCGCGATGTGCGTATTCCGCAGCTCGAGTACCAGTTGCGCAATAACAAACTGGCTTACCGCTGGGCAAACTGCGTTCCGGGTTTTAATTTACCGGTAAAAGTTACCGTTAACGACCAGGAAAAATGGCTGGAACCCACTACCGCGTGGCAGGAAATACCTCAAGTGCCCGCTACGGCAACTTTCCGGGTAACCCCCGATTTTTACGTAACTACTGCTTTAACCAACAATCAATAAATAATCATTTACATACTAATCTTAAAATTTACATGATTCAAGTAAACGAGTATTTCAACGGCGCTGTTAAATCCTTGGCTTATCAAACCCCGGCGGGTAAATCTTCGGTAGGCGTTATCAATCCGGGCACTTACGAGTTTGGTACGGGCCAGCCCGAAATTATGACCATTACGGAAGGCAGCTTAGAAGTTTTGTTACCCGAAACTACTACTTGGCAAACTTATGCAGCAGGGCGGGTTTTTAACGTACCCGGCAATTCCTCTTTTCAGGTGCGCACCGAAGAACAAACGGCTTATCTGTGTCAGTACCGTTAAATGAAAAGACACAAGTAGCAAGATATTAGATGTTAGACTCTTGAGTAATTAACTACTGCGCATCAATGCTTTATGTAAAATAACGATACTAATTATCGTAAATTGATTTTGCCTTTTACGTACAACCGACAGCTAATTTAGGTATTGCTTTTAAGCCTTTAAGTAAAACTTAATTCCTGTTGTATCTACAGAAAATAAGCAGCTTAGTAATTCTTGATTATTGCTGTTTTTTTAGGCGGGAACCATTCTGCTACGTAGCCAAATAGTCTCCTCCTAAATGACGCCGTGGATAAATTGACAGTGTGGCTTGTATTTTTAAAATTTTACTCGCCAGCTATAAAACAAACAGCGTTAGCCAGGTGCAGAAACCGACGCTAAACTGTTCTGTTGGTCAGCGCGTTTTTAGTATCTTGCTTGTGTATTGGTTCTTTTTGTGTCAATACAAAAAGAACCAATACTTGAGCAATAAAACAACTGCACTTAGCAATTAAGCAATATCAGGAGCTGTGCGAACGGTAACTTTTAGCTGATTCGATTTAATCTGTAAGTCCCGGAATTAACTTCCGCGTCATAGCAAGTTCATAATTACTTTGCCTGACCTAAACAATTTGCTAAAGAAAATTCAAGCAACTCCAGCTATTATTTAAACATCGCGTAAAAGAAAATTTAAAAAAATCTTTTACACGCATGAATTTAGCAGAAAATACCATTTTAATAACCGGCGGCGCCTCCGGCATTGGTTTAGCCTTGGCCGAACGGTTTTTACAAGCGGGTAGTACGGTTATTGTTTGCGGTCGCCGCTCCGATAAGTTACAGGAAGCACAGGCCAAACACCCGCAACTACACACCCACGTCTGCGATGTAGGTCAGGAAACTGATCGGCAGGAATTATTTAATTATGTAACCAGCACCTTCCCGGAACTAAATGTATTAATAAACAATGCCGGTATTCAAAACCGCCAGCCTATTGTGGGCAATTCTCGGCCCTGGTCTTTTCATCAGGCCGAAATAGCCATTAACCTGGAAGCTCCTATCCATTTAGCCATGTTGTTTACACCGCATTTGCAGCAACAGCCGCAATCGTACATTATAAATGTTACTTCTGGTTTAGCCTTTGCTCCCCTGGCCCAGGCGGCTATTTACAGTGCTACCAAAGCAGCTTTGCATTCGTTTACCTTATCGCTGCGGCATCAATTAGCCAATACAACAGTTAACGTTTTAGAAATTGTGCCACCCGCCGTTCAAACCGATTTAAGCGGAGCGGGTATTCATACTTTTGGCGCACCTTTAAACGAATTTACCGATGGCATTGTAGCCGGCTTAGCGCGCGGCGACGAAGAAGTAGGCTACGGCACTTCCGAAATAAGCCGGAAAGCCTCGCGCGAGCAGTTAAACGAAATTTTTAAACGCATGAACGGCTGATTCCCAAGCGCTTTTTTAAATTTTTGCAAACCCAGTTAGATTTGGGAGTAAACACGACTGGTTTTACTTCTCCTGAATTTAACTTTACCTTTACATTAATAGCCGGATTAATAGGTTATTTTGTAAAGTTTAGTTGTTATAATATTCATGAAAAAAGTATTTAGTTTTTTATTGATTTTCCCTTTCCTCATTAACCAGGCATTGGCTTATGGTCAAACCGGGCATCGGGTAGTGGGCTTGGTAGCGGAGCAGCATTTAAGTAAAAAAGCCCGCAAAAAAGTATTGCAAATTTTAGCTAATAACTCGCTGGCCGAGGTAGCCAATTACATGGACGACGTAAAATCCGATCATGCCTACGATCACACGCACGATTGGCACTGGGTTACCATACCGGACAGCCTGAAATACGAGCAAACCCAAAAAAATCCGCACGGCGACGTAATCATGAAAATTGAAGAAATGGTGCAGTCGCTCAAATCCGGCAAGTTAACGGCTGCCCAGGAACAAGAAAATTTAAAATTTCTGGTTCATCTGGTAGGCGATCTGCACCAGCCCTTGCACGTAGGCAGTAAAGACGATATGGGAGGTAATAACGTAAAGTTGCAATGGTTTGGCCAAAACTCGAACTTACACCGGGTCTGGGATAGCGATATTATTGAAGGCAAAGATTTAAGCTACACCGAACTAACGGCGTTTTTAGGGGAACCCGATAAAGCGCAAATAAAAAACTGGCAAAGCACCAACGTACGAGCTTGGGCCACCGAAATGATGATTTACCGGCCGCAAGTATACGCTATTCCTGCCGATGGAAAATTAGGTTACCGGTATTCCTATGATAACTTCAATACCATCCAAAAATTACTCTTACAAGGTGGCATCCGGTTGGCGGGTTTATTAAACGAAATTTACGGGTAAGAGCTTAGTTAAGAATTAAATTTTAAAAATGCCCGGTCAAGAGAAATTTTAATCGGGCATTTTCTAGTTAAAGCCAACCAGTAGAATAGTACCCGTTCCTGAAAACTGGTTTTTAAGTTTGTAGTAGCCTAATGTTGTTTGCCTGTTACTTTTAACCCGTAAGAGTTTTGCTGTGCCTTGGCTTAAAAGTATAGGAAAACGGATTTGCTGTTTAGACCTAAAACACGCAGTTGTACGAACCTACCAATAAACTCCCACCAAATCGACTACCTTTGCGTTTGTAACGTAGTTACGGTTTGTATAATAAAACCAACAACTAGTTGGTATCAAAAATAAGTATGATGGAGTACCCTTTTATTGATGTTCTTATTATTGGTGCTGGTCCTATTGGGCTGGCTTGTGGCCTGGAAGCCAAAAAAGCTGGGTATTCGTACCTCATTGTGGAGAAAGGTTGCCTGGTAAATTCCTTATATAAATACCCTTTAAACATGACCTTTTTCTCTACCGCCGACCGGCTGGAGATAGGCGGAATTCCCTTTGCTTCTATCCAGGCTAAACCTAATCGCCCCGAAGCGCTGGAGTATTACCGCCGGGTAACTGATTCGCAAGGATTAAATATAAACTTATTCGAAGAAGTAACCGCCTTAGAAGAAGCCGCAGGTATTTATCAAATTCAAACTTCCAAAAATACTTACCAGGCAAAGCACGTTATTATTGCCATTGGCTTTTACGATGTGCCTAATCTCCTGAACATTCCCGGCGAATATTTATCTAAAGTTCGCCATTACTACTTCGATCCACATTTTTATTACAAACAGAAAATTATAGTAATTGGCGCCAATAACTCGGCCGCCGATGTAGCCCTGGAAACCTACCGCAAAGGTGCCGAAGTAACCATGATTATCCGGGAAGCCGAACTGGGCCGCATAAAATACTGGACCAAACCCGACCTCGAGAATCGCATTCAGGAAGGTTCTGTTAAAGCGTATTTCCAATCGCACTTGCTGGCTGTGCGCGAAAACGAAGTAGACGTGCAAACCCCCGACGGCCAGATAACCATCCCGAACGACTATGTACTTGCCATGACGGGCTACCAACCGCAGTTTCATTTACTCGAAAAGTTTGGCATAACCTTATCTCCCGACTTAAAACGCCATCCGCAGTACCATCCCGAAACGATGGAAACTAACCGGAAAAACGTATTTCTGGCCGGCGTTATTTGCGGCGGTATGGACACGCACATCTGGTTCATCGAAAATTCGCGGGAGCACGCCGTTAAAATCATCCAGCATATTCAGAAGCAAACTCCAACAGTATAACGTTCCAATCAAATAAATACGTGCTAATATTTGGGAAACTGTTTTAAACAGTTCCTCATTTGCTGTTTTTTAAAATTTGAGGTAACATGCCATTTACTTTTTCTCATCCAGCTATTGTTTTGCCGTTCTATTACCTGCCTAAAAAGACCCGGTCCATGACCGGCTTAGTAATAGGCAGCATGGTGCCAGATTTTGAAAAGTTTTTTCGGATGAGTCATTACGATGGGTTTAGCCACACCTGGCCCGCTATATTTTATTTTAATTTGCCCTTAGCCATTTTATTAAGTTTTGCCTTTCACCAGGTAGCACGCAACTCTTTAATCGATAATCTGCCTTTATTTTTAAAAAAGAGATTGCTGCCTTACAAACAATTCAATTGGTTGCGCTATTTCAAAAACCACTATCTCGTTATTATACTTTCTATTCTGGTGGGGGTAGTCTCGCATCTTACCTGGGACAGCCTAACGCACCCGGGTGGCCAATTATTCGAATTATTTCCGATTTTATCTAAATGGATACGGTACCCGGGCTTTCACATGTGGTTATACGTCTTAATTGACCGGATAAGTTCTGTTATAGGCGGATTGGTAATAGTAGTAGCAATTTTAAAATTACCAACTTATTTTATTCCTCATCAAGCTGATAGTAAGAGCAGCAGCTATTGGCTTTTTATGGGGTTAATAATATTAATAATTATGAGTTTAAGATTGCTGATTGGCGTTGATGCCAAGTTCTTTGTAATGGATGTGCTAATTACACTTATTTCGGCTTCGCTATGGAGTTTGATTGTAACTCCTTACTTCCTGAAATTTTACAAAAATTAGGTTAGCGAGATGGTCTTTAATTAAATTTCTTATTTACAAATCAAAAGTTAAAGACAATGGCTGGTTTACTTAAAATTAGCATACAACTTATTGTAAGAATCCATGAACTACTACTTGATTTCATGATTTAAAATGTTTTCTGTTTAAGCTTTACCATTTTAAAAGTTTGAAAGGGCATAAGCAGCCATTTGCTGAGTTGTTATTATAAACAAAAACTTTAGTAGGAAGAGCTAACAACTAGGTCGCCAATATAGCTATTGAAATATGTCGTAAAGGTATTAAAGGTGCCTTAGTGAGTCAGGAAGCTGAATTGAGCCAGATTAAATATTGAGTTATACCTGATTTGAAAAACCGCATTCAGGGAGGTTCTATATAAGCCCTGCTTTCAATCACACCTCTTAGAAGTATAATAAAGCGAAGTAGACGTGCAAACACCCACCGGGCAGATTATCTTTCCCAGCAACTTCGTACTCGCAAAACAAGCTCTTTTCAGTTTACTTTACAGCTGTTGGAAAACTTTCTGGTTAGATTCCTTTGATATGAATGAGCGTCAGGTAAAGTACCTGGAAGTTTAGTATGTACAATTATTTTGTCAAGCTATACGTCAAATACCTGTAAGACTACCCTTGCTGTGTCTTTTGGCTGGCAAGCTGCTAGTGAAAATTTGCTGTAACAGCGGCGAAAGTCTTATGTTTAAACAATTACTTAAGTTGTATCTTTATTCCCATCAACCTTCCTTTTAATTACAAGAATCTAGAAACTTTTAAAAGGCCTATTACTTTTCTCATAGCTGTATTTTAAAATTAGGGCTACCTAATCTGTTAATTTTTACCTATTTACATAATTGTACAGGTTATTATGCAACTTATTTAGCTCTTCGAAACCACTATAGGTTCTTTTGTAAATGTCCGTTTAAGAAACAAAACGAATTTTTTCCTAAAAACTCCTATAAAATATGTTGTTGGCCTTGTATTTGATTAATGATATATTTGTATAAATTCCCAAAATATTTTATTTTTTTAATAATTTATCTATATTTTTACAAAAGTTGCTATTATACGAAATAAATGGCAAAGGGTTTTAAATAATGAAAATTAACTTACTTTGGTTTTTTTGTTTTATAATGTTTGTTTCCTGCAAGTCTAGCCAAGATTTGGTTTATCTCAGCAACCTGAAAGAATCGGAATATTCCATTAACATTCAAAATAAAGTAAAACCGCGTATTCAGCCCGATGACTTATTAGCGATTACGGTAAGTACTTTAAGTCCCGAATCAAATGCTTTATTTAACAGTGGTGTTTTGCAAGGTGCTGGTAAAGGTGTTATAGCAAGTGGTGAAAAAAACGAAGGTTATTTGGTAGACGACAATGGATTTATCAACTTTCCGGTAGTAGGGAAAATTCAACTCGCTGGTTTTACTAAAGAAGAAGCCACAGAAAAATTAACCACAGAAATTAACAAATTTGTCCGGAAACCCATTGTTAACGTTCGTTTTTTAGACTTTAAAATTTCGGTTATTGGCGAAGTAAACCGGCCTGCTACATATACGGTGCCAACCGAAAAAATAAATTTACTGCAAGCCATTGCTTTGGCTGGCGATTTAACGGCTTACGGCAAAAGAGAAAATATAGCCTTAATAAGAGAAAAAGAAGGTGTACGCAGTGTGGTAAGAGTTAATTTAAATAACAAAGATATTTTAAATTCCCCCAACTTTTATCTGCAGCAAAATGATGTAGTTTATGTAGAACCTGGAAAATCAAAGGCGGTGCAAACCAGTTTGTCCCGGAATAACTTACAATTTGGTTTATCTATCGGACTTTCCCTGATTTCCGTTTTAACTGTATTATTAACAAATCTTTAAATAGTAAGTAGCTAAGAGAGCCATAATAGAAGAAGGAATGAACACGACATATCCGGAAAGAGCCCAGCCAAAAGATTTAAAGAAAATAGTATTTAGCTATCTGCGCTATTGGTATTTATTTTTGCTGGGAGCAATTCTGGGCTTAATTGCCGCAAATTTAAATTTACGTTATACTACTCCTCAATATCGGGTAAGTACCACTTTACTGATTAAAGACGACAAAAGTGGGGATGGATTATCGGAAAGTGCCGCTTTTAGTGATTTAGATCTTTTAAAATCTTCTAAAAACATTGATAACGAAATAGTTTTACTTCAATCCAGTAAGTTAATGTCCCGGACATTAGCTGAACTTGATTTGCGTACAAGCTATTTTGTGAAAGGTCGGGTGCGCGATCAGGAAATATATGGTACAGATCTTCCAATAAAGGTTATAATCAATAAATTAAATCCGAAAGCATACAATAGAACAATATTCATTTATATCAAAGACAATAATAGCTTTGAATTAGAAGAAGAAAGCACAAAACGAACCTTACATAAGTTTGGTCAACAAATAACAAAATCGTACGGTGTTTTCACGGTAGTAGCTACATCTACTAATTCCTTATTACCAGATGGTAAACCACTAATAATTACATTTCAAGATATTCAAATGCTTGCCGGGATGTATACCAGTAAACTTAATATAAGTCCATATAATGGTAAAGCCAGTGCTTTGGTATTAAGCATAACAGATGCCGTTCCGCAAAAAGGGATAGATATTATTAATAAATTAATTGAAGTTTATAATAAAGAAGAAGTAGACGATAAAAATGTAATTGCGGCTCGAACAATCGAATTTATAGACGAACGGTTAAAATATCTCACTACGGAGCTATCTACCGTAGAAAAAGAAGTAGAGCAGTATAAACGACAAAACGACTTAACCGATGTAAGTTCGCAGGCCCAACAATACGTGGCCGAAGCAAGTGCTTATAATAAACAATTATCAGAACTAGGTATTCAGCAAGATGTATTGGCGTCTATAGAAAAGTACTTGCAAAAGCCGGGTAGCCAATATCAATTAGTGCCTAGTTCTTTAAATATTCAAGACCCAACTTTGGTGGGGCTTATTACCCGGTTTAATGAGTTACAACTCGAGCGCGAGCAACTTTTACGAATCAACCGCCCAGATAATCCTCTTGTCCAGAATATGAATAACCAGTTGGCCAATCTGCGGGAAAACATTCTGGAAAATTTGCGGAATATTAAAAGTTCATTAGCTATCTCCCGCCGTAACCTGCAATTAAAATCCGGGCAGTTTGGCTCCAAAATCCAGCAGGTGCCGGTAGCTGAGCGCCAGCTCATAGAAATTACGCGTCAGCAAGAAATTAAACAATCTATTTACTTATACCTGCTGCAAAAAAGAGAAGAATCGGCTTTGTCGCTGGCCGCTACCGTTTCTAACGGTAGGGTGGTAGAGCCGGCAACTTCTTCCGGTTTAGTTTCACCTAATGCCACAAATACCTATTTGTATTATATGTTATTGGGGCTGTTTTTGCCTTTAGCTGGAATCTATATAAAAGAATTATTAAACAATAAAGTGCAAAGTTTACAGGATGTGCAATACATAACACCTGCGCCCATCTTGGGAGAAATTGCGCATAATCGCGGCAAAACTAGCCTAGTGGTAAAAGAAAAAAGCCGGGCTCCCGTAGCCGAAATGTTCCGGCTCATTCTTACTAATTTACAATTCTCTAATTTTAACAAAGAAAATAAAGTACTACTGGTTACTTCCAGTATGAGCGGCGAAGGAAAAACTTTCTTTAGCATTAATTTAGGAAGCAGTTTGGTAGCTACTGGTAAAAAAGTAGTTATACTGGGTTTTGATTTACGTAAGCCTGGTTTATTACCTGACTTAGGCCTAATCGAGGAAGTAGGCATTAGTAATTACTTAGTTCAGGAATCATTACTAGTCGATGATATCATAAAACCTTCTGGTGTCGCTTCTAACTTATTCGTAATTGGTGCCGGCACTATTCCGCCTAACCCTTATGAACTCATGCTAAGCTCCCGGGTAGAGCATCTGTTTAAAGTATTGCGGGTCAATTTTGACTTTATAATAGTAGATACCGCTCCGGTTGGCCAGGTAGCCGATGCCTTTACCTTAGCTCCTCACATAGATTCTTCGGTGTATGTCATCCGATATAACTATACTCTAAAAGAGCAGTTGAATATTATAAACGATATTTATTATAATAAAAAATTTAACCAACCTATGCTGGTGTTAAACGATGTCCGAAAAGAGAATGGTTATGCGTATGGGTATTGCTACGGAGAAGAAAGAAAGAAAAAATCTTTCCTGAATATTTTAAAATAGTGAAAGTAAATCCCATTCAACTGATGTTTTAAGAATGAAGCGTTTATTATTTCAATGAAGTTTATGAAAGCGCTTGTTCAAAGCATTTATACTAATCCGAAATATGCCAGAGCTATTGAATGGGGGAGGCTTCTTGCTATAACCGGTGGAGCTCAATCCCTTGTGCAAGCAATTAGCTTCGTAAGCGGAATACTAGTAATTCGTTTATTATCAACCCAAGAATATGCCATTTATACATTGGCGAATACTATGCTTGGTACAATGACCATATTGGCTGATGGTGGTATATCAACAGGAGTAATGGGTTTGGGAGGTAAGGTATGGCAGGATCGCGAAAGGCTAGGTACTGTTTTAGCTACAGGCCTTGATCTGCGCCGAAAGTTTGCAGCAGGAAGTTTATTAATAGCCATGCCTATATCAATTTATTTATTACTACACAATGGGGCATCGTGGTTAACTACAATTTTGATTGTAGCATCTTTAGTATTAGCATTCTTTGCTGCTCTTTCTGATTCTATACTTGAGATAGTTCCTAAACTCCATCAGGAAGTTGTTTCATTGCAAAAAAATCAGATTCAAGTAGGCCTTGCTCGTGTTGTTTTATCTGGATTAACTCTGTTCATTTTTCCATGGGCCTTTGTAGCTATTCTGGCTTCCGGAATACCACGAATCTATGGAAACATTCAATTGCGGAAAGTAACAT
The DNA here is from genome assembly GCF_003340495.1 of Adhaeribacter pallidiroseus. Classification (NCBI taxonomy): domain Bacteria; kingdom Pseudomonadati; phylum Bacteroidota; class Cytophagia; order Cytophagales; family Hymenobacteraceae; genus Adhaeribacter; species Adhaeribacter pallidiroseus. Next base: position 5,745,460 of record NZ_QASA01000001.1, read on the forward strand.
TTCAATTTGTAACTGAGGCAAAACCAGATTTAGATATTAGTAGTAAAATTTTGAGTTTAGTTCGAAAAACTATGCCTGGTCTAATTTATTATTGTGTTTCGAGTCAATTAACAATTTGGTTGCTTTCTATATTGGGGAATACAGCATCAATAGCACAAATAGGAGCATTAGGTAGGATTTCTATATTGTTAAATATATTAGGAGTTGTTTTTTCGACAATATTAGTTCCTCGATTTGCTCGAACATCAGAAGGGAATAAAAATCTTTCAAAAAAGTTTTTACACTTACTAATGCTATTTATTGGTCTTTGTATACTTTTCATAAGTTCTATATATTTTTTTTCAGCGGAAATTCTATGGGTATTGGGTTCTAATTATACTAATATGAATTTCGAGTTAGTGCTGTTTATAATTGGAAGCTGTGTTTTTGCTTGTGCAGGTTTTATTTATTCACTCACATCAAGTAGAGGTTTTGTATTAAGTCCTTATATATACATTACATTTAGTGTTTTAGCTATTATAATAGGTATAATTATATTTGATGTTTCCTCACTAACTGGTATTTTGTATTATAACATTTTTGTATCAGGCGTACAGCTTTCTATGTATACTTTATACGCATATTTTAAAATTATAAAATTTAAATACTAGTGTTGTATTAGATTAACCGTAATGTCCCATTAGATTCTAAAAGCTTTTGTTTTATGTCTGATAATATATTGTTTAGTGTTGGAATACCTGCTTACAAAGGGCGTTATTTAGAAGAATGCATTAATAGTATATTGGTACAAACTTTTGCAAATTTTGAGCTTATTGTTATAAATGATTATTCTCCAGATTCCATTGATTCTATTATAGATCAGTACTGTGATTCTAGAATTAGTTACTATAAAAATGAAAGAAATGTAGGAGCAGAACACGTTGTAGATAATTGGAATAAGTGCTTAAATTATGCTAATGGAGAGTACTTTGTATTAATGGGAGATGATGATAAAATGGAGCCAGATTATTTAGAAGAGTTTGCCAAGTTGATTGCTCTATACCCTGACCTAGATGTATTTCATTGTCGATCAAAAATTATTAATGAAGATTCATTTCCTATAATGTTAACGCAGTCATGTCCAGAATTTGAAACAGTTTATGAAAATATATGGCAAAGGATAGTCTTTCAAAGGCGTCAATTTATTTCTGATTTTGTATTTCGTACTTCTGTTCTAAAACACAATGGAGGCTTTTTCAAATTACCTTTAGCTTGGGCTTCGGACGACATATCTACTTTTGTTGCATGTGGCAAGAAGGGGATTGCTCATATAAATAAACCAGTATTTAATTATAGAGAAAGTAGGTATAATATTACATCAACAGGAAATAGTAAATTAAAGTTAGAAGCACTGAATGGCGCTGCAAAATGGATAAATGATTTCTTAGATAAGGAACCAGAAAAAGCTAGTGATCAATTGATATATACAATACTAAAAAATCAAATTAATGATCATGTGTTAAAAGCAAGAACATTAGTTGTTAGGCATTCTATTCGTAATAATATAATACTTGGTACAATTGATTGGTGGCTTAATCGTAAAAAATATTTGTTATCTACTAAAGATATAATTATGGCATTAGTTAGAAGGTCTTAATCTTAATTTATATGATATTTTGCGTATTTATTTGATCTATGAATGTTAATGATTTATTATTAATTTATAACTACTCATTAAATAATCATTCTCCATTTTAAATAATGGTTGGATACATCTACGTTTCTTATTGGAGAGTTGTATCTGAGAAGTTTATATTCTCATTACAAGTTAAAAATTAAGTGCTTATATGCCATGATAATAAATAATGAAGGTTCTAGATAGGATACTTTCAAAAGGTATTCAAATATTGCTTAAATATTGCTGTTACAAGCAAGAAAAATTCTTTAGTTTATAAACACTATGTCATTATAATTAAATTATCTTCATTTTACAAAATTATTCTAAAAGATAATGTTGTATGAATATTCTTTATTAGTAAAAGAAGTACCAAAAGAAAATGAATAAGAAAGTAAAAGGTTATATAAATTTTGTGATAATAGGTTAACTTTCTATGAAGGTAGTTATTTGTACTCTTTTTGAAAGTCATTACCATTTAGGTGTAGCTGCTTTAACGAACTCTCTTTATAAGCAAGGTTATCGTGGGGAAATTTATGCAGGCTATAAAGGAACATTGCCTGTTTGGGCTATTTCGTCTAAAGAAAATTATCAATTAATGAAGACAAGTTGCCGAACACTATATATTACTGACAGCCTTCAAATTCATTTTATACCTCTTGAAACTACCTACCACTTGACCAACTACAAACCAGATTTTATGTTAAAAATTTGCAATGAAGTTGTAAATGATATAAGTTCTATATTTTATTTTGATCCTGATATTATTGTCTCAACTTCTTGGTCTTATTTCGAAGAATGGGTTGGTTATGGAGTTGCTTTATGTGAAGATATAAATTCTCCTCTTGCAGAACATCATCCACGCAGAATGGCTTGGCGCCGGATTTTTGGTAATAAGGGTATTTTACTTAAGTTTAACAGTAACATCTATGTAAATGGGGGATTTATTGGACTATCTAATAATGATCTAAGTTTTTTGAAAATATGGAAAAACATTCAAGAGATTATGGCATCTGAAATTGGAGGCTTAAGCCGGTCATCTCTTTCAGGAATACCGTTGTTAGGTAATGCAAGTAATCCAAATGCTCCATTTAGCAAAACAGATCAAGATGCGTTAAATGCTGCAGTTGAGGTTTGGAATGGTAATGTGAGTTTTATAGGTAAGGAAGGAATGGCATTTCATCCAGGAATTTCAATAATGTCGCACGCCCTTGGACTTCCAAAGCCTTGGCAATGGAAGCCTTTTTTACAAATTTTAGCAGGTTTGCCTCCGCGTTTAGTTGATAAACAGTATTGGGATAGCGTAAACAAGCCCATTCAAACATATTCATCTTGGATGATTCGACTAAGGAAATTATTTATATTATTAGCATCGTTTATTGGAAGATTTTATAGAAGGGGAGGAATATAGTAAAATACTAATTAAGTTAAATGTTATTTCTATATGAGAATTATATTTCTTTGCGGATCGCTAGAAATTGGACGAGATGGTGTTGGTGATTATACCAGAAGGTTGAGTGGTGAGCTCATTCATCAAGGTCATCAAACTGCTATAATTGCATTATATGATAAAGGTATTAAAGAAGTTATTTCTTATACGCAACAATCAGAAGATTTAATTATACCAGTGTTGCGTATACCTGCTTTTTACTCATCTAATCAGCGTTGTGACTTAGCTCAAAAATGGGTTGATAATTTTAATCCTGATTGGTTAAGCTTGCAATTTGTTCCTTTTGCATTCCAGTCTAAAGGATTAACTATTGGTTTGAGCAAACTGCTCAAAAAAATTGGCAGCGATAGGTGTTGGCATGTTATGTTTCATGAACTTTGGGTAGGAATGGATATACAATCGTCTATAAAGCTTAAATTATGGGGACAAATACAAAAAAAAATAATTCAATCTATGGTTTTTAGATTAAAACCTAAACTTATCCATACGCAAACGCGACTTTATCAAGAGCAATTATATAAAATTGGATTAGATTCTAAATATCTTTCATTATTTTCAAATATACCTGTACATTATAATAGAGCACCTAAAACTTATAAGTTGCCTCAGTTAAAGGTAGGTAGCAGCATTAATTTTGTTGTTTTTGGGTCTATTCATACTGGCGCACCAATTGAACTATTCACTCAAGAAGCATCTTTGTATGCTAAAAAGAAAGGTATCAAGCTCTCTCTCACAATTATAGGACGATCTGGTGAGGAACAGTTACATTGGAAAACTGTGTGGGAATTAAGAGGATTAGTGGTAGAAATATTAGGAGAACAAACACCGGAGCGTATTTCTGAAGTATTGAGTAAAGCTACATTCGGTCTTTCTACTACTCCAAGCATATTAATAGAAAAAAGTGGAACTGTTGCTGCCATGTTTGCGCATGGTTTACCGGTTATCTGTATTTCGAGAATATGGACTCCTCGAGGAGTTCCTAATTTTAAATTACCAAATAATGTAGTTCAGTATAAAAGTGGAAATTTGGAGACGTGTTTTTTACTAGCATCAAGCCCTAAACTATTTAATAATGTATCTAAAATTACCCGTCAATTAACAGATACTCTTTTAAGTGAAGATTAAAATGGCTAGTTTAAGGTACCTTTGGATAAATCGAGCTCAATTTCCTATTGGAACAAAACTCTTTGTGCGAGCTTGGGGTAAACGTGTTTTTTCCTTACCGGAGCTTATTCGTAGAAATCATCATCGGTTGCAATTGATTAAACGGGGTGCAAATATAGATCAAACTGCGGAAATTGGAGAAGTTAAAGTGGAAGGCTTAGTTAATTTAGTCTCCATAGGAGCCTTCTGTAGCCTTGGGAGAGTCTATATGGCAGTCCACGAACATATTAAAATTGGTGAAAGAGTTGTTATTAATGATGGAGTTAAAATTCTAACAGCGTCACATGATGTTTCAGATCCCCATTGGAGCTTTATAAAGCAAAATATTGTGATTGAAGATTATGTTTGGATTGGTACCGATGCCATAATTCTCCCAGGAGTTCATCTAGGTCGTGGAGTAGTTGTTGGTGCAGGGGCAGTAGTAACAAAATCAGTAAATAATGGAGCAATTGTTGTCGGAAATCCAGCTAAACCAATATCAAAAACTAGATGTAAAGAATTAAATTATAATCCTTGCGAATTTCTGGCTGCAAATCGCGCTTGGTTGCTAGGTTAATATTCCTATAATGAATCAAGTGCTCATGAAGATTATACTTTCGCATCCTACCGGTAACCAGAATGTTAGAGCGGCAGCTCTGGGGTTTGTTAATGCAGATATTTTAGCTGAGTTCAATACTTCTGTTGCTTCTTTTCCTGGCAGTTTTTTGGATAGATTAGGGGCATTTGGCCCATTTTCTGAAATCCATCGTCGCCACTTTGATCCTGCATTACGTTATAAAACTAAAATGTTTCCCTGGCGTGAAGTAGGAAGACTTGTTGCTTCTAAAGGAGGATTTCACAATTTAATAAAGCATGAAACAGGATTATTTAGCATTGATTCTGTTTACAAAAGTCTTGATGCACAAATAGCATCTAAATTACAAAATGCTCGCAGACGTGGAATAGATGCTGTTTATGCATACGAGGACGGTGCTGGATTTTCTTTTCGGGAAGCTAAAAAACTTAGGCTTCAATGTTTATATGATCTTCCAATTGGCTATTGGCGAGCAGCCAAACATATGTTGGAGCCTGAATATGAACGTTGGCCAGAATGGGCTGTTACTTTAAGTAGCTTTCAAGATTCTGAAATAAAGCTTATTCGTAAGGACGAAGAACTTAAATTGGCAGATCGTATTTTTGTTGCCAGTCAGTTTACAGCTAAAACTTTAAAAGAGTTTCCGTGCTCATTAGCTCCCATCGAAGTAATTCCTTACGGATTTCCTCCTGTATCAGCAATTCAGAAGCAAGCTGTTTTTTCTGGTCAGCGGCCATTAAAATTATTGTTTGTTGGAGGCTTGTCGCAGCGAAAGGGGATTGCTGACCTTTTTGCTGCCGTAAACGCTATTGGTTCTCAGATAGAGTTAACCGTTGTTGGTCAAAAGGCAAGTAATAATTGCTCCGCTTTAGACCTAGAATTAAAAAAACATAAATGGCTGCCAAGCTTACCGCACCACGAAGTTTTAAAATTAATGCAAGCGCAGGATGTATTAGTTTTTCCATCACTTTTCGAAGGCTTTGGACTAGTAATTACGGAAGCTATGTCGCAGGGAACTCCGGTTATTACCACAGACCGGACCGCTGGCCCTGACTTGATTAAGCACCAGGAGAATGGTTGGCTAATTGAAGCAGGATCAACAGAAGGACTTCAAAGTGCCATTGAAGAACTCTTAATAAAACCAAAAACTATTGGGGAAGCTGGCAAAGCTGCTTTAGAAACAGCCCGCCGCCGACCTTGGAAAGTATACGGGCAAGAACTGGCAGCAGCAGTAAAAAGGCATATGCATCAAGCCGTTAGTTTATAAAATTAATTGTATATGAGGTTGGCCTTGCTGCTTAAATGGTATTTTATTTAATGAGTTACTATTCAAATAACTTGTCGGATGTTGGGTATAAACAACATCTTAAATCTTTGGATCAGTTTCAGGAGCAAGAGCGTGCAGAATCCTTTCAATTCCTAAAGGCGGGTATTTGGGCTTACTTTCTTTTATTGATTTTTGAGGGCGCTTTGCGTAAATGGTTTCTGCCGGGCTTAGCAACTCCTTTATTAATTATACGAGATCCTATAGCCCTATGGTTAATTTATCAAACCTGGAAACGGGGATTGCTTCTGACTAACCCTTATTTGCTCAGCATAACTTTAATTGGAGTAGTAGGCATATTTACATCTATTTTACTGGGACATGGAAGCCTGCCTGTAGCGCTATTTGGAGCACGTATTTTACTTTTACATTTTCCTCTCATGTTTGTGATTGGGTACCTATTTACGCGGGAGGATGTGGTGAAACTGGGCAAGATAACTTTATGGATTTCGATTCCTATGGTGGTACTTGTGGTTCTTCAATTTTATAGCCCTCAATCGGCTTGGGTGAACCGGGGGGTAGGAGGTAATATGGAAGGGGCTGGGTTTAGTGGAGCTTTAGATTTTTTTAGACCGCCTGGTACATTTTCTTTTACTAACGGTAATACGCTTTTTTTTAGTTTTGTCGCCTGTTTTGTTTTTTATTTTTTGCTTCATCCTAAATCTATCAATTGGATTCTATTGATTGGTGCTACTGTTGCCCTCTTAATTTCCATCCCTATTTCCATTAGTCGCGGTTTGTTTTTTCAGGTTGGAGTTTCTTTGATATTTGCACTTCTGGCGGCTTTTCGCAAGCCCAAATATGTTACTAAGCTTATCCCGGCAGTTTTGTTGGGCGTAATAATGTTAATTGCTCTTAGTCAAACCAGTGTTTTTAAAACGGCAGCAGGAGCTTTTCTGGCGCGCTTTGAAGTGGCAAACGAAGCAGAAGGAGGTATGGAAGGGGTCTTAATTGATCGGTTTTTGGGAGGAATGATTGGCGCAATTACGGAGTCATCAGATTTGCCTTTTTGGGGCTATGGCTTAGGAATGGGTACGAATGTTGGAAGCATGCTGTTAACCGGGGGTACTACTTTTTTAATTGCCGAAGGTGAGTGGGGACGAGTGATCGGAGAGTCTGGTGTATTAATGGGATTAACCATTATTTTTATTCGGCTGAGCCTATCAATTAAAATGGCTGTTGCCAGTTATCATAAACTCGTGCAAGATGATATATTACCCTGGATGCTTTTGAGTTTTAGTTTATTAATAATTCCGCAAGGCCAGTGGGCACAACCCACTTCATTGGGTTTTTCTGCCATGGTAGGTGGACTTCTATTGGCGGCGTTAAAGGATATAAATCCACGTGATTAAATAAAAATGCGTATTATTTTAATTGGAAATTATCCACCAGACAAGCAAGAAAGTATGATTCGCTTCGCGGAGATGCTAAACGCTGGTTTTCGGGAATCCGGCTTGCAAACCGAAATCTGGTGGCCTACTGTTTTCTTTGGCACGGTCGTAAAAGTAACGAATACGGGTTTGGGAAAATGGATAGGTTATTTCGATAAGTGGATCGTGTTTCCTTTAATTTTGTGGTGGCGGCTGCAAACTAAAACTTTGCTTCATTCCAGGGTTCAATTTCACATTTGCGATCATTCCAACTCTCTTTATTTAAAATATCTGCCTACCGACCAAACGAGTATTACCTGCCACGATGTGCTGGCTATCCGGGGAAGTTTAGGTTACACCGACGCTTATGCACCAGCTTCTGGGTTTGGTAAAATTCTTCAGAAATGGATTCTTTACTATTTAATCCGGGCAAAAAAAATGGCTTCGGTTTCCCAACTAACTTTAAATCAATTACAAGAATTAGGCACTGCTCCTATTAACATGAAAAAAGAATGGCGGGTTATTCATAATGCATTTAACGCTGATTTCAAGCCTATTGCAAAGGAAAAATTTAAAAATTTGCTTAACAAAGTGGGCTTTAATACCGAAATGCCATTTCTTCTTCATGTAGGTTCAGGACAGCCTCGCAAAAATCGGGGCTTGTTGCTTTTAATGGTAAAGGCACTTGGCAGTAAGTGGGCTGGTAATGTTGTATTAGCCGGCGAGGCAGTTGATGAAGCTTTTTTAAAACAAGCAGAAGCTTTAGGGTTGCGCCACAGAGTAATTTCGGTAGTAAAACCCAACCACGATACTCTGGTAGCACTATATAATGCATGCGATGCTTTTGTTTTTCCTTCTTTTTCGGAGGGTTTTGGTTGGCCTATTATTGAAGCCCAGGCTTGTGGAGCTCCCGTAATTACCAGTAATATAGAGCCCATGCCGGAAGTGAGTGGGGGAGGAGCCTTGCTTGCCGATCCAAATAGTCCGGCAGACTTTGCCAATGCTTTTCTGGCTTTACATGACCTGGCTACCCGGGCGATTTTAATTAAACGTGGATTTGAAAATGCAAAACGTTTTGAACTCCGGCAGATGGTAGCGGCCTATCTTCAGCTTTACGGAATGAAAGAAGTTAAAGCTTAAAAGTATGTTTCTTAAAATAATTTCGTTTTTTCTTCCCTGGCCTTTAAGGCGCCGAGTCCTACAACAATGGTTTGGGTATAAAATTCATGCGAGTGCTCGCATAGGTTTGGCCTGGGTTTTCCCGCGTAAACTTGTTATGGGGGCTAACTCCCGGATAGATCATTTTACAGTAGCCATTCACCTGGATCAGATTGAAATGGCTAAGGACGCTACAATCGGCCGGGGTAATTGGATCACGGGATTTCCAACCCAAAGTGATTCTTCCCATTTTAAACATCAATTTGAAAGACGGGCAGAACTGCGGTTAGGAGAAGCGGCAGCAATTACAAAAAATCATCATTTAGATTGCACCAACGCCATTGAAATTGGCCGTTTTGCAACCATCGCCGGTTATCAGTCGCAGTTTCTGACACATTCCATAGATGTATTAGAAAACCGCCAGGATAGTACACCGATTTCTATCGGTGAATACGCCTTTGTTGGAACTAATGTAGTAGTATTGGGCGGGGCCAAACTACCAGCCTGTTCCGTTCTGGGTGCAAAATCACTTTTAAATAAAGTTTACGCTCAGGAATGGACGCTTTATGGGGGAGTGCCGGCAAAACCAATTCAGGAGATTCCGCGAAGTGCGAAATATTTCACCCGACAAGAAGGTTTTGTTTACTAATGTAGCATCAATCCAATTAAAAATTTAAAAATGCTCACGCGAATACTGCATGTTACCACAAGCATGAACCCCGAGTTGGGCGGAGTATGTCAGGCTATACGAACATTAATTAAAGGGCTGGAAGATTTAAACGTACAAAACGAAGTGGTTTGTTTAGATGTGCCTGGTGTAGAATTTATTAAAGCTGATCATTTCCCAGTTCATGCGATTGGTCCAGCAGCAGGTCCCTGGGCTTATAATTCTGCATTAAGTCCCTGGCTATTCACCAATGTTTCTCGGTTTAATGTTATTATTCTTCATGGATTGTGGCTTTATCCGAACTATGCCATCCGGAAAGCATTATTAAAATACCAGAAAAAAAGAACCAGCGGATCAGTCCAAAAATATTTGTAATGCCTCACGGAATGCTTGATCCTTATTTTCAAAAAGCTGCGGGTAGAAAATTAAAGGCACTCCGCAACTGGGCTTATTGGAAATTAATAGAAGGAAACGTAGTGAATGACGCGGACGGATTACTTTTTACATGCGAAGAAGAACGTATTCTGGCTCGAGAACCATTCAGACCATATAGACCAAAACGGGAGCTAGTTGTTGGATTGGGAGTAGAGGCTCCACCCTTGTTTACCCCGACCATGCGTCAAAGTTTTTTGGCAAAATGCCCGGAACTTCAAAATCAACCTTATATTCTCTTTCTCAGCCGAATCCATGAGAAGAAAGGAGTAGATTTACTAATTGCTGCCTACGCCAAGCTAATCTATAATACGGTTAAAGTTAATACCGGCAAATTCTCTGTTGGGAGTATGCCAGTAGATGAAACAGTTATACCAGAGATAACACGTAAAAATCTGCCTAAACTCGTTATAGCCGGACCTGGTCTGGAAACTCCTTACGGGGTGCAAATGCAAAAGCTAGTTTCTGAATCTGCAGAATTAAAGAATGCTGTTTTTTTTCCTGGAATGCTTACCGGAGATGCCAAATGGGGGGCTTTTTATGGTTGCGAAGCTTTTATTCTGCCGAGCCATCAAGAAAATTTTGGTATTGCGGTAGTGGAAGCATTAGCCTGTGGTAAACCTGTATTAATTTCTAATCAGGTAAATATTTGGCGGGAGATAGAAAAAGAAGGAGCTGGCTTGATTGCCACAGATACCCCAGCAGGAACTTTTACACTACTAAATGTCTGGCAACAGTTATCAGAAGACGAGAAGTTGAAAATAATAATGAAAACAAAAATTACTTATGAAAAACATTTTGAAATTATTTCAATTGTTGATCGCTTGTTAAAAGCAGTTAGCTATTAAAATTATTACTATCATTCATTGTATTTGAGATAACTCTTTTAGGCTAGAAGGATTAGGCGCAAACATCAGCTCTCTATTCCGAAATTATTCTACTACACAAGAATTGAAATTTTGGTTTTTATGTTCTGAATTTAGAATTATTGATGAAGATAACATTAATTGATTGCTCCAATTGGATCAGTTCAAGGATAATGCAAAGTACATTAATTTTGATGCAAAAGCAATATTTGGACATTTTAGATTATTACCCGGAGATTGACTACTTATGAAAGATTTTTGAATTCACATTATGTGAAGAATAATGTAGCATTATATTTAGATGCTGACCTAATAATCTTAAAAGACGTTTTAATGTTAAATAAATTTGAGTTTAATAATGCTATTTTAGCAGCAGTGTACAGCCTTATAGTGGTGTGGGTATTAGAAAAATATTTCTTTTTAAATAAGCTAAACTGGTCTCTTGAGAAAGCTTATTTTAATGCTGGAGTTGTGCTTTTTAATTTAAAGAAGTGGTGCGAAGCAAACATTGTATTAAAATGGAAGAGTATAGCAGAAAAATACCCTAATGACATATAAGCTGTTGACCAAACACTTTTAAATGTTGTTTGTGATGGAAATTTTGCTCATCTCTCCCTTTTACTAAAAGTAGAATGGCCACCAGAAGGTGAGAAACCAAAGGATTCTGTTAAATTAATACTGCATTTTGTTGGCTCTCCTAAGCCATGGGATTTTTTAGGTAAAGTTGTTCATCAGAGACATGAAATTTGGCACAACAACAATACTATTTTTTGGAAAGAGGAATACTCCAAGATAATTTTAGATAATGTAAAAAGAACTTGGAAGATAAAAAATAATAATAAAACTGTTGAAGAACAAGTTAAGAATTGTATGATTTTGTGAAATAATAGTTGCTTTACATAAAAATAAAATAAATCAAATATCAATATTTTTGCTTGCTTTTTAAAAAATGTTTCAATCTGTACTTATACGATATTATTTTAAATAATAAATCTTATGTTCTTTTATAAGCTAGTTGTAAATTGTATAAAGATTTATTTGAGAACTATATTGCCTATACTTTAAGCAAAAAAATAGATAAACTATTATGACTTTTTGATTATAGATTTATAAAAATTAAAAAGATTCTAAGTTCATAAACATTATATTTTATTGATAACATTTACATAACATGCATAATTCTGATACCTTCACAGGTCCATCCTTTTCTTTGACTAATCGAATAAGAAGAATGGTATGGGAAATTGTGTACATGATTTTTTTTCGTTTTTCTCCTAAACCTTTGCATGGATGGCGGTCTTTTCTGCTGCGGCTTTTTGGTGCCAAAGTGGGGCAAGGTGTACACGTTTACCCAAAAGTAAAAATTTGGGCACCATGGAACTTGGTATTAGAGGATCAATGTGGCATAGCTAACGGTGCTATTCTTTATACCCAAGGAGAAATTGCAATTGGCCGACGAACAGTTATTTCTCAAGGGGCACATTTAGTTACTGGCACGCACGATTATACTAAGCCAGGGTTTCCATTAATTACTAAGCCAATTTATATTGGTGACCATGTCTGGATTGCTACTGAAGCATTTATACATCCGGGGGTAATAGTAGGTGCAGGATGTGTGGTTGGAGCACGTTCTGTTGTTACGAAAGATGTGCCAGCTTGGATGGTATGTGCGGGGCATCCCTGCAAACCAATTAAAGAGCGAGTGACAGAAGAAATGAAGCTTGAGTTTTTCCAGCTGCAAAAATAAATTTTAAGAGTATAAATGATTTCCGTTATAATACTTACTAAGAACGAGGAAAAAGATATACCTCTATGCCTTACCTCCTTACATTGGTGTGATGATGTTCATGTTCTTGACTCAGGTAGTACCGATAAAACCATTGAAATTGCTAAACAGTTTGAAGCTAAGGTTTGGAATAATGTATTTGAAAGTTTTGGTAAACAACGTAATTATGCCCTTGATCATATAAGCTCAAAGCATAATTGGATTCTCTTTTTGGATGCTGACGAAATTGTGACGGATAAGTTCAAATTAGCTATGTATGAAGCTATTAACATAGCGAATATAGAAGTAGCGGGTTTTTATTGCTGCTGGAAAATGATGCTGGAAGGGAAATGGCTAAAGCATTGTGACAATTTTCCTAAATGGCAGTTTAGATTAATGCGTAAAAGTAGGGCAAGATTTACGGATTTTGGCCATGGCCAAAAGGAAGACAAAGTCGATGGTCAAATTAAATACATAAAAGAACCTTATTTACATTTTGGGTTTTCCAAAGGATGGTATCAATGGATTGAACGGCATAATAAATATTCGACTCTAGAAGCAGTGGCCCGACTTCAGAATCCTCAATCAATAAAAAATATTTTTGCTAGACATGGTAGTGTTCGGAATCAAGCTTTAAGATCTTGGTTAAGTAAGTTACCTGGTTGGCCTTTTTTGCGATTTTTCCACGCTTATTTCTTAAATTTTGGTTTTTTAGAAGGAATTCCAGGTTTGATATACTGTACAAATATGGGTTATTATGAATTTCTTATTCAAATTAAGATACGGGAATTATCAAGAAATAGAGTAAATAAGAAGTGAGAATGAAGAAAAGGTTATACCTTTTATTTAAATGCGTTTAATTGTGATTCTAATTCTAATGCTGGCATTGTTTGGTACTGCGCTTATTTTTTATCTAAGCTGGCTTCCTCAACCTAAATTAGGGTTAAACTGGTTTATACCAGATTGGTTAGCAACCTGGGCTGATGCTAGGACTAATGATACCATTCGAACAGCTGTTCCCTTTGTTTTTCTAGGTATTTTAACCGGAATATGGTTAACAATGGTACGCTATCCTTGGCATAGTTGGTTTACATCATGGCTAGTTCTAGTCGTTATTGTATTAGTAGCCGAATTAGGCCAACTTTTACTCCCTTACAGGTCGTTTGATTGGTGGGATATAATCTGGGCTGCAATAGGAGCAATAATAGGGCTTATTATGCCTTTTGTAAGCACTAAGTTCATTCGGTTTATAAAAGAATTATAAATTATGTTATTGGATATCCTTTATATGTTAATTTAAGACAAGTAGTTAATAAATATTAAATGTGGAACAGTTTTAGTTCTTATAGCTAAAAAATTAATTTAATTTTTAATGCAGAAAAGAATACTCTTAATAGGTTATAATTTTTTTCCAGAGCTTACTGGTATAGGCAAGTACAGTGGCGAAATGATCAACTGGCTAGCTGGTAAAGGATATGATTGTACCGTTGTTACTACTTACCCCTATTATCCTTACTGGAAAGTTCAAGAACCTTATATTAAAAATAGATTTTGGTTTAAAACAGAAGAAGAAAATTTTGCATCTGGTGGCAAAATAAAGATATACCGGTGTCCTATTTATGTGCCAACGAAACCGTCGGGTATTAAGAGAGTGCTATTGGACTTTTCGTTCTTATTATCGGCGGGATTAAAAATGTTGCAGCTATTACTGTCGCGGAGATATGATTATGTTATTACGGTAGTTCCCGCTTTTCTTTTAGGCTGTTTGGGTATTATTTACAAAAAAACTCGAAAAGCAAAGTTATTGTACCACATTCAAGATTTACAAATTGAAGCCGCCAGAGATTTGCAGATGATTAAATCAAAAAAGTAATTGATTCTTTATTTCAACTGGAAAAGTACATATTAAACCAATGTGATGTAATTACGAGCGTGGGAGCAGGGATGGTGCATAAAATTAAGCAAAAAGCGAATAAGAACGTTTTTTTATTCTTGAACTCTACCGATCTTTCCCAGTTCTATCCTCTTCAAAATAAAGCGGCAATAAAACAAGCATTTGGATTTAACATACAAGATAAGATTATTTTGTATTCTGGCGCCATAGGAGAGAAGCAAGGGATTGAGGCTATTCTGTATGCTGCTCAAGAGTTTAAACCTTATAAACAAGTCCGTTTTTTAATTTGTGGTTCAGGACCTTACAAAGAAAAATTAGAAAATTTATCCCAAAGCCTTCAGTTAGATAATGTTATCTTTTTTCCGCTACAACCAATCGAAAAATTTAATCTATTCCTCAATATGGCCGATGTACACCTGGTAGTGCAAAAAGCGAATGCCAGCGATTTAGTAATGCCATCAAAACTTTCGACAGTATTGGCTATTGGTGGTTTATCTGTAATAACGGCTAACGAAGGAACTGACTTGCACTCGCTGGTAAGGAAATACAAAATGGGGATTTTGGTGGAAGCAGAAAATCAAATTGCTTTAGCAGAAGGTATTCGAAAAGCCATTAATGAAAGTAGTGAAGTTATTTCTGAAAATGCGCATGCTTATGCTAAAGAACATCTTTCTATCGAAAAAATAATGGAGAGTTTTGAACAGATTATGCTTATAGCCTAGGTTTTTAAATTACATTTCTATTATAATTGAAAGCAGTATTTTTGATAAGAAATTTAATAGTTCGTTAGGTAATATAACTGAATACATCTTTTAACTGTATTTTTATAATAACTAGTTAAATTCTTGTGCCCAACCCATCATTAGGTAGTTATAAGAGGGAACTTTGAGGCAAGTTATTATTAATAATATATGATCTTACTTCATGTATTATTAATACACTAGGATTTTTTCTGTGCAATTTAACTTCGAAAGAATATTTTGCCTATTCTATAGTTGTTTATTAAGTTTTGTCTATTAATAATGAATCAGCAAATACAACCAATTAAGGCCAATGAATGGACTTTAATAATTAAATCAAAAACTTCTTGGTTTAATCTTCACTTACATGATCTTTGGCGTTATCGGGATTTAATAGTCATGTTTGTTAAACGTGATTTCGTCTCTTTGTACAAGCAAACTATACTAGGCCCACTTTGGTTTATTATTCAACCTATATTGACTACATTCATGTTTGTTGTAATTTTTGATAAAGTGGCTGGAATTCCCACGAACGGAATTCCTTCTACTCTATTTTATTTGTCGGGCCTAGTTATTTGGAATTATTTCTCTACTTGTCTTAATACTACATCAAACACTTTTGCTGCAAATGCTGGAATCTTTGGCAAAGTTTATTTTCCCAGATTAATTGTTCCATTATCGAGTGTTTTTTCAGCTCTAATTAGTTTTGGAATCCAAATGGGAATCTTAATAGTTCTAATCAGTTACTACTATTTTGTGTTAAAAGTAAATATCCACTTTAACTATTATGTGTTCTTCATTCCTTTTTTGCTTTTAATTATAGCGGCTTTAGGTTTAGGCTTAGGAATAATTATATCTTCCTTGACAACAAAATATCGCGATTTAGTGTTCGTAGTAACTTTTGGAGTTCAGCTTTTAATGTATGCCACTCCCATTATTTATCCACTTTCTTTTTTAAGTGGCCAATATAAAACTTTTATTTTGGCTAATCCTATAGCACCAATCGTAGAAGTTTTCAGGTATTCACTATTAGGGGTGGGCGAGTTTAACGCTTGGTACATTAGTTATAGTGTAGTATTTACGATAATTACACTTGCAATAGGAGTATTAATATTTAATAAAGTGGAGAAAAGCTTTATGGATGTTATTTAGAATAAACAGGTATGACGGAAGTAGTAATAAAGGTAGATGATTTAAGTAAAAAATATCGGTTGGGGAACATTGGTACAGGAACACTTAGCCGCGATTTAAACCAATGGTGGGCTAAACTTAGAGGAAAAGAAAATCCTTATGCTAAATTAGATGAAGATGGCTCTGTGCATTTTAGAAATAATGAATTCTGGGCTTTGCAAAATTTAAATTTTGAAGTAAAAAAGGACAAGTACTTGGAGTTATTGGAAAAAATGGAGCTGGAAAATCTACTTTATTAAAAATCTTATCCAGAATAACTACTCCTACTTTGGGCGAAATTAAAGTAAAAGGTCGTATTGCCAGTTTATTAGAAGTTGGTACGGGCTTTCATCAGGAGCTAACAGGTCGGGAGAATATCTTCCTTAATGGTGCCATTTTAGGCATGACTAAACGTGAGATTAGAAGCAAGTTAGATGAAATTATTTCATTTTCAGGAGTAGAGCAGCATATTGATACTCCTGTTAAGCGCTATAGTAGTGGCATGCACGTTCGTTTAGCTTTCGCAGTAGCGGCTCATCTTGAACCTGAAATATTGATTGTGGATGAGGTACTGGCAGTAGGAGATGCGGATTTTCAAAAAAAATGTTTAGGAAAAATGCAGGAGGTTTCGCAACAAGATGGAAGAACAATCTTGTTTGTCAGCCACAATATGCAAGCAGTAAAGAATATTTGTAATAGTGCTTTGTGGCTGAATCAGGGAAAGTTAAAAATTTTGGGAGATGTATCAATAGTAATCAATAAATATATTGCCAATACAAAAGAAGCTAATATGAGTCAGTATTGGGCTAGTCCAAATGATGCTCCTGGTAACAGATGGGCTCGTTTTAAACAAGTAGAACTAGTCCCGCATTTTGCGAATCCAGATGATGCATTGGATATTCGAGTCCCACTTACTGTCAAATTTCAATTTTGGAATATGCAAGACAAAGTGCAGGTTAGTGTTGAATTAGCTTTATTCTCTTATGGGGGAGAATGTATATTCGATGTTCCTTCGCCTGTTATAAGTTGTCAAAAAGGCTTGGTGTCAGGGCAATGTTATATTCCGGGTAATTTTTTGAATGATGGTTCTTATTATATTACCTTATACGTTGTTAAAGATACTACAACTACACTGTTTGCATTTGAGGAGTGCTTATCTTTTGATTTAGAAGATTTTAGAGGTGAAATACAATGGTATGGAAAATGGTCTGGAGCCGTAAGACCATCTTTGCCTTTTCAGATTGAACAAGTAAATGTTTTTAAATGATTGATAGCTTACATAATTTTTTCATCACCCGCATTCAATATAGTAGATTAGTAATCACCTATTATATTTAACCTCTGCAAGCATTAATTAATGTATATAAATATATTAAATTTTGTATTTATATACTTAAAAAAATGATATATTTAGAAAACCTTCCTTTATGTCTAATCCGATAATTAATGTAACCAAAACTTACCTTCCGCCTTTAGAAGAGTATAGCGTATTGCTCAAAGGAATATGGGAAAGAGGTTGGGTGACAAACTTCGGACCTTTAGTTTTAGAATTAGAAGAGAAGCTTAAAAGATATTTAGGGGTAAAACATATCTTTTTTGTAAGTAATGGTACTATTGCACTACAGGTGGCAATAAAAGCATTAGAAATCAGAGGCGAAATTATTACAACTCCATTTTCTTACATAGCAACGGCATCTAGTATCGGATGGGAAGATTGTAAACCTGTGTTTGCGGATATTAATCCAGATACGCTTTGCCTTAATCCGAGATTAATTGAAGAAAAAATTTCTGTTCATACCCAGGCCATTCTGGCTACCCACGTTTATGGTAATCCATGTGATGTGGAAACGATAGAAGCTATTGCCGCAAAACACCAGCTTAAAGTAATTTATGATGCGGCTCATGCTTTTGGCGTACAGTACAAAAATCAATCGCTACTAAACTTTGGTGATATTTCTACTCTTAGTTTTCATGCCACTAAACTATTTCATACTATTGAAGGCGGAGCTATTGTTACGAATGACGAAGAATTAGCGCATAGAATTTCTTACATGATTAATTTCGGGCATAATGGTCCGGAAAATTTTTTTGGTTTGGGGATAAATGGTAAGAACTCTGAAGTACATGCAGCCATGGGGCTTTGCTTATTGCCCAAGATAGGAGATATAATTCGTAAACGCCGGGAGTTAAGTACCTTATATGATCGTTTATTACAAGATTTGCCCTTGACCCGACCCATTATAAGCAATGACGTAATATATAACTTTGCTTATTATCCAATTCTATTTCGAACGGAAGCCAACATGCTAATCGTAAGAGAAGCACTCAACAGGCACAATATTTTTCCGCGCCGGTATTTTTATCCGGCCCTTAGCACTTTAGATTTTCTGCAGATTCAAAATATGGTTGTGGCTGAAGATATTTCGCAACGCGTACTGTGCTTGCCTCTTTATCATGAATTACCGTATGCGACAGTGACGCAAATTACGCAAATCATTAATGATAATTTACGATGCGGATAGCTATAATGCAGCCTTACCTATTTCCGTACGTTGGATATTTTCAGCTAATACAGGCTGTAGACAAGTTCGTGTTATTCGACGATGTACAATATATAAAAAAAGGTTGGATCAACCGCAATTTTATTTTGGTTAACGGGAAGGCCACCATGTTTACGGTTCCTCTACAAAAGGCTTCTCAAAATAAGTTAATTAACGAGATAAAAATAGCAGATGAGGTAAACTGGAAAGAAAAGCTGCTCAAAACTGTGGAATGTGCTTATAGGAAAGCCGATCATTTTGATACGGTATTTCCACTTTTAGTAGATATTATCTCTGTGCGGGAAGAAAATATATCTAAATTAATTTATTTTAGTTTAAATAAAATTTTAAAATATTTAGAAATTCATAAACATCTTATTCCTAGTTCAACAATTTATGATAACAATGCGCTAAAAGCTCAACACCGAATCATTAATATATGTTTGAAAGAAAAGGCATTAGTTTATTTGAATGCAATTGGTGGGAAGGAATTATATGACAAAGAAACTTTTGAGCAACATCAGTTAAAGTTAGGGTTTGTTCGTCCTGTTTTTAGACCTTATACTCAATTTAGTGCTGAATTTTTACCGGGTCTCTCCATAATTGATGTCTTGATGCATAATTCTCCCGAGCAGGTAGTACATTTTTTTAAAGAATATATGTTGGAAGATGTACACAATGTAGAAACTTTTCATTAATACGAAAGATAAGTGAAGCAGGAGTTAATACCTTTATACTCGTTTCAGCGTTGGAAAGAAGCATTAGAAAATGTGCCCCATGCTTTTGGCCATACCTGGGAAAGCTGCTATGGGATGCACTTAACTACTGGTTTACCAACGTACCTTTATCTGTTTGAATCTGTAAATATAAAGGTCATCTGCCCCCTGGTAGAACGTAACTACCAGGGATATATAGATATTGTAACGCCTTATGGGTTTTCTGGGTTTGTAGGAAATCAGGAGGTCCCAGAATTCCCAGACCAGTGGAAAAAGTTTGTGCAGGAGCAAGGGTATGT
The DNA here is from genome assembly GCF_003340495.1 of Adhaeribacter pallidiroseus. Lineage (NCBI taxonomy): Bacteria > Pseudomonadati > Bacteroidota > Cytophagia > Cytophagales > Hymenobacteraceae > Adhaeribacter > Adhaeribacter pallidiroseus. The sequence goes on from NZ_QASA01000001.1 coordinate 5,765,243, forward strand.
GAGTGGATATATAGGATTAAATCCTCTTTTTGAAAAAGAGACGTACTTGCCCAAAAATGAAGTTTTTCATTACAATACATTGTATGTTCTAAATCTGCAATTAAGTACACTGGAGCTTTACCAGAAACTATCGCAGAATAGAAAACGGCAGTTAAAAGATTATAATGATAGCTCAAATGAGTTTACGGTAGATAAAAGCGTCTTGAAAGATTTTTTTCTTTCTAATTATCATACTTTCATGAAAGAAAGAAACGCATCTCAAGCTTATAATTTTTCTCTGCCAACGCTTTCTTATTTATTAGATTTAGAACATGTGTTATTAGTGGGATATGTTATAAAAGGACAAGTTAAATCTGTATCGGTAATTGCTTATACTGCTTATGCAGGAGAGTACTTATTTAATGTTTCTATGCCGGAAGCTCAAAATAAAACAGCGGCTTTATTATGGCATGGCATTCATTATTTAAAATTAAAAAAAGTGCCGTACTTAAACTTGGGTGGTGGCGTGAAAGAAAATGATTCCATCTCTGAATTTAAAAAAAGATTTGGAGCAATTGCACTGCCTTTAAAATGTTTAAAACAAATTTACATTCATTCCTTATACGAGCAGCTTTGTCAGGAGAAAGGGGTAGATTCTGCCAACAGGGAAGGTTACTTCCCAAACTATCGTAAACCATAATGTTTGTAGCTTAATTTAAAACAGATTGATATAAGTAAAATGAATTTTAGGTTAATGGAAATTACTTCTTAAAAATTATTATAGGTTTGCGAAAAGTTGTCTTTATTTCATTCTGGTATTTATCTGTGAAAGGTGCATATTACAATTAGGAGTTCTAATAATTACCGCGGTAAGGTAAATAGAAGACACAAATCATCTGATTATTTAAGTTAAACATAGCATTTGGGTTTACTTACAAAAGTATAAATGGCATGGAAAATAATAAGCAATATTTAGAGATTGTAAACCATTATGAAGATTGTTTAGCAAAGCACGGGGATACTCATTTAGGAGTGGATTGGCCGAATCTGCAAGATGTTCTGATTCGATACCAAGTTATGTTGGATGTGATTAGAGAAGGAAAGAGTAGTACTATATCACTCTTGGATTTTGGTTGCGGTACCAGTCAGCTGTATGATTATATTCAAAAAAACTTTTTTTCGCAAATTATCTATTATGGTCTCGATATTTCCCCGAAGTACATAGAGGTTGCACAAAATAAGTATCCACATTTACAGTTTTACTGTTTGGATGTTTTAATAGATGATAGTAAAATGCCGGAAAGTGATTACGTAGTAATGAACGGTGTTTTTACCGAAAAGCGTGGTTTAACTTTTGAAGCAATGTGGCATTATTTTCAACAATTAATCTTAAAAGTATTTAGTAAAGCTCATCGCGGTATTGCTTTCAATGTTATGTCGAAGCAGGTAGATTGGGAACGGGAAGACTTGTTTCATCTATCAATGGATCTTTTAGCTTCTTTTTTAAAAAAAAATATAAGCCGGCATTTTGTTTTTCGGCATGAATACGGCTTGTATGAATATACTGTTTACGTTTATAAATCACCTCGATAGTAAATAATAAAATAAACTACTATTTATATCATATTTTGTAATGTTTACAAAAACAGCGCAGTATTACGATGCTCTGTACCATTTCAAAGATTATAAAGTTGCTTGTGATAAATTAGTCAAACTAATTAAGCAATATAATCCTAAAGCTAAATCTTTATTGGATGTAGCATGCGGTACAGGAAAACATCTGGAATATTTAAAAGAAGAATTAACGGTAGCAGGTTTAGACCTGGATACTAACTTGTTAGAAGTTGCTCAAAAGCGCTGCCCAGAAGTGCCTTTTTATCACGGGGACATGACTAATTTTAAATTAGATACAACCTTTGATGCCGTTGTTTGCTTGTTTAGTTCTATTGCCTATGTTCGCACAATTGAAAACCTGAATAATACGCTAAAACAGATGGCTGAACACGTAAACCCGGGTGGATTACTCCTGGTGGAGCCTTGGATATTTCCCGAGAATTACTGGGTAGATAGAATTACAGCCAATTTTGTAGATCAACCAGACCTTAAAATTGCATGGATGTATAAAAGTCAATTAGAAGCTCTTACTTCTGTTTTCGATATTCATTATCTGGTAGCAAGCCCTGAAGGAGTAGAAAACTTTAGAGAAAAGCATATCATGGGCCTATGGACCGATGAGCAGTATAGACAGGCGTTCCGGAATATTGATATCGAGCCTGTATACGATGCTACAGGATTTTTTGGTAAAGGCATGTATTATGGAATTAAGCGCTCATAAACATTTGGCATTTAGTAGTTGATGATAATAGTATGCTTTTAGTTAGTGTTTGGATAACAACTTATAATCATGATAAATACATAGCAGAAGCTATTGATAGCGTATTAATGCAAAAAACAAACTTCGACTATGATATCATTATTGGGGAAGATTGTTCTCAGGATAAAACCCGGGAAATTGTAAAAGCTTATCAAGATAAACATCCAGACAAAATAAAGCTTTTTTTACCTGAAAAAAATTTAGGTTGTAATCCCATGTTTCATGCTACTTACCCCTTGTGCACGGGTAAGTACGTAGCCTGGCTGGACGGGGATGATTATTGGACGGATCCGTACAAGTTACAAAAGCAGGTAGACTTTATGGAGGCAAATACGGATATTGTATTTTGTTTTCACAAAGTTACAATAATAAACGAAAAAGATGATTCCCGCGGGGAGTCTGTGGATCCTCCCCGGAATACGGACGATACTTTAGATTTTGAACATTTCTTAGACGAAACAAACCCGGTAAATACACCTTCTTTTTTATGCAGAAACATATTAGGAAATAAACTTCCTGACTGGTTTTACACCTTGCCTATTGTAGATATGGGATTTTACTTCTTATTACTGGAACACGGAAAGGGAAAATATTTAAAAGAACCCATGGCTGTATACCGGGTGCATAAAGGAGGAGCTTGGTCGGGAGCTTCTTTATATCGCAACAATTATCAGCTCGCAATTTTTAACCAAATAATTCAGCCACATTTGCCTTCAATATACCGTCATAAGATTGATGTATTTATTTGCTTTCATTATTCTATTCTGTTTGAGTTAGATTATATGGCGGGTAATTATAAAGAAGCATGGAGAAGTTTTAATTCGATTAAGCAATACAAATTCAGGGGATTAAGGCAAAGAAAATTTTGGTTAGCAAAGCTGCTTTTAAAAATAATGTTTAAACCTTTTTGGAAGTATATGAGAAATTAATCTTACAGCTTTCATATATGTCTGAAACATATATGAAAGAATAGGTACGTGAATGTTTATATAAATTCTCATTAATCAAGTAGCTTTAAAAACAAATTTAAAAAATATCTTTTAAAGCAGTTATTAGAGTATTTTCCACTTCTTTTATGTCAATTATTAGAGCTGCGTTATTATTAAGTACGTAATCTTGTGAATCAATTAAAGGATTAGCTAAATCACATGGGATGCAATAATAAGGTAAAGACAATACGGCCGATAAAGAAAAGTAAGATGGATTGTTAAAGTTTTTATTCATAAGCTCAACTACAACAGAACCCGGGCTCATGAACATGATGTTGGTAAGATTTGCTCCATGAACCGAAACGATTATGGCGGTATCCAGCATTAAAGCTATTTGTTCTTCAAAAGTAAGTTCCTCAAAAAAGATTATTTCAAACGCGTGTTTTTTTAGAGTCGAGATAAGAATTTTCTCGTTAATTATTTGTCTTACGGATTGATGGGAACGCGAAACATAGATGCGCTTTACGGGTTTTTTACTTACCAAATTTAACTTAGTCAAAATAATACTGCGCACTTTGTTAATTAAATTAGGATCTTGAAATGATAAAGGAGCTGTTAGTTCTGGAAAGACTAATTTTTTTATCTTATACGAATCAAACCGTTTTAATAATAATAATCTATCAAATCCAAACAGCAAAGTTGTTTTCCTTATATATTCCGGCAATTCTGCAGGTACTAGTAATAAACAGTTAGGATAAACATTTTTTATTAATAATAACCTCGGTAGAGAATCTACCATCCAATGAAAATAATTTACTGATGCCCAATAATCATAAACCAAGGCAACGGGTTCAGACTCAACTTTAGAAACGCATTTATTCCATTGTTTTACAAGTATATGCCCTTGTCGAAAAGATTGAAAATCTTGTAACCAGGATAAGCTCGGTATAAATATTCGCAAATTTTTAAAAATTACCCCAGCGCCAAGTACATTTACATTTTTCAATAAATAAATGTGGCGTTCAGGAATATTAATAATAGTAGCAAAATTTTGGGCAAAGCTCTTAGGTAAATTATTAATGTTAACAGGAGGAGTTAGTGGATAATTACGCAAAGAAGGAAGAATCTGGATACTACGGGCCTTTATCCAGTACGGCAATATACGGGCTACAGTTCCGACAAAAAAGTAAATAAGTCGAAGAAAAATTGTCTTATAATATTTCATTAACTTTTGTAAACTAGATTGGCTTAGTTGACTAAGAGTATTTTTTTTAGTTTTATAAGTTAAACCTTGTTAAAATAAGTGTTTACATTTAAGTAAAATGCCGTAAAGATGCATGAATAAAACTAGAAATGCAGGTCAACTTTCATGGGTTTGATTAGCATGATTAGATCGAGTAGTAAAATTAGCCAGATGAAGATAGCCTATATAATCTTAGCGCACCGGTACCCAGAGCAATTAATACGTTTAGTAAAAAGGCTTCATACAGAATCAGCAATTTTTTTAATCCATATTGACAAGAAGGTAGATCCTGCTATTTATAAAAGTATTATAAATGAGTTAAAATGCCTTCAAAACGTACATTTTATAAAACGTTTTACTTGTTTTTGGGCTGGATTTGGGATTGTACAAGCTACTTATCAGGGTATAAAAGAATTAATTAATAACCATATAGCATTTGATTATTTGATTCTGCTAAGTGGTCAGGATTACCCAATTAAAACTAACGAGTACATACAGCAATTTTTGCAAGAGCACCAAGGACAATCTTTCATTAATTTTAATCCGTTTCCATTTGATGAATGGGAAGGTGAACGCGGTGGCTGGAACCGGATAGAGTATTGGCATATAATCACCCAAAAATTGTACTATATTTTACCTTGGCTACCTATTTCTTCAAATGGAAATATTTTAAAGAATATTTTTAAAAAAGTAATATCAAAACTAATAAATAAAAGAACCATTCCTGGTGGATTGCACCCGTACGGTGGAGCGCAATTTTGGTGTTTGCACCAAGAGCATGTAAAGTATATTCACCAATTTATTAGCAAGCATCCTAGCTATTTTCGCTTTTTCCGGTTTGTATACGTGCCGGACGAAATTTTATTTCAAACGATTATTGGCAATTCTAGCTACACTAACAAGTTGGAGAATGATACATTACATTATATAGATTGGTCTAGGGTTAATAAAATTTTTACCAAAACTGATCTTAGAGCTATTCAGCAAAATAAGTGCCTCTTTGCCCGTAAGTTTGATCGTACGGTAGATGCAGAAATTTTAGATTTAATTGATACAGAAATACTTGGTATTAAATTCTAAAAGAATGTGTGTTAATATTATTAGAATAGTATGCTTGCAAATAGATTCAAGATTTTGTTTTGTCAAAAACTAAGATTCAGTAATTATAGCTTTGTAGTTTGATGATGGTTTTGGTATAAGTAGTTTTTTTTAATTTGGTTTGAAAGATCGTTTCATGCCTTATTTATAATCTACAAAACCTATTTGCTGATTTTACTCTGATTATGGCAAAGCTTCGTCAAAAATATATTGTAACAAACAATTTAGGTGTTTGTTTTATTAAGTATAAGACTTTCTTTATTTATTAAAGTTTCAATTGAATACATGAAGTAAGCTAACGCGATAAATAATTCTTTATACTCCGTAATATCCCAACTTCTGATAAAGTTATTTCCAAAAGCTAAATATATAACTTGAGTAAATAAACATACAAGTAGAACAATACTTATTGTAAATATATTTTGCCATTGGTTTGTATAGAATCTACTATAACTAAACAAAATCCATAGAGTAGTAAAATAAGCTAGTTGACTGAACACTATATTCCACATGTCGTAATTGTAGGCAACAAATGTAGAACTTACTAAAACAATAAACCGACTAGGTATAAAAAACAATAAGGCACTCTTTTTTTTAAAAAAATAGGTATAATCATTCACAAAAGGGAATAATATCAAGAAAATAAATGAAAAAAATAAAATACATTTTCTGTTTCGTTGGAATAGAAATTATGTAAATTCATTTCATTTTGAATATTCCCTTCAAATATTTTTGGTGTTTTTATCGTAAAAATTCGTTGAAACCAAGAAATTTCTTCCATACCTATTACAAAAAAGCATAATCCAAACAAAATAGAAATTGCTAAAACTGATTTATATTCAGAAATGAGCTGGTGTTTTAATTTAAAACTTAAATAAATAAAAATGGCAGAACTCAAGAAAAACAGATAGGCCGTGATGATTTCGATAAGTTGATCTTCGCGGCTAATGTCCGAAAACTTTTCTGGGTTTTTTATAAATAGTGCTATAAAGGTGATAGAACATGAAATAACAGTAAGAATGATTGCCTTTTTAATTTTAACTGGTATTCTTCCTTGTGCAAATAATTCAATTGTGTTTTCTTTTGTATTATCATTAATACATTGTTCTTTCTTTGAATGAGAAAACAATTTTATACCGTAAATTAATAGAAAGCTACTGCTACCTATTAATGCTGTTCGTGTTAAATAAAGCTCGTTGAATTGAGGTTTATTTTCTTCAATTAGTTCGTAAATAAAATTTCTGTGTAAAAATCCGCCTTCCCAAAGCCCAGATACTGAATGATTATGGATGAAAATAATATCAATGGCTATAACAATCAGAATAAATAAAAAAGAAAGGAAGAATAGTAATAGAGATCTCAAATAATTATTTTTCAAAATCAGATTAGCCTTAAGGTCTTTATTGGGGGAAGCTGTGCTAGTTTTCATGTTATTACAGACTTGCTATCATAATAAAATTTATTTGTATTCAGAGTTAAAAATACTTACTGGATGTAAATTTTAGTAAATAATAGGTATGATAAAAGGAAGTGTAAACAAGGTATACGAATGCAAGTAGTTTGCTGTGAAAATTAGATTTTTTTAAATTTTTGTTGCCATAGCTACTACCGGAGAGTTAAAATTAATCCCTTTTATTAGATCATCGGATCACATTGATTTTTAATTTTATAAAGTTTTATGATTGACTCAACACGCTAATTACTATTTATAGATCGCTTTTGTGTTTCCGGCAGCTATTTTCTAATAATTATCACCTGCTTATAGAACGAATATTATAAAATATCAGTAAATTTATATATTAATTTTGAGTAATAAAACTCAAGGTTTTTTATTTGTTATGTTTAAGGCAAAATTTCTAGTTGTATTGTCTCTTATTCTTGTTTTTATCTCACCTGAATTTAAAACAAGTTTTTTTAGATTTGATTTCAGAAGAGCTCTTGCGTTTAGTAAAAAGGCTAGTCCTTCAATTAAGGAAAATAAATTTGTACAGAATAAATATGGGAGTAATAGGACGACATTGCCTGCTTCTACTTCTTTTACATTTACCTTAAGCAATAGTGCTAGAGTTAGTGCGGGTGTTTATATTACAGATGGCACTCTGATAAAAACACTTTGGAGTGGTATTTTCTATAAAGCGGGCACGCATACCGGAACCTGGGACGGCACCGACGACCAAGGACGGCGTGTGGCGGATGCTAACTATACTATTCGGGTGCTTTCTAATAATGTTACGTATACCTGGGAGGGTGTTATTGGGAATACATCCGATAGTTTAACTGGTTCTAAGGTGCTGCGATCATTGCAAGGCATAGCCGGTATGGCCATTTCTGGCAATACTGCTTATATAGCCACTCATTATAATGAAGGTTCTCCCGCTCAGCTTAAGATTCATTTAAATAATCCTCAAATCAGACAACCCTTGTTTTTAGATCATACAGGTACGGGCCAGAATACAACTTTTGTAGCCACAGATGATAATAAGGTTTATTGGGCTGGATTTGACCCGTTTCAGCCTACCCGTTCTTTTGTCTGGGCATCCCAGGTAAGCAATGATGCCGAAGTAAAGTTTGCTAAAGGCCAGACTCAGTCCACTACCTGGGGTAGAACTTATAGTAGTGCTATAAGCGCAGTTGATGCTCTAGGCTCGGTACCAACCGGATTAGCAGTTCAAAAAAAAGGTTCTTTTTTGTTCGTATCGCGCAAAAAATTAAATAAACTTTACGTGCTTCATAAAATTAACGGTGCTTTAATTAAAACTTTAACTATAACTGATGTAGGGCTATTAGCGGTAGATAACACCGACCGGTTATGGGTACAAACTGGCGGCAAATTAACTAAATATAAAGTAAATAGTATCGGCACTCTTTCCCGTACGGGCGTATCTGTTAGTGGGCTAGCAGATCCACAGGGTTTAGCGGCCTCACATAATGGAGCCCTTGTGGTTGTGGCTGACGGGGGAAATAGTCAGCAATTAAAAGCTTTTAGTAATGTAACGGGGGCTGCCGCCTGGACTTACGGACAAGCTGGCGGGTATGCTACTAATGCAACGGTAAACAACAGTAAGTTTTATTTTAACGATCCCAGCCAAAATGTAGCGGGTAGTTTTATTGCTTTCCAGTCTAATAATTCTTTTTGGGTGGGTGATACTGGCAACAGGCGGGCGCAACATTATTCGGCTAATCGGAATTATATAAAAAGAATTATGTATTTGCCGGGGTTTTATAGCTGCACAGTAGATAAAAATAACCCTAGCCGGGTTTTCGCCAATTACTTAGAGTTTAAAGTAGATTACAGCAAACCCCTGGCGGCTACTAATGGATCCTGGCAATTAACAAAAAACTGGGGCTATTTTTTAAAAAATACTTTATCCAATGTAGATAATAAAAGTTTAATTAATCTTCAGTTTGTTCATACTTTAAAAAACAATCGAACTTATGGTTTCTTGCCGACTCCAAAAAATAAATACCAGATTGTAGAACTGGTACCTGGTGCCAGAATTCGGTTTACAGGCATAGAGCTAGATCGTTCTTACCAATTATATGCCGATGGTTCTTTACGGAAAATTTCGGGAGAAACCAAAGAGAACAGCATACTCACTTGGAGTAAAAAGATATTAATGGGTTTCGATACTACCAAAAATCCTATATGGGGCATTGAAAAAACTATTGCGTCCTCACCGCCAATTACTTCCGAAGACCCCGTAGTAGGAGGACACGTTGTGCGCACCGGCGAAACAACTTCGTCGGGAATAGTAGTTGCTTTTGATGGGGGCGCGGCCGGTTAGGTTACCATTTAGGCGGTATTAAAGCCGGGACTAATAAATGGCTCTGGAAAACCTCTTTAGGAACATCTCCGGATTACCAGGGTATTTTTCCGGCAGATGGGGCATTTGATAACGGTAATGGGGTAGAATATGCCGGCAGCGTGGCCATGGCTTTAGATAAAAGCATCATCTGGGGCTATCACGGTGAATTTTGGAAGCAAGGTCAAACTAATAAATGGAATCATTTTTACGATAACGGACTATTTGTTGGTCAGTTTGGCATCACCCGCTGGGATATAGCAGGGAAAGTAGCCGTTAAAGGAATGGCTGGTAATAGTTTTTCACCGGTTATTGTAAAAACCAGTGATGGAGCGGCTTACTTGTATCATAACGATGAATCAGAGCACGGAGGAATCCATCGCTGGAAAATAAATGGTTTAAATACTATCCGTGAACAAGCCATTCCGATTAAATTAGTTGCAAAAGAGCAAGGTTTGTTAGGTCAATACTTTGCAGGAACAGATCTAAATAATTTTAATATTATAACTACTCGGGTTGATCCCTTAATCAATTTTAGATGGTTGGATGGCAAACCGGCAAATACAAATCTTACCAGTTCCGAAAATTTTTCGGTTAGCTGGATGGGCTACGTAAAGCCATTATACTCCGAGGAATATACTTTTTTTACTAATTCCAACGATGGTGTAAAGTTGTGGGTAGATGGTAAACTTTTAATAGATAAATGGCAGAAGCAAACAGTAACCCAAAATAGCGCCACTATAACCTTAAAAAGCGGTAAACGTTATCCTATCCGGCTAGAATATTTCCAGCATCTTAAACCTGCCGCTGTTTCCTTGTCATGGGCTAGTTTAAGCCAGCATAAACAGATTATACCTGCAGCACAACTTTCTCCGGTTGTTGCTCCCGACAGATCCGGTGGGTTTGATCTTTTAGAAAACTTACCTTATCAGGAAATATTACAAAATGATAAATACGGGTGGAAAAGAGACCCTGTAGCAGAAGATTATTCCCAACTTTATAGTAAATGGTGGAGCGCCCGCACAGGTTTTAAGTCTTTCAAAGCACAATCTCCGGATTTATTTGCTGTTTTCACCCAAAATTTAGGTAACTATTCAATCTCTAGGAACTTAGGAAACTTTAGCAATTTAGTAGCTTGGAAGTTAACTGGTATAATCAGTTACGAAGGCAATTATCCAAATAGATATGTTGCCGATGGTTTTGATGAATCTGGCGGAAGTTATTTGGAAGTGCTGGATAATCAAGGAAAAGTAATAGTCCGAACTTTTCAGAGCATTGATTTTAGTGATAATTGGAAAACGTATGTACAAGCTAATTCCAGAATAATAGCGCAAGGTTCGGAGATAATTATGCGAACAGAAGGTAGCAAACCCCAACCCATTACTATTACTGCTAATAAAGGGAGCATGGTAGTTACCTATGGACAGTATCCTGCCATTAACACGAAAGTTTTTGATCCGAAAAGTAACTGGCGGAATCCTAAAACATTGCGCTTGTATTTCTTTGGCAATGGTTTTAATTATTCACGGGTGATTGATATTGAAAGCATGCTTTTTTCTGTAACTTCTCCGGTGTCTGCTGCCTCTGAGTCAAGCCGTAAGGTGCCACAGATTTTAAATTTAGCAGATACTATTTCTTTAGAAACTATACCTGTTTCATCGCCGGATGATAAAGGGCATAGTGCTTCTTCTGATTTTGTGGTTTATCCCAATCCGGTACAAAGTATGTTACAAATAAAGCATCCGGAAATATTAAGTAATGGTTCTGTCGAAATTATTTCTGCGGATGGCCGAAGAATTAAAAAATGGCTACTGCGTAATGGTTGTACGGTTACTTCGGTTAATGTTGCGTTCTTACGCCAAGGCTTTTATCTGATAAAATTTAATAATATTAGTTCTGTTAAAACTATCCCGTTCATTAAACAATAACTGGTTTCAAGCTGATGTGTAATCATTCTTTAAACATTTTGGTTTAGATTTTTGGATAAAAAATTTCGTTTTTTACAGAATTGTATGGCTGAATAAGTTTACTACCTAGTCTACAGATATTTTGTGTACAAGCAAATAGCTCGAAACGGAGTATAAGAGTTGCGCACCTGGGCATAGTTATGGTTAGGTTATTAAATTATAGCTGTTAGTGAAAACCTTCTAAATACTAAGAGCGGAACAAATGTGTTCCGCTCTTAGTATTTAGAAGGCACGTAGCTTACTGTACGTATTAGTGGGCATATTACTTCCAGTTAAAATCTTTAACTTCTTCGTATACTTTACAAATGCCTTCTTCTAAAGAGGTTTTAGCTTGCCACCCCAATGACTTTAGTTTAGAAACATCCATTAATTTGCGGGGAGTACCATCGGGCTTGCCGGTGTCTGTCTTAATTTCACCTTTATAACCTACTATCTTCTGAATGAGTTGGGCTAAATCCAGAATGGAAATGTCTTCGCCAACTCCTATATTAACTAAGCCCGGTTCGTTGTAAGTTTGCATTAAATAAAAGCAGGCATCAGCTAAATCGTCGGTGTGCAGGAACTCGCGTTTGGGAGTGCCACTTCCCCAGATTGTTACGGATGGCTCCTGATTTTCCCGAGCAGTAATAAACTTTCGGAGTAACGCCGGTAATACGTGCGAGTTTTGCAGGTCATAATTATCATTAGGACCATACAAATTAGTAGGCATCACCGAGATAAAGTTACAACCGTATTGCGTACGGTAGGCATCACACAATTTTATACCTGCTATTTTGGCAATGGCGTAAGCTTCATTAGTTGGCTCTAATTCCCCAGTTAATAAGTATTCTTCCTTTAAGGGCTGATGCGCTAATTTTGGATAAATGCAGGAAGATCCCAGAAATAGTAATTTTTGCACCTTACTTATATAAGCCGCATGTATTACATTAGTTTGAATCATCAGATTATCATACAGAAATTCGGCAGGGAAAGTATTATTAGCCACAATACCACCAACCTTTGCCGCTGCTAAAATTACATAATCAGGTTTATGGATGGTAAAGAACTCATTAACTTGTACTTGATTTCGGAGATCTAAATCTTTAGATGTGCTGGTAATAATATGCGAATAACCTTCTTTTTCTAATTTCCGGATGATAGCCGAGCCCACCATGCCTCGGTGGCCGGCTACATAAATTTTATCGGTTGGTTGCATCTATTCAAACTGGTTCTTTACACGATAACCCGCTTCTTGCAGCATTTTTTCCTGCACAAAATGGTTTACATCAGCTTCCATCATTTCTTTTACTAAAGCTGGTAAGTCATATTTAGGCTGCCAGCCCAATTGGGTCATCGATTTGGTGGGATCACCAATGAGTAGATCTACTTCGGTGGGTCGGAAGTAACGCGGATCTACGGCAACTACTTCTTTACCTGCTTTAAGTAAATAGTCTGGATTAATACAAGATTGAACAATACCTTTTTCATCCACACCTTCTCCACTAAATGCTAATTGAATACCTACTTCTGCAAAAGCCATTTTTACAAAGTCCCGGACAGTTGTTGTAACACCAGTGGCAATCACATAGTCTTCGGGTTTGTCTTGTTGCAGTATCAAATACATGGCTTCTACGTAATCTTTGGCATGACCCCAATCCCGGCGGGCATCCAGATTACCCAGGAAAAGCTTATCTTGTAAACCCATCGCAATTTTAGCTGCCCCGCGTGTAATTTTTCGCGTTACAAAGGTTTCACCTCTTAATGGACTTTCGTGGTTAAATAAAATGCCGTTACAAGCATACATGTTATAAGCTTCGCGGTAGTTTACGGTTATCCAATAGCCATATAACTTAGCCACGGCGTAGGGCGAACGGGGATAGAAAGGAGTAGTTTCGGATTGAGGCACCGCTTGGACCAAACCATATAGTTCGGAAGTAGAGGCTTGATAGATTTTAGTTTTTTCGGTTAATCCTAATAAGCGAACGGCCTCCAGAATACGAAGGGTGCCAATTCCGTCGGCATTAGCGGTATATTCGGGAGTGTCAAAGCTTACTTTAACGTGGCTCATAGCTCCTAAATTATAAATTTCATCAGGCTGTACTTGTTGAATGATCCGGATAATATTAGTGGAGTCACTTAAGTCGCCGTAGTGTAACCGAAAACGAATTTTTTCTTCGTGTGGATCCTGGTATAAATGATCGATCCGATCGGTATTAAACAAAGAACTTCGGCGTTTAATGCCATGAACTTCATAACCCTTACTTAATAATAAATCGGCTAAGTAAGCACCATCCTGGCCTGTAATGCCGGTAATTAAGGCTTTTTTCATTTTTAGTAACTATATCTTTTTAGTTCATTTAGGTAACAGGTATATCAATAAGAGTATAGTTCCTTTATTTAAAAATAATAAAGTCGGCTTTGTTTATAGCTCACTTGCACATACTCCTTCAATTTTATTTTTATACAGAAAGCTTATTTTACTTAAATAGCATGTTTTGTAAAATAAATCTTTTTTGCAAGTACTATACTTCTATATACACACAAGCACAATTATAAATTACACTTATTGGTTCTTACAATTCAAAATTACTATAAAAAAATGCTTCTGTGTATAAATTTTCAAATAATGTTTACATATCAATTATATAATATGTAAATACATATATGTATTGTTTTAACCCTCTTTAATAAATAATTTTACATTATTTTTATATATAATTAAATTAATGAGTATCATTGTTATAAATAAGCCATTTTGATTCCTGTCTCTGCGAAATTGGTTGTTTTATTTAAATATAAATTATTTTTATTTAAATAAATATATATATATTAAATATTGTATATATTTGCTAAAATTATTTATTGTTAAAATTTCAATAAAAAATTTAAGTATTTCTATTTACTGGCAAATAACCACTTACACCGTTTTATAGGCAAATGACACACAAATACACCACCTATTTTAAGTATATCAATATTGCAGTTGATTACTTAATCTTAAATATTGCGATTGTTATAGCTTTAAGCATTGCCGATAATATTTCATTAGTGAAGCATATATCCGAGCTATATAAACTGGATTTTCTGCTCTTAAATCTGTTTTGGTTTTATTGTGCTAAGTTATTCGGTTTATATAATAATATATTGAGTAGAGATGCTATGCCAACTATGAAAGCTACTCTGCTGGCTTTAGTTACATACTATATCGCTATATATTCCCTGAATCTTGCCTTTCCTTTTTTAAACCTTTCCTCAACCTTCTTAATAGCTTTTCACTCGGCGACAAGTGTTTTGATGCCTGTTTGGAAATTTTATTTTTTAGCTATCAGACGTTCAAAACGAAAATTCTGGGTGGAGTATACCCGGATTGTGGTTTTAGGGGCCAGTAGAGCGGGTATTGAAATGAGTAAATATTTAAATACTAATCCGCAGTTAGGCTATAAAGTAGAAGGTATTTTTGATGATAATGCCGGGTTAAATCTGGAAGATCAAACGCATTTAGGCGACATTAACGATTGCTTTGATTTTATGAAAAAATCAGGCATTTCGGAAGTGTATTGTGCCTTGCCCAACAGAGAGGTGAGCAGAATAAAATCGTTGATGCAGGAAGCAGACAAACAGATGATCCGATTTAAAATGGTGCCGGATATTAATGATTTCCTGGAACAAGATGTATATACCGGCAAAAATGGTAAATTCCCGATCTTAGTGCACCGGGCTGAGCCATTGGAAAATAAGACGAACGAAATCCGGAAAAGAGTATTTGATGTAGTATTTTCTTTATTAGTGATTGTTTTTGTGCTAAGCTGGTTAATACCCCTGTTGGGTATTATTATCAAATTAAATTCAAAAGGATCCGTATTTTTCAAACAGCTTCGTTCCGGTAAAGATAATAAGCCTTTTTATTGCTTTAAATTTAGAACCATGACCGAAAACGCCGATTCGGATACGAAGCAAACTTATAAAGGAGATATGCGGGTAACCAAAGTAGGTGCATTTCTTCGTAAAACCAGCATGGATGAATTACCGCAATTTATAAATGTTTTGTTGGGCGATATGTCGGTTGTAGGACCACGGCCGCACATGCTCAAACACACGGAGGATTATTCAGCAGTAATTGACAAATACATGGTGCGTCAGTTTCTTACTCCCGGAATTACGGGCTGGGCGCAAGTAAATGGTTTTAGAGGAGAAACGAAAGAAACCGAGTTGATGTCGAAGCGAGTAGAAGCCGATCTTTGGTACCTGGAAAACTGGTCGTTCTTACTGGATTTAAGAATAGTAGTTTTAACTATTTGGCAGGCAGTTAAAGGAAACGAAAACGCTTATTAGTGGGTATTTTTAAATTTTAGCTTCTTATAACGTGTAACCAAGTTAAAATAGGGATTATAAAAGTAGTTACGGTATAATAAAACTTTCTTTCGGTAAAAACCTTTTTGCAAGTACTAGTTACAGATCCCAATACAAGGCCAGAGACTGCTCCAATTATTCCAAATACAAGTACCTCAATTAATCCCATTTTAAATTTCTTTACTTTATCTTATTTACTCCAAAACCGACTTATTAGTTACGAAGAAATGTCATTTTGGTTGTATAAACCTGGTTTTATTTTGTAATTGAAATATGTTTATCCGAATATATCATAAAACTATATTACCTGACTTATTTATAAAGCTTATTGATTAAATAGAAAATTATACTTTGATTAGTATCATTTTTCTACTTCAAAACATGCAAAAATTTAAAAATAAATAACTTCCTAAGAGATTTTTGAAGTAATGAGCGTATAAAGCACGCGGACAGTAAAGAACTCTACTTTCCGCGTGCTTTCTTGTAAATTTTTTGAAATAGCTCTAATATCTGAATTATGAATTATCAGTCATTTGTTAGTTTCCGGTTAATCTAGGAAGTCATAGAACCACCTACTAACCTCCTTGATACCAAGATCAAATCTGATAAGTAAATTCGTGTGAAGTGAACCAGTGGTATAGTAAGATAAATTTAAATTAATCTACGAAGCACTAAGGTAGCGGCATCCGGTAAATCGTATAGGGCAGGGTACGCTGGTTTTTACCTTCGTTGTAGTCGGGTTGTTTGTTTATCTGGGAACAGCTTATGTACAAATGCCCATCTGTGGATAAGGAGTAACTATCCGGCCAGATGAGCCGATCGTCTTTCATGATGGTTTTCATTTCCAGATCAGGAGTAATCTGAACAATCGCGTAATTTTGGTAATCGCCCAAGTACAAGTTGCCATCCAGGTCAAAAATCATTCCGTCGGTAGTAGTAAAGCGGCCAAGGTCTTGCACGTGCATTTTTAGTTCTTGCTCGCTTAAATCAGGATTGCGTAAGTATTCCGTTTGAATGCGGTACAACTTATTATCGGTTAAGGGTTTGTAGTACAGCCATTCTCCATCGGGCGAGAGGGCAATGCCATCAGAGTGGATGTGCACAGGTTCGCCGCTTTTTTTAATTCTTTATCGTCTACGAGTAAGGTAAACTCCGGATCGTGTTTGACGGAGTAATGGTTTTGGAGCAACTGTCGCGTTTCTCCAGAATTTAAATCTACCACCACAATGCCGCCTTCGTTGGAGTTGGTTAAATATGCGATTTGTCTTTGCGTATCTACCCGCACGTCGTTTAGGTAACTTTTAGCGCTGAGTACACCTTCAAAAGTATAAACCCGCTCAATGGCATCGGTAGCTAAGTTTATTTTTACTAGCTTATAACTTTGCTGATATACTTGTTCCATGTTCGGACAAGCGGGATCTACTACCCAAAGACTGTTTTCGGCATCAATATATACCGCTTGCACGCATACCCATTTGTTTTTACCATCCTCACCATTCTGCCAGCTATTCATTTCTGCATTGGGGTAAGGTTTTACCTGGTTATTTGCCAACACTTCCACTACACTATATTGGTGCGGACCAGGCCATAAAGGATAATTCGTAAATAAGCGTCCTTCCTGAGAAATGGCTACTCCGGTAAGCTGGTAGGTATCATCGGCAAATAATAGCTCCAGGTTGTTATTTTGTACTTCCATTATATGAAATAACTTTAATTTTAAGTTTCTGATTAAATCTAAGTAACTAGTATACCTGTTCGAGTAAAGCCTTGTTTTAAAAAAGTTGCGGTAATTGCGGGTAAACGAGGGGTGATCCCAACCTTTCGCGATTTGGCAAAAGAAGAATTTTAAAAAATTATGCGGTTAGCGGCTAACAGAAAAGAAGAACTGCTGATAATAACCTTTTCTTTGTACTTTTACTCAGCTTAAGAGTTAAGGGGTTAATTAAAGCTTTCAGGAGTAAAATTTTAAATTTAACTAATATCTAGTTCTGATTTTAAAATCGGGTATTAAGCACTACGTTCAAGAATTCTAGAATTTGCATGAAAAAAAAGATTTTAATTACTGGAGCCAACGGACTTTTGGGCCAAAAACTGGTTACTTTGTTATTACCTAATGCTGATGTAGAGCTACTGGCTACTTCCCGGGGTGAAAACAAATTAGCAGCCTTGTACCCGCAATTGCCTTTTGTTTCTTTAGATGTTACTAACCCCGACGAGGTAAAGAGTGTTATAGCGTTGCACCAGCCTACCCATATTATTCATACGGCGGCCATGACTAACGTGGATGAGTGTGAAGTAAACCAGGAAGCCTGCTGGAAGCTGAATGTAGACGCCGTAGAGTCCTTAGTAAAAGCTGCCGAAGAAAACAACGTGCATTTCATCCATTTATCTACCGACTTTATCTTTGATGGCTTAGCCGGGCCCTACGACGAAGAAGCAAAAGCAAACCCCATTAGCTATTACGGAGAAAGTAAACTGGCTGCGGAACAATTAGTAAAGCAAAGCAGTGCTCGTTGGGCCATCGTCCGGACGGTGTTGGTTTACGGCATTGTGCACGATTACGGTCGCTCGAACATTGTGTTGTGGGTAAAAAACAGTCTGGAAAATCAAAAACCCATTAAAGTAGTAAACGATCAGTTCCGGACGCCTACCTTGGCCGAAGATTTAGCTTTAGGTTGCTGGTTAATTGCCGATCAGGATGCCGAAGGGGTTTTTAATGTTTCGAGTAAAGAATTGATTACGCCCTACGACATGGCCTTGCAAGTGGCCGATTACTTTAAATTAGATGCATCCTGTATAACCCGCGCCGATGCGAGTAGCTTCACGCAAACGGCCAAACGCCCGGCCCGTACCGGATTTATTATTACGAAAGCCGAAGAACAATTAGGTTTCCGGCCGCATACTTTTACCGAAGGCATTGCCGTAGTGGCGAGTCAGCTACCCTTATAGCTAGTAACGAGGCAAAAATTTAAAAAATACAGGTTTAAACAAGGCAATAGCACTTTTTTGTAAAGAACACTGTTGCAGCAAAATTAAGATTTAGCAAACTACCTGACAGTTAGCCGGGAAAGTAAACCTTAAATTTTAAGGGGAATGGGGCAAACAGTTATTGTTATATTGTAATAATAACTGCTGCAGGAATTAATAAGAGACTGGTATTTTTTTATGAAAAGTTTAAAACGCTGGATTCGCAATTATTTTCATTTTAATCAGCGCGAAACAAACGGCTTTATTCTTTTAATTTTTGGCTTAATCATTATTGTTAGTTTGCCTTACTGGTGGCCCTCTCCGCAACCCGTTTACGATCCAAGGCATGA
Source organism: Adhaeribacter pallidiroseus (assembly GCF_003340495.1). NCBI lineage: Bacteria > Pseudomonadati > Bacteroidota > Cytophagia > Cytophagales > Hymenobacteraceae > Adhaeribacter > Adhaeribacter pallidiroseus. Next base: position 5,784,282 of record NZ_QASA01000001.1, read on the forward strand.
TCAACAAATCCTCGATAGCTTGGCGGCCCAACTTAAGTCCAGTCCGTACGAAAACAAGCCTTACGCTTATAACCGCCGCGATAAGAAAAGTGCCCCGGTAAAACCTATTCCGCCGGAATTTTTGCGACCCTTCGACCCGAATACTTTAACCCAGGCGCAATGGGAGAAATTTGGCTTACCCGCCTACGTGGCCAAACGATTGCTCACGTACCGCGACAAAGCGCAAGGATTTAAATACAAAGATCAGATTAAACGCATTTACGGGTTTCCGCCGGAGTTGTATGCGCAACTAGAGCCCTATATAACTTTGCCGGGCAGCAGAGCCAACCAACCGTACGCCGATGCCCGCGAAAGAACGGAAAGAGCGTATCCAAGTTACGCGAACAAACCACGCACTACTTATTCCCGGGAACGAAGCCGCCTGCCGCCTTTTGATATTAATACGGCCGATACCACTGCGTTGAAAAAGTTGCGCGGTATTGGTACCAAGCTGGCGGCTCGCATAGTAAAGTTCCGGGATAAATTAGGTGGCTTCGAAAACATCAACCAGCTGCAGGAAGTTTATGGTTTACCGCCCGAAATGATCGATAGCCTCCGCAAGTACACGTTTGTGGGCGAGTCTTTCGCGGCTAATAAATTAAATATAAATGTTGCTACGGTAACGCAATTGCAACAGCATCCTTATTTAGGGTACAAACTCGCCCGGCACATTGTAGCGTATCGTACCCAACACGGGCCTTTTGCTTCCCTGGAAGATCTACGCAATATTAAAACCATCGATGATGCTACCTTTCAGAAAGTGAAGCCCTATCTTACTTTTTAGATAAAAGCTGCTGTTTGAGTTTTGCCAGGGTGCTGCAATCAAGGCAATTTTTTAAATTTTTGCTTAATTAACTGCTTACCACTTTAAAAAATTACTGCCCGAAAACCAGCATGCTCCTCGAAAAACTGTTTACCGTATATGTTTATTTTCAAACTTTATGGTGCGGCTGCGCTGCCGATCGGAAACACGCGGGTTTTCTGGTAAACGAACCGAAATACCGAGTAGAGAAAACAGGCCGCATGGCTAAAAAGCAAGTAAAGGAAAGCTCCGGCTTGGAATTAGCGCCGGATAATATAACTTTCTGGACGCACGCTGATAGCGGCAATCCCCCCCAATTATACCAAGTAAATTCGAGAGGCCAATTATTAAACACCTTTGCTATTCCGCAAACTACAAACTTGGATTGGGAAGATGTCGCGAAAGATGATCTAGGCTATTTATACATCGGCGATTTTGGCAATAACAGCAACAGCCGGCAAAATTTGCGCATTTACCGGATTAAAGAAAACAACTTCGCGCAGGTAGATACTATTTCTTTTGTTTATCCCGATCAGAAAGCTTTTCCACCCGTTAAAGCCAAACAAAATTTTAACTGCGAAGCTTTCTTTTACTTTCGGAACAAACTTTATCTTTTTTCAAAAAACCGGGGTACCCGCGGTTGGGTAAAAATGTATACTTTACCCGCGCAACCGGGCACTTATACTGCCAGTTTAACCGATAGTTTAAAAATAGCTTCCCGGATCACTGCCGCGGATATAAGTCCGGATGGGCAAACCATTGCGTTGCTGGGTTACGGTAACATTTACCTATATAGCACGGATGCTGCGGGAAGCTTTTTTGCTGGTAAGAAAAACTGTTTAGCCATTCCCGCAACGGGGCAGGCAGAAGCTATCCTGTTTATTAATAATCACGAACTAATTATCAGCAACGAAGGCGGCAAACTTTTTAGGATAGCTAAAAAATAAGGCGGTAACAGTCGTAATTTTTAAAATTTTGGAGAGAATCAAAACTTTTTTGCGCTCTACGGCTTACTACCTCAATAATGTTTAGTTAAAAAAACAGCTGCTACCAAGTTGGCGTTTTCGCGTACGCATTACCTGTACTACCTTAATTCTTGTTTTTATGCACGAAACCATATTAGTGACCGGCGCTACGGGCACCGTTGGCAATGAAGTAATTGAAGCTTTATCTTCTCAAAATGTTCGCGTACGGGCGGGGGTGCACTCCATTATTAAAGGCGACCGTTTCCGGGTTTTCCCGAATGTAGATTTAGTAGAAATCGATTACGCGCGTCCGGAGTCTTTAAGAGTAGCGTATACCGGAGTTACCCGTGTCTTCCAAATTACACCTTTTACCCAAGACCAGGTAGAAATAGCCAAGCGTTTAATTGATATGGCCAAAGAAGTGGGGGTAAAGCAAATCGTAAAATTGTCGGCCAGTGGGGCCGATGCCGAACCCGGTATTCAGATGGGTCGCTGGCACCGCGAAGCCGAACAGTATCTGGAAAGCTCAGGAGTGCCTTATACTATTCTGCGGCCAACTTCTTTTATGCAAAACTTTATTGCTTACCAGGGAGCCTCTATTGTGCACGAAGGAAAAATCTACCAGCCGTTGGGCTCCGGTAAAGTAAGTTACATCGATGCGCATGATATTGCGGCCGTCGCGAAAGTAGTTTTAACCCAATCCAATTTCGATGGAGAGGCTTTAGAACTAACCGGTCCGGAAGCTATTTCGGTGGAAGAAGTAGCCGGAATACTATCCCGGGTAAGTGGGCGAACCATTACCTACGTAGATGTGCCCGAAGAGGCGGCCCGGCAAGCCATGAGTAGCCAGCATCTGCCCGATTGGATGGTAGACGCCATGCTGGAACTAAATCAAATTTTGAAGGCCGGTTATGGCGCTCACGTAACCAACACCGTAGCGCAAATTACCGGAAGACCAGCCCGAACCTTTGCAGAGTTCGCGCAGAATAATGCGCATTGCTTTATTGCGGAATGAACCCGAAATATTTTGCCAATCAGTACTTATGAATAAGTAAAAAATTTAAAAAAACAGCCAATTACCGAATGTAATTGGCTGTTTTTTTTAGGATTGGGAAGTTCTAGTTAAAATAGCGCTAGGGCCTTTTTTTAATTTAATTGCTTGTACTATAGATAGTTACTTGCAGGATTAACTTTTAACTTTCAACCTAAGTCCGGTTTTCCTATCTTTGTTTAAGGATGGAAAATTTTGTTGTATCGGCTCGTAAATACCGGCCCGCTACCTTCGACAGCGTAGTAGGGCAGCACCACATTACTACTACGCTTAAAAATGCGATCACCAGTAATCACCTGGCGCAGGCATTTTTATTTTGCGGCCCAAGGGGAGTAGGGAAAACTACTTGTGCCCGGATTTTGGCCAAAACCATCAACTGCCAGAACTTAACCCCGCAAACCGAAGCGTGTAATGTTTGCGAATCGTGCCGGAGTTTTAACAACAATGCTTCCTTTAACGTGCACGAGCTCGATGCCGCTTCTAACAACTCCGTAGAAGATATCCGGAGTTTAGTGGAACAGGTACGTTATGCCCCCCAAACCGGTAAGTACAAAATTTATATCATTGATGAGGTGCACATGCTCTCCAACTCGGCGTTTAACGCCTTTTTAAAAACACTGGAAGAGCCGCCATCTTACGCTATTTTTATTCTGGCTACCACCGAGCGCCACAAAATTATTCCCACCATTTTATCCCGCTGCCAGATTTTTGATTTTAACCGCATCCGGATCGAGGATATGGTAAAGCATCTGGGTTCTATCGCCAGCAAAGAAGAAATTTCCGCGGAAGATGATGCCTTGCATCTGATTGCGCAAAAGGCCGATGGCGCTTTACGCGATGCGCTTTCTATCTTCGACCAGATGGTGACTTTTTCGGGCAGCCAGATTACCTACAAGGCTACCGTCGAAAACCTGCACATTCTTGATTACGATTACTATTTTAAATTAACCGATTATTTTCTGGCTGGTAATTTACCAGGAGCTTTACTGTTATTCGACGAAATTTTAAAAAACGGTTTCGACGCGCATAATTTTATCCTGGGCATTGGCGAGCATTTTAGAAGCTTACTGGTTTGCAAAGATGCAGTAACGGTGCAATTACTGGAAGTATCCGATAATATTAAAACCAAGTACGCCCAACAAGCTCAGAAAGCTTCTTTATCGTTGCTCTTATCGGGGCTGAATATTGTGGCGGCCTGCGATCAAAATTTTAAAAATAGCAAAAATCAGCGCCTGCACGTAGAGTTGTGCCTCATGAAACTGGTGCATCTGCCAGCGGCCGTATCCTTTGCAAAAGACTTCTCCCAAAACGGCGACGTCAAAAAAAAAACTAGCACAGAATCTGATTCCGGGGTAAATGGCGCGGGTACGCCTATTCCAAATGCGGTGCCGGCTACTAACGGTCAAAAAGCACCTGCTGCACCCGTCTTGAATAATGCGGTACCAGTTGTAGTACCTGCCACACCTGCCAACGGAAATACGATGCCGCACTTGGAAGCTACTCCCGTTACTTCCGATACGGCCATAAATAAGTTACCACCGGTACCCACTGTGCCTTTGCCCGCCCCTAAAGTCCCCGAAGACCAATTTACCGAGCAACCATTTACCCGGCCCACTGCGCCACTAGCTCCCGCTAAAAAGATTGTAAAGCTGCCTAGCCTGAACGATATAAAAGCAAAAGTGCAAAGCCCAGCTATGGCGTCTCAACCTACGGCAGTAGTGGAGGAAGATGAGCCGGATACGTTGACTGGTGCCAGTGTACAACCAGTCAATCAGTTTGAATTCGAAACGATTTGGAATCAACTGAAAGATCAGAAAAAAGCCGAAGGAAAAATGTCGGAGTACATGATCTTGAACCGGCCGGTGCAGATTACGTCCACCAACGTAATTGAGCTAGCCGTAGAAAATCACGTGCAGATTGAACAATTCAATTCTTTTCGCGCTGAGTTTTTGGCGGCTTTGCGCAACAGATTGCGTAATAATCGCATTAACGTAAAAATTGAAGTAAATACCCAGGAAGAAGGAGTTAAATTATATACCTCCATTGATAAGTATAACTACCTCGCCGAGCGTTACCCCATATTACCGGAAATTAAAAAACGGCTGGGCCTGGATACTTCTTTTTAGCTTGGCCTTTAGGCCGGTGGGGTTAAATAATTACTCCGGAACATCGTTATCTGATAAGCCGGAATTCTATTATATTTAATTCCATAAGCACGACAAGCTGCTCTATCTTTTTTAAACCAAAATGAGAAAACATTATTATATCTGGCTATTAGCTGCCGTGTTGGTTTTACCGCAATGTAAAACGAGTAGCCAACAAACTAGCGCCCCGCTTAGCACTTCCATTCCGGAAACGGCTCCACCTAAGCAAAAAGAATACACCTATACCACTGCCCCCGGTGATTCTTTAAAAGCCCGCATTTACAAGCTCGAAAATGGTTTAACGGTTTACTTAACCGATTACAAAGATGCGCCCCGCATCCAAACGTACATTGCCGTGCGGGCCGGTAGCAAAAACGATCCAGCTACGGCTACTGGTCTGGCGCATTACCTGGAGCACATGGTGTTTAAAGGTACTTCCCGGCTAGGTTCCCTGGATTACGCGAAAGAACAAGCAGAACTTAACAAAATTGAACAACTCTACGAGGTGTACCGCACCAAAAAAGATGTTGCCGAACGCAAAAAAGTATACCACCAGATTGATAGTGTATCCGGAGTAGCAGCCAAGTTTGCTATTGCCAATGAGTACGATAAAATTTTAGGGGCTATCGGCGCTAGTGGTTCCAATGCGTACACCTCGGTAGAGCAAACCGTATATACCGGCGATGTTCCGGCCAACCAACTGGAAAAATGGGCCATGGTAGAGGCAGAGCGCTTCGGCGAACTGGTTCCCCGTTTGTTCCACACGGAGCTGGAGGCCGTGTACGAAGAAAAAAACCGCACCCTGGACAGCGACGGCCAGAAAGTATTTACGGCCATGCTCGAAGGTTTATTCCCAACGCACCAGTACGGCACCCAAACGACCATTGGTACCATTGAGCACCTGAAAAACCCCTCCATCACCGAAATTAAAAAATACTTCGATACGTATTACGTGCCCAACAACATGGCCATTGCCATGAGCGGCGACTTGGATCCGGATCAAACCATTCGGGTAATCGATAAGTATTTCGGTAAGTTAAAATCCAAGCCGCTGCCCAACTATAACCCACCCGCCGAAGCTCCCATTACGAAGCCAGTAACCAAAGAAGTGCTGGGGCCTAATGCCGAAAGCGTGATGCTGGGCTTCCGTTTTCCCGGGGTAACTACCCGCGAAGCTTTGGTTTTAAAAATGATCAGCCAGATTTTGTCCAACGGCCAGGCCGGGCTTATTGATTTAAATTTAAATCAGAAACAAGCCGTACTGGAAGCGTCCTCGTTTGATTATACCATGAACGATTATTCGGCGCATTTGCTGTCAGGTAATCCGCGGGAAGGACAAACCTTAGATCAGGTGAAGAATTTACTGCTGGGCCAGATTGCTTTGGTAAAGCAAGGCAAATTTGAAGACTGGCTTATTCCGGCTGTGGTGAACAACGCCAAAATGGCTCTAATGAAATCGTACGAAAGCAACGAAGCCCGCGCCGATGCTTTTGTGAGCGCTTACATCGCGCGCCAGGACTGGAAAGACTATGTAAACCGGAATACTGATTTTGCCGGCATTAGCAAGCAAGAAGTAGTGCAGGTGGCTAACAAGTTTTACGGCAACAACTACGTAGTGGTATACAAGCGCATCGGTAAAGACCCGAACATGCAAAAGGTGGAAAAACCCGTCATAACTCCGGTAGCCGTAAACCGCGAAGCGCAATCCGAATTTTATAAATCAGTAATGGCTGCCCCCGCCACCGAACTGCAGCCCGTATTCGTGGATTATAAAAAAGATATCACGGAAGCCAAATTAAAGCAGGATATACCGCTGTATTATACCCGCAACCAAGAAAACGGCTTGTTTAATTTGTATTATGTTTTGGAAACCGGCACGAACAATAATTTAAAATTAGGGCTGGCGGTAAATTATTTAAAATACCTGGGCACCGATAAATACAGCGCCGAAGAACTGCAAAAAGAATTTTACAAGCTGGGCTGTTCGTTCGATGTGTTTTCGTCGCAGGAGCAGGTCTACGTAAGCTTGTCGGGGTTAGATGCCAGCTTTGAGAAAGGTGTAACCTTGTTCGAAAGTGTGCTGCAAAACGCCAAACCCGATCAGCAAGCTTTATCGGACTTAGTAGCTGGCATTTTAAAAGAACGCGCCGATGCGAAACGGAGTAAGAATACCATCCACAGCGTGGCCATGGTCAATTACGCCAAGTACGGACCTAAAAATCCGTTTACTAACATTATTCCGGAAAGCCAACTTAAAAAAATCAAGCCGCAGGAGTTGGTAACTATTATTAAAAGTATCCCGACCTACGAACACCACGTGTTGTATTACGGTCCGAGACCAGCGGAAAACTTAACGACTGTTTTAAATGCCAGCCATATCGTACCGGCTACCCTGAAACCGGTGCCGCCGTTAAAAGTATTCCAGGAGCAGGATATTACCAGCCGCCAGGTTTACTGGACCAATTACAACATGGTGCAGGCTGAGCTGATATTTTTAACCAAGTCGTTTAATTTTGACGCCAAGCAAGTGCCTACTATTACTTTGTATAACGAGTATTTCGGCGGAAACATGGGTTCCATTGTTTTTCAGGAGCTGCGCGAATCAAAAGCCTTGGCTTATTCGGCCAGTTCGCGTTACGCGAATGCCAGCCGGAAAGACCGGGCGAATTATATTTTATCCTACATTGGTACGCAATCTGATAAATTACCCGAAGCCATGGAAGGCATGCAACTTTTACTCAACAACATGCCCCAGGCCGAAGCAAATTTTGCCAACGCCAAAGAAAGTATCCGCAACAGCATCGCCACCGAGCGCATTACCAAATCCGATATTTTATTCGACTACGAACGCGCCAAACGTTTAGGCATTGATTACGATATTCGGCAGAACGTATACCAGAACATCAACGCCATGACCTTCGATGACATGAAGAAATTTCAGCAGCAATTCGTGAAAGGGCAGCACCAAATGATCTTGGTTATTGGCTCCAAAGACCGGCTCAATTTTAAAGAATTAAGTAAATACGGAAAAGTAAAGCAGTTAAGCTTAAAAGAGCTTTTTGGGTATTAATAACCGGATTAAAATAAAAACGGGTTGATAATCATTCATTTTCAACCCGTTTTTATTTTAGCTTATCTCTGATAAGTTACTGCCATGTGTAAAAGGTACGAGTTTAAATCAAAATAAAGGCCCATATTGATTATTACATAATCAAAAATTTAAAAAATGAAACAGGACTAATCCAAAAATATATTTAATGCTGGTTGTGCAGACACAACCAGCGGCATTAGCCATTGTCAGTGTCCTCACTGACCATTTTTGCGAAAGTCTCGTATAATTTTTAAATTTTTGCTTATTGGTTAGCGGCTAAACGCTGCCGCAACACTTCAAACAAAACAATGCCGCTGGCTACCGAAACGTTGAGCGAACCAATCTGGCCGGCCATCGGTATTTTTACCCGAACATCCGCTTTTTTTAAATATTCCGGCGAAATGCCGTCTTCTTCGCTGCCCATCAGAATAGCCGTAGGTCCGGTAAAGTCAATGGTTTCGGTAAGGTTCTGTTCGGCTTTTTCGGTGCAGGCCACAATTTGCATTCCCGATTGTTGCAGGAAAGTAATGGTGTCTTTTAAATTCGTTTCCCGGCACACCGGAATAAGATTTAAGGCTCCCGCCGAAGTTTTTAAAGCATCGCCGTTGATTTGAGCAGCGCCGCGGTTCGGAATTACAATGGCATCCACACCCATGCATTCGGCATTACGGGCAATCGAGCCAAAATTACGCACATCAGTAATCCGGTCCAGTATTAACAACAGCGGGGTTTTGCCTTTTTCGTAAATATCGGCCACAATATTATCCAGGGGCAGGTAAGTAATCGCTGATAAAAAAGCAACGGCTCCCTGGTGATTTTTGCGGGTAAGGGTATCCAATTTTTCGACGGGTACGGTAGCTACGGGTACCTTCGCCTGATGCGCTAGTTCGGTAATATCTTGCGTAATGCTGTTACGCTGGCCTTTCTGCAAAAAAATGCGTTCCAGCACTTTGCCGGCGTGTAAAGCCTCCAGAATGGGCCGGAGCCCAAAAATCATTTCTATCTTCTCCGATTTCTCCTGCCGGAAGGGGCGGCGTCGGGCATTATCATCCCGATAGTTCCTTTTCTCCATTGATCTACTTGATTATACCAGGCAAATTCGTAGGCGGCATCGCGCACGAGTTCGTAGTGGTTTTGAGTAAAGGTATTGGGTTTTTTGATGAAAATGAATTTTACTTCGGCATTTGGCCCATCATATTGCGGGTAAATCCATTCCTCCCGGTCCCAATTGCGGGTAATATAAGCTGGGGTACCAAATACCAGATAAATCATACCGCGGTCAGTAAGCCAGCCTGCTTTGTGCGAAGCAAAGTAACGATTGGCTTTCTCCACCCTACTGTAATATTCTCGGATCAAGCTTTTACCTAAATTTTGATCTTGCCGGGCAATGCCCAACCAAAAAGCATCTACGGCTAACTTAGGGTTTGGCGCATCGTACAGGTTTTTACGCTCTACCGAACTGGTAAGATAAATCAAAGGTTCAATTAATTCCGCCGCCGAAGTTAAAGCGGGGTAAGAGCCTTCTTCAACGAGTAAAGCGCGACGAGCAGTTTGGGTTTCCAGGATATAAACACCGGGACTGGTTAGTTGCGTGGCTTGATTTACCGGCAAAACAGGTTTACTCTGTACTTTAAGAGTAGGCGGCGAAGCCGCATTTTTGCGCGACATTGGTGGGATGGCCGGCGTAATGGTTAAAGGAAATTGCCGGGCCGTTACCTGTGTGTCTGGTCCGGATGCCGGAATATAAAAAGCTTGTTGGTTGTTGATATACGTTTGAAACAGCGGAAACTGCCCCGTGGAATCGAGCAGCAGAAAGTTCTGGTTTTTAGAAGCAGCCGTAAGCGGAATATCGAGCAGCGTTTCTTCCTGGGTAGCTGAAAACTGGGGCAAGCGTAATACCAATACGGATGGATAAGTAATTTTGCTGATGGGTAAAGCAAAATCAAGCATGGCAGCGTCCGATGGTAGATTTTTTAAATTTTTGTTCACCGCTACCACCGAATCGCGCCAATAAATGTTATTGCGGGTATAATCCCGGCTTAAGAAGTAAGGGATGGTGCTACCGGGTTTTTGTAAATTGCCAATGGTGGATTTATTTGTGATTTTAATGAAAATATTTAGGCTATCTATTCCCGTTTGATAATCGTAACTCAAGCCAGTGTCGGGCAGAAAGGAATATTTTAAACCGGTGCGAGCCGGCATTAATTCAGGAGAACAAGCAGAAGTTAAAAGTACCAGAATAACAAAATAACTAACCAGAGTTAAAAAGCCTTGGTTCTGATCGCAATTTTTACGGACGAAGAAAGATGGAAAATAGTTGTACATGCTTTCTTTTTAACGGAATAAGATCGTAATAAATATAAAATTTTAAAAAACGGCCATGGTGTGTCGTCTTTTCTTATAAACGCTACAAAGAGAAAGCCGGTATATGTACCGGCTTTCTCTTTGTAAAAATAAGGTATTAAGGCTTACTGATTTCCCCCGTAATAGCGCATAAAGGTTTGTTCCATTTTAGCCGCTCGATCGTTTAATCCTAAGGCACGGGCAGAAAAAATGAGCTGCTGTAAAGTAATAAAGCTGGTTTGTTGCTCCCGGTCAAATAAACTCCCTTGCTCTGCGTAATAGGCCAAAGCTTTAGTCGTGCGTTGTTCCATTTTATCCATTATTTCCATTGCCTTTTGTTTCTCACCTACTTTGTTTAAAGGTTCGATAAACTGGGGCGTGTAGTAATCGTACGGGATGGATTTGTCGGGCATTACCTTAAAGCAATAATCCATTACTTCTTTGGCCTTGGCCGGATTGTTACTGGCTAAGTAAGCGTTTGCTAAACGATAGAATTTGTCGCGCGTGTTGGGTGGTAATTGGCTAATGAAGCTCTCGTCGTAAAAAATACGCGGATCATCCAGGTTGCGCCACTGGAATTTCTTCAGCATGTTATCATACATCAAGTCTTTAGCTACGTAACCTTCATCTTCGGCAGTTGAATTTTTTACCGGTAAAATGCGGTAAGCCAAGCCTTCCAGTTGAAAATACGGCTGCAAATTCATGAAATCTGAGCTGGATACGGTAGTGGAGAAGTAAACCGGCCGTTTCCAATCGTTGGTAGCCAGAATGTCCAGAATAGCCAAATGTTTCTTTTCTAAAGCTGATTTACCCACGTTCCAGGCCATTTGCTCTACAATCTGGCCTTCGCGTTCTTTCGGCACAATGCCACTCTGCAATACCGCGGCTTTATCTACTGTTAAGAAAAAGTTTTTCGTCGGGAACGACATAAAAGGTTTACCGGTTTGAGCTTGCACCTGTAAAACCGGATGGTTCTGTTTAACCAACGAAATAAACTGTTTTAAATCCATACCGGCTTTTACCTGGGGCTTTTCCACGTAGGGCAAGTAGTCGTTGGTGCCTTGGCGGTAGTTTTCGTTTTCCAGCGAAATAGGTAATGGATCTGATTTGTAGGAGCGGCGCTTCATCTGGTCGAGGTACCAATCGGTGTTCAGGTAGCTCAATACGGCTACGCGCACATCCGTCCGAAATCCTTCTACTTCCTGGGCATACCAGAGCGGGAACGTGTCGTTATCGCCATTAGTAAACAAAATAGCATTCGGAGCACAGGAACTCAGTAAATTCTTAGCGGAGTCCACCGTGTTATACTTATCCGAGCGATCATGATCATCCCAACCTTGCACCGCCATAATTACCGGCACCGATAAACAAAGTACCGTTACTATCCCGGCTCGTAGAGTGTCTTTTTTTAAAATTTTCTCTAGCAACGAAGCTAAACCAATTACACCCAGGCCAATCCAGATACAGAATGCATAAAAAGAACCGGCAAAGGTATAATCTCTTTCGCGGGGCTCAATAGGCGGTTGGTTCAGGTAAATAGCAATAGCCACCCCGGTAAAGAAAAACAACAAACCCACAATAAAAGCGTTTTTCTCGTCTTTCCGCACCTGAAAAAATAAGCCCACTAAACCCAAAATAAGCGGCAGCATGTAAAAATTATTACGGGCTTTACTATCAGCTACGCGGTTGGGTAAATTATCGGTACGTTCTACCGGCCACAAAACGCCGGATTGTTGCACATCGCTGTCGCGACCCACAAAATTCCAGAGAAAGTAACGCCAGTACATGTGCCCTAATTGGTAATTAAACAAAAAAGAAAAGTTTTCGCCCATGGATGGTTTTTGTCCTTCCTGTATGTTTACCCATTTTTTGTATTCCTGAATGTGCTGCGGTTGCGAACTGTAAATACGCGGCAACAAGGCCATATCTTTGGGGTCGTAAACCGGCTCAATCTTATAATCGGCAATTTCGTATTTGTCTTTGCCTTTAATGTAGCGGGGTTCGCCTTCTTTCTGGTCCACTACTTCGGCGTTAAATTGCGGACCATAAAGTAAAGGCCGGTCGCCGTATTGTTCGCGTTTTAAATAAGAAACAAAGCTTACTATATTTTCCGGATCGTTTTCATCAATAGTAGGGTCGTAAGTCGACCGGATCGGAATAATTAAATAAGAAGAATAGCCGATTAAAATAAAGACGAAGCATAATAAGGCGGTATTTAAAACGGGCTTAACGCGTTGGTGGGAATAAAACAACCCGTAAATAAGCGCAGCTAAGAATAATAACAGAAAAATAATAATGCCGCTACCGAACGGTAAACCAACGGTGTTAATAAAGAATACTTCAAAGCGACCTGCCAACGATGGCAAGCCCGGAATAATGCCCCACAAGATAATACCAATAATCAGTGCACTGGTAACAAAGGTAAATACCATACCTTTAGTAGAAGTTTTTCCCCGGTTGTTTTTATAATAATAGATAAAAGCTAATGCGGGTACTGCTAGCAAGTTAAGCAAGTGCACCCCAATGGATAACCCCATCATGTAAGCAATCAGGATCAGCCATTTATCGCCGCTGGCCCGATCGGTTTGCATTTCCCACTTCAGCATGGCCCAAAACACAAAAGCCGTAAAAAACGACGACATGGCGTAAACTTCAGCTTCTACGGCCGAAAACCAGAACGAATCGGAGAAGGTAAAAGCAAGGGTGCCGATTATACCACTGCCTAAAATAAGTAAGGCCTGGCCAAAGGCAGGTTGACCATCTTCGGTTTTTACAATTAGCTTCCGGGCCAGAATGGTGATGCTCCAGAATAAGAACAACACGGTAGCGGCGCTCATTAATCCGGATAAAAAGTTAATTAAAGGAGCAACTTTTAAAACATCGCCTGCGGCAAATAAGGAAAATATCCGGCCGATTAATAAAAAGAAAGGAGCGCCCGGCGGGTGCGGCACTAGCAATTTGTAAGAGCAGGCAATAAATTCTCCGGCATCCCAGAAGCTGGCAGTAGGTTCAATGGTTAAGCCGTAAACAACGGTTGCCACCAGAAATACTAACCAACCAACAATGTTATTAATTCTATTAAACTGAATCATAAAGTGTGTTTGAAAGAATCCCCGAAAGTAATAAATTAAGTTTTAAAAAAGTGCTGTGGTTTTAATTTTCAAAAAAATAGCCGGCTTTCGGGGCCGGCTATCTAATAAACTATTTTGAATCAATTTTATTGTTGCAAAATCAGGCGTTTTGTTTCTACCATTTTGTCATTCACTAACAAGCTATAAAAATAAACACCCGCCGGCCGATCCGATAAGTCAATGGATATATCAGCGGCGTTCGCATTATCGCCGAGGGTAATGGTTTGAATAACCTTACCAATTGTATTCGAGATCTTGATTTTATAAATATCGCCGGCTGTTTGCGTAAGCGAAATAGTAAACCTGCCTTTCGACGGATTGGGATAGGCACTTAAAGTAGGCAATAATTTAGCTTTGCCATTATCCGGACTAATGCCATTTTGTACCGGACCAACGCCTAACAAATGCGGATTAGCCGACGTTGTTGCTGTATAATGAACAAATTTCTTACTCACGAAAGGCTTTAACAAATCGGGGGAGAAGTTTGATAACCCAAAAGTAGACCAACTATCGTAAATAGCGGAAGTAGCAGTTTCGGGGGTATGTTTTTTCCAGGTGGCAATATTGGTGGCAGAGTGTCCGTTCTTAGGAACATCGGCGAACGCTCTTTTATTAGCGTGGCCTGCCAGGCAAGACCCCACCATTAAAATTACGATCCCTATTTTAGTAAATGTATTCATATCATAAGTATTCTTTTCGTATTTGCTTTTTACAGGAAAAAGCAAAAGTACAGGTTGTGTAAAATCTTACAAGCATATCTACGACTCTATGGCACCTAAAGATCAATCCAAGAGCAATAAAATATTATAACTTCTTTATTACAAGGATTGTGCCCGATGTAAAGTAGTTAAATATATGATTTTTTTAATTCGCAGACAATTTACTTTAAAGTTATTAATAAATATGGTATTTGTAAATATTTATTTTATTGGGAATTATAAAAACGATAGCAATGCTTTTAACAAGTAAATAGGTTTGTTAGAACCTTATTCGAAAACAAGAATAAAATATCTGGTTTCTAAAGTAATAAGAGTAACAAAATTCTGCATTAGTTGCATGTGTTTTTGTATGTATAAAAACTTAATTTTTAGTAGAGATAAGCTATTTCTTTAAAATTAAAAAACCGCAACTCTTCGTTGATTTGCAGCGCTAAACGGCCAGTAGCATCAACGCCCACAATTTGTCCTGTTGTTTTTACACCATCAATTTCGTAGAAGTAGGTTGATTGGTACCGGTAAAGAGCCTGTAAGTAAGAGATTTTTAATTTTTCTAACTGACCGCTTCGTAGTTCCAGGTATCTTTTTTCGAGATGCTCTAATAATTTTTCCGTTATTACTACCCGATTGAATTCCTTATTCGTAAGTTTAGCCAAAGAAGTAGCCCGCGGAAACTGGAATATTTTCTGATTAACGTTTAAACCAATTCCAACCACGGAATGTTGTAAAATAGACCCGCTAATCGTGTTTTGAATTAAAATACCCGCTAGTTTTTTATCTTCCGTAACAATATCATTTGGCCATTTAATTTTAATTTTTCCGGGTACTACTTGTTGAACCAGATCAAAAACGGCAAGGGACACACACATGGTTAAGTAAAATTGTTGCGTTGCACTTAAGAAAACGGGCTTTAGAATTACAGATAAAGTAATATTTTTGTCAGATTCGGCTTCCCAAGTATTACCACGTTGGCCTTGGCCAGCGGTTTGATGATCCGTAATTACGACACAACCTTCGGTGGCTTTATTTTTGACTAATAGTTCTGAAGCAACTACATTAGTGGAGGAACAGGTTGGCAAATAAATGATCTGTTTACCTATAAACAGGGTTCCTAGTGTAAATTGGGTCAATTTTTTAATTATTTTTGGTACTTCAAAGGTAAAAATATAATATGATAAAAAAGAGAATTAAGGAAGAGTCAGACATATTGACACAAGTGGTTTTGAAAGGAATGCAGGAAAAGAAAGCTTCTGACATAGTGGTGATTGACCTTAAATCGATGAAAAACGCCGTTTCGGATTATTTTGTAATTTGTTCGGCCAACTCGGATACGCAATTAGATGCCATTGCGCGTTCTGTTGAAGAAGAAGTTTCGAAAACCATTCAGCAAAACCCTTGGCAAAGCGAAGGCCGCACCAATAAAGAATGGATATTGCTGGATTACGTGGATGTGGTGGTACATATTTTCCTGAAAGAAAAAAGAGAGTTTTATGCCCTCGAAGAATTGTGGGGCGATGCTCCTATTCGCCACGTAGAAGCAGAAACGGCAAAAGTAGTTTAATCACAATCAGAACATTTCGCTTAATAGCGTGTTCTTCATTTACTTGTAATTTTAAGATTCATGGCTGACAAGAATTCTAATAAAAAAAAGAAGATAAATTTACCCAACAACCCTCCTCGTCCGACGATGCAGATGTGGGTGTTGGCTGCTCTCGTGTTCCTTATTTTTGGTATTGCTTATTTTAACCGCAGTAATTCTACTATTGCCATTAACCAGCAACGTTTTGAGGAAATGATGCTGAGCCGGGATGTAAAAAGCCTGGTAATGGTAAACGGCCGTACGGTAGAAGTATCGCTGAAAGAAGAAGCCTTACAAAACGATAAATATAAATCGGAACTTACCGGACGTGGTGTTTTAGCCATGGAGCAAGGTCCGCAGTATCATTTACCCATTATTTCGCCGGAAGTTTTTAAAGAAGATTTTGATAAAATTCAGGAAAACATCCCGAAAGAAGAACGAATTGGTTTTGAAATAGAAAGCCGCACGGCTTTCACGGATATGTTTGTAAACTGGGGCTTTATCTTAATTTTACTCTTTGGTTTCTGGTTCTTAATGCGCCGCGTTACCAACGGGGCCGGGGGGGGCAGATTTTTAATATTGGTAAATCCCGGGCGGCTTTGTTCGATGCCGAAAACAAGGTAAAAATTACGTTTAAAGACGTAGCTGGCCTGGAAGAAGCCAAAGAAGAAATCCAGGAGATTGTTGAATTTTTAAAAAATCCGGCCAAGTTTACCATCTTGGGTGGTAAAATACCGAAAGGTGCTCTGCTGGTAGGTCCTCCGGGTACCGGTAAAACCTTGTTAGCGAAAGCCGTTGCCGGCGAAGCCGACGTACCGTTTTTCTCTCTATCCGGTTCTGATTTCGTGGAGATGTTTGTGGGGGTAGGTGCTGCCCGGGTACGTGATTTATTTAAACAAGCCAAAGCCAAAGCGCCGTGTATCATTTTTATTGATGAGATTGATGCCATTGGCCGTTCGCGGAGCCGCGGACAAGTACCGGGTGGTAACGATGAACGGGAAAATACGCTGAACTCGTTGTTGGTAGAAATGGATGGTTTTGGTACGGATTCCGGGGTTATTATTCTGGCAGCTACTAACCGTCCGGATACTTTAGACTCCGCTTTATTGCGTCCCGGTCGTTTCGACCGCCAGATTAGCATTGATAAACCAGATATTATCGGGCGTACCGAAATTTTCCGGGTGCACTTAACGCCGTTAGCTTTATCCGAAGACGTAGATCCGAAGAAATTAGCGGCGCAAACCCCTGGTTTTGCCGGTGCCGAAATTGCGAACGTGTGTAACGAAGCCGCTTTAATTGCCGCTCGCCGGGATAAGAAAAAAGTAGAGCTGCAGGATTTTAACGATGCGATTGACCGCGTAATCGGTGGTTTAGAGAAGAAAAACAAAATTATTTCGCCGGAAGAAAAGAAGATTGTGGCTTACCACGAAGCCGGTCACGCGATTGCGGGTTGGTTCCTGGAGCATTGCGATCCGTTAGTGAAAGTAAGTATTGTGCCCCGTGGTATTGCGGCATTAGGTTATGCCCAGTATTTGCCAAAAGAACAGTTCTTGTATACTACTGAACAGTTAATCGACGAAATGTGCATGGCTTTAGGTGGCCGTGCTGCCGAAGAATTAATTTTTGGAAAAATATCAACGGGGGCGTTAAGCGATTTAGAACGTATCACCAAAATGGCTTACAGCATTGTAACCATGTACGGGATGAACGATAAAATCGGTAACGTGTCGTTCTACGATTCCAAACAATCGGATTATTCTTTTAACAAACCTTACTCCGATGCTACCGCGCAGACCATAGATAATGAGGTCCGCAAGATAATTCAGGATGCCTATAACCGCACCAAGGAGTTACTGACCAGTAAAATGAAAGAGCTAGAAGTGGTAGCTCAGGAGTTACTGGCCAAGGAAATTCTTTTTCAGGCTGATTTAGAGCGGTTAGTGGGTAAACGGCCGTTTGCCGGCTTAACTACTTTGCAGGCGCACATGTCGGGCACCGACCGGAGCCAGACTTTGAGCGAAGTAGAGCAACAAACCGGTGGGCATGTACACGAAAATGGTAGTCAGAACGGACAGTCAACCGAAAATAAAAATACCGCTGCGGCAGATAATGGCTCCGATGAAAAAAGACCAAAGCCGGAGCCGGAAGGAGCGGCCCCTGGTCAATCTTATTCTGTGGAGAGTTAAAAGGTAATTATTTACATTTATCACCGGCATGTACGAAGCTCGTTCGAAAGATATAGTTTTAAGGAAAGTACGCGAGGCGCTGGCTAAGTCAGCGCCCGTAGTACCTCCCACTCCTGATTTTAGCGCTGATTTATATCCGCCACTCGATGACGACTTGTCGGTTACCTTTGCCACTAATTTTTTAAAAAATAGTGGCACTTTTGTTTACTGCGAATCAGAAGAAGATTTTTTTGATCAGCTATTTGCCTTTAAGCAAGAAAAAGGCATTCAAAATTTATTTGTCTGGGAACAGGAATGGCAAACCAAGCTTTACGCAGCAGGCATTCATTTTTTAGATGACGAAAGTAATTTTATTAAACAAGGTGATGCCGGTTTAACCACTTGCGAAGCCTTAATTGCGCGTACCGGCAGTATCTTTGTAAGTGGCGCTACCGAAAGTGGTCGACGATTAAGTATCTACCCCGAAAAACATTTAGTGGTAGCTCGCATGACCCAATTAGTAGCCGATATTAAAGAAGGATTGCAGTTAATTAAAAACAAGTACGGCAACAAAATACCATCCATGATTTCGCTGGTTAGCGGACCTAGCCGAACTGCCGATATTGAAAAAACTTTGGTTATGGGCGCCCACGGACCGCGCGAATTGGTTCTGTTTTTAATTGATGATATCCCCCATTAGGCATTTGCCGCCCGGTAAAAAAGTCTACTTTGCTTCTGATTTTCATTTAGGTGTACCCGATGCTGCCCGCAGCTTAATTCGCGAGAAAAAAATAGTGCGTTGGCTCGACCAGATAAAAGCGGATGCAGCATTAATTATTCTGGTAGGCGATATTTTCGATTTCTGGTTTGAATACAATCACGCTATTCCGCGCGGCTTTATCCGGTTGCAAGGTAAATTAGCCGAAATTACGGATAGTGGCATTCCGGTTTACTTTTTCACGGGTAACCACGATATGTGGATGTTTGATTATTTTACCAAAGAGCTCAATATTCCGATCATTCGTAAACCGATCACCACGCAGTTTAACGGTAAAACTTTTTTAATTGGCCACGGCGACGGACTAGGCCCCAAGGATTACACCTATAAAGTTCTGAAGCGCATATTCGCCAATAAGATTTGCCAATGGTTGTTTGCCCGCATTCATCCTAACTTAGGTATTGGCATTGCCACCAAATGGTCTAGGCGCAGCCGAATTAGTAACACAGTAAAAGACGAGGTTTTTAAAGGAGAGCGGGAATGGCTGGTAACGTACTGCCAGGAAGTGGAGAAACAAACGCATCACGATTACTACGTTTTTGGACACCGGCATTTGCCATTAAATATTCAGCTAAATAACCGGTCGCAGTACATCAACCTGGGCGAATGGGTAAACTTTTTTTCCTATGCGGTATTTGACGGCCAGCAACTTACACTCGAATATTTTGAAAAATAAGCGTATTTCGGTTATTCCGGGAGTATTTTGGATCATTATCCTCCTAATGGCCTCAAGCACTTGCCTGGCGCAAACTTCATTAAATCCATCTGATCCGGTAACGAATAAAGTTTTATTTACCGAAGTAGTTTCGCAGGATCGCTTAAATAATATTTATCTCACCGACCGGCAGAATAACTTACATAAATACGATGGCGCTGGTAAGTTAATAGCTACCTTCTCACCGCCTGTTACGGGCCGCATTTCTATGCTGGAGGCCTGGAACCCGGCTAAGATTTTACTCTTTTACGACGATCAGCAAAAAATAGCTTTTCTCGATCGCTTCCTGGCTCCAATCAGCACTATTAACTTACGAGATTATGTAGATGGTCTGGTAAAAACGGCTACTATCTCGCAGGATAACAAAATATGGGCTTTTAACGAGAGTAACTTTAGTCTTTACAAAATTGACTTACAGTTTCCGGAAGCAACCCGTACTATTCCTTTAGACTTAGTATTTCCAAAACAAGCTTACGATATCCGGTCTTTGCGCGAATATCAAAACAACTTGTATCTGCTGGATAAACTATCGGGCATTTATGTGTTCGATAATCTAGGAAATTACCAAAAAAGGTTGCCCTTTACCGGTTTGTCGTACATGGGCTTTCGTAATGATGAGTTGTACTACTGGCAAAACAATAAAATTCACTTATTTAATTTATATACGCTGCAGGAAAAAACTTTGGATTTGCCTGCCTCAGTAGATACAACCACCATAAAACAAGTGGTTATTGGTGAAGAACAAATTTTTTTAATTTCTACTTCTGAAATAAAGGTTCTGCCACTGAAATAGCATCAATAATTATTTATAAAAACGGAGTACCCTCTATCAATTTTTTTTAAATTTTCCGCGATCTCCGCGCCTGCCTCTTGCATTTTAATTAAAGATAAACAAAAACAAGTCGGATAAACCCAAAACGCTTTATAACTCCCTTAGTAAGTTTTCGTTAGTGTAGTGATCTGGGCTACAACTCTTCGGATTGTGGCTAATGTTTCATCGCCTAAACTAAAACTATGAAAGCGCTTGTATTTCACAAAATCAACGATGTTCGGGTAGATACCGTCGACGATCCTATTATTGAAGATAATCGCGACGCGATTATTCGGGTTACTTCCACGGCTATCTGCGGCTCCGATTTGCATATTCTCGACGGCTTTGTGCCCCAAATGAACAACATGGTGCTGGGCCACGAGTTTATGGGAATTGTAGAAGAAGTAGGGTCGGGAGTCGGAAATTTAAAAAAAGGCGACCGGGTAGTGGTTCCTTTCCCCATTGCGTGCGGGAGCTGTTTTTTCTGTAACAACAAATGGCCCACCCAGTGCGAAAACTCAAATAAAAACTACGGACCAGATGGGGGTTTAATGACCGAAAAAGGGGCGGCTTTGTTTGGCTATACCGATCTTTACGGCGGCATTCAAGGTGGTCAGGCCGAATACGTGCGGGTGCCTTATGCTGATTTCGGACCCCGGATTGTACCGGATGAACTTACCGATGAACAAGTATTATTTTTAACCGATATTTTCCCGACGGGCTGGGCTGCTGCCGACTGGGGCCGCATAAAAGGAGGCGAAACCGTGGCTATATTCGGGGCCGGACCGGTAGGCATTATGGCGGCTAAATCGGCCTGGATTATGGGCGCGGGTCGGGTCGTAAACATTGATATCCAGCAGTATCGCTTGGATATGGCTAAAAAAGCCGCCAATTCCGAAACCATCCTTTGGGAAAGCGAAGACCAGGTGGTAGAACTTATCCGCAGCATGACCGAAGGCCGGGGCGCCGACGTGTGTATTGATGCTGTAGGTATGGAAGCCGACCGGAGTTTGCTGGAAAAAGCCAAAGCCGTGATAAATTTTGAAAAAGGCACCACCAAAGTACTGGAAACGTGCCTGCGGGCTGTTCGCCGGGCGGGAGTAGTGAGCGTAGTGGGGGTTTACGGCGCACCGTACGATAACTTTCCGTTGGGCCGCTGGTTCGATAAAGGCATTACTTTAATGGGTACCCAGGCCCCCGTACAAATCTACATCGATCATTTAATGAACCTGGTGCAAACCGGTAAAGTAACCCTCAACGATATTATTACCCATACCTTACCTTTGTCCGAAGCCCCACACGGCTACGAGATATTCAAGAAAAAAGAAGATAATTGCGTAAAAGTAGTTCTGAAACCCTAGAACCAGGTTGCGCGAAAGGTAAAATTTAAAAAAAGCAGGCGCATACCCTGCTTTTAATTTGCCTATGCGAAACGAATTTTTTTAAGTTGTTTACTGTCTTCAAAGCAGATATACCCACCGCAATCGGTATTTTAATATTATGGGTTTGCTTGCAATACGTAGTTGCTGCGGTAAGCGCCGCATATTAAATTAGTCTGGATTCGGTTTTTGTGTATATTTGTTGTTATCGTGTTAAAAAACGATTAAAATAAAGAAAACAGGAATTTTAGATATAAGGAGAATATATTGTGGGATGCGGTTCATGTTCTAGCGGCGGCTGCAGCACAAATGGCTGTAAAAGCAACGGCGGGTGTAGTACCGGCGGTTGCAACCGTTTAAATGTATTTGATTGGTTAAGCGACATGGATTTACCCACGTCGTTTGAAGAATTTGATATAGTTGAAGTAAGATTTAAAGGTGGCCGGAAAGATTTTTACCGGAATGTAAATAGTTTACCCTTAATAACCGGCGATGCGGTAGTAGTGGATGTGCCCAATGGCCATCATATTGGTTATGTATCGTTAAAGGGAGAACTGGTACGGTTACAGATGCTGAAGAAGAAAGTTGATAACAACGAAGAAATTCGCAGCATTTACCGGATTGCCACCGAAAAAGATTTAGAAAAATTACAGGCGGTGCAGGATCTGGAGTCCAATACTATGTACCGGGCCCGGACCATTATTCAGGATTGCAAGCTGAAAATGAAGTTATCGGATGTGGAATACCAAGCCGACCGTTCAAAAGCTACTTTTTACTATTCCGCCGAAGACCGGGTAGATTTCCGGGATTTAATTAAAAAACTGGCCGATGAATTTAAAATCCGGGTAGAAATGCGGCAAATTAGCTTGCGCCACGAAGCGGGTCGTTTAGGCGGTATTGGTTCGTGTGGCCGTGAGTTATGTTGCTCTACCTGGCTCACCGATTTCAAAAGCGTATCAACCACCGCTGCGCGGTACCAGAATCTTTCGTTAAACCCGAGCAAATTATCCGGGCAATGTGGCCGGTTAAAGTGCTGCTTAAATTACGAGCTCGAAACGTACATGGATGCATTAAAAGACATCCCGAACGTAACGCGGCCGTTATTAACCCAGCGAGGCGATGCCGTCCTGCAAAAAACCGATATTTTTAAACGGTTGATGTGGTTTGGTTTCCGCGACGATAATAACTGGTATCCTGTAAGTGTAGACCGGGTAAAAGAAATACTGGAAATAAATGCGCAAGGTAAGCCCGTAGACACCTTGGTACCGGTAGTAGAAAATCCGAAAAAAGAAGTTAGCCTGGTAGCGCAACTAGAAGGCAATCTGGAACGGCTGGATGAGAAATTTGTGAAGCCGAAGAAAAAGAAGAAAAAGAAAAAAAATCCGGATAATAAAGAAAATAAAGGCGAGCAACCCCTAGTAAATGCGACTGCTAAAACGCCGGAAGTAGTAAATGATGCGGCTATACCGGGGCAAGGACCAAGTGCGACTAAACCGAAGAATAAATTTAAAAATAAAAAGAATAAGCCCCGCCCGGTACCAGCTGAAGCCGGCAATGGCGCGGCGCTGGTAAGCACGGCGCCTGTAAATCGGCCGGAGAAAATTAAGTCCGAAAATAATAACGATGACCAGCCGCGGTTCCGCGAAAAGCGGCCGGCGCACAAACCCAAAATTCCTCGTCCGGATAAACCAGCTACTTTGTGATGCAGTGGCGCAAATTGGTATACTTCATAATTCTTATCGTGGCTTTAACGGGCTGCGATAAGAACCGGATATTTGAAGAAAACCAGGATATACCTAATAATAGCTGGCAGATTAGAAACGTGCCGCAATTTTCGTTTACGATTCAGGAACCCGCCAGCACCTATAATATTTACTTTAATGTACGCAACGCTATTTTCTATGAGTTTTACAACTTGTACCTGCGCGCCGAATTACTAGACCCGGATGGCAAACCTCTGGATGTAAAACTCCACGAGATGTATCTGATGGACAAGACCACTGGTAAACCCCTCGGCGATGGTTCCGGCGATATTTTCGATCATCAGTTTTTAGCTATTAAAAATTTTAAATTTCCGAAAGCCGGCACTTATACCATCAGGTTAAAACAATACATGCGCAAAGATCCTTTGCCGGGAGTTATGGCAGTAGGCATACGGGTAGAAAAAATAATCCCCTAAAACAGCTTTAATGCATAATTTTTAAAATTCAGTAAAAATGCGGATGAGAATGGCGGTAAATACCTAACCTTTTGGTAAAAAACGGGTAAAATATGGTTATATTCTAAGAATAAAATACATGAAACTTATCCTTGAAACATTTGGCGCCTTACTAATCCTCTTTTCGTTTTTGCCGCTTATTAGAACCCACTACTGGTGGATTCGCATTTTGGACTTCCCCCGAACGCAGGTTGCTCTTTTTTTGGCTATCACGCTGGGGCTATATATGTATATAAGTCCGTTTACCACTTTTTACGAAGTAGTTTTTGCCGTTCTGCTGGGCTTAGCCCTTTTTAACGAAATCTTGCACATTTACCGCTTTACTCCCTTCGTTAAGGTGGAAGCCTTACGGAGTAACTTAAAAGCACCGGCCAATTCTTTTAGTATTATGGTGTCGAATGTGCGGATGTCAAATAAAAAGTACGAGAAGTTCTTAAAGGTAGTTCGCGAAACCGATCCGGATATTCTGCTTATTAACGAGCCCAACCAAAAATGGGCCGATGCTGTTAGGGAATTAGATAAAGTTTATGCCTATTCGATTAAAAAGCCCCAGGAGAATACTTATGGCATGATGCTGTACAGTAAATTTAAGCTGGTTTCGCACAGCATTCAGTTTATTGTGGAGCCGGACATTCCTTCTTTTTACGCCATTGTGGAATTACCCACCGGCAGAAAAATTGATTTATTTACCGTACATCCCCGGCCGCCGCATTACGATAAAAACACCGATACCCGCGAAGCCGAACTGCTGCAAGTGGCCCAGTTAGCTAAACTTACCCCTTTGGCAACCATTGTGGCCGGCGACCTGAATGATGTAGCCTGGTCGTACACCACTAACTTGTTTCGTAAAATAAGTGGCTTGTTAGATCCACGGATCGGACGCGGATTTTTTAACACCTATAATGCCCTTATTCCTTTTTTCCGGTATTCCTTAGATCATATTTTTTACGATCCGGCCTTCCGGCTCATACGTATTAAAAGGTTGCCTAAGTTTGGCTCTGATCATTTCCCGATGTTTTTACGCTTAAACTATGAACCAGCGGAAGCGGTAGAACAGGAAGTACCCGTAGCCGAACCCGAAGAAATGCAGGAGGCGCAGGAAATGATCGACAAGGTTATGGAACCCGAACCCTAAAAAGCCGCGAATATTTCGAGCAGGGGCACTATGTTAAACTTTGAATAATTTCACTATTCTAGAACGCAAAAATTACCTCGCTTAAGTTAGGGTTTAAAATAAAAAAATCCCGTTCAGTTTGCTGAACGGGATAATAGTAAAATAATACGATGCCTAACGGCAATATATTTTTTTCGGTTAGATTCTCTCTACATTAACTGCATTCAAACCTTTTTTACCTTCGGTTACTTCAAAAGAAACCCGGTCATTCTCGCGAATTTCGTGAACCAGACCGCTCTGATGAACGAAAATGTCTTGGTTGTTTTCGTCTGAAACAATGAAACCGAATCCTTTAGATTCATTAAAAAATTTTACTTTACCTGTTTTCATAAAAAATGTGAAATTAATAATTAATACAAAGATAGAATTTAAATTTAATATTTCTTCTTTTTAAAGCCTTATACCAGACATATTTTACAAGGTTTTAAAAAATTTAATTTTAAAAGGAACTTTATGGCACTAAAATACTAATTTATTACATTCTATTACCTCTTTTTTGAAAAAAACGTAAAACAGCCGATTTTGCCAACTTTTATCTCGCGCCTCTAAATTCAGATAACAAACACTCTTGGTTTTTAAGTATTAAACAAAATTAACAGGCAAGATAGCTGAACTGCTTGCTTCTTGAAAACGCAGATTAGGGAATACATTTTAGAAATTAGCTATTCTTTTCTAAACCCTCTAAATTATTAATTATCTAACAAAATCTTTCTTTCTGTTGGCTTGGTTTAATAAATGTTTCAAATAGCTAAAAATCTGATTTTTAAACGTTAAGATTACTCTCCTGATCTTCTTTTTGCTGCCTCTTTGAACCTGTGCAATTTAAAACATCGGGGAAAAATGCTGCGTATACCAAAACATTACACTGATTTATAGTATAGCAGATAGCCCAAAAAAAGATTTATTTATTACAATGTTTAAGACTGTTTGTAAGCTGTTTGTCTAATTTTTCTTCCAACTTAACCCAGAATAAAAATGGAAAACAATCAAAAAAATCAGGCTGAAGATCAGAATAAAAATTCTAATTCGGGGCTTGCTTCTTCTCTTTCGGCAACTGGCACCGATTCCGCGTCTATGCAAAACAACTCCGGAAATAAGCCTGCTAACCTGGCTAGTAGTTTAGAAAATACTGCTACTCCGGAAAACAAAGATCAAAACAAAGAAAACAAGAAGGAGTCGGAGGGCTTATTCGGAAAAAGAGTTGAAAATAAAGCTGACGCAACCAATACTACCCAACAAACTGGTTCTAAAGCAGACCCGGTTACCGCTGCGGCAAATACCGGAACTGCCGATAACAAAAACAAGAATAACACTAAAACTGCTAATGCTGCAACTGCTGCAGATAAAAATGCTAAGAGCAGCGTAGCTAAAGCAGGTGATACTGAAGGGGCTGGTAATCAGAACTCTACTAATCCAGATGCGCAGCAAAATTCGATGGAGCAACCCGGCAATAAAGACAAAGAAAACCAGAATCAGGATAACCAGTTTGGAGATAAAAACTGGTCGCAGCAACCTAATCGGGGCGATTATAGCCATTCGGATTATGACAATTACGGTACGGAACAACGCGGCAGTTGGGGAAACCAGGGCGGCAATTACGGCCACCCAGGTGACTTTGATGGCCGTGGTACCGGCTATGGTGGTTATGGCCAATCGGGTACCCGCGACCAAAATGGACAACAACCTGCTGCTCCAGGGTACGGTGGTTACGGTAACTTTGGCGGCTTTCAGGGCGGCTATGGTAATCAACAATCGCATGAAGATAATAACAGCGGCTATCCGTCGGCTGCACGAGGCGGCTACGGCCTACCGGAAGGCGGCCAATACAGCAACCATACATCCGGTGGGTTCCAAGGGAATTATGGTGGCCACGACATGCGGAACAGCGACTATCGGCAGCCCAATAACCAATACCGGGGTAACCAGAATAATCAGCAAGATTGGAATCAGCAAGCTCGGTTCCGGCAGCAGGATGATTACCGCGGACAAGAATACCGGGGAAACTCTTCGCAGTGGGAGCAGCACAATCAGCAAGATAGATATAATTACGGTAATAATTACGATCAGCAAAATCGCAACTATCCTGCAAATCAATCAAGGCAACAGGGCGCTTCTGACCGTTTAGGATCTTCTTACAGTTCTAATGCCAATTATGGTAACCAAGCTGGTTATGGAAATCAGCAGGATCGGCAAGGGGGTTACAACCAGCAAGGTGGTTACGGTTCGCAAGGTGGTTCTTACAACGATGAGTACCGGTCGCCGCGGAATGAACGTGGCGGAGCTTACGGTAATAACTATGGTTCACCGGGTTACGACAGCCACCAGGGGCAACACGATAATAATCGGTTCCGGGAAACAAACCGCGATCAAAATCGAGGATCTAACTACGGTAACTCTCCTCAGTTTGACCGGCGAGATGATTCTAACAACCGGGGCAACTATGGCAATGGGCAACAAAATAACTTCCGGAATAATGATTCATACGAAAACCGGACGCGATACCAAGGCCAGAGTGGTTATGAAACCAATTCCAGACGTGGGCCACAAAACCAATTGGATGATAATCAGTATAATGCCTCGCACCGGGGAAACCAGGGCGGTTATGAAGGACGTGCCCGCCATACCAGCTACGACGAAGATTGATTTTTTAATTTTTTTAAAATAAAAAAGCCCCGCTGGTACATCAGCGGGGCTTTTTTGGGTAGTTGCTTAAAATTAAATGTTTTGGGTAGTAAGCATAAAACTATTTCCTTTTAGTTTTGTAACTTTACAGACTAAAACATTCCGGAATTTTTTACTGTTGCTTAATGTTTATAGTACAATCCGCAAAAACGGGGCTGACTGGAATTGACAGCTTGTGCAGGCTGCGGGTAAGCATGTCGGGAGTTGAGCGAATCTCCTGTTAAAAAGTCGTTCAAACAATAATCGGCGAGACTAACTACGCCATGGCTGCTTAATCTAGGTATTAAGCAATAGCCATTGTCCCGCAACTGCTACTCCATTCCGCGGTTGAGTACGGGGCATCGAAATGATTGGATAGCGCGAGTGAAGGTACGGCACCCAAGCGAAGCTAAAGTATCTAAGGCACGTTCACAGGTCTGGTGCCGACCTAAACGTGCTCGAAAACCCAACGGCAACTAAGCATGTAGAAAGCTCGACGGTTTCCTTGTCTGGACCAGGGTTCGAATCCCTGCAGCTCCACAAACCTACTTACAAACCATAACGCCACCGTTATGGTTTGTTTGTTTTTAAGGGTTTTTGGCCATACTATACCTTATTGATAATACAAAGTAGCCTACCTGTATACCTGTTTGTTTTGCTTATTTACAGCCCATTTTACGTACTGCTATTTTAGGCTTAATGAATAGCATTCTCTTAAAACTTCCTAAAAAAAGAGATTATCTATTTACGTTCGGGAGCATTGCCAAGCATCAAATACATAATTTTACAATGGACAGTTTTTGAATATTTTAAATAATATTCTTTATTCACGCATGCAGAGAACTTTACGCTTTACCGGGGTTTTACTAAGTTAACTATAGTAATGGATTTGGCCGCTGTTTTTGCTAAGCCATCGGCAAAATAAGTAGCGTTCGGCGTTTCGGTTTGCCAGGTCATTCTAACTTCTGTGAGGCTGGTTACCTCTACGGTTTTGGTATTACTTAAAATGGATGTAGTAAGAAATTGCCTGCCATTGGTTTCTGTAAGGGTATAACTGCCTTTAAACTTATTTCCGGTATCCAATAGCTCGACATTCTGGCCTTTAAAAGTCAGAATCATACCGGATCCACCGTTTGCTTGAATGATTTTGGTGTTTGTAGCATCATAATAATCGTGAAATTCTGACGAGATTTTCCAACTACCTTGTAACAAATCGGTAGCAGATTGGGGCAGATTTACTCCCTCGTCGTCTTTACAGCTAGCGAGCAGGAACAGAAAAGGTAATAATTTTTTCATGATTTAGAGGGGTTAAATAATTGGAGGTTCAGGAAAAAACTGCTGGGTTTGGCTTCTGTAATTTTAAAAAAATCAGCACAATTCTAATATAAAGCTTGGTTCAGGAACAAATAACTACTTACTGGATAATAGCTAATTATGGGGATATAATCCTGTTGGTTGGTTTTAAAAATGAAAGTTAAGGCACGTATTTCTGTTTCGGGTATCCTGAAATTGGTATTATAAAAGTTAGTGCAACTCTTTTTTAAAAAATATAGGAAATAGCCTAAGTCTAGCTCGTGATAAATGGTAAAACCTTGTTTTTGATACCAGGGTAAGTTTTGTACAGTAGCGGTTTCTAAGTAAATAGGCCGGCTTTTTTGTTGGTTATACGTAATAAGTTCCTGTAACAAGGTGGTGCCGGTTTTTTGGTGTTGGTATTCCGGATGCACCCCGATAAACCACAAATAAGATTTTGTTTCTTTGGGCTGTATTTTCTTTATTGAGGCTTCGCGACGCAGGGTTTTATAAATATTTAGCAAGCCAATACAAAAAAGAATAAGCTTTATATCGAACCATACCGTTTGCGGAGTAGTCATTTTTTGGTCCGGGTATAAAATTAAGGCACAAGCTTGGCGATTGTTGGCGATAAAAATCTCCCCAGATAAAGAGCAAACCTCAAAGGCGTAATTCATTAAATAACAGATTCTTGTGGCTTTGTTTTTTCCTGACTTAACCAGATAATAAATGCTCTTATTGGTAGCAAACGATTTGGTAAGAATATTCACTATTAAATCTTTGTCGCGGTAATTAGCTTTGATCATACAAGCCAGAATGAGGTAGGCGGTTTAAAATTTCAAAAAACAGTACAAAACGCTCCGGATAGGACTATAAACCCATAAAACTAACTGGCCATCGTGGCTAGTCTAAGGCTTTAATTTAAAAATAAATAGTGAAAGGAGTAACCAGGATGCAGACCGGTTGCTAATAATTTTAAACTGCATTTTACCTGTTTTGCTTAGGACTATAGGAGCAGGAAAACAGGTCGATTTTTAAAATTCCGAACCCTTCGTCTAGAATTTAGATTTACAGCCTTAAAATTGTAACATTTAATCTTTACGGAAGTATATTCGGTATTAAAGTTGTACTTCTCAAAACCCACTAATTTTTTAATCATTCTATCTAACGCATAACTTGCTTTATATCAGGATTGATTCTAACTTAGATATATTATCTTATATGTGAATACTCATTGTTCTGTTTTTTTATATTATTAATTACAATTACATGCTTAAAATTTACTTTCTTTTTTCAAAAACTGCCAAACTAAAGCGCTCAAGCTGGTTGTTATTTTTGGCCTTTTGTTTGTTTCAGCTACCTGTGCGCGCCGATGAATTAGTTTACCGCCTCAACTCGGGCGGTGGCAGTACCAGTAATTCTACAGGTGTATTTGCGGCAGATAAGTATTTTGCCCCCTCTCCGGGATCTACCACCTCTACCACTAGTGCCATTGCCGGTACCAGTGATGATGCCATGTACCAGAACCAACGGCGATCCGAGACTAATAATAGCACTTTTAATTATAACCTCCCCGTAAGTAGCGGGCAATACCGCGTAAAGCTTTATTTTGCCGAAATATACTGGACCAAAGTAGGCCAGCGGGTTTTTGATGTAAGCGCTGAAGGAACCAAAGTTTTAAATAATTACGATATTGTGAGTGAGGTGGGGCCATTTACCGCTACTTCCGAAACTTTTACGGTAAATGTTTCTGATGGTACACTGAGCCTTTACTTTAGTTCTCTGGCTAGCGATGGCGGCGTGAACCGTCCGCAGGTGGCAGCACTGGAAGTGGTTAGAATTACTAATAATTCAACGCCTGAATTTACCAGTATTAAATGGGGCACTGCTGCCAGTCAGCCTTATAGCACGCACGAAGTTCACGGCGAAGTAGTAAATAATAAGCTTTATATTTTTGGGGGCTACGATCCCACTAAATCGGGTTATACGCCTACCAAGCGTGCTTATCGCTACGATCCGAATACGAACTCCTGGCAGGCTATTGCCGATTTACCGCATACTCCTAAAGGCAGCAATTTTGGCGGCGTAACCCACGTAGGCACGGCGAACGATGGTACCAATATTTATCTCGCCGGCGGGTATCCTTCTAATTCTACGGGCACCGGCCAGGTTTTTGGCACCAAGCAAGTATGGCGGTACAATGTGGCCAGCAATAATTACACGGCTCTGCCTAATTTACCTTATGAGTTAGCGACCGGGCAGTTAAAATATTTAAATGGCAAACTGCATTACATGGGAGGCGCTAATAAATCCCGGGCAGATGTACCAATACATTATGCATTAGACCTGAGTAACCTGGGGGCCGGTTGGAAATCAATGAAGCCGTTAATCAACGCTACTAACCATGCGGGTTCTGCGGTTTACGGCGGTAAGATATACTACTTCGGGGGCTCTCATGGCCAGAATGATGAGACCGTGGTACAGAAAACGGTTCAGATCTACAATCCGGCTACGGATACCTGGACCCGAGGAGCCGATATGCCTACCGGTCGCGATCATATCTCGTCTACGGTGGTAGTATTAGGAAACCGGATTTTAGTACTGGGCGGCGAAGTGCGGCATTCGGTAAGATCTGCTTTGGTTTCTGCTTACTCACCGGCCACGAACTCGTGGCAGGAATTAACGCCGATGCCCGCTACAAAATCTGGCGGAGTAGCGGGTTTGCTAAACGGCAATATTTATTACACCGGTGGCAACCAGACGAAAACAAATTATAAAGGAATACCGGTACAGCCTGCTTCAGCCACCTCGGTAGTTGCGGTGAGCGAAACGGGGCTCGATGAACAAACGTTAACCCGGCAGATAATCGTGTCTCCAAATCCTATAATAGCCGATAATAAGTTTTCCGTAGAGATTCAGAATTTTGGAAAAGAAGAACGGGTTGCCGTTAGCTTGTTGGATGTACTCGGCCGGACTGTTCAGTCTACGGAGGTGGTTACCACCGAGCAAGGTAACGCTACTGTTGTAATGCCGGTGAAAGCTCCATTAAGTTCCGGTATTTACATCCTGAAAGCGCATTCGCCATCCGGTAAAGCCCAAACCAGATTGCTGAAAGAATAAACCCCAGTACAACGATTATACTTACGAAAAGGAGACCACTCAAAACGGTCTCCTTTTTTATTGTAGTCTGGGTTCTAAGAGCTTATTGTAGCCCGACTAAAATTTAAAATATTACCTGAAGATTTAAGATTGGAGCGGGTCTGGAAAATTTTTTTAAAATTTAAAAATTTTAAGAGGTAGCTTCTGGTCAATACGGGTGCGCCAGTTGCCCAACAAAAGTACATTTTTCGGACCTCCCTTTTTTCTTGTTTTGCGTATTCTGGTTGCGTATATATTCAATACAATTCAGAATGAGCAGTGCAGACCAGGAGAGTCATCCTTTGTTTCCGAGTGGGGAGTGGGAAGGTTTTTACACCTACGCCACCAATTCCCAGGCCGCTCAGCACCCGATGCATTTGTTTCTTACTTTTAAGAATAACCTGGTTACCGGGGGCGGGAGCGATGATGTGGGGCGGTTTACCTGGAAAGGTTCTTATAGTAAACAGCAGTTGGCATGTACTATCACCAAGAACTATCGCACGCATGTGGTTTCTTATCAGGGGCAAGTAGACGAGAACGGTATTTGGGGAATCTGGCATTTGGATGAAATAAGCGGGGGCTTTCATATCTGGCCAAAAAAGTTGGAGCAAAACCAGCAAGAGCAAGCCGTAGAAGTTCAGGAACAATCCATAAAAGAAGAAGTACACCTCCCATTTCCGAAAATCTAACTTCCCGGGGATTGGCTGGTAAATAATTCCCGGAGATTGGCTGGTAAATAATAAAAAGCTCTGTATTTAAAAAAGCGGTTCTAAACCGGCTAAAACAAAAATGACTCATATAAATCGAGTGTTATTGTTTCGGCCGGTTCATTTTTTTAAATTTTAGTCAATCTGGTACTAAACTACCGAGCTCTTCCGTCCCGCAGCGTTCCCCGAACTTCTGTTTACCCGATAGCCGAAGGTTAATCCTGTTTGAACCACTCTTCTGGTTTATTGCCTCCGAACTAGATTTTTCGCCCCAGAAGTAATGGTTATGCTTGCTGGGGCAGTTGCCCGCACACTTCTTGGTACCCGCCCGACGGGCACTCCTGCCTAACCGGCAACAAACCAAAGCCCTTCTGAAAAGCAACAGTATGTTAATAAAGGCTTAATCTGCGCTTAACATTGCCTCCCTACTTTTGCGGGCAAATCAGGGTTAATCAATCAGAAAACACGACGGGCTACTATGGTATAACACTTACCGCTCCATCTTAAAAATAAGCCTGTCTGAATTTTAAAAGCAGCCAGGCTTAATAAAATTTTAAAAAATCTATTCTACCGCTGCTGCTAAACTGCCATTAGCACCGGGTGTTGCACGAAAGTTTAAATCTGATCTCAACTACTATTATTTAATCATTAACCAAAAATGAAACAACTATTTACCAAATGTA
Organism: Adhaeribacter pallidiroseus; assembly: GCF_003340495.1. Taxonomy (NCBI): domain Bacteria; kingdom Pseudomonadati; phylum Bacteroidota; class Cytophagia; order Cytophagales; family Hymenobacteraceae; genus Adhaeribacter; species Adhaeribacter pallidiroseus. The sequence goes on from NZ_QASA01000001.1 coordinate 5,817,865, forward strand.
TTGTGTTTCTTGCTTTGCTTCTTCCGGCCAGCTTAACCTCCTACGGTCAGGGGAACGAAGCAACCATCATCGGGAAAGTTGCCGAAGCAAACAACAGTCCTATTATTGGCGCCACCGTTTTAGTCCGGAATGAATCTACAGGTTTTCAGGCGGGTACGGTAACCGACTTAAAAGGAGATTACATTATCAAACAATTACCCTTGGGTGCGCCTTATTCCATTACCGTATCTTTTATCGGTTACACCGAACAAAAGAAAACCGGTTTTGCTTTGAACCAAGGCGACCAGTTACGGGTAAACTTTACCTTACAAAGCAGCGCTACCGAACTGGAAGCAGTAGAAGTTGTGGCGAGCTCTTTAAAAAACACGGTTCCTAACTTGGGCGCTTCCACGCCTATCACCGCGAAAGATATTGCTAAACTGCCGGTAAACGGCCGGAACTTTACTTCGCTCATCGACCTTTCGCCGTTGAGTAGCGGTACCAGTCTGGGCGGGCAATTAGCTTCCTCCACTAACTTTACCATCGACGGGATGACCTCGCGCGGTACCATTGCCGGTGGTTCTACGTCTAGTGCTTATTCCATTTCCATGGAAGCCATTCGCGAATTTAAAGTGGTAACCAATGAGTACGATGTAACCATGGGCCGCAGTGGCGGTGGTACCATTAGTACGGTAACCAAATCGGGAACGAACCAACTAACGGGTAGCGCTTTTAACTTTATGCGTACCGATTGGCTCGCTAGTCCTTACGATTTACGGGGTAACAAACGTGTGCAGGATTACAATACCAACCAGTACGGATTTTCATTAGGTGGTCCGATTATTAAAGACAAAGCGCACTTCTTCGTAGCTTGGGATCACCAGGCCGATGCCCGACCGGTTTATATTGCCAACATCCAAGGACTAGCCGACGAAGCGGTTAACCAGGTTACCCAAGAAACACTGGATAGTTTCTTAAGCATTGCCCGGGCTAAATACGGTGTTTCGAACAATCCGCAGTTTGGGGCTTTCGGCAAGAAAAAAGGAACCGACGCTATGTTTGCCCGGATTGACTGGCAGATAAATTCTAAAAATTTATTGACTTTGCGCAACAACTTTGTGCGCGAAAAGGACCCGTTATCCGAGGATGATAACTCTTCCATTGATGCCTATGAATCGTACATTAATCGCAAAAAATTCGACAACAGTTTAATGTTGTCGTTGCGGACTATTCTGAACCCTAAAATTACGAATGAGCTAAAAGTACAGCATTTTTACCAGGACGAAGCCGTTCAACCAAGCCCGGAACTTCCGGCTGCCGGTATCCCGCGCGCCATTATACAAAATGTGACATCACCATCAAGTGCTGATCCTACAAAACCCTTAACTCTTTCTTCCATTCAGATTGGTGGGCAGCGTTTTTCGCCGGAATGGTTTAAAGGCAACGTAGTGCAGCTTGTAGACAATTTCTATTACAATACCGGTAAAATCAATTTTACCTTCGGGGTAGATGTTATGTATAACCGCATGCATTCGCGCTACGGTAGCGAAATGAACGGCCGCTTCTTCTTTAGTGGTCTTGAAAACTTTAATAGCCTGACTTCTTACCGGTACGTACGGGAAATTTACTTGAACGAAGACCAGAGTAAAGTGGTAAATTCGTTAGCTTCCGGCGTATACGCCCAAATGGACACCAAACTTGCCTACGGCTTGGAAGTAATGGCTGGCTTGCGACTGGATAATACCCAATACCTGAACCGCGCCAATTTCAGCCCGGTGGTATTTAACGAATTGGGTATCCGCACCGATAATAAGATTAACACCACCCAATTGCAGCCCCGCATACAGTTTACCTGGGACGTGAACGAGGAACGCAAAAATATTATCCGGGTGGGGGCTGGGGTTTTTGGTTCGGCTTTAAACCCATATTCCATGATCAACAACATATTGTTCGATGGCACCAATGTTGCCTCCGTGGACATCTCAGGAGCCCTGGTACCAACCCCTAATTTCCCGGGCTACCGCGCCGATCCATCTACTGCTCCTGGTGCCGAGCTATTTAACAACCCGGCCATTCCAAGATTAGTAACCATTAACACCAATAGCCCCGATGCCAAAGTGCCGGTGGTTTACAAAACTAACTTTTCTATTAACCACTTCATTAACGATAACCTGCGGATAGGGGTGAGCGGATTTGCCGCCTGGGCGCGTAACAACTACATGTATGTAGACCGCAACATGGTGGAGCAACCGTATTTTAGAATAGAAGAAGAAGCCAACCGGGGGGTGTACGTACCAGCCGCAACTATTACCGATAAAGGCATTGTTAACTGGGTTAACAGCCGCAAAACTACCCAGGTAGGACGGGTGCTGGAATTAATCAGCGCCGGCCGGAAAAACCAGTACGCCTTGGTAGTAGACGGAACTTTCCGGTACTTCCGCGACGGTCAAATTACCGCTTCGTACACCTGGAACGACTCTAAAGACAACACCTCTTACAACGGTAACGTAGCTAACACCGCCACCCTGGACTTAATGGTAGCCGATGACCCGCGTAATTTAAGCCGCATGAACTACGCCAACAACCAGTTCCGCAATAAGGTAGTGGTTTACGGAACGGCCCCTACTTTTTGGGGTACCACGTTTAGCGTGCGTTATTCCGGTTTAGGTGGTACGCGCTATTCCTTGGCGGTGGGCGGTAACACCAACGGAGACTTTGTTGATTCCAATGACCTGGCTTACATCTACGACCCAAATAACCCGGAAGTACCACAATACTTGCGAGACGGTATCCAGGCTATTCTGGACAATCCAAACGCTGAGCAAAGTGTAAAAGATTACATCCGCCGGAATGCGGGCCAGGTAGCAGAGCGTAACGGTGGTATTAATGGTTTTTACGGCGTGTTTGATGCCCGATTAGCCAAAAAATTCAGTTTCCTGGGTAACCATGGTTTGGAAGCTTCCATTGATGTTTTCAACGTCGCTAACCTGTTGAAAAAAGATTGGGGCGTGGGTTACAATCTTGGTAAGCAAAACCTGTACACTATTAGAAGCTTCGATCAGACCGCCCAAAGGTTTGTTTATAACGTGAACCAAGGATCCGGAGTATCTAACCCAAACGCCAGCCTGAACGGTAACCCTTACCAGATTCAGTTAGGTTTGCGGTACGCGTTTTAACTTTATTCAAAATTAAAAATTTAAAGAAGCTGCCGGTAATAACACCGGCATCTTTTTTTATCCATAAATTCTATTATGTGCAGTTTTTTCTTGAATACTGTGATTTGATTTCGAGGAAAGGACTGGCTTATACAGCTAGCCAATAGAAGTAATTGCTAGAAAAATAAAATTCTATTTATCAGGCTCTTTCCCTTCTGCTTTCGTCATTCCGGAGGAAACTAGTTCGCTACGTAGCCGAATAGGTTCCTCCTGAAGGACATAGATAAGGCAGAATAGCCCTGCTTTTAATTAGCGCGAACGCACCTTAAATATTAAAATAAAAATTACTTTTTAGAATTAGATTATTTCTTTAAGCATAATGGCAGTGCCTTCGTTTAAGTTTGTAGGATTTTGGTAGGTGCTACGCCAAACATTTTTTTAAAGGCAAAAGAAAAGTGCGATAAGTCTTCGAAGCCTAAATCCAGGTAAACTTCCGAGGGTGCTTTCTTTTTTTCTTTGATTAAATAATGCGCTTCTTGCAGGCGGCGTTGTTGCAGCCAGCGGCTCGGCGACAGGTGAAATATTTTCTCAAAATCGCGTTTAAAAGTAGCCAGACTGCGGCCCGTTAAATAGGCAAAGCGTTTTAGTTCTACATTGAAGTGGAAATTCCGGTGCATAAACGCTTCTAAATCTATTTTACCGGGTTCCGAAAAATCAAATAAAATACTTTGTAGCTCGGGGTTGGTTTGGAGCAAAACCAGAATGGCTTCGCGCCGCTTCAGGTGCAACAGGTTTTCGTTGCCCGACTGATTCAAATCCTGGTAAGGCCCCAAGGAGTTTATAAAACCAAGTAGAAGGGGATTAGCATGCAGCGAGATAATAGCATTGGAAGCCGGGCTTTTTTCGGCTTTGTAGCCGTACTCGATGCTGAAATCGCGCAAGGTTTCCTGATCCAGGAAAACCGAAACACTTTTAAATTCACCTCCGGCCGGCGGCTCTTTCACAAACTTGAGCAAATGGTTTCTCCGAACCAGCCGGAAATCTCCTTCCCGGAAAAACCAGGTTTGGTTCCCGTCTTCCACGGCAAGGGTGCCGGCAATCTGGTAACTAAAAACATGTTCCGCTACAAACTGCTCCCCGGACCGGTTACGGCTATGATAACAGGAATAAGTAAAGGCGCGGGAAGCTTTTTCTTGCAGACTGGTCATAGGGTTATTTTTTTAAAAATAATGTGCGTTCGAGATAAAGACGCTTCTACACAAAGAATAAAGAATAATACTAGTCTCCAAAAAAATCAATTTTAGGTTCCTCGTGGTCTACTTCCAGGATGAGGGAATAAAAAGTAAGAGCTTCCTTGTTAATGATCTTATTATCTTTATCTCGAACGCACGGTAATACAATGGGCAATGGCTGTTGAATGCCATTGCTCCTTTTAATTTCTAAATTTTGGTTCGCAGGTAAAACTTGGCGGCTTCTGTTTCCAGGAAATTTTCGGCATCATCCGCATCGGTTGATAAACTTACGGGTAACCATTTTTTCATTTCGGCTTCCCGGGCCGCGTTGGCATTCTCCAGGAAGCCAATGGCCTCACTGCCTAGTACCAGGTGCACGGGTGGTTCCGGGTGTTGGGCCAGTTCTATCATTACCTGAGCTGCTTTAGCCGGGTCACCGACGGGATTAAAGTTACCACTTTTAAAGAATTTTTCCCGGGTTCCTACTGTGGTTTCGTAGTCTTGCAGCGCTGGTGCGTAGGTCATGGAATCGCCGGCCCAATCCGTCCGGAAACCACCTGGTTCTACGGAAGTTACCCGAATGAAAGGTGCTATTTCCTGGGCCAAAGCTTCGGTGAAGCCGCTTAAGCCAAATTTAGCTGCCTGGTATATAGCTACGCCCGCGTTTCCTACCCGGCCGCCAATAGAACTAATTTGCAGGATACGGCCGGCACGTTTTTCTCGCATGTGCGGTAAAACGGCGCGGGTAATTTCGATGGGCGCATACAAGTTGGTTTCGAGCTGGCTGCGTACCTGCTCTTCGGTATAAGCTTCGGCGGCGCCAATAATGCCAAAACCAGCATTATTTACCAAAACATCTATCCGCCCGAAATGCGCTATGGCTTGCGCTACCGCTTTCTGAATTTGGACTTTATCTGTAACATCTAAAGCTACGGGTAAAAGCTGAGCGGGGTATTGTTCCGCTAAATCCTGTAATACTTTGGGTTGGCGGGCCGTAGCCACCACTTTATCGCCAGCCGCTAATACAGCTTCGGTGAGGCTGCGCCCTAATCCCCGGGAGCTGCCGGTAATAAACCAAATTTTTTCCATTGTCTTAATCATTTTGTTTTAGACAAAGGTCGTTCAGTTTTAAGCTAGCAAGTTTGTTCAAAAGCTCAAATTACTTTGTTCAAAAGCTCAGCTGCCATGTGAGTGGCAGGAAACAAATATTTCATACCTAATATCTTACTAAGATTACTTGCCCGTTCCATTAGATTCATTCTTTTCAGAGCGGTCTGTCGTAAATAGGTAATTAGTAAGTCGGAAGTAAACAAACTCTCCGGATGTAATCTTTTTGTTTTTAGGTTGCTGCATTTAGCTTGGGAAAGTTGCTGTAAAACTGAAAAGCCAGTTCCCTAGGGTAGGGAGCTGGCTTTTTTTTAAAAAACTGTTTAGTTAATGGCAGTTCCGGTCCTGTTTTTTGTCCGGTAAGCCTTATGCCGGGCAATTAGCTGCCGGCTTGATACGCAATTTTTTAAATTATTACCCGGCAACCTGTATCATCTTTCGGCAGGCAAAGTAAAATGTTATATCAAAGAGCTAAGGTTTGTTCTTTTTAACAGCAAAATTTTAGCCTTGATTTTCAATCATCGTCCTCGTCGTCATCGTCTTTTTTCTGTTCCAGTTTTACGAAACCACTGCGGCGCGGTGCAGGCATTACCGAATCTTCGCCTTTCACCGATTTCCAGACGACCTCGTTTAAATCTAAATCCGGAGCGGCGTCTTCTTTCGTGAAATTAAATTTTTCGGAGCGTTCCGAACTTTTATTCTGGGCTACGTTGCGTTCTTCTAAATCTACCTGCGCGGCTTTTACCTGGTAAGGCGTTAAAGTGGGTTGGGCCGTAAAGCAATCGAATAACGGCAAAGCGGCCGCATCGTACTGGCTCATCGGCGGTAAACCCAGGATTAGCTCCATGGTGCGCAGGATGCCCGAAGTAGAATACATGGTGTGGTTAACAGCATTACGTTTGGTGTACGGACTAATTATAAAGGCCGGCGAACGGTGGGCATCTATGTGGTCTGGGCCATTCTGGGCATCGTCTTCCAGCACAAATATGGCGGTTTGCGCCCAGATCGAACTTTTAGAAAGATGTTCTACTAATTGACCTAGGGCTAAATCATTATCGGCTACGGCCGCAATGGGGGTAAATTTGCCCTTTTTCTGGCCGCTGGTATGGTCGTTGCCCAAACGGATAGTACTGAATTGCGGAACCGCATTTTGGGCCAATAACGAATCAAAATCTTGCTTCCAGATCCGTACCCGTTCAATATCTTTAATATCCATGTTAAAACCCGGCGATTTTTTACTGATGTGTCCTTCCAGGGATTTCAGGGTGGCTTTTCCATCGCCGGAAAACTCGCCGTAGCTGCGGTAATTAATGCCAGCCCGCTGGCAGTAATCCCAGATATACCCTTTTTTAGGATAAGCAATTTTGCGGGAACCCTCATAATCGTACGTGCCGCCACGGCCGCCGTAGCTGGTGGGCCAGGTTTTCTCGGTATAGTCGGTGGCGTAAGCGGCCATGCTCCAGTTATGGCCATCGGCGCTTACTTCGGCATCCACGTAAAAGTTATCGAGCAGTACAAACTCGCGGGCTAAAGCATGATGGTTGGGCGTAACTTTTTCGGGGAAGATACACAAGTTCGGGTCGCCATTCCCTTCTTTCATATCGCCCAGAACTTGGTCGTAGGTGCGGTTTTCTTTAATTACGTAAAACACGTATTTAATCGGTGACTTGTCGCCAACGCGGGTAGGCACCGGATTACCCACTTCACCGCGGGCTTTATTTTCCATTTCTTTCGTAAACGGAGTGTTGGCGTATACCTGCTTCGCATAAATTTTTAATTTTGCGGCATCGGGCCGGTCGATAAAAGACAAGGTGCCTTTAAATAAACCCCCAATGTATTGCACTTCCTGCTTGCCGGTAACCCCGGTGTGCGAGCCGCTGTTATCACTCACTTTCACGGGTTGCGGGCCGGCCGGGTTGGCCAGCGACGAAAAGCCTTTGCCATTGGCTACCAGAATTTTTTTACCGAGGGTTTTTACATTAGTGGGGTACCAACCCGTGGGAATAAAACCTTGCGACGAACTTTTACCCGGCACTGACACATTAAATACCGCCAGACAGTTGTTGTCGGCGTTGGCCATGTACAACGTTTTTTCGTCCGAAGAGAGGGCCAGGGCGTTGGTAGTGGAACCGGTTAATTGGGTAGGATACAGCGCCGCCGAAATGGTTTCCATTACTTTACGCGCCTTGGTATCAATTACCGATACCGAATTATCATTGGCATTGGCCACGAATAAATATTTGCCGTTCTTGGTTTGAATAAGTTCGTTCGGGTGGCTTTCGGTAGTAATTTCCCCGGTAATTTTATTTGTTTGCGTATCGTAAACTGCTACTTTATCACCGCCCCATAAGGTAATGTACGCCGTTTTTTTATCCGGCGAAAGCAGGCAGGCGTACGCTTCGTGGCCCAGGTCAGTTTTATGCAGGATGCTTTTGGTTTTCAGGTCGAGTACGTACAGGGTATTGTCTTCTTTGGTAACGACGTACAAACGCTGGCGGGCATTATCTATATCAATACCCGTTGGACCTATTTTATCTTTCGGCCAGGCCAAGCCTAAACGCAAAGTATCGGTAGTGCTGAATTTATTATTTTTAATACCGTAAGCCAGAATAACGTTGTCGTTGCCGCCCGAAGCAAATAAGGTTTTATTATCCTGGCTGAACTTTAAACCGTACCACGACTTCGCAATAACTTTCTCGTCGAGTAACTTTTCGTTAACCGGATCGATGAGTTGCACCGTTTGTTTGCTTTGCCCGTTGTTGGTAACCGCTAATAATTTACGGGAAGGGGATACCTGCATATTTAAAGGCAAATCACCTAACGGCACTGACCGGCCCACCGGACTCAAGGACCAGCCATTAGGCAGTAAAATTTGCTTGGCCTGGGACTGGTTAGTAGGCTGCTGTGGTCGTTGCGCTACTGCCCTATAACCACTCCCGATAGCTACACCGCAAATAACTATTTTAAAAAATGCATTCATCATATCTGGCTTTAAAATAATAGAGGGCGAAGGTAAATGAAGCTTACTAAAAAGAAGCTTTTTACCGGAAACTTAACAATTATTTAAAGTTAGGATTTTCTACGATACCAATTGATTAAAACCACCCTTACAGGGCTACCCAGCCACAGCAACCGGTATTGTTAATACCGGAACCATGCCTGCGGTAAGCTCTATTTTCGATGTTATGCCACTCGGCGTTTAGGGTAAGCCAATGGCGCGTAAATTCAGCGTTTACAATTATTACCTTCCAGCCCAGTGGACCAATGTTGGTAATGCGAGTAACATCAGTAATGCCCAGGGCTAGAAAAAGTCCGCACGTTCTGGTTTCGAATAAACCGTTAAAAAATCGTTAATTTTAAATTTTTATCCTGCTTAATTATAACAAAAACTTAATACGATTAAGAATTTCAAAATAAACCGGTATTTGTTCCTTTGTGCTGCAATTAAGCCTTCTATTTTAAAAAAACAGGAAACTGTAATTACGGCGTGCTCCATAAAGAAACCGGGAGGAGAGCTGGTGGTACTTGCGGCATGGCTCAACTGCCATCGTCCGAAGTATTTGAAAATCGGCTTTTGCCCAACGTGGGGCAAGGTTTACAAGGCGTTATTCCGAACCTAATTTTAATACCTACGACGGCAAACCCATTCAATCGCCTACTTTTAATATCCGGGGTACTACTTCTATCGGGCAGGGTGGTAACGCGCTGGTGTTAATCGATGGGGTAGAGGGTAATCCCAGCTTGTTAAACCCCAGCGACATCGCCAGTGTATCGGTGTTGAAAGATGCTTCGTCGGCGGCTATTTACGGGGCGCGGGGGGCTTTTGGGTTAGTACTAATTACCACGAAAAACCCCACGAAAGATAAACCAGCGTTACGTACTCGGTTAACCACTCCATTAAAAGCTTTGTAGTCCTGTTCCCGGGAGTACTCGGATTTAAAATTCAGATTTTTTTAAAATAAATTAGAGAAGCATTGCCCGTAAGTGTATTAGTGTTTTTTTAAATTAATTTATCTTCGCCATTCATAATAAATTAAAAAATTATAAAGCAGTATTGTAAACTGATGAAATTTCAACGTTTTCTTTTTCTGGTAGTTTTCCTTTTCTTTTTCTCCGGCCTAGTGCAGGCTCAGCAATTAAGGGTCGGTACTTTTAACATTCGCTACGATAATCCGCAGGACGTCGGGAACTTGTGGGTGGACCGGGCCCCGGTAGTAGCTAATTTAATTCGCTTTCATGATTTTGATATTTTCGGTACGCAGGAAGCCTTAAAAAATCAACTAGACGATATTAATAAAACGTTGCCCCAGTACACCCGGTACGGTAAGGGCCGCGACGATGGTCAGGAAAAAGGCGAACATTCGGCTATATTTTTTAAAAAAGACCGGTTTAAACTCCTCAAAAATGGCGATTTCTGGTTATCACAAACTCCGGACAAACCTTCGCTGGGCTGGGATGCTACGTGCTGTAAGCGCATTTGCTCCTGGGTTTACCTGCAGGACCAGCAGACCAAAAAGAAATTTTACTTCTTTAATGCGCACTACGACCACCAGGGCGTACAAGCCCGGCAAGAAAGCAGTAAGTTGATCTTACAGAAAATAAAAGAAATTGCCGGCGCGGAGCCCGTTATTTTTACCGGCGATTTAAACGGCGACCGCAGCAGCGAATGGTACCAGGCCATTGCCAATTCCGGCCAAGTTTCGGATACGTTTAAAGCCGTGAAAGATCCTTACGCCAACAATGCATCTTTTAACGCTTTCGGGAAAAAACTAGACGGCGACGAAGTGATTGATCATGTTTTTGCCACCAGTCATTTTAAAACTTTAAAATGGGGCATTTTAACCGATACCTACCACGGCAAATTTCCTTCCGACCATTTTCCGGTACTGGTAGAACTAAGCCTGAGCGCCAAATAATTTGTTCCTGATTAATACCGGTACATTAACTTTTCGGACTAATCTACTGTCTTCCATTAGCAAAAGTAAATTTTATTTTTTTTCCGAAGTAAAAGGTAAAACGCCCATTAACTCCCAAGGAGCGGGGGTTTTACTTTTTATTTATCGGGTTTTCAAAGCCTTTCCCAAAACGGTATTTTTTTCATAAATTGGGAGCTTATTTTCATGTAAAATTTAAAAAACTGGTGCGTTCCGGCAGTAGGGAATAATACCGCTCCATGCAATATTTTAAACTATCCGGGTTGTCGGCTATTTAAAAACAGGATACAGGGGGTAATGATGCCCAACGTACTGGATAACTGGCGAGGCGAAAGTCCCAGTCATGCAAGTGCTACCCAAGTAATAGCCGGATTATACTTGGGTATTATTCGGGTAAACACACGAATAATACAGTCAGAATGGTTTGGAGCAGTTAAAAACAGTAGTTAAAAGATAAGACCGCCGGTTTGGTTTTATACCTAAAAGTATAATACAATAAAAATTAGCTACGCGAAATATTATGAATAAATGCTTAAGAAGAAATGCATTATCTTTTTCTGTGCAATTTTTAAATTCTGTATTGGTCTGTAGAACATTTATTTGTATAATATTTAAAGTAGGATTATAACCTTACTTTAAATATTATACAACTCCTCCGTACATAATGCGGATAACCGTATGTTATGTTGTTTATAAAATAGTTAGCAGCAAAAAATATGAGACAAATATTGACTATGTTATTTGTTCTGATTTCCTCAGTTGTCTATTCTCAAAACAATGAGATTATAACAAATCAAAAGGCACAGCTTTTAGATAGATATAATTTTGATGATGATTGTGGAAATGGAGCGCAGCAAGATATAAATATTTGTTTAGGCAAAGCAATTGAAAAACTTGAAAAGTTATTGTTTGACAAATATAGATGCTTAATTTCTTCACTTGATATGGCCATCCAAAAGAATTCCTTAGAAGATAAACAACAGGCTTCAGAGTATAAGAAAATCAAAAAAGCTATTATTACCTCTCAAAAGACTTTTGAAAAATTAAAAAAGCAAAATACTATTTTTTACCTATCTTATTATAGAGAAGGAACAGAGCGTCCCATGTTTTTCGGTTTGAGTAAAATACAAGACTTAAAAGATAGACTCAATCGATTAGATGATTATTTGGAGACATTGGAACAAGATAACGTAATTAAATGTAAATGAAGTTTCTGCTGCTAATCGAGTAGACGGCCCCACCAGTGTTGGCTGATGGGGAGCGCCTCTCACACCACTGTACGTACGGGTCTCGTATACAGCGGTTCGTTAAGTTGGGGGGCTACTTGTTTGTAGTAATCGAACAACGATTCATAACCTTTCTTGACCAACCGTTTCAGCGTGATAGTGGTCACCAGGATGGGGCTTTGCGCTACTGCCCAGCCCCCTTTCCGGGTCTGGCTCCAGGCATAGGCTTCCCCTTTTGAGACGCCTAATCGGATCAGGTTCTTTCTTTTCCGCTCGGGTTTCTTCCAGTCGTGCCAGATGCAATGGCGCAGCCGGTTTCTGAGCCAACTATCCACTTGCTTTAACTTCCCCTGAATGCTGGCTAGACGAAAGTAGTTTACCCAGCCTCGCTGCACTTCCTTGAGTTGCTGAACGCGCTGCTCAAAGGCACTGGGCGTGGTCTTGCGGGTAATCCCTTTCAGGTTCTGCTTCAGCCTGGCCCAAGCCTTTTCTGCTACCACCAACTGGTATTTACCTTTCTCCCCTTTCCGGTAAGTGGGTACAAACCGGTAGCCTAGTATCTGAAAATCTACGGGTCGTCTAATGCCGCTCTTTTCCCGGTTGATGGGTAGCCTTAGCTTATTCTTCAGGAACAGGAAAAGGTTGTTGCCCACCTGCCGGGCCTCCGACTCACTTTTGGTATAAACACTAAAGTCATCGGCATAGCGCACGTACCGCAAGCCTTGCTTTTCCAACTCTTTATCCAGCTCGTGAAGCAGAATATTGGAGAGCAGCGGACTCAACGGACTGCCCTGTGGTACCCCTTTCCGGCGTTTGGTTAACTTTCCCCCAATAAGGATAGGGGCCCGAAGCCATTTGCGGATCAGGCGCAGCGTGAGCGGGCATTTTACTTTCTGGTATACCAGTTGCAGGAGCAGGCAGTGCTCTACTTCATCAAAGAAGCTTTTCAGGTCCATATCGACAATATGCTGATAGCCTTCATTAATGTTCTTCTGGGCTTGCCACACCGCCTGATGGGCGTTGCGGTTGGGCCGGAAGCCGTAGCTGTACTCTTTGAACTCCAGCTCGAAAAGCGGGGCTATGGCTTGGTTGACTGCTTGTTGTAGCAGCCGGTCGGTTACGGTAGGAATGCCTAACCGGCGCTTCTGGCCGTTGCTCTTAGGTATTTCTACCCCTAAGATGGGTAGAGGAAAGTACTGGCTGCTCCGGATAGCCGTAACTAAGGCCTCCTGATTTACTTGCAGATGCCCAGCTAGTTCAAGTACGGACATACCGTCTACGCCGGCTGCCCCTTGGTTAGCCTGCACTTGCCGGTAGGCTAGCAGCAGGTTGCCCCGGTGCAATACTTTCTCAATCATCCTACTTTCTACTTTATCTGTAATCCCTGTTCCGCTTACGCTAAGGCTGGCCAGGCCTCCTTACCACATTTGGAACAACTTCACGTTCGGCCCTTCGTCATCTTGTGAGACCTCCGCAGCGCTTACGGCTCGTTTCCTGATGGCTACTATGGCTTCTGCTGACTTCTCTCTTACCAACCCGTGGCCGAGAGACCTCCCCAGGTAAGAGCATATTCCTTCCTCCGATTCCTGGTACATCTACCCACTAGTACTTGTTGGTCAGGAGCTTTGCAAAGAGGTGCTTGCTTACCCGCACTAATGGGCCTCTTATGTACTTTCTGTTCGTCAGTACCGGATTTTGTAGTCCCGCTTTCTTCCCTGCTTATCTCACGATAAACCAGCTTGCGGCTTACTAACAGGCTGCACCAACTCGCCTGTAAGGGTCTTGCACCCTCTGGAATAATTTGGTACCTTTCAGTACCAGATGCCCATACTGGGCGCACACCACACCTATACGGCAGCTGTGCCACCGCAAAGCCCAGTACGTTAGGGGTATCCTTAAAATGACAACAAAGAAGAAATATATTTTTATTGGTATAATTTTTTTCTTAACTTATGCTGTGATTGCACAGTTATGGGGAACAGAAAAAGGAATTAATGATTTTTCAAAATTCAATAAAGCTGAAATTAAAGGTAAAATTGAGAAAAAAGTATATGCTTCAGCTTCTGGAACACGAATAAATATAAAAGAACAAGAATATATTTTTCACCCAATTACAAATAAGGAAAATAGGAACAAAATTTTTAGTTACATAGCTGAAGTTGGGGACTCAATTTTAAAACCAGCATACTCAGACACATTAATCTTGATAAAAAAAGGTCGATTACTAAAATATGCTTTCAGAAAGGTAGGTATATAAAAGTACTCCCACCAACAACACCTTTACTGTAGCTACGCCACCTCAAAGCCCAGAACGTTGTGCGGCATTTAAATAAATAAAAATAGTACGGCCACAATTTCGGATGTTTAGAAGAAAATGCCAGAATTAAGCAGATTCTATGGAAATACAATTTGCATTTTTGCGAAAAACCTTAATTTACCTTATTTTTTTGCAAAATACGGAAAGTATATACGTATAATTGCTATTAAAAGTGGCTAATGACTAGAAGGTGAACTGCCAAGAAGAGCATTGCGGTTAGTTGAAGACTGAACCGAATTACCTAAAAAGAACTAATGATTAATTATGGTTTACAAAGTATGATGGCCAAACTACGCTCTAAAACCGCGCTGATTTAGCTTTAAAATTGTTTTTAAGTACTTAGACAAAATTAATTATATATTTCTGACCGATGTTATCAAGTATTTGGGTCAGATGTTGTTGTAAGTTATCCCAGCACATATAAGCATTAAAGTCGAGCCATTGGTATTTAATTTTCTTCCAGAGCATTTCAATTTTGTTCAATTCCGGAGAATAAGCCGGCAAAAAAAAGATATACAAGTCTTGTTCTTGCCATTGTTTTACTTTTTCCATAAAAACCTTTGAGCGGTGAGTAGGTGCATTGTCAAGCACTACTACTGTTTTTTGCTGTATCTTTTCACAAAAGCTGTCGAGCAAACTAACAACTTCTTTGCTGCCCATCCGCCCGGTATGGGTTTGGTAATAAAAATCTGCTTGCCGGTTAAGCAATCCAGCTACATTTATCCGCCTGCCTTTGGCGGCGGGTATTTCTAGGGTCTTACCTTGCTTCTGCCAGGCATAAGGCAGGGCTGAAGTCAGCGAAAAACCGCTCTCATCGTAGTAATAAAGCGGCAAGAAGCCCTGCTCCTGTAAGCATTCCAATTGATAGAGCTGCTCTTGCTTTGCTTCAAAGTCCTGCTGGTTGCGTTTGCCTTTTACACTATGGCGAACCCTTCGGAAAGAGTAGGCGCTACGTTTTTAAAAAGCGCTGTAGGGTTTTCTTACTCACCACTACGGCGTGCTTTTCTTGTATAAGCGCTACCACGGCATTTAAATTGCGGTGGTGCGCTGCTACATACGCCTCTAACTGCTCTTGCTCGATACCAGCTAACTTCTGCTTACGGCCTCGTCCGCTTTCCAGCTCAATACCCGTCCGCCCGCCCTGCTTCCATTTATCTAAACAGTTGGTAATCGTTAAAAGGGTAACGCCAAAGATGCCCGCCAGTTCATTAATAGACTTACCCTGATGCGAAAGAAGCAAACACTGGCTACGCTTGCGCTCGATTAAATACCTGCTGCTTTTATAAACCGCTTGCAACTCTCGTGCTTCCTGCTCTGTTAAATCAATATACCGCATAACTGATGTAACAAGTATATAGGTATTTTTGTCCCTTTACTTATTTAGAGAGTTAAATGAAACTTGTTAATAGTATTATTATTAGAAAATAGGTTTACAAACTAAAAAAACCATTTTACTAATTACTTAAACTTAGACTCGACTCCTGATTTCCTTGCAGCATTATTATAATCAGCAACGTATAATATCATACTTTGTAGACCACAACCAAATTTTAAAAATTTTAGTGGTTTGTTCGTTACAGTAGCCCATTTTTAAAAAATCAGATTCTTGAAACTAAAAAGCCGAACAACATGCGAGATGCTGTCCGGCTTTTTGTGTAAAATTTAAAAAAATTACTTATTCAGGAGTAGTTTCTGTGTGTTTTGTTTGGTGGGGGTTTGCAGTTGCAGCAAATACATACCGGCGGCTTGTTTCCCCGCTTGCCATTGCACCTGGTACGTTTGCTTGGCTTTGGCTTCTCCCCGGAATAAAGTAGCAATTTCCCGGCCTTGAC
Source organism: Adhaeribacter pallidiroseus (assembly GCF_003340495.1). Classification (NCBI taxonomy): domain Bacteria; kingdom Pseudomonadati; phylum Bacteroidota; class Cytophagia; order Cytophagales; family Hymenobacteraceae; genus Adhaeribacter; species Adhaeribacter pallidiroseus. The sequence continues at coordinate 5,833,647 of NZ_QASA01000001.1, forward strand.
CATCGAGCACGCGCACGCTGGCAGCCTGAGTTTGCGGCAGGGTAAAACGAACGGTTACCTGCTCCTGGAACGGATTTGGATACGCGAGGAGCGGGGTAAGTTCTGCAGATTCTTCTGGCGTGGTAGCCGTTCTGGCTGCTACCCGTGCGTTGTTGGTTGGAACCACTTTTATGAGCCAGTAATCGGTACCGCCCTGGCTGGGTTGCGTCCGGTCGCCGCTCGCTCCGGAGTTGGAACGACCGCCCAAGAGCAAACCGCCGTCTTTTGTTTGGGTTACGGTACGGAGTTCGTCTTCGCCGCTGCCACCGGCGCGTTGGTCCATTACCAGGTTCCCTTGCTCGTCTACTTCTACTACCCAGTAATCGCCGCTGCCCTGGCTCGCCTGGGTTTTATCGCCGCTTACGCCGGAGTAAGAAGTGCCGGCCAGCAGGTAATGGCCTTGCTCGGTGTAAGTACTGGCGCTTAGATTATCATCCTTGTCGCCACCAAAACCTTTATCCCAAAGCTTAGTACCGTTTGCATCTATTTTAATTAACCAGTAATCGCGACCGCCCCGGCTAGCCTGGCTTTTATCACCGCTGGCCCCGGAAGTGCTGTAGCCCGCCAGATAAAGGTTGTCGCCATCACTGTGTCGTACCGATACGGCATAGTCCTGGCCGGTGCCGCCGTAGGTTTTTTCCCAGAGTAAGTTGCCGTCTTTATCGGTTTTTACGGCCCAGTAATCTACATCGCCGCGGCTGGCTTGGGTTTTATCGCCGCCCTGGCCAGAGCTAGAACCGCCGCCCAGGAAAAATCCTCCGTCGCGGGTTTGGGTAAAGCCGCCCAGCCTATCGGCACCGGTGCCGCCATAACGTTTGTCCCAGATTTTAGTGCCGGTACTGCTTATTTTTACCAGCCAATAATCGTAATTGCCCTGGCTAGCTTGCGTTTTGTCGCCGCTCACGGGAGAATTGCTGTAACCACCCAGCACGTATTCGCCCGAGCTCAGCTGAATTACTTTTTCCAGTTCGTCATTGCCGCTGCCACCCAAGGTTTTATCCCAAAGTTTATTACCTAGTTTATCTGTTTTTACCAGCCAGTAATCCCGACCGCCTTGGCTAACTTCAGTTTTATCGCCTTTTTTGCCCGAGAAAGAACTGCCGGCTAGTAAATACCCGCCATCCTGGGTTTGAATTACGCGGTTGAGATAATCATTATTCGCACCGCCGTAACTTTTCTCCCATTGTTTTAGGCCGTTTTTATCGCTCTTTACAATCCAGTAGTCGTTCCGGCCCTGGCTCCATTGGGTTTTATCGCCGCTGATGTTTGAATCGGTATAGCCTCCGGACAAGTAGCCGCCATCCGTAGTTTTAATAACATCGGCAAAGTTATCGGTGCCCGTGCCGCCGTAACGCATGTTCCAGTTAGCCGACGGGGGTGGGGTTTCATCGAGCACCTGCACAAGCCAGAAATCTCCGCGGGACGCAAAAGGATAGGTAACGGTATCGCGGGGAGCTTCGGTTTTATCATCGCCGATAAGGCCGTTGGATGTGCCACCCAGCAGGTAACCGCTATTGGCAGTAGGTATTACGGCTCCCAGCACATCGTCATCGCGGCTGCCCAGGGTACGATCCCACAGCCTGGTGCCGGCTTCGTCTATTTTTAAAATCCAGTAATCCCTTTCGCTTCTTCTACCGCTCCAAAATTGATCACTATAATAGTACAGAAACCTTTCGCCGCCCCCGCTGGCATTCTCACTTTTATCCCCGCCTTTATCGGAGTCAGAAGTGCCCGCTAATAAGTAATTCCCGTCGGGGGTTGCCCGGATAGCCGCTAGTTCGGAATTGCCGGTTAAGTAGGTACCTATGTCGAACACTTTTTCGGATCGGATGCCCCCGTAGGTTTTATCCCAAACTTTAATGCCTTTACTGTTTAATTTTACAATCCAGTAATCGCTCAAGCGGGTATAACTGTTTCCACCGATATTTTTATCGGTTTTGTCGCCGCCTTGTTCCGCGTCGGAGTAGCCCCCGATTAAGAAGTTGCCATCCGGGGTAACTAATAAACTGGTTAGTACCGAACTACCTAAATCTACCTGGCACTTGGCCGGATCATCTTCAAAACACTCATCGTAGGCATAGGTTTCGGTTAGGCCCCCGAGGGTTTTATCCCATTGTTTATTCCCGTTTTCCTGCAGGCGCAGCACCCAGTAATCGGCCTGGCCGCGGCGCGCTTCGCTCTTATCGCCGGATTTACTGGAAGCCGACGTGCCGCCGATTAAATAGCCGCCGCCCGGTACCAGGGCCAGGGCCACTAGTCTATCGGCCTCCGCTCCGCCATACGTTTTATCCCACAATTTGGCGCCGTTGGCGTCGATTTTTAAAATCCAGTAATCGCTGCGGCCTTTACTGCCCTGGCTTTTATCGCCGCCCGTACCCGAGAAAGAGGTACCGCCGAGTAAAAAGCCGCCGTCCGGGGTACTAATCAATGCGGTTAATTTATCGGCCTGGTTGCCGCCGTAGGTTTTATCCCAAAGTTTATTGCCTGCCGCATCAATTTTTAAAATCCAGTAGTCGCCGCTGCCTTTGCTGCCCTGACTTTTGTCGCCGCTGTTGCCGGAGTAAGAAGTGCCGCCCAGTAGGTAACCACCGTCCGGCGTAGCCAGCAGGATAGTTAAACTATCGGCCTGATTGCCCCCGTAGGCTTTATCCCAGAGTTTTGCGCCTTGGTTGTTTAGCTTGGTGATCCAGTAATCGCTGGCACCCTGGGTGGCGCTGCTTTTATCGCCGGTTTTACCGGATTCGGAGTAACCCCCCGCCAGATAGCCGCCATCCGGCGTTGGAATTAAAGCCAGCAAGGCCTCGCGATTAAATCCGCCCAAGGTACGGTCCCACTGTTTCACAATGGTTGGTCTGGCTTCTACGGGAATAAACAGGTCGGTAACGGTGGCATTAAACTGGGCATTGCCGGGTTGATACGCCTGAATATGCACGGTATTGGCTCCGGAAACGGTAAGCTCATTGCCTTGCACCGTAGCGGGGCCAGATACTACCCGGAAAGATACCGGCAACCCGGAACTACTGGTAGCTTCCAGCACAAAAGGCGCATCGCCGAGGGTGCGGGTAAGCAAATTAGAATTGCCGAAAGTAATGGTTTGATTTTTCCGGACGGTGTTGTCTAATTTTATAACCCAAAAATCCGAGCTGCCTTTGCTGTTTTGCGTTTTGTCTTTGGTAATATCGGAAGAAGAATTACCACCCAAAAGATAGCCACCATCCGTTGTTTGCTGCACCGAGGTTAAACCATCGGAGCCAGCGCTGCCTAAAGCTCTGTCCCATTCTTTAGTACCATCTGCTTTTACTTTTACAACCCAGTAATCGGTGTCGCAGGATATATCGTCGACGGTACAAGCGCCTTGGTAGCCTTCGGTTTTATCGCCGCTGATGCCCGAATTAGAATAGCCTCCTAAAAGGTAACCGCCATCCGAGGTTTGCTCAAAATCGGTTAAGACTTCCAATTGATCGGCTCCAAAACGGAGGGCCCAAATTTCCGAACCATCGGCCTTTAACTTTGTTAACCCGTAATCACCACTTCCGTAAGCCACTAAAATTTCGCCGTTTTGGGTAGTTTTAATCTTAACTGCTTCTACCCAGTCTTTTTCCCAGCCAACGGTGTGGTCGGGCTTTATTTTAATGAGTTTCCGGCCTTGCTCGTATATTTCGCCGGCCAGCAGCAAGCCTCCGTCCGGGGTGCTGGCGAAGGCCGTTAAGTTACTGCTGTTTCTGCCGCCGTAGGCTTTGTCCCATATTTTGGTACCATCGGGTTTTATTTTTACAACCCAAAAATTACCATCTGACCGGGGAGCGGTTCTATCGCCCACAATGCCGGATACGGAGTTTCCTCCCAGTAAATAATTCCCATCCGGGGCTTCCTGGATTGATACTAAATAGTCGTAACTGCTACCGCCGTAATTTTTTTCCCAGATTTTGGTACCGGCGGCATCCAGTTTCACGATCCAGTAGTCCGCGGCTCCCCGGTCGGGCGAGGTTTTGTTGCCGCTCACCGCCGAAAGCGAAGTGCCGCCGAGCAAAAAGCCGCCATCCGGAGTCAGGACCAGGGATTTTAAATCATCGTAGTCAGAGCCGCCAAAGGTTTTGTCCCAGGCTTTCGAACCGTCGGCGTTTAGTTTCACCACCCAGTAATCGGTGGTAAGATTGCCGTATTTGTCTTTTTTGCCTTGATTATTCTGGGATTTGTCGCCGCTGATACTCGAAGAAGAATTACCCGCCAGAATATAGCCGCCGTCCGGAGTTTGTTTGGCGGTTATTAAAGCATCGCCTGATGAGCCACCAATGGTTTTATCCCAAACTTTATCTTGGGCAGAAGTAGCGGTAGTAAACCCCAGCAAAAGAAATAAGCTAAAGTAGTAAGAGCGCCACCTATAATGTAAGACCCGATTTGTAGAAACCAGAAAGGTAAAAGATACTTGTAATTTCATGATTTGGAAACTAGAGAAAAAATACCAACAAGTGAATTAGTAAAGCCGAAGAAAAGATAGCAAACGCACCCCATTGGGGATGGGAGCTAGTGGGAGAACTGCTAAATGTAAGCAGCTGATATTCTTGTTCCTATACCTAACTTTAGGTATTTTTTAGGGGATAAGGCGCTTTTTTTTTAAGAAATATTCTTTAACTGGGGAGAGTAGTTAAAGAATAAAACAAAGTTGCGAACAACCCGCAAAAAATGCAGGAAGCTCCCGGCCAAAAAAACTAAGTGCCGCATCATTACCAGGTAGAAGTAAAAAAAACGGATAACGGTATTTAAAACTAGCTTGCTCTTGTTCGGGCTATATTATGGAAAGTAATTTATAAAATCAGGAGAACTGAAGGAGGAAAGGGGATTTACCAGGGGACTACTACCTCCGGAATAGCTGGGCTTACCCGGTGTTGGTAGCCTGTAGCGCGTATAGATGGTAGTTAAAAGCTATGGTTTTTAGTAGGAAACCAGAGTAGGTTGCTTCAGCCAGGCCAAAGCCAGTTGTTTACTATTAAATTCTTTCAGGAACAAAGCCTCCGGGTTTTCGACTCGGCGTATTATTTGCTCTACCGCCATTTTATTGAAAATATCTTCCGACACTACCGTGGCATGGCGGCGAATGGTACTGGCTTGAAGCCGGGGTAAAGCATTTACCGCGAACCAATCCTGGTCGGCTTGCCGGATAACTTTCATTTTACGGTTATCGCCGAGCCAACGTAATGGCTTGTATTCCTCTATTAATTGCAGGCATTGGGTCACGGCCTTCCGAAATTCCGCACTACTCAAAAATCCTTGCCACTGGGCAGTTCCTAATTCCCATTCTGGTTCATAGGCAATTGTAACCACATGATTTTGAAAGTAAATATTATGCATGGTCAAAGAAAAATTTGTACTCTAAATATAGGATAATCTTATATACCAAAAATAGCTTGGCATGTTTTCCTAATCTGGGTTATTTTAAAAATGATTTTTAAATTTTGATTTAAATCCTAATTATACCGGAGCTGGTACTAAACCGTAATAGTTGCCACGGGAAGGTGAAAAATTTAAAAAAGCGTTGCAAAAGTTGTTCGTAACCGGACAGTGTACGGAAGTGGGGCGTTCGAAAACGTACATGTTTTAATTTGTTTTTTTAAAAAACCAGCTTTACGAGCGTTATTTCGTGTTTTTCTGGTTTGGCATAGCCATTGCCCTTCTGTTAAAAGAAACAGCTGGGTAAAAGCCCGGTGTAGAAAATTAAATAGAAAACGAAAAAACAACAAAATAAAACTATGAAAAAGCTTCTTCTTTCTCTTGCTCTAATGGCTCAAGTAGGTTTAACCATGGCTCATGACAAAGCAAACACCACCATGGTACAGGTCCGGAACGATAACGTAAAAATGTTTAAGCAAGCCGGTACTTCCACGCCCATTGTGGAAACAATTGCGACTACCGACCGGGTAGAACTGGTTCGTAAATTTAACAAGAACTGGGCTATTGTGCTAGTAAACAATAAGGTTGGCTACGTGCTGCTGTCGGAGCTAACTAACCTCAAAGCAACTCCAGCATCCCGAACATTAGCCAAACAATAACTTATTATAGGATACTTAGTTCAGGCAAACAGCCACTCCCGCGGGGTGGCTGTTTGCTGGTTTATACGGGTAGCGTTTTGTTACCAGAGCGGTAAATAACTAAATGGCCGGAATCATGGGTACTCATTAGTGGAGTTATAGGCCTAAACCCGATGAGGGATGGGCTGCAAACCGCATGGGGGAGTTTTTTAAATTTTTCTGTTTCGGGTGAGCTGTTGGCGGGTTCTGGATCTAAAACCAGCGTAATTTTAAAGCTTCAAAAAATTAAAAGGGAACCTGAGCCAGTTGCGTTAACTGCAAATATCTTTTGCCGGAATTTTTATCGTAAAAGCAGCCGTCTTCCAACACAAAATGTTCGGTTTCTACGTGGTTATCTTCCTGGTACGATATATTTAAAATAGAACCGTTTACCCGCCAAATGCCGTACTTCGCTTTTTCCAGGGGTATATTTTCATTCACATCCACAAACATCCACTTAGCGGTACCATCGTATTTTAATACATAAATTTCCTTGGCATCGCTCAAAGCATAATGATCTGATTTTACCGTGTAATTTCCCGCGTATTTGGTGGTGTAGGGCGTAATCTCTGGCTTCAGGCTTAGCTCTTGATTTTGGTTTAAAGAACCGGGTTTAGAGCTGGTAAATGTGTTGCAGGAGCAAATGGCAGCAGAAAAAATAAAAAGAAAGAGTACTTTACTCATAAGTAATCAGATCTGATAACTTGCCTGGCGCGGTACAAATGGTACAGGCAACTACTTTTTTTATAACTACCGGGCTACTATATTTATTGCCTTTAACTTAAAACCGGGAAAAATATTTAGAAAAAGAAGGTAAAAAGTAAAAAGTTTACTTGCCAAAAGGTTGGCAAGCCAGCGAAACAACTATCCTGGGTAATGCCAAGCATTATACTCGCCATTGCCGGTAAACCAGGCCACCGGCGGTTGGTAATTAACTGGTTATTTTAATACAGGTAACAAAATTAACTTAACCAAAGCGGGTTAAGGAGTAGGAGATTTTTGCGAGGTTATTGATAAACCAATTTCCTTTTGCTATTATTGATTATTCTATGGGGTTAACCCGCGTATATTTAAATACCAAACTTATAAAATTAAAAAGCAAACTTTTCAGAACTTAATATTTCTATGGATCACAAATCTTTTTTTAAAATTGCGCTGTTTTCTTTAATGCTGGCTTTTACCTGCCAGGCGCAGGCCCAAACCAAACTTTTTAATGGTAAAAACCTGGCTGGCTGGCAAGTACACGGCACCGAAAAATGGTACGTCGAAAACGGTGAACTCATCTGCGAGAGCGGCCCCGATAAACAATACGGTTACTTGGCTACCGACCAAAAATTTAAAGATTTTGAATTAACGGTAGAGTTTAAGCAACAAGCCGACGGCAACAGTGGCGTATTCTTCCATTCGTCGCTGGATGGTACTAAAGTTTCGGGGTGGCAAGCCGAAGTAGCGCCTCCGGGCAAAAGTACCGGTGGTATTTACGAATCGTACGGTCGTGGCTGGCTCATTAAACCCGATGCGGAAAAAGATAAAGCCTTAAAAATGGGCGAGTGGAACAAAATGAAAGTACGCGTAGTGGGCAACCAGGTAACCACCTGGTTAAACGGTACCCAAATGATTGAATTAACCGATGAGCAAATTGGTAGCCGCGATGGCGTAATTGCTTTGCAAATCCACGATGGCGGGGGCATTAAAGTACGCTGGAGAAACATCGCCGTAAAAGAACTGAAGAAGAGCTAAGGAACCGATTTATAATGGGTGTTTAAAATGCCATCTTGCGGGATGGCATTTTTATTTGATGGCTTAAGCTTCTAAAGCCACCTACCAACTAAGTTTCGGCGGCGCGGGCTGATCAGTAGGCCAGCGCAACGCTGAAATTTTAAATTTTGCCATTTTTCAAACCCATCCGCCGGAGCTTTTTAAAAATAACATTTTAATAGGTATTAAATTTTATCTTAAGATCCTGTTTCGCATTTCGGTTAGAAATAGAAAAATCTTCTTGGGATCGAGGAGTGGAAGAATGAACCGGGGCAGCGGACTAGAATAACGGGTATATTTTACATACTATGGCGTACGCAGGGTTTTATTTAAACTAGTTAGATTAAATATGTACAAGGCCATTATAAAAGTAAACCGGGCTGCTCTTTTGCTGGTTTTTATCTGCGGGCAAGTTCTGAGCAGTTGCAGTACCGCGGATACTTCAGGAAAATTAAAAAATTTAAAAAAAGCAGATACAATTACTGCTGACGCTAATTGGCCGGAGTATAACGCCGACGGTGCTAGAAGCCATTATTCCAAACTAAAACAGATTACCAAGGCGAATGTGGCGCAACTGCAAGTAGCCTGGACCTATTCCTCCGTCGGGGCCGATTCGGTACTAACGGGTACGCAAATGCAGTGTAATCCCATTGTTATAGGTGGGGTGTTGTACGGCGTTTCGGCTACTACTCAGGTTTTTGCTTTGGATGCGGCTACCGGTAAAGAACTCTGGAAAACCAACCTCCCGGATAATGGGGGTACTACCAGCCGGGGCGTTACGTACTTTACCGATGGCAACATAAAACGGCTGTTTTTTGGCGCGGGTAAGTGGCTGTACGCCCTGGATGCCACCACCGGCAAGTTAGCTGCCGAATTTGGAGCAGAAGGCCGGATTGATTTAAAAATAGGTATTACCCGGCCCCACGCCGATAATTACGTTACCTCCAACACTCCCAATACCATTTATCAAAATACAATTATTGTGGGCGCCCGGGTAGCCGAAGAAGATGGCGCGCTGCTGGGCGATATCCGGGCTTTTAATGTATACACGGGTAAATTAATCTGGACGTTTAAAACCATTCCGGAGCCGGGGCAGCCGGGCTACGATACCTGGTACCCCGCTAACCCGCGGCAGCGTTTGGGCGGCGCCAATGCCTGGGCCGGCCTGGCGATTGATCGGGAAAGAGGTATTGTGTATGCGCCCACGGGCTCGGCGGCTTACGATTTTTACGGCGGCAACCGCCGAGGCGATAACCTCTACGCCAACTGCTTGCTGGCTCTGGATGCGATTACCGGCAAACTGTTGTGGCATTTTCAGTTGGTGCATCATGATATCTGGGACCGCGACCCGCCCGCCCCGCCTAATTTACTTACCGTAATCCATAACGGCGTGAAAACCGATGCGGTAGCTCAGATTACCAAGCAAGGTTTTGTTTTTATATTCGACCGGGTTACGGGTAAACCCTTGTTTCCCATAGAAGAAAGAAAAACCCCGGGCAATGCTATGCCGGGCGAGTACCCCAGTGCTACCCAGCCGTTCCCATTAAAGCCCGATCCGTTTACGCGGCAGGTGTTCACCGAAAACGATTTTAACTCTTTTGTGGCCGACCGCGATTCGCTGGTTCAATTATTACGAGCCTCTCGGCACGGCAGTGTTTACCTACCGGTGGGTAAAGAAATGACCTTGTTTTTTCCGGGTACGGATGGCGGGGCGCAATGGGGCGGAGCCGCCACCGACCCGGACGGCATAATGTACGTGCCAGCCAAACAATTGCCGGTTTATACCAGCTTAAAAGAAGTAGCGAAATCTAATAATTTACCGGTAACCAGCAAGGCTTATTATCTATCGCGTTGCGCTTCCTGCCACGGCGAAGACCGCAAAGGCAATCACGATGGTTCTTATCCGGCGCTGATAGATGTTTCTAAAAAGTACTCGGCAAAAGAAGTTCACCAATTATTAGAAAAAGGCCGGGGCATGATGCCTTCTTTCTCGCATGTTTCTTTAAAAGAACGAACCGCGATTGTTAATTATATTTTAAATAATTCCGGCGGTGATGTTCTCGTAACGGAGCCAAACGCCACGGAAGATAACCCGGATAAATCGCCCTACCAGCATACCGGCTACAACCGCTGGTACGACCGCAATGGGTATCCGGTTAGTGTGCCGCCCTGGGGTACGCTCACCGCCATCGACCTGAATACGGGTAACCAAAAATGGCAGGTGCCTCTGGGCGAATACGAAGCCTTAACTAAAAAAGGAGTTCCGGTAACCGGCACCGATAACTACGGCGGCCCTTTGGTAACCGCCAGCGGCCTGGTACTTATTGCGGCTACCCGCGACGAAAAAATCCGGGCATTTGATAAAACCAATGGTAAATTGCTGTGGGAAGCTCCCTTGCCAGCGGCCGGTTATGCCTCGCCGAGTACTTACGCCGTTAACGGGATACAATTTGTAGTAATTGCTTGCGGTGGCGGCAAACTTAAAACTAAATCCGGCGATCAATACGTCGCTTTTTCCCTGGATAAATAAGCCTGTCTCTTGGCTTTTAATCTTTATTCTTGCGCTGAAGTAGATTTTTTTAATTTTTCTATTTATTCTGTTGATTATACCAGACAGTATGAAGTAGTAGCCATAAGTTTATGAAGTGAAATGGATAAGCGTTACCACCGTTCCTCTTGTGGAGCCTTTCCAAGGCTCCAAAAAACTACCCTGAGAAGCAGAGAATCCTTTCTACTGAGCAGATAGGTTTGGCTTAGGAACAAAGAGGGATTGTTTTAGCCCGAACGTACCAGATTACCGCATAATAAATACCTTTACGCTTGATCTGCCCTTAGTTCTTATTACGTTTATGCGAAATGTTTTACCCGGGGTGCTTTTTGCCATGTTGTGGGCTTCGGCCTCGGTGGCTACCAAAATTGGAGTAGCCCACGCGCATCCCCTGCTCTTGGCCAATATTCGGTTTTTAATTGCCGGCGGAATGATGCTGCTATTTTGTTATGGCTTGCAACGGGATAAAAATCCCTGGCCCCAGGGCGTAGAGTGGCGGCAACTGCTCTTTTTCTCTTTTTTGAATACCACTGTTTACTTAGGGGCTTTTGTGCTGGCTTTAAAAGAAGTTTCGGCGGGGATCGGGAGCCTTTCTACGGCTACTAATCCGCTATTTATTACTTTACTCTCGGCGGTTTGGCTGCGGCGGCCGATAAAGTGGGGCGAAAGCTTGGGTATTATGCTGGGCCTGGCGGGGGTCGGTTTGGCTACTTTTCCGTTGTTGCTAAACAGTTTTGCCACTACCCGGGGATTGCTTATTTTATTAACCGGCATGGTATCCGTGTCGGCGGCTACGGTTTATTACGCGCAGGTAAAATGGCGATTACCAACTTTAATTATTAATGGCTGGCAGGTTTTAATGGGGGGTTTGTGCTTGCTGCCTTTTACCTTTTACTTGGCCGATTTTAAAAATTCGCACCTGGATACCGCCTTCTGGGAAGCGGTTTTCTGGCTGGTGGTACCGGTTTCTGTTATTTCGTTGCAGCTTTGGTTTTACCTGGTAAAACAAGATGCGGTAAAGGCTTCGCTTTGGTTGTTTTTGTGTCCGATCTTTGGCTTTTTTTATTCTTATACCTTGTTACACGAGCCAATAACCTGGTATACTTTTGCCGGTACCGCTTTGGTAATTATGGGTTTGTACTTGGCGCAACGCGAAAAATTTAAAAAAACGGGGTAAGCAAAAGTTTTTGCTTGAAGCGGGAGTTTAAATCTTAGTGCGCCATCCCGTTTAAAAAGAGAAAAGTACCCCCTTTAGAGAAGAGAGGATTTTCGGTTTTTTGCGCATAAGGAATAAAATTATTTATAAATTCTATTTGAAACTCTATTTCAAAATCATGTACTTGGCGAAAATTTAAAAATTTGCAATGGCTTAGCGGCTTACAGGGGAGGCAACTTCTTTCCGCTAGGTTTTATTGCTTATTCCTACACCGAAAGAACCACACATTATGGCAAAAATTGTTTCTCCGCAAGTTGACTTTGCTGAACTGATCCGGCAGGTAAAGCAGGTAACCCCCGAAATTTATGATCAGCAGGGAAATTACCTGAACCTTTTAGAAGAGCACTGGCAGGAGCCGGGCACTCCCCGGGAATTTATATCTCCTATTGATGGCTCCGTATTGGGTAGCCTGCCTTTCCTGGATAAAGCTACTGCGCTCCGGGCGGTACACGGTGCCCATCGGGAGGCGGTAGATTGGGGTCGCGTAGACCTGGACGAACGCAAACAGCGGGTGCAGGATTGCCTCGACCAACTCCGCGATAATGTAGAGCTGATTGGCAAGCTGCTCATGTGGGAAATTGGTAAAACCTACAAACTGGGCTTTACCGACATCGACCGTTGTATTGATGGCGTGCAATGGTACGTGGATAATATGGAAGAAATGCTGGGTCGCCGGGAGCCCTTGGGCGTGGTTTCCAACATTGCTTCCTGGAATTACCCGATGTCGGTGCTGATGCACGCGGTATTGGTGCAGGTGCTTTGCGGCAACGCGGCCATCGCTAAAACGCCTACTGACGGCGGCTTTATCTCGTTGAGCGTAACCTTTGCCATTGCCCGCCGCTGTGGCTTGCCGGTAACCTTGGTAAGTGGCTCCGGGGGCGAGTTAAGCGATGTACTGGTAAAAGACCAGGCCATTGAATGTCTTTCTTTTGTGGGGGGCCGCTACAACGGGCGCAACATTGCCGATGCCCTGGCTTCGGTGCACAAGCGCTACATGCTCGAAATGGAAGGCGTGAACACCTACGGCATCTGGAATTTCTCGGACTGGAACAACCTGGGCGACCAACTCAAAAAAGGCTACGACTACGGCAAACAACGCTGCACCGCTTACGTGCGCTTTGTAGTAGAACGCCGCTTATTTCCGCAGTTTTTAGAAACCTACTGGACTGCTATCCGCAGCCTGAAGATTGGGAATCCTACTTTGGTCGACAACCCCCATGATAAACTACCCGACTTGCATTTTGGCCCGGTAATCAACAGCCGCCAGGCCGAAGATCTGGACCGGTTATACGCCGATGCGCTTAAAACCGGTGCCACGCCTTTTTACGAAGGCAAACTGGATGATTCGTTATTCTTACCGGATCAGGACCGTTCGGCGTACCGGGCCCCGCGCGCTTTGGTAAATTTGCCGCGCCAAAGCGAACTGTACTTTAAAGAACCTTTCGGGCCGATTGACTCGGTAGTGCTGGTAGACCGCGTAGAAGAACTGGTAGGCGAAATGAATATTTCCAACGGAGCCTTAGTAGCGGCCGTAGCTTCGGATGATACCAAATGGGCGCAACGCACCGCCAAAGAAGTACGGGCTTTTAAAGTGGGCATCAACAAACTCCGTTCCCGCGGCGACCGCGAAGAGGTATTTGGGGGCTTAGGCGAATCGTGGAAAGGCGCTTTTGTGGGCGGTAAATTACTGGTAGAAGCCGTTACGCAAGGTGCCCCATCGGAACTCGTACTCGGCAATTACGCAGATGCTACTTTGCTGCCGGAGAAAATTTAGAAATTTAAAAATGCTTCCTGATTAATTGCATTTAAGCTGAAAATTTAAAAAAATTTAAAATCTGAAGTTAGCGTAGTAGCTGGTTTTAGATTTTTGTTTCTGGGGATTTCTTGAATAAATACATCCTATATTCGTTAATACAGGTATGTTTATACAGCTAACGGGTGTGGTATAAACACACCTAAGGTGTTTAGCAGGTAGTTAGGGGTAATATATAATAGACTTCTTTCAAAAGTACTTAGATAGTGTCGTAATTAGCAATGGCAGCAAAGAGGTTAAAGCGTAAGCCAAAGCGCTTTCGACGATTTCTATACTTGGTAGCAAAAATTTTGAATCGTTTAAGAAAACCAAACACGTTTTCAATCTTGATTCGCTGGGAAGACAACGCTCGGTTTTGTTGCTGGTCTTGCCGCGTTAAAGGATAATGTTTGGAGGCCTTCTTCGGGGTATGGGCTTGCGGGATCAACTTTTTGATTCCTTGATAACCCGAATCCGCTAATAGCAGGATAGGAGTTGGGAGTTTAAGCTGGCTGCATTTAAAAAGTTGGAAATCATGCACTGCTCCTTTGGCAAAATGCGTACAAATGATTTTTCCGCTCTTCTTATCCACTATCATTTGTGTTTTCAGATGATGTTGTTTCTTTTTAGCCGAGTAGTAGCGTCTTTGTTTTTTTGGGGACGTTCGATTCTTGTCTCCGTAGCATCTACCAGTACTACTTGGTAACTGATGGAACTTTGGAGAAGGGCTTTTTTGCCAGGTAAGCTAAATTCCCCGGATTGGAGTAAAAGATTTTCCGCTCGTGTAATCAAGCGGAAGGCCGTGGCTTCACTCACTTGGTAGCTCTGAGCGATGTGAAAATAGGTCCGGTATTCCCGATTATATTCTAACATCATCAATACTTGATCGGCCTCCGACAAGCGACTAGGACGACCGAGAACTTTCTTGTTTTTGGCTATTTGTTCGCTTAAAACTGCTTTCATGTGCTCAAAGGTGGCTTTATGCACCCCTGTTAAGCGCCGGAAAAGAGCTTCGCTTAAAAAGCGGATTTGTTCGTATTTTGTCACCATACCGCAAAGTTCTGCTATTTACTTAATATCTAATTACTTTTGAAAGAAGTCTAATAAAAAATTAGGAATGAAAGAGGCAGTAATTTCTGTAATGATAGTTGGTGCATTCATAGTTGCCTCCTACTACCTTCATAAGTACATGCGGAATATAAAATCTATAATTTGGTTCTTATCCTTGATTCTTATGTATATAGTATTGCTTTACGGCTACTTAGAAATAATTAATAAAATACACCAATATCTTAGAGATAGAGGCATTTATATAGAATTTGGACATGCGAGTATTTTATTATTAGAACTGGGTGTAATCTGTTTGTTTTTTGCCTTAATAAATATTGTTTGGGCGGCTGTTAGTAGATATAGGAATTTACAAAATAAAAATACATCCCCTAATCGAGTAGACGGCCCCACCAGTGTTGGCTGATGGGGAGCGCCTCTCACACCACTGTACGTACGGGTCTCGTATACAGCGGTTCGTTAAGTTGGGGGGCTACTTGTTTGTAGTAATCGAACAACGATTCATAACCTTTCTTGACCAACCGTTTCAGCGTGATAGTGGTCACCAGGATGGGGCTTTGCGCTACTGCCCAGCCCCCTTTCCGGGTCTGGCTCCAGGCATAGGCTTCCCCTTTTGAGACGCCTAATCGGATCAGGTTCTTTCTTTTCCGCTCGGGTTTCTTCCAGTCATGCCAGATGCAATGGCGCAGCCGGTTTCTGAGCCAACTATCCACTTGCTTTAACTTCCCCTGAATGCTGGCTAGACGAAAGTAGTTTACCCAGCCTCGCTGCACTTCCTTGAGTTGCTGAACGCGCTGCTCAAAGGCACTGGGCGTGGTCTTGCGGGTAATCCCTTTCAGGTTCTGCTTCAGCCTGGCCCAAGCCTTTTCTGCTACCACCAACTGGTATTTACCTTTCTCCCCTTTCCGGTAAGTGGGTACAAACCGGTAGCCTAGTATCTGAAAATCTACGGGTCGTCTAATGCCGCTCTTTTCCCGGTTGATGGGTAGCCTTAGCTTATTCTTCAGGAACAGGAAAAGGTTGTTGCCCACCTGCCGGGCCTCCGACTCACTTTTGGTATAAACACTAAAGTCATCGGCATAGCGCACGTACCGCAAGCCTTGCTTTTCCAACTCTTTATCCAGCTCGTGAAGCAGAATATTGGAGAGCAGCGGACTCAACGGACTGCCCTGTGGTACCCCTTTCCGGCGTTTGGTTAACTTTCCCCCAATAAGGATAGGGGCCCGAAGCCATTTGCGGATCAGGCGCAGCGTGAGCGGGCATTTTACTTTCTGGTATACCAGTTGCAGGAGCAGGCAGTGCTCTACTTCATCAAAGAAGCTTTTCAGGTCCATATCGACAATATGCTGATAGCCTTCATTAATGTTCTTCTGAGCTTGCCACACCGCCTGATGGGCGTTGCGGTTGGGCCGGAAGCCGTAGCTGTACTCTTTGAACTCCAGCTCGAAAAGCGGGGCTATGGCTTGGTTGACTGCTTGTTGTAGCAGCCGGTCGGTTACGGTAGGAATGCCTAACCGGCGCTTCTGGCCGTTGCTCTTAGGTATTTCTACCCCTAAGATGGGTAGAGGAAAGTACTGGCTGCTCCGGATAGCCGTAACTAAGGCCTCCTGATTTACTTGCAGATGCCCAGCTAGTTCAAGTACGGACATACCGTCTACGCCGGCTGCCCCTTGGTTAGCCTGCACTTGCCGGTAGGCTAGCAGCAGGTTGCCCCGGTGCAATACTTTCTCAATCATCCTACTTTCTACTTTATCTGTAATCCCTGTTCCGCTTACGCTAAGGCTGGCCAGGCCTCCTTACCACATTTGGAACAACTTCACGTTCGGCCCTTCGTCATCTTGTGAGACCTCCGCAGCGCTTACGGCTCGTTTCCTGATGGCTACTATGGCTTCTGCTGACTTCTCTCTTACCAACCCGTGGCCGAGAGACCTCCCCAGGTAAGAGCATATTCCTTCCTCCGATTCCTGGTACATCTACCCACTAGTACTTGTTGGTCAGGAGCTTTGCAAAGAGGTGCTTGCTTACCCGCACTAATGGGCCTCTTATGTACTTTCTGTTCGTCAGTACCGGATTTTGTAGTCCCGCTTTCTTCCCTGCTTATCTCACGATAAACCAGCTTGCGGCTTACTAACAGGCTGCACCAACTCGCCTGTAAGGGTCTTGCACCCTCTGGAATAATTTGGTACCTTTCAGTACCAGATGCCCATACTGGGCGCACACCACACCTAAAGCACACTAAAGCGTGCCTTAGCCAAGTACGTTGTAGGTAATTTAACGAAATATGAAAATCTTCATTTTAGTTATATTAGGATTGTTGGCTTCTACCAGTCTGTACAGTCAAGACAAATGCGACCTATCGTCTCTGTCACAAGACGACAAGATGCTGATGCAGAGTTTCTGGACCAATTTTAAATCTGCAATCACTAAAAAGGACAAAGTAAAGCTGGCAGCTCTCTGTAACTTTCCCTTTACCTGTAGCTTTTGCCAATATATAGATCATCCTAACTCCAACCAACCTTATGTGGATGTAACAGAAAAGGGATTTCTTAAATATTACTACAAGATGTTTTCGGATGAGAGATTAATGAAAGAAGTTGCCAAGCACACCTTACCGGATGAATTTATTCTTACTACGCATTTTAACACAGTTGACAATAAATGCTCCTATAGTTTTGCATATGGAGTTCGAGAAAATGAAAAGCACCCAGGACGACAGTATTTTTTCGATTTGCAAAAGGTCGGTAGTAAATTCAAAATTACCGGTGCTTGGACCTTGCTTTAAGAATAAAGAAAAATTATCTACAACATTGCGTAAACGCCAATTGCGGCCCATGGCCTCGTCGTCGTTTAAATTAACCGTTGTGCGTTATTTATAACAAAGTAAAGATTTGGAAAGAGCAACTGAAGTAGTAATAGTAGATTCAGAAGAACACATACCTTCCAATGAATTTATCAGCTCTATTCCCAGAGAAAAGTTACTTAAGCTATTATTTAAATCTCCTGTTCTTCAATACCGGGAAGCGATTGGTAATAGATTGAAGGATGAACTTACTGGTTTCCAAATTAGCATCCATACGATTGAACCTGAAATCAACATAGCCAAACTTATAACAGACCAAGAGATTGAGGAACATCAAGCCTTTTTCGAACAATGCGCAAAAGATTATCGCGCATTAGGAGAAAAATTAATCTTTAGGTTAGCTAAAAAGCTAAATATTGAACTATATAAAGATTTTCCATTGGGTACTTTCTGGGGCCTAAATATGCCATCTGGGAAAATGGGTGAATGGCAGTATTACGTTCATGGCTTTCATTGCTGCTTTGAAAATAAGGTTACCCATCAAATTATTGAAGTGCCGTTAGTTTTTAGCTATGAATTTGGTGACTTAGACCCATACTTCTTCACTGGATTCATAAAATCCACCAGTTCTTATTATCCCTTGCCTGTTGCTATTTATGATAACTACGCTGATGGTTTAAAGATATTGGATAAAATGTTCTCTCTTGGAAAGTTTGAAAAAATCCCTTCCAATGTAGGCAACCACTTCGGTATAGTCGTAGCGGATAGAGAGAAAGTAGAAATCACTCCTTATAAAGAAGAAAATTTCAAAAGTAAAAAACCAAAATTTAATTTATGGAGGTTTTTGGGTCTAAAATAAAAACGTACGCACAACAAGGTGCATAAGCCATGCTTCGGCCGACTGCCTTCGCCGTCGTTTATACTAGACCGTTAGGCGGCATTTAGGAAAATAATTTTTTAGGGTTAAAAAATCAAATAAGTTTACTTCCTTTTGGCGTTGCTACCGTAATACGAAAGCATGATAATATCTTTTGGCTCCAAAGAGACAGAAAAGATTTGGAACGGAGAACGAGTTGCTAAACTTCCTATTGAAATTCAGACAATTGGCAGGCGTAAATTAAGGATGTTGAACAACTCTCAAAATATAGCAGACTTGCGGATTCCCCCTTCAAACCGATTAGAGAAGCTGTCTGGAAATTTAAAAGAATTTTATAGTATCCGAATTAATGACCAGTGGAGAATCATTTTCCAATGGAACAACGGACAAGCCTCAGAAGTAGAAATTAGTGATTATCATTAAAGAACATGGAAAAATTACCAAATATACACCCAGGAGAAATATTGCAGGAGGAATTTCTTGTTCCCCTCAACATTACCGCTTACCGACTTGCTAAAGATATTAATATTCCTCAAACCAGAATATCGGAAATTTTAAAAGGTAATAGAAGAATCACAGCCGACACCGCATTGAGGTTGAGTTACTACTTTGGGAATTCTCCTAAATTTTGGCTCGGACTGCAGGACGACTATGATTTGGAAGAAGAAAAAACCAACAAGCAACATGAGTTGGAAAGTATAAGGAAGTTTGAGAAAAACGTCGCCTAACGGTTAGTGCATAAGCCATGCTTCGGCCGACGGCCTGGCACGTCTCATGCACTAAATGTTCAGTAATTAAAATTGAAGCAAATTATATTACTTCTGTTCTTTGTCAGTTTGAAAAGTTTTTCACAAGTAGAAGTTCGTGGAATTTCAAAAATTGAATTAGCTGGGATTCAATCCGATTCAATTAACCTATCTGCAAATAAAGAATTTGAAAAACGAATAAAGCTAAAGTCAATTGAGAAATCTGAAAATGAAGTTGAAATAAGATTCTATGAATTACTATCCTTAAGTAACACTAGGAACCTTAAAGTATTGGTTTTAAAGAATGATATTTGGAAAGCCACTGAATTTTCTGAAATCAATAATCCAAGATTAAAAATAAGTAAGTTTGCCTTAGATGCTCCAAATGGATTTGAATTAGTTATTCAAAAGCTCTTTCAGAATAAATTAACCAAGCTGCCGAGCCAAGAAGCACTTAAGCCAAGGATGAAGAAATATGGTCAAACCGATCCTAAGAGAGGGAGAGCAGAAAAAGTCTTAATTGTAAATGACGGGAAAAGCTACACTATAGAATTTAAAATTGGAGATAAATTCAGGATTTATAATTTTAGTAACCCTGAAACTTATGCTAACTTTTATAATGATGTGCAGGAGTTAAAAGACTATGTAGCAATCAAAAATATATTTACTGAAGAGTTAAAAAGAAAATAACTACTGGCAACACAATGTATACAAAACCCTTGCTTCGCTACAGGATTTGCATACACGCGGACCGTTAGCATAAATTATTGAATGAAAATAGAAGAATTACATAAAACACTCCAGAAGTTGGGCGTACCAGGAGATAGATATTACCTCCATGGGCTTTATGGCTCCACAGATGATGATGAAAAATATGCCCTTGTAATAAAAAAGGGAAAGTACACTATCGAATATGAAGTGTATTATCGAGAAAGAGGTGGGAAACATTCAATTCTAACTTTTACGGAAGAGGATAAAGCTTGCGAATACTTTTTTAGACAAGTAAAAGATAGTTGGACACAAGAGCAAATACAAAAAATAGATGGATTCAGTGGAATGACAGTTAACGAGCGACTTTATATTAGTGAACTCATGGATGAGTTCGCTAAATGTAAGGCTGTTAACAAGACAAGAGCAGTGCATATTTTAAGAATGTTGCAAATTGACGAGCCATCTATTAAAGAAATTATAAAATAACTGGTGCCAACAACACCTTCACGGCAGCTATGCCGCCGCAAAGCCAAACCGTTAGCTTTGATACTATTCGTATATTAAACTCATTCAAGACACGAAATCACCGGTAAAGCTGTAAATGTTACGAATTTGCTTATATTTGATTTTTGCAAAAATCAGATAATGGCTAATATAACTTCGCTGCAGGATTTTTACCGGGAGATGGGTTTTGTAAACGACATTGAACTCAAGCATTTATTACCCGATGGCCTGGAGAAAGAAATCGGACATTTTAATGTTTTTAATATTGCCAGCCTGCGGCAGAAGGTAAAAGAAACCAAACTCATGCCTTATAACCGACGCATCTATTATAAAATAAGTTTAATAAAAGGACACAACCGCGCTGAATACGCCGATAAGGTAATTGATATTAGAGATAATGCCTTATTGTTCGCCTCTCCTAAAGTACCTTATAACTACCTGCCGCAAGATGAGCAGCAAGCGGGTTTCTTCTGCATTTTTACGCCCGAATTTTTAGCCGCTTCCAGTACTAGTATTTTACTGGATGAGTTGCCAATTTTTAAACCAGGCGGTTACCCTATCTTCCAGTTAAATGCCGGCCAGATTAAAGAGTTGGAATATATTTACGAGAAAATGTTCCGGGAATTAGCCTCCGATTATGCCTTTAAATACGATTTATTGCGCAATTACGTGTTAGAGTTAATCCATTTTGGCCAAAAATTGCAGCCGGATATTGCCACTTACACCTTGCATAATGCCACGGCCCGCATTGCCGGCTTGTTTGTAGAACTGCTGGAGCGCCAGTTTCCGATTACCTCGCCGGGGCAGCAATTAGAACTGCGAACTGCCAAAGCCTACGCCGAACGGTTAGCCGTGCACGTAAACCATCTCAACAAAGTTTTAAAAGAAAACACCGGAAAAACCACTACCGATGTTATTGGCAGTCGCCTGGTGCAGGAAGCCAAAATTTTGCTCAAACAAACCGACTGGAATGTGTCGGAAATTGCGTATTCCTTAGGCTTTGAAGAAGTGGCCCATTTTTCTAACTTTTTTAAAAAACAAGCGGGTTTGTCGCCCTTAGCTTTTCGTTCTTGAACCACCTATTTGATTTTTGCAAATAATAGATTGATGCTTGCAAACACCTGCCCGGTAAACTGTGCCAACTTTGTCGTATAAAATTTAAAAAATGACTACCAATAACAAAATCGCACTAGTAACCGGCGGGAGCCGGGGGCTAGGCAAAAACATGGCTCTTAGCTTAGCTAAAAAAGGGATAGACGTGGTGCTTACCTACCACCGCAACCAGCCGGAAGCCGAAAAAGTAGTGGCAGAAATACAAACCCTGGGGCAAAAAGCCTATGCGTTTCAATTAGATGCCGGCAATATTACATCCTTAGACGGCTTTTTTGAAAAGGTAACTGCCCATTTACAAGCACAAAACGGTACTTCCAACTTTGATTTTTTAATCAACAATGCCGGCACAGCCCTCTACGCCAATTTTGCCGAAACCACCGAAGAGCAGTTTGATACGGCCTTGAATATCCACTACAAAGGCGTGTTTTTCTTAACGCAAAAAGCTTTGCCTTTTTTAAACGATGGCGGACGCATCATCAATATTTCCTCCGGATTGGCGCGTTTTTCTAATCCGGGTTCTTCGGCCTATGGTTCCATGAAAGGTGCTGTGGAAGTACTTACCCGGTATTTGGCCAAAGAACTAGGCTCGCGCGGCATAGCGGCTAATGTAGTAGCGCCCGGGGCCATTGCAACAGACTTTGGCGGCGGCCGGGTGCGCGATAATAAAGACATGAACGCGCACATTGCGAGCCTCACGGCGCTGGGTCGGGTAGGTTTGCCCGATGACATTGGCGGGGTGGTTGCCTTTTTATGCACCGAAGAAGCCCGCTGGATTAATGGCCAACGGATTGAAGTTTCCGGCGGCGTGAACTTGTAATTTTAAGAATACGATTGCTAACCAGATTTTACCGTCCTAGAACTAACAAAGTTTTTTCTCTTTGTTAGTTCTAGGGCCTTTTTTAATGCTAATTTCCCCATCACTTCTAAACGGTACTTTTAACCGAGCGAATAAGTTTTAGGCAAGTAGCTACTCGCAACTAACACCCGTTTGGCTCAAGAGGACCTTCCTGTATTCCGGTGCGCAGCACTCCGCAGCAGAGCAAGGAAAGAGGGCTTAGACCCGCCCGAAGAGTCAAACGAGGCCCGCTGGCCACGCGAGGCAAACGCAGCCTGTTCAAACGAGATAGCACCTGAGCCTGGAGACGGGTACAGGCTCCCAAAAATGGCTACAACAACCATAGATTCGGCTACATCTCTCTTTTAGTTACTGCTGACCTTTGTAGAAACTAAAAAATTTAAAAAAATGAAAATTGTAGTTACCGGCTCGTTGGGCCACATCAGCCAGCCACTCACCCAAGAGTTAGTGCAAAAAGGCCATACGGTTACCGTGATCAGCAGCAATCCGGAAAAACAAACCGAAATTAAAGCTTTAGGAGCCACCGCGGCCATTGGCTCTTTAGAAGATGTTGTTTTTTTAACGGCCACTTTTACCGGGGCCGATGCCGGGTATACCATGGTGCCGCCCAACAATTACTTCGATCCTAACCTGGACCTGATTGCGTATTACCACCAGCTTGGCCAGAATTACGCCCAAGCCATCCGGGAATCAGGTGTAAAGCATGTCGTAAATTTGAGTAGCATTGGCGCCCATTTAGCAAAAGGCAACGGTATCTTGCGGGGCGCGCATGGCGTAGAGCAAATATTAAACAAACTGCCCGCAGACGTAACCATAACGCATCTGCGCCCCACTTCCTTCTATTATAATTTATACGGCTACCTCGACCTGATTAAAAACCAAAATCTGATCGCGGCTAACTACGGCGCCGGCGACATTATTCCCTGGGTTTCGCCGGTAGATATTGCCGCCGCCGCCGCTGAAGAATTGGTAAACTCCCAGAGTGGCAGAAAAGTACGTTACGTCTCCAGCCAGGAATTAAGCGGATCCGAAACCGCTCAAATATTAGGTGCCGCCATCGGCAAACCAGATTTGCAATGGATTGTAACTTCCGACGAACAAACGTTGGCTGGCTTAACTGCCATTGGCATGAATCCGGCAATTGCGGCCGGACTGGTAGAAATGTACGCCGGCCTGCACAGTGGTTTATTAGCCGAAGATTATTACCGTAACCGGCCCGCCCAAATGGGTAAAGTAAAACTAACTGATTTTGCCCGGGAATTTGCAGCCGCCTTTCAGCAAAAGTAAGTATCTTGTACTATGGCCACAACCTTGCAACCTCTCCGCTTTAAAACCATTAGCGAATACCACCAGCGCATGAGGCTTCCCAAGCCGGAACACCCTTTAATTAGTGTGATCAATATGGAAACGATGCCCATTTTTGCCGGTCAGGGGCCGCAGAATCTGGTTTTAGACTTTTATTCCATTGCCCTGAAACGCAATTTTAACATTAAGTTTAAATACGGACAGCAAGAATATGATTTCGACGAAGGCATTATGTTTTTTATCGCGCCGGGGCAAGTATATGGCATTGAAGCAAATCCGCATCAAGAAGTAAAACGGTCGGGGTGGATGTTGCTCATTCATCCCGACTTTTTATGGAATACGCCTTTAGCCAAAACCATTAAGCAATACGAGTACTTCGACTACGCGGTAAATGAAGCCTTATTTCTGTCGGAGAAAGAAGAACACACCCTTACGAACCTCCTGCAAAACATTGCCCAGGAATACCATTCTAATATCGATAAGTTCAGCCAGAACGTAATTATTGCCCAGCTAGAATTACTGCTCACGTACGGCGAACGGTTTTACCACCGCCAGTTTCTCACCCGCAAAATCACCAATCACCAAATCCTAAACCGGGTGGAAGAACTTTTGCATGAATATTTTAACAGCGAAGACTTAACCGAAAAAGGTTTACCCACCGTGCATTATATTGCCGATAAACTAAATATATCGCCTACTTATTTAAGCAATTTACTCAAGGTTTTAACCGGCCAAAGCACCCAGCAACACATCCACGATAAACTCATCGAAAAAGCGAAAGAAAAACTATCCACCACGGCTTTATCCGTCAGCGAAATTGCTTTTACCCTGGGCTTCGAACATTCGCAATCCTTTAGCAAATTATTCCGCAGCAAAACCAACCTTTCCCCGCTAGAATTTCGCCAATCGTTTAATTAGCGGTACGCTTAATTAGAAATTAGAAATTAAAAATGATTGCCAGATATTCAGCAATTTATTATTGTAATGTTTGTGGCATCTATGCGCGGATTTACTTCCGTGTCTTACTATAGTTAAATTTTAAAAATCCTGTTTGCATAGCGGGGGTCATTATTATGATTGCAAAGTGCAGTTGTTTCATGGCTTAGGTAATTGGTTCTTTTTGTCTTGATACAAAAAGAACCAACGAAAATTAAGACGCTAAAAACTCGCGGAACAACAGAACAGTTTAGCGTCAACACTTGCACCTGGCTCAGGCTATCTGTTGCATAGTAGGCGAGCAAAATTTTTAAAAAAAATTTAAAATTTTCGTCATTCAGGAGGAACCTATTTGGCTACGAAGCATAACCGTTTCATCTAGTAATATCTGTTTCTATATCACAATAATTCATCCGCTTATTCGCAGATAAAAAAGTCCCCTTCGGAGGGGATAGGAGGAGGATGATTACCACGATAATATATTGGTAACTGGTGCTTAGTAAATGGTAATTGAAAAGAAAGCTCCCTGCCTGAAATAAGAAGGGTTTGGAGGTGGTTGATTTTAGTAGAAAGCAACTAAAATTTAAAAATTTCTTCATTCCAACTCAACAACACCACCAGAATCAATCAGCAAACAAAAGCCGTTGCTAAGAATAACTGACACCAGTTTGGCTCAGGAGGGCCTTCTAAGGTTCCGGTACTGCGCAGCAGTATTCCGACGTAAGGAGGAAAGGAAGCTTAGACCGCCCGAAAGAGCCAAACGAGGCCCGCCGGCCAGGAGGCAAACTTGAAAGCAGCTAGTTAGATTGCGCCAGTACATGGAGACTTGAAAAGGCTCCAAAGAAAAGCTTTTGATTTTCAAATAATTATTAGCTTCAATTTATTAAATGCTTTCCATGTAAAGCACTTCTTCAAGCATAACACAGAAGACTGATCTTTAAGTAGAACCTTAACTAAACATTCTTCTGTTCAACTGAGCAACGCAAAATATTTTACGTGAATTATTTGCAAACTAAAATTAAACTTGTACGTTTGTACTATACATATAGTACATTATTATATTGTAACAATAGGATAATGATCGAGTTTAAACTAGACCCTAAATCTGGTTCGCCCTTTTACCGGCAGATTATCGACCAGATTAAGTATGGCATTGCGGCCGGTAACCTGAAAACGGGCGAACAACTCCCGACGGTCCGGTCGTTGGCCGTAGATTTAAAAGTAAACCTGAACACCGTAGCCAAGGCTTACAAAGAACTGGAAATCCAGAATGTATTAGCTACCCAACAAGGTACCGGTACCTTTATCAGTAACCTTAAAATTGAAATACCTACCGCGGAAAAACAGAACAAACTCCAGGAAATTTGCAGTGAGTTCGCTTCCATTGCCTTTAGCTACGGCTTTTCGGTAGACGACATCATTCAGCAACTTCAAAAATTAAAAATCCGATGAAAACCAATACCGATAGATGGTGGAATCCGATTTCCGCCACTGTATTAATTGTTTTATTAGCCATTTCTTTTGCACTCTTATATTTTCAAATTATCCACCCGGTTGGGTTTGGGGCTCTGGTGCTGCTTTCTTTATTGGCGGCGCGGGCCATTAACATTGCCAACCAATGGGAAAAAGCCGTGGTGCTCCGGATGGGGAAATACCAGGGTTTAAAAGGTCCTGGTATCTTTTTTATCATTCCCATTATCGACAAAATTGATACTTACATCGACCAGCGCGTGCGGGTAACGGATTTTAAAGCCGAGCAAACCTTAACCAAAGATACGGTGCCGGTAAACGTAGACGCCGTAGTTTACTGGACCGTGTGGGACGTGGAGAAAGCCGCCCTGGAAGTGCAGGAATACGAAACCGCCATCTACTACATTGCCCAAACCGGCTTACGCGACATGATCGGGAAACACGAACTGGCCGACCTGTTGCAGGAACGCGATAAAGTAGCCGAAGATTTACAACAGATCATGGATCACCACACCAATGCCTGGGGCATTACCTGCCAGAACGTGGGCATTAAAGACATTGTTATTCCGCAAACCCTAGCCGACGCCATGAGCAAGGAAGCCCAAGCCGAGCGGGAACGACGCGCCCGGGTAATCCTGGGAACCGCCGAAACCGAGATTGCTTTTAAGTTTGCCGAAGCCAGCGAACAATACCGCAACAACCCGGTAGCTTTGCACCTGCGGGGCATGAACATGCTGTTCGAAGGTTTGAAAGAAAAAGGCTCGATGGTAATTGTGCCCAGTTCCGCCCTAGATTCCATGAATTTAGGTGCGATGGGTGGTTTAGTGTCTCTGGCCAAAGCCAACGATCTGGAAAAAACAACTTAAAGCAGCACTTAATTAAAAATTAAAAAAAAAGAGACAATTTGAATCTCTAGATTGGAAGTTTGGTAGTGCTTAGCCAATCTCCTTTGTAGGTTACTAACAGTAGCCGGGGCCTGGGATGCTGGCCAGAACTGGACCTTCTTTTTCGAATCTAAATGGAGTCCCATAAAGAAGTAAAAATTAATGGAAAACCAAGTGGTATGGCAATAATTGATTTATCATTTCTTATTTTTAAAAGTACAAATACTGCACTTTAGCGTAAATCATCAGCCATTAACTTATGAAAGTAAAGATTACAATTGTTTTAATCCTGTTCAGCAGCTTCTTTTTTAAAAATTCCTTATCCGCCCAAACCATTTCTAAAGAAGAGCTCACCTATCTTACTTCTGATTGGCAAGGCGAACGATTTCCGGACGGACGCCCAAAAATTCCGGATAATGTGCTGGAACGGGCCAAGCTTATTATGATTGATGATGCCTGGAGCGTTCTAAAAAACGAAGGCTACGTAAACCAGTTTGAAGGCAACTGGAAAAGCGTAAATGATCTGCCCATGGCGGGCCGGGCGGTAACGGCCATGTACTTGCCCAGCCGGCCCGATCTGGAAAAACACATTAAAGACCGGGGCGCCAAACAAGGCCGCAAGGGCAATACCAATGCCTGGCCTATTGATATACTCGCCAAAGGCGATTTATACGTGGCCGATGCTTTCGGGAAAATCAGCGGCGGCGGTATTATGGGCGCTACTTTGGCTAATTCGATTATCAGTAAATCGGGGAACGGTGTAGTTTTCGATGGCGCTGCCCGCGATTTGCAGGAACTTCGCCAGATTAAAGGATTTAACGCCGTCGTGCGCGATTTTCATCCTTCCTACACCGAAGAAATGGTTTTGCAAGGACTAAATACGCCCATCCGTATCGGCAGAGCGGTGGTATTGCCGGGCGATCTGGTAATTGTACAACCCGAAGGCGTGCTTTTTGTGCCAGCCCACCTGGCGGAGCAAGTAGTAAGTACCTCGGAGTTTGTGATCCGGAAAGATAAATTCGGTTTTGAAATGGTCCGTACCGGCAAATACAGCACCGGGGAAATCGATAGCCAATGGCCAGATCAAATAAAAGCTGATTTTTTAAAATGGCTCGAAAAACACCCGGAACTAGGCAAAATGACCCGCCCGGCACTGGATAAAGTAATGAGTAAAAGAACGTGGTAACCGTTGACGCTTCGCCCAGTTAAGAATTTTACAAATAGTGAATGGTAGTTTTCATAGCAGAAGCTATTACTTGGAGCCTTTTCAAGTCTCCAGGCACGGGTGCTATCGAGTTTGAGAAGTAACTAGTTTGCCTCATGGCCGGCGGGCCTCGTTAGGCTCTTCCGGGCTGGTCTAAGCTTGTTTTCCTCCTACGTCGGAATGCCTGCGGCACCACAACCTTAGCAGGCCCTCCACAGCCTAACTGATGTCAGCTGCTTGTAGCTTCCGCTTTTCTGATTCGTACTGTTGGAAATATTAAATGCAGATTAGGCCCATTGTAGTTAGTAACAGTAATTAAATTTGAAAATTAACTTCTTCTAACATACTGCTTCTATTCTTCTAAAATGGTAAATACGGTAGCTAAGCGCAACTGACATCAATTTGGCTGTGGAGCACCTGCTAGGGTCTCGGTTCTGCGTAGCAGAATTCCGCAGCGGAGCGAGGAAAGAGAGGCTAGCGAGTGCGGAAGAGCCAAACGGGGCCCGCCGGCCATGAGGCAAACTCAGCCTGGTCAAACTAGATAGCACCAGCACCTGGAGCCTTGGAAAGTCTCCAAAGAACTCCGTTATGGAACAATCAATGTACTATTTAGTATTAGCAATTAAAGATGCGCCTTTCTTAATTCATCCCTAACCCTACCGTAACAACATAAACAATTACTATTTTTTACTCCCAATCTTTACGCCCGACGGAAGTTTTTGCGGAGTGGTAGTCGGGCCATAGACTTTTAATATTCCATCTTTTACTTCCATGCGATCGATGAAAACGACGCGTTCGTCGCCGGTTTTGGTGGTTCTTCCGTGATACACGCAGAACATTTCTTTGCCATCCGGAGAGTAAGTGATGCTGTTGTGTCCCGTACCGGTTACCGTACCACCTTTAGCGGAATTCTTCTGCAATACGGGGTTATTAGCCGCTTTTTTAAACGGACCTAAAGGCGAGCTAGACGTGGCGTACCCCACGGCATAATGCTGACCGCCAAAATAATTGGCCGAATACATGATGTAATACGTGTTGCCTTTTTTAAACGTAACGGAGCCCTCGGTCCAGCGGCGGTTTACTTCTTTGCTGGTAACCGATCGGCTTTCCCATTCGGCTTG
Organism: Adhaeribacter pallidiroseus; assembly: GCF_003340495.1. NCBI lineage: Bacteria > Pseudomonadati > Bacteroidota > Cytophagia > Cytophagales > Hymenobacteraceae > Adhaeribacter > Adhaeribacter pallidiroseus. Next base: position 5,862,660 of record NZ_QASA01000001.1, read on the forward strand.
TTTATCGCTGAGTGTAACGGGTGGCCGCAGCAATAATACGGGTTCACCAATCACGCCGGAAAAGTCGGGCTTTAACTCCACGCCGTACACCCAGCTTTCTTCAATTTCTTGGTACCAGCCTTTTTTTTGGGCCCAATCGGCTATTTCGCTTTCTACGGGGTGCTTGTAGGCTGCCCGCGAGTAGTATAAATAAGCCTTGCCATTGGTATCAAAAAACACATTAGCATCAATTACCGGATAACCCGGGTCAAAAACCGGTTTGTTGGCCAGATCCACGAAAGGGCCGGTCGGTTTATCGGCTACGGCTACGCCAATTTTAAAATTTTCTACTTCTTTATTCGGGTTTTCTTTCCATTGCGCGCTGTAAAACAGGTAAAACTTACCTTTTACCTCGTATACTTCCGGTGCCCAGTAGGCGCCGTCCCAACTGGCTTTCGGGTCGCTCCAGCCGTTTTTGTTGTTGTGAAAGTAGACCTGTCCTTCTCGTTTCCAGTTCACTAAATCTGTAGAAGAATAAGCTGCAAACCCTTTGTCGGCGCCCGCTCCGGTGCCGTACATGTAATACATGCCGCCGGTGCGCAGCACGTAAGGGTCCCCGAATTGGACCTTTAAAGGGTTGGTATAAGTAGCTTTAGCGGCAGCAACCCGCTGGGTGATGGTTTGGGCTAACGCGGGGTACATAGATAGGCTGGTGAAAAAGCAAAATAAGAGCAGCGTATTTTTCATAGAGCGAGTAAATTTATGCAAAATAAAGGTAAGCTAATTATTCTTAAGAGCTGCTTCCGGATAAATTAAAAATGTTTACCCATAGGTTTTAACCCGGAATCAGCAAAAGCCCAATAAACAACGGCACGAACAAATAGCCATTAAAAATAAAGGCAGATAACAGATGCCGGTTTCTGCCATTTTTTAAAGGTAGTACTTTCCTTATTCGGAGGAGGTACTGATTACCCTAAATTTAAATTCTGGTGAAACCATAACCCGGCGCGTCCGGATCGAAGTCGTAGCGATCGCAGCGGGAATCGTACCAATCTTTTACAAATTGTTCCAGGCTTTCCAGATGCGCTTCAATGGCGGATATTCCTTCGGCATGTTCTTCGCCGTCTACCAGGCATGGCTCAGTAGCGGAATCTTCCCGAATCAGTTCGTATTTAAAAGCTAAGCGGTTTAAACGGTCTTGCCAGGTAGGGATCAAATGGTTATCCGGAGGGTAATAGATCGTGATCATTGGGTTGCTTTTTTAATTTTTCCAATTCCGCGGTTAGTTTTTCGTTTTTGGCTTCCATATCGGCGAGGCGTTGGCGTTGGGCTGCAAAGGCAGGTTCCAGTTCTTCGGCGGTGTAGCGCGGGGTAATGTGCTGCGGGCAGTTCCAATCGTAGGCCTGCACGGTTAGTACCAGTATGCGCTCTGGCCGGTGTTTATAGTCGGCGGGGTCTATTTGGGCAAACAGTTCGGGCTCGTCGGTGAGGGATACTACTTTGGCCTGGGCGTATACTTTCAGGCGGGCCCGGTGCGGGTACGACACCATAATGAGCGCCACCTGGGGGTTGGTTTCGATGTTGCCGACGGAGATGTACTGCCGGTTGCCCGAAAAATCCACGAAAGCTAGGGTTTCATCGTTAAGTACTTTTACAATGCCCTTGGACCCGCCGCGGTGCTGAATGTAGGGGTAGCCGTTCTCGCCGATGGTGGCCAGGTAAAAATGATCCTGTTCCGCAATAAACTTCTTTTTATTCGCAGTCAGGCCATCCACCACGTGGTATTTCTCCACGCGCTCGTAAATGTGCCGGCTCCCGAATTTCTGCTGCAATTCTTTAACAGCATCAGAAAAAGCTAATTGGCTGTAGTTCATCTTTTTCGCAGTTGGAGATAATGCTTAAACAGGCTGGTAGGATGCTTTGTTTATTGGTTGATGTTTGGGTGGTGATCTGTTAGGCTTGTGCATGAATTGATATCCAATGGGCTTCTGAAAGGCAAACTGATGGGTTAAATGTATAACTATTTTGTTAAATACAACATAATACGAGGATAATCTATTTTCTTAATCAATGTTTAATATGTATATAAATGAGATCTGATCAAGAAAAATATGACTAAAATAATTTAAAAAGTATGGTCTAAATAAGTTCTATATACTTATATTAGTGACTTAGATGCTCATGTTATAACTATTAAAAGCATTACTTTTGAAATGACTTACATAAATAATATTTTATATTTAGTTGGCCCAAATGGAACAGGTAAAACTAGAGCTTTAAAAACTTTATCAAACCAACAAACAGGTATCTATATTTCTAGACATCGACCATACCAACATGGAGGAATTGAATATAATGAAACTGCGAGTAATGAAATAATTTCAAATTTCAAAGGATATTCGGAGTATAATATAGAGCAACTGGCAATGAGCCTTTTGCGAGAACGCAGTAATTTAAGATTTAAAATTTTCGCTATATTATCTAAGAAATTAGGTAGAGATTTTTATGTAGAAATTATTGAAAGAAGTCAAAACTTTAAAGTTACATCCGGTTTAAATGAAAATTTTTATGAGGGAGTAAAAATACCTAGATATGATTTTGTTGGAGAAAGTTCAGGGCTTAAGGAATTACTTATTCTTTTAACAATAATCCATTCTGAACTTTCAGATAAATACTTTATTGATGAACCTGAAATTTCTCTTCATCCTGAGGCACAACGTTTCTTGAAAAATGAAATCATAAAACTTGCAAAAGAAAAACAAGTAAAGTTTTGGTTAGCGACCCATTCTCCTATATTTTTTGCTCCTGAAAGTATTGAAGAGCTTTCACAAGCAATATTTTTCTCAACCCCTCATATAGCTGAAGGTAATAAACCTGATTTTACCAAGCTTTCATCCGGGCAAATCGTACATTTAGAGAAGAGCTTGTTAAGACTTGATACAGAAAAATGGTTACTTGTACATTCAAAGGCAGTAATATTTTGTGAAGGTTTTCGAGATAAAGCAATTTTTAAAAAAATACTTGAAAAAGTTAATATTGATTTAAGTGAGAAAGATTTTTCTATTGTCGAAACAGGGGGAAAAGATGATTTTTCTACATTATTTTTATTGTGTTCTGCTATCACTAAACCCTGTTACTTTATTGGGGATTTAGATAATCTTATAGAAAGTAAATTAATTGATAAGTATAATGATAATGGGTTGGTTAATAAAGAAATATCATCTTATGCTACCAGCATCCAAGATTATATTTCTGAGAAAATACGTAAGCCTTTAGGAGATATAATAGATGAAATTCTTAAATTAGATGAAGAGAAATTAAAGTTAGATAAACAGAGTGTTATTAAAAACAACTTAAACAGAATAAGATTAAAAAGTGTCAATTCTAAAAGTTTAGCTCTCGAGATTATTATCAAACATGATAAATATCTAAAATCGTTATTTACTGAAAAATCAATTCAGGCTAAGATTAGTTTGGTAAAAAGTGCATCTGAAAATGCAATTAATCTCTTATTAAAAGTTGGCTTTTTTATCCATACAACGGGTTCCTTAGAAACTTATTATGAATCAAATCCCTTTAGCCCAGATGACGACAAAGAAAAAATTCGATTATTTGATGCTGAATGGGAAGCTGTAAAAGTTAATACGAAGGAACAAATTGAACATAGATATAAATCAGTAATTGATTTTATTAAATCAATTACGAAAGAAACATTTGATAGCAAAAAATTTGTAAGCAATGAAGTTAGAAAATACCTTGCAAAGATTTCTGTTATACTATTAGAAGACAAACCTTTTAATCATGAGATGTTAGCATTAAATACTAAGTACCAAGCTCTTAAAATATCTGATTTATTAGTATTAAAGGAATTGACTTGGAATGATGTTAATTATGAATTATATGGTGAATCTGTTAACGGATTTTTACCTAAATTCAAATTGAAAATATCCTCTTTGTCAGGTATAAATTCTCCAGAGACTATTGAATTTGTTGGTGAATGAAATTTAATAACGTATTAGACGTTGTTGTCCTTAAAGGTAGCGAAGCGCTCTAAGTACTTCCCGTGCAACCAATCTCTGATTGGCTTTTATCACAATACTCCATTCCGCCAATCAGAGTTTGGCTTTCCAAAAAATGGGTAGAGACCGCTCGCGCGAACTTTAGCCATAACCAAAGAAACACAACTGAAGGTATTTCCCGTAATAAAGCAGGCGGTTCGCTAATTCCGGTAAAAAGTAAATCGGCGACTAACGAAGTATAACCAACCCAACCCACACCATGACGACCAGATCAGGAGATCAACAAAAGAAGCAGCGCCAAAAAGAATTTGAGGAGAAAAAAGAACACCAGAAGCGCCTGCTGGCCGTCAAAAAAGCAGAACGCGATGCCCGTAAAAGCAAGGAGAAACCGGGCGAACTGGGTGAGTCGCAGGCTTAGCGCTAATGTAAATTTTAAATTTTCCTTTAACGCACCACCGCAACTTTAACCGGGGCGGGCTTCGCCACTGCTTTGCGAAATGCCGAAGGGCTTAAGCCGCGATTTTTCCGGAAAAATTTGTTTAAGTGGCTTTCGTCGGTAAAGCCCAGTTCATCGGCAATTTCGTTCAGGCGTTTATCGCTGTGCTGCAAACGTGCTTCAATTAACTTAACCCGGTAATTCGTAAGGTATTGCTGCAGGCTCTCGCCGGTATGTTTTTTTAAAAATCGGCCCAGGTAAGTTTCCGAAATGCCAAAATGCTGACTAATCATTTCGGCGCGCGTTTTCTCGGGAAAGTAAATATTGTTCTGGATGTAGTTGATAATATCCAGGGCTTTTACGTCGGTACCGGCGTGCACTTGTTCGGGTAAGTATTTGGCAATATTGCGGGCTACCACCACAATCAGGGTATTGATTAACTGCTGAATTAATGCCTGGTTGTACAAATCGCGGTTTACGTATTCCCGGAAAATGGCTTCCACCAAGGGCCGCACCAACGTTTTATCGACCTGGTTTTTTAAAATACAGCCCGGCTGGTGGCTGGCGTTTTGTAAAATATACTCCAGTCGCTGAATGTTGTCGGTGTGCAGGCCGCTTTGCTGAATGTAAATATCGTTGAACCGCAAAAAGAAAAATTCGGTAGTGGTATGTATCTCGAACGAATGGCAATCCTCGGGCGTAATCAGAAACATATGGTTGCGCCCGTAAGTAAACTTATTCTGGTTGATGCATTGCACGCCCGTACCCGACAAAATAAAAATTAATTCGAAGAAGTTATGTTGGTGCTCCATTTGGGGGCACTCGTCCAGGGTTTTAAAAACAAGGGAAAACGGTTCGTGCAGGCTTTCTTTCTTCATGGTGTAATTATACCAAATTAGCGAAAAATTATACTGGTACTTGCCTGTTTTTTTGGTACAACTTTGCCGTGTTCAAAAAACAAAACACCAAAAACATGAAAGCATTTGTATTAAAAGATTTTGGCGGGGCCGACCAACTGGTACCCACCACCATAGAAACTCCGGTTATGAAAGCCGACGAAGTATTAGTGCAGGTAAAAGCCATTAGCCTGAACCCCGTAGATGCTAAAACCCGCTCGGGCAAAGGCATGGCCGGCCGCTTAAAAGAATTGCCAACCATTATTCTGGGCTGGGATGTATCAGGCGTTGTCACCGAAGTAGGCGAAAACGTAACAAAATTTAAAAAAAACGATGAAGTTTTTGGTATGGTCAACTTTCCGGGTCATGGCCAGGCTTACGCCGAATACGTAGCGGCACCCGCCGCGCATTTAGCTTTAAAACCCAGTAACATTACCCACGAAGAAGCCGCGGCCGCTACTTTAGCGGCTTTAACTGCCTACCAGGCCTTTGTGCACAAAGCTTCCGTTACGCCCGGGCAAAAATTATTGATTCATGCGGCTGCCGGGGGAGTAGGGCATTTTGCCGTACAATTGGCCAAACATTTGGGCGCTTACGTGATTGGAACTTCTTCGGCCGCCAACAAAAAGTTTGTTTTAAGTTTAGGTGCCGACGAGCACATTGATTACCAAACGCAGCGCTTTGAAGACGAAGTGCAGGACGTAGACCTGGTGCTGGATGCTTTAGGCGGCGCTAACATTGCCCGCTCTCTGGAAGTGATAAAACCCGGGGGTACGCTCATTACCATTCCCAGTGGACTGGCCGATACGGTAGCCGAACAAGCCAAAGCGAAAAATGTAAACGGCTTTTTCTTTTTAGTGCAATCCAGCGGCGATGATATGCAGCAACTGGCTACTTTACTGGAGCAAGGCATTATAAAACCCCACGTATCCCGCACCTTCCCGTTCCAAGACCTGCCCCAAGCCAGCGCCCAAATAGAATCTGGCAAAACCAAGGGTAAACTGGTAGTTACGGTATAATTTATAGTTTAGAAGGAGTCTTAAGTAACAGGACAAAATTAAGTTGCTAAAATCCTGAGTTTAAGCAATTGATGGTTAAAGTTATAACGATCGAATAACGAACAACTCAAAACGACCAACTACTTATAATAAGTAGGATTAGAGATAAAATTTAAAAAATTAGAATTTCCTGGTCATTCAGGAGGAACCTATTGGGCTACCTAGCTAAAAAGTCTTCTTCTGAATGGCTGGCATGTTTTTACAGTCAATCTAATTTCTCAATAGATCCGGAATAAGTTTTAATAAGGTTTATGGAGTAATTGACCCGCTAAACGGTACGAAATAAATCCCCCGACCGGCTCGGGACGACGTTCTTCTTTTTAGGAAATAAGAGAAGTTAAGCCGTTGTTTTTAAAATTCAAAAATTCTGTTTTCATCAAGTTACATATTTCGGCACGTTAATTAAATCCTGGTCGCTCCAAATAACAGCTAAGAATAACTGACCCTGGTTTTGTAAAATAGAGACTTTTGCGTTCCGGTATGGCCCAGCAGCATGGCGTACCGAGTGCAGAAAGAAAAAGTTTGTAGCAACACCTCCTCCCCTGTTTTTAGGGGAGGTGCCTTTAGGCGGAGGGCTAATAGATATTAGCCAGGTGGCAAACTAAGCCGTTATATAATAAACTAGTTAGTGGCCGCGCTTTCATTAATTGGGTTTAAATGTTTAATAATGGCCATAACATCTTCTTCGCCCAGGGTAGATTCGGCTTGCTGAAAGGTGTTTTGTACTACCTCGGCGAGGGGCGTGTGGGAGCCTTCTTGTTGAGCCAACCGCAAATCTTTGGCAATGTGTTTTAAGGCAAAAGCCGGCTGAAAATTATTCGCCACAATAGCCTCACCCTTTATTTTTGTAAAAATATTGCCCAAGGCGCTATTGCCAATAAGCGTGAGTAAATCTTGGGTTTGGATGCCGTGTTGCTGCGCAAAAATGACGGCTTCCGCCAGGCCTTGGGCGTAAAATCCAAGTAAAGTGTTAATAGCCAATTTGGCCGAATTACCGGCGCCTGTTTCACCCACCCGTAGGGTTAATTTGCCGAGTTGGTCCAGCAGGGGTTTAACCTGGTGGAAGATAGCCTCTTCGCTACCCACCATAATAACTAATTGTCCCTCTTCGGCTTGCTTTACACTACCGGAAACCGGGGCATCGAGGTAAAAACTTTGCTTTTCCCGGCACATACGGGCCATTTCTTGGCTAATACCCGGCGAAACGGTACTCATGTTAACAAATATTTTTCCGGAAACCGGGGCATTTAGTAAACCTGTTTCGCCCGTAAAAATTTCCCGGGTAGCCTGGTCGTCAGATACCATCAGGAAAATAACCTCGCTCTGGGGCACTAGTTGAACCGGCGACTCGGCCGTACTTGCCCCTGCCGAGCTTAAAGCTTCTATTTTAGCTTTACTTCGATTATAAACGGTTACCGCATAACCAACATTTATTAATTTCTGCGCCATCGGAATACCCATTTTACCAAGGCCAATCCAACCAATGTTTTTTATCTTCATTCTTTATTTTTACGGAAAATGCACGTCGGTTAAGCTCGTGTTGCTTCAGAGTAGCTCATATACCTGGTTTACCCATTACAACGTAGCTTTTATAGGTCATTCGTAATTAAGGCCGGGAGAGTTGTGGAGCGCTCCGAATAAATGCGCAGATATAAGTAAGATGAAAGAAAATTTAAAAAATTAAAACGCTTACACTAAAAAATTAAAATGCTTATGCAACAGAAAATTGCTTTTGCCTTAATTATAAGTATAGTTACTACCGGCATTATCTCTTTTACGCTAATTAGCGTAAATATTGGTTTCCAGGAAAAATTTATAATTACCTGGTTGCGGTTCTGGTTAATGGGTTACACGGTAGTTACTCCGGCCATTTTGTTTATTGGACCTAAAGTGCAGTTATTTGTAAACTATTTATTTAAAGAAAGCTCATTGGAGCAGAGTGACTAATATGAAAAGAGTTGTTATAACGGGTTTAGGCGCCATTACCCCCTTAGGCAATACCGTAGAAGAATTCTGGCAGAATATTGTAGCGGGTAAAAGCGGAGCCGCGCCCATTACAAAATTCGACGTCAGCAAATTTAAAACGCAGTTTGGCTGCGAAGTAAAAAATTTCCATCCGGAAGATTATCTGGAGAAAAAAGAAATCCGGAAGTACGACTTATTTACCCAATATGCCATTGCGGCCAGCGATCAGGCTATTCAGGATGCAGGCCTGGATTTTTCGCAAATGTCCGAAGCGGAAAGATACGAAATAGGGGTAATCTGGGGTACGGGTAACGGCGGTATTGGTACTTTTGAAGAACAATTGCGGGAGTTTCACGCCGGCGATGGTACCCCGCGGTTTAATCCCTTTTTTATTCCCAAAATGATTGTGGACATCGCGGCGGGTGTTATTTCGATCCGGCATAAATTGTTTGGTCCTAACTATTGTACGGTTTCGGCCTGCGCGTCTTCCAATACGGCAATCATCAGTGCTTTTGATACCATCCGGATGGGCAAGGCCAGCCTGATGGTAGCGGGTGGTTCCGAGGCGGCTATTACGGAATCTTCGGTGGGTGGTTTTAGTTCGGCGCAAGCTTTATCCAAACGCAACGAGCATCCCGAATTAGCCTCCCGGCCTTTCGACCAGGACCGCGATGGTTTTGTAATGGGCGAAGGCGCCGGGGCTTTAATTTTAGAAGAATTAGAACACGCCGTTAAAAGAGGCGCCCGTATTTACGCCGAAATGGTGGGCGGCGGCATGGCCGGCGATGCCTACCATTTAACCGGTACTTCGGCCAACGGGTTAGGCGCCGCTTTAGGCATGGAAAAAGCGCTCAAGGATGCCCAGCTTGCTCCCCACCAAATCGATTACATTAACGCGCACGCTACTTCTACCGGTATCGGCGACCTAAGCGAATTAAACGGCATTAAAAAAGTTTTTGATACTATTCCGGTAACGATTAGTGCCACCAAATCCATGACGGGCCACTTACTGGGTGCGGCCGGAGCCGTGGAAAGCATTATAAGTGTCCTGGCCGTAAAGGAAAATATTGTTCCGCCCACTATTAACACGCAAAATCTGGACCCGGCCATTCCGGCCGGCTTAGAGCTTGTTTTAAATAAAGCTGTTTCTAAACCAATTAACTATGTTTTAAACAACACGTTTGGTTTTGGCGGCCATACGGCCAGTTCTATTTTTAAAAAATACACGGATTAAACCCTAAAATAAAATTTGGAAACAGGAAAGCAATCAGGCAGCTGGCCGGGCTAATCATTCTCGAACTGTTGCCGCAGCTTTTCTTCTTCCAGGTCGAGTAAGGTTAGGTGCTTGCGCACGATTTCTTCGTCTACTTCGGCCTTTTTGTTTATCTGGTGCAACAAGTGGCGTTCGTGCGTTAATATGTCGGCCATAATTTCGCGGTAATTCTCTACGTTGGCATCCACCCAGGTGTTACCTGTTTCGGGTTTTTGAAAATGGTCTAAAAAAGCAAGGTCGCTTTGTAGCCGTTGTTTCAGGCTTTTAATTAATTCATTTTCCGCTACATGGGTGGCATATTTCTGCTGAATGAGCGTTAAGGCCGCGTTTTTTAATTTTTTACGCACTTTCAAGTCCTGCTCGGGCAGCGATAAAGGATAATCGGTATCTGGCGGATTGACCCAGCGAATAACCAACGGCAAGGTTAAACCCTGAAAAACCAAAGTTACCAGAATAACCGTAAAGGTGATAAACAAAATAAGATTGCGCTGCGGAAAAGCTTCGCCATTACTTAATACCAGCGGAATAGCTAAAGCCGAGGCTAAAGAAACCACGCCCCGCATCCCGGCCCAGCCCACAATCAAAGGTCCCCGCCAGCCCGGGTTATTATCGGCGGTGGTAATGTAGCGGCTAATAAACCGGGTAAAGAGCGAAGCCCCAAAACAACACAGCAACCGGGTAATAATTACCACCAGCGAAATAAGCAAACCATATTTTATAGCTTCGCTTAAAGAGGTATAGTCGCCGAGCTGTTGCACAATAACCGGCAGCTGCAAACCAATCAGCATAAAAATAAAGCCATTGAGCGCAAAACCCACGGTTGCCCACACATTGGCGCCCCGTAACCGGCTCAGGTGACTCAATATGGTGTGGCTGTGATGTGATAAAAACAATCCGCCGCTAACTACGGCCAATACCCCAGAGAAATGAAACTTCTCGGCGGTGAGGTACATCACGTATGGTGCCATAAAAGTAAGCACGGTATCCATGCTGGGCGTAGTGGGCAACCACCGGTGAATGGCGTAAAATACCAGCGCCACGCCCAAGCCGGTAAGCGTACCCATGATAATTACCACCAAAAAGCTGGTAATGGCTTCGTGCATCACAAAGCTGCCCGATACCACGGCGGTTAAAGCAAACCGGAAAACAATTAAGCTAGATGCATCATTCAATAAACTTTCTCCCTCCAGAACCGAAACAATGCGTTTGGGTACCGATACATCTTTTAAAACGGAGGTAGCCGATACCGCATCGGGCGGCGAAATAATAGCACCTAATAAAAAACCCAAAGCCAAGGTAAAACCCGGAATAAGCGCGTGCGAAATAAAGGCAATAACGCTGGCGGTAAGAATAACAATTAAAAAAGCAAAAGAACCAATGACCCGCCGCCACTTCCAGAACTCTTTCCAGGACGTGTACCAGGCAGCTTCGTAGAGCAAAGGCGGCAGGAACAACAAAAATATCAGTTCCGGCTCTACGCGGATCACGGGTAAACCCGGAATAAAACTCAGCAGTAAGCCACCCAGCACCAGAACAATCGGGTAAGAAATTTTGAGCCGGCGGGCCAGCATCACCAGAAACAAAATTACCAGCAGCAAGGCCAGGTAAAAGAACAGGGTATTCTGCATAGAAGCTACTTATAAGTACCGGCCTTAATGTTATCTAAAAAATTGGTAAAATTGCCGATGGCCCGCTTATTTTTAAATTTTGTTATTTTCGTTCAGAAACTCCTACTCGCATAATTACCAGATTGATGAAAAATTTTAAAAATATAATGCCTTGGGGCCTTCTTTCCTTGTTGGTGACGGGTGTTTTTTTCGCCTTTCGGCCAAAAGCAACTAAACTGCCCAACATTATTGTGGTGGTAACCGATGATCACCGTTGGGATGCTCTGGGCGCTATGGGCAATAATATTATTCAAACACCGCACCTGGATAAGTTGGCGCGTAAAGGTTTGCTGTTTAAAAACGCTTACGTTACTACGGCTATTTGCATGGTGAGCCGCGCCAGTTTACTCAGCGGTCAGTACTTATCGCGGCACAAGATTAATGAATTTACCACCGATTTCAGTAAAGAAGCCGTGGCGCAAACCTATCCTATTTTACTCAAAAAAGCGGGGTATACAATTGGCTTTATCAATAAATACGGCGTCGGGCAGAAGAATACGCCCAAAGCTTATTTTGATTTTTGGACCTGCACGCCCAAACTACAACCCGACTACGAAATGCAAGACGAAGCCGGCCATTTTATTCATAATACCGACCAGACCGACCGCGACATTCAAACTTTTCTGGACCGGTTTGGCAAGCAAGCGCCTTTTTGTTTATCCATCGGGTTTAAAGCGCCGCACGAGCAGGACGGCGATCCGCCGCGCTTTATTGTGCAGGAAAAATTTAAAAATTTATACCAAAACGTAACTATCCCCACTCCCGAAACCGCCGACCCGAAATATTGGAACAGCTTTCCGGCATTTTTTAAAAACGATAAAAACATTGCCCGCGTCCGCTGGAAGCCGTTATTCGCTACCCCGGAGCTGGCCCAGGAAACCACCAAAAATTACTACCGCTTAATTACCGGCGTCGACGAAGTAATCGGCAATATGGTAGCTAAATTAGAAAAACTAGGCATTGCCGATAATACCGTAATTTTATTTATTGGCGATAATGGCTTTTACTTAGGCGAACACGGCCTGGAAGGCAAGTGGTTTGGCCACGAAGAATCTATCCGGGTACCTTTAATTCTGTACGATCCCCGGCAGCCCGCTGCCTTACAAGGAAAAACTATCAGCGAAATAGCGCTTAATGTGGATGTGGCTCCTACTATTTTAAAATTAGCGAACCAACCCATCCCCGGGCAAATGCAGGGAGTAGATTTACTGGCTTTAGCCGCGCAAAAGCCCGGAACTGCCCGCCAAAGTTTCTTTTACGAACATACTTTTATGGGCAGTCCGCGTTTACCCAAAGTAGAAGGCGTGGTGAGCCGCGAAATGAAATACATGCAATTTATCGAACACCATTACGAAGAGTTGTACGATTTAAAAAAAGACCCGAAGGAAAAGCAAAATTTGGCTGCTGATCCGACTTACCAAAAACAATTGCAAATAATGCGCTTTCAGTACCAAAAGTTAAAGCAAGAAGCGCAGTAAAAGTCTACTTTGCATGCAGCTTAAAGCTATTCTACCCGCCAAACTTTAAATTTTTACGGGATTTAAACCTTTACGATAATTATCTGAAATTACCACGCAATCACTTGCTTCTGGCCGGGCTGTAGCTTTACTATTTTAGATTGATTGCCATACTGCAAAGTGGCCTCACCTCCTTTTATAGAACGGATTTCTGTTTGTTGCAAACGGTTGTTTTGCCAGTTCATGTTTACTTCAAAACCACCCCGGGCTTTTAACCCGTTTATTTGTCCCTTTGCCCAACTGGCTGGTAAGGCCGGTAATAAGTCCAGGAGTACGCCTCCCGAAGCGGTTGGCACATGGCTTTGCAGCAGCATTTCGGCCATACCGGCGGTAGTACCAAAATTAGCGTCCATCTGAAAGGGCGGGTGCTGGCCAAATAAGTTCGGTGAGGTGCTTTTGGTAATAACTACGTCCAGGCTGCTTTTCGCTTTTTCGGCTTCTTTTAAACGGGCATACTGGCTTACTAACCAGGCGGCGCTCCAACCCGTGTGGCCGCCGCCTTTGGCAATGCGGTAATCCAATGACTTTTTAGCCGCCGCCGCTAACTCGGGCGTTTGAATTAAATTAATCTGGTTACCCGGGTGTAACGCAAATAGATGGGAAATGTGGCGGTGTCCCGGTTCCGCTTCCGGAAACTCGCTGGCCCATTCCATTAAGCGGCCATCCGAACCAATCTGCGGCCCGGCTAATTGCTGCTGGGCCTGGGCAATGCGTTTGGTCCAATCGTCCTGCACACCGAGTACGGTAGAAGCCATCCGGAAATCATGGAACAATTGCCAGATGACCTGCTGTTCGTGCGCCGGCCCCATGCTGATCTGGCTTTTGCTGCCATCGGGGGCGATAAACGTATTTTCCGGGGAACCGGCCGGCCCCGACACCAGCTTGCCGGTTTGCGGGTGCACCACCAGCCAGTCCAGGTAAAATTCGGTAGCCGCTTTTAATACCGGATAATGTTGCTGCAGAAAAGCTTTATCCTGCGTGAACCGGTAATGCTCCGCAATGTGCTGGCACAGCCAGGCGGTTGCGCCCGTGTGCATGCCCCAGCCAGCTTCTTCGCCGGGCGCGGTATAGCCCCAAACGTTGGTAATCGGGTGAATAACCCAGCCGCGGGCGTGGTAATGCACGCGGGCCGTTTCGGAACCGGGTTTGGTAAGCGACCGTAGTAAATCGAAATAAGGCAGATGCATCTCGGGCAGGTTGGTCACCTCGGCTGGCCAGTAATTCATCTGAATGTTAATGTTGGTGTGGTAATCGCCGTTCCAGGGGGTTTGCAGCTTGTTCGTCCAGATGCCCTGTAAATTAGCGGGCAAAGTACCCGGCCGCGACGAGGCAATGAGCAAATACCGGCCGTATTGAAACAACAACTCGTACAAATGCTGGTCGGTGGAATTATTTTTAAAATTAGCTAATCTTTCGTCGGTAGGTAGTTTATCTTCCCCCGTAAACAAATTAAAGGAAACTCGTTTAAAATAAGGCTGGTACTCGGTTAAGTGCCTGTTAAGTAATTGCTTGTACGGTTTTTGAGCGGATTTTTGCAAATTGCTTTGGGTGATATTTACATAATCCCGGCCTTTGTAAGTAGGATACTCCAATTTATAATCCGTGGAGGCGGTAAGCAGCAAAGTTACTTCGTTGGCTCCCTGAACCGTTAGGCCGGTGTTGCTGTACTTTACCGAGCCTTTAGTCACTAAAGCTTTCAGCCGGGTCATGTATGCGAGTCCGTCGCCGCCTTTACCGTTGCTTAGCTTACCGGCCATTACTAACTGGCCGTTTTCGGGGTAAGTCCGGAACCGTTCGGCACGGGTTAGCTGCGCAGTAAACGAAAGCTGCCCCGGTTTGCTGGCCGTGAGGTGTACTACCATTACCTGATCGGGCTGACTAATAAATACTTCGCGCTGAAACTGCACGTTATTTTGCGTATAACTTACCCGCACCACGGCATTGTTCAGGTCGAGTTCCCGGCGGTAATTCTGATAAGGCGCTTTTTGGGTAAAATCGAGATACAGTTCGCCTAAAGGCTGAAAACTACCAAAAGGTACCGTAGATCCGTTGCCGTGTCCGGAACCTTGGCCTTTGGCAATTTGTGTTTTATTCGTGAGAGCGGTGGCTTCTTGGTACTTGCCGGCAAACAACAACTTCCGGATTTCGGCCTGGGCGGCAAATGCCTGGGGGTTGTTGTTATCGTCCGGACTTCCCGACCACATGCTTTCTTCGTTTAGCTGCAGGCGTTCGCGGGGCACATCACCAAAAACCATAGCTCCTAACGAACCGTTACCCAAGGGCAATGCTTTCAGCCATTCCGGGTCGTCTTTCCAACCGTTCGGATCGTCGGGTGCCTGCGCATTGGCGGGTTTGGTATACCATAATTTTAAATTTGGCTGCGGTTGCGCCTGAACCATTGCCGATAAAAAACACCCGAAAAGCAAAAGCCAAAATTTAATCATAAAGGAACAATTAAAAAAACAGGTTAAGGTCCGTATTTGGCCAGCCTAATCTTAAAACAAGCCGTACTGACGAGCCCTGCAGTTACCTATAGCGAAGTAGCAGGAGTGATGCCGGTACGGTTAAGTAAACGTAAAAGACAACCTAGCTACAAACTTGAAAATAAGCACTCGGCCGGTTTGTTGCAAAAGAATCTTATTTATTCGCCCGAAAACTTGTTTTAATAGCGGCTAAGTTACTCTTTTAGATACTTTATGTTATCAAAAAGTAAAATTTTTTAAATTTATCCTGACTTTCGTAAAAATTTTAGTAAAGTTTGTTTGTTAACCAAAATAATTTAAATATTTTGCAGCGTAAATAAAGCTAAACAAATGAGTACCTTGTTTTTGGAAGATGCCTTCTTACAAACGCTCAACCACGTAGAGCGCAAGAAGCATTTGCAGAAACTAAAGATTATCAAGTATCTGTACCTGAAAGGTGCTAAAACCAACGCGGCTATCTGCGAGCATTTCTCCATTAGTGCGCCTACCTCTATGGCGCTGCTCAACGAATTAATTACCGACGGCATTGTGGAGAAGCAAGGCCGGGGCTTATCCATCGGCGGCCGCAAACCCGATTTATTTGGCTTACAGGAAAATTCCTTATTTGTGCTGAGCATCGAAATGGAAAAGCACAAAACCCGGATGGCTATTTTTAATAACAATAACCAGAACATTACCGGTATCCGTACTTTTTCGCTGCAAATAACCCAGGATTTAAGTGCTCTGGACCAGCTGCATACCTGCGCCGAAGAATTGATTTTAGACTCGGGCCTGAAAAGAGATAAACTGATTGGTATTGGCATGAGCATGCCCGGCCTGGTAGCTTCAAAAGAAGGAAATAATTATACGTACTTACTAAACCCCGATAAAGCAGAGTCGCTGGAGCGGGTACTGGAAGAAAAATTTCAAAAACCGGTATTTATTCAAAACGACGTAAAAACCATTAGCCTGGCGGAGCACCGATTCGGGTTGGCCCACGGGAAAAAAGACGTACTAGTAATTTGGATGAACTGGGGCATTGGCCTCGGCATGATCCTGGACGGAAAGCTGCGGAGCGGTACTTCGGGCTTTGCCGGCGAGTTTGGGCATATCCCCATGGTGGAAGACGGCCTGCTGTGCCAGTGCGGCAAGCGGGGTTGCCTGGAAACCATTGCCTCCGGCATGGCCTTGGTACGGTTGGCCAAAGAAGGCATAAAAGCCGGGGCTATCTCGCTGTTAAGCACTATGCCGGAAATAGAATTAGAGCAACTGGAGCCGGCAACCATTATCGAGGCCGCCAACCGGGGCGACCAGTTTGCTATTTCCATTTTATCGGAAATCGGGATGAACCTGGGCAAAGGCTTGGCCAGCCTGATTCAGCTGTTTAACCCGGAACTGATTATTTTGAGCGGCACCATTGCCGAAGCCAAGCAATACATTACTACGCCGGTGCAGCAATCATTAAACACGTATTGCATGGCGCAGCTCCGCGAAAAAACCAGTATAGCGCTGTCTAACCTCGGCGAAAATTCCATGATTTTAGGCTCGTTGGCACTGGTAATGGAAAATATTTAAAAAAACTCCTGCCGGATAATTGCAAGTAAACCAGGGCATACGAACCAGCTACGTGTAGCAACCAAATCAAGTCTATTATAAAACTTTTATATTTTGTTAAACTATGATCCGCTTAAACTTACTCGAAGAAACCCGTTTTGAAAAGCTACCCGTTACGGTTTACCCCGATCAGCACATTGCCTCGAAGCAAGTAGCCCGCCGCATTTGCGAACTTATCCGCCGGAAGCAGCAAAACGGAGAAACCACCGTGCTGGGTCTGGCTACCGGTGCCACCCCGGTGGGGGTCTACGCCGAACTGGTTCGGCTGCACCGCGAAGAAGGCTTAAGCTTCCGGAATGTGATTACGTTTAACCTGGACGAGTATTATCCCATGAAGCCCACCGCGCCGCAAAGCTACGTGACGTTCATGAACGAAAACTTATTCGACCACATTGATATTCCGCGGGAAAACATCAACATTCCGAACGGAACCTTGCCGCTGGAAGAAATTCCGGCTTTTTGTTTAGAGTACGAGCGCAAAATAGAAGATTTAGGTGGCCTGGATCTGCAAATATTAGGGATTGGCCGGACGGGGCACATTGGTTTTAACGAACCCGGTTCGGCGCCGAACTCCGGTACCCGCCTGGTAACCCTCGACGATCTGACCCGCCGCGATGCTTCCCGCGATTTTGGCGGGAAAGAAAACGTGCCGACCAAAGCCATTACCATGGGCATCGGTACTATTTTCAAAGCCCGCGAAATTATTTTGATGGCCTGGAACCGCAAAAAAGCGCCGATTATTAAAAAAGCGGTAGAAGGCGAAATGTCCAGCGAAGTACCGGCTACTTTTTTGCAGCTTTCAGATAGTGTAGAGTTTGTGCTGGACGAAGATGCCGCTGCCGAACTAACCCGTTTTGATACGCCGTGGCAGGTAAAAGATTGCGTCTGGGACGAGCAAATGACCAAAAAAGCGGTTATCTGGTTATCGCGGTTGTTAAACAAACCGATCTTAAAACTGACCGAAGAAGATTACAACAACCACGGCATGGCCCAACTGGCCGTCGAAAAAGGACCGGCTTACAACATCAATATTCACGTTTTCAATAAAATACAGCATACCATTACGGGCTGGCCGGGCGGTAAACCTGATTCCGATGATTCGCAGCGGCCGGAACGGGCCAACCCGGCGAAAAAGCGCGTCATTATTTTCTCGCCGCACCCCGACGATGATGTGATTTCCATGGGGGGTACGTTTATCCGGTTAGTAGACCAGAAGCACGATGTGCACGTGGCTTACCAAACCTCCGGCAACACCGCAGTGTGGGACGACGATGTGCTGCGCTACATGGAATTTGCCATTGATTTTAACGCCAGCATTGGGGAAGACAACAGCAAGTTTCACCAAATCTACGAGGATATGCGGCAGTTTTTCGAGCATAAACAACCCAACCAGGTAGATACCCGCGAGATCCGCGACGTGAAAGGCTTTATCCGGAAAACCGAAGCTATTTCGGGTGCCCGTTACGCGGGTTTAGCCGACGACCATATTCACTTTATGGCTTTGCCGTTTTACGAAACCGGTAAAACCAACAAAAACCCGGTTACCGACCGCGACATTGAGTTGACCATGGAGTTGTTGCAACAAGTAAAGCCGCACCAGATTTTTGCCGCCGGCGATTTTGCCGACCCACACGGCACGCACATTGTTTGTTTCCGGATTATCCTGGAAGCGTTAAAACGCCTGCAAAAAACCGAAAACTGGACCCAGGATTGCTGGTTATGGATGTACCGCGGTGCCTGGCACGAGTTCGAAACCCACGAAATTGAAATGGCTGTACCGCTGTCGCCGCAGGAAGTGGAACGTAAACGCAACGCTATTTTTAAACACCAGTCGCAGAAAGACCGGCCCGTATTCCCCGGCGACGATGCCCGGGAGTTTTGGGTACGCGCCGCCGAGCGCAACCGCGAAACTGCGAAAATCTACGATAAGCTGGGACTGGCCGATTACGAAGCCATGGAAGCATTCGTACGCTGGAAATTTTAAAAAATTTTAATTCAAAGCTTGTACCAAGGTTGATAAAGCTGGTTGGGAAGACACAACCAGCGGCACTACAACGCAATTAGAACAAGTAACGCAAATGCCGCCGTTTGTGTCTGCACAAACGGCTTTTTAAAAATCACCTTCCTGTTAACCTTAAGAGATAAATCAGGCAGGTGATTCTGTTTTTATAAAGTCCAAAATCAAGTTATTAACTACATCCGGTTGTTCGTGGTGCAGCCAATGCGTAGCCTTATCCAGAAATTCTAAGCGGCCATCGCGGCATTGGTCGATGCTGGGCTGGGCCATGGCGGCGCTTAAAAATTTATCTTGCTTGCCCCAAATCAATAAAGTAGGTACGTTTATTTTATCTTTACCCGTGAGCGGATCGTATTTGTAAGCCCGGTACCAGTTAATCATGGATCGCAGCGCACCGGGTTGTTGCCAGGCTTTTTTGTACAAGGCCAGGGTTTGGCGCGAAAAGGTGTGGGGCCAAGCCGTTTGCACCACCGAGCTTTCTAAAATTTTAAAATGGAAAGCCCGGCAAAGCCACTCCGGTAAAAAAGGCACCTGAAAGAACCCGACGTACCAGCTGCGCAACCGTTGCCGTCCGCTATTTTTTAAATGTTCGTGTAATACCACCGGGTGCGGCATATTCAGAATAATTAGTTTGTGTATTAGTTCGGGATAATGCTGTGCCATGGCCCAGGCTACGGCACCGCCCCAATCGTGGCCAACTAAGTAAACCTGCCCGGTCGTTAATTGCCGGATTAAAGCGGCTATGTCGGCGGTGAGGTGGGTTAGCGTATACGCTTTTACTTTTTGAGGTTTGCTGCTGCGGTTATAACCGCGTTGGTCGGGCGCTACCGCGTAAAAACCTTGTTCCGCGAAGAACAAAAGTTGCTGCCGCCACGACAGTCCTATTTCGGGAAACCCGTGTAAAAACAAAAGCAGGGGTTGATTAGCAGCGCCGGCGGTGGTTACTTGCAGCTGCACGTTGTTTACCGCGTATATTTTTTGAGTTAAGGTCATAGGTAAACGTACTGCAAAAGGCGGCTTCGGGATATAGGCGGGCAATAAGAAAATAGTAAATTTAACTCGAATTTTAAAAAACAGGTTTGTAGCCGTCTACGCGAAATAGATTTTAGACGTAAACTGAAAAATTGATTTTTTACGTAGCCAATTAAACCATCCCGGATAAAAATTTAAAAAACTTACCCCAATGATACAAACTATTATTTTCGATTTAGGCGGCGTGCTGATCGACTGGAACCCCGAGTATTTGTACCGCAAGCTGTTTACCGATGAAACCGAAATGCGGCATTTCCTGGAAAATGTGTGTACCCCCGATTGGAACGAAGAACAAGACGGCGGCCGCACCATCCGGGAAGCCACCGATTACCTGCTCGCCAAACACCCGGAACACGCCGAAAATATCCGCGCTTTTTACAATCGTTGGCCCGAAATGCTGGGTGGCGCTATTGCGGGTACCGTGGCTATTTTTAAAGAATTAAAAGAAACCGGCAAATACCAGTTTTACGCGCTTACCAACTGGTCTGCCGAAACGTTTCCGGTGGCGCTGGAACAATTCGATTTCTTGGGTTGGTTTGACGGCATCGTGGTGTCGGGTACCGAAAAAGACCGCAAACCCTTTGCTTCTTTCTACCAAACCTTATTAAATCGCTACCAGGTACACCCTGAAGAAGCCATTTTTATTGATGATAACTTGCGTAACATACGTGCCGCCGAGGCTTTGGGAATTGCTTCTATTCCGTTTACTACGCCGGAAGCGTTGCGCGCCGACCTACAAGCGCGCGGCATTTTATAAAAATACCAGCTGGCCGATAATGTTTTTTTAAATTTAAGGATATAAGTTAGCGGTTGCAGCTAGGCGCGCCAATACAGTTTAACGGTATTGTTTTTAAACGGATTAGTTACCAGCTACCTCTAGTTGCACTCTCTTTAAACACCGTGGCAAGTAATCATTAAGTTTAAAGAGAGTGCTTATGCATAATGGTGCCTGAATAAATTAAAAGAAACCAGCCGGCTTTATTTCGGCAAAATCGGGTAAATAACCTCGTTACAGTTCGCGATATTTCATGCGGAGCAGCCCTTTTACCGGTGCGGCCGGGTTAAGGCCGGGTTCTGCGGGATAAATCCGGGTCATCAGGGCATTTATTTCAAAAATAACTTCCAGGGTTTTTACCTGGCCTAATACCGGGTCGGGTTCGGTTCCTTCGATTAACTCCGTAATTTTTAGATAACTGGTAGCATCCTGCGCGTAATCGGCCCCATAAAAGCTGTAATTTTTGTCGTCCCGCATCTGCAACCTGAAGCCTGTGGTAACATCCCGATGGAGCATGGATAGAAGAATCTTATTACCCACGGCGAGTTTTTCTTTTACCCGGTCATAAGGGTAGTAACTTTTAACCGCCGCTGGCAAGTCAGTATCAGCGATATAATCGTTGCTGTATTTAATTAAAGGTAACTCTACTATGATGCTATATCCGTTAAGCGTATCCGCCACGGTGAAGCTATGAAGAATATAGGAACCATCCTGGGGGGCAGAAGGGCCTTTAACCGAATTATTGGCGATAATGTTGGTTTTACCAAATTGCCACCCGTTGGGCATCGTGCCCGTATAGCCAACAGATTGTAATTGCATCTGTCGCTGCGTTCCCTCCGGATCTTTAGCGCAGCCAAAAAGAAGCACTACAATTAGAGTGGTTAACAGCTGGGTAAATTTTCGATTTTTCATAAAAGCAGGAAAGTTGTAGCTAAACTATTTGGAAAGGCTGTGCTGCTGGATTATAGCAATGGCGAATGTAATAAAATGACTTCGTGAAACTGTTTAAGAGTTTTTGCTAAAACTCCCGGTATTTCATTCTTAAAAGCCCGGTCATTTTGGTAGGAGGCTTGGGTACCGCTGATTGGGGATCATACATTTTTATATCCAGGTCGAATATTACTTCCAAGGTTTTAACACTGCCCAAAACCGGGTCGGGTTCGGTTCCTTCTACTAATTCTACAACTTTTAAAAAACTGCCTGTTTGATTCGGGCCTTGGGAAACAAAGCCGGTGTAGTTGGTATTGTTATGTATTTGTATTCCGAAACTGCTGGTATCGGCATTAGCGGTATTAAAGCCGTACAAAATTTTATCTCCCATGCGGAGTTTCTGCTTTACTTTATCGTAAGCATAATATTGCCGGGCGATCTGTTTTAATTCACTCCCGTCGTCTTCGTGACCCAGAATAAAGGCAGGGCTGTATTTAACTTGCGGTAAATCCATGCTAATGCTAACGTTGCTGAGCGTATCCGTAATAACTAAGCCATGGTAAATAAAGGAACCATCCTGCGAGTTAGCAGAACCACCTACGGCGTTGGTAGCTACCAGACCGGTTTTGCCGAAATCCATACCTTCGGGCAGCGTGCCGGAAAAGCCGATAGATTCTATTTGGAGCCGCTTCGGGGAGTTATCTTCTGCCGGGTCGCAGGCGAAAAGAAATAGCACCATGAAAGCAGCTAAAAGATGGGTAAGCATTTTACTTTTCATATTTAAATTGATTTTTTTAAATTTTTAAGAAGATTGGGAGCCTACCGGGTAGTTTTGGTTGGGTCTGGTGCGCGGCTGAAACGGCGTTTAAAGGTTAGCTGCAACCCAAAAGTATAAGGCCGCAAGCGAAAGGGCTCTTGCTTTCGGTAAATAGAACCAAGGTAATACGTGAAAGTGGGCATTAGCCGGCCCTCAAAAAGGCTACCTAAAGGCTTGCTAAACCCCAAGCCCACCGCTACGTGGTAATTTGCTGGCGCGAGTAAATTGCGGCGGGTAGATTCGCTGGAATCTTGCCATTGCCCGTTGTAGGATTGGTAGGTTTTCCCAGTGAGCAGCCAATTAGCTCCTCCTGCTACGGTAACATTAAACTTGCTTTTGGAGCGTTCCCGGAAGTAATACGTTAAGCCAACTTGCGTTCTTCCGTAATGGTAGGTACTAACAAGTTGCCGGGTGTTCTGCAAAGAATTAAAAACGGGGCTATCATTCTGGTAGGTAAAGTTTTCTTTTAGTTTTAACCAGGCAATAGTTGCTTCCCAGTGTAATGGCGTAGTAATGGGTTTGCTGACCAGCAAGCCTAGTTCCAACCCAAATCGCTCGGCACTTCCGTGATGGCGGTTTTTTAAATAAGTGGCAAACAAGCTGTCCGGCGCATGCGACACCACTGACCTAAAGGCGTAATTAGGTGCCACTAAAAATCCTAACAACCAATCTTCTTTTTTTTCTTTTTGGCTTTTATTGGGTGAAGTAACCAGTGGCTTAACCCCCGCCGAATCGGACTTACTGCGTACTGCTTGCTGTAGTTTAGTAGCGGAATCTGCGGCAACGGCTTGCTCCTTGGTGGTATAAACGCTGTCTTCAGAATTTTGGGTAGTGAAATTAATAATTACTTGTTCTGTAGATCTTGTTTTTTCGGTGACTCTCGTGGCCTTCGAAACTCCAGGGAGAGCTTGGTATTTTTCTGATTTTACAGTGCGCTGGTTAATGGCTCTGGCCGTTGATTTGTTCGGCTTCCTCGTAAAGTTTAAGGGTGGGTTTAAAGCTGGAGCGAGCGGCCAGGTTAATGGGTTATTTTTTAAATTTTTTCGGGTGATAACGGGTTTAGCAAGTTGCAACGGGCGGCCTGAAGTTTTTAGATTAGCTTGGTTATTATGCTCCCCAACCTGAATTGGTTTGCCCGCTAATTGCTGGTTCTGCTGCTTCGAAAAATTTAAAAAAAGCAAAAGTCCCAGTACTAATAAGCTGCCACCTACCCACCAATATGCCCGAAATTGTTTTCGGGGTTTTATTTCGGTTTTAATATCATCCCAGGCCGTAGCCGGCGGCTCCATTTCGAGCTGCGCCATTTTACGCCGTATTATTTCCAGTTCTTTATCGGTTAGCATGATTTAGTAATGGAGTACTTCTGCAAAATCTTTTTTAAGTAAACTTTGGCTTTGGTTAACTGCGACCGCGATGTAGCCTCGGCGATGCGCAGCATTGCGCTGATTTCCTGGTGCGAGTAACCTTCGAGCACGTACAGGTTAAATATTATTTTGTAACCGGCCGGCAACAGGTTAATTAAAACCAATAGTTCTTGTTCCGATATAGCGTCGAGCACATTATCCTCGGCGGGTAAAGTTTCTTCGATGGAGCTGTAATCGAGCTGGTCCTGGTATTTGCGATTGCTGTGGTAAAAATTAATAGCAGTGTTCACAAAAATGCGCCGCATCCAGCCTTCCAAAGAGCCGCCCTGGTACGTTTTTAACTGCCGGAAAACTTTAATAAAAGCCTCCTGGAAAATATCCTCGGCTTCGGGCCGCGAAGAAGTGTACCGGACGCAGATGGCCATCATGCGCCGGGAATAAAGCTGAAATAACTTTTCCTGGAAAGCTGGTTTTTCCTTTTTACAACCGGCAATAATTTCCGCTTCCGAATACAAAATAGAACGCTATTATAATCTGATATTTTGGTTCAAGGCAATTAAGTGGGAGTTCTATATACAAGACAAGCTAAACTATAATGATGCTGCTTGGTCCATTAAAATTTTTTGAGGATAAAGCCTACGGGAAAAGGCACCCCGCGCATAGGAGTAAGATTACTTTTGTATAGACCCGGCTTACCAGAAAATGCCTTGTAAGTCCGATTTTAATAAATCAGACTTTCTTTTTTAAGGCAATGGGGCAACATTTTTAAAAAAGGCCGGCACTTATCGTAATTTAATTCATAATAGTTACTACCCAGGTGTATATGCTGGTAGTAGGCCACCTGATGATCTTTGTAGTATTTTTCGGAAGGAATTTGCCAGTACTGGTTACCTAATTTTGCGGCTAAAAACCATTTTCTAAAAGACGGGTTGCCCGGCCATTACCATCCTGCAATGGATGAATATGGGCTAACTTTAAATGAATAAGAGAAGCATAATAAAATGCTTCTGCTGGTGAAAGAGTTTGTTGTAGTAAAAAAGCAATTTGCCGGAAGAACTCCTGCATTGTTTCTTTTACAAATTCAGGTTCAATAGCTAGGTAAACCAACCCGGATACGCTAAATACGCCTATTTTATCCGTTCTGCATTTGCCTCTTTTACTAGCGATAACCGGCGTTTTAGCTACTATTTTATGGCAATTCAGAAAGTTTTTCTCGTTCAAACTATTTTTTTGCACCCATTCGTAAGCCGCAACCAGGTTATCAATTTCTTGTAATACTTTCGGCGGTTTAAATTTTTGAGCAGAAAATTTAAACCGCCGAAAGTATTTAAGTCAATGCGGTTGCCTTCAATATTAGCAGAATAAACCGCCGAAGCTTGCGTAGCGTAACTTAAATTCCCCGTTTGTTCCTTAAAATCAAAATTAGCCGCCAGCTTTTCTATATCTTTTCCAATTTGCTCGTGATATTCTTGAAAATACTTTCTATCAGTAATATTCATTCCTTTTGTTTACAAGTTTGAATTGCAGAAGGTTTATTATACCAAAAGAATTAAGCATTGGGCAAAATTTGATGTTAATTGAGAGAATAAATATCTTCTGACTGATTGTTAAAGGTTTTTTATTCTATACCTTAGCCTTTGATGTTAATATTGGACGTTTATAATGATTGTGTCTTCTGATTTGCAATATTTGTTTAAACTTATGATTAATTTTTTATAATTTAAAACTTATGATTTTTATAGTTCTATTAATTAATTTAGAAAAGATTAGTTCTGCTTTCAGTTATGGATTTTGCATCAGAATTATCTTGTAATTCTTTAAAATAATTTGTCCAATGGCTAGTTTGACCTGTGGCATAAGTTATAATTCCTAAATCAGATAATCTATATTTTACACTTGTCTTACTAACCGTAAAAAAGTCTGCTAAAAAGGTTATTATTTTAAAAAAAATCTTCCCGATTTACCTGCTGATTATCGTAATAAATAGTTCCTTTATTTCTAATTCCATGGTTTATTTGGTACATTATTAAACGCACAGATATGCTGTTTTTCTGCATAAGTAGTGACGCGGCAAATTGATTCGCTTGCCATTCTATCCAATGTTTTGCATTTACTAACTCATGCTTTCCTAGTATCAAATTATATTCTGAATCTTTAAAGTTATCATATACTTCTTGATCTAGTGTGAGTTTACTATGAAGAAAAAAATGGCCTAATTCATGAGCGAGTACAAAGGAGAATCTTTCTGTTAATTGGATAGAATGATCTATGAAAATAGATTTTGATGCATTGTTATAAAAACCTATTATTTTATTACCGTTGGAATCAAAACCTAGATCCTGATTAAAATCTGTCTTTAAACTATACTTCTGATTTAGATAGATAATGAATTTTGACAAACTTATTTTGTCGTGGTAGATAAGTATGCCTGGATCAAATGATGTTAATATGTCAGTAGTGATTTTCTCGATTGATTCATTAGATAATCTAAGTAATCCTTGAACTTGATTGTTTTCTTTACTTGATTTAAAAGGTTTGTTTTTAAATAAATTAGTAAAAAAGTTTTCTAAAGTAACATTCCAGGAGAATGCAGTACTATTTATTCCAAGAATCAAAGGTGCATCAAAGTTTTGTTCATCCTTAAGTTCTTTTATTGAATTATATCCATTATAAATGTTACTACTTCTATTTATTTTATGTAATTTTATATCATAAGAATTGTCATCTCCTGCTTCAATAAGCATGATCCCTTTTGATTTAGCATATCTAAAGGCTCCATCTTGGAAAGTATTATCTGTAATAAAAATCCCTTTTACATGTACTCCAGCTACTTGTTTGATTTTATCATGAAATTCTTCGACATCACTTACAGGAACTTTGTGGTTAGAATAGCTTTTGCACTCAATTATACATAAGAGAGTATAACGTTGAGCTCCAGGTGGCCAAACCTCAATTGCTAAATCAAAAATAATATCACTTTCTCTATCTTTGGAATAATATTTCTTCTTTTTATAAATAGTACATTGTGCAGGTATAATTCCTAATTGCTGGCTATTGATAGCATCTTCAATTAGTTTAAATGATTTTTCCTCAAAAAAATCTCCTTTGTTGACAGTACTCATATGGAGATAAAATGGATATTATTTAAATATATTTAATATGTAATATTATAAAACATAAATGGTTCTAAACTTTATTCTTAAAGTAAAAGAATGAAGTTTAGAACCGAGCATAATTGAGAAATGTCAATTTAATGTTTATTTATTATGAAGAATATAATAACACTGAATCTACTTCTTATTGCTATCCACCTTTATCCGGTCGTCGCGGTTGGCGAGCTCCCAGGTGGTGTTAAATACCAGGCGGCCAATTTTTTCAATTTTATCGAATAGAATTTTATCTACTTCGTCGGTATCCTGGTGGTAATCGTCGTGCACGCCGTTAAAGAAAAAGGCTACCGGAATGTTGTGTTTCGCAAAATTATAATGATCGGAACGGTAGTAAAAACGGTTCGGATCTTCGGGATCGTTGAACCGGTAATCTAATTTTAGTTGGGTATATTGTTTGTTCGCCGCTTCGTTAATGGCGTGCAACTCCGACGATAATTTATCGGAACCAATCACGTACACGTAGTTTTTGTCGTTTTCGTGCTCTTTATCCAGGCGGCCAATCATGTCAATATTTAAATCGACTACGGTATTTTCCAAGGGCAGTACCGGATGGTCGGTGTAATACTCGGAGCCCAGCAAACCTTTTTCTTCGCCGGTTACGGTCATAAACAATACGCTGCGGCGGGGGCCGAAACCATCTTTTTTAGCTTGCGCAAATGCTTGCGCCAGTTCCAGTACCGTTACGGTGCCGGAACCGTCGTCGTCGGCGCCATTGTACACTTTACCATCCTGTACACCCACGTGGTCGTAATGCGCGGTTACTACTACAATTTCGTCTTTTTTATCGGTGCCTTCTACCAAGCCCAGCACGTTTTCGGTGGGGAGCGGCTCGCGTTTACGGGCCAACTTTACCTGAATGGTACGGATGGGTTTAAACGGCGAGGCAATGGCCTGGCTGGCTTTGCTTACCTGGCCGTGGTAGGCGGTTAGGTTGCGCGTAGTGGCGTTGAGTAAACGGCCACCCATTTCGGGGCCGATAAAAATGCCGGGTACTTCCGGCGCTTCGGCTTTTTCTTTCGGAAACTTCACCGAGGCCCGTTCGGCTACGGCTTTAATGCGGGCCACGTACTGGTTAAATTCGTCTTGGGAGGTGCGGCTGCTGATTAAAACTACGGCTAAGGCCCCTTTTTGCGCGGCTACGGTACTTTTCTTTTTCCAATCCGTAGACCAGGCCGAAGGTTTGCTGGTTTGGGTAATTAAAGATTTGCCCTGGCGGTTGGTAGGTTCGCCCACGAACATCAGGGCTACTTTACCGGTAACATCCACATTGGTGTAGTCGGTGTAAGCCGAGTCTTCGATGCCGTAACCCACGAACACCGTTTCCAGGTTTTGCTCCGTGGAAAAAGTAGGGTCGCCTTGCACGTAGAAATCATCCAGAAAAATAAACTTTTTGGCATCAATGGTTACATAGCCTTCGTCCCAGGAAGTTTTTTCGAGGTTAAAGGTTTGATAATACGGGTTGCTGCCGTCTTTTACCGGACCAATTAGGCCATCTTCTTTAAATTGTTTAGAGATATATTCGGCGGCCATTTTCTGGCCCTTTTCGCCGGTATCTCGACCTTCGTACTCGTCGGAAGCAATAACGGTTAAGTGTTTGGTTAAGTCGGCGGCGGTAATGGTGGCCGCGTACGTTGGAGCGGCTGCCCGCAGTTTCGTTACATCGGTAATGGCTTTCTCTTCGGCCACACTGCTGATAGCTTTCGGCTTGGAACAACTCGCAGTAATTAAAGTTGCGGCTAAAGCAAGAGTATATAAATTTTTGTTCATTAGGTTACTTTCTGGTGGACAATAAAACGGGGACTACAGCATTAAAATTTAATGGTGAGAAACGAAAAAATTTAAAAAATAGCGGTTACTAGCGTTAAAAATGTTTAAAGCCTGGTTTACAGGTAGTTTATTTGCTTAAACGTTACTACTAAGCATTACAATATACTACACTACGGTTTATAAATTAAAACGGTGGCATAAGCGGCCACCCCTTCTTTTTTACCCACAAAGCCTAGTTTCTCGGTAGTGGTAGCCTTAATGGAGATAGCCTCTTCGGGCAAGTGCATAACTTCAGCCAAACAAGTTTTCATGGCCGGAATGTGCGGATTTACTTTGGGTTCCTGCAAGCAAACGGTGGAATCGATGTTACTAATTTCATAGCCGGCTTCCCGGATGAGTTTTAACACGTCGCGAAGTAAAATTTTACTGTCGATGCCTTTGTACTGCGGATCGGTGTCGGCGAAGTGGTACCCAATGTCGCGCATATTGGCGGCGCCTAGTAACGCATCGCAGATAACGTGGATAAGGACATCGGCGTCGGAGTGGCCCAGCGCCCCGTGCGTATGCGGAATTTGTATGCCGCCCAGCCAAAAATCGAGTCCTTCGCGTAGTTGGTGCACATCGTAGCCGAAGCCGGTTCGTATTTTCATGAAAAATTTAAACATTTCTTTGAAAAGGCAAAAATAAGGATTGTTCCGGGGATGTACGGTATTATTTTACTTAATCTTGGTAAAGTGGAGGGTTGGTTCTTGCTATATGTTTTTACGGCTTTTACCTGGAGCCGGGAACCGGCTCCATACGCGGGTGCTATCTTGTTTGCTGGCTTCAAGTATTGCCTCATGGCTGGCCTCGAAAACCCCTCCGCCTGCGGCAAGCTAAAAACAGGGGAGGAGATGCGACTACTCCTGTTTTCTTCTTTCCTCGCTCCGCTGCGGAGTGCTCCGCACCGGAACACAGGAAGGCCCTCCATAGCCAAACGGGTGTCTTTGCTCTTAGCTACGGCTTTTAAGTACTTGAGCAAAAAAAATTAAATTGATAAATATTAGGAATTAATTACTTGATTAATAGTGCTTTATTATACGAATAACGAACAACTAAAAACGACAAACTACTTAGGTTTGCTGCCGGACTGATTTATATGATTTAAGATTTAGCATTTGTAAAATTTAAAAAACAACAACTTGGCGTAAGTGTTAAGCAAAGCGTTACTTGCACCTACGAACAAGAGTCAGTCTCCCGTCTGACGTTTTAGAGCATGGCTACTTGCTACTCAGACGTTATTTATTTCTACTGGCTACTGTTGTATTATACATCGTTGTTAAGCAGGAACTTTATCTGTTTTTAAGCTTTTTCGCCTTGGCGTAGTTTTAAGATTATTTCTAATTTCTGATGAAACAGGTGGCTTTCCAGGCCAACCGGGTACACGTGCGGGTTTAAGAAGCGACGGGTAGTTTCGTGCAATTGCTGCACCTGGTGGCGGGCATATTGCTGAATAGCGCGGAGATCCGGATTTTGGTAGACTACTTGCCCTTGATGAAAAACAGGAACCAGTAAATCTTGAAAATTGGTAGCATCGGCCATGATTTTGCGCCGAGTTACGTCGTTCGGGTCGATTAAGGTATACGTTGGAGATGTTTCCTCGGAATAAATCATATCGGCAATAAAGCCTTCTTCATTATAAAAACGCCGCACCTGCTGGATACCCGGCGTGGAAATTTTGGCTAGTTGTTCCGATAATTTTAATTTGTATTCCCATTGTCCGGTGCTCGTGTTACGCAGGGCCGCTAATTTATAGACCCCACCCAGCGCCGGTTGGTCGTAAGCAGTTACGAGTTTAGTGCCAATGCCCCAGGTATCAATGCGGGCGCCTTGCAGCTTTAAACTCTGTATCAAATACTCGTCGAGGTCGTTACTGGCCACAATCGAAACTTTCGGAAATCCAGCTTCGTCAAATAGGCGGCGGCCTTCTTTGCTTAAATAAGCCAAATCGCCGGAATCCAGCCGGATGCCCATTAATTCGTGGCCTTGTTCCCGAAGTTTTTTCGCTACTTCCACGGCTTTTTTAATGCCAGCTACGGTATTATAAGTATCTACCAGAAACACGGAATCGTCGGGGAAAACGCTGGCGTAGGCAGCAAAAGCATCTTGTTCTTCGTCGAAACTCATGACCCAACTGTGCGCGTGCGTGCCCCTCACCGGAATATTAAAAATTTGCCCGGCGAGCAGGTTGGAGGTAGCTCCCACGCCGCCAATAAACGCGGCCCGGCTCGCTGATAAAGAGCCATCGGGTCCTTGCGCCCGGCGCATGCCAAATTCCATTACCGGATCTCCCTGCGCCGCTTCCACGATGCGGGTAGCCTTGGTAGCTACCAAAGTCTGGAAATTAATAATGTTCAGTAATGGCGTTTCTACGAGCTGGCACTGCAGAATAGGTCCGGAAATGCGCAGCAGCGGTTCGTTCGGGAAAACCACGGCGCCTTCGGGGATAGCAGCCACGTCGCAGGTAAACTGCATTTGCTCCAGGTATTTTAAAAAACCCGCTTCAAACAACGGTTGGTTGCGATTACCGCGTAAACTGCCCAGGTAAGCCGTGTCTTCCGGGGTAAATTTTAAATGCTGCAAATAATCAATGGCATCGGCTAAACCGGCCGCTACCGTGTAACCACCACTAAACGGGTTTTTCCGGAAGTACAAATGAAAAACTGCTTCTTGTTCGGCCATGCTTTTTTTCCAGTAACCTTGCGCCATGGTAAGCTGGTACAAATCAGTCAGAAGGGCCAAAGACGGACGAAAACGATCGGTGATGTGCATAAGGGCGTTTGATTTTTTTGCAGGTTCGTACGCGGGTTTCCGTAATTTGGTTAATAGGGGAGTAGGGAAGTTGTTGTTCGTATAGCTGATGCAGTTGCCTTGATTTCTTTTTGAAGTTGTTTCATTGCTCAATTCTTTGTTCTTTTTGTCTTGATAGAAGAAACCCTTCCGCCCTAAAGGGCACCTTCCCTAAAAACAGGGAAGGAGAGGCAGCTATTTCTAAAAAACATCAGCAATCAAGCATTTTAATAACTCGATGAATAACAGAGTAGTTAAGCGTCAATCCTTGCACGTGGCGGAGGCTGTTTGTTGCATTGTAGGCGAGCAGATTTTTAAATTTTTAAAATATTTATCTATCCACGGTGTCATTCAGGAGGAACCTATTTAGCTACGCAGCAGCATAATATAAAAAAGCTAAGGCTTATCAAATTTATACACACTTGCCAAAAGAATATAAAGCGCTGCTCAGATAAATCGTTATAATCTTCACCAACTTTCATTTTATTCTTAGCTGTATAAAAGTCTTCTGTTTTTCATTGTAAAGTATAAAAGTTATTTAGCATTTAATAAATAGTAAATAACACTGCTTTTTTAATTTAGAGAGATAAACATTATTTTGCTTTATACTTTCTTTTTACTTACTCAAGCCATGAAAAATAAAAACCCTCTGCGCCTGTGGGGGCTGCGGATAGGATTCTTTTTTTGGAGTAATCTGGCGGTACATGCTCAGAACCCTCACGCAAATAAAGATAAACAGATTTTCACTAGCTTATTCGATGGACATTCTTTAAGTGGCTGGCATACTATCCCGGGCGGTAACTGGCAGGTAGTAAATGGGGCTATTGTGGGCACCAGCACCAAAGACGAGAAACGGCACGGTTTACTCGTGAGCGATAAGGTTTACCAAGATTTTACCGTAAAAGTAAAGTTTCGACCCGTAACCGGCAACAGTGGTTTTTACTTTCGCTGCGAAGAAACTAACAACGAGGTGGGTGTTCATGGTTTTCAGGCCGAAATTGATCCGGAAAAAGATGCGGGTGGTTTGTACGAAACCGGCGGGCGCGAGTGGGTCGTGCAGCCTAAACCCGAAGACGTAAAACGCTGGCTCAAGCCTGGTTTGTGGAACGATATGACTATTATTGCCCGGGGCGGTTACGTAGTCGTGTTTATTAATGGTTACAAAACGGCTTCGCTTAGTAATGATCCAGGCCGCCCGGAAGGCCATCTGGCTTTGCAACTGCACGGCGGCCAAGATATGCACGTGCTGTTTAAGGATATTCAGATTGCAGAGGAGTAAAATTTTAAAAATTCACTTTCCTAGGCATAAAAACCGGGCTCGGGCTTCCAGTTCAGGGCAGCAGTAGGACGAGGCAATTCAAAAACCTGGGCCAGTAATTCGTAACTGCGCAGCCGGTCGGCAAAATCGTGGGTAATGGTTACAATAACCAGTTCGTCTACGTGGTAGGCAGTAGCCATTTCGGTTAGTTTTGCTTTTACTTGCTCCGGCGTACCCGCTACCATGCGCTGGCGGTTGTATTGAATGCGCGCCAGTTCGGCTTCGGTATATTGCTGAGCAATAGCATCTTCATAGGGTGGCACCCCCGCTCGAATGCCTTTTTCTATCCGAAGCATCAATAAATCCATAACTGCCTGTAATTCGCGTGCTTTTTCGTCGGTGTCGGCGCATAATACAAATACGCTGGCATTAGCTTCCGGCGCGGGCAAATTCTCGGACGGCTGAAATTGCGAGCAGTAGGCTTTTACCATCTGCGGACCACCGTTAGGATTAATAAAGTGTGCGAACGAAAAGCCAAAACCAAAATGCGCCGCAAAACTAGCACTTTGCCCACTTGAACTCAGTAACCAAACCGCCGGTACTGTTTCGGCATTAGGCGTAGCCCGGATGTGGACTAAATCGGTGCCTGCTTCAAAAGTATCGTTTAGGTAATGGTTTAAATCGGTAAGCTGCTGCACAAAATCTTGCTCGTTAAAGGTATTGTAAGGATTAAGCGCGTGCGCCGTAATCCGGTCGCTACCCGGAGCCCGGCCAATTCCTAAATCAATCCGGCCCGGAAAAAGGCTTTCGAGCAGCCGGAAATTTTCGGCTACTTTTAAAGCGCTGTAGTGCGGCAGCATTACGCCCCCGGAGCCCACCCGGATGTACTGGGTTTTACCAGCTACATGCGCCACTAAAACTTCCGGCGACGAGCCGGCCAAACCGCGGGTGTTGTGGTGCTCCGATACCCAGAAACGATGATAGCCTAGCTTGTCGGCAGTTTTGGCCAGTTGCACCGTTTCCAAAAGCGCCTGGCGCGCCGTACCGCCTTTGCGAACCGGCGATTGGTCGAGCACACTTAAGCGAATTTTTTTCTCTTTCATGGTCATCAAACTTATTTAGCGGCTCTCTATTTTAGCCAAAATCGGAATAAAAGGTTTGTTTTGAATAAGCTGCTGAAACAGAAATTTTACTATATGCCTAACGCAGAAGTTTGAGAAGATAGCATATAAACTAACTGGTTTTAAGAGTTATTTTATTTCTTATTTACATAAATCGCCAAGCTTTTTTAACTCTGTTTTGCTAAATCCGGGTTTATACGGACTCAAAATAGGTATATTCTTTAAAAACAGTTTACCATTTGTTTTATCTCTAGGCAGCTAAATGCGTACAAGAGATTGGAACTACAGCAAACGCACCATGGAAAAATTTAATAGCTTATCTGGTTATTCCGAACCAAATAAGATACCGGAACAAGTCGCGCAGAACCCAGGTTTGGACAAAATGCCCGCCGAATACGATATAAGTTTTAAAAACATGATGGCCGAAGTTTTTGGTTGGTCGGGTTCGGTATTGAATGTGGCCGGCGAAGATAGCCTGGAAGATGATGCCAGCTGGCAAAACAACGAAGATCCGGAAGCGGCCGAACACAGCGGAGAAAATATTGGCACCGGCACCACTACCGGCGATACCAGCCTGGATCAGGAATTAGCTACGAACGGCGAAGTCGGGGGCAACTTAGCCACCGGTGCCGGAGCAGTGGGTGGAACCGGCGAAATTGGCGGCACTACTACCGGCAGTAACACCGGGGTAGCTGGTATTCCGGGTCAAAACAGCATTAAAAATTAAAAAATGCCATAAGAAAGGCCTCCTTACGGGTGGCTTTTTTTGTTGTTAATTTTGTTGTGAGATCAGCTTGAATTAATATCCTGCTACATCATAGCTAAGTTGATAGGGAAGCGCTTACAGTGTTACTCTTTGGAGCCTTTTTAAGTCTCCATGGCCAAGTGCTATCTAACTTGACACGGCTGAGTTTGCCTCTTGGCCGACGGGGCCCGTTTGGCTCTTCCGGGCGGTCTAAGCTTGTTTTGTTCGGGCCTCACAATGCCTCGTGCCTCGGCACCACAACCAAAGGTTCGCAGAACCCAGAAGGCCCTCCACAGCCAAACTGATGTCAGCTTCTTTTAGCTGCGGCTTTTCGGATTCATTCCGCAAAGTTTGTAGAGTAAGAATTTATATTTATTAGTTGAAATTAAGTAAAAGGACAAATTAAAAGATACATTCCAATATTGAAAATACAAGGTTAAATCACTGATATTTAAATTGTTACGTTTTGTTTTGTCTTGATACTTGTGTCTTACTACTTGTGTCCATTTACTTAACTACCATAATTAAATAAATTTATAATACTGATTTTGTTTCTTTCTTCTGGATCAAACGGTAACTAAGAGCAAATAATGGCAGTTTGGCTGTGGAGCACCTGCCAGGGTCTCGGTTCTGCGCAGCAGAATTCCGTAGACGGAGTCGAGGAAAGAGAGGCTGGCGAGGGCGGAAGAGCCAAACGAGGCCCGCCGGCCACGAGGCAAAACTTGTAGCATCAAGTTAGATAGCACCTGAGCATGGAGACTTGAAAAGGCTCCACAGAATAACGTCAGTATTGTTTTATATCAATACTAATACAAACACATCAAATATTAATACAACTATATCAAAAATAGTTGCGCAAACGCACCAAAATAAATGGGTTCCTGTTATTTGCACGTAAAATTTCCAGAGCCCCGGTTTTTTCTAAAGAAATCTGACTAAATTACCAGCCAATTAGATGAACCCGGATGATCCTGAACCATCTTTGGATCAAGGGAATATTTGTTAATTTATTTCTTTCATGTCAAACAAAAAAACA
The DNA here is from genome assembly GCF_003340495.1 of Adhaeribacter pallidiroseus. Classification (NCBI taxonomy): domain Bacteria; kingdom Pseudomonadati; phylum Bacteroidota; class Cytophagia; order Cytophagales; family Hymenobacteraceae; genus Adhaeribacter; species Adhaeribacter pallidiroseus. The sequence goes on from NZ_QASA01000001.1 coordinate 5,898,407, forward strand.
TTACGAAAACAACTACTTACGGGCTCCTGCTGGAGTTTATTGGTCCTGGCTTTTTACGCGTGTACCAACCTGGGGCACGAGAAAAAAGTTTTAGTTTTTACGCAACCTAAAACCAGTCCAGAAGCCGCTACGGCCGGCGTTTTCGCGCTGCAAAAATTAGCACCCGACCACAAATTTAAAGTAGATACTGCTTTTACGGCTTCCCGGATAACCGAAGACTCTTTGAAAAACTATGCGGCCGTGGTATTTTTAAATTCCAGCCCCGAAGCCCTGGGTCATAGCCAGCAGGTAGATTTAGAGCGGTTTGTGCAGGCCGGTGGTAAAGTAATTAAACCCGAGCCAGTAACTACTCCCGAAAAGTTTAACGATGCGACATACCAGAAGCAACTAGGAACCAACATTGAATCGGAAATTGCGAAAACTGAAAAGCTCGACTACAGCAAAGCAACCGTAGCCCGCGTGCCCGAAGAAAGCCGCTTTGTGCAGCAAGTTCTGGATCAAAACCTGGATGAGCCCATGCAAATGACCGTGCTGGACGAAGGCAAGGTATTGTTTATTGAACGCCGCGGTAACGTGAAACTGTATGACCCGGCTAAAAAAGCAACCCGGGTAATTTCTAAATTTACCGTGCACACCGAAGGCAACTACGAAGATGGTTTGCTGGGCGTAACCAAAGACCCGAATTTTTCAAAAAACCATTGGGTGTATTTCTATTATTCCCCGGAAGTAAAAGAATCCAAGCAAAACTTATCCCGGTTTACCATGATCGGCGATAGCCTGGATATGAAATCCGAAACTTTGGTTATGGAAGTGCCGGTGCAACGCGAAACTTGCTGCCACTCGGCCGGTGGTTTGGTATTTGGCCCGGAAGGTTACCTGTACATTTCTACCGGTGATAATACCAGCTCCAAAGAATCCGATGGTTTCTCGCCGCTGGATGAACGTCCCGGTCGCGGACCTTTCGATTCGCAGAAATCATCGGGTAATACCAACGATTTACGCGGTAAAATTTTACGCATTATCCCGAAAGCCGAAGGTGGTTACGATATTCCGGAAGGTAACTTGTTCCCGAAAGGCACCCCAAAAACTCGTCCCGAAATTTACGTGATGGGTACCCGCAACGCTTTCCGGTTCTCCATCGATGCCAAAACCAAATATTTATACTGGGGCGACGTAGGCCCGGATGGCGGTAAAGACGGTCCGCAAGGCCCGCGCAGCTACGACGAATGGAACCAGGCCCGCAAAGCCGGTAACCACGGCTGGCCGTATTTTGTAGGCGATAACAAACCGTACTCCGATTGGGATTTTGCTACCAACACGGCCGGTCCACTTTTCGATCCCGCCCGACCAGTAAACAAATCGCCGAACAATACCGGTATGGAAGTATTACCGCCGGCGCAATTGCCGATGATCTGGTACCCGTACGACGAATCGAAAGAGTTTCCGGAATTAGGCAAAGGCTCACGTAGCGCCATGGCGGGTCCGGTGTATTACTCCGAGATGTACGGCGACAGCAAAAAGAAATTCCCGGCTTATTACGATGGCAAGTTATTTATCTACGAGTGGGCCCGCAGCTGGGTAAAAGTTATCAGCTTTAACGAAGATGGTACTTTAAAGAAAATTGAGCCTTTCCTGCCGAATTCCGAAGTATTTAAACCGATTGACATGCAGTTTGGTCCGGATGGGGCCATGTATTTACTGCAATACGGGGCCAATTACTTTGCCCGTAACCCCGATGCCCGTTTAGTACGCATTGAATACACCGAAGGCAACCGCGCCCCGGTGGCCACGATTGTGGCGGATAAGCAAGTAGGAGCGGCCCCGTTACAGGTAAAATTATCGGCCAAAGAATCGTACGACTACGACAAAACCGATAAGTTAACGTACGAGTGGCGCTTAACGCCGGGCGGTGAAGTTACTTCGCGCGAAGCCGATGCCACTTTTACCCTGGATAAGCCGGGTGTATACAAACCCGAGCTTACCGTGAAAGACGACAAAGGTGAAACCACCATTACCCAAACCGAAATTAAGGTAGGTAACGAACCACCGCAGGTAGTAGTGGATATTACCGGCAACCGGTCGTTCTTCTTCGATAATAATACTTTTAATTACAACGTAAAAGTAAGCGATAAAGAAGAAGGCAGCCTAGGCCAGGGAATTGATGCCAGCCAGGTAGTATTAGCTTTTGATTATTTACCGCAGGGCAAAGATTACGCGCTGATTTCGGCGGCTTCTAAATCGGGCAACGTGGCTACTAAATTTTTGAAAGGAAAAGCCTTAATTGATGGCAGCGATTGTAAATCGTGTCACGATTTAGAAAAAAAATCCATCGGGCCGAGCTACAAAATGGTGTCGGAACGTTATGCGGCGGCCGGCGAAAATTCGGTTGGTTTCCTGGCCGAAAAAATTATTAAAGGCGGTAATGGCAACTGGGGGCACAGCTTAATGGCGGCGCATCCGCAACACAGCAAAGCCGAAACTTCGGATATGGTACGGTATATTTTATCGCTTTCGGCTACTAACAATGCGGGGGGCAGCCTGCCGTTACAAGGTAAGTTTACCACCAAAGAGCATATCGGTACCGGCGAGGAAGGGTCGTACATTATTACGGCTAGTTACCGCGATAAAGGCAGCGAGTTTACCGGCCCATTAACTGACCGTAAAACCTTGGTGCTGCGCCACCCGAAAGTGCAAGCTGAAGATTATGACGGCTATCAGCAAATTAATACGCAGCGACCGCCTAATTCCGGTGGTTTAGGTTACGTCGATAAAATTCAAAATAATTCCTGGATTTCGTTTAAAAACATCGACCTGACCGGTATTGAAAGTTTAGTGTTCCGGGTGAATGCCAACGGTACCCGGTATCCGGGCGGTACCATTGAGGTACACAGCGGTTCTCTGGAGGGGCCGGTAGTAGCTACGGCGGTAATTAAAAATACTATGGTGGAAGCCAAAGGCCCGTTAATGGCCAACGATCCGCGCTGGACGGAAATAGCGGCTTCTGTTACCAATTCCGGTGCTAAACCGCAGGATTTGTACGTAGTGTTCCAAAACAAAGAAGTGGCTAAACGCGATTTGTTCTTACTCGATTGGATTAACTTTAACCGGAAAAGCCCGCGATCTTAATCCGTAATAATTTTAAAAAAGCCGCTGCCTTTATTAGGTAGCGGCTTTTTGCTTTTCAAAGAAAGCAGCAGGTAAACTAAGTTTTTATCTGCATTCAGCTATTAGCGATAAAGGGCGCTTGCTTTACAAATTCATCCGAGTCTAATTGTTCTATCAGAAAACAGGCTAAGTCCGTGGCGCTGATTTTATCGTCCGGGCAATCTTCTAAACTTACCTGTATTTTTCTTCTTTCATCGGTTTGCTCAATTAAAGGCAATCTAACCAGAGTCCAGTCTGTTTTACTGGCGGCCAGAATCTCGTACTCGGTTTGTTTATCCTGGGTACTGATGGGGTAATGCGTGTACATCCAACCGGTAGCTGCTTGCGTTTTCGGACTTTTCTTATCAGATGGCGTGTTTACATTCAGGCCGGTTATAGCTATATACCGCGAAATGGCGTGCGCTTGCATCGCCTGTAAAATATGCGTGGTAGCTTGGCTGAAAAGGGTAGGTTTGCTAGCGGGCTGCCCTAAACCCAAAGTGCTGATTACCGCCTGGCAGCCTTCCAGTAAAGCCGATATACTGGTGTAATCCTGGGCATTGCCATAAACTACTTGAATAAGCGGGTCTATTTTTTTAAATTTTTCCGGATTGCGGACGAGAATTTTAAAAGGAATACTTTTGGCAAGAAGTTGATGAACCAGGTATTGACCGGCTTTTCCGGTGCCGCCCAATACGGCTATTTTTAAATTTGCTTTCATGATTGCTTTATAAAATAATTAATACATAACTGTTGCGGGACTTTCGGAGAAGAGCCCGGAGCGACCGGAACCAGTATGGCTCCTGATCAGAGAGTATTATTTTATAAAACAGTTTTAATACTACAAATCTATACTATTTGCCGTATTTCGCAAGTACTGTAGGATATAAGCTAGAAACTAAAACAGCCAACTCGCTAATAGAAAGTTGGCTGTTTTGGTTTTTAGCGTTGGGGAGCTTCTACCGGTTAAACTATCAGGTTGATCAAACCTTCAGCTTATTCAAGTAATCAATATTGTGTTTTACGCTGTCCATGGGGTCGCCGGCGTATTCTTCTTGTTCTACAAAGTAGTATTTTAAACCGGATTTATCGGCGTTCTGGAACAAGCGGGCAATGTTTAAGCTGCCTTTGCCAAACTCGGTACTCACCGGTTCCGACTTTTTCATATCTTTTAAGTGCCACAACGGAAAACGGTTCGGGTAGCGGGTAAAATAATCAATCGGGTCGAAACCGGAGGCTACTACCCAACCTAAATCCAATTCCCATTTTACCAGGTTCGGGTCCGTCTCGGCCAGTAACAAATCGTACAACACTTTGCCTTCCACTTTCTCGAACTCGTACTCGTGGTTGTGGTAGCCAAATATTAAACCGGCTTTTTTACATTCTTCGCCGGCTTTGTTAAACTGGTTGGCTACTTTCTGGTAATTGCTAATGGTCTGGCCTTCGCTGGGTAACGACGAACAAACCAAATACTGCTGACCCGTTTCGGCGGCATCAGCCACCGTTTTTTGCCAGTCTTTATCGATGTGCACGTGGCCACTGCGCAGGTTCATGCCTAAGTCGTGTACCAGTTTTTTAAATTCTTTGGGTGAATAGCCGTAATAATTACCCTTCGCGCTTCGCGCCGATTCGAGTTCTTTGTAGCCATAAGCCGCTAATTTTTTTAAAGTGTTGGGCACACTGGCTTCCAGTTCTTTCCGGACCGTATATAATTGAATGCCGGCCGCTTTGGGTTTGGCAGCCGCATTGGCCAGAAAAGGAAGCGCAGCCGCCCCCAACGTAAGAGAGCCAGCTTGTTTTAGAAAATTCCGACGATTTATCATAAGTACTAAATAAGAATAATTTTTAAATTTTAAGCGTTTTTGCAACTGTTAAAGATACAATAACCGGGCAATTGCTTTTAAAAACTCTTTATTTATTTTTTGAGAATACCTGAAAGCAAAAACAAACGGAGTATTTATGATTGGTAAATCATATACCGATTTTTTAGATTAACCGATAGCTTGCGATCAAAGAGAATTAAGAATTTTAAAAGAGAGTTCTGCTTAAAAATTTAAAAAAAGTAGCTTTTGATGAGGAAAATAGCTGATAAAACATTATTAATAAAAACACTTAAAGGTTAACAACCTCGTAATAATTACGCAAAAATTATGAAAAAATTATAAATCTTGAATTTGTACTAGGACTTACTGTTTAATTTACAATAAAAAAAGGTTAACTTCGGTAGATTTTGTCAGCAACTGACAGGTAATCAAAGGCTTTATCTACTGATGAATTTAAATAAATTTTTTTTATCCGGGACAATTCTTTTGCTGCTAACTACCGGATTTGCCAACAAACCCCAACCTTCTACCGCTGTCGCTGCTCTTCAAGAAGAAAAATTCGATTCTTATAAGGAGCTTATTCCGGGTTCTAAAGTTTCTTTTGAGTTAGTACCCGTAAAAGGTGGCGAGTTTTTGATGGGCAGCCCGGCCACCGAAGCCAAGCGCAAACCCGATGAAGGACCGCAGCACAAAGTAAAAATTGAACCCTTCTGGATGGGTAAATACGAAGTTACCTGGGACGAATTTGAAATTTTCGTGTACAAAGAAATAGAAAAGCAATCTCAGAATGCTTCTTCTATGGCCGCCACCGGCCCTTCCGATGCGGTTTCGCGGCCTAGCCCGCCGTACCTCGATATGACCTTTGGCATGGGTAAAAGTGGCTTTCCGGCCATAAACATGACCCAGTTTGGCGCGCTAACTTACTGCAAGTGGCTTACCGCCAAAACCGGGCATTTTTACCGTTTACCCACCGAAGCCGAATGGGAGTACGCCTGCCGGGCCGGGGCTACTACCGCTTACGCCTTTGGCGACGATCCCGCTCAGCTGGATGAGTATGGCTGGAACTTTAACAACAGCAACGCCGGCACTAAAAAAGTAGGCAGTAAAAAACCCAACGCCTTTGGCTTGTACGACATGCACGGCAACGTAGCCGAATGGACCCTGGACCAGTACGATCCTAACTTTTACACCCAATTTGCTAAAAATACCGCTACCAACCCATGGTTAAAACCAACTAAGTTATACGCCCACACCTTACGGGGCGGTTCCTGGGACGATGATCCGGATGCGTTGCGCAGTGCGGCCCGGCAATTCTCGAAACCCGTCTGGAAGCAGCGCGACCCGCAGATTCCGAAAAGCCAGTGGTGGTTTACCGATGCGCCTTTTATTGGGTTTCGGGTGGTGCGACCACTTAAACAACCTTCCGCCGAAGAAATTGCGAAATACTGGTCGGAGCCGATTAAAGATTATGGGTCCTGAGTTGTCCGGCAAAGTAAAAATTTAAAAAAGTAAATAATTATTAACCAAAATAGCTACCATCATGAGCGAAGAAAAAGACCTCCAAAATCCATTTCCCCATCTGTCGCGGCGGGGTTTCTTTAAAGGTTCAGCGGCCCTTCTGGGAGGTGCCCTGGTTAGCCAGATTCCGTTCGAGACCAATGCGTATGCCCGTTATGGTGCCGACGATACCCTGAAGATAGCTTTAGTGGGTTGCGGGGGGCGCGGTAGGGGTGCTGCTATTCAGGCTTTGAGTACACAAGGTAAAGTAAAACTGGTAGCTATGGCCGATGCTTTCCGTGACAACCTCGACGAAAGTTTTACGATTATTGGTACTAGATTCCCCGATAAAAACCGGTTTGATGTACCGGAGAAAAACAAATTTGTAGGTTTTGATGCTTACAAAAAAGCCATTGCTTTAGCCGATGTGGTTATTTTGGCTACGCCTCCGGGCTTCCGCCCGATTCATTTTGAAGAAGCGGTGAACGCGGGCAAGCATATTTTCGCCGAAAAACCCATGGCAACTGATGCTCCCGGCGTACGTCGCGTGTTAGCTGCGGCGGAGGTAGCGAAAAAGAAAAATTTAAAAGTAGTGGTGGGTTTACAGCGCCGTTACCAGAATGCGTATCTGGAAACCTTGAAGCGCGTAAACGATGGCTCTATTGGCGATATAACCAGTGCCCAGGCTTACTGGCATAACGCCGGCGTATGGGTGCGCCCGCGCAAAGAAGGCCAAACCGAGATGGAATACCAGATGCGCAACTGGTACTACTTTAACTGGCTCTGCGGCGACCATATTCTGGAGCAGCACATCCACAACATCGACGTTATTAACTGGGTGAAAAACGCGTATCCGGTTTCGGCGCAAGGCATGGGTGGCCGCCAGGTGCGGAACGGCAAAGACCACGGCGAAATTTTTGATCACCATTACGTAGAATTTACTTACGCCGATGGTACCATCTTTAACAGCCAGTGCCGCCACCAGCCCGGCACCATGAACCGCGTAGAAGAAGTATTAATAGGCACTAAAGGCCGGGTAACGCTTTCCGGCGATGGTAAAGGCGTTGTTACCGACCTAAAAGGTACTTCCATCTACAACCATCGCGCTAAAAACGATCCGGATCCGTACCAAACCGAGCACGACCGCTTGTTCGCGGCTATCCGCAACAACACGCCGGTAAACGATGCCGAATACGGTGCCAAGAGTACCATGACCGCTATTCTGGGCCGCAACGCTACTTACTCCGGACAAGTAGTGAAATGGGACGATGCCCTAAATACGCAGCTTAGCATTATGCCGGAGAAATTTGCCTTTGATGCGCCCACGCCTACCAAACCCGATGCCAACGGATTTTACCCGATACCAACGCCCGGCGTAACCCGCGTTATTTAAATAATTTTAAAATTTAAGCTAAAAAGGCCTTCCGGAATTAGGAAGGCCTTTTTTTTGTGCATTTGGGTTTATAAAGTTTAAATAATTATTTCGGGATAATCATGTTCCATCCAATCATCTTCAAAATCAAAAAAATTTAATAGATGAGATGGCTATTGAATATGGTTCCAGGTTACTGGGTTTTTTAACTTATGAAAATGCGATTTCTTGTTTCAGGAAATTATTTTTAACCTTAAGGTTTTCCGGAGAAGTAAAGCAACTATTTAGCTGTTATTTGCTTGCGGGGATGGTTGCTTTGCAGAAAATCCACAGCGCCTGGATGATTTATAAATTAAAATGTTTAGATTAATTAATGAATAATAAGGCCAGAAAACAGTAAACTTCTTCGCAAAATGTAGAAAATACCCGGTAAACTAAGAAACTACTCCTCTATACACAATGTAGATAACCGGAACAACTCCGTTTATCTACAAGTTAGGTGCAATAAGTAATATTAAAATTGACTAAAGAAATTATTATTTGGGTTCTGTTTTATCTGTACGGAATTAGTTGGGGCTTAAAAGCATATTTTCATTTCTTACTTTTCAAAAAGAAAAAGAACTCAGACATGTCCCTCTTCGATTTGTGGTTTAATCCCTTCAGCTACTTGTACACTAAATTATTTATATACTTCCCTTTTTATCTATTTAAGTCAGTAGAAGAAAATAAAGAATACATGAGGTTAAGAAGACTCATAATAATTTTCTCTTGGATTAGCTTTGTTTCATTTATAACATTTGGAAGTTTAGCTATATATATGGAAAAAAGTTCTTAAGTACTCATGATAAAAGAAAAAAATACCACACCTAACATAACCTATAGTGCATAAACGCACTATAGCCCAGACGTTAGTTGCAACTTTAAGAAAATGAATAAAGTACTTAAAGCATTTTTGATTCTTATTGGTATCCTCTTTACACTTGCTGGAGGTTTCTTTTTATTTATCCATATAGCGTTTGAAGGAATCTTCACAGAGCCAAGCTATTTTAAAGCGGATTTAGTAGAAAATTTTGAAGAAAGGAAAACACATATTTTTGAAGCCAAGAATTATTTTAAATCAATTGTACCTAAGGAAACCTTTGTTAAGGTAGAATTTGAAAAAGGACAGCTCGGCATCTTCCATATTAAAAAGAACGGAATCTACCAAAACAACTGGAACCTTGATATAGATTCAAAAAAAGTTGATTCTTTGCTTCAGGTGCTTGGTTGGACTAAAACTGAACTTAATACACTGAAATCAAAGCTTGACAAAGCCAATTGCGTCTCAGCAGCAAGTGGAAATCCAGTGAACATTGGTTGGCAGAGAAGCGGAATGGGAATGTACTTTTATAACATTTTCGACCAAAATTTGAATGACAGCTTAATTTCAGAATATAATGACAGTTGCACCTACATTTTCTATAAAGACAATGTGGTTTTAGAATATGGAGGCGGCGCTACTGGGTCACAATGCTTTCCAGGCTTAAAATAAAAAAAGGCAGCCCATAACACTATGTTTAAATTATGCCCGGATGACGTGGTTCTCGAAGTTTTCTGCTTTCTACTTACATTAGTGCAGCCCGACCCGGAACTGCTGTTAAGCGGGCACAATATAAACACTTAACGTTAAGTGGTATTAAATATGAAAAACGAATGGTTAGCCAGCATGAGAACTTTACTATTGTATCTTCCTTATATTCTCGTTCCGTTATTAATTAACGTAGCAGTTGGAAAATCGAACCTTCCTAAAACAGGAATCACTTACATATTTTATCTTATAATTTTTTTATTTTATCCATTTCTTACATTTAAAGTGGATGAATATTTTAATCCTCCAACAACAGATTTAACCTGTGGAATGCCGCAGTTTGCCTGGATATTATGTAATTGGATGTTTGTGATACCGGTGTTATTTATTGTTCAAGCATTTATAAACCGAATATTGGTAAGGTATTTTAATTAAAAATTAAAAAAAACAGCACCTAACCACACCTAAATAAGCCTTGAAGCACTTCTTAGTTCAGTACGTTAGCAACAAGGCAAAGAATAATATAGGCTAGCAAATGAAAATTTATTCCTGTATGATGTAGGAATAAGGCAAAGTTTAAAACAGTGTACAGCAGTTTCCAAAGTTTTTTAAACAACTTATACCGGGACTAGAAATGACGAGAAATTCTTTTATTGCTTTGCAGTAGCAGGATTGTCTTTTCTCATATAATTACCAATTTGCTTTTCCGAATCATAGTGGCTGTTTTCCAAAGCGTTTATTATTCTTTGCTTCTCGACTGCCGTTTTGTTCTGGCTTAACTTTTTCTTGGCCTGCAAGTCTGTTACCTCTACCTCAAAAGCCACAATACCATTCAACATTTTAAATTTAAATTCATCTGGTAAATTATGCCATTGTTTTAAATAATCTACTTCGTAGGTGGTAATCATTGCCTCCAGTTTTTTTAAAATTTCTTCTGGTTCCGAAATAATTTTGCCCTGTCCGTAGGCGTGCACGGCTAAGTAATTCCAGGTGGGTACGTTTAACTCTTTCTCGTAATGCTGCGGTGATATATAGGCGTGCGGCTCATTAAAAATAACTAAAACCTTGTTAGCCGTTACTTCTTGCCATTGCGGATTAGCCTTCGCGAAATGGGACGTGAGAATAACTTTATCATCTCTTTGGCTAATACTAAAGGGCAGATGCGTGGCCGTTGGCAGGTTATCTTTTACCGTTATAATGGTAGCAAAACTATACTGCTGCATGAAGCTGACGATTTCGGTTTCATCGGTCATGGCGTTTATTTTGGGTATGTACATAAGCGGTTTTTAAATTTTAAAATTTTGGCTGCATTATGAATGATGGTAGGAAATGAGAGCTTGTTTAGAAGATATCCATATTAAATTTTAAAGCCTTCCAAAAAGGGTAGTTTTAAAAACAGGATTTTTAAATTTCGGCTTAGTGTCAGTAAATTTCTGTCTTAACTGCCATTCAAGAAGGATTTAACCGCGTTGCGGCGCTAACCTGAGCCGCAACGCTATTGGGTATTATTTGGTTGTTCTAATCCAAGTAAATTTCCCCCGCTAAATATAACTTTCCTTGGCCGCTAATCTCAACCCGGTCGTTTAAATAGGTGCATTGCAGATAACCTTTGCGTTCCGAAAGTTGGATGGCTGATAATTGCGTCTTGTTAAGTTGTTTGGCCCAATACGGAGTTAAGGTAGTATGAGCCGAACCAGTTACCGGGTCTTCGTTAATTCCGGATTGCGGAGCAAAAAACCTTGATACAAAATCCACCTGGTCGCCTTTAGCGGTAACAATAACGCCGCGCGCTTTTAATTTGGCAATTACCTCGTAGGCAGGCGTTAATTTGTTTATTTCCGCTTCTTTGTCAAAAACGAGCAAGTAGTCCGTTTTGCCTTTAAACGCTAACCGAGGTTTCAGATCAAAGCAGTTTATTATTTCGTCAGATAAGGCTGCTGGCTCTATTGTATCTGCAGGAAAATTCAGGGTTAATAATTTCCCTTTTTTAGTAACCGTTAACGCTCCGCTTCTGGGGGAGTAAAAGTGGATGATATCTTCCGGATGACCTTCGTGGTAGAATAAAACAAAAGCGGCCGCTAAAGTAGCGTGTCCGCAAAGGGCCACTTCCATAGTGGGGGTAAACCACCTGATTTGATATTGATGGCCTTGCTTTACATAAAAGGCCGTATCAGCCAGGTTGTTTTCCAAGGCAATGTTTTGCATAGTATCGTCTTCTAACCATTGATTTAGCGGACAAACGGCGGCCGGGTTTCCGGAGAAAACTTTGTCGGTAAAGGCGTCTATTTGATATATTTTCTGTTTCATTCAACAACGATTTTTTAAAATTTTGTAATTACAAGAATCCTAAAACTACAATCAAAACCAGGGGGTAGGATCCCCCTGGTTTGATTAGTTTATTTAAGTAATATTAAAATTTACCCTTTCAGGCGTGTATTACTGGCTTCGGGTAATTGAAATCTAATAATACAATAATAGAAAAAGTAACTTTTCGACTGACTTACTCTAATCAATAAGTTTAGGATTACGGGTGGCCCCGATAGATTCGGTGTAAGCATAGAGTTTAGATAGAATTTGCTTATTGCTAAACTCATCCATCTTAATCAAGTTAGCGCCCGAAACAATGTATAAATAGCCGGCCACTCCGGTCATGGCTTTTACATCGGCAAAGTTCTCCCCACCTAAAACCGCTCCGGTAACCGTATTAACTTGGAATAAAGCGTCTTTGCGCATTACATAAATTTTGTCCGCACTGCCATGCACCGCGGCAATGCCTTTTACATCATACCAGGTTACCCCGGCATATTTCTTTTCTACCTGCCCGGTGGTCGTATTTACTTTATATAAAATGTCCTTCCAAACTAAATACAGGGCATTATTATGATAATAAATGGCCGTGGTACCTGACCAATCCGCAATAGAACCCCATCCGCCCACGGGTGCGTGGTTGCCTAGAATTTACTTAATGGAGCCGCAGACCAATTTCGTTATTTGGCAGGTAATAACTAAGCGTAGATAGTTCATACACAATCTCCTGATAGGTGATAGCTATGGCTCTAGACCTACCTGGTGTGATAATGCCGGTGCGGCCCGGCTTAGAGGTATCAACCAGCAGTGCCGGAGTAGTCGGCTTTAGTTCTGACTGGCAGGAAGTAAGCAAGGAACAGGTTAGTAAGAGGCCGGTTGCCCAGATGGGCAGAAAATTAATTTTCATAAAATTGTAGAAATTTAGAGTATAGAAAGCCCTTTATATCGGGCCGAATTGTGGGTATAGTAATCTATAAAAAGGTTTAAGCTGGAAGCGAACAGCAGGACAAACCAGGAAAATTTTAAATAAATCTAGCTTATAGCGCGGGCACCTCGGTTTTCGGCATTTGCCGGGTAATGCAGTGAATTCCCCCACCGCCTACGTTAATGGCCCGGGCATCAATGGCCACTACCTGCCGGCCTGGAAAAGCCTGCTGCAGCACTTGTATGGCCTGGGCATCTTTGGCCGCCATATCGGGGTAGAGTTCGGCGTATTTAGCCACCAGAACCAGGTTATTGGTTACTAAGTAATTCAGGTAACTAGAGGCCAGTACACCGGTGATCGGTTTGGTTGGGTCAATATTAGTCTTGCCTTCCCGTTCAAAATTTAAAAAAGTCATCAATTGATAAATCTTGTCCTGTTCATCCAGCTTCACCAGCATAGACCGGGTTTCGGGCATGTACCGGATTTGCAATGGTTGGTTGTCCTGGTCGGTGGAAGTAGAAAGGACTCGTTGCGCTTCCAATAAGGTTTTGCGGTTTTGGGCCACTACCGGGTCCTGGGCGGCTTCCTGCTCGGAAGGGGGCTGGGCCAAAAGCACCGTATTGGAACTGGTAAAGCGCACAAACGCATCGGTGTGGCCATTGGTGGTCATGAGCGTGTAAACAGGCTGTGGAGTCTCCTGAACAGCCATTTGGTACGGGGAATTAATTACCGGGTGCGCATCGTTGCCCATAAAACCTGTCAGCCAGATTACTTTTCGCGTGCTAAACAATCGGCGGAACTCGGCCTCTACTTGCAACTTGTTCCAGCCAGGATTCCGCTGGAATACCACGTCTTCCGAGACAATCACGGTTCCTTGGCCGTTAAATTCCAGAGCTCCTCCTTCCAAAGTCAATTTCGACTTCACGGGAGTAACGTTCACCATTTGGGCGATGGAACGATCTACGCCCTCTTCTAACTGTAAAAAGTCAGAAAATTCCGGGTCTTTGACAAACCCACCCCAACCCCAACCGTCGAAATTGAAATCTACGGCCAGCAACTGTTTTCCTTGCTGTACGAATATCGGTCCGGTGTCGCGTAACCAGATGTCCTGGTAGTTCATAATTCGGAATCGGATCCTGGATCCGAACTGGCCAGCGGCAATGCCTTTTGCTTGCAGGTAGGCTTGTACTTTTTGCTGCATGGCCGCATCCGCCACGCACAATTCCACGGGCACCTTAGTAATCAAGGCTTGGAGCAGTTGGGCGTAGGTAGCTTCCGCATCCCAGTCGTGTTTGTTATGATAGGTAGGCCAAGCCATCCAGATAGACTCGTGGGCTTCCCACTCGGCTGGTACCCGCTTTTCTTCTGCGGCAATTGCCTGCCGATGGACGCTTTGGCTGGTTCCGTGACTGGTAAACAGGTCAGGCTCCCGGCAGCCCAGCAGGCTGCTTAGTAATGAACTGGCCAATAAGAGCCTGGTTGCCCAAACAGGCAAGTAAATGATTCTCATAAGAATGGAAGATTGATAAAAATTTAAAAATTGAAGCCCTTGATTTAAGATTTTGAGCGGGCCATGTTAAGAATGTTTAAGAAAGGGAAAGCAATCGGATTATTTTGTAAATAGTACTTTAAGCTTGCTAGTCAGAGGCAAATGGCTGTAAAGGCATTAGCTTACAGCTATAGATTGATTGCTAATTTGATTTTTCCGGAAGGGCTGCCACGCTCGGTAAGTAAGCGAGCGCCAGAGCCATTCGGCCGGACCGAAACGGAAGTACCGGACCCAGCTATGGCTTAAAAACACTTGCAAACTGTATATAGCCAAGGCAATGAGTAATAGTTGCGTGGGGCCAACCTGCGCTTCCAACGCGAAGCCGTAACTTTTAAAAATAAACACACAAATCAACGATTGCAGGAGGTAATTGGTCAGGGCCAACTGGCCCACCGGAGCAAAAAAAGCTAATCGCTTTTTCCAGGCTGGCTTGTCGTATAGTAAGGCTATAATAGCTGCATAGCTCAGGCACAAAGCCGGTATGCCATACGCATAGGCCAACGGTTGAATAATTCCTAAGGGTTTAAGTTCCTTGTAATCACTTATGTTTACAATAGTGGCTAGCACCAGGTTGCACGGAATCCCGATGATTAATCCCCAAAGTATTACTTTTTTAAAAAGGGAGCGATATTCCGGCACCTGGGCATAAATCTTATTTAGGGCAACGTAAAAACCAATCAGGAACATGGCCAATACTTTAAAAAAGCGCCCGGTAAAAAAAAGATCGGGGTACCGCCCGAAGATTAATCCGCCAATATTTGCTTTTATAATGTCGAGGTAGCTTCCGGTCCGGAACATGCGGATCATCTGATCCAGCATGCGGGGGCCCGCCGGTTTGGGAACCGGCGGATGGGCGAGATGGACTGCCCAAATGATAGCGTATTGAACCAAGGGCAGCAACAGCAAAATAAAAGCCACTCGCAGTAAATTTATATTTGAAAAATTCCGGAACAATAAGAGCACAAAGCCCAACAAGGCATACACCGTAAGAATGTCGCCCGGGTACAAGAAGATGGCGTGACATAAGCCCAGGAATAATAAGATAAGCAGCCGTCTCCGGAATAAAGATTTAAAGTTAGTGTTGGTGGTTAAGGATCGCTGCAGCTGTAAACCAAAGCCGATTCCAAAAAGCATGGAAAAGAGAGAATAAAATTTCCCATCGATCCATAGCAAGTGGAAGCTGTTAACGAAATGGTCAATAGTATAGGAACGGAATGCTTGTTTCGCATCTTCCGACAAGAACGCATAGCCGGAGAGCGTGGCCATATTGGCAATGAGCACCCCGAGCAAGGCAAAGCCCCGCAAAACATCCAGCAATTGGTAGCGTTCGTTGGGCAAGGTTGGTTGAATTGTTGTCAAAATGATTGATTTTTTAAAGTTTTATCTGATTTGTATTGCTTTGCAGTTAATCAAAATCTTTTGTTTTTGCTCCTGAATAGGAAACCAGCTAAAGCTATTTTGTACAGCAATTTGTCCGCAGCTTGCGGAATACTGGGTTTAGTAACGGGCAGTTTGGTGGAAGGCGGCCGATTGAGCCATGAACAGCAGCGCATTGCTTCGGCAATTTTTAATAAACATCCCCTACAATCATTGAGCCTGTGCTGAATGCCTGAAAATTTAAAAAATTAGGCTATCAGGAGGCTTTTTTGAGGAAAACGGTCACGGTTCTGAGATGATTACACCTTAAAACAACTTCCTCCGATTACTTTTAAACCGTCAGAGAACTTTTTCCATACTCTGATGTAGCGAAATTGACCCAGGATAGGATTTCCTAACATCTTTCCTTTGGTATCATAAACCACTACTACTATGGCGTTATCGCCAATTATTTTTATGTCTTCAAACTCGGCTGTTAACTGTTCCACCTCCATTTCACCCGCCTGGTGAGAAGCCAAGTCCATTTCCTTGGTTACCACCTGTCCGTTTGGGGCTATAAATAACAAATCGTTGTGGAGGAGTTTGTCTAATAATGCTAAATCACTCGTTTGTATTCCTTGTAATAATTTATTTTCAATTTCAATAATTTCTTTTATTTCCATTTTGTCTTTCATGAGAAATGCTATGGCAGTACTACTAACTTCTTACTTACTATCTGCACTCCATCCACGAACAGGGCATCGATAAAAATTCCAGTTCAAATTGTTGATTAGCCAGTTTGCCAATTCTGGGTTCGGTGTTATTCTCCTGCCTAATCACTTCTTCGTGGTAATACTTTTCACAAGCCTCCATCATTTTGCCTTCTACTACCATATTGTTTAAGTCTGTGATTTTTTCAGTAAGTTTTCCATTGTTCTTGAGTTTTGATTAATGTGATTAATTCTTGTTTTGGAATTTAAATTTTGACTGAGTTTTGGGTATGATTAATAAGGATAGTTATACCTTAAAGCTATAACTACCCTTATTAGTAGATAATAAAATTTTATTACTTTCTCATAATGAGAATGGGTGATTGTAGCCTGCCCGATAAAGCAATAAGCACGTTTAAACCCGTAACTGGTTCTTTGGTTTCGAAGTTAAGTACTTGGCCAAAATTAAATAGATGGACAGGTTCGATTAGGTAGTTGATTTTTAAGATAATAACCATCGAACAACGAACAACTAATAACGACCAACTACTTATATAGGTTAAAAAATAAGAAATTTTAAAATTCTACCGCGGCCGGATGCGTTATGCGCAATACCGATTCTTGTTGAAAGCGTTTTTTGTACTCCTGGATAATGGCATTTAGTTTAGCATCATCGGTTTTACCTTCCGGATGGACAATTTCCAGGATAAACGTAGATTCCCGGGTAATAACCCCATCTTCTTCCTGCCACTGACCAGCGGCCTCCCACTGGGTGAGGCCATCCGGAAAGCGGGGCGTGATGACTTCGTCCACAAATAAATTCCAGTCCTTCCCGGATACTTCTTTTCCGTTAGGCATGGAACGGCCAAAATACAAGCGGTCGAGCACCCACTGGTCTGTTTTTTCCGGCTGGGGTTTTACGTCTTCTTTTTCACAGCTCATTAAGCCTGCCGATAGCATTAATCCAAGTAAAGTGTAGAGAAAGGTGAGCCGGAGACGGAATATGGCAAGGGGTAACATATTGCTGGTTTTCATGGGTGTTAAGATTAATAGAGCTGATAATACTTTTCTAAATCCTTGTGCTTGCCCAGCTTGCGGGCTATTTTGGCCATCAACCCGAACAAACCATTCATCAGGCTGATACCTCCGGCAATTTTGGTTTCCGATAATTCTACCAGCAGGGCCAGGTGCCAGATACTTTTGGGCATTCCATTGGGCCGCATTAGACCATCAGTGGCCAGGCCATAGCCGGCTTGCAGGGCTTTCTCAAAACCTCTGTTTCCCGGCTCCAGAATTACATCACACACCAGTGTTTCTTTGGATATATTAGACCAAGCATGCCGCGTATTAGTTGGCACGATAGCTTTTTCACCGGCCCGCAATACCAGCTTGCTGTGGCCTAATTGCAAACGGAGGGTTCCGGAACGTACGATAAATGTTTCCGAAAAGGTATTGTGGTAATGCGGATTTACCTGGCCGCCGGGTGCAACTTCCAACAAACCGTGGGTACGTTTGCCGCCACTTTCCCCGGAGGTTTCTAAAAAGGTCACGTAATCTTTCTGGACGGGATTGTAAAATCGTCTTGGAAGGGTGTTATTTGTATGCATGATAGGATTGTTTATAATGGTTTAAAGTTTATAATAGATGAAGTGCATAATGAATCCGGATATCTGGTGCGGCTACGGCTTGTTGTATGGCTAACTTCTGTTGTGGCAGTTGGTAAATAAATCTGTCTTAAACAATCTCTATAAGGATAGGAGCTCTCGCGAGAAGAGTTCAAGCAGCTGTCGCAACATTTTTTAAAAATTTAGCAGGAATTAAACCAGGAGTTTTTCGGGTGGCAGAAACTCCATGTATTTTTCCAGAACCTGCCGCATGGCTTGCAATTGCTGTGGGATAGGAAGTTCCTCCTCAGCCATTAATAAGTAAGGCTCCTCCCAAGGCTGACCTAATTCCTGCAACAAACCTTCCATTACCTGAGCACTGTGCAATACTAGAAAACGCCCGGGGGTATCGCTTACATTTTTGAATTTGTGTCAGGTCATAGAAGGAATGGACAGCACATCGCCGGGTTGTGGACATGGTAAAGTTTAATAAAAAATAGTAGCAAACTTTTCCCCAACGGCCTGCCATAAAAAGCCATCCCGGAACTGCCATGCCAGGTGCCCCAATACCATCACCAGCACGGTAATGGAATACGGCGCAACAGGCTTTTTCTGAAAAATGTCTGTTATCAACAGCAGGAAAGCAATAGCTATTATAAGGTAATTAGCATAGTCAACGGCATCCAGAAACGGTACATTGAAAAATATAATTTGCACCCTGCCTAGCGCCGGGCCAATCATAAGCAGGGAGGTTCCCAACATATACCGCATGTGAATGCGGGATTTCTTTTTATTCCAAATGGCTAGGCCATAAAGAACAGCAAAGGCCAAGAGGGCAGGAATGATCTGCGCTAGGCTTGCAATGGCTTGCTGTGGTGATACGGCAATCATTTTGTTGTAACTAATCTTGCCAACCATAAAAATGGAAAGAAGCAGCAATGGCACCACAAAATAAGATGCTTTACCGACTGCCCTGTGCAGCGACAGCTTTCCGGACCTGATCAATAGCGGCTGAACAATAAGCATAAAGATCCACAGCATCATCAGTAGTCCATGCATGTGGTGCGTATATCCAAACCCTTGGAAAGTGGGAAAGGACACGATATATGTTTTCCAGAATCCCCATACGACAACAAAAAAGATACTCATAAAGAAAATGTGAATATAGTTGTAAGCTCTTTCCATAACGGTGATTTTAAGTATAAGAAAAAATGATACCTCCCTTTAATTTTTCAAGGGTTGTTCGGGTGAACAGTTAGATTTTTAAAAATTTTGGAAGATTTGTTAATAATTAATTGCCATTATTTAAAGTTTTGACAGGCTGTTCAAAACACTTAAGCCTCCGGCAATTCTGGTATCCAACAATTCCACCAGCAAGGCCAGATGCCAGAAGTTTTGGGCCTGCCATTCGGTTGAATCAAACCAGCCGTAGTCAGACCATAGCCGGCCTGCAAGGCTTTTTCAAAACCTCTGTTTTCCGGCTTCAGAATTAAATCACATACTAACTTTTCTTTAGTTGTATGAGACCAGGCAAGCCAAGTGTTCTTTGGCACCGTAGCTTTTTCACCGGCCGCAATACCAGCTTGTTTAAAATGATTTAATGTTTATAATTAATGGAATAAATACTGGATCTAAAATCTGCTGTGGCAAATGCTTGGGTAAAAGCTATTCTTAAGTTGGACAGTTGGTAGATAAATCTATCCTGGACTGCCCCGATAAAATGGAGGCTTTACCCAAAGGTGTTCAAGCAATTGTTGACTTAATTTTTAAAAATTCCTATGGAAATTACCGGGTGAGTTGGTCCGGGGGCAGAAACTCCATGTACTTTTCCAGAACCTGCCGCATGGCCTGCAATTGCTGCGGGGTAGGAGGCACCTCCTCAGCTATCAAAAAGGAAGAATCCTCCCAAGGCTGACCTAATTCCTGCAGCAAGCCTTCCATTACCGGAGAACTGTGCACTACCAGAAAACGCCCGGGGGTATCACTCACATTTTTAAAATTATGCCACGCCATGGAAGGAATAGACAGCACATCGCCGGGTTGTACCAGTTGCGTCCGTATCCGTGAATGGCTATCCGTGGTACTAACGAGAAAGGTGCCTTTCAGGAAGTAAAAGGTTTCGGCGTATACATGCCGGTGCAACATGGGCGGGCCTCCGCCGGCAGGTACGGTTACTTCTAATACCAGCATTGTTCCGCCAGTTTCCTGGCTGCCGGCTTTTACGATAACCAGATCGGAACCCAACAGAAAATACTTGCCGGTTCCGGCTTTTATTAAATGGATTGTTTGCATCACGTATTTTATAGATGAAATTGTATGACAGATATTCTAAATTTACATTCAACTCTGTGAGAGAAATTAACGATTGCTGCTTGCTGCTATTGGACTGGGCAAGAGGACCATTGCCCAAGTGGAAAGTGCCTAAATTTTTAAAATGGAGAAACTTGGCAACAACTAAGTACTTGGACAAAATTAAGTTGGTAAAATATTGATTTTAAGTAATTTATGGTTAAAGTTATAACAATCGAATAACGACCAACTAAAAACGACCAACTACTTAAATACAGATGCTAAGTGGGCTAAAAGCAAGCTATTTACCTAGGTAGCAAAGCTATTTGCCAATCGGGGGCAAAATGAAATATCTCTATTTTTCAACTTGCTGTAGATCCTTTGTTTTATCCGTGACCAGGTCAACTTCCAGAAAAGCTTTATTAGTAGGCAATACCAACGATAATTCGTGGTATTTTTCTGTTTGAACCGTACCCCTTTCCATTATAAAGTCCAGCACATGCCCGCCCCGTTTTCCATCGGCCGATAAAAAATGCAGGTGAAAGCCCGGTATATTTATTCCCTTTACATAAGCGGGGCTTCGAAAACCTACCAGGGTGCCCCTTATATTTTGGTAATTAAAAACCGATTGTTGATCCACTATTTGGGTCATTTTGGGATAAGGCTTCGTTTGCGCCGGAACACTGCGTACCTTAATCGAAAAAACACCTTCCACCCAGATAGCATAGGATAAATTAGGGGAAGCGAGCACCTTGTCCATTTCTTTTTGGAAGGAAGTATACGTTAGATCGTCTGGTAAATGGTGTTGTTGCCCTTCTTGGAAAAAAGAGACCGTTGCCCACGGAATGCGGGTAGTATCCTGTACTTCCTGGCTCGAACCATCCGCCTGAATCTGGTATACTTTCCCGTTCAGCATTAGCAGCTCACCATTTAAGCTGTGAAATGTACCAATACCAAAATTGCCACGTTGCTTTAATTCCTTCACGGTAAAGGTGCCCTCATACAAGCCGGCTAATAAAGCATCGATGGTGGAAAAAGTAGTAGCCACGCCTTTTTGGGCAAAAACTTGATTAAAATTTAAAAAAAAGGTGAATAATAAAATTAAACGAATAAAATGCATCGGGGTAATAGTCATCTTAGTAGGGTTAGATAGCAGCCCCTGGATAAAGCCGGTTCGCAGCAAAACGCTTAGAATTTTTCCCGCCACTGCTTGATTCCGCAAGAATTAATACTCGTACTGAGGTCTTGTTTTTAAAGTGCTTCTTTCGGTAGCCATGCCAATTCCCAGAAATAACCAAGGCACACCCCAACCCATAATCGCCACCAGGTCGGGGTGGCCGGTAATAACCAGTAGCGGGAACATCACCAGAAAAGGATAAAGCCCCACGAACAGCGGCAAGGTGCCTTTGAAGCCCGGCCAGCGTTTACCCACCAGTACCTGAATGCCCGTAACCACCATCCCGATTCCCGACAATAAAGCACCTAGCGGCAGGAACATTTTGGTATTCATGTGCAGCCAGTAACCGAAAAAATAATTAATGGAATAGGAAATTGCCCCGGCCGCGGCAATCGAAACGCCCAATGCTTTCCATTTGCTGCCGCTCGCAATTTTCCACCGGTACAAATACGATAAGATCAGGAGAATACCTATTTGGCCCAGCGTCCATAATCCACCCAAAATAGCATTCAGCGAGTGGCTTGGCGGATAAGAAGACCACACCACGAACTCCGTTAGGTAGCAAATGCCGGGTAGCAAGAAAAATGCGGATAGATGGTTGTTTCTTTTCATGATTTAATTGTTTGCTAGTTCCTCTGGACCAGAGTAGCCCGGAGGATGAGATTTTTTTAAATTTTATTGCAGAAGAGCCGGATTAGTGGTAGCGCCAATGGAAGTAGAACCTTGAAAACCAGAACCGATTGACTGCTTTTCGCCGTACACGTTTACGCTGAATAACTTAGTACCGCTAATGAGGTACAGTTTGCCCGAATAACCAGTCATTAGCGTGGTGCCGGGGAAAACTGCGCCACCCGTTACCGCGCCGGTTGCCACATTCACCCGAAACAGCTGATCGCCGCGCAACACGTAAATTTCGTCGGAGGTGCCGTCCATGGCGGCAATTCCTTTTACATCGTACCAAGACTGGCCGGTTATATTCATTTCCGGTTTACCCGTAGTGGTGTTAATCTTGTACAAAACATTTTTCCAAATCATGTACACGTAATTCTTATGGTAGTAAATGGCCTGGGTGCCGCTCCAGTTCTCCAGGGCTTGGGGTCCGCCCAGGCGGGTATGATTGCCGTATTTATCAATCTTCCAGAGCCGGATGCCTTGCTGGGCGTATAAGTTACCCTGCGGATCTTTCCCCGTTACGCCCACCGGGTTTTCCCAGTAACCGTTCCCCACCTTTTCGTAGGCGCCATTAAAGCGGTTTGTTTTCCATAAGTTCAGGCCTTGCATGCCCCAGATGTAGCGATCGTCTTCGGCCAGCGTTTTCGCGGCACCATCCCAGCCCGGACCCAGGTTGGCCATGCTGCCATCTTTTACATTTACCGCGAAGAGAGAACCTCCCTTAACAATGTAGAGGTTCGCGTACATCGAAATGACGGTTTGGGCATCTAAACTTGTCGGGGTGGTGCTGGGGTCAATAGGTTGCCCGTCTTTCCGGGTCATGGTTGGCTGGTTGTTTTGCGAAAAAACCAAGGGACCATACATCATTACCGACTGATAATCGAAAGAGCCTAAATCAAATCCATATCCTGCCGGCCAGCGGTTAAAATAGGGCCTTGCTTCGGGCTTGATATTGTTCCAGTGGATGGTGAGGTAAATTTCCCGGTCCTGCCGGATGTGTTCGTGAAATAAGCCAATGGCATGGCCGATTTCATGGGTAACCACCCGGAGGCTCCAGTCATCTACTAACCAGATGTTTTGCGGACCGCCTATCCGGCCGACACTGGATAAGTTGATATTTGGGTCTTTCACAAACTTTATATAGTCTTTCTCATTTGTCCGTTTTACAAAGTCGAGTGGGGTCCTTATTTCCCAGGCAGCAATTGCCTTTTGGATAATATCCTGCCGCATGCCCGGCTCTATTTCGTAAGGGATGGTAAAATTTTGCCAGCGGTAGTTCTTGTTGGCCATGCCGGCGCCACTGGTGCGGGCAACGGGGCTGGTCGTACTCTCCGATAAATCTTCAGCGGTAAGTGCTATATCTCCTTCCAGAATAGCCTGGCCATTTACTTCCTGGTACGTGATGGGTATACCCCGGAAAGTACCTTTTTTAAATACAGAAGTGCTATCGTTTGGGGTACTATCTTTTACGGCATTAGGTACTTGTTTTTCTAAATCTTTTTCGCAGGAGGTGAGCAACGAAAAAGACAATAGAATTCCGGTTGCCCAAAAGGGCAAAAATTTTGTTTTCATAAAATTAATTAATTGTTTACTGTTTAAATGTTAAAGGTGCCCTGGGGGTATAATGGGCCGGGCCGGCCCCAGTTCAGCGTAACGTTTTAAGGTACATTTCCCTTAAGGCAAGGAAAGATGATTTTAATGGCGCATCAACCAGCAATAATTTTTTAAATTTTTTGTATGAAACAGCGGCATGAAGCTAGGAAGAACAACTAGATCAAAATGGCTTAAAAAACGTGCTGCTTCCCCCGAATTTGCATTAAACTAAGTTTTTACAATACCTATTCATTAGCCTTTCTTCCTCTCCGCGTTTGCGGGCCCGGGCAGCCAGAAACTTAAGTAGAGGAGCAAGCAGTACGAATATACCGGGCAAGGAGGTATCGCCCATTTCGGCGATTAAAGCAGTCAGGGCTAAACTCTTGGGCAAGCCTTTTTTATCTGTTTGTCCATCCTGGGCCAGGCCGTACAAGATGCGCAGCATGTACTCAAAACCTTCGAAGCCAGGGGAGAGAACTAGATTAAACCGGATGGTTTCCGGACCGGGGTTAAAAAAATAATGAACTACTCCAATCGGCACGGTAAATGTTTCGCCGGGTTTCAGAATAACTGTTTTACCACCTGCCTTTACTCCTAAGTTTCCTTCTAACGCCGTAAAGGTTTCGCTGTATTTTCGGTGAATATGCGGTACATTCTTGCCCCCTGGTAAAAGAGTTACTTCGCACTCGCTGTATTTTCCATCGGTTTCCACCGCCCTTTTTATAAAGGTGGCGGTATCTTTAAAAATAGGATTAACGATGGTACGTCCCGGATTTTCATCTGTTCCAGTCATTACTTTATTACTCTTTTTGGTATCTGGATGGGAGATAACTGCGTTTGCTTTCATGGGTTTATGAGATTATTATTTGGCAAAGAGCGGGAAATTAGCCTTAAGCAGCAATCCCCGAAAACGGGGATATTCGTAAGAAAAAGTAGAAATTTGTAAAATCAGCGAATTAATCTATCCTCAATTGTGGGGATTATTCCTTCCACAACGCATCGGAGATAAGCTACTCGGGTGAGCACCATACTGGTTAAAGTACACCTCCGGGTTAAACTCGCTCCGGGTAGCAATATTATATTGGTTTTTTCCATTTCTTGGAATATTGCGGTTTCCAGGTCCGGTAGCCCAAGAGCCTCGCCGTTGGCGCCAGAAGAAACGAAAGAACTTTTTGGGCCAGTATAGGAATATCGGCGGTGTAGGTTCGGTAATAATCAACAAAGAGCATGGCCTGTAAAAAAAATTCTGCTTTTGATCTGGGTCGGTCTTTTTCCGTAAAGAATCCGTGGGTCTGGGCCAGCATTAGATCATGTTTAGCAGCCGGGACGACTCGATTAATCGTAACAATTTCCTCATTTCCTTTACTAACCGGTTGGTGAGCCGTGCCTCTGGGGATTGTCAAGGAATCGCCCGGCTGAAGTACGTGCTCCGAGCCGTTGCAGATCACCGTTAGACTTCCTTGTATAACTTTAAACGTTTCATCATAGTCGGTATGCATGTGGGCGCGGGGCACGGCTCCGCCCGGTTTGAGACGGAATTCCCGTAAAGAATACGCTCCGTTGGTTTCTATCCCGCTTTTAAGAAAAGTGATTTGCTCCCCGGCAAATGGATTGGTAATCACGTCTCCCGCAACCGGGTACATGGTATTATGGGGAAGCGGTTCCGGGAAAACATAACGATGAATAAATTGCCCAACAAAAATATATACTAATAGAATGCAGATGATCACGGAAATGAGCCGGTAAAATTTTTTAATAAACATATTCAAACAAACAGGTAGGTTTAGCAAACAGATGATGCGGTATCTTTAAAAACAGGATTAACAATGGTGCGATCCAGAGCATCGGTGCCCATCAATACCTTACCATACTTTCTAGTCACAAGGCTTGCCCTAAATTCAATAGCTTTCATGTGTTTTTTTAAATTTTTATCGGGCAAATAGCGGTAAATTAGTCTTTAGCGACAATCCCCAATAGTGGTGATTTTGTAAGTAAAAGAGGCACCTTGTAAAATTAAAAGAGTATCCCATCCCCATATTGGGGGATTACTTCTTCCTAAACAAATGTGGGAGAAGTTACCAGGGCGGGTAATAGGCTGGATAAAAAGCTCATTAATATTAACGAGGCTTTTTATAGGAATTTAAAAAAAATAACTTTTTTACGGTTTAGAGATAAGTAAAGGATGCAGTCTTTGCTCATGCAGGGCACAATGCTATAAGCTTACCATTCCGGATATTTTTAAATTTCTGTTCGGTAAGCGGCTTTCTGATTAAAAGGAATAATAGAAAGGGAAGCAAAGGAAACCAGGGCCAATACCAACCGGTTTTGAAAATTACTAATTGATGTTGTTTGAGCGCGTGCTAGTTCAGTCATGCTCTTTGGGGTGAGGTGTGCTAAGTCCAGTTGGTTTATGAATGCATTAATGGGCAACTGTTGGGTAAGGGTAAAGCCAACATCTACCAAGAACATTATAAAGGAGAGCAGTAGTAAAAGAAGAGTAGGGCTTTCCCAATTTTTTAAGTGTAAGGCTATATTCACCACAAATAGCCCGATCATCAAGGGTCCCATAACTCCCATGCGCCGGTGCATAAAAGTACCGTCCACTATTTTCCAGTAACGGCCATACTCCAAAGGCGTTAATTGCGTTTCCACCGGGCACATTTCGTGGAAAAAGTGCATACCGGCGTACAAGCCAACCACCAGGAGCAATAGGTAGAGTAAAATGTTTTTAAAGGAATAAAGGAGGAAACTCATAAAATTTGAAAATAAAAAAGTAAATAATAAAATAAATGGATTAGACTCTATGCCATTAGGCAGTTCCAAGATTCATGAAATTTACGAGCTCGATGCTGCTTTTTACATTGACCCTGCGGAATAGGTATAGTTCTTTAGTACTAAAAAACTAATTATTAATTTTAAAAAATCCGGTTGTTTAACAAGGATGAGAATTAATCTGGCTGATTCCCCACCATAGTTTGCTTCTGAACCAAGGTGTTAATACAGCCTGTGATAAACTGAGCATCTTCTTTAATACCAAGTAGCAAACTCGACTTCCGGTTTCTGAGCCAGGGAAGCCCCAAAAAGTACAAGCCTTTTACCAAGGATTTACCTTGTTGGTGCACCGGATTACCCGTTTCGTCGAAAACCGGCAATTGAATATACGCCATAGCCGGCCGAAAACCCGTTGCCCAAATAATAGTGGAAATGCCTTCCTTACGGAACTGGATAGAACCTGGGTGGCCGGACAAATTCAAGGAATTATCGGGTTCATCGTCGGGGTCTGGTTCTGCCGTAGGCGCGGGCAGATGTTTCTCGGCAATAAAGTTGTCAATAAAACCTTTCACCTGTGCAGAGAACTCATCGGCAAAACTTACATGTGCCCCGGCATCTTCTGAAAAGTAAGCAAAGTCATTTACTACATCTTGTAGTTTGCCCAATAAGATAACTCCACTGCGTGCCAGAGACTGCAGACTCAAGGTTTTTCGGCCATTGTCGTTGCCCTTCAGCAGCGGTGTTCGCACATGTAGTTGGGCGGAGTCCGCGATATCTTCGGATCGGACGTTGAAAAATCCGGTGAGGATCAGCCAATCCATAATATCTTTGCCCCGGTAATACCGGGGGCACCGGGGCACTCTACTGGTAGAAAGATAAACGATTCGCCCGGCCAGGATTAGGTCTTCGGCAATTTGGCAACCCGATTGCGCACTTCCCACCACCAACACACCGCCTGCGGGTAAATCAGCCGCGGTTCGGTATTCACTGCTGTGTAATTGCTTGATTTTCGCATCGATCTTACCAGCTAACCTTGCTGGTTGTTTTTGACTTTGCGCTCCCGATGCTACAATTACTTGCCAACAAGAGTAGGTTTTGGTACTACCATTTTGCACTGTTTGTATTTCAAATAATTCGGACCCAGGAGCTTTACGCAGGCTTATAACCGTTGTATTCGTCAGTACCGGTAGACCATAATTTTGAACGTACTGCTTCATCGAGGCCACTAAATTTTGAGCCGTTCCGAAGCTGTCCGGCTCCGTTTCATCGGTTTCCCAGCCGGGTAAGGTATTTAGCTTATTGGCCGTATTCATCCGGAAACTATCCCACCTTTGGGACGCCCAGGATTCCCCGATTAAGCCGCGTTCCAATACCACGTGCTGTATTCGGTGTTGTTTTAGAAAGTAGCTGGCGCTCAGTCCCGCATGACCGGCACCGATCACAATTACAGCCAAAAGATTTGTGTTCATGGTAAAAGAAAAATTTAAAAATTTACTTTAAAGCGGGCATCAGACGCACTGGTTGGCGCAGATAACGCATATCGGTTAACAGGCTCAACATAAAATCCGCGATGTCCGCCCGGGATAAGGCAGGGGCAAACCGGTTGGATTTTAAGTTTTCGCCGCTTCGGTATTTTCTGGTGAGGGGGCCGTTCGTTAAAATGGGTGCCCGTACAATTTGCCACTCTAAATCTGATTCGCAAATCATTTTTTCTCTAACCTCGTGGCCTTTAATTTCGGTTCGCAAGAGGGTAGGCGCTAAATTTCGGATTATAAATCCCGCATCGTTCCGGCTTTCTGATACGCCTAAAGTAGATAAATAGACTAAGCGGCGGACGTTACTCGATTGCATGGCTTTGATAATATTGGCCATCCCATCCAGTAAAGCCTGGTCTAATTGAAACATATGGTCCGCGCCCAAGGCCGAAACCACTACTTCCTGTCCGGCTATGGCTCGTTGCACGCTAACTAAATCGCTCACATTCCCTTGCTCTAAGGTTAGAGCCCGATGAGAAACTTTTAATTTTGCCGGATTACGCAAAAAAGCGGTAACCTGGTGTTTCTGTTCCAACGCCTGCCGGACCAGATGGCGGCCGGTAGCACCGGAAGCTCCTAGAATCAGAATTTTCATGTTGTTTTTTTTCCTAAGAGACTGCATCTGGTTCTAAAGTTCGGTGTTGATTTAAATTTATTTTTCCGATGGGTGAAAAAAGACCCGACTGGCTTTGCCTTTATCCCGGTTAATAATAGCTACCGACGTAGGCGGGCAATGATCCGGGTGTTCGCTGGAATTAAAGTGCTGGGCTTCGATAACCGAGACACGGCCGCTGCTAAAAACCCGGACCGGTTGCAACCAGCTACCTACCCGGCGATCTTCCTCCACCATATTTTCTAATACCTGCCCTCCGGAAGAACTTTTGCCGTTTGGAAACAAAATCTGGCTATGCTGCAAATGATTTATAAATTTAATTTTGCTGCTTTCCTGTGCGTGCATCTCCCCGTAAAGCGATTGGTAGAAACTATTCCACTCTTCGTTTTCCCGGAGATGAACATCGCTGGCATCATCGTGTTTTTTCCACGCTTCTTCCAGCTTGCGTTTGGCCTCACTCAGGCGGCTTCTCACGGTGCCTATCGGCACCGCCAAAATAGCGGCGATTTGTTCATACGTTTGATAATTAGAAAAATAGCGCAGTACCAAGGTGCTATGCAGCACATCGGGTAGTTGCGCCAAGGCACTGTAAAGCTGGTTTTGGGAAGAAATCTGCTCCATTTGCCGGTTCATCTCATCTTCCCAATATGCTTCTTTTTCCAGGGCCAAGCTTTCTAACGAAGTATTTTTTTGATGACGCACTAAAGCCCGATAACTCATGTGGGTGACGATTTGCCGGAGCCAACCAGGAAAATTTTGTGAATCCTTTAGCTGAGAAAGTTTAAGATAAGCCTTTATAAAGGCTTCCTGCACCACATCGGAAGCCACCTCCGGATTACGGCAAATAGGAAGTGCGATTACGTACATTCCCGGGTAAAAAGTGCGATGTAGCTTATTCCAGGCGGTAGTTTCTCCGACGGCGGCGGCTTTCACCCATTCGGTATAATTGAGGATTGGAGTCATTGATTGTTAAAAGCTGATAAGGTACGTTTTAAGAAGAAAGTCAAAAACAAAAACAGCTAAGGACAAGTGCCTGATATTCAAAAACAAAGTGCGGAAATTTAATCTTTAACAACAATACCCAAAAAAGGTAGTTTTAGTAAGAAAAAGCAACCACCTGTAAAATCAGGAAAGGAATCTATCCCCGTATTCGGGGATTTTTCTTTTAAAAACGATTCCCGGATGAGTAATTTTTAAATTTTTAAATTTCTCTGAATTATTCTAAAATTAAATGCTAGAAATCATCCGCTCGCGGGGTGCTGTTAGCCGTTGCTGATAACTGTTTACCCTGAAATTTTAATGCTCCTCATTCGGGTTCCGGAACCGGAGTGCCGGCTTTCAAGGCAATGTTATGGTAGGCCACAATCATCCAATCACCGGCTTCTTTTTGAAAAACTTGCAGGAGTCGCGTATAGATCCGTCCTAGGGAATCAACAGGTACTCCTTGAGGCACATTAGTTGGGGAGAACTTGGAAATCCAGGTAAGCGTTTCTGCAATGGCCACATCAGATCCTAAAAACCGCAGGGAAATTATTTCCTGCTGCAATACCGTTTTTGAAAATATCCCTTGGAACAAATCCACGTGCCGGTCGAAGAATTGTTTGTACCCGGTAAAATACATACCTCGAATATTAGTAAACGTTCCGTGTTCGGAAAAATATTTGGCATAAGCCGGCGCATCGCCATTGTTCCAGGAAGTTACTTCTTCCTGAAGGATGGCCAGGATGGCCAGCGAATCGGCAATATGCTGCGCTGCTAGCGCTGGGGCTAAAAGCAGAAATACGGATATCAAAGTGGTCGCCATTAATAGTTAGTATTGAAACTAATCAGCAGGTCAAGCAAGGCTTCCGGCCGGGAAAAGAAGGGCGAATGACTAGTGGCTAATGTAACTACTTTGTTGACGGATACATTTTTCGCCATTTCGGACATATTTCCATTTCGGGCTTCCGTACAAACAATGTAATATTTAGGAATAACCCCGTAAATAGCCTCGGTAACCTGCACCGGTGTAGCGAACGGGGCTACTGGTTGCTTACCCAGATTTGCTTTCGCAAACGCAATATCTTTGGCCGAACAGTCGTGATAAAGAAAGTTAACTACTTTAGCAGTATCTAAAGTAAAAGTAGCTCCCGTTTGGTCGAAGATAAAACTATCGGTGAAAGTAGGTTTGCCCGTTCCCGGAGGAGGTATAAATTTGGCAGCCAGCGAAAAAACAGACTCTCCGTTTTGGGGCAGGAACGCATCCAGAAAAATCAACTTCTCTACCTTGGCAACTCCCAACCGCTCCGCCGCTTGGGCAATGGTAACGCCACCGGCAGAATGGCCCACCAAAATAACGGGTCCGGGCTGCGCCTTTGCCACATCCACTACTTGGCGCACATAATCGTCCAGCGTAACCTTTTCCGGCGGGGATTGATCGTTACCGTGACCAGGTAAGTCAATTGCCAAAACCCGATGGCCCTGGGTTTGTAAAAGGGGCGCTACTTTCTTCCAGGCCCACGCTCCGTGGCTGGCCCCGTGCACCAACAGGTAAGTCTTGGTTGAATTAATTTTTGTATTTTCCAGATCATCTTTACAGGAGATCAGCAGTAATAAAGGCAATAGTACCCCGGTTGCCCAAAAGGGCAGAAACTTTGTTTTCATAAAATGCGGAATTTGATAATTGATTAGATAAGTTCTGAACGGTAAGTAAAGCAAGGAAAAGGCGCCTAACGTAGATTATCCTTTTGATTAAGTAAATAGTAAAAAACACGAATGTATAAAAACAGCTGGCCTGCTATAAAAACCTGTACTGGTAACAAGCGCTAACGGCAACCATTACGGATCATTTTTTAAATTTTAACAATGATCCATGGGAGTTGTCTGGCCAAAAATACAGTACTACTGGCTTATTTTAGTTCAGTTAGTATCTCCACTAATTTTTCAGGCATGGAGAAAAAAGGAGAATGGCTGCTGGCAAGCGTATACACTTTCTCACAAGGCACGTGGGTCGACAGGAAGGTCTTATCCATGTCTTGACTTTCCGTACAAAGAATAAAGTATTTAGGGATCACGCCGTAAATCTCATCCGTTAAACTAAGGGGAGTTGCCAAGGGCGCAACTGGTTCTTGGGAAATCCGGGCTAAGGCAAACTTTTTATCTTCGTCGGAGCAATCGTGATAAAAAATCTGCGCGGCCATTTCGGGATTTACCCAGTTAGTTTGGTAATCCTCCGCAGTAATAATATTCTCTACAAGATAAGGTTTTCTGGAGGCATGGGGTGGCAAGTGTTGCAGCGTTGCTTCTACCAACGCAAACAGCGATTCCCCGTTTCGGGGCAGGAAGGCATCCAGATAAATTAAGGCCGAAACTTTTTTACTACCTAGCTTTTCCGCAGCTTGTGCAATAACGATACCGGCCATGGAATGTCCGACTAAGATTACCGGCCCGATTTGGTCATTAGCTGTTTTTACTACTGCGTTTACGTAGTCATTTAAACTAATCTGGGAAATACGCCCATTATCTGGGCCGTGCCCCGGTAGTTCTACGGCAATGGCCTTATGTTCTTTGGCTTGTACCAACGGAATTACTTTATTCCAGCACCAGGCGCCATGCCAGGCTCCGTGAACGAATAGGTAAGTTTTACTGGATGGAGAAAATGCATTATGGATCATTACTAATAAATTAATGGTAGAAAATAAATTAACTTCATAATCAAATATTTGATGAAGCAAATTTGCGGGTTATCTACCAATAACTAGTGGTAAAAAAAGGACAAACCACTGGTAAAAAAAGGACATTATTACATGACCGGGATAGAAGCCTGCGCCCGGCTTTTGTAAACTTCCGAGGCAATACCCAGCCTACTCTCCGGCGAGTTATTTTCTAATAGATGAAAGTCGTTGGGGATATGTTTGGTAAATTCTTTGTAATCTTTAACTAAGTGCTGGTAATCGAAATACCCACATTCCAAAGCAATTCGTAACCAATCTCTATGCGGATAAGCGTTCTTCAGATGAATGGCTTTGGTAAACCGAATGATTCTCAGGTAGGTTTTAGGATTTACGCCGGTGCGTTCATAAAACTTTCTCGTAAATTGTTTAGTAGATAAGCACGACTCCCCGGCAAGCCAGTTCAGCGAAGCTTTGCCACCCGAATAGATCATCATCCGGCTTATAGTATCTAATCGGTGCGTTTCTCTTCGGGCATTGCTGACTAAAGAAGTAACAAAGCGGTCCCCGATGGTTACCATTTGGTGGTAGCTGGCAGCATTTTGCAATTGCTCCAGAATAAGGCGAATATTTTTTGAAAAAATAAGTTCCGCATCCAGGTATTGATTCGTTAACTCGAAGGCTGAAATACCCGTTAGTTGAAATAAGGCGGTAGGTTGAAAAGCAATGTTGAAGGTGATAAAATTTTTGCCCATCAGATACCGATTTAGAACCGCCGTCTGTTGGCCGGCCAGAACGACAGGAAAATTATAATCTACTTTGGGGCCATCACCTAATTGAACCAGCTCGCGTTCCCGCAGAAAGAAATGAAGACATACTTCCGGCCGGGGTGCATACGCTTTAAATACTGGCTCGGGCGCCTGCACAAAGTCAAAGTGAACGATCCGGTAACACTGCACGAATTCCGTTAGCGATGGATGAGGGGTTAAATCTTGTAAAATCATCCAAATTAAATTAAGGGTAAAATAGAAAAGTTAATTTTTAAATAAATTTCCAATGATCCGTTTCGCGGGCAGCGACTTTAATTCAAGCGCCATAAACGAGAGATGTAGACGTAATTTGAAAGCACTATGAGCTGGTTCAGAAGCAATTGATTAGAAATTAATATTCAGAAATAATGATATTTAAATGGTTGTGAATCAATGCTAAAGGGCTTAAATTTAATTTATTTTATCTTAAAGGATATCTTAAATTGTCTGAATTTTTAAAAGAGGTACCAGACCCATGATTTATACGGGCGAGCAGAATAAATATACTTTACACAAACGGGTATGAAGAAGGAGAATAAAGGGAGTAAGTAACAGCATTGTTTTACCGGATTTTTTAAATTTTTGTGCAGGAGGCAGATTTAGGAACTACTTTCTTATGAGGAGTTTAGAAAAAGTAGTTTACGCCGGCAATAGATGGTGTTCGACTTAATAAATAAGTAGTTGTTCGTTAGTAGTTGTTGGTTGTTCGATTCATAAGACACTAATAATCAATGTTTTATTATAAGTTATGCACTTAATTAATTTTGTCCGAGTACTTAATATAAATTACTCTAGGTAATATTTTGTTTGCTTGTTGCATCTCAATAAGGATGTTTTGCTTTAAAATTTTACCGTAGCAATACGCACCGGATGCACCCAGCCATAATCCTCCGTATTATTACACCGGCACGTTATTGGTGAACTTTATTAAAAGCAACTACCATGTGTTTTAAATTACTGTATAGACCAATAGAGGGCATTTTCCACGAGATGAATAAAGTTTTGGTCTTGCCACACTTCTTTGCTGTGACCCATGGAAGTATAAAAAGTTTTTCCTTTTCCCACCAACCGGTACCACGCTACGGGGTGATAGCTACCCATCCCGAAGTTTTTATCTGTACCCCAAAGCCAATTCCCATCAGGAATAATTTGATTTCCGTTGATGTACGCTATTATATGCGCTTCTTGGGGTTGGTTAAAAAAAACATACCATTCATCTTCGTGAACCCACGAGCAAGGTAAATTTTTAAATAAAGTGGTGTTGCCGGCCGAATTGATATGTACAACGGTTTTTTGCAAATGGGGTTTGAGCGAATGATGCGAGAAGCGGGTGCCGAGTAAGCTGTTCTCATACCAGGGCCAGTGATGCGAGTTATCGCCGGCACCATGTATACCCAGTAAAACTCCACCTTCTGCTACATACTGGCTTAAGGCTTGTTGCTGCGTATCATGGAGCACCCGACCGGTAGAATTATTAAAGATAACAGCCTTAAATTGTCGGAGCTGCTCCGGATTAAAAACGCCTCCTTGTTCGGTGTAATACAAAAACCATCCGTTTCGCTGCGCTATTTTTTGAAAAACAAGCTTAGAGGCCGCTATGGCCGCTCCGTGGCGAAAGCCCGTTGTTTTCGAAAAGACCAATATAGCGGCTTGGCCCGAAGGAAATTGAATTACAGGTTTTTCGGTTTCATAAGTAACCGGAAAGCCGTAGGTAATTTTATAAAAAAATATACCCATGGCAGTGCCTCCCAGCCAGATGAAAGCAAGCAGGCTCCCGAGGATATTTTTTTTAAATTTTTTCATTTCCGGTAAACACTATTAGCCAAAACAACCCGGTTACTTTGGCTACAGCCACGAGCACTACTATATGCTAAACAATAGTTTTTGGTTTAATGCTGTACGCAGCGTTATTGCACCTGCTGGACTTGTTGGGTGTAATACTTAACCGTTTGGATTACGGACGGCAGGTTACTAGGCTTATCTTCGGCGTCGCGTTCTATATAAATATACCCTTTGAACTGCTGCTTTTTTAATTCCCGGAAAATAGCAGGAAAATCAACAACACCCGTTCCTACTGGTACATCCTGGAGTTTCGGATCATTAAAAGCGGCAATATCTTTTAAATGAACCCCAATGATGTGCCCTTCCAGCTTTTTCACAGCTTCCAGGGGGTTAATTCCGCTCTTGGGCCAATGACCCAGATCAGCGCAAGCGCCAAAGTTGGGGTGACCTTTTATAGCGGCTAAAACTGAATCGGGGTGCCAGTAGCGGCTCACGCCTTTCCAATGTTCATGAATGGCTACTTTCAGGTGGTAAACTCCGGCCAAGCTATCTACACTATCCCACATGTTTAGGGGGGGCTCGGCGGTTACGAAAGTAGCTCCTAGCTGTTTGGCTATTTCAAATTGTTTCTGCCAGGAAGAAACGGTAGAATCGCCAACGATGTAAACCGAGCCAACGGTTAATTTTTTCTGGTCCAGAAGCGTCCGAAGTTTGGTTAAACCCGCCGGCGAAAGTTGCAGAATTAAAGAATCTTTTAGCTCAGGCCCTGTTTTATGAAAGGTATTGGGTTCTACGAACTGCACCCCCGCACTGTCTACCTTAGCTAAGGCCTCCGAAAAGTTAAAAGTATGAAACGTCCATAATGCTACGCCAAATTTCCAGGCTTTGGGTACATCGCTAGTAACGGCGTTTGTATTGGTAGCATTTTCCGTGGTGGGTTTGTTTTGACTACAAGCAATTAGGGCTATCAGGCAAATAAAACAAGCGTATAATAAAGTTTTCATAGCAGCATTTTTTAAGTGGGAGCTTCTTTTAGCCATTACAAAATAGGATATTTTGGTAAATAAAACGCTGGGCAAAAGATTAATTTACTCATCAAAAAGACACCTTTGCCAATAAGGTGTCTTTTTAATGAGTAATACTTTAACAAGTTGTATTTTAATTAATTAAAGGAAAAGCTTCGGGCTTGCAGTCATGCCGCATTTATTTTTTATCCGGAAGGCATCCCATTTTAAAATGGGAGCAAAGAAGACACATGAGATTTCATAAACGGGTGAAAGTAAACAACAGCCTTAGCGGGATACTATTACTTAGCTTTGGTACCCTCCATATGAAACATATCCATGATACTACCGGTAACATTGGTATCATCTTTCTTTTCTAAAGTCAGGTACACATCCATTTGCTGCTCCGGAGCTATAAAATTGGCTGTTAATTTATTAGAGGCCAAGTCCACACGAGTAAAAGGGTTGATCACTTTTTTGGTTGCCGGGTCCACAAAACCGCCGCTTAGTTTTCCATCCTTTTTTTCAAATTGAATAATTAAATCTTTATCGCCATCGGGTAAGCCAAAAGCTTTCACGTTCCAGGTACCCACAAAATAATCTGCCGAGATGGTTTGGGCTTGTAAACTGGCGGCAAACAATACCAGAGATAAAAAACTAAAAATAAACCGGGGGCTTAACTTTTTCATGATGTAATAAGGGTTTTAAGGTAAATGGTTTAATAACTAAGTTTTCTGTAACAGTAAAATATTAATTCGTAATATTTACGTAATAAAGATAAAGGATATTTTACCAATATGTATATTTTACGGAATGATTTTTTTAAATTTATAGCATGAACACCGAAGCAGATGTAAATGATTTTATCCAGAATGGTTACCAGGAGTACCTCACGCACCTGAGCATCGACCCGGTAATCTTGGGCTACCATCAGCAGCAGCTTAAAATTTTACTCCTGAAA
Organism: Adhaeribacter pallidiroseus; assembly: GCF_003340495.1. Lineage (NCBI taxonomy): Bacteria > Pseudomonadati > Bacteroidota > Cytophagia > Cytophagales > Hymenobacteraceae > Adhaeribacter > Adhaeribacter pallidiroseus. Next base: position 5,935,118 of record NZ_QASA01000001.1, read on the forward strand.
TGGAAAGGGTATAAAGATTGGGGCTTACCGGGAGGATTTATAAAGCAAAGAGAACCTTTAAGTAAAGCTGCTCACCGGATATTAAAGGAAAAAACGAGTTTGAGCAATTTGTTTCTGCAGCAGTTTTATGTTTTCGGCGATTCGCCTTACCGGGTTCAGGAAAGAAGTCCGCAGGAATTCAGAGACAAATTTAATCTGCAAGTAGAAGATGATAACTGGTTGTTAAAGCGAACGATAGCAATTGGCTATTTTGCCCTCGTGGATTATTCGAAAGTGCGTGTTCAAACAGATTTTTTTACCGAAGATTATCAGTGGTGGGACGTAGCTGCGGTGCCAAAGCTTTTATTTGATCACAATGAAGCCATCGATAAAGCTTTGTTAACGCTGCGATTACAGATTTATCATCAACCCATTGGGTATAACCTTTTACCCGAAAAATTCACGCTGCCCGAAATCCATTCTCTCTACGAATCCATTCTGGGCAAGGAACTGGATCAGCGTAATTTTGCTAAAAAGTTAATCGCTTTAGGCCTAATTCAGAAATTAGAAGAACGCCGGTCTATCGGGGCGCACCGATCACCTTACTTGTATCAGTTTGTGAAAGAAAAATATGAACAGGCTTTACAGGAAGGGATCGTGCACACGTATTAACTCTAGTTTTTTAAATTTTAGATTAAAGGGTCGCCTTAGTATACGGATGAATTCCTTTCCACAAAGATTTATTAAGGTTTTAAAAATAATTATAGGGGAAAGCAAGGCAAATGTTTATTCCTCTTTTTTTAAACACGCTCTAAACAGCTAACGCAAATAAAATTTATTTCACCCATTTTAACTGCCGGAAACGACGTGATTGCGCTTGTTGCAGTTTACCATTGGTGTTCCAGACAATAGATGCCGCGGCTTGGGGCGTGCGATTTGCTAGTTTTATACCTTGGGCAGTGGGTAAAACACTTAAAGCCGTAGAAAGCCAATCGGCATCGGTGCCGTTTTTAGCCACAATGGTTACCCGTCGCTGATCCGTTAAGCCTAAACCGGTAAACGGATTAATGATGTGGGAGTACCGTTGGCCGTTAATTTCCACGAACTGGTATAAGTCGCCGGAAGTAGCTACGCCGGCATTTTTCAGATAAATCTTCTGGCCACCAATATGATCGGTTTCGTTGCTAATACTTAAATCAATTTCCCAGCCTGGGGTGCCGGGTGGCGCCTGGCTGACCCGGATATTGCCGCCGCCATCTACTAAAGCTATCTTTATTTTATGTTGTTGCAGCACCCGCATGGCTTCGTCTACGGCGTAGCCTTTGCCAATCGCGCCCATGTCCAGCTGCATGCCGGGTACTAGTAATTGCGCAGTTTTTTGCTTTTTTTTTAAAATTATATGCTGGTAACCGGTAGTAGCTTGGGCTTTAATCAGCGCTTCCGGCGAAGGCATTTGGTGTTGCCGGCGGGCTCGTCGCCAGAGTTGCACCACGGGGCCCACTGTTACGTCGAAGGCTCCGTTTGTTTTACGGGAAACTCGTTGCGATTTTTGCAAAACGGCCCATAAATCCGGGCTTAACGGAACGGCTTGGATAGTACCAGCGGTAGCCGAAAGTTTATTTAATTCGCTGTCCGGAATGTAATCACTTAATATTTGATTGAGCGTATCTACCCGGTTTAGCGCGGCCTCAGCGGCAACTTTGGCTATACTTTCGGAAGGGGCAAAAAGCACCACCCGGAAAATAGTACCCATCTGCGGGCGGCTGTATTCGTAGCGTTGCAGCGGCGGTTTAGCGGGTACTGACCCTTGCTGCGGAAAGCCATTTAGAATAACAAAACCGTAAAAATTTAAAAAAAACAGCCAACGCACCACCCAGAACATAAAACCAACGCTGATTACGAACGATAAATTAAAAAAACGGCGGGTTGTTTATGAATATCGGGCAGGTTGCCTTGCCATTTAGCAATAGTAGTGGTTTTAATAAACTCGTTGGTGCCGGAAATATTGGCCGCAATGCACAGTTGCGTGGTGGGGTTTAGCTGTTGCAGCAAATCCGCGAGCAGTTGGTTGTTGCGGTACGGCGTTTCCATAAAAATCTGGGTTTGGTCGCGCTGCAGCATGTCTTTTTCTAAATTCCGGATGGCTTGTACCCGGTCTTTTTTCTCGATGGGCAAATACCCGTGAAACGCAAAAGACTGGCCGTTAAAACCCGAACCCATTAAAGCCATCAGAATTGCCGAAGGCCCAACCAAAGGCACTACTTTTATCCCGGCCCGGTGCGCCCATTTTACAACTTCGGCTCCGGGGTCGGCTACGCCGGGGCAACCGGCTTCCGAAATAATGCCGGCGCTTTTTCCTTTTGTAACGGGTTCCAAGGCTTTTTTTACTTCGGCTTCGGATGAGTTTTTATCAACTACGGTTATTTGCAGCGACTCGATTACTTTTTCGGGCGCCATGGTTTTAATGTAACGCCGGGCCGTACGCGCATTTTCCACGATAAAGTACTCCAGACCAGCCATGCATTGGGCTACTTGCGCCGGAATAACCGCTGGCGCTGTTTCTTCCGCGAGTACCGTCGGAATCAGGTAGATAATACCGGGAGCCAGCATAGCTTATTTGATGAAGTCAACAACCAGTTGGTAAAACTTTTCGGGCGCTTCGGCGTGTACCCAGTGGCCGGCATTCGCCACGGTTTCCACTTGTGCCTGCGGAAATAATTGTTGAATGGCCGGTAAATCCTTTTCCTGAATATAGCGCGATTTCTCGCCTTTTATAAATAGCGTGGGTTTAATAAACGGGGTATCCGAGGTGGTTTCGCGACCTACTTCTTCAATGCACGCCTCAATGGCCGCCAGGTTCATGCGCCAGCCAAACGAATTGTCTTCGCGGCGGTATAAATTCTTTAATAAAAACAAACGGGTTTCGGCTTCCGGAATGTATGGCCTTAAAGCAGCTTCGGCTTCGTTCCGGCTGGTCATCTTGGAAATATCAATGGCGTTTAGGCCATCAATAATATCCTGGTGGTGCACCGGGTAGGGACGGGGCGCAATGTCCACCACAATCAGTTTACTTACCTGGGCCGGGTAACTTAAGGCAAAATTCATGGCTACTTTACCGCCCATGGAGTGGCCCATAATTACCGGATTCTGGAGTTGGTGTTCAATTATAAATTCTGCTAAATCCTCCACCATCAGGTCGTAACTAAATTCGTTACTGTGCGGGGAGCGACCGTGGTTGCGTAAATCTACCAGGTACACGTGGTATTTCTGGCTCCAGAATTTAGCTAAGGTTTGCCAGTTATCCGAAAGCCCGAATAAGCCGTGCAGAATTACAAAAGGAGTGCCTTGGCCTAAGTCGCGGTAGTGTAGTTGCATGATAATTTTAAATTTTTAAAAATTCATCCGGATTCAAGGGTAAAGGTAAGTAAAGCGACAAGATATGCTATTTGTTGGCATCGCAACAGCTATAGTTTATTTTATTGCTCGGGTGTTTTTACCCTTCCGCCCGAAAGGGCACCTTCCCTAAAAACAGGGAAGGAGAGGCGGTTGTTCCAATTATCATTTACCAGGCTAGCTTAAAACGTGCGGAACAACGGAGCCGTTTACCGCTATTCCGGGCACCTCAATCGGTTTATTGTGGTATCGGTAACTGGGTATAGTTATAACCTTAAACTTTGAACCTTCTAACCTTCCAACTTTACAACCCACAACCTCTTACAGCCAACAAATGGTTTTGGTTTGCGTCTGGATGGTTGTGGTGGGTAAAAACTTGGTGAGTTGGTTTAAAGGCAGCAGGAGCGAAGTAACGATTACTTTATCGCCGTTCGTCATTTCGAAGGTAAGATACTCGTACTGGCTCCAGAAATACTGGCGCGAACGGCAGCGGGTATAGGTGGTGCGCATGATTTTTTCTTTCGCGTAAAAGTGCTTGTGCTGCAAGTTGTAAATCTTAAACGACTCGTTGCGTTTATCTATTTCCACTAAAAATGGCCGGCTAAACCGCCAGTATTGGCTGTGCAGAAAAAAAGTAGGCAGCGAAAAAGATAACAGTAGGGTAGAAGCTACAATTAAAAATATTGTTTCGATGGGCAGCAGTGCCGCGGCGGAGTTTATGAGTGCGCCTATTAAGGGAATTAAAACTAAAAAACACAAAATAGACCAGAAAAGCAAAGAAAACTGCCGGTGAAAATCCAGGGTAAAGGTGCTTTGCCGCCGCGAAAACAGCCCGATTAAAAACCGCAACGCGTACAAACCACCTACTAACAGGCCCAGCGTTTTAATCAGATTTAAGTATAACGACATGTAACGTTTTGTTTGAACCGGCTGGTAACAGGTACGATTTTTTTAAATTTTTACGCAACAGTAATTAACGCGCGCTTATTTTCTGGTTCTTGTAAATAACCAAAAGGCTCTAAAGTTAAATTAAACTCCTGAAAAACCGGCATTACTTCTTCCCGGTCCGTGGGGTCAACAGCGACGAGTAAGCCGCCGCTGGTTTGCGGATCGCAGAGAATGGCGCGTTGGTAATCGGTGATTTCGCTTATTTTATGACCATAGCTATCCCAGTTGCGGGTAGTGCCGCCGGGTACCGATTTTTGCGCCAGGTATTCGTCTATTTCGGGCAAGCGAGGCACTTTTGCAAAATTAACGATGGCTTGTAAGTTGCTGGCTTCGCATACTTCGGACAGGTGGCCCAGCAAACCAAAACCCGTTACATCGGTTAGGGCCTTAACCGCCGGTATTTTGCCTAATTCAGCACCAATTTTATTTAGCTGCATCATTTGCTGCGGGGCCAGAGTCGCGTGTTCGGGTTTTAAAATGTTTTTCTTCTGCGCCGTGGTCAGGATGCCCACGCCTAAAGGTTTGGTGAGGTACAATTCGCAGCCAGCGGTGGCCGTATTGTTTTGTTTTAAATGCGCGATGTTTACCAAGCCCGTTACCGCCAGACCAAAAATGGGCTCCGGACTATCGATGCTATGGCCACCGGCCAGCGGAATGCCCGCTTCGTGGCAAATAGCGCGGCTACCTTCAATTACGCGTTGGGCCACCTCGGCGGGCAAAGTATTTACGGGCCAGCCCAGCACGGCAATCGCCATCAAAGGGTTGCCACCCATCGCATACACATCGCTAATGGCATTGGCCGAAGCAATTTTGCCAAAATCAAACGCATCGTCCACAATCGGCATAAAAAAATCGGTAGTGCTGATAATGGCCGTACCATCACCTAAGGCATACACGGCCGCATCGTCGCGGGAACTGTTCCCTACCAGTAGGTTTTTATCTTCGGGCGCTTTAAAAGTAGTATGCAGAATGGTGTCGAGTACTTTCGGCGCAATTTTGCAACCGCAACCAGCACCGTGGCTGTACTGGGTTAGTTTAATATTATTATTAAGGTCTTGCATGTTTTAGGCGGGTTAAGCTTTAGGGTAGCTTTTAAAATTTTGTTCTTCGATAGAATGTATATAACCACGAAGCTAACCAGTATTCTACAGAAAGTAGAAAATTTAAAAATTTGATTTATTTATCTGGATAAAGAGATGCAACAGGAGATTTTAAAAAAGTTATGGAATTTTTAAATTTTGGTTGTTCCTGGAAACAGCAACTCTTTTAAATCTGCCATTTCTAAAATCTTGCGGGCATTCTCCGGGGCATTCGTACTTTCTAATGGTACGGTTATAATCTGGTGCGCAGATTTATGCGCTAACTGGTAAGTGTACGCTTTATCGTAGTAACCCAGGGCCAGTTCCACCATTTTCTCGATGTCGCCGGTTTCAATGGCCTGTAGGGCTTCTTTGTAGGCCAGGCCGCCTAGGCGTTTTTTTATGCGTTCTATTGCGTTTTCTAATAATGCTTTATCGGCTGACCGGTAGTTCTCGGCTAGTTTTTGAATGCGCATGGCTTGGGGTACTTCTAACTTTAAAAGCGGGGCCTGTTGCATTTGGTCGTAGAGCGGTTTGGGCAAGTTCACGCGGCCAATGGTAATGTTTTCGTCTTCGAGCCAAATAGGCCGCTGGTGGTTGGCTTGCAATAAAGCTAATCCTAAGTGGTTTTCAAATTGCTCCATGGTAGGCTGTGGTTCTTTGCCAATGCCGCCGAAAGCCGAACCGCAGTGGTGGGCCAGTTGCTCCAGGTCAATAACCTGCTCCCCTAATTTATGCAGTTCCTGCAGTACCTCGGTTTTGCCGCTGCCCGACATGCCGCCGATTAATAGTAAGGGGAGGGGTTGCTCAAAAGTTTGGTGTATTAATCGCCGGTAAGCTTTATAGCCGTCCTGGAGTAAGTTTACTTTAAATCCGGCTAAATCCAGAAGCCAGGCCACGCCGGAACTACGCATGCCGCCGCGCCAACAATGCAGCATTACTTCTTTGCCCGGCGCCAGTTTTTCGGCTTCCCGCACCATCCTGGACATTTTTGGGCCGAATAAATCCAGGCCAAGTAATACCGCTTTGTCTTTACTGATTTGTTTATAAGCCGTTCCTATCTGGGCCCGTTCGTCGTCGGTAAATAAGGGTAAACTTTCAGCACCTGGTATATGTCCTTCGGTAAATTCTTTGGGTGCCCGCACATCTAGCACCGGAATATGGCGCTGGGCCGAATATTTTAAAAAATCATTAATTTCGAAGGGCTGAATCAAATTGCTAATTTTAAGAAAGCTGACGTAAATAAAGCTGAATCGTATTCTCCAGGCCTAAATACAACGCGTCGCAAATAAGCGCGTGACCAATGGAAACCTCCAGTAAACCCGGAATATTTTGCTTCAGGTATTTTAAATTATCTAAATCCAGATCGTGGCCCGCGTTAATGCCTAAACCTAAGGCTACGGCTCGCTCGGCAGCTTGGGCGTACGGCGCAATGGCTTGATCGCGGTTTTGGTGGTAATGGCTGGCGTAGGCTTCGGTGTATAATTCAATACGATCGGTACCGGTTTCAGCGGCTCCTTCTACCATTTCTACCACCGGGTCTACGAATATCGACACTCGGGTGCCGATGCTTTTTAAGTCTGCGATAATTTTTTTTAAAAAATCCTGATGGCGCAAGGTATCCCAACCCGCATTAGAGGTGATGGCATCGGGCGCATCGGGCACTAATGTTACTTGTTCCGGTACTACTTTTTTTACCAGCTCTAAAAATTCCGGCGTAGGGTTGCCTTCTATGTTAAACTCAGTGGTTACTACTTTTTTTAAATCCAGCACGTCTTGGTAGCGAATGTGGCGCTCGTCGGGCCGGGGGTGTACCGTAATCCCCTGAGATCCGAATCGTTCGCAGTCTAAAGCGCTTTGTACCAGGTTGGGCCGGTTGCCACCCCGGGCATTCCGGAGCGTAGCAATTTTATTTATGTTTACGCTGAGTTTGGTCATTTTTTAGATGTTAGATATTGGACGTTAGACCTTAGACTAGATAACAGAACCATTTACGAAGACAAAAATTTAAAAATAGGTATTTTGCCAAAATTAGCTTTGAGTATTATTTTTAATAAAGCACCAATTAATAATACTTTACTTATCAAACAACGAACAACTAATAACGAACAACTCCATATCGCCTTTTTGCGGCTCACTGGCCGTTGGTGTTTGTTCGGCTTCGGCTAAATACAAATTTATTTAGTAATTTCAACCCTGCGGACGATCACGAGTTCGATAACAATCATTGGCAGGTCGAAATTGTTCGCCAGAAAGTTAAATATCTGTATTCATCCGAAAAACAAAAAATCAAAAACTATGAGTTTAAAAGAAAAAATAGAAGGCGACATTAAAAAAGCCATGCTGGCCAAAGATAAAGTTCGTTTAGAAGCTTTGCGCAGCATAAAATCCCAAATATTATTGGCCGAAACGGAAAAAGGCGCTTCTGAAAATTTAACTACCGATGCCGAGTTAAAATTATTAACCAAAGCAGCTAAACAACGCCGTGAATCGGCCGAAATTTTTGCGAAGCAAAGCCGCACAGATTTAGAAGAAGTAGAATTAGCGCAGTTAGCCGTAATAGAACAATATTTACCGGCTCAGTTAGACGAAGGCGATTTGCGGGCTCGGTTAGTAGAAATTATTCAGCGCGTGGGTGCTACCGGTCCATCGGATTTAGGCAAAGTTATGGGCGTAGCGGCGCGCGAACTCAGCGGCCAGGCCGATGGTAGAGCTATTTCGGCAGCGGTGAATCAATTATTAAATAACACTAACGCTTAATTATACCTTGACTACCTTTGACTTTTTTCTGCTGGCGCCTATTGCCTACGGTGCCTTTAGAGGTTTCCAAAAAGGGCTATTGCTCGAAGTGGTATCGTTGGTAGCTTGGTTTATCGCGGTTATTCTGGGCTTGCAGTTTTTAAACCTGGCTATTCCAACTATGCGCGGGTTTATTGGCGAAGCTTATGGTTTTTTGCCTTTTGTTACCTTTATCGTGGTTTTTATTTTAATTATTATGGCGGTGCGGGTAGTAGGTATTCTGGCTAAAAAAGTAATTCACCTAACCCCGCTGGGTATGTTCGACAGCTTAGGTGGCGGCGTGTTGGGTGGCTTAATTTGGTGCTTAGGCGTTAGTCTGTTTTTGTACGGTTTAAATTTAACCGGCATTACTATTACCGACACCGCCCTTAAAAAATCGGAATTTTACCCGGTAATTGTAAAAGCTACGCCTTATGCCTTAGAAGTGCTGGGCTTTTTTCTGCCATTTGTTACCTCTTTATTAACCACTTTAAAAGGTTTATTTTAAATTTATAGCGTGCCGGTAAGCAGGCGCACCCCACAATTTTACGCGGCGCTTTGATTTTACTCTTAGATTCGTTCGATTCTTTTACGTATAATCTGCTGGATTATTTCGGGCAGTTGGGTGTAACCGCCCAAGTGGTGCGTAATAGTGTCCCTTTGGCGCAGATCCAGCTCTTAGATTTTCAGGCCATTGTGCTGTCGCCGGGACCCGGCAAGCCGCGAGAAGCCGGGGTTTTAATGGAATTAATAGATTTCTATCACGATAAATTACCTATGCTGGGAATTTGCCTGGGGCACCAGGCCATGGGAGAGTTTTTTGGGGCTACCTTGGTGAAAGGCATCAAACCCATGCACGGCAAAGTTTCGGAAATTACCTGCGCACCCGATCCGATTTTTGCCGGCCTGCCCCGCACCATGCCGGTAGTGCGGTATCATTCGCTGGTATTGCAGCAGCCCAGCGTGCACATGGTACCTTTGGCCTATACGGCGGCCGGCGAACTGATGGCGTTCCGGCATGTATCGTTGCCCTTGTATGCTTTGCAGTTTCATCCGGAGGCTGCTTTAACTACTTACGGCTTGCATATTCTGCGTAATTGGGTTACTATTGCTGGTATCAAAAAGTAAAAAATTTAAAAAATAAGGTTTATCCTGAGGAATGGAGTTTACAATTAAAGAAGAAGGTGATTTTAAATACATCGACGAGGGCGAAGGCGAAGTACTATTGCTGCTCCACGGATTATTTGGGGCACTCAGTAACTGGGCGGGCGTTATAAATAATTTTTCCGACCGCTACCGGGTAGTTATTCCGTTAATGCCCATCTACGAAATGCCCTTGCGCGAAGCAGGCGTACCCGGCTTAACCACGTTTATAGAAAAATTTGTCTCTTTAAAACACCTGAATAACTTTACCTTATTAGGTAATTCTTTAGGCGGCCATATTGCTTTGGTGTATACCCTTAACAATATTTCGCGGGTAAAAAGGTTAGTACTAACGGGCAGCTCGGGTTTGTTCGAAGATTCGATGGGCAGCACCTTTCCGAAACGCGGGAACTACGGTTACATAAAAGAGCGGGTAGAATTTACTTTTTACCAACCCGAAACCGCTACCAAAGAACTGGTAGACGAGGTTTTTTCGATTACAAACAGTAATTCTAAAGTGCTCCGGATTATTGCCATAGCTAAATCGGCACAACGCCATAACATGACAAAAGATATTACCCGCATTACCGTGCCTACGTGTTTGATTTGGGGCTTAAACGATACCATTACCCCGCCGCACGTAGCGCATGAGTTTAACCGGTTAATTAAAGGATCAATCTTACATTTTGTAGATAAATGTTCGCACGCGCCCATGATGGAACAACCCGAAGTTTTTAATAAATATTTAGAGAAATTTCTGGAGTTGAATCCCTAATAGCGGCAAAATACGTAAGTGAATTAAATAAAATAAATTTCCGTTTTACCTATAGTAAACAGAAAGGCAGAAGTAAACCGCATGATCGCAGAAGAGCTAATAAACCAAATGATTCCACCCCTTAAGCTATCGGATACGCCAGCCAAGGCGGTGCGGTGGATGGAAGAATTCCGGGTAAACCAGCTTCCGGTGGTAAAGCTGCGTCAATTTTTAGGTTTAATTACCGAAGAAGACATTCTGGAAGCCAAAGTGGCCCATGAGTCTTTACAAACGGTTCCTTTTGGATACGAAGATGTATTTGTGCTGCACAACCAGCATTTTTATAACGTAATGGAAACGGCCATTAAAAATAAAGTGCAGGTGGTGCCGGTCCTCGATGAGCAACGCGAGTTTTTGGGCGTTATTACCGTGAACGATACCATTTCGGCTTTCGGGCAAATGTCAGCCTTGCAAGGGCAGGGCGGTATTCTGGTACTCAGCATGAACGAGCGCGATTATTCCCTTACCGAAATCAGCCGTTTAGTGGAAAGTAACAACGCTAAAATTCTGAGTTCTTATGTGTCGCCCGACGAAGTAGACCCTTTTCGAATTCGATTAACCCTCAAGATTAACACCAGCGACCTGAAGCGCATTATTGCTACTTTCGAACGTTTTAATTACCGCATTACGGCCCAGTACCAGGATGCCACCGAAGAGAAAGATGACCAGGACCGTTTAGATATGCTTCTGCGGTTTATTAATATATAACCGGTGCGGAGTTTTCCGTTTTTTTTAATTTTTTTCTTTTTTAGTGGGCTACCCAGTATAGCACAAATGTCTGCTGGGTCGGCACCGGGTATTTCGGTTGATTCTGCGCAAAACATATTCGGCTGCCCCACCGACTCGGGGCAAGTGCAGATCCGCAGCATTCAGTTCGAAGGTAATAAAATCACGCAGGATAAAATCCTGCGGGCAGAGCTTAACCTGCAAGAAGGCAACGGGGTAACCCTTACCGACTTAAAGCAACGCTTAGCCGAAAATCAGTTGCGGTTGTATAACTTACAACTTTTTCATTGGGTGCGCTACATCACGCTTTGCGAAAACGGGCAGTTACATCTTATTTTTACGGTGCAGGAACGCTGGTACATTTGGCCGGTTCCTATCTTTTCGTTGGCTGACCGCAATATTAACGCCTGGCTGCAGCACCACGATTGGCACCGGATTGATTACGGCCTGCACCTGGATGTTAAAAATTTTCGGGGTTTAAACGAAACGCTCCGGGCCAATGTGCAGCACGGCTATAATCGCAAATTGGAAGTGTTTTACCGAAAACCAACCGTTGGCCGTTTAAAAATTGGAGCTACTTTAGCCGCTTCGTTTTACCGCAGCCACGCCTTAGATTACACCACCGAAGATAACCGCTTGCTTACTCTGCACCAGAATAATGGTTTTGCCGTGCAGCGCATTTACGTATCGCCGGGCTTGCTTTACCGGCCCGATGTGCAACACCAAACTGCCCTTACCTTTACTTATAACTGGCAACAAATTTCCGGAGAAGCGTTTATTTTAAATTCAGTGTATTTTCTAGGTCAGCAGAAAAGGCAGTTTGCCGAAGTAAACCTGGTGCATACCCGCAATTTCCGGAATACTTTTTCGTATCCATTATCGGGGAGTTATTTGCAGATAGGTTTTTCTCAAAGATTGTACAGCCATAATAGCGGGGGTAATGCCAGCACTTCCCTTCGGGCCAAATACAGTAGGTATATTCCTTTATCCGCCAATTGGTTTTACAGTTTTGGTCTGGAAGGCAAATCTATGCTCACGCAGCATCCTGCTTTTGCCGATAATCAGGTATTGGGTTATGGCACGGTACTCGTGCGAGGATACCAGTTGTATGTGGTAGGCGGGCAACAGTTTGGTTTAGCCAAGCAAAGCATTTCCCGGAATATTTTATCGCCCCGCGAAATAGAGCTAAGTTTTATTAAAAGTCCTAAGTTTAACCGGATTCCGTTGAGTATTTACCTGAATGGCTTTACCGATACGGGGTATGCCCACGATAAATATTATTCGGCCGAAAACAGTTTTGCCAATCGCTTGTTGCTTTCGGCAGGAATCGGTTTGCACCTTGTTACGTATTACGATAAAGTTGTTACTTTGGAGTATACTTTAACCAACACCGGGCAAACCGGATTTTTTGTGAACACAGGCATTCCATTTTAAAATTTTACATGAAAGTAGCTATCCTGGGGAAGCCTTTTACCGAAGCGCTGTTGCCGTACATTCAAAAACTTTTTGATGAACTAGCCGCACGCCACACCGAAATAACCATTGTAGAATATTTTAAAATTTATCTGCAAAACCATATCCATTTGCCGCCAGGTGTTGATACTTTCCGGCGAGGCGATGCGCTACTGGGAGTAGACTTTGTGTTAAGCATTGGCGGCGATGGCACCTTACTCGATACCATTACGTACGTAGGGGCCAAACAAATCCCCATTGTGGGCATTAACACCGGCCGCTTAGGCTTTTTAGCCACGGTACCTTTCGACCAAACCGCACCCGCCATTGAGGCGCTTTACCAGGGCCAGTATACCCTGGATGAACGGTCTTTAATCCGGGCCGAAACCGATTCCGAAATATTCGACGGGATTAATTTTGGTTTAAACGAGTTTTCGATTTTAAAAACAGATACTTCCACCATGATTGTGGTGCATACTTACATTGATGGCGAATATCTGAATTCGTACTGGGCCGATGGCTTAATTGTAGCAACGCCCACGGGTTCTACGGGGTATTCTTTAAGTTGCGGAGGGCCAGTAGTTTTACCGCAAACCAACAATTTTGTTATTTCCCCCGTATGTCCGCATAATTTAAATGTTCGTCCGTTAATAGTTTCAGATAAGAGCGTTTTATCGTTTGAAATTGAAGGACGCAGTAATAATTTTTTAGTTTCCCTCGATTCCCGGTCTAAACCGGTAGATGCTTCCATTAAAATTGCCGTAAAACGGGAAAACTTTAATGCGCGATTGGTGAAAATTACGGGGGCTAATTTCTTAAATACGCTGCGGACCAAGTTAAATTGGGGCTTCGATAAGCGAAATGATTTATAAAGAATGCCCTGATTGGTTAAAAATATTTTTTAATCTATATTAAATTTCTAATTTTGGACAGATTACACCTATTCAGCAAAGTAACAATATCTGCAGCATAGTATACTTGTGATGGAAGTGAAAACAAAAATTGGTTGTGCCTCGGTTGTTTTTTTAATTTTTTTATTAGCCACAACGGTTAATGATGCTTATAGTCAAAGTTGGGCGAAGCAAAGGCGTTATAGAAAAACAGGCATTAATTTGCATGTTTACGATGCGTATGGCCAACGCTGGTTGAAAAAAAGACGGTATTCTACTATTGGAATTAACCTGAATGCCATTAATTATTTTGGCGAAATGGCACCCGATGCCAATATCGCTAGTTTGCGGGTGCTTTCTACCCGATTAAATATAGGTGCTAATTACACCTATAAATTTACTCCCCGCCTCTCGGCGCGCGGTAATATAATGTGGGGCCGTTTATACGGGGATGATTCAAAAAGCGCCGCGGAAAACGAATCAGATAATGTGCCCCGGTTTCAGCGCAACTTAAATTTCCGGAACGATCTGGTTGAATTTAGCGCGGTGGCCATATATGAAATATACGAAAACCGCTTTCCGTACCGTCGTCGGCCCGATTTCATGCCTTATGTTTTTGCCGGTTTAGGTGTTTTTCATCATAATCCCAAAGCTTATTTTAATGGGGAAGGCATGGCCGCCGGTTGGCATGCTTTACAGCCTTTGGGCACCGAAGGGCAATACGTTCCGGATCGGGAAAGTAAAAATTATCCCAAGCCGTATCGGAAGATTCAGTTAGCTATTCCGGTTGGTATTGGTGCTAAATACAAACTGGATGCTAATTTTGATATAGGATTTGAAATTTGCTGGCGCAAAACTTTTACGGATTACCTGGACGACGTAAGTAGTAATTACGCGGATAAAGGAGAACTGGCTGCCGCTAACGGTAACAATGCCGCTTTACTATCAGACCGGAGCGGCGATTCTGGTTTTACCCCGGTTTTAACCGATCCGTATGGCTACAAGTACATAAATGGTTTTGGTTTAAAAGGGGATCAGCGCGGCGATGTAACTGATAAAGATTGGTATATTACAACGGGCGTGTCTTTGTATTATATTTTACCGAAACAAGTTAAAAATCCCAAAATAAGGTAATACGATGAAGTAAACTTTACTTTACTTATTTAGTTTTTTCATGTTCAAACCAGGTGTACGCACTACACTCCTTATTACTTTTTTAGCAGTAAGGAGTATTTTTTTTGTAATAAATTATTTGCGCAAAATACCAGCGAAATAGGCGGCGGCATAGGCGGGTTGGTTTATAAAGGCGAAGTAGCGCCTAATTACCGTTTTCAAAATAATCGTCCCGGAGCCGTTCTCTTTTATAAAAAGACATTTCTAAGCCAGTTACCTTAAAGGCTAATTTAATGGCTGGCTTTTTACGGGCTAAAGATGAAAACGCCGATTTGCCCGTTAATACTTTCCGGCAGGCAAATATTAAAACTAACCTGGTAGAGTTATCGGCTGGGTTAGAATACAACTTTCTCGATTATTATAACCAACGGCGGCGTACCCGCTGGACTCCTTATTACTTTATTAGCTTTGCCGCTGCCCGCTTTAATAATAAAGCCGAATTACAAGGCAGAGAAAAACCCGCCGAAAGTGCTACTGTTCTTTCTATACCTACCGGCATTGGTTTTAAATACGCCTTATCGTATAACTGGAATTTAGGTTTAGAGGTAGGCGCCCGGAAAACCTTGGCTCAGAACGGCGATCGGTTAGATTACCTGCAAACCAAAGATTACGCGGGATTATCTGCTCGCCAACTCCCGCATACCGATCCCTATAATAACGACTGGTACTTCTATAATGGCTTAAGCCTCTCGTATACCTTTTATAAATTGCTTTGTCCACCAGCCGCTTACAAATAATTTAAAAAAATCTGCTCAGGCAACCTCACGGGTGCGTTGTGCATCTGGTAAATACCCGGTTTAATTAATAAAATCAATAATGTAATTACAGGAGCTTTCTTTAAGCTAAAATCGCTGGTACTGCGGCAGTAAACAAGGCTTTATATAATGTTACTTCCTGAAAATCAGTTATTTTTTAAATTTTTCTCATTGCTGCTGGGTAAAGGAAATAATTGTTTATTACGGATTCATAACGCATAATTGCCAGGGTTTTTGTAACTTGCGCGGAAATTTGGGTTGAATGAATCTTCAAGA
The DNA here is from genome assembly GCF_003340495.1 of Adhaeribacter pallidiroseus. NCBI lineage: Bacteria > Pseudomonadati > Bacteroidota > Cytophagia > Cytophagales > Hymenobacteraceae > Adhaeribacter > Adhaeribacter pallidiroseus. Next base: position 5,950,524 of record NZ_QASA01000001.1, read on the forward strand.
AAAAATAGATTTGAACAATTTGCCAAAACACGTTGCCGTTATTATGGACGGTAATGGGCGTTGGGCAAAACAAAAGGGAGGAGCCCGAATATTCGGGCATCAGAATGCGATTGCTGCCGTGCGGGATACGGTAGAAGGAGCTGCAGAGTTGGGCATTGAATATTTAACCCTGTACGCTTTTTCCACCGAAAATTGGAATCGTCCGCAATACGAAGTAAACGCATTAATGGAGTTACTGGTTTCTACTATCCGGAAAGAAACGGCTACTTTAAATAAAAATAATATTCGACTACAAACCATCGGCGACACCGAAAGCTTACCAAAAACCTGCCGGAGGGAGTTGCTGGAAGCTATGGAAATTACGGCGCATAATTCCCGCATGACCTTAAATGTTGCTTTAAGTTATAGCGGGCGTTGGGATTTAACGCAGGCTATGCGCCAGATTAGTGGTTTAGTAGCGGCCGGCGAATTGCAGCCTGCTGATATAAATGAACAACTAATTGCGGAGCATATTGCCACCGCCGGAATGCCTGATCCGGAATTACTTATCCGGACGAGCGGCGAAATGCGCATCAGTAATTTTTTGCTCTGGCAATTGGCTTATACCGAAATATACATTACCAACTTGCTCTGGCCGGATTTTCGGAAACAGCATTTACACGAAGCTATTTTATCTTACCAAAGCCGCGAACGCCGTTTTGGTAAAACCAGTGAACAATTAACGAATAAAAGTATTACTTAATGATTAAATATTTCTGGTTGTTTTTATTTGTTTTACTAACAACCGCTGCATCTGCCCAAGTAAATTTAGGTAACCAAGGCGCCGTAGGGGAACTGGATTACAATAATCCCAAAGAATATCGTGTAGGTGGGGTAACCGTAAGTGGGGCTAAATTTTTAGATCCGAATACACTTATCTCTATAACCGGATTACGCGTAGGTGACCGTATTAAATTACCCGGCGAAGACTTAAGCAAAGCTATCCATAAATTGTGGGACCAAGGTATTCTGGGAAACGTAGAAGTTTCTATTTCCAAAATAGAAGGCGATCAGGTTTTTTTAGATTTTTTCTTAACAGAGCGCCCTCGTTTATCCCGGTTTGACTTTACTGGTATTAAAAAAGGGCAGGCTGATGCCTTAAAGGATAAAATAAAACTGATTCGGGGTAAAGTAGTTACCGATGCATTACTCAGTACAACTAAAAACACCGTGCGGAATTATTACCTCGAAAAAGGGTATATGAACGCCAAAGTAAATGTATTTCAAAAACCAGATTCGGTATTGCCCAATAGTGTTATTTTAAATATTGCGGTAGATAAAGGCAATAAAGTTAAAATTGAAGAAATAGCTTTTGAAGGAAACGAAGCTATCTCGGATAAAAAATTACGCCGCAAAATGAAGAAAACCAAAGAAAAGCGGCCTTATAAACTTTTCACGGCTTCTAAGTTTAACCGGCCTTTATACGAAACCGATAAAAACAGCGTAATTGAATACTACAACTCACAGGGTTTTCGGGATGCTACCATTGTGTCGGATTCGGTGTACATGCGCCCGAATGGCAAATTAGCCATTCAAATTAAAGTAGACGAAGGTCGTAAATACTTTTTCCGAAACATCACCTGGACTGGTAATTACATTTACGATGCCAAGCAATTAGGAAGCGTTTTAGGGATTAAAGAAGGCGATGTATACAATAAAGAAGAACTGAGTAAACGCTTGCAATACAATCCTAATGGAAGTGATGTGTCATCGTTATACATGGACGATGGTTATTTGTTTTTCCAGATTGATCCGGTAGAAGTATTAGTGGAAGGTGATTCTATTGATATTGAAATGCGGGTGCGCGAAGGCGCTCAGGCCCGGATTAAAGAAGTAACCGTAGCCGGTAATACTAAAACCAGTGACCACGTAATTTTACGGGAATTATACACCATTCCGGGGCAGAAATTTAGCCGTTCTGATTTAATACGGTCGCAGCGGGAAATTGCTACCCTGGGTTATTTCGATCCGGAACAAATAGGCATGAATCCTATCCCGAACCAGGAAGATGGCACGGTAGATATTAAATACACCGTAACCGAAAAACCAAGCGACCAGATTACGTTATCCGGTGGTTGGGGTGGCCCGTACGGAATTGTAGGTACGGTAGGTTTAGTACTAAATAACTTTTCCCTGAAAAAAGCCGGTGATCCCCGCAACTGGCGGCCAATTCCGGGTGGCGATGGACAGCGTTTAGCTTTAAATATTCAAGCGAATGGGGTTCGGTATCAATCTTACTCTTTATCCTTTACCGAACCTTGGTTAGGTGGCCGGAAGCGGAATTCGTTTAGTGTAGGAATTAACCGGACAGTATCACGGGTTATCAGTAATGGCGAAGAAACCCAAGGAATTCGGATTAATGGTGGTTCAGTGAGTTTAGGTCGTCGCTTGAGTTGGCCCGATAACTACTTTAGTTTATCGCACTCGTTATCATTCAATCAGTATATTTCTAAAAACTATCCGATTTTTGGAAGTTACCAAGACGGAACCTTTAATAGTGTTTCATTTATTAATACTTTATCGCGGAGTAGTATTGATCAGTTAACCTTTCCGAGAAGTGGATCTACCTTGAGCTTAAGTGTAAATTTAACACCTCCATACTCTTTGTTCGATCCAAATCGGGATGCTATGAAGTGGATAGAGTTTAATAAATGGATGTTTGATGCTTCGTTTTTTACCGCTCTTTCCCGCAAAGGCAAATTGGTATTAAATACCCGGGCGCACTTTGGATTTTTGGGAAGTTATCGCAAAGACCAACCTGTAGGACCAGTAGAACGCTTTAAATTAGGTGGTTCCGGTTTAGGTGGCGGTAATATCTTAGTAGGTACCGAGTATATTGGCTTACGTGGTTATGAAGATGAATCGGTTAGTCCTTCCCAAACGGGTGGAGTAGCTTACAATAAATTTGTAACGGAGCTGCGCTATCTGGTATCGCCTAATCCACAAGCTACGGTTTACGTGTTAGGTTTTGCGGAGGCCGGTAACAACGTAGGTTCTTATCAGCAATACAATCCATTTAAACTTTATCGCTCTGCCGGGATAGGTGCCCGTATTTTTATGGCAGCGTTTGGTTTACTGGGCTTTGATTATGGTTGGGGCTTTGATAAAGTACCAGCAGCACCTAATGTGCCTAGTACAAAACCGGGCGGTATGTTCCACTTTATTATTGGACAGCAAATACGGTAAGCAATTCAAAATAAAATATTTGTGGCACGAAATTTAAAGTTGCTAATCTGTGTTTATCCTATATAAAAGTGGTAGTTTACTAAGTTTATAGTCGAATGAACAGCAAATTAAAATAATTTAAAAATGAAAAAATATTGGTTTTTCGTTATCTTACTACTTCTTTTAACAAATGTTTCGTTTGCCCAGAAGTTTGGTTACGTAGATTCGGAGTTTATATTAAGTAAAGTACCCGCTTACAATACAGCTCAAAAAGAAATTGATAAGCTTTCGGCTAATTGGCAGAAAGACATTGAAGGCATGTATCAGAATATTGATAAGATGTATAAATCTTACCAGGCGGAAGAAGTGCTGCTGACTGAGGAAATGAAAAAGAAGCGGCAGGACGAGATTGTCGAAAAAGAAAAAGAAGTAAAAGAATACCAAAAGAAAATTTTTGGGTTTGAAGGCTCCGTTTTTAAAAAACGGCAGGAATTAATAAAACCGGTGCAGGATGAAGTATACGATGCTATTGAAAAAGTAGCGAAGAAACGCCAGTTACAGATTGTTTTTGATAAATCCAGCGAATTGGTCATGCTTTATACCAATCCGGTGCACGATTATACCGAGTATGTACTGGAAGAATTAGGGTTGGCTTCGCCGGAGAAAAATACCCCTGGTGCCCGGCCAACCAATGCTAATGTAGAAACTCCCGGCAGCCAAGTACAATCGCAAGACGATGAAGTAGGTAATACTACCGAAAGAGCTACTCCTTCAAAACAAAATCCGGCTGTCCGCAAAGCTACTAATAGCAAAGCGCCAGCTAAATCTGGACAAAAGAAAAAGTAAACAAGTAAACCAATTAATTGATTAAAATGAATAAAGTTAAAATTTTCGTTGCTACTGCATTATTATTTGTAACTGCGCAGTTATCCACTCAGGCGCAAACTGCTGCTCCTAAAATTGGCTATACAAACGTAGATTATGTATTAAGCTTAATGCCAGAGAGTAAACAAATCGAATCAGATTTAAAAACATATAGTACTCAGTTAGAAACTTCGTTACAAACTAAAGTTAAAGAGTTTGAAACAAAAGGAGCGGAATATCAAAAAGGGGCATCAGCCATGACGGACGTTATCCGGAAGGATAAAGAAAAAGAGCTTATGAATATGCGTTCTTCCATCGAAGAGTTTCAACGTAATGCCGAAGTTTCTTTGCAGAAAAAACAGCAAGCTTTATTAGAACCAGCTTATAAAAAAATGCAAAAAGCTATTGATGATGTAGCAAAAAGCAATGGTTATACTTACGTGTTTAACTCGGATGCGGGTGCGGGTACCGCTGCTATTTTATTACATGCTCCCGAAGATGGGAATATTTCTGATTTAGTTTTAAAGCAGATGGGTATTACACCGCCAGCCAAAGGTGCGCCGGCTCCTGCCGTACAAGCTCCGGCTGCCAGCAACACATCTCCTGGTAAAGCAATAGCTCCTGCTACGGGCAAAAAAAACAAGTAATAGAATAATTTTCGAATTTAAGCCGGTATAGCAATATATCGGCTTTTTTGTTTTTAGTTGGCTAAACTTTTACTTGAATGTGGAAAATGATTAGTAGCTATAACAGCTAGTTATAATTAAATAATAAAGCCTTGTTCTGAACTGGTTCTGTAAAAAGCTGAAATACGATCAAAATTTTAAAAATAGCTAAAAGCAGGTAATGATATTTGAAAACCTTTTGCCCGAAGAAAGTTTCACTGAATCTGATGATTTGTACGAGCACGTACGAATTGTGGTAGATAAAGGGCAGGCGCTATTGCGGTTAGATAAATTTCTAATGGACCGGTTACCGAATGTTACCCGTAATAAACTGCAGAATGCTATTCGGGCTGAATCCATTCGGGTGAATAATGAGCCGGCTAGGGTAAGTTATAGAGTAAAGCCTACTGATATTATTACGGTAACCTTACCAGATCCACCACGCGACACCGATATAGTGGCTGAAAACATTCCACTGGATATTATATATGAAGATGACGATTTACTACTGGTAAATAAAGAAGCAGGCATGGTGGTACATCCGGCTTATAGTAACTGGACGGGTACTCTTGTAAATGCGCTTACTTACCACTTGCAAAATTTGCCAACTGGGAGAAATGGTGAGAGACGACCAGGTTTAGTTCACCGGATTGATAAAGATACTTCTGGCTTGCTAGTTATTGCCAAGACAGAGTATGCCATGTCTTACCTGGCTCGCCAATTTTTTGATCATTCAATTGAACGTACTTACTATGCTTTAATTTGGGGTGTTCCAAAGGAATCTGTGGGCACCATACGTGGCCACATTGGCCGAAGTTTAAAAGACCGTAAAATTATGGCTGTTTATCCTAATGGTGAACAGGGAAAATCAGCTGTAACCCATTATCAGGTATTACAAGCTTTTAACTATGTAACTCTAGTAAAATGTAATCTAGAAACTGGCCGTACGCATCAAATCAGGGCTCACTTAAAGCATATTGGTCATCCCTTGTTCGGTGATGCTACGTATGGTGGCGACAAGCAAGTTTACGGGCCAAAAACGGGTAGTTTGAAATCTTTTGTAGACAATGCCTTAGACTTGATGCCTAGGCAAGCCTTACACGCTAAATCACTTGGATTCCGGCATCCTACCTCTAAAGAAATTATGCATTTTAACTCAGAATTACCTACAGATTTTAAAAATGTATTAGAAAAATGGGAGAGATATAGAGGTGTGTAATGATATAAAAAACTACATCTTGGTAGTACCACTCAATAACATTTACATCTATTCTATCGCTGAGGCATAAAAAAGCCTGCTACATGATATGGAAGCAGGCTTTTTAAATTTAATTATGTACTAACCCAGCTACGAAGATTTTCTTTTAGTAGTAGCAGCTGGTCTTCTTTGAGCTGCTTCAATATTTTTTAAAGCAACATCAACGTCTTTGTTAGTCGGATCTAAGCTCTTAGCAGCTGTCCAGTAGGTTTTAGCAGTAGCAAGATCTTTAGCTTTATAGGCCTGAAAACCTAGATAATAATTAGCAACAAATAATCCTTGCTTATTTGAAGCTGCTTTTGTTGGATCTTGGCTAGCAACTTTAATATACTCCTCATAAGCTGTTTTAGCTGCTCCGGTTTGTCCTTTATCTTTTGCTTCAGCAACTTGTGCACGGCGCAAATAAGCTGTCGCATATTCCGGTCTGGCTTGAATAATACCAGCGTATAAAGAATCAGCGGTATCAAATTTTTCTGCCGCTAGATAAACATCCGCTAATTTAAAGTTATCAACTAAGCTAGGTTTAGCAGCAATTTTAGTTTTGTACATTGCAATAGCTTTATCATATTGCTTGGCCTTTACATAAGCACCAGCAGCCTCATTTTGTACATCTAAGTTTTGCGGATCCATAGCTAAGGCTTTTTCCAGATTAGCAGTTGCCTCTGCCGGCTTGCCGGTATCAGCTAACATACGACCATAATAAGCGTAATCGGAAGCTATTATTTTAGTTGGATCAGCTTGCGCTAATTGAAAGTATTTTTCCATAGCTTGTAAAGCTTCCGGAACCTTATTGGTTTTATATAGTGAATAAGCCATCAAACGATTCATCACTAAGTTGTTTGGATCTTGCTGTAAAACTTGCTGCGCTTCAGCCAAGGTACCAGCGTAATCTTCGGTTAAGAACAGGAAAGACGCATATTTAATTTGAGTGTCAATCGAATTCTCAGCCATAGAGCGGTATTTCTTAAAATTTTCTACTGCTCTGTCGTACTTACCTACGAAGTAATTCATCTCACCTAACTCGCGGTAAGCGGGCGCAAAATTTGGGTTTAAAGCAATTACTTTTTCAAAGGCTGCTTGGGCTTCGTTGTAATTCTTAGATCTTACAAATAACTGGCCTTTTTTCATGAAAGCCGTAGCGTTATTCGGGTCTATTTGAATAGCACGATCATAAGCGTTCATGGCTTCACCGCCACCATTCGGGTTTTTTTGATGAATATCACCCAGAGTAATATAGGCAGCCGCATCATTATTCTTAGTAATTTTATTTGCTTCGCCTATGTAACCAAGAGCCTTTGTAATATCTTTTACATCTGTGTCGGCGTAAGCGCGACCGATTTGTTTGAAAATATTAGCATCTTTCCCTTTGGTACGCTTTACAGCTGCATCAAATTGACGTTCGGCCTCAGCCGTATTGCCTTTTGCTAAAGCTACTTTGCCTAAACCTATCATGCTCAATGCTGATTTATCGTCCTTAGCTAATGCTTGGCTAAATATTACATTGGCAGAATCAGGTTTACCTTCTTTTAAATATAAATCGCCTAAATAGTAGCTTACCTCTTCATTCGGATTAGATGTACTTAGTCGACGTAAGCTTGCTTTTGCTTCTTTGTAACGTTCCACTTCAACTAATCGTTGAATATCTTGCACGGATTGGGCAAAACCAGTTGTTGCAACGAATGAAGCAGAAAACGCTAGAATATACTTCCAGTTTTTGATCATGGTTTAGAATGTTTATTAAATTAAAAATAGGTAGTTGGTTAACGTTTATTCTTTAATAGATATTATACGTACGGGCATCGTAGCAGGTACTAATCCTGATTTTAGTATAATGCGCTGACCTTTATCTCCAGCAACAAAAGACGCAAAACCTGTGCCAAGCCCCGCCCGAGCTTCCCGGCTGACAATATACACATTTCGCCGCAACGGGTAAGACTCTTGGGCTAAATATCCTTGAAACGGTTGATAATACGAATCGGTTACTGTTTTATCTGGATTAGTACTTACCGCTGCAACTTTTACTTTACGTAAAAAACCGATAGCAGTTGTGTCGTCAAAATCACTAATCCAGTTAACCCCAATAACGCCTAAGGCGTTTGGCGTTTGAGCCACATAATCTACTAGTGCTTTGTTGGTTTTAGCGGCAAAAGTATTTTTAGGTAAAGGCTGATTATTGGTTATAGAATCAGTGATATAGCGGGCCGTACTGGATCCGGCATTATCAAAAACAATGGTAATATCGGCTAATTTAGAAGTCGGGTTAAGCTGTTTCCAGGTATTTACCTTACCACTAAAAATATTGCGTAGTTCTTCCATTGTAAAAGTAGTATCAATGTTGGTTGGATGCGTAATCAAAGCTACGCCATCAATCGCAATTTTTGTAATACGAGGAGTAATTTTTTGCTGGGCAAAAACTTCTTTCTCTGAATTTGTTAATTGTCGGGAAATAACTACAAGCCGGGCGCTATCTTGCAATAGGTCTTTTACCGTTTCGGCTTCTGATTTATACGCAGGTGTTACTTTAGCATACTTATAAAATTTTTGAAAAGCGTAGATATGAGAATCAATAATAGGCTCAAAGGCTTCGTCTATGCTAATCTTTATATTACCGGAAGTTGGTGTGTCTTCAATTTTTCCTTCTCGGTTGCAACTGGTTAAAAAAACTATGAACAGAAATAGGCCTAGCAATAATCTTAGGCAATTATAATTTATTTTACTTTTCATGATTTATTAAAACTGATTTTTATCGTTAGATTTTCAGAGTTAGAATTAGCTAATTTAAAAGGAACACATATTAATTTTTTAAATTATTGATAAAAACAATACATGCTTATTAGTTAACAATAGAATAAGTTATATATTCCCTTTATACTTTAACTATTCTCGTCAGGATATTCCTTAGGAAAATATTTTTTATAGGCACGATAAAACCGAAGTACACCATAGGCCATTAGCATTGTACCCAAAATAGTTTTATAATTTTGGGATAATGCAATTTGGGTATTATCAGAAAGCATGATAAACAAACCTAGAACTGGATATACTAAACACATAAATAAAGTAAAATACTTTAAATATTTTTCCGGGTTATTTCTTGATCGATTGGTGTTAGGCTGCATGTTATTTAAATTTTTATATAATATGGATTTAAATGTTCTTCGTTTAAAAAAGAACTAACAATAAGCTGCTATTATATAGAATAAAAAAACTCTGGTTTCCATAAGAGAAACCAGAGTTTTTTTAAATAAGGAACTGCTATTTTACTGTAATTTAAATCGAACAGGTAAAGTGTAACGAACGTTAACGGGTCGACCATTTTGCTTGCCTGGAGTCCAGTTAGGCATGGTTTTAATAACCCGGATAGCTTCTTCGTCAGTTCCTCCACCAAGGGATTTAACAACGGTTATATCAGAGATAGCGCCTTCTTTGTTTACTACAAATTGCAAGATTACGTTACCTTCTAAACCATTACGCGAAGCAACTGCCGGGTATTTAATGTTCTTACCCAAATACTTGTACATTGCGTCTAAACCACCCGGAAACGTTGGGTTTTGCTCTACGAAAGTAAAAATCTCTTCCGATACAACTTCACCTACTTCAGAAGGAGCTTCCACTTCCGTTAAAACTTCCTGGTTGGTGTTACCCACTACAGTTTCAGTAGCGATTACCACGTCTTCCAGCTCTTTTTGATCCGGAATTTCTTCTTCTTCCCGTACCTCTTCGTCTTTTTTAATTACCGGAGGCGTAAACTTAACCGTTGATACCACAGGTGGCGGCGGTGGCGGCAAATCTGGTGGGGGTGGGGGTGGCTTATTCTCTAATGATGGTGGTTCAGCCAGCTCTACTACTTTCTCTATTTTTACCACTTTATTTGAGTCATCGTCGCCACCAATTAATTTTGCAATTAAAGGAGCGCTCAAAAACAAAATAAAAAGGGCAATAGCAACAATAGTAGCAATAGTAACGTGCTTGTTATAAATCTTACGCAAGAAAAAAGCTCCATAAGATTTGTTGCGGTACTCGAATACAATGTCATCGAGCGACGCGGTGGAATAATTCAGTTGTTTTTCCATTTTCTACTACAATTTAGCTTTCGCATCTGCAATTAATTTAGTATCCCGGGGGTCCACATCCACAATCGCGTACTTCCGAATGCTTGTAATATTCATTTCATCCAGCATGTCAACCATGTTTTTGTAGCGCGATTTGTCGGTCTGCTTTAATAAAACCGTTAAATTAGCATTTGAGCGTTTCTCCAGTAATATTTTCCGGAGACCATTAGCGGAGTAGTCGGTTAATTGAACTCCGGGAGCCGCCGGAGCATCTGGTAAACCAGCGTACCAAAAGAGCTGATCTTTTTCATCCGCAATTAAGGTTAACGCATTCGACGCTTTCAATGCTTGTTGCTCATCTTCTTTAACCGGTTTTACCGGCATGTTAATCTCCATCGTCTGGGGTTTGGCGAAGGTAGTGGTAAGAATAAAGAACGTTAACAAAAGGAAACCAAGGTCCACCATCGGGGTCATATCAATCCGGGTGGATTGTTTCTTGGATCTTTTCTTCCCGCCTTTCCCGCCTCCGCCGCCTTTTTCTTGTATTTCAGCCATTTCTGTTTGTGCTTAGAGGTTTCTAGGTTTTACTTCCATATCGGTGATCAGGTTGAAACGATTAACTTTCCGATCTTGCAAGGTTTTAATAACTCCTTTTATTGCCGGAACGTCCGCATCGTTATCACCTTTAATCGCAATCTTTACCTTTGGGTTAGAATAACGGGTTTGCATAATCCAGTCTCCCAATTGATTATTTAATGAATCAAATGGAACGCCTGGCTGATTTGCTCTTTTCCGATCTTCCGGACTCATGTCCAGTAAAGATTTCAATTGTTCTATTGGCACGCCAAAGCTCTCCATAGTGGCAAATTGCTTTTTTTCCGCTGCAGTGAAGTTTACTTTGTATTTAGCCGACATTTTATCTAATAATGCTTGTCTGGTTTGCTGGCCACCTACCGCGTAAAAAGCTCGTCCGGTTTTATCTACCGAAATCGTAATAATATCCGATTCTGGTAGTTTAATGTCCGAGGTTGATGACGGGGTATCGACCACCACTACTTCTTCCGGTGCAAATTTAGAAATCAGCATGAAGAAGGTAACCAACAAGAAGGCCAAGTCCACCATGGGCGTCATGTCCAGGGAAGGTCGGGCTCTATGAGGTTTTACTTTAGGCATATTGTTTTTAGTACTAAAATTTAATTAAATGTTAACAGATGAATGGGTAGTAGGAGCAGTGCTCGTATGACCCGCATTATCGTGCTGTGCCGCAAAGGTTTGGATAATACTAAAGCCGGCTTCGTCGATGCTGTAAGTAAGCGCATCAATTTTACTTGTAAAGAAGTTATAAGCAATAATGGCAATAGTAGAACCAATAATACCTAAGGCAGTATTAATCAAAGCTTCCGAGATACCGTTTGCAAGGGCTACTGCATCTGGGCTACCGGCCGTTGCAAGAGCCGAGAATGCTTTAATCATACCCAATACAGTTCCAATCAGACCTACCAGGGTAGAGATAGAAGCAATAGTAGAAATAATTACTAAGTTTTTCTCTAGCATGGGCAATTCCAAAGCTGTAGATTCTTCGATCTCTTTCTGAATAGCCAGAATTTTTTGATCTTTCGCTAAGGTGCGATCGGTTTCCATTTCTTTGTATTTACCTAAACCAGCTCTTACCACATTGGCTACCGAACCTTTTTGAGCATCGCAGGCGGCTAAAGCGCCATTAACATCATTTACATTTAATTTCTGACGAATAGTTCTTACAAACTGCTCAATTCCCTTGCTGCCTCTTGCTTTATTAATCGTTAAAAAACGCTCAATGGCAAAAGTTAAAATCATTAAGTTTAAGGAAATCAACATGGGCACAATAATGCCACCTTTGTAAACTACGCCAAGGTAATTACCTGGTAGGGGGTGATTTTCCGGATTTCCACCTTCAAAGTTTGCCGGGTTACCCAGGATAAACATGTATATCAAGATTGAAACCACAATTGCTACTGGGATAACGATGCTGGCAAAAATAGAACCGGCGGCGCCTCCTTCTTGTTTGGCGGTAGCTGCTGGCTTTGAAGTTGCTGGTTTTGGCGCATTCGTACTTACGGCATTCTTTTTTTCCATTGTTGTTAAGATTTAAAAGTTTAGTTTTTGGGTTGGGTTAAAAATTTTGTTTTTGTTTTTTAGGCTTATTTCTAAAATAAACGGTCCAGCCTTGAAATAAGAACCGCCTAAGTATTTTTAATTAAAACTAAGTTTACCCGTATTCCAGAACAACTTTGTTTTTATGAGCTACCTTAATAAGGATGTAATTAAGAAGAAATTTCCATAAAATTCTAGCAACATTTATTACAAACCTAAATAAAATAAACCCTTATCGCAAAATAGAACTATCAGTGAGGTTTTTAATTTTATTGAAAACTAGCAATATCATTAACATTTTAGTAAAATATCAGGTATATAGATTAAATATGTAAACCTTGTAATTAAATTTTTTAAAATAATTTAATTTGAACAGCTGAAAATTTTACAATATTTTAATCTGAAATCTTATTTTAACTAGATTAATTGCAACCAAATATATGTATTATACTCTTACTATATATATAAAGTTGACCTAATGTAGTAATAAATGAGTGTTTAATTCTATTTTAACGAAAAAAATATTTTGTCAGACACAAAAAACAGCTTGTTTTCTCGTCTTATAATTAGGTTTTAAAATTCTTTTTTAGCTTGTTCCCAGTATACATCCATCTCTGCTAGTGTCATTTGCGCCAGCGATTTTCCGGTTTTACCAGCTTCCTGTTCCAGGTATTTAAAGCGCTTGATAAACTTTAAATTTGTTTTCTCCAGCGCCTCTTCCGGGTTTATATCTATAAAACGCGCGAAATTGATAAGCGAGAATAATAAATCGCCGAACTCAGCAGTGGCTTTTTCCTGATTTATGGCTTGTTCTTCTTTTAACTGGTATTCTGATTTAAATTCCTCGAGTTCTTCTTCTACTTTTTCCCAAACCTGGGCTTTGTTTTCCCAGTCAAATCCAGCACCGCGGGCCTTTTCTTGAATGCGCATAGCTTTTACTAAAGCTGGCAACGATACAGGAACGCCACCCAATACCGATTTATTGCCTTCTTTTATCTTTAGGAGCTCCCAATTTTTTTAACTTCTTCTTCCGTATTTGCTTCAGTGTTGCCGTAAATGTGCGGGTGCCGGAAAATCAACTTATCGCATAAGGTATTTAAAACATCGGCTAAATCAAAGGTTTGGGTTTCGGACGCTATTTTAGCGTAAAAGACCAAATGCAGCATTAAATCCCCGATTTCCTTCTTTACTTCCTGTAAATCATTGCGCATAATGGCATCTGATAATTCGTAGGTTTCTTCAATGGTTAAATGCCGCAGGCTGGCGATGGTTTGTTTTCGATCCCAGGGGCATTTTTCGCGCAGTTCATCCATTATATTTAACAGGCGATTAAAAGCTTGTAATTGATTTTCCCGACTGGCTTCTTTATTCATCATATAAAGTTATTCTATATAAAAACTAAATTTTACTTGTAAAACAGGCAACCAAGGCCTGCTTAGTTGGTTGGCTATGGTACGAATTACGTAATAAATATTTGATTGATGACCTGTATTTACGCGGGGAGTATTACTATTGTACGGTTTAAGGTTGGTATTACGCCCAACAGTATTGTATATTGCACCGAAAATGTTAAATTATTTTTAAAATAATGGTATCCAGCAGCATTTTGTTCATTTAACTATTTTCTTTAAAAAAAGCTTGGTTGGGCAAGCAGTACATTTATAAAAATATAACACAATACACGTGGCTTTAATAAAATCTATTTCAGGGATCCGGGGCACCATTGGGGGAAAAGCAGGTGAGGCCTTAACGCCTCTGGATGTAGTTAAATTCACCGCTGCCTTTGGCGATTGGGTACTAAAAACTACGCAAAACAATACCATTGTAGTAGGGCGGGATGCTCGTTTGTCCGGCGACATGGTGAATAAGTTAGTGGCTGCCACTTTACAAGGAATGGGCATTAACATAATTGATGTGGGATTATCTACTACACCTACTGTGGAAATGGCGGTACCCGCCAAAAAAGCGGGCGGCGGCATTATCTTAACAGCCAGCCATAATCCAAAACAATGGAACGCTTTAAAATTACTGAACGATAAGGGGGAGTTTATATCGGATAAAGAAGGCCAGTTAATTTTAGAACTAGCCGATAAAGAAGCTTTTGAGTTTGCCCCGGTTACTAAACTGGGAAAATACATCCAGAGCGATACCGCTTTACGCAAACACATTAAAGCCATTGTGGAATTGCCCCTAGTAGATGTAGAAGCTATTGCGGCTAAAAACTTTCGGGTAGTAGTAGATGCGGTAAATTCTAGCGGCGGTTTTGCAGTGCCTCAGTTACTAGAAGCATTAGGCGTAACGCAGATAGAAAAACTATACTGCGAACCCGACGGTAATTTTGCCCACAATCCGGAACCTCTGCCCGAAAACTTACGGGAAATTTCAAAAATTCTGGAAAAAGGCAAGTTTGACTTAGGTATTGTCGTGGACCCGGATGTAGACCGCTTGGCATTAATATGCGAAGATGGTAGTATGTTTGGGGAAGAATACACCCTGGTAGCCGTATCCGATTATGTGTTGCAGCACACCAAAGGCAATACGGTATCTAATTTGTCATCTACCAGAGCTTTACGCGATGTTACCGAAAAAGCCGGCGGCGAATATTTTGCTTCTGCGGTAGGTGAAGTAAATGTAGTAAACCTCATGAAAGAAAAAAATGCGGTAATTGGTGGCGAAGGTAATGGGGGCATCATTTACCCCGAGCTTCACTACGGTCGCGATGCCTTGGTGGGTATTGCGCTATTCTTAACGCATTTAGCTAAAAGTAATTTACGGATATCGCGCTTGCGGGCCGCTTACCCAAACTATTACATTTCTAAAAATAAAATCGAATTAACGCCGGATATTGATGTAGGCGATGTTTTAGTGCAGATTCAAAAACGCTACGCGAAGCAACCGGTAAATACCATTGACGGAGTAAAAATCGAGTTTAATAAAGAATGGGTGCATCTCCGGCGATCGAACACCGAACCAATTATCCGGATTTACGCCGAATCGGAAACCAACGCTACGGCCGAGCATCTGGCTAACAAAATCATCGCCGATATTAAAGAGATTATTACGGTAAAAGCCTAAAATTAAAAAATTAGGAATTAGAAATTATACTTTAAAAATCAGCAATGGATGGAAAGTTTAAGCTTTAAACTTTCCATCCATTTTTTTATGTTCTATTTTTGCCTTTTAAGTATCAACGGAATCAGAATAATTTCTCGTTCCTGATTTTTAATTTTTAATGAAAGAAACAATGGTCTATCTGGATAATGCTGCCACCACGCCCTTGGACAAAGAAGTTTTTGATGCCATGGTGCCCTACATGTTAGAATATTTTGGGAACCCCTCTTCTATTCATGCCCATGGCCGACAGGTACGCTCTGCCATCGAGAAATCCCGGAAAACCATTGCTACTTTAATAAATGTGGCTCCTGCCGAAATATTCTTTACTTCGGGAGGTACCGAAGCCGATAACATGGCTATTTGTTCCACCGTTCGGGCTTTGGGCTTAAAACATGCAGTTACTTCTAGGCTGGAACATCACGCAGTGCTGCATACGCTGGAGTCGCTGGAAAAATCCGGCGAAATTCAGTTGCGTTACGTGGCGCACGACGAACGGGGTAACCTGGATTTAAATCACTTGGAAGAGCTTTTGGCCACGCAGGAGCAAACTTTGGTTTCCATTATGCACGCCAACAACGAAATCGGTAACCTGAACGATATTCAAGCCATCAGCGAGATTTGTGCGAAATACAACGCTATTCAGCATTCCGATACGGTGCAAACCATGGGGCATTACCGCCACGACTTACAAAAACTAAAAGCGCATTTTATTGTGGGTTCGGCGCATAAGTTTCATGGCCCTAAGGGAGTGGGTTTTATTTATACCAACGGTGCCGTCAAAATTCCGCCGCTTATCCACGGGGGCTCGCAGGAACGGAATATGCGCGGTGGTACCGAAAATGTATACGGTATTATTGGTCTGGCTAAAGCGCTGGAAATAGCTTACCGCGACATGGATGCGCACCAGCAGCACATTCAAAATTTAAAAAACCGGATGATCTCCCGTTTAACCGAGCAAATTCCGGGCGTGGAATTTAACGGAAACTCGGCCATGGCGGATAAAAGCTTGTACACGGTTTTAAATGTAAGCTTGCCGCCTTCCGAGATTACCGAAATGCTGTTATTTAACTTAGACATTAACAAAATATCGGCTTCCGGGGGCAGTGCCTGCACCAGCGGGGCCAACGCGGGTTCGCACGTGTTAAATGCGTTAAACTGCGATCCCGACCGCGGGGCGATTCGGTTTTCGTTTAGTAAGTATAATACTCCCGACGAAATTGATTATGTAGCCGAAAAGCTGGCTGGTTTATACGCCAAAGTGCCTGCCTGAAATTGATTTTTTAAATTTTTAAAAACACGAGCTGCCAATTTATTGGCGGCTCGTGTTTTTTATACGCATGTCGGTTGTATTTACTAAAGTTACGGCGGTAGTTAATAAACAAAAGAATTGCCTTACCTTTGCGGCTGAATTTTAAAAACTTATGGCAGTAATAGGAACGGATATAGAGCAAGCAGCCACTCTATTGCGTACCGGTAAACTAGTAGCAATTCCCACCGAAACCGTTTATGGCCTAGCGGCCAGTGCATTTCAGGAACCGGCGGTCATTTCCATTTTCGAAGCCAAGCAGCGCCCGGCCTTTGATCCATTAATTGTGCACACGCACAGCATTAATCAGTTCGAGCAAATTGCGGTACATATCCCGGACTTGGCTTATAAACTCGCCGAAGCTTTTATGCCGGGACCAGTAACTTTAATACTACCCCGAAATCCACAGATTCCGTTGTTAGTTACTTCGGGCAACGAATCCGTCGGGGTACGGATTCCGGATCATCCGCTTACCTTAAGTTTGCTGCAACAATTAGATTTTCCGGTAGCCGCGCCTAGCGCCAACCCGTTTGGTTACGTAAGCCCCACTACGGCCCAACACGTAGCCCAGCAACTCGGCGACCGCATCCCGTACATTCTGGACGGCGGACCTTGCCAGGTAGGCATTGAGTCGACCATAATTCAGGTAATAAACGATCAGTTGGAAATATTGCGTTTAGGTGGTTTGGCTCTGGACCAGATAGAGGCAGTTATTAACAAACCCATTACGTACGTTAGAACCAGCAGCTCTAACCCCAAAGCCCCGGGTATGCTGAGCAGCCATTACGCGCCGCGCAAAAAAGTTATCTTGGGTAACATCCCTGAAAATTTAAAAAAATACGAGCCTCAAAGCCTGGGAATCTTGTCTTTTCGGAATTTGTACGAACCAGTGCCAACCGCCCAGCAATTTGTTTTATCGCCCAGCGGCGATACCAGCGAAGCCGCCCGTAATTTGTTTTTAGCGTTGCGGTATCTGGATGCCTTGCCCATTGCGGTAATTTTAGCCGAACTTGTTCCGGAAACGGGTTTAGGTAAAGCCATTAACGATCGCCTGACCCGGGCTTCTTTTTAAAAATTTTAAAAATATGAAAAGTGTAGCGGTTTTTTGCGGCGCTAATTTTGGCAACAATCCCATCTATAAAATCAGGGCGCAAGAGTTAGGAAAATTGTTGGCCGAGCAAAACATCCAACTGGTATTTGGCGGCGGGAGAGTGGGCTTGATGGGCACCATTGCCGACAGTGTACTGCAGCACGGCGGGAAAGTAACCGGGGTAATTCCGCAAAGTTTAGTAGATCGGGAAGTCGCGCATGCCTCCCTCACGGAACTGCACGTGGTACAAACCATGCACGAACGCAAAGCTTTAATGGCCAGTTTAGCGGATGGCTTTATTGCCATGCCCGGCGGCTTTGGTACCCTGGATGAAGTTTGTGAAATTATTACCTGGAACCAGTTAGGCATCATTACTAAACCGGTAGCTTTTTATAATGTAAATAATTACTTTAACTCGTTTATGCAATTCATAGAAAGGAGCGTGGCCGACGGCTTTATCCGGGAAGAATATCAAGCGAACCTGATTGTGCAAGCTGAGCCTGTAAAGCTATTGCAGCAATTAACCGAGGCTTCAAACGTTCTAAGTAAATCTTTATAAACATATAATTTTTTAAATATTTAGGTTTTAGTTACATTTGCTGAACATGGATTTTTGGTTTATCGGCAATTGTAGACGCATGCGTACCTTTCACCTTCTGCTTTTATTAGTACTCTTCAGCTTTAAAAGTCAGGCCCAAAGTGCCTTTACCATCGGGCCAATGTTGCATTTAAATATCAGTGATAAAAAATATCAGGTAAGCTACGGTCTGGAAGCGGCTTATTGGAATTTAAGTAAATTTCCGGTAGGAGTAGATCTGGGTTTTGATTTTCAGAAAGGCGTGAAACGCTATTACGCCGAAATGCAGGTAGGTTTAGGAGTGGTAGGTGCTGGTGCCGGTCCGGTTTTGGAGCAAGCCAAAGGGGAACCCATTTACCTGGGGTTTCAAAGTAATTTTTGGGCTAACTATTTTGTGGGTTTTAATTTGCGCCGGCGCACGGTGCATCACCAGCGTACTTTGGCACCTGGCTTGTACGCCAAATTACCTTTTATGCAGAATATAGAAGATGACGGAGATACCGATTGGTCGGATGTATTTGATGATTAAAGCAAAATTTTTAAAATTTAACAGAAAAGGCAGCGTAGTAGCTGCCTTTTCTGTTAAACTAATTCCGTAAAATCATCTGCTTCACGGCTTCAACCCACAACGGACTGGAATTTAAGCTTTCGACTAATTGCCAGTGTTCGCCGCCGGCTTTTTCAAATAGTTCCTTAAATTCACTACCTACCTCAATGGTCGTTTCCAAACAATCGGCTACGAAGGCTGGGCTAAAAGCCAGTACCCGTTTTTTACCTTGGGCGGGTAAGTCTTGCAGCAAAACATCGGTATAAGGCTTTAACCAGGGGTCTTTCCCCAACCGCGACTGGAACGTAACGCTGTACTGGCCTTCGGTTAAGTTTAATTCTTTGGCCAATAACCGCGAGGTTAGAAAACATTGCGCCCGGTAACAATACCGGTTCATTTTGTGGTAGGTATCGCAGCAGGAACCTAGTTTACAGTAATTATTCACGCTGCCTTTTAAAATGTGTCGTTCAGGGATGCCGTGGTAGCTAAAAACAATGTGGTCGTAAGGCTCTTTTTCTAAATATTTCCGACCCAGCGCGGCAAACGCCTGAATAAACAAAGGATCGTCGCAGAACGAACTGATAAATGTAATATCCGGTACAATCCACCATTCCTTCACAATTTCCATTACCTTATCCTGCACAGAGCCGGTAGAAGCCGAGGCATACTGCGGAAACAAAGGCAACACAATAATCCGGTCCACAAATTTGCTGCGTAGTTCTTCCAGCGCACTTTGGATACTAGGGCTTTGATAGCGCATGCCCAAGGCCACGTGGTACTTAGCACCTAATTGCTCCTGCAAGCTATTTTTTAAATCTACGCTGTGGTACAACAACGGCGACCCGCGTTCTTCCCAAAGCTCTTTATATATTTTGGCCGATTTGGGGGCCCGGAAAGGAGCAATAATGCCATTAATCAAAACAAAACGTTGGGGAGCCGGAATATCAATTACCCGCTTATCCATTAAAAACTCCCGCAGGTACTTCCGCACATCACCTGTTTCGGGCGTATCGGGCGTACCTAAATTAACTAATAAAACCCCGGTTTTCCGGGTATTGATATCATTCATGTTTAGCGTTGCAGGTTTTAAGTTGCAGGTTTCAGGTTGCAAGTTACAAGTTGCCGGTTGAAAAGTTTGAAAGTTAAAAGGTTATAAAGTTGAAAAGGTAACACCCGAAGGCCGGGCTTTGTTCGAAAATTTGTGTAGCAACAGGCTTATATACACGGGGTATAACAAAAAACCAAGAAAAAGCTGTACTTTTGCGGCCGCGTTGCCAGAGTTAGAAGAAGTTAACCGAAAATTTAAAAATTAAACGTTAGCTGCTTAGTTGGAGTAAAATATAGCAGGTAAAATTAATTATTACCTCTTTGCCGAACTTGCACCTGTTAACTTTTAAACTTTATAACCTTTCAACCTTAAAACTTTTCAACCTGCAACTTGTAACCTGTAACCAATTATGAGCGAAAAACCACACAAAGCCGGCTTTGTCAGTATTATTGGCAAACCCAACGTAGGCAAATCTACGCTCATGAACGTAATGGTGGGCGAGCGGCTATCTATTATTACTTCCAAAGCGCAAACCACGCGGCACCGGATTATGGGGATTCTCAACGGCGACGATTTTCAAATTGTGTACTCCGATACGCCTGGTATTATTCAGCCCAAATACGAGTTGCACCAATCCATGATGCGGTTTGTAAGCGCTTCCTTAGAAGACGCCGACGTAATTTTGTTTGTTACGGACATTTACGAAAAGCACGACGAAGAAGAAATTATTAAACGGCTGCAAAATGTAGAAGCTAAAATCTTGCTTCTGATCAATAAAATAGATCAGTCCACGGAGCCGGAAGTAGAAGAAAAAGTGGCGTATTGGCAGGATAAAATTAAAGCTGACCGCATTATTCCCATTTCGGCGTTAGAAAATTTTAATACCGACCAGGTTTTTAATTCTATCCTGGAATATTTGCCGGTGCATCCGCCGTATTACGACAAAGATGAACTAACCGACAAGCCCGAGCGTTTCTTTGCCGCTGAGATTATCCGCGAGAAGATTCTTTTAAATTATAAAAAAGAAATTCCGTACAGCTGCGAAGTAGTAGTGGGTGAATTTAAAGAAGACGATACCATTATCCGGATGCGGGCCGAAATTATGGTGGAACGCAAAAGCCAGAAAGGCATCGTAATCGGCCACGAAGGTAAAATGCTGAAAAAAGTTGGCACCCAGGCCCGGCAGGAAATGGAGCAGTTTTTTGCCAAACAAGTGCATTTAGAGCTGTACGTTCGCGTGCAGGAAGATTGGCGCTCTAACCCGAAAGCGTTGAATAAATTTGGGTATAATGATTTGTAGTTGTTCGTTACCAGTTGTTCGTTGTTAGTTAGTACTTTTAAACTAATAACCAGCAACCAACAACTACCAACTATCTCCCGTGGAAGGAATACCGGCTGTGAACTGCCGGCCATGGATTTTAATTAATTTCTAAATCGGTTTCGGTAACCCGTCCGCTCCGGCACGGGCTGAAACCACAAAACAAAGACGAATGTCAAACATTGTTGCAATTGTGGGGCGCCCCAACGTGGGCAAATCCACGCTTTTTAACCGCCTGGTTGGCGAGCGTAAAGCCATTATGGATAACCAAAGCGGCGTTACCCGCGACCGCCATTACGGCTACGGCGAATGGATTGGTAAAAATTTTACCGTAGTAGATACTGGCGGCTACGTGCACGGTTCGGATGATATTTTCGAAGGCGAAATCCGAAAACAAGTAGAACTGGCGATTAAAGAAGCTACCGTGATCTTGTTTATGGTGGACGTAGAAGAAGGCTTGCACAGCCTCGACGAAGAATTTGCCGCCGTACTGCGCCGCTCCGATAAACCCATTTACATTGTGGCCAATAAAGCCGATACCAACTTAAAAGCGCAGTTTATCGGTGATTTTTACGCCTTGGGTTTAGGCGAAGAAATATTTCCGGTTTCTTCGGCGAGTGGCTCCGGCACCGGCGATTTGCTGGACGAAGTAGTCAAGCACTTCCAAACCGAAGATGTCGAAAACCCCGACGAAGGTGTTCCCCGACTTGCGGTGATAGGCCGACCCAACGTGGGTAAATCCTCGTTTGTAAATTTGCTGCTCGGTGAAGAACGCAACATCGTGACGGACGTGGCCGGTACTACCCGCGATTCCATTAACTCCCGTTACAATGCCTTCGGGATGGAGTTTATTATTACCGATACGGCTGGGTTGCGCCGCAAAACCAAAGTACACGAAGATATTGAATTTTACTCGGTGCTGCGCTCTATCAAAGCTATTGAAGAATCGGATGTGTGCATTGTAATGCTGGATGCTACCCGCGGCCTGGAAGCCCAGGACATGAACATTGTAGGCCTCGCGGATAAAAATCGGAAAGGCATTGTGATACTGGTAAACAAATGGGATTTGGTGGAAAAAGAAACCAATACCATGAAGGCATACGAAGAGCAGCTCCGCGAAAAAATGGCACCGCTCACCTACATGCCCATCATTTTTACGTCGGTATTAACCAAACAGCGCGTGCATAAAGCCATCGAAACAGCGTTTCAGGTTTACAAAAACAAAACGCAGAAAATATCTACTTCCAAGTTAAACGACGTTATCTTAAAAGAAATAGAAGCGTACCAACCGCCGGCGATTAAAGGGAAGTTCGTGAAAATTAAATACATCACGCAGCTGCCCACCCATAATCCAACGTTCGCGTTTTTCTGTAATCTACCGCAGTACATTAAGGAAAGCTATACCCGTTTTCTGGAGAACAAAATCCGGAAACACTTCGGCTTCGAAGGAGTACCGATCAACATTGTGTTCCGGAAAAAGTAAAAATTTAAAAAATTATCAGAATTAGCTTTTGGTTAGCTTAACTTAAGCAAGTTGATTTTAAAAGTTTAAAAACAGTTACAATTGTTACCAGTAGATACCTTTTGTAACTGTTTTTTTTGTTCTTTAATTATCCCAAATTCTGTTCAGTTATAGCTGTAAGCATTCTAAATGGAAAAGCGATGCACTATTAACGTTGATCTTTGGAGCCTTTCCAAGTCTCCAGGCACTGGTGCCGCCTAACTTGCTACTTTCAAGTTTGCCTCCTGGCCGGCGAGCCGCGTTAACCCCTCCCCCTACGGGACCTCCCCTAAAAACAGGGGAGGAGATGCCGCTATTGCTTCATTCTTTCCTTACTTCGCTGCGGAATTCCTGCGGCACCGGAACCCTAGCAGGTGCTTCATAGCTAAACTACGGTCAATTGTTCTGAGCTACCGATATTACTTTTTTTAAGTAGTAATACCCGAATGTTAAACCAACTTTCATTAAAATTTAATGAGAAGAAAATAGAACGAGGAAGTTTCCTTTTGCTACTTCTAGTATTTGGTTATGTAGTAAATATAATTTCTACTCTCTCCTGTCTAAACTATTTGAGCCAGAAAAGCCGAAGCTAAGCATAAACGACATCAGTTTGGCTGTGGAGGGCCTTCTAAGGTTCTGGTTCTGCGCAGCAGAATTCCGACGTAAGGAGGAAAGGAAGCTTAGACCAGCCCGGAAGAGCCAAACGGGGCCTGCCGGCCAAGAGGCAAACTGGTTACTGATCAAGCTAGGTAGCACCAAAGCCTGGAGGCGGGAACCGGCTCCAAAAAACAAGCTATCTAATGAAGTTGTTTAATATGCTAATAGCTTATTTTAAAAAATAATCCACCACTTCCTGCCAATTATTCAAACGCGTATACCCTTCCACGTGCGCGTTGTGCGGTGCCGTAAATAGCAGACCAGTCCCGGTAAACGTTTTTAAATTCCGTTCCAAGTCATCAATCAGGTAATCGGCCCGGATAATGCTTTTGTCGCCGCAGAAAACAATGTTCTTCCAGGTAATAAAAGGCAAATGTTGCTTAATCCAATTGTATTTGGGCGTAAACGAATGTTCAAACTCCTGGGCCGCCGTGGTTATAAAAACTTCGTGGTGTTGGTGCAATTGTGCTACGGCTTGCAAGGCACCATCTATGGCATCTAAATCTTTAAAAAAATCAGGACGGTGGGGCCACGATTTTACCGCAGCCAAACGATCCGGCGGTACTACTTTTTCTAAATTATTTCCGGGCTGCCGCAGCGCCGACAAATCCTCGTTAAATTCTTGTTGATATAATTCTATAAAACGACCAATGGCATCGGTCATTACTTCGTCCATGTCTATGGCAATGCGTTTTTTATTCATAGTTAAAAGCAGAAGGTAAATCCTTTTGAAAATGGAGTTGGTAAAGGTATTAAACTTAGCTCAGGCTAATAAGTTAAATTTTCAAGATATAAATAAGCCGGTAGGCGGTTAACCAAAGTTAAATACAAAAAAATAGGTTTCTTAGGCCATCCGGATAACAAATCTGCCCGAAATAAGTAAACCTACTACTTTGCCCTATTTTCCGGGATTAATTACGTTAGCGGGCTGATTACTGGCTCAAAACTGCCGGGTAGGGCACATTCCTTTACCTTTAAGCGCATAAAATAATACATGATACAAGAAGACGAATTACAAACAGCCGCGCATGGTTTTTTCGCCGATGCCTTACGCTTACTTTCCGAAAGTGAAATTCCGTTTTTGGTGGGCGGCGGTTTAGCCTTGCGCCAGTATACGGGCATTATCCGCGATTTGAAAGATCTGGATTTATTTTGCAAAGCCGGCGATTACCCCAAAATTTTAAAATTTTTCGCGGATAATGGTTTTGCGACCGAGCTAACCGATGTACGCTGGCTGGCCAAAGTATTCCGGAATAATTATTACATCGATATTATTTTTAATACGGTAAACAACATTTGCACCGTAGATGAGTCGTGGTTTGAGCACGCGGTAGTGGGCGAGGCGTACGGCGTACCCGTGAAATTTATTCCCGCGGAAGAATTACTGTGGTGCAAAGTATACGTGCAAAACCGGGAACGCTACGATGGTGCCGATGTAAACCACATTATTGTAAAATACGGCCACCGCTTAGACTGGAACCGCATCTGGACCCGCCTGGAGCAACACTGGCATTTACTGCTGGCGCAGGTCATTCTTTTTCAGTTTGTGTACCCGACGGAGCGCGACTTAGTACCGCGCTGGCTGTTTGATACCTTAATCGAAAGAGCCAAAGGCCAGTTTGATATGCCTTTACCCGTCGAAAAAGTTTGCCTGGGGCCGATCATCGACCAGACGCAATATAGAACCGATATTGTGGATGCCGAGTATAAGGTAGTTACCATCAAAACTGTTTAACCATGGAAGATAACAAACAGCGCAGCGCCGTCCGGATTGCCGCCGTGGGCGATATTCATGTGAAAGAAACGGACCAGGGAAAGTGGGTTGACTACTTTCGGACGGTTTCGGCCCAGGCTGATATTTTACTAATTTGCGGGGATCTGACCGATACCGGCCACCTGGCCGAAGCCGAAGTACTGGCCGCCGAACTAAAAGCCTGTACCATTCCGATAGTGGCCGTGCTGGGAAACCACGACTACGAGCGCGACCAGCAGAAAAATATTAAAAAAATGCTGGAAAGTGATAAAGTACATATTCTGGATGGACAAACAATAGTATTGCAAGGCATTGGCTTTGCCGGGGTAAAAGGCTTTGGCGGCGGTTTCGATAAGTACATGCTATCCATGTTCGGCGAACCCATGATCAAAAGCTTTGTGCAGGAAGCCGTGGACGATGCCTTGCGCCTAGACCGGGCCCTAGCCCACCTGGACGTAGATTATACCGATGATTTGCCTAAAATTGTGGTGCTTCATTTTTCGCCGATTAAAGAAACCGTAGTGGGCGAACCACCCGAAATATTTCCTTTTCTGGGCTGCTCCCGGCTGGTAGAACCGATAAACCGGCGTCAGGTACTGGCGGCTTTTCACGGCCACGCCCACGTGGGTACTTTAGAAGGAAAAACCTCGGCGGGCGTACCGGTGTTTAACGTGGCCAAACCTATTTTACAGCGCGAAGGGTACGAAGTGCCTTTTTACCTCTACGAAGTACAACCTAAAGCCGTACCGGTAACCCAGGAAGTAGAAGGTTGATAAAATTTAAAATAGCTTTAGTAAAATAGCAAAGGCAAGTTGTAACACTTGCCTTTGCTATTTTACTAAAGCTGAGCAGTTTACTTTTTAGAAACAATCGCTCCCATTGGGCTGTTTTTCGCTAGTTTAAATATCGGGGCTTGCCTTATTATCAGGTAACTGCTTATATTTAACTATTAAATTAGTATGAAAGAAATACAAGATATTGTACGGGCTTATGATGTAGCCAGTCAGTTAAAAAAGCGGACGGCCCTAGCCACGGTGGTGCAGGTAGAAGGGTCGGCGTACCGGCGGCCTGGCGCCCGGATGCTGGTAACCGAAGACGGCGAATTAACCGGTGCTATTAGCGGCGGTTGCCTCGAAGGCGATGCGCTGCGCAAAGCCCGGTTGGTAATGGCCCAGCAAAAAGCCCTGCTGGTAACCTACGATACTACCGACGACGATGATTCCCGGTTAGGTGTAGGGCTAGGCTGCAATGGCATTATTCAGATTTTAATTGAGCCTATTGCGGACGAAAATCCCGATAATCCGATTGCTTTATTGCGTTCGGTGTTAAGCCAGCGGCAGCAAGGGGTAGTTGTTACGTTATTTTCGCTGCAAAACCGGATGGGCCTACAACCAGGTACCTGCTTGCTGCTCCCCGAAAAAGCGGCAGCGAGAGGCCACGTGCAACCAACGGCTTTGCAGGAGTTATTGGCCCAGGAAGCCATGCAAGTTTTAAAAAATCAAAAATCAGTTATTCGCAATTACCAGGTACAAGATAAAGTAATCAGCGCTTTTGTAGAATATCTGCGTCCACCGGTATCAGTAATTGTTTTGGGAGCCGGCAACGATATCCAGCCCTTGGTGCAAATGGCCAGTATTTTGGGTTGGTTGGTAACGGTAATAGACGGTCGCACCAACTACGCCGTAAAAAATCGATTTCCGTTGGCAGATAAAGTGCTGCTGGCAAAACCGCCGCAGGTTTTAGATTTAATCCCCGTGGATGGGCAAACTGTTTTCCTGCTCATGACGCACAATTACAACTTCGACATAGCTATGCTGCGCCAGTTAATTCCACTAGCGGTGCCTTACGTAGGGGTTTTAGGTCCTAAAAAAAAACTAACCCAAATGCTTACGGAGTTGCAGGACGAAGGCCTGCGATTTACACCCGACCAAATGCAAAAAGTATACGGACCGCTGGGCTTAGATATTGGCGCCGAAACTCCCGAAGAAATTGCCTTATCGGTATTATCCGAAATAAAAGCGGTATTAACGGGTAAACCGGGCACCGCCTTGCGAAATAAGCCGGAAGCTATTCACGACCGCACTATCATAGAAACGCCCATTCCGGTTACAGCTGCGCAACCCGTGCCGGATGCCGTTGCGTAAATTTAAAAAAATGACGAAAACCGGATTAGTTTTGCTGGCTGCGGGCGCTTCGGTACGCTTCGGTAGCCCCAAACAGAATTTAGAATTTCAGGGGCAAACCTTGCTGTACCACGCCGTACAGGCGGCGCGGCATTCGGGTTGTGCGCCCGTGGTAGTAGTGCTGGGCGCGAAGGCTGATGAACTACGTTCGCAGTTAAACTTTCCGGAGATTACCATTGTCGAAAACCCAGCGTGGGGGGAAGGCATGGGAGCCTCCGTGCGGCATGGCGTACACGCTTTGCTGCAAACCGTGCCGGACTTGGACAGTGTGCTTTTAATGACCTGCGACCAGCCTTTTGTGTCGGGCAAAATATTGCAGCAATTAGTCGCGGAAAAAGAAAAAAATTTAAAAAAAATCATTGCCTGCGCTTACCAGGATACCATTGGCACGCCCGTTTTATTTGATAAGCAATTCTTCCCGGATTTAACTAATCTGAGCGGTGCGCAAGGTGCCAAAAAACTGCTTTTTAAATTTTCAGAAGAAGTGGGTAATATTCCTTTTGAATTGGGTGGTTTTGATATCGACACTCCCACCGATTACCAAACTTTACAGCACTACGTCGCCAGGTTAACTGATGATCCCGATATTGCTTCGGGTTAGCTTAACTGTTGTAGTCGGTGGGAATAAGAACATTTTACCTGGCGCAAGTTTTAAAACTTGTGCCTAAATGCATGGTAAAATCGGTGCCTTTACTCCGGCCAGGGGCCGGACGGTAAGTCTCACGAGCAATAGCACTCGTGCTGGAATTAGAACTTAATGATCCTACGGCCTCCGAGTAACCGAGCCGGAATAACTATTCTTAGTTCAATTATTCACCAGTTTTTCTTCGCGCTTCAGGCTTTTATCAAAAATAAATGTGCCGAAAGGTACCAGCGAAGCCAGGAAAGCCAGGAAAGCCCGCCCGAAACTCCAGCGCCGGTTTACCCAAACGTGCAGCAAAGCCAGCCCAAATAAGACAAAAAGCACCCCGTGCGCCCAGCCCACTACTTTTACCATTTCCGGAATGCCCATTAAATATTTTAAAGGCATGGCAATACCCAGTAAAATTAAATACGAAATGCCTTCTATAATGCCTATTATCCGGAACCGCCTGAGTGGTGTTTGCATATTTTTAAATTTATTGCTTGCGCAAAGGTAGGCACGGTTAGCTAAAGCAAAAAATTCCACAGAAAGTCTTATATTTAGAATTCACGCGCCGCCGCTATGAAACGATCCTGGGTTCTTACGCTATTGTTCGCCTGCTTATTGGCTCCAACTTATTTGTCTGCCCAAAGCAAGTCCCCTTCAGCCTTTAAATCGAAAAATTTTAAAAAAACGGATGCCTGGCAACTCGTTTGGGCCGATGAATTTAACGTACCCGGCATGCCCGATCCGAAGAACTGGACTTTTGAAAAAGGTTTTGTCCGGAACCACGAAGCGCAGTGGTACCAACCCGAAAACGCCCGGTGCGAAAACGGATTTTTAATTATTATGGGCCGCCGCGAACAAAAGCCAAATCCTAATTACCAAGCTAACAACCCGGACTGGCGCCGGAACCGGGAAAATGCAAATTACACGTCGGCCAGTTTAAATACCAAAG
Organism: Adhaeribacter pallidiroseus; assembly: GCF_003340495.1. Taxonomy (NCBI): domain Bacteria; kingdom Pseudomonadati; phylum Bacteroidota; class Cytophagia; order Cytophagales; family Hymenobacteraceae; genus Adhaeribacter; species Adhaeribacter pallidiroseus. The sequence continues at coordinate 5,979,374 of NZ_QASA01000001.1, forward strand.
GCTTACATGAATGGCAATACGGCCGCTGGGAAATGCGTGGCAAAATAAACATCAGTCCGGGTCTTTGGCCCGCTTTCTGGACTTTGGGCGTAGCCGGCGAGTGGCCCCGCAACGGTGAAGTAGACATTATGGAATATTACCGCGATTCGCTGCTGGCCAACCTAGCCTGGGGCACGGATAAACAATACCGTGCCAAGTGGAGCACTACTAAAAAGGCCGTCACTTCTTTCCCGGATTCTAACTGGGCACAGAAGTTCCACGTGTGGCGCATGGACTGGGACGAAAAATTTATCCGGCTGTACGTGGATGATCTATTGTTGAACGAAGTAAACCTCATCCAAACCATCAACCAGGATGGCACAAATAAAAACCCGTTTCACCACCCGCATTATATGTTATTAAACTTAGCCATTGGCGGCGATAACGGGGGAGACCCAACGCAAACTACGTTCCCTACCCGCTTTGAAGTAGATTACGTACGGGTATACCAGAAAGCAAATGCTGCTAAATAACGTGCGTTCGAGCGAAGCCCTTACCAACAAAAGTACATCTCTGTATTAGCCAAAATGATAAAACGATCGTGTTTCCCGTCTATTACGGTCCTTCTGGAAGAATCTAACCGATTACTTACTGGTTACATTCTTCCAGAATGACGGTAATAAAGAAGATTAGCTTATATTTCGTGTAGGCTTTGCTTAGCTCGCACGTTATATAAATTAATAAAAGATTGAATTTTTAAATTTAACGATCTGTTTCCGGTAAATGCAGTTGTTGTACATATTGCTCCATACGTTCGTAGTGCGAACCTTTCCAGAATACGCGCCGGCAAGTCTGGCATTGGTGAAATTCCTGAAAGTAAATTTTAGTTTTGGGCGGCAATTGAGTTAACACCGCTTCTTTCGGTACGTTTAGTAATAAGCCGTTGCACATCAAACAGCGGGTAAACGGTTGAACTTTGTTGAACAGGTTATAATGAGCCAGCACTTCGGCTAATTGTTTTTCAGAATTTTGCGAACGCAGCCAGTAACCCCATTGTACTATTCTTAATTTTAGCAAGCCTATGTCGCGGGTAAGTACTACGCGGTTTTCGGCGGCGGCTCTATCGGCAATGGTTTGGTCGTCGTAATTATTTTCGTAAATGGTATTAAAACCCAGCAGGCGCAGGCTTTTGGCTAGTTTACCCAGGTGCACGTCCAGGATAAACGCAGGTGGTTGTGGTAGTTCTACTCGCAGCTTAGGAGCCTGGGGCCATTTAGTAGGGTATTCTTGCGGATAAACTTCCACGGTATCTTCTGCCTGGAGCCAATAGTTAAAAGCCACAGGTTTCTTGTTTATCACTATTACTGCTACTGCCGGGTGCGGTACCCCCAATGCTTCAATGGCATCCTTCACGGCGGGTGTGCCGCCGAAACTGTACCGGATTGCCTTTTCTTTTTGAGCTTTGGGCAGAAAATCGTTAAGCGCTCCCACAAACCGGAAACTGGCTGTTTTATCCATACTGCTTTTACGGATGAATCCTGGAATTTGTACCTGATTACCGAATTATAAAATCGCCCGGGATAGAATCTTAGCTCGACAGGATAAAAGCTGGCAAAAATTTAAAAAAAAAGCTACTTGGAAGTAGTTAATTGCTTTTTATAACCCGGAATGTTAGTCAGCAACACTCCTGCCAGAATAATTCCTAAGGCGGCCACTTGCCCCAGCGTAATGTTTTCGGCGGCGAACAAACCACCCAGCAATACCGCCACTACCGGATTGATGTAGGTGTGCGTACTCACCAAAGCGGGTGGCCTCACGGAAATAAGCCAGATAAAAGATAAATAAGCGACCAGCGATCCCATAATAATTAAAAATGCTAAGCCGCCCCAGGCTTTTACCGTTACCTCGGCCAACGAAAAGCTTGGCCATTCTTGGGTAAATAAACTAATAACAAAACTTACTGCGCCCGCCGCCATGAGTTGCTGCGCCGTTGTCATTACCGTAGAATCTTTTTGGTCGCCGGTATTTTTAGAAAGCAGGGAACCCACTACCCATAAAACGGAACTGCCCAATAAAACCAGGTAGGCAATTAGGTGTTCTTCCGAACCGGACATAAGACTGGCTTTACCAGGTAGAATAAAAAACAGGATTACGCCCGCAAACCCGATAATCAGGCCCCAGATAATTAATTTGTGCGAAAAGTACGTGGACCAGCATTTTTTATCCAGCAAAACAAACCAAAACGGCTCTGTAGCAATTAAAATAGCCGCGCTGCCCGAACTAATAAATTGCTCGGCCCAGGTGACCAACCCGGAGCCACCAACCAACATGAAAGATCCGCAGGCGGCATTTAAACCAAAATTCCGGCGTGTGGGCAAAGGTTCGCCTTTGAATAAACACCACACAAATAAAATAACGCCGGCCGTTAAAAAACGCATAAACGACAAAATAAAAGGTGGTATGCCATCGAGGCCAAAAACGATAGCCAGGTACGTTGAACCCCAAACCAGGTAAATATTGGCAAAGGCTACCAATACCAGCCAACGGGGAACTTTAGTGGTTTTAGCCATGATATTACTTATTTAAAGCGAGTTGCTGCAGTTGCTTTTTTAAAAATTCGAGTTGCCCGGTATGATAGGCTTCGTGCTGGATAATGCCGGCAATTAAATAATCGAAACTGTAATCGCGGGGCAAAACCTGTTTTTCTAACAATGCTGGTTCGGCGGCTGGTAACAGGTCCGTTATTTCCTGAAAAGTACGGGCCAGTTCCTCTTGTAAGTTTTGCCAGGCAGTTTCCGGATGACTACCATAAGCAGCCGTGTTAAAAGATTTGTCTTGGTCAATAACGGTGCTTAGGTCGCCTTGCAGCTTTTTGATTAAATATTGCCGGATAAAAACCAGGTGGCAAACGATTTTAGCAATAGAGTTACGATTGCCGGGTGGATCGGTAAAAGCCAAAGTACTATCTACGTCGGCTAAAACCGGCTGCAGGCTTACTTCAATCCAGTTTGGTCCCCGGTATATTTCCCGGTAACTAATGAGTAATTCGTTTATTCTGGTTTTCATACGGAATGCTTTTTTAAATTTCTATGCCAATGCTGCCGGAATTAAGTAGCTTTTTACTTATTTTTACTACTTAAAAAGGATTAGAACGTAATAACATTATAAATTGTTACTACCTAAAGTGGTTTAATTAGTGAAGTATGGCGAATCAAAATACCATAAAAACGATTCAGTTTGATGGGGGAGTACTTTGTTTTGATTTCGTAAATACCCTACGCAGCCGAAAAGTAGAGAAAGTACATAACTACCTGGCGACCTACGCCGATTTTTTAATTTTGTGCCGGCGGGTGCAGATTTTGCCGGAAAGTACCTTAGATCAATTAGACCAGTATAGTGCGCAAAACCCCGAAGCGGCCGAAGCGGCCTTAGAAGCTATTGTGGCGGTGCGTGAAAACTTGTACCGTCTTTTCTCAGCGATTGCCGCTGGTACTATTCCAACCGCCGCAGTGGTGGCTACTTTTAATCAAAACTTATCTGGGGCGTTGGCCGGGGTTTTTCTTACTTGGCAAGGCCCGGACTACGCGCTGCAACAAGAAGTATATGAGAATGAATTGGAAGGTCCGTTAAAAATAATTTTGTATTCGGCTTACCAAACGCTGGTTCACGAAGACCGGAAAAGAATAAAAGAATGTGCCGAATGCGGTTGGTTATTTTTAGATAAAACCAAAAATGGCAAGCGGCTCTGGTGTAATCCCGTGGATTGCGGCAGCACGACCAAATCCCGGAGGTATTATCACCGCCAAAAACAAAAAGAAGAATAACGCTGTTCAGCAAAATTTTTAAATTTTTTGCCGTAAATCGCTTTAAAATTAAGATCTGAATTACATAAAATTCATGATCGAACAGTTAAAGGTTGCTTTTTAGAATTCAGGCATAAAAAAAGGTTGCTCATCAGCAACCTCTTCTTACATTTAAAAATTTTTAGATCTTAATTATTATTTGATTTCTCAGTGGCCTCAGCTGCTTTCCGGGCTTGCTCATCGGCGTTGTTGCGGCTTTTTTGGGCTATTATCTCACGGCGGGCCGCTTGGCGAGCTTGTTTCGCCGCATCGGAGGCATCATCTTCTATCCGGCTGGCTTCTTTAGCAGTAGCTTTAGCCATTTTAGCCTCCGCTTTGGTGCTTCTTTTCAGTTCCTTGGCATCTTTTAAGCGACTTTTATCTTCCTCTCCTTTGTCCACTTGGCTTGCCATCACCCGCGTTTCGGGGCTGTTATCGGATTGAGCAAAAGTTTTGGTAGACATAAAGAATAATGCTCCCATCCCTACCACTAGCACAACGGCCTTAGTTTTCATGATTTCTAAAGTAAAGTACCCACTTGTTATTTATACGTACCGGCTGCTAAAAGAGACCCGTTTAATCAAAATATTAAAAAATCGAGGATTATGTTGGGCTATGCTGGGTTATATAAATAATTTCTTTTGAATTAGGTTAATAAATAATCTGGATTATGTAGTTGTAATTTCATGAAAGCCGTATACTCTCCTAATAACAGTTAAAGCAGTAATTTTGCTAGTAAAATGCTAATAACCAGAATTATGATTTTAACTGTTTATTAGTTTTGGTTTACTTGTTTTAAAGCAGCTTCAATAAGAATTAAAACGACAAAATCTTTAGGTTTAAGTCCATAACCGCTTAGTTTAAGAATGTAATGTTTTACCTGAATTTGGATTTTAGCGGCATGGCTGTTTTAGAGTAAAAATTCAAAAATAAGTATAAACCGCATCTGTTTACCTGTAGCTTTCTTATTTTACTACTTGGCATAAGCAGAACTGCATACCAATTAATAATAAATTAAATTTACCTTAAATACAACAATATGCTGACAGATGCCCAGAACTTATCGCCGGAAGAAGCCACTAAACAAATATTAGGTTATTGTACCGAACCACATGGCCGGATGGCTATTCTGGAACACCTGCATGTACCGCTTACCTCGGATAGTTATGATAAGTACATTAAAAAACTTGTGGACGATAAGCTCATTGCTTCGGATTTGCTGGTAGTGCGCAGCGCTAAAAAACAAATTTTTGTTACTACCCGCAAAGGCTTAACCTTTCTGGGAAACATCTCTGCTTAAAATAAACTTTGCTAGTAGTGATTAAAGTATTTTTAAAAGTAGAACTAACTGGGACTGAATTCCTGCTTTTCATGTGAAAAATGAACTGGGCGAAATAGTTTGCTTTCCGGTTTTTTAAAAATTATGCCAGTCCGAAGTAAAGCAAGTGCTCTAGCAATCACGTACCTTAATTTTTATCCCATGTCTACTGAATTAATAAAAAGTCCTTCGCAGCTAAAATACGAAGCAGAAAAAACAGAGCAGGAATTAGTTTCTTTACTCAAAAACTGGAAAAAAAAGAAAAGCACTTTGTTAACGAAATTGCAAGTTTTCCGGACCGAAATAAAAGAATTAGATGCCGTATTAGCCGAAACCGAGTTAGGCTACCAGGCTTACCAAGCATTGCTAAGCCCTTTAGCCAGCATAGCGACCAACAATCCTGTTAAGCTGGATCAAACGCTGCAAACATTAACGAACCAACATCTCGAATTATCGGAGTGGATTACGAGTATGTTGCAGGCAGCCGGAGATTTAAGCAGTTTTAATACCAACACCGAAACAAACCGGGTTTTCCGGGCCCGGGAATTACATAAAAATAACACCGCGCACCTCCGCCACAAATCCCGGGAAGTATATGTTGCTTTAAAAACAGAAAAGCAAAGTGTAGCAGATTATGCCGCACATTTAACCACTCTTATCCAGGAGAAAAAAGCGCAGTTTTTGCTGCAAATTAAAACCGATGGTATTGGTTTGTAAGCCTGATTTTTTAAATTTTTAGCTATTTCATGTTCCGGGAACGCTCTTAATTTAAGCAGCCTCTTCAAAAAACCAGTTTTGAAAAAAATAACAGAAACCCAGCTAAAAATAGCTTGCTTTTAATCTTATTCATTAATCCCGCTTACCTGATTTACTTTACCTCTTTCCTGCAGATAGTAGAGAATATTGCTACCCTGCCGGATATTCTTTTTACCACCTACCAACAGTATTTGAGAAGTTATTAACGACCGAAAACCGGAAAAAGCAAATCCAGATAGGGAGCGGATAATTGCCGCTTTTGTTAACGGCAAAACAGGCCCGACACGTTATTACCAGAATAATTGGCCTCACCGAAGCATAGGTGTTTTGCCCTATTTTCCTGTTTTACAAGAATACTCCAAAAGGCACCGGAACATCATTAACTTGTAGTACTGCCATTCTGCTAAACTGCAAGGCTTGTTCCCGGAACTAGGCCTTGATTTTGAAAAACCGGATGCTTACCAGAAATGATTGCCAGGATCATTCTTCACCCACGACTATTCGATTGAAGCTGCTGCCTTTTTAACCTACCCATAGTGGAAGATTTTAATCAGTCGGAGTGAGAAGCAGGGAAGAAGCGCGTTATTCTCCAGGTATATTCTACTTTTAACTTAATGGCGAGTAATTTAATTGTTCCGGTATTCTTCACCGGACTTGCGCCACACTCTTGGGGGTTTATGGCTCCATTCTAAATCCACTAGTTCCGGATGTTGCGCCACAATGGCCGGTAAAGCCCCCCTTACCGTTTTTAAACCTTTGTCGCGGCTGAAAAGCTAAACGTGAAAAGTACTTCCCCCTCCGGTTCCAGAAAGGCAATACCGCATGCGATAGATTAATTCTGGGCACTTCCGGGGCATCTATCCTCGAAATAAACTAAATTTTAGGTAAAAGCCTTATATTTATAAATGCTCCTAATTACCAGGTCTCGAATACATCATTCTATACCCTAAACTGCATCATGAAAAGAAGAACCTTTAATAAATTAAGTTCTACGGTTACCGCTGGCAGCGCCATTTTACCATTTACCGAATGGCTGCCGGCCGACCCTTTAAAAAACTGGGCCGGTAATATTGAATTCAGCACCAATAAGGTTGTGTACCCCAAGTCGGCGGCGAAAATGCAAGCTTTGGTAAAGAAAATACCGCAGTTGAAAGTATTAGGTACCCGGCATTGTTTTAACCGCATTGCCGATAGCCAGCACCATTTACTTTCGACGAAAGAACTAAACCAAGTAGTTTCGCTGGATACCCAAACCCACACTGTAACCGTGGAAGGGGGCATTAAATACGGCGAATTAGCCCCTTACCTGCACGAAAAAGGCTATGCTTTGCATAACCTGGCTTCGCTGCCGCATATTTCGGTGGCGGGTTCTATTATTACGGCTACGCATGGCTCCGGCGTAAAAAATGGCAATTTAGCCACCGCCGTGGTAGGCTTAGAGTTTATAGATGCTGCCGGGAACCTGCACCAAATATCCCGGGAAAAAAATGCTGACCTATTTAACGGGATGGTGGTAAACTTGGGCGCAATCGGCATTATTACAAAAGTTACTTTGGCCTTAGAACCGGCTTTTACCATGCAGCAACGCGTGTATGAGCGCTTACCCCTGGAGCAGTTAAAAGAAAATTTCGACCAAATTGTTTCGGCGGGTTACAGCGTGAGCTTGTTTACCGATTGGGTACATAACAGCATCAACGAAGTCTGGGTAAAAAGCCGCCTGGATAATACGGCTAACCAGCAAGCTCTTCCGGAGTTCTACGGGGCGATAGCCGCTACCAAAAACCTGCATCCCATTGTGGAGGTTTCCGCCGAAAACTGTACCGAGCAGTTAGGCGTTTCCGGACCCTGGTACGAGCGTTTACCGCATTTTAAAATGGGTTTCACGCCCAGCACCGGCGTAGAACTGCAAACCGAATATTTCGTGCCGCAAAATCAGGCTGTGGAAGCGATTCAGGCCCTGGCCCGCCTGGGTAAACAAATTAGTCCGCACCTGTTTATTTCCGAAATCCGCACCATCGCCGCCGACGAATTGTGGCTGAGCCCCTGCTACCAGCGCCCCAGCGTAGCCCTGCATTTTACCTGGAAACAAGACTGGCCGGCCGTGAGTAAGTTATTGCCCGTTATCGAAAAAGAATTAGCCCCGTATCAAGCCCGCCCGCACTGGGGAAAATTGTTCACGATGGCCCCCCAGGTACTAGCCACCCACTACGAAAAGCTCCCGGAATTTAAAAAAATAGTAGCCCAGTTCGACCCGAAAGGCAAGTTCCGCAACGATTTTTTAAATTCCACCATTTTCGGCAGCTAGCGGAATGTAAATTTAGATTACTTTAAGGATAATGCAGCTAACCGGAACGACTCCGTTTATCCAACCATTTTTAGGCGGATAACCGGAGTAATTCCGTATATCTACAAGTTGGGTGTAATAAATAACTATATAACTAAATAACCTAAATATTAATAATTACTCTAAGTGGTTAAAATAACAATAAGGATAATTGGAATTATAATAGGTCTATTACTTATGTATTTTCCTCTTACAACAATTATCCTTTTATATTTTTCGGGAGATTATTATACATCCATTGACCCTTATGGATTTGGTTGGACAATTATTCTTTATGCTATTTTTTGGCTGATAGGATTAATTATTTATTCAATTGCTGATACATCTATAAATAGAAAAATGATTGTTGCCTTTAGCAGTTTTATTATATTAATATCTTATCCTAAAGTTTTTGGAAACATCCATCATTCAAATAGGATTGCATATTTAGATAAATACCTAGATACACAAAAAGAAATAATGGCTTATGCCGCTGAAAATATCATAAAAGGCGAATGGTCATACGGGGAAGCAAATAAATTTCTAACAAATCATAGAGGCAGGAGCAAAAAAGATTTAGGTTTATATCAATGTAAAAATTATACAGGTAAAGCAATCTTTTTTGGATTTTGTGACCCTCTAAAGTTTAATAGTGATTTTGAACAATGTCGTGGTTTGGCTTATGCTCCAATACAACTTAAGGTCGAGAGGCCACGGCAAGTTTGTGTTGGATATACAACATCTTGGGAACGTATTGATGAAAATTGGATTGAGTGGACTGCATGTAAATGGAATCCTATTGATGGAATCTGGGAAATTGAAAATTAACTTGATATATAAAGCTTTTCAAATGATAATTTGCCAATAATTTTTCTGCTCAATTTATCCTTTACTAAAATCTTTAAAAATTACTTCGCCCAACAAAACCTAAAAACCACTCCGCGCTTTTTAGCTAAAAAGCGTTGGTGGCAATATTAAAAAGGCACCGTAACACAGGAACATTTTAAAATGAAAATATACTTCTCTGACTTTTTTAATGTTTCGCCAGAAACATTAGATGAATACGGCGCATTTAACGTGTCACTAATAAATGATTTGCCATTATTTATTGACCCCTTTCTACTTTTCGGAAGTAAAAAGCTTGAATATCAAGAGTTACACCAAAAGATATTGGACTATTTAACTTTTCTTAAGGCAAAGTCAGAAAAAGGAATAACAGATATATCACAAGTTAAATCTTGGTATCTGTTGCGTGAAGTAAAACAAAATTGGTTTGGCTACAGCAAAGTTGGAAATGGAGGAAGTGGGTTAGGTGAAAAATTTGGGAAAGCAATGTCCTCGTCTATGCCTATTGTTTTTGACGACTTGGGCAAAGAGAAGATTACAGAAAGTTCGCATCTCGAAAAAGCTGGACTATTTGAATTTGGTGTGGGCAAGGACAACATAAGCGACTTTACTACGAACCTGACAAAGGAATATTTATTAATCTATACAGAAATTTTTGCTAAAAAATATGTAGACCCTTCTCAACTTAATGCTGTTATGGTTGATAAGGTTTTCTTTGACTATGAACTTGAACGGTGGATGCCGAAAGAGCTTTTAACTAAAGACGAAAATTGGATTAATAGTAATGACTTGCGAGGCGACTTTAGGAAAATATGTAACAGTATTCCGAATGACCAACTGAGAAATGAAATATCCAATTATTTTTATAAAAAACTCCCAAAACCTCCTAAGAATAAACAGAATTCCCAAAAAGAAATAACACAAGCCATTCAAGAAACAATAAGGCAATATCCTGAAATTATTAAGTGGTATATAAAACAGAAAGAAGAAAATAAAGAAGGAGCAAAGAATGTTTCAAAACAAAAGGTTCAAGAAGTTGAGACTGTTTTCATACACAAAATTAGTGCTTTCGTTGAAAAACTTATAAACAATACAGATTTCTATAAAATAAGTCCTGAAAGTTCATTTGATGAAGCTTTGAAAAGAGTTAACTTCTTAAAGCAAGTAATTGAAAATAATGATGGATACAGGCTTTTTTACATTGATGGCAAACCAATTAAAAGAGAAGAAGACTTACAAATAATTTACCGCCTAACTTGGTATGCCTCCGACTTTGATATCAACAGAGAAACAAATAATGGACGTGGTCCTGTAGATTATGCAATATCAAAAGGGTCAAAAGATAAGACCCTTATAGAATTCAAACTTGCTTCAAATTCCAAACTTAAACAAAATTTGTCGAAACAAGTGGAAATTTACGAAAAGGCAAATAATACTAACAGTTCAATAAAAGCAATTCTATACTTTGACAATAGTGAATTTAGGAAAACATCCAAAATTTTGAAGGAACTTAAAATTGGCAATATGCCCAACATCATACTTATTGACGCAGGAAAAAAAAATTCAGCTTCAAATGTTAAGTAGGAGAAATACAACCACCAACAAAGCATAAACGTCACCCTTCGGCCAACGGCTTCGCCATCGTTTAGCCCAGTCCGTTGGCGGGCATACAAAAAGGATTAAAATTCCTATATTAGTAGGAATAAACTAATATAATGGAAAATCAGGAGCCTATCCTACTTGACTTTGTAATAGATAAACTTACCAATTCGATTCAGAACACGATATCTGGCGACAGTTTCCAAACAGAGATTTTACGGCTGACAATAAAAGACCTGAAGAAGATAACCAAGAAGAATGGCTGGAACTTTAACTGGAAATCTGAACTGGCAGACAATGCAAAGGAAGTTTATAAACTAACCATTGTAAATAACTCAGACATAGTTCAGGGTTTGCTAAGCCTGACAATTGAGGCAGACCATATTCTGATGAACCTCCTTGAAAGCGCTCCGTTCAATATTGGACAGGACAAACTTTATGAAGGCGTGGCAGGTAATTTGGTGGCATATGCTTGTAAAATATCGTTTCAGCATGGATTTGACGGTTATGTTGCATTTACGGCTAAGACAAACCTGATAAAGCATTATGAAAAGACCTTAGGAGCATTCCACATCGGTAGAAACAGAATGATTATTCCAGCGGAGTCAGCGAAGATATTAGTGAAAAAGTATTTTAAACAATAAAAATATGGGACACATAAGAGAGCCAAAAGGCGTAGACTTCATCATTGAAAGTAAACCCCTTACTACTGAGGAAAGAAAAGCTATTAGTGATTTTATAAAAAAGGACAAAGAGAAGCTTGTGGCTAAGAGAAATATTGCCAAAAGAATGCAGCCTGAGCAAACGAAAAAGCACACACGCCAACCACACCTAAAAAGCACTTAAGCACTTTTTAGCCAAACCGGTAGCAGCACTAAATAAAATGATAAAAATAAGTTTATTTACAATTTTAGTTTCTTTTATTCTTTCATCCTGTTCTAATTCTAATGCTGTAGAACACGGGAAAAAGACTGCCAATAAATTAGATTTAAATTCAGTGATTACGGATACTCTTACCTACTTACAACCTAAGGAATACTTAGCTAAAGTTTTAACAGAGGGTGCTTTCCATGAAGACGAAGTTTGGGAAAATGCTGAAAATGAAAATTGGTACGGACTGTTCCAAGGTAAAAATAACTTCTATTTACAACAGACTACTGTTAGAACTTCTAGAATTCTCGACCCGGTGATGGATGGCGATGATGGACCAAAAACTGGTTGGAAAGTTACATCCACTAATCAGGATACTTCTTTAATTTTAATTACTCGACTTAATTTTTTAAAGAATAGAAAAGTTGACCCTTTTAAACTTCCAAAAGAAGATATACTCCCAGGTGAAAAGTTAGAACTTAACTACAAGGGCCATTCTTATCAACTATATGCGACCGGCCACAAGCACAAAGAAGCATCTAAGAGTGATTGGTACATTGTTTCTGATTATAAATTGTTTTTTTTAACTTTTAGAAATGGAAAGGAAGTAAAGCAAGTTTTAGTACAACATGCCGCCTTTGATGATGACATGGTTAATATAATATTTGCCGGAGATATTGATGGAGACGGTTTATTAGATTTCATTATTGACAAGTCTAATCATTATAATGCAGTGATTCCGACCCTTTATCTATCAAGACCAGCAGAGAAAGGAAAGTTAGTAGAAGAAGTGGGGGAACATGTAAGTGTAGGGTGTTAAAAATTACAGCTGCTAACCTAATATATACCAAAACCTGCGGGCTTAGCATACACACGGTCCGTTATCCCACATTTGAGAAGCAGAAACAGTCTGCCAGAAAAACATGTATCTTTGAATAGCAGATATGAATTAGGAACATGGCTGAATTTGCAGAACGATACATCAACCCCTTCACCGACTACGGCTTTAAAAAGCTGTTCGGGGAAGAACCCAACAAAGACCTACTTCTGGACTTCTTAAACGTGCTCTTAAAAGAAGAACAGGGAGAAATTACCGACTTAACGTACCTCAAGAGTGAACATTTAGGAACCAGCGAGTTAGACCGGAAAGCCATCTTCGATCTGTATTGTGAAAATGAAAGAGGTGAGAAGTTCATAGTAGAATTACAAAAAACCAAGCAAAACTTTTTTAAAGACCGAACGGTCTATTACGCTACCTTTCCCATCCGGGAACAGGCTAAACGGGCTGACTGGAATTATGAACTAAAAGCTGTTTATACCATTGCCATTCTGGACTTCGTTTTTGACGAAGACAAGAATGACCCGGCTAAGTTCCGCTATGACATCAAGTTAACTGATACGGAAACAAAAGCAGTATTTTACGACAAGCTCACTTTTATTTACCTAGAGATGCCCAAGTTTAACAAGACGGTTGAGGAACTGGAGAGCAGGTTTGACAAGTGGTTGTATGTGATCCGGAACCTTAATAGACTGGAGAAAGTGCCAGATAAGTTACGGGAACGTATTTTTGAAAAATTATTTGAAACCGCTGAAATCGCCAAATTTACGCCGGAACAGGTTCGCTCTTATGAAGATAGCTTGAAGTATTACCGGGACTTGAAGAACTCGCTGGATACAGCAAGAGAAGAAAAGGCAATAGAAATAGCTAGAAGAGCTTTAAAAATGGGCTTAGCAGTTAATGATATTACGGAACTAACCGGTTTAAGTAGTCAAGCAATTGAACACATAAAAACAAACGAGGGGTAACAACACCTAAAAAGCATTAAAACGCTTTTTAGCCGCGGTCCGTTATACCCAACCTTATGTATTGATTAATAATAAATTATACCCATTTTGGTTTGGGATAATTAAACCGCAAGCCCAATCAGATAATCCAGAATTTAAACGGATAGAACCTTTAGCTTAGTAAGGAAAATGATACATTTGGTTAAAGAAATACTTAATGTTGAGCCATTTAGGATAACTCTGCGTTTCAATAACCGGCGGCACCAGCGGCATTTACCTGTACCCGCCCATCCCGAAAACCCCCGACGGTAAGCTGCGTTTGCTCTACGAGTGTTTTCCGTTGGTTTTATCGTGGAACAAGTGGGTGGTAAAGCATTTAGTGGCACAACCGCACGTTAGCGGTTCTGCCTACTTCGGTTCATCAGCGCAGCCCGCTTTATATAGGTTCGGCGGCTATGGTGCAGGAATTAACGGCGGTGATGCAATAATTTTAAATTTTACGGCGCAAGCATCGTTGTATGTAGTTTCTGGAGCCGGTTTACTTAATCTAAGGAGGCTTGAAAAGGCTCCCTAGATTAACAATGGCAAGTGGTTTTCTTTTTTTCCGCTCTTTAGAGTATGTTTAAAAATTTAGTTAGGTACTCTTGCCAAAAGCATATCAATAAAAGCCAGCTGCAGAAAGCAGAGGGAAGAAGCGGTAGTTTTCTCATAATCCTTGCTCAAACGGCGAAAGAAGTTTAACCAAGCGAAACTTCTTTCTACCTGCCATCTGCCTTTCTGGGGCACAAATCCCCTTTGACTTTCCGGCTTTTGCGTGATCTCTACTGACCACTCATAAAGCTGGGCACAGTCTTTAAAGTAGCCGCTATAAGCTTGGTCAGCTCGAATCAAGGTGAGCCGATTAGAAGCTTGCTCCAGCTGCCAGAGCAGTTCCACCCCTGCTTGCCCATCGTGCTCTTGGGCCGAAGAAACATGTAGGGCCAGCGGTAAGCCCAACGTGTCCACGGCTAGATGCCGTTTGCGCCCATTCACGTTTTTACCGCCATCTATCCCTGTTTCCAGGGAAATAAAACTGGCTTTCTTCACGCTCTGACTATCCACGGCCACGGCCGAGGCTTGCTCCTCTCGTTTTTGCCTTTGGCGCTCCTTTCTCACCAAGGCGGTTAACACTTGGGCCCAAGTACCATCGGCTTGCCACTTGCGAAAGTAGTAATACACTACTGGCCAGGGCGGATAAGCTCCTTCCAAGTTCCGCCATTGCAGGCCAGTACGGGTAATCCGTAGAATGGCTTGCACTACCTCCAACAAATTATGTTTACGTTTCCGGCCATTGTCAATAATTTCTTTTATAACTTGCCTTTGGGCAGTAGTCAACGCACAGAAGTGCTGACGGGTAAACTTTAGTTTCTTCTTCGGCATCGTAACTCGGATTTAGACACCCTTTGTTACTCGACTACTGCCTTTTTTGATTTTATAATTCTGTTAAATTCCCCTTCCCTAATTTTTAAACATATTCTAAGCAGCTACCGATTAATACAAAAATTTAAAAAAATTATGATCCGAGCAATCAGCAGAATAAATGAAGGAGGGTATACAGTTCCTCCCCGTATTTTCCTTAAAGTTTTAATGCGCGTATCTTTTTCCACAGCAGAAGCAAAAAGACAGAAAACAAAATTATTTTTCCGGAGTTTTATAAAATAAGTTGGCCGCTTGACCCGCTTTAAGCCGGAATGAATGATTTAGATTTACTCTTGTTGTACGAAGACGAGCTTTTCTTTATTCACTTACATAAAGAACTTGCCTTGTTGCAACTTACTTTCCGCACCCAACCCGAACCGGAACGTTTCCGAAATGCCTACCGCTTGGCCATCGACGCCGCTTTAAATAAAGAAGTCCATTATTGGCTTACGGATGCGCGGCAGATTAAAGTAATGTTGTCCGAAAACCAAACCTGGCTCAAGGTAAACATGCAACCAGTGCTGCAACCCGCTAAAATCCGGAAGTTTGCCATTGTTATGTCGCCGGAATGCTTTGTAATGACCAATCCTAACCAGGTATATAACCAGCCGGAACCAGGCCTGGTTGCGCCGCCTGCGGGAGTTATAAAAGTAACTTTCGACCGGGAGGCTGCCTGGCACTGGCTTTTTAATGCTGAGTAAGGTTCGTTAATAGCAGCTAGCCCCTTTAAAATTTAAAAAAACAGCTAAAAGTCGCATTGGGGGTAACCTATTGGCCAGCCGGAAGTAAGATGCTTCATGTGTCCGGCGTTTGCGGGATCAAAACCACGGTAAAATTTTAAAAACAACCTTTAGCCAAAGCTTATAGTTGAAGGTACTTCCGGAAACGGCCAGTATAAAAATGTAAAGGGAGAACCGCGCGCAGGGTAAATTCATGGAACGAGTAGCAGCAGTAAATTTAGTTACAGAAAAAATCAGCCATATTGCTCCTGCAAAAGAGGTAATGGCGCAAATAAACAAACAACGGTTTTTTCTGAGTTTATTTTTCTTTTTATCAGGCTTTAATTTTGCCAGCTGGGCTTCCCGTATACCCACTATTAAAGCCGCTTTAGGTTTAAACGAAGCTGAATTAGGCTCGGTGCTGCTTACCATGCCCATTAGTTCCATGATCGGCCTGCCATTGTCGGGTTGGTTGGTTACCCGCTTTGATACCCGGGTACCTTTAACCATTGCTTTTTTAATTAACGCGGGCAGCCTGGCTTTAATTGGTACGGCCACTACTACCATTCACCTGGTAACTGCCTTGTTTTTGTTCTCGTTAAGCACGCGTATTTTTAATATTTCCATGAATACGCAGGCCATTACCCTGCAAAAATTATTCGACCGCAAAATTAACGGTTCTTTTCATGGTTTGTGGAGCACGGGCGGTATTGTGGGCGTGGGTGTTACTACCCTGGTAATCAGCTTAGGTGTATCTATTGTGCCGCATTTAGTAATTGTGGCCGGTTTTACCATTGTAATTACCTTTTTTGCGTCCCGGTACTTACTGCGGAACGACCGCTCCGTTTCCCGCGACAAACAAGCACTTACCAAGCCAGATGCTTATATTTTATACTTGGGCCTGCTCGTGTTTTTTGCCGCCATCTGCGAAGGCGGTATGTTCGACTGGAGCGGTATCTATTTTCAGAAAGTAATTAAAGAAGAAGTGTTTACGGCCGGCTATTTAATTTTCATGTCTTTTATGGCTTTTTCGCGGTTCGTTTCAGATAAGATTATCGAGAAAATAGGCATGGCGCCTACTTACCTCATGAGTTCGTTGTGTATTTTCTGCGGCATTACGTTGTCCATTGTTTGGCCGAGTTTCTGGCCCGCCATGGTCGGTTTTTCGCTGGTAGGTTTTGGTACCGCGGCCGTTATTCCCATGACGTATACTTTGGCGGGTGCTTCCGAAAAATATTCGCCCGGGGTAGCAATTTCGTTAATTGCTTCTTTTGGTATTGTGGGTATGTTGCTGGGGCCGCCCTTAATTGGTTACCTGGCGCACGCCTTTAATTTAAAAATTTCGTTTATCGCTTTTGCTTTTGCCGGCATTATGCTTATTCCGGTATCGCGATTGTTTTTCAGGTTAAGCAGCTAAATTTTAAAATTTACAGGTCAACTGACTTCCGTAGGGTTGTTTGATGAGTAAATTTTAAAAATTCAAGTAGTTTAATGCCTTATTTTTAAAATTTTTCGGCATCTCAGGAGTATCCGTATAAATTACCAAACCTTTTTTTCGGAAATCAGTATAAATACCAAAATGCATCAGAAAGTATTTTGGTGTATCTGCCCCTGAACCTATAAAACTATGAAAAAATTATTGTTCTTATTTATGGCCGCCGGCGCCTTAACTTTTACATCCTGCGATTCTAAAAAAGAAAATGCGGTAGAAGATAAAGCCGAAATGAAAGAAGAGGCAACTGAAGATGCTGCTGAAGGAAATGCAGATGCTGCGGAAGACGCGGCGGAAGCCACCAAAGACAGTGTGGATGCGGTTGATCCGCAGTAAGCAGTTTGTGTAAAAGCATAAAAAAAAGGCTTTCCTATCCGGAAAGCCTTTTTTTTATGCCGGATAAGTTAACCCAATCTTTTCTGAATTAAACTGCCGATTAACTGGTAGAGCCGGCGGGGTTCCAGGGTGCGCCAGTGAATTTCTTCGAGGTTGCCGCCAAAGTTAATGTAGTAATCCAGGTTAAATTTCTTCATCTCGTCGAGCACAAAATCCTGAAAATTAATAGCCACAATCCAACCATCTTCCACGTCTTCGAACCATTCTTCGTAATAACAATCATCCGACCCGTGAAAGTTAAACACGTTTTCGCCGATCAAAATAAATTTCTGGATGCCTTCCTGCACCATCGGGTCGATGATGTTGCGTTTAAGCTGCATGATGTCGTTGTGCAGGGTATCATTCCATTCGCCGATAAATTCAATAACGGCAAAGCCCAGATCGTAATCCACGAAAAGAATTTTTAGAAACAGCGTTTCCGATTCGATATCGTCCCATTGCGGGTGAATGTAGTAGCCATATATGGTATTGGTAAATTCCATTAAATTGTTTTCCGCGCCGTACAACGGCGAGCGCGGGTCTTCGGAAGCACTGTAGGCCTCGATCCAGTTGTAAAAAGGCTCGATGGTATGCATAAAGTAAAAAGTAGCGTCATAAATAAGATTATTCAATTTACGCATTCCTACTCAAAACCAAAAGCCAGGTTTCCGTTTTGGTCCGCGGATTTGCCCGGAATTTTTGGATAATGCTGAATCTGTGGGGTAAGGTTTTGTTGGTTAACCCCGTAGGTAAATACCGTTGCAAAGGCGGTTTTTAAAATTTTTTATATCCGGTAGGGTGGCCCCGTATCCGTTTCGGGAAATACCGTGAATAACAGCATCCTTGTTTCCTGCGCGTTTGGGGTGGTTGGTAATACCGGCTAGTCGCTATTGGATTGAAGAGTAGAATAAAGACTAGATGTGGACTAGTGGATTTTTTACCAGTAACGGCAAATGCGCACCCGCCAAAAGTTGGTGTTTTATTTAGGGTCTCACCTTACCGCGTGTTTGAACGAAGCACAACTTGGAACAAACAGCCGGTAGTAGTATGTGTCAGAACATCGGATTTTATCTAGTAGGCTTTTTTTTGATTTAATCCTTCCAGAGGAATTTATTCCGGGCTTTAACCAAACAGGCTCCCGCGGAAGGACCTGTTATTCCCTTTATTATCTCGAATTTACCTTACTTTAAACTCAGGGTTATAAATTAAACCAATCACATTGCCCCACGGATCTTTAACCGTGGCGGTTACAATTTCGCCGCCCACATTGTACGGTTTTTCGTTTTCCTGAGCGCCTAATGCCAGTAACCGGTTATATTCCTCTTGTATGTGGTGTACTCCCCAGTAAGTGACCACACTTTCTGGTTTTTCCGTAGTGGGTTTCTCTTCTGGTTGCAGACCAAGTTCATAGCCCGCAATATCAAAACCTACGTAAAACGGTTGATCGAAATACGGAGTGGTTTCAAAAGCCTGGGAGTACCATTCTTTCGCTTTGTGGAGGTCGCCGACCTGGTAGATGGTTGTTCGTAATCCTAACATAATTGCTTTTAGTTACCAATTATTTAAAAAATTTATCTGCGTTGGCTCAAATGCGGAAGTGCGAAATCCGCGGCAATCCGCCAACCAACGTTTACTTCGGGTAATTTTCAATGGCGGCACGTACGTTGCCATATTGGTTAATCAAAGCCGTGGCTTTGGCCGCATCTACCCGCAACTCCTCCATTACCATCCGGATGGCGCGGTCTACTAGCTTGTGATTTGAGAGCTGCATGTCTACCATTTTGTTGCCTTTCACGTGGCCCAGCTGAATCATGGTGGCGGTGGTGAGCATGTTTAAGGCTAATTTCTGGGCCGTGCCGGCTTTCATGCGGGTACTACCGGTTACAAACTCCGGACCCGTTATAATTTCCACGGGGTACTCGGCGGCGGCGGCTACTTTGGAGTTGGCATTACACACAATACAACCCGTCGTTAAACCGTGTTGCCGCGCCATTTCCAATCCGCCAATCACGTACGGCGTTCTGCCGGAAGCCGCAATGCCCACTAACACGTCTTCATCGGTAATGGTGTGGGCTTGTAAATCCTGCCAGGCTTGGTTAAGATCGTCTTCGGCGTATTCCACGGCTTTCCGGATGGCGGTGTCGCCGCCCGCAATAATACCAACTACCAAACCGTGCGGTACCCCGTATGTAGGCGGACACTCCGAGGCATCCACAATACCCAGTCGGCCGCTGGTACCGGCACCAATGTAAAACAACCGGCCCCCGGCGCGCATTTTCACCACCACGGCTCTTACCAACGCTTCTATTTGCGGAATGGCTTTTTCTACGGCCAGCGGTACCGTTTTATCTTCCTGGTTAATGCTGGTCAGTAATTCGTTTAACGACATATTTTCCAGGTGATTAAAGTTGGAGGCGGTTTCGGTGGTGCTCATTTATAAGTTGCAGGTTGCAGGTTAAAGGTTACAAGTTTATTCAAAATTAAAAATTAATGTTGCCTCAACCTGAATTTTAGCTTTTTACTGAATAATAAAATATAGAATGCGATAGCATATTTTTAAATTTTTACTTTTTTAAGCGGCCGATTATTGCAAATTTATCGAACACGTAATCGGCGTGCGGGGCGTCTTGCAGTTCTTCGGTTAGGTCCTGGCCGGCCCAGTGTTCGTAATGGTTGCCGTCGCGCCAGAGCCGTGATTTTTTTACGTCGTAAATATTGCCTTCGTACGCAATCCAAATCTCGTCGCGATCCTGACCGTTGCGTAACGCAAGTTGGTGTTTGGTATATTCCGGGAGTTCTTTTACATTTTCCATTTTAACTTTTCAACCTTCTAACCTTTCAACTTTCCAACTTGTAACCTGCAACCTCTAAGCCAGCCGCGACTGGGTTAAAATCCAGCGGTTCGGTATTTCGCCTTTGGCCGCCAGCAAATAATCTTCGTACGAACAGGGTATTATTTTAGCCTGCTTTTCGGAGCGGAGCGGTTCTACTTCCATCCACCATTTATCGCTCACCTTGCTTTTGTAAAACACCATTTTGTTCGGGTTATCGTGGAAACCAATGGCGTATTTTAAAAATTTGTTGCTGGTAAAGTCGGTTTCGTTTTTACGGTGGTAATAGCCTTCTACAAAATACCAAAGCATTACCGCTATAGTAGCGGCCGTTACCTGGCGTACGTCTAAAGCCGGGCTGTAATCGTAAATGCCGAAAGAACTCAGCGTATCGTTCAGGCCGGCGTACCAGCACAATTGGCAGGCTTCTTCGCCGGTTAAACCAAAGGGATTAGCCGGTTCGTAGCCTGGAGCATCGTTATGTTTTAAAGCCCGGATATCAAAACTAATCATATCGGCGTGCCGTACCACGGGTTCTACTTCCTGGATGTTGGTGTGTACCTGGCCCAGCCGCACCGTTTCGAAATGCAGTTTTTCCAGAACTACGGCTACTTCCTGTTCTACAAAATACGACTGGTAGGCAATCTGGCTTAAGCTGAATAAGTAATTAGGCTCGTGCAACAAAATACGTTGTAAATGCTGGCGGTACGGTAAGGTTCCGGGTTCTTCACTCATATCCATGTGCGAGTCAATCGTAACCAGGTTAATGGCTTTATCCAGGTTTTCGTAGGCCAGAAACTGCCCGTAATCTAAATCGTGGCTGCCCCCGATAATGATCGGTAAGGTGTTCTGGCTAATTAAATTTTCGACGATTTCTTTAATGCGCAGGTAAGTATCTTCTAACGTTATGCCAGGCAGCAAATCACCCAGATCCACAATTTTATACCGGCCGGTTCCTTTTTTAAGGGCGTATAACTGGCGTCTTACTGCGGTAGCCGGTCGATTTTCCGGATTGTTTTCCTGCCCGGTGCCCCGGATTTCGTTTATTCCCAGTAGCGCAATATCCGCCTGGCGCCATTCCGGAAATTTATGAATAAACAAATCAATACTGGCACCAAAGGTTTTGGGATTGCTGTGCGGCTGGTAAAATTCTTCCGGTAACGGCTCAAAGAAAATAGCTAAATTCATGCGGAATGGTTAAAGAATACCAAAAATACTAAAAATGTGCAGACCGCTCCGGACAATACCGGTTAGCGGGCTAAATTTTTAAAAAAGTAGCCGTATTCACCCGGAAAGTATTATATTTCGGAGATGCTGTTTTATTTAAATCAGCGTAAAACCAGTATCTTGTTATTCATTTAAGTTTTTAAAAGTACCGCGTCTGCGTTTTAAAACCATGCTGCAAATAACCCGAGCCTTTGATATTTTATCCTATCAATTACAAAAATATCCGCAACCTGATTGCCTGACGGCCAAAATAAACGATACCTGGCAAAAGCAAAGCACGCAGGAAGTAGTGGACGCCGTAAACCAATTTAGTTTGGGTTTGCTGGCCTTGGGTTTTAACAAAGGCGATAAAATTGCATTGGTTTCTTTTAACCGTCCCGAGTGGATTATTGCGGATTTAGGCGTGCAGCAGATTGGGGCCGTAAGTGTGCCTTTGTACCCCACCATTACCGAAGACGATTACCGCTATATTTTTAAGGAGGCCGAGGTAAAACTGATTCTGGTTTCGGATGAAAAACTGTACAAGAAAGTAAGCGCGGCTACCGCTCAGATAGAAGGGATTCAGGGCATTTATTCGTTCGATCACTTGCCGCAGGTAACGCACTGGTCCGAAATCGCGCGCCAGGCTCGGGAAGCCGATTTGGATCGTTTAAAATCGCTGAAAGCAGCGGTTACCGCCGAAGATTTGTTTACCATTATTTACACTTCCGGCACCACGGGAAATCCCAAGGGCGTTATGCTCACGCATAACAATATTGTGAGTAATTATAAGTCGTGCCAGCCGTACGTGCCGGTAAATAGCCAACACCGGGCCTTAAGTTTTTTGCCGCTTTGCCATATTTACGAACGCATGTTATCGGTGCTGTACATGGCCGAAGGTGTCAGTATTTACTACGCCGAAAGCATTGAAAAAGTAGCCGAAAACTTACGCGAGGTGAAACCCCACGTATTTGCTACCGTACCCCGTTTGCTCGAAAAAGTGTACGATAAAATTGTAGCCAAAGGCAAAGAGCTAACCGGCATTAAGAAAAATTTATTTTTCTGGGCTTTAGAGTTAGGTTTAAAATACGATGTACGGGGCCGTAATGCCTGGTACGATGCTCAACTGGCCTTGGCCAATAAACTTATTTTTAATAAATGGCGCGAAGCTTTGGGCGGGAACGTGATTGCCATTGTATCGGGGGGCGCCGCTTTGCAGCCCCGGTTAGCCCGGGTATTTGGGGCCGCGCAAATCCGGGTGATGGAAGGATACGGTCTCACCGAAACTTCGCCGGTAATTGCCGTAAACCGCCACAATCCCGAGGACCACATGATTGGCACCGTGGGCCCACCGGTTGATAACATCGAAGTAAAAATAGCCGAAACCGACGGTGAAATACTAACCCGCAGCGCCAGCGTGATGAAAGGGTACTACAAACACCCCGAACTTACCGCTGAAGTAATTAGTGCCGACGGCTGGTTTCATACCGGCGATATTGGCGAAATGGTGGAGGGTAAGTATTTGAAAATTACCGACCGCAAAAAAGAAATGTTTAAAACCTCCGGTGGTAAATACATTGCCCCGCAGCTTATCGAAAATAAATTAAAAGAATCTATATTAATTGAGCAGGTGATGGTAATCGGCGACGGTCGTAAGTTTGCTTCCGCGTTGATTGTGCCCTCGTCTCCGGATTTACGGGAATGGTGCCGCTTGCACAACATAACCTATACCACCGATGCCGAGATGATTAAGCACCCCGACGTGCAAGCCAAATTTGACCAGGAAGTAAAAAAATACAACGCGCACTTTGCCCAGTGGGAACAAATAAAACGCCACGAACTCATGCCTAAACCCTGGACGATTGATAGTGGCGAATTAACGGCCAAATTAAGCCTCAAGCGCAAAGTAATTTTGCACAATAATCAGGAGCTTATCGAAAAAATATATTAGTAAGTCTTGTTAATATTTTTTAACCGGTAAACCTCCCGGCCGAAGCGCCGGCATTTGGTTTCCTCCTGGGTATGCCGGGCGGCAAGCCATTAAATTTTAAAAAATTTGTCTTTCCGAATTTTTGCTGCCCGCCGCTTACCGGCTCCGTGCCCTTTTCTGCGGTACTAAATTATGCTGCTTTTTTATTTACCCTTTAACCAACGAGATGGCTTGGTAGTAAGAGCAAGAATTTAAAAATATAGTATGCAAGCATAATAAATTTTTAAAAATTTCGTATATTTGGTATTACAGCCTAAACCTATGAAACCCGAAGAAACCGTTGATTATAACGTAAAAGTATGCTGGCATGCCATTGCGCGCATGTACAATTTGCAAGCAGCTAAGTTTGGTATTACCACCTCTATTGGTTTTGTTCTGTTAAATATTCATCCGCAGGAAGGTACGCCGGCTACCAAAATTGCGCCTAAAATGGGTTTAGAAGCGCGTAGTTTAACCCGCATTTTAAAAAGTATGGAAGAAGACGGCTTGATATACAAAGCCGGCGATTCCGTAGACAAACGTTCCGTCCGGATTTTTCTAACGGAGAAAGGTTTAGAGAAAAAAGAACTGGCCCGGCAAACCGTTAGAACCTTTAATCTTAAAGTGCGCGAGCAAATTCCCGAAAATGATTTAGCCGTCTTTTTTAAAGTAATCAACCAAATCAACGTCTTAATCGATAGTAAAAAGATTTATAAATAGAAATGGGCTTGAGTAAAATATTTAATTCAAAATAAATATTGGTACGTTGTTCATTATAAATATTTCCTTAATCGATCCACTAATAACCTATACCTACTTTAAAGAGAGTCTAGTGTCTAACATCTTGATACTTGTGTCTAGCATATGAAGAGAATAATTAAAAAAGTTGCGGTTTTAGGGTCGGGCGTTATGGGTTCGCGCATTGCCTGCCATTTCGCCAATATTGGCGTACCCGTTTTGCTGCTCGATATGGCTCCCCAAGAACTGGCTCCGGAAGAAGCGCAGCGTGGTTTAACCCTCGACCATCCTGCGGTAAAAAACCGGATTGTGAACAGCGCCTTACAAAGCGCTATTGGTTCTAACCCCGCCCCGCTTTACCGGAAAGCCGACGCTAAGTTTATTACCACCGGCAATTTTAACGATAACTTAAAAGATATTGCCACCTGCGACTGGACCGTTGAAGGTATAGTCGAAAATTTAAAAATTAAGCAAAGCCTTTACGAAAAAGTAGAACAGTTCCGTAAACCCGGCACCCTGATAACTTCTAATACGTCCGGTATTCCTATTCACCTGATGGCGGCCGGCCGCTCCGACGATTTCCGGAAACACTTTTGCGGAACGCACTTTTTTAATCCGCCGCGCTATTTAAAGCTGCTCGAAATTATTCCTACTCCCGAAACCGATAAAGCAGTAGTGGACTTTCTGCTGCATTACGGCGATTTATACCTGGGCAAAACCACCGTGTTAGCCAAAGATACGCCAGCCTTTATTGCCAATCGCATCGGCATTTTCGGAATAATGGACGGCTTTCACCAGATGCAAAAGCTGGGCTTAAACATCGACGAAGTCGATCGTATTACCGGTCCGGTAATTGGCCGCCCAAAATCAGCCACTTTCCGGACTTTAGATGTAGTAGGGCTGGATACGCTGGCCAAAGTAGCGCAAGGTTTATATCATACTGGTGAAAAAGACGAAGCCCGCGAACTGTTTCAATTACCAACTTACGTGCAGCAATTGCTGGAGAAGAATTGGTTAGGCGATAAAACCGGCCAGGGTTTTTACAAGAAAACTAAAAATGCGCAAGGCGAAACCGAAATCTTAACTTTAGATTTAAATTCGCTGGAATACGCTCCCAAACAAAAAGTAAAGTTTGCCAGTCTGGAGCCGCTTAAAACCATTGATCATTTAAAACCCCGCCTGAGAGCTTTGTACACTGGCGGCGATAAAGCAGCTGCTTTTTTTAAAGCTACTTCGCACGGTTTATTTAATTACATCTCCCACCGCATTCCCGAAATATCCGACGAACTGTACCGGATTGATGATGCCATGCGCGCCGGTTTCGGTTGGGATATTGGCCCTTTTGAAATATGGGATGCCTTAGGCGTATCCGAAACCGTGAAAGCTATGGAGGCCGAAGAACGAAAACCTGCAGCCTGGGTGTACGATTTTCTGGCGGCTGGTAACACCTCATTTTACAAAACGGATAAAGGCACGCGGCTTTATTACGATATCCCGAGTAAATCTTACCAGTATATCCCGGGTACCGAAAGCTTTATTATTCTGGATAACTTCCGGGAAAGTAACGTGGTCTGGAAAAATGCCGGCTCCACTTTATTCGACATTGGCGATGGTATCCTGAATTTAGAATTCCATACCAAAATGAACACGCTGGGTTCTGAAATTATTCAGGGCTTGAACAAAGCCATTGAAATTGGCGAGAAAGATTTTCAGGGTTTGGTAGTAGGCAACGATGCGCCTAATTTTTCGGCGGGGGCTAACCTGGCACTGGTATACATGTACGCCCTCGACCAGGATTACGACGAACTCAACATCATGATCCGGCAGTTCCAGAATACCATGATGCGTATGCGGTACAGCTCTATTCCGGTGGTAGCGGCGCCGCATGGTTTAGCCTTGGGGGGCGGTTGCGAGTTGAGTTTGCACGCCGATAAAATTCAAGCTGCCGCTGAAACTTACATGGGTTTGGTAGAGTTTGGGGTAGGTTTAATTCCGGGGGGTGGCGGCACCAAAGAAATGACTTTACGCACCGCTGATTCTTTTGAAGAAGGCGATCCCGAATTTAACAGCTTACGCAACACTTTTACCACCATCGCGATGGCCAAAGTATCTACTTCCGCCGAAGAAGCTTTTGATTTAGGTTTTATGCGCCGGGGCGATGCCATTACCATTAACAATAACCGATTGCTCGCCGAGGCTAAGTTAGCCGCCATTGAACTTGCCGAAGCCGGTTATACGCAACCACTGCCGCGCAAGGATATTAAAGTGCTGGGTCGGGGTGCTTTAGGAATGTTTATCTCGGGTGTGTACGCCATGTACGAAGGCAGCTATATCTCGGAGCACGACCAGAAAATTGCCCGTAAGCTAGCCTACGTGATGTCCGGCGGTGACTTATCAGCACCTACTTTAGTATCGGAGCAGTACTTGCTCGACCTGGAACGCGAAGCTTTTTTATCACTCACCGGCGAACGCAAAACTCTGGAACGCATCAAGAGCATTTTAACTTCCGGTAAACCCTTGCGGAATTAAAAAATTTAAAAATTATGAATGATAGATGATTTGTTTTAACCCGAATCAAGGTTAATCTTTTATGAATTCTGTATTTCTCACACTGTTATTCTGAAAGAATCTTCTGATGAGCCTGGAGAACTGATGCTATGTTCAATTATAACTATTTTGTGTATATCACTACTAATCCGGGCAAAACGGTTCTTTATGTAGGTATGACAAATAGCCTGGAAAGAAGGTTACAGGAACACCGGGAGAATAAAGGTAAGCTGGAAACCTTTGCTGGAAAATACTACTGTTATAATTTGATTTATTACGAAAGGCACACACGCGTGCAACATGCCATAGAAAGGGAAGAAGAAATTAAGTTAATGAATCGTCAAGAAAAAGAAGCGTTAATTAAATCCATCAATCCAAAAATGAACATGCTGAATATATACGGCTAAAAGTTACAAGTAATATTCTAGCAGAAGAGAGCAAATGGCATTCAGTTCTACTCAGAAGATTCTTTCAGAATGACAAAAATGACAAGAATGTAGATTAGCTGTAAACTATTTGAACATTGTTCTTCCGCAAGAATCTTTTGAGAAGTTAGGATAAGTGGCTTTTCTACAAACTGCCCAGTGCGTTAGAAGAAGTCGATTTTAAAAATTAAAAAATTAAAAAGTATGGCGGAGCAACAAAAATCTAACCTTCAACATCCAATACCTAACATCTAAAATTATGCAAAATGCCTATATCGTAGCCGGATATCGTTCAGCTATTACCAAAGCCAGCCGGGGTGGTTTCCGGTTTACCCGCCCCGACGATTTGGCTGCCGAAGTTATTAAACATTTGCTGGCTTCGGTTCCCGCACTCGACCCGGAACGAGTAGATGACTTGATCGTGGGTAATGCGGTGCCCGAAGCGGAACAAGGTTTACAGATGGGCCGGATGATTGCCCTGCTATCCTTGCCCACCAGTGTATCCGGGATGACGGTAAACCGTTACTGCGGTTCCGGGATCGAAACCATTGCCATTGCCTGCAGCAAGATTGCGGCCGGTATTTCGGACTGCATTATTGCCGGCGGTACCGAGTCTATGTCCTTGGTGCCCACGGTAGGATTTAAAACCGCGCCTAATTACAACCTGGCCGTAAAGCACCCCGAATATTTTCTGAGCATGGGTTTAACCGCCGAAGCTGTTGCCAAAGATTATAACGTTACCCGCGAAGACCAGGATGCGTTTTCTTATAACTCTCACCAGAAAGCGATAAAAGCCATTGAAGCCGGTTTGTTTCAAGAGCAGATTGTGCCTATCACCATTGAAGAAACCTACGTAGATGAAAACGGTAAAAAGAAAACCCGGTCCTTCGTGGTTGATACCGACGAAGGACCCCGGGCCGATACTTCGCTGGATAAACTGGCCAAATTAAAACCGGTTTTTGCGCAAAACGGAACGGTAACGGCCGGTAATGCTTCGCAAACGTCGGATGGAGCTGCCTTTGTAATCGTGATGAGCGAACGGATGGTAAAAGAACTAAACCTGGAACCGATTGCCCGCATGGTGACCTACGCTACCGGCGGTGTTGATCCCCGCATCATGGGCATGGGACCCATTGCCGCCGTACCCAAAGCCATCAAACAAGCTGGTCTCCACCTGAACGATATTGATCTTTTTGAAATAAACGAAGCCTTCGCGGCGCAAACTTTAGCGGTAATCCGCCATTTAGACATTCCGGAAGAAAAATTAAACGTGAGCGGTGGGGCAATTGCCACCGGTCACCCGCTGGGTTGCTCGGGCGCTAAACTCAGCATTCAGCAATGGCACGAACTCCGCCGCCGCAAACAAAAATACGGTTTAGTAACCGCCTGCGTGGGAGGTGGACAAGGCGTAGCGGGGATTTATGAACTGCTTAGTTAGATGCTAGAATCTGGACACTAGATATTAGACGCATGCATAACCATAAAGAATTTAAAATCTGGCAGGAAGGAACTGTATTAGCAAGATTAATTAATCAGGTTACCGCTAACTTTCCAGTTAATGAAAAATATGGACTTATATCACCGGTTAATAGGTCCGCTGTTTCTATTCCGTCTAATATTGCTGAAGGTGCAGGTAGAAATTCTAATAAGGAATTTGTTCAATTCTGAGGTGTTGTCCTTGGTTCAGCTTTTGAATTGAAAACGCAAATGATTTTGGCGAATTCCTTTGGTTTTATAAAACACGAAAAGTACTTAGAATTATCTGAACAGATAATGAAAGTGCAAAAGATGATTAATGGTTTTTGAATATCAATTATAAACAAAATATCTAATGTCTAGATACTAGTGTCTAGCGTCTAAGCTTATGGAAACAATAAACAAAACCTTAAAAGGCGGCGAGTTTCTGATTAAAGAAACCTTGGCCTCTGATATATTTATTCCTGAGGAATTTAACGAAGAACAGCGCCTGATGGCGGACACGGCTAAAGAATTCGTGCAGACGCAAGTAGAGCCTTTACTGGACCGCCTGGATAACCACGAAGAAGGCTTGATGGAAGGTTTGATGAAACAAGCCGGTGAGTTAGGTTTATTTGCTTTGTCGCTGCCCGAGGAATACGGCGGTTTTGATAAAGATTTTAATACTTCCTTACTCGTTACGGAATCAGTAGGTGGGGGGCATTCATTTCCGGTGGCTTTTGCGGCGCATACGGGTATTGGCATGTTGCCTATTTTATATTTTGGGACAGAGGATCAAAAGCAAAAATACTTACCCAAACTAGCCAGCGGCGAATGGACGGCCGCTTATTGCCTTACGGAACCAGGTTCTGGTTCCGATGCTTTGGCAGCTAAAACCAAAGCGGTACTAGATGCAGCCGGCGAAAATTACATTCTGAACGGTCAGAAAATGTGGATTACCAATGCTGGTTTTGCCCAGGTTTTTATCGTGTTTGCGCAGGTAGACGGCGATAAGTTCACCGGCTTTATCGTGGAAAAAGATTTTCCGGGATTAAGCTTAGGCAACGAAGAGCACAAGATGGGCATTAAAGGGTCTTCTACCCGCCAGGTTTTTTTAACAGATTGTAGAGTACCCCAGGAAAACATTCTGGGCCAAATTGGGAAAGGTCATTTGATTGCCTTCAATATTTTAAATTTAGGCCGGATTAAACTGGCAGCCGCTACCTTAGGAGCTTCCAAAAAAGTATTAAATATAGCGGTAAAGTATACCAACGAACGGTCGCAGTTTAAAATTCCGATTTCCAAATTTGGCGCAATCCGCCATAAACTCGGCCAAATGGCTACCCGGATTTTTGCCAGCGAATCGGCCTTGTACCGGACTGGCCATGATATTTACCTAAAAGAACAAGAATTACTAGCCGCTGGAAAACCATTTGCCGAAGCCTTACTCGGTGCTGCCAAAGAATTTGCCGTGGAAGCCGCCATGTTAAAAGTAGATGGTTCTGAAACCCTGGACTACGTGGTAGACGAAGGCGTGCAAATTTACGGCGGCTACGGCTACTCCGCCGATTACCCCATGGACCGCGCTTACCGCGATGCCCGTATTAACCGCATTTTTGAAGGTACCAACGAAATCAACCGCATGCTTACGGTAGACATGTTGCTGAAAAAAGCCTTAAAAGGCGAATTAGATTTAATGAGCCCGGCTAAAGCTATTCAGGACGAACTCATGAGTATACCGGATTTTGGCGATGAGGAAGAAGGTTTGTTTGTGGCCGAAAAAAAGATTATCCGCAACATGAAGAAAGCTATCTTACTCGTGGCGGGTACGGCGGTACAAAAGTTTATGATGACGCTCGAAAAAGAACAGGAAGTACTCATGAACATTGCCGACATGGCGATTAAAACCTACACCGCCGAATCAACTTTACTGCGCGTAGAAAAACTCATAAACCTGAAAGGAGAAGAAGCGGCGGCTCGCCAAAAAGATATGGCCCTTGTTTACCTGTACGATGCACTGGATGGTATTTACCTGGCCGGAAAAGAAGCCGTTGCTTCTATGGCGGAAGGGGATGAGTACAAGTTGCTGTTTATCGGCATCAAGCGCTTTACCAAAGCGGAGCCTTTTAACACCAAAGAAGCCCGCCGCCGAATCGCCGCCGAAATGATCCAAAAGAATCAGTTTGTTTATTAATAAAAGTTTAAAAATTTAAAAAAAAGCTTACTTCTGGGAAGAGGTGAGCCTTTTTTGTGAAATTATACCTTATGTTTCATGTAAATCAATGAGAGCTAAAGAAGGTATCACTACAGTTTATAATCGCAGGAATTTTAAAATATACTTTCTGTAATACGTTTTAGTTGGAATACACTTGAAGGAATAGGGAAGTTTTAGTACTGCCAATAAGTTTTTTGCTCTTGAAATAAAAGGGTAAGTATAATTTACTCTGGTTTTTAATTTTAAGAATTTGATTAAAAATAGGATTTAGTAAAATGTCTAACCACTTAAGTAATCTAAAATAAAGATATTTCAGGAATATACTAAGAATGTTGTATAATTATTCTAAGTTGATGGGAATGTTTAAAATGAGATTATTACTTTTACTACGGTAATTAGGAACAGAATAGGTAAAATGCGTTTAAGTTAATCTGTATAGTTTGAATGCTTTGGGGTGAAATAATTTAAAAATTTGCCAAGAAAGCTTTCTCTATTAGAAAAAGCCTTGTTCTTTTTTTAATAATTAATAATTCGATAATCACCAAATAATTAGTTTACAATACGAAAGGTTTTTCTTTGCCTAAACATTTATAAGAGAAGCATAGCTTAATTAACCGGATAAAAATTATATGAAGTCTTTACTGAAAGTGTTGGTGTTGGTGAGCTTAATTGTGATCAGTCGGTTAGATAAACAAAATTGGGAACTTACTGCCAAACCGGTTAAAGTAAGTCCTCCGTCGGCTTATCCCCTTAAAGCAGTTGATTTTTCTAAAACAGGAAATACCTCTATTCAGCAACTTTTTATATCTCAGAATTAATATTAACTAATCCGGCTCCAGTTTACCGTATTTGCTTGTAACGATTGAATATGTTGTTTAATATTCTCGTGTTCCGGTAAAGCTAACTCTGGATCTATTTCTAAAATCTCCTGCGCCGCTGCCCGGGATTCCTGCAATATTTTGGCATCTTTTGCCAAGTCCGCAATCAACAAATCCAATACCCCGCTTTGCTGGGTGCCCATTAAGTCGCCGGGACCGCGTAGTTTTAAATCTATATCGGCAATTTCAAAACCATTATTGGTGCGCACCATCGTTTCAAGGCGTACTTTGCTTTCTTTACTGAGTTTATAACTGGTCATGAGAATGCAGTAACTTTGCTCCGCTCCCCGCCCAACCCGGCCCCGTAACTGGTGCAACTGCGATAAGCCAAAGCGTTCGGCACTTTCAATAATCATTACCGAAGCATTCGGCACGTTTACGCCAACCTCAATAACGGTAGTAGCCACCATAATCTGGGTTTCGTTTTTCACGAAACGCTGCATTTCAAAATCTTTATCCTGGGGTTTCATTTTACCGTGTACCATACTAATCCGGTATTCCGGAAAAGCTCGTTGCACGCTCTCGTAACCATCCATCAAATCTTTGTAATCCATGGTTTCGGATTCTTCAATCAACGGGTATACGATGTAAATCTGGCGTCCTAGTTTTATTTGTTCGCGCATAAAACCAAACACGCGTAACCGGTGGGAATCGTAACGGTGTACCGTGATGATTTCTTTGCGACCAGCGGGTAACTCGTCAATTACCGACACGTCTAAATCGCCGTATAAGGTCATAGCTAACGTACGCGGAATAGGAGTGGCTGTCATGACGAGAACGTGGGGGATAAAACGCGGATTTTTCTGCCAGAGTTTGGATCGTTGCGCCACCCCAAAGCGGTGCTGCTCATCGATGATGCAAAGACCCAGATTTTTAAATTTTACTACGTCTTCGAGTAAAGCGTGCGTGCCCACAATGATGCTCATTTCGCCGGATTGCAGTTGCTCGTGCAGTACTTTACGGTCGCTTTGCTTGGTAGAGCCGGTAAGTTTACCAATCACAATTCCCAGCTTATCGGCGTATGGTTTTAAACCCACGTAATGCTGATCAGCTAAGATTTCGGTAGGGGCCATTAAACAAGCCTGCGCGCCATTGTCGTGGGCGATGAGCATGGCAATAAATGCCACAATGGTTTTACCGCTACCCACATCGCCCTGTAGCAAACGGTTCATTTGTTTGCCGGTGCCCAAATCTTTGTATATTTCTTTGATCACCCGTTTCTGGGCATTGGTTAAATCAAAGCTTAAGTGATTATTGTAAAACTCGGTCAGCGTGGGAACTTGCCTAAAAACTTGGCCTTTTAAATCGGCTTTGCGTACCGTTTTCTGCCGCAACAGCTTTAGCTGCACGTAAAACAACTCTTCGAACTTTAGTCGGAAACGGGCCGCGTTAAATTTTTCTATTGAAACCGGGAAGTGAATATTCTGCATGGCTTCGGCTTTCGAAATCATGCGGTACCGGTCCAGAAGAGAAAAGGGTAGCGTTTCTTTTATTTGGGGTTGCGCCAACTTCAGCAGTTCGGCCATTATACGGCCAATGGCTTTGCTGTCGACGCGGTGATTTTTTAATTTTTCGGTGGTATTGTAAACGGGTTGCAGAAAACTTTGCTCGGCTTTTATTTCACTCACCGCTTCTACCTCCGGATGTGCCATATTCAAGCGACTGTTAAATACCGTAGGCTTCCCAAAAACAACGTATTCTAGCCCTTTCTGGAGTTGGGTTTGCATAAACTTTACCCCTTTAAACCATACCAATTCCAGTTCGCCGGTAGTATCCTGTAAAACCACCGACAAACGTTGTTTACGGCCTTCGCCCAGCAACTCTTTGGATTTTACAAAACCTTTTACCTGTACAAAAGGCAAACCTTCGTCTAAATCGGCAATTTTGTAAAACTGGGTCCGGTCGAGGTACCGGAAAGGATAGTGCTGGATGAGATCTCCGTAGGTAAAAATCTGAAGTTCTGTTTGCAATAAGGTGGCTCTTTGCGGACCAATACCTTTCAAGAACTCAATTTTAGTACGGAAAAAGTTAGACACTCTTTTAAATTAAGAATTAGGAATTAAAAATTAGAAATGAATCTAAAAAGGAAGAAATACAATTTAATTTTCAATCAAAATTAAACTGTATTTCAACTTCAAACTCATAAATTTTAAATTCTAATTTATTTACTTCCATTCCAGCGTGTTGAGTAGATGTATAACGTCTTTTTTGATGTATTCAATTACCGGAGCCAGCGAGTCGTTGGCAGTGGCTGTCCGGAAGTACAGGGCACCCCGGAAAAAATGCTGAGTCGAATCGGTTACGTAAAACTGAAATTGGCTGGGTACTTCGCCGCTTAATTCAAACAGGTTGGCAGTTTTGCCACGAGGGGTTTTTATAAGCGCTTCGGTAATGCCTTCGGCTTTAATCTGGTGCTTGGATGTCAGGCGGCGGGCATCTTCAATGAGCGTGTTAAAGGTTTTTTGATTATGATTAATAGTACGGTAAGTGAGTTGCACGTTAGCGTTAAACCGCGGGTAATACACATTTAACCAATGCGGCTCGGCCAAGCGCGAAGAATCAGGCCGGATTTTGCTGTATACCGAGTACTCAAAATAAAAAGGATGCTTTTCTGTAAGCGGTTGGTATTTCGGAGCGGGCAGATCAATGCGATTATAACCCTTTGGTTTGGGCGTAAACTCTTCGGAGCACGAATAAAAGACCAGTGAACTGGCACACAGCAATAATACCGGCTGATTAAGCCACCGATGACATATTCTCTTTACGCTCTCCCACATATACTTTTATTCGTTTTACATGTTTATTATCCGCCGCTTCTATTACAAACTTAAATTTATCAAACTCGGTATTTTCGCCTTCCTGCGGAATTTTTAAAAAAAGTTCGATCATTAAACCGCCCAGTGATTCGTTCTTACCCCGAACGGGTTCAAACACATCCGGAGGGCAGCCTATTATCCGGCAAAAGTCGGCCAATGAGGTTTTGCCTTCAAAGATATAGGTATTATCGTCGATCTGCGAATAAACAATTTCGTCTTCTTCGTCGAACTCGTCTTTAATATCACCCACAATTTCTTCGATTACATCTTCAAACGTAAGTAAGCCGGAGGTGCCGCCGTATTCATCTACCACAATGGCCATGTGCACGTGCCGTTCTTGAAAATCCCGCAGCAAATCGTCTACTTTTTTAATTTCGGGCACAAAGTAAGGCGGCCGGAGTAAAGTTTGCCAGGCAAAATCAGCGGGGGCATCCAGGTGCGGCAGTAAATCTTTTACGTACAATATACCTTCGATCTGGTCGATGCTGCCGGCGTACACCGGTACACGGGAGTATTCCCATTGGTTAATTAACGGGATGAGTTCGTCGAGCCTTTGGGCAATATCAAAAGCCGCCATATCCATGCGGGAACACATGATTTGTTTTACCGTGAGCGAACCAAAATTTACAATGCCTTTCAGAATTTCTTTTTCTTCGTGGGTAGAGTCCGGGATGCTGGCCTCATCAATGGCTTGCTGCAATTCTTCTATTTTTTGGGTAGAGGGCCGGTTGCGGTAACGCTTTTCTACGAGATGAGTAATCGACAGCAGCAAATTAACAAATGGTGCTAATACTTTTTGCGCCCCCTGCAATACGCCGGCCATCCGGCGGGCAGTTGTTAAGTTTTTTTGATTGGCGTATACTTTTGGTAAAACTTCCCCAAAAAATACGATTACTATTGTGAGCAACAAGGTAATACCAAAGAGCAAACCCGTATTAAAAACCGGCGCAGTAACTAGATTCCAGAAAAGATGCAGGCTAACAATGATAATGCTTACGTTAATAATATTATCTAAAACAAGCACCGTGGTAAGCAGCCGGCGCGGATTCTCCAGCAGTGCCGGAATGAGCTGCTCGGAACGTTTAGCACTTTGCCGGCAGTAAAGCAGGTCTTTATCCGACAGGGAGAAAAAAGCAACCTCAGCACCGGAAACCAGGGCTGAGGCTGTTAACAAAATTAAAATACAAATAACCGGAATATACGGCCATAAGCCCGAAATATCGGAAAAATATAACCACAAGGTAATTAACCAAGCGCTATAACTCGCCGGGTCGCCGCCCGAATCCATGTTTTCCAAAATAAAGCTGTTTAGTGAAACATCGGGTTAGAAGGGTAGATCGTCCGGTTCGCCCTCAAAGGCAGGTGCCGGCGTTTCGTTCCGGTTACCGGCGGAGGCATTACCCGCATCTTGGTTATTGCCGCCGGCGCCAGAATCACCTCGTCCGCCCAGCATCGTCATATTATCGGCCACTATTTCGGTAGAATACCGCTGAATGCCTTCTTTATCCTGGTAATTACTGGTTCTGATCTTGCCCTCAATATAAACGGATTGCCCTTTTTTTAAATATTTCTCGGCTACTTCGGCCAAACCCCGCCATACTACAATGTTATGCCACTCGGTGCGTTCCTGCTTTTCGCCGTTTTTGTCTTTAAAAGTTTCGGAAGTTGCAATCGGAAACCGAGCTACGGCTACGCCGCCCTCTAAATGACGTACTTCCGGATCTTTGCCCAGATTACCCACTAAAATTGCTTTATTAACACTTGCCATAGAGTTTTGATTTAGGGAGATTACGGTTAAATTTTAAATTTAAAGATAATTATTTTTTAATAGCATCCTGCAAATAGTCACTAATAAGTACAGCTTTAGGTAATTGCTCAATTTCTTCGTAAGAATAAGCAGCTAAACCCATGTTCTGCAATACTTCATCACTTAAACGAGATTTAAGCGGAATAAGATAAAATTTAGCTAATATTTTCTGGTGACTTAAAATACGCTTATACGTTTTGTGGGGTTCAATGATAATGGTATAATCCAAGGGTGGGTGAAAGCCAGCTAATTCCTGTTTTATTATTTCTATAGCTAATGCTGGTTCGGTGTCATTAGGCAACAAATAAAAGTCATAAAGCCCTTGCCATACATCGCTTTCGGTACGTTTTTTTAAATAATACGTTTGCTCGTGCTTAAAAACCAGGTAATGGAAATACCGGGTGCGGCTAGCTTTGGCTTTTGTTTTGTGGGGCAGTACTTGTACCAGCCCGTGCTGAAAAGCATAGCACCCTTGCTGCAACGGACAAAACAAACAATCGGGCATATTGGGGGTACACTGAATAGCGCCAAATTCCATGATAGCCTGGTTATAAGTGTCCGGTTGATCAACAGAAATCAAGGAATCGGCCAATAATTGAAAAGCCTTTTTACCCGTTGGGCTGGCGGTATCTTCGGCTAAACCAAACACCCGCGCCAATACGCGGTAGACGTTTCCATCTACTACCGCCACTTTTTCTTTGAAGGCAAAAGAAGCAATAGCAGCGGCGGTATACGGCCCAATTCCTTTTAATTGTAACAAACCTTTATAGGTGTTAGGAAATATTCCGTGGCATTCTACCGTTATGTACTTAGCGGTCTGGTGCATGTTGCGGGCGCGGGAGTAATAACCTAAGCCTTGCCAGTGGCGCAATACCTCGTCGGGGGGAGCGGCGGCCAGATCCTGAACGGTAGGGTAAGCAGCGATAAAATCCAGGTAATAAGGCAAGCCCTGGCTTACGCGGGTTTGCTGTAATATAATTTCGGATAGCCAGATCGCGTACGGATCCCGGGTTTCGCGCCAGGGCAATGCCCGGTGGTGGCGTTCGTACCAGGTAAGCAAAGTATTTGCAAAAGCAACAGGATCAGGAGCTAGCATTTGAGCGTTATTACATTTAAATAAAACCAGTGAAGTAACAATTAACGGCGATAAAATGATTTTTTGAGTAAATAGTTTTTACTTATCGAAAAGTGGGAGTACCTTTGTGCCCCGATTTAAAGTTAAGCAAGAGACAGAGTTAGCTTTAAAAAGGACGAACATAATTATTATTTTTTCTAACTAACAAACCAATTTTACCACAGTGACTAAAGCAGAAGTAATATCAGAAATTGCAGACAAGACGGGTATTGAGAAAACGGATGTAGCGGCTACAGTTGAAGCGTTCTTCAAAGTAGTAAAGGATTCCATGTCTAATGGCAACAATATTTATGTGAGAGGTTTCGGTAGCTTTGTCAATAAAAAAAGAGCAAAGAAAGTAGCCCGTAACATTTCTAAAAATACGGCTATTATTATTGATGAGCACTTTATCCCTTCTTTCAAACCTTCGAAATCATTTGTTCAGAAAATAAAGAACAGCAAAAAGCTGAACGTAGCTACTGTTTCTTAAAAAATCAAACCGGCATCATAACCAATCTTTTAAATAATAATCCTGCTTGCAACTGAAAACGCTCCGACCTCAGATTTTAGTAATAACAGCCGCTTTGGCGCTGATTATCGGTATGTTTTTTCTGCCCCGTGTTATTATTAATAAAGACAAGCAAGGTGCCCTCTCGAAAGCCGGTGCTGCCCGCGACAAAGGGGCGGCACCAGCGGCCGGAGAAGAAAGCCACGAAGGTCATGCCCACGCTCCCGGCGAAGGTCATGATGCCGAAGAAGTAGCCCACGTAGAAGCTACTCCTCAACAACTCGGAGAGCTGCAACTGCTTCGGCGGCAATACGATCAAGAGCAAAATAGCGGTAACCGTTTAAAATTAGCTACGCAGTTGGGCGAAAAATACGCGGCTATCAGTAAGTACGATAGTGCCGGTTATTTTTACGAGCAGGCTGCCAACGCTCGTCCCGGCGAAACGGCTTACCAAAAAGCCGCCGATCAGTATTTTGAGGCCTTTAGTTTTGCGGCTACCGAAGACCGCTCAAAAGTTTTAGGCGAGAAAGCGCGTAGCTTGTACGACAAAGTTTTAAAAAACAACCCGGCTAACCTGGATGCGAAAACCAACATTGCCATGACCTACATTGCCAGTGAATCGCCGATGCAGGGGATTACGTTGTTGCGGGAAGTTATTACGGCCGATCCCAATAATGAAAAGGCATTGTTTAATTTAGGCATTCTTTCGATTCAATCTACGCAGTACGATAAAGCCGTAGAGCGCTTTGAAAAGCTGGTGAGTATTAATCCGAAACACGTACAAGGTAACTTTTACTTAGGCGTGGCCTTGGCGGAGTCTGGTAAAAAACAAGAAGCCGAAGTTGCTTTGAAAAAAGCAAAAACATTAAGCGATGATCCGGGATTTCAGACCTCGGTCGATAATGAATTAAGTAAATTAAAGTAATGGTGTTTAGCCGATACCAGTAATTGGGAGCGGTTGAACAAGGAAAATAAATTTTTAAATTTTAAACAAAATTAAAGGTATGCCTTGCGGTAAAAAAAGAAAAAGACATAAAATCTCTACCCACAAAAGAAAAAAACGTCTTCGTAAAAACAGACACAAGAAAAAATAACCTTTGGTTATAATCTTGCAAGCCCACGTTGCAGTGCGCAATCGTGGGTTTTGGTATTTTAATTAACACCTAACCCTTAAAAATTGTGAGTAATGAATTAATTATCAATTCTACTCAGGATGGGGAACGAATCGCGCTTCTACAAGATAAAAGGTTGGTAGAATATCATTTTGAAAGAAATGATACCAATTACACCGTAGGAGATATTTTTCTGGGCACCGTTAAAAAAGTAATGCCCGGGCTAAATGCTGCTTTTATTGATATCGGATACGAGAAAGATGCTTTTCTCCACTACCACGATTTGGGAGTTAACTTCCGGTCGTTGAGTAAATTCGTGAAAGTAGCGCAGACGCAAAAAAATGCTACGGCCCGGTTGGGCCAGTATAAGTTTGAACCAGAAATTGATAAGCTCGGTAAAATCGGCGAAGTGCTGAAAAAAGGGCAGCAAATGCTGGTGCAAATTGTAAAAGAACCTATTTCCACTAAAGGCCCGCGGCTCTCCTGTGAGTTGTCGCTGGCGGGCAGGTATCTGGTGTTGGTTCCGTTTTCGAATACGGTAAGCGTATCTAAGAAAATAGTGAGCAAAGACGAACGCCAGCGCCTGAAAAGGCTGATTATGTCCATTAAGCCCGAAAACTTCGGGGTTATTATCCGGACAGTAGCCGAAGGCCGTGAAGTAGCAGAACTCGATAAAGATTTGCGCAGCATGGTGGCCAATTGGGAAGAAGGTTTTAACGTACTGCGTACAGCCAAAGAGCGCGATAAAATTCTCGGCGAACTAGGAAGATCGTCGTCCATCCTGCGGGATATTTTAAACGAAAGTTTCGACAGCATTGTGGTAGATAATGACCGGCTGTACGATGAAATTAAGACGTATATTGAGAAAATTGCGCCGGACAAAGCCCGGATTTTAAAAAATTATTCGGGCCGCGTAAAAACGTTTGAACAATACGGCATTGAGAAGCAGTTGAAATCGCTGTTTGGAAAAACCGTTAGCATACCGGGTGGGGGTTACCTCGTAATCGAACACACCGAAGCCCTCCACGTAATCGACGTGAATAGTGGTAATAAATCAAACACCGAAACCGATCAGGAAGCTACGGCCTTGAACGTAAACCTGACGGCCGCCCGCGAAGTAGTGCGGCAAATGCGGCTCCGGGATTTAGGCGGGATTATCGTTACGGATTTTATCGATATGAAATCGGCCGAGAACCGCCAGAAAGTGTTTGATGTAGTAAAAGAAGAGATGAAAAGGGATCGGTCTAAATCCACGATTCTACCCATCTCTAAATTTGGGTTAATGCAGATTACCCGCCAGCGCGTACGGCCGGAGCAAAACATTGTAACCGGCGAAGTTTGTCCGACTTGTAACGGCACTGGTAAAATATCGGCCAGCATTTTGGTTACCGACGAAATCGAAAATACCATTGACGATTTACTGGTTAACCAAAATCAGAAGAACATTACGCTTTTTGTGCATCCGTTTTTACACGCGTATTACACCAAAGGTTTAATTTCAAAACAGCTGAAGTGGTTTTTCCATTACTATAAATGGATAAGCGTTATGAAAGATACTTCGCTGGGCCTAACGGAATACAAGGTAATGGACGAACGTAACGAAGAAATTGAAGTACACTCTAGTGCGGTAGAAGTAAACAGTGTACAAGATAAATTTGAAGCCGTAGATGAAGTAGCTTAATAAGTTTCTATTATGCATAAACAAAAAACCCGCCTCTGCTTAAAGGCGGGTTTTTTGTTTCTAATAAAAGCTCTTTTCAGCGTTGGTGACGATTTAAAACAAGAATTTTTAAAATTTAACACCTAAGTCCAGTGAAATAACATTATTCCGAAGTTCTATTTTATCATTTTTACTTTCGTAATAATCGTCGATGCTTACCAAACCACGGTGATACGATAAACCACCGAACAATTTAGTAGTTTCACCAACCTGGTATTCGAGGCCGGTTCCTAAAATAACATCGGCATCCAACACGTTAAATCGTTTAGAATATTTTTCGTTATTGTTGGTTTGATCTAACTTTTCACCATTTACCTTGGCTCCCATGCGTGGATTCAACGAAAAACCAGTTTGGAAATAGACACGCATATCGGTGGCTACTTCGTTCGTAAATAATTTTACCGTTAAGGGGATTTCTAAATACTGCAACGAAATTTCGTCTGTGATGCGGCCATTAGTAGATCCTGGTGTAATTAAGGAAGTAGGATATGAAACCGTACCGCCTTTGCCAGTAAAAGATAAACCGGTGGAAAAAGCCGCGTTATCGGTAAAATATAAATCCGCAATTACACCAAATCCGAACCGGAAATTAGCGCCTTCTTTTTCAAAATTCACCTCGGAAGGTGCAATAATACGACTACCCGCAATAGAAGGAGTAATTTTAATACCAAGTTCTAATTCTTGAGCAAATGCAATGGAAGTGAACGCTAATAAGAACGAAAGAATAAAGATTTTTTTCATAGTTGTTGAATAATTAAACGGGGCATCAGCCAATCAGTATAATGTTTTAAGTTTGTATCAAAAGTATATATAATGCGCAATCAATTAGTTGTTTTACTCGCTCTATTTTTTTTTGTTGGTTGTCAGAAAAAATCCTGCGAAATAGATCCCAAAATAGCCGCCATACCGGTAAATTTGAAAATACAACGGCTAGAAAGAGCTTTATACGCCAGTAAGTCAAAAGAAGATGTACAACATTTCTTACAGACTAACCGCTTATTCACCCAGAAATACCTGCAAACCGATCCTAACCGCTTGGATGTTAATTTAGTAACGTCATTATACGGTCTGGTTACTAATCCGGCTTTAGCTGAATTTGTAGCCCAAACAGAGCGAATTTTCGGCAACTTAGCGCCTCAGCAGCAGCAATTAGTGACCGCCTTCCAGCACATGAAGTATTATTACCCGCAAACCCAGGTACCAACGATTCAAACGTATATTTCCGGCTTATTGGGCCCTGACCTGATAGTTAGCGATAGCTTGATTGTGCTGGGCTTAGATTATTTCGTGGGTAAAAAAGGCAGATATCGGCCTAAACAACCTAATTATATTTTACAACGATACGAACCCGCCAACCTGATTCCCACGGTAGTCTTGCAGCAATCGGCCAAGTACAACCTAACTGATGTGCAGGATAAACGCATGATGGCCCAAATGATATATTACGGTAAATCGTACTATTTCACGGAACGCGTGCTGCCTTGTACCCCTGATTCTTTGATCATCGGGTTTACCGACCAGCAAATAGCCGATGTGCGGTACAACGAAGGCAAAATATGGGCGCACCTGGTAGAGAAAAATTTATTATTCGAAACGAACCATTTTAGAACGGGAAAGTACCTGGAAGAACGCCCCACAGTGCCGGAAATTGACGAAAACTGTCCGGGTCGGATTGGCCGCTGGGTGGGCTGGCAAATTGTGCGCAAATACATGGAAGAAAATCCGGAAGTTACCTTACCGCAATTAATGGCCGAAAAAGACGCTCAAAAGATTTTTAACAGCGCGCATTACAAACCCAAACGCCGGGGTTAAAATATTCAATCTTAAACAGCTTATCAATTATTTAAAATTTTTTTAAAAATTAAACTTAGTCGCTTTTCAAAAGTTATCTGTAGCTTTTGGTAGAAAAACTTATTGGTAGGAAATTAATAAAAATTTAAAAAAAACGTATTACTAGTATACTGCTGCTGTAGTTACCTAAGCTAAATGAAAGGAATGAAGAGGTGCCCAAAGAAAATAACGGCTTATATTAGAATAGGATGTTTATGGTTGACTATAGTAGCTTGTAGTTGCAAGTCATCGGCGCAGCAAAAACACGAAGCACAGTCAAATGTTACTCCTGCAACGCCCATGGATGGCAGAAAAGAAGTTACAGCGGTACCGATGAAACACCAAAAACAAATAGCGCTACCCGGCATTGCTCCCGGTCATTGCCGCATGTTAGGAATGGTAACGGCCATTTCACCGCAACCTGATGCCACCGCTACGGGTATTTGCGGGCAAACGCCTTGCCGGGCTAAAGTAAAAATTTTAAAAATTATCGGTTACGGGCATTCTTTTAACCAAACTTTGGTGCCGAATAAAGAAATAAACGCATATTTTGTTTTTTCCCTG
This sequence comes from Adhaeribacter pallidiroseus, assembly GCF_003340495.1. Lineage (NCBI taxonomy): Bacteria > Pseudomonadati > Bacteroidota > Cytophagia > Cytophagales > Hymenobacteraceae > Adhaeribacter > Adhaeribacter pallidiroseus. The sequence goes on from NZ_QASA01000001.1 coordinate 6,022,471, forward strand.
AAACCAACGGCGCAATTGTTACCTGATTTAACCCCTCCTTTGCCCGGTTTAAAAGTAAACAGCACCTTTATCGCCGATGTTTCTACGAACACCGAAGTAGTTGGTAATAGTCCGCCCTGGTACCAAGTAGAACTTTATCAAGTACAAGAAAGTAAATAACTTCTGGGGAGTTGCTTGGTACTGCTGGCTGTTTTATTTCGTTATGGAGTAAAATTAACAAGGTTTTGATAGACAAAATCCAGCATTAATATGTTGTATAAAAGTAGCTTTGATGGTTACCAAACCTTGATTCTTTATTATTTTAAATTACGCTATTGCGCATGATGCATCCAACCTCCCGAAATTCTTTTTTCCTGCCTTTTCTTTCTTTGCTCATTCTTTTTTGCGGCGTATTCCTGTTTGCTAAAAACACCTTATTACCCAGTAAAGATGCCAAACTAGCTTCTTATTATATTCACCGGATTAAGAAAAAGGTGAAATCGGCCATTGGTTCCGAAGAAGACCCGGATGCCCGGGCCCGGTATGAATTTGAGCGGTTACGGAATCCGTTTACAAACCAAATTCCGGAAAACATTCGCGCCAAAGAACTTAGCTTTTCGGCCAAATTACCCCGGAATGCAGCCTTGTTACGCGCTAAAAATGTAAATCCGGCTGCCCGTACTTTAATAGCCGACTGGAACCAGCGGGGTCCTTTTAATGTGGGGGGCCGTACCCGCGCCTTAGCTATTGACGTAGCAAACGAAAGTATTATTCTGGCCGGTGGCGTATCGGGAGGCATGTGGCGCTCTACGGATAACGGAACTACCTGGGTAAAAACTACGGAACCCACTATGCTGCACAGTGTAACAGCCTTAGCCCAGGATACCCGGCCCGGTAAAACAACTACCTGGTACCATGCCAGCGGTGAATTAGAAGGAAACTCGGCGGCGGCACCCAGCGCCAACTATCGCGGCAATGGTATTTATAAGTCTACGGATAATGGTGCTTCGTGGCAGATTTTACCGTCTACGCAAACTACCAATGCTACCACCTTTAATAATGTTTTTCAATGGAATTGGCGTCTGGCAACGAACTCGGCTAATACCAACCAGGATGAACTCTACGCCGCTACCATTGGCGGTATTCAACGGTCTATTGACGGCGGAGCCACCTGGACCAACGCTTTAGGTACCAACAGTGCGGTGCAAAGTAATGATTACGCGCGCTACACCGATATTGCCATTAGCAGCCAGGGAATACGATATGCGACCATGAGCGAAGTAACTACGGATGGTACCGGCAGTTCGCCGGAGAAAGGTATTTTTCGTTCCGTTAACGGTACGGATTGGACCGATATTACGCCCGCTAACTTTCCGGCTAATTTCGAGCGCATTGTGTTGGATATTGCGCCAGCTAACGAAAACGTGGTTTATTTTCTGGCGCATACGCCTGGCTTTGGTAAGTTTAATACTAGTATCTGGAAGTATACCTATGTATCGGGTAACGGCAGCGGGGCCGGTGGAACCTGGGAAAACCGGTCGGCTGGCGTGCCTGATTTCCGGACCGATATTGGCGATTACGATTCGCAGGGAAATTATAACATGCTGATTAAAGTTAAACCTGATAATCTTAACCAAGTGTTTATTGGCGGTACTAATCTGTATTTGTCTGCAAATGGTTTTGCAACCGGCGGGCAAACCCGCTGGGTAGGGGGGTACCTGGAAGATGTAAATCCGTATCCGAATCACCATCCCGACCAGCATGTACTAACTTTTTACCCATCTAACCCCAACCGCCTGTTATCCGGGCACGATGGCGGATTGAGCCGGGCGAATAATATTAACACCACCGATTCTATCCGCTACGAAGATCTGAATCGGGGTTACATTACTACCCAGGCGCACGGGATTGCCATTAATTTAAACGAACGGAATAACGAAATTTTAGGGGGATTTCAGGATAATGGTTCCTGGGTAACGCAAGTACCGGAAGCCAATGCCGAATGGAGCGATTTGTTGTTTGGCGATGGAAGTTTTGCGGCCATTGCTACGAACTCCTGGCTGGTTTCGGCCCAGGAAGGATACATAATCCGGTATGCTTTTAACAATAACCAGTTTCAAGGGTATGCCCAAATAAATCCCATCGGGGTAGAAGGTTTTGATTTTATTAATCCGTACCTGCTCGATCCGAACAATCAGTATGTGATGTACTTGCCCAAAGGCGATTCTTTGTACCGGAACAGTGATATTTCGGCTATTCCGGTTTCTACCGGCGATTTAAACACCCAAACCCCTAACTGGCGGGTAATTAACACCCTAGATGCTTCCCTGGCCCGACGGATTACGGCGGTAGCCGTAAGCAAGCAACCCGCCGATATTGTTTATTTTGGAACGGAGAACGGCAAATTATTTAAGCTTACCAACCCGGCCGCCGCAAACCCCACCCGAACCACCATTACCGGAACTAATTTCCCGCCGGGGTATATTGCCTGTATTACCGTTAACCCCAACGATGCCAACGAGGTAATAGTTACTTTTTCGAACTACGGGGTAATTAGCTTATTTCAAACCAAAGATGGCGGCACTACCTGGGCAGCGGTAGCGGGTAACTTAGAACAAAACCCTGATGGTACCGGCAACGGGCCTTCTACCCGGTGGGTAACTATTTTACCTTCTACGAACGCGGACGGGCAAACCAAATATTTTGTGGGAACCAGTACCGGTTTGTACGCCACCGCCAACCTGCAAGGCGCGCAAACTGTATGGCTGAAGGAAGGACAAACCACTATTGGCGATGTACCCGTAGATATGGTTTTATCGCGGGCAGTGGATAATTTAGTAGCGGTGGGTACGCATGGAAACGGGGTGTATACCGTAAACTACAATATCGATATTGAAAACCCTGCTTCGGCCGATCAGGTGGTAGTTAGAGCTTATCCTTCGCCTTTTTCCAGCACGAATCCGGTAAATATTGAATACACCATTCCCCAGGCAAGTAGAGTTACCATAAAAATTTACGATGTAGCTGGCCGGTTGGTAGCTACTTTGTTTGACGAAAGCAAACAACCGGGTAACAATGTAGTGCAATGGAATGGGCAATCGCCGGGCGGCGGCCGGGTGCACAGCGGTATTTACTTGTATACCGTTGCCACCGCTTCCGATTTACAATCGGGTAGAATATTGTATCTGGGTGAATAGCAACTTGCCGTGTGTAATGAATACGTTGAGAGGGTAAAATTTAAAAAAAGAGGCTGGTTGCATGCAACCAGCCTCTTTTTTAAATATAATGATTGCTGCTTAGCCCTTTTTTAAGTATTGGGCAGCTTCTTTCGCAAAGTAGGTAAGAATAATATCGGCACCGGCCCGTTTCATGCTGAGTAAACATTCCATCATGGCTTTATCGCCATCAATCCAACCGTTTTGGGCAGCGGCTTTCACCATGGCATATTCGCCGCTTACGTTATAAGCCGCAATAGGCAAATGCGAGTTATCGCGTAATAACTTAATAATATCCAGGTAAGCCAGGGCGGGTTTTACCATTAAGTAATCGGCTCCCTCGACCGTATCCAGCTCAGCTTCCAGTAACGCTTCGCGGCTATTGGCTGGGTTCATCTGGTAGGTTTTCTTATCCCCAAATTTGGGCGCTGAAGCCAGGGCATCGCGGAAGGGACCGTAGAAGGCACCGGCGTATTTAGCTGTATAGCTCATAATAGCCACATTCTGAAACCCATGCTGGTCTAGCTTTTCCCGGATAAAGCCTATCCGCCCATCCATCATGTCGGAAGGCGCAATAATATCGGCACCGGCCCGGGCTTGTTCCAAAGCCATTTTACCGAGAATCTCTAAAGTAGCATCGTTTAAGATTTCGCCGTTGTCTACAATGCCGTCGTGACCATCCGAAGAATAAGGATCCATGGCCACATCAGTAACCAAAATAACTTCCGGAAAATTCTTTTTTACCTCCCGGATAAACGAAGGAAACAAACCTTCGGGATTAAAGCTTTGAGTAGCAAACCGGTCTTTTTGGCTTTCGGGAATGTTGGGGAAAGGCGCAAAGGCTTTTACCCCTAACTCCACGCAAGCCGCAATTTCGTCGAGCATTCTGTCGGTAGAATACCGGGCAATGCCGGGCATCGAAGTTATTTCTTCTTTTTTATTGGCACCTTCCAGTACAAAAATGGGATATATAAAATCGTGAACGGTAAGGTTATTTTCCTGAACCAGGTTCCGGATAACTTCTGTTCTCCGGTTCCGGCGCGGACGTCTGGTTAAGTTCATGGGGTAAAATTTAAAATTTTAATTTTTTAAGCTTTTTTAATTGCTTAGTTATACCACAAAGTTTAAACAGGCACCGTTCCCTTGCAAGTAAATATCTTAGTTCTTTTGGCCTAAGTAAAACGGAGTATTGGTGGGCGTTAAAATGCCACTTTCGTAAGTGCCCGACGAACCACCCACCGGATTAAAATCAAATTCTAACCACTCGTACAGGTTGCTGTATTTTTCGCCGACGTACACTTGTTTCTGAATATTGTTGCGCGCACTTGTTACGGAAATGTGGTATTCGGTTACCGGAATATCACTTAAATAGTAATTTTGGTCTGCATCGTTGGTAATGGTAAATGATTTAACAATAGTGCCGGCGGCGCCCGCCGGGGTGCCATCGAGGTATGTGGCGCCAACGGTAGGAGCCAGGGTAATGGTTACTTGGGTGCCGGCTACCATGGCCGGAACTACGGCATTATCGTTTACAAAACGCAACGAACCGCCAAAATACCCCGCCCCACTTCTTACATCCGCTCCCCGGTCGGCAATGCGGCCGCTTAGTTTCCAGACAAAGTTTTTGGTTACACCTTTATCTCCGGCGGTAAAAGCATCGTAGTCCCGGTCGTCTGGCATACCCATCCGCAAAAGATACGTTTTGCCTTTGTAGGCTACTTCTTTCCAGGCGTATATTTTCCAGCCGCCCACGGTAGATAAAGGCAAAGCATATTTTCCATCGGCACCGGTAGTGCCATCTACGTAAATGTTAGCCCCAGTGGGGTTTTCGGCTCTTACTTTTACCCCCGCCATAGGCTGGCCGTGTGTATCCAGTACCGTTCCGCTAACGGTATTGGCACCCGCGTTTTTATCTGGTTTGGGGTCGTCGTTTTTGGTAGTGCAGGCAGTAAAGAAAAAGCAAGCTATAAAGTTAAACAGGAAAAGAAGGACTAATTGTTTTTTCATGGTTAGTTGTAAATTTTAGAAGGATTTTAGAATCAGATTAGAAAAGGAAAAATGTATTTCGGGTTAAAAAACTGTTGAGAAAATCAAAAGAAATTCGGAAAATTTTAAAAAATGGTGGTTTGTGAACAGCAGCGGGAGCGGAGGAACGGGCTGGGAAATTAGATTTTAGGAAATTCCAAGGTGTTTTCCGGGGAACAGGGTACGGTGTGGCGGTCGCGGGTTAAGAGCACTACAATGGCCAGCAAACTCCAGGCAATAGCCGAGTAAATACTGCCGATTAAAAATGTACCTTGGCTCCGGCCCCAGAGCGTGATAACCAACATAGAAACCGGGAACCACAGGCCAACCACTAACGGAACAAACCGGTGCCAGCCAGGCAATACTTTCGCGCGAACCACGGCTATGCCAACCAAGATCATGATCAGGTTGCTGATTGGCCAGAAGGTGTCCAGGATCCAGAACAAAGTAGTTCGTTCTTTGGGAAATAAAAGCAGGTAAATATTAGAAGCTTCGGCGAGCAGCAAAGTGCCGATAATAACCCACAGAATACCCTGGCCAAACCGGGAAGTGCCCGCGGCTTTCATCCGTTGCAACGCAACGATACTCGCCAGCCAAGCCGTAATATAAATCAGCTCCCAGGCGCCGGTAAACCACGAATAGGCTAATTCTTGTTTGTAAACTTCTTCTAATTGCATGCCGATAAAAAGGAAAGGGGCGCCAATAAGGGCCAGCGTTCCGAGCGTTTTGTTGTTCATGAGTTTAGTTTTTTCGTTGTTTTTGTACAAAAGAATATGCAAGCGCCTGATTTGTGAATGGCTACCTGCGTCATTGGCCTAATTACAAAACTCACCCGTAGAAAAAGCTGCTTGAATGGTATTGGCCGGCGGGCTTCTTTTTATCAATTAAGGATGAAGGCAACCGGAGAAAAAGCCTAAAGGCTAGCCAATTTGCGGAGTCGGGTTAAATGTCCGTATTAAAAAGGAGAGCTATATAGCCGGTAAAAGAAGAAGCCGCTTTCCTGCGAAAGCGGCTTCTTCTTTTACCAAGTGCGGGGAAGATAATAGAAATTTAAAACAGCATAGTTCTAAGCCTTTTCAATCTTTTCAGATGAATCTATTTGGCTACGAAACGAACTAAGCTCCTCCCGTAGGATCAGAACAAATGGGAAAAGCTGGATAATTAAATATATAACCTTCAAGTAAGTATTTTTCGGGCGATACCGGCCAGAGTTTATCTCGAACGCTTGTCGGGCAGTATAGGAATAGCCAAAAACGCTGGACTTCTGTTGTGGGTGTTCCGGAAAGTTCAAATGCTTTGGTATTGCTTGCCTGGATGTAGGGTAAAAACTGTTTAAGGCAATCTTATTTTTATTAGCCGCCTAACCATTTTTTAAATTCGGGAGCCCGGTCGCGGCTTACGTATACCTCTTCGTTGGGAGCAGGCTTTAAGGCTAACTTGTATTTACCATTAAAATGCACAAAAATATCGCTGATGGCCCGGCGTTGCACTAAATACTGGCGGCTAGCCCGAAAAAACCTGGTGCTATCTACCTGTTGCTCTACTTCTTCCAAAGTATGATCTAAAGAAAAATAACGGCCATCGTGGGTTTTTAAAAAAGTAACCCGGTCTTCGCTGTAAAAATAAGCCGCCTCGTTGGTGTCTATCGAAATAAGCCGCTGCCCTTGCCGTACCAGAAAGTATTCCCGGATAGGTTTGCTACTGGTTTGCGTGGTGCGCCGCAATTCCTGTAACAGTTCATCCAAGTTAGCGGTTGGCGGCTTGCCGTAAACCTGTTGCAGTTGCTGAAACTTAATTAAACTTTTCTGTAAATCTTCGCGCTGAATAGGTTTGAGCAAATAGTCGATGCTGTGGACCTTAAAAGCTTGTAAAGCAAATTCGTCGTAAGCGGTAGTAAAAATTACCGGGCAGGTTACCTCTACTTCGCTGAAAATCTCAAAGCTTTGCCCGTCTACCAGTTCTATGTCCATCAGAATTAAATCCGGCATGGAATGGGAACGCAGAAACTGTACGCTTTCTTCAATGCTATCGGCCGGGCCCAGAATCCGGGCTTCGGGTACAATGTGGCGTACCATTTCCAGCATGCGCTCGGCGGCAACGGTTTCATCTTCAATAATCAGAATTTTCATGCAGTTTCGGCTTTAATGAGCGGAACTTTTACTGTAAAAGATTCCGGTTCTTGCGTAATAATAATGGCGGGCTGGTCCAGTATTTTGTACTTAGCGGCAATGTTTGCCAAACCTACTTTATTGGTAAGCACCTGGCCTCTTTTGGGTTGAAAATTGTTGCGGACCACCAACCAGTCCTGCTCACTCCTGATACTAACCGTTAAAGGTTTGCGTACCGAAACCTGGTTGTGTTTCATGGCATTTTCCAGGAGTATTTGCAGCGTAAGCGGCGGAATCAAGTAATTTTTTAAATTTTCCGCCACGTCTATGCCCAGCGAAATACCTTCGCCAAAGCGGGTGCGCAACAAGAAAAAATACGCCTGTGTAAATTGTAATTCCTGATCTAAACCGATGAGCTCTTTTTCGTTACTCTGCAGCAAGTAGCGGTATACCTGGGCCAATTCCGCAATAAACTTTACAGCTTTCGCCGAGTCTGTTTCTACTAAAGCGGTTAAGGTATTCAGGCTGTTAAATAAAAAGTGCGGTTTCACCTGGTTTTTCAGAGATTCGAGTTGGGCAATCAAATTAATTTTTTTGAGCTCCTCTGCTTCTTGCGTGGCTTTTTTCCAAGCTTCCATATAAAACAATAATTCGTAAAAAGCGGCTACCAAAACGCCGAATAAAAATGTATAAAGAAACCCATACAGCAGAAATATAGGTTTTACCGCTAAAATCTCTTGCGGACTTTCGTGCAAAAGCATTAAGGCTCCGTACAAAATAGCATTGGCCAGTAACACCCCCAACAATTCTAAAAAGTATCTTTTAACCGACAGCTGTAAGGCATAACGCCGGTGAAAAAAAAGTACCACGGCCCGGCTGGTTTCCCAGATTACTACCGAAGCCAGCAGAATATTATCCAGCAAACCTTGTAGCGTAATTTTCCCTTCCATCTCCAGGGTGGCCGAACCAAAGAGCCCAAACCGGAGCAGGGCCACCACCATTATTCCGATGATGCGTATTTGGTAGCTATGGGTAAGTTTCAAAAGACAGAAGGCTAAGCGTTTGGCTATCTACAAAGTAAGAAGCTTTGGGCTGCTTCGCAAACAAGAATTTTACCCGAGCCCCCAACAAATAGCCTGAGTCGTAGAAAGAGCAGTCCGACTCGCCTCGCTTGCTTAAGGGTTCAGGATGCTTCTATCTTTTGTGCAGAATGGGGTAAACTGCGGAACGTAAGAAGAATTTTTAAATTTTGGCCGGCCTTTGCTTGTGCAAAACCTATATTGGTAAAATGAGCTGCCACAGTAGTTGGCGCTGAATTTAGGATTGGGATTAATGCAAAACAAAAAAGCCAGCTAGGCTGGCTTTCAGGTAAATCATGGTAAAACTAGAAGCGGCTTAGCCGGGTAGTTTTTGGCCTTCTTTAAAGAAATTATTTAAAATAGCTACTACCTGGGCCATTTCTAAAGGCTCATCAAAAGCTTCGGAAGCCGGGTTAGCGTTTACGATATTGGCAATATTGACAGTAGCTTGCACCGTAGCTTCTTCGCCGTCGTAAATTGGTTGCGTAAACTCCGGTAAATTGCCCCGGTCTTTTAAAGTAATCCAGGGTTTGTTGTTGGTTAAGTTCTGGACATCGCGCCGCATGCGGCGGAAATAGGCGGCGTGCCTTGCCTCGGCCGAGTGTATTTGTAATGCCGTTTGCAACACCGCATCGTTGGCCATAATAGCGGGTTTGGGAGCCTGTCCTTTGTACGCCCGGACACCAGTATCTTCAAAAGACTGCCCCAGCGCTAATACGGTAGGATAGTCGTTAAATGGATCCGTTATTTTACCGCCCGCGGTATAATCAAACCGCGCTTCATCAATGGTGATGGGAGTGCCCCTAAATCGGTTATGGCTTTTTGTAAAGTAGCTACGTGGCCTTTTTCGTTATCCAGAATAGTTTGCAGGCCCGTTTTAAAATCGGCCGGCAGGCTGGTGCCCCGCTCTAAGGCTAAGCGGTAGTAAGTAGAATCGGTTAACTCGGCGGTTAAGGCAAAATTCAGAATCGCAATTATATCGGCGTTGTTGCCGGTCTGGCCGTAAGCTTTATTAAATACCGCTCCAAAAGCTACCGGAACAGCGGCCGCAGCCAACTTTTTGCCGAAACCACTCATGTACTTAAATACCTGGCGGCGGCTATCAAAGCGTTCGTAAACTTCCGGATCTACTTTTTCTATTTCTGTAAATATATTAAAGATATTCATGTTGTTTTCTTAATTAACTGGTTGGCAAACTACTCGCATTAATGGTATTTTTGATAAATGGCTTGGCTAAAGCCAGCACATCATTGGGCATGAGAGCTAAATCCAAACCCATCGCGTTTATAATGGCTTCGTCGCCGGGTTTAGTAGTGGCTCCCCCCCGGGCTGCAAAAGTATTTTTCTTTAACATTTCCCGGATCTCAGCCGCATGACGCGCTTCTACCGAAACAATTTTACCTGCTAATGCTAAGTTGGTGGCCGTGGTTAGTAATTTGCCAGCGCCGTTGTAAGCGCCTACCCCAATATCTTCGAAAGTACGGGCAGCGGTTAAAACAGCCGTTCTATCCGTCATGTTTACCAAAGAAAAATCTGGCGTTAGGGTTGGGATAGCCGCCGTGCCCAATACCGCTTTAAAAAAGTCGCGGTGCGCTACTTCGTGGTCGCGGATATCGGTGAGAACAGATCGCTCGGTAGCATTAGAAAAAGTAGTATTAAAAGTGGCGCTTTTTACCAGCATATCATAAAACGCTGCTTCTAATTGCTCTAAAGCATAAGCATAATTTAAAATTCCGGTATCACCCGAACCTAAATTCACCGCGGGTACTGCGTTCGGGTCAACGGGCGGAGTTGGTGGCGGGTCCACAACGCCGTTGAATTTTCCGTCATCGTCGTCGTTACAACCAGTCAGTAAAAGCGTGGTAAAGGCTGCTCCTGCACCAGCATATTTCAAAAAAGATCTTCTTTGGAGAGAAGAAGAAATATCAAGGGTACCATCCGCCTTTTTAGGCTGCGGATTTATAATTTTTGACATATTTTAGCATTAAAGATTAAACTATAATTAATTAAATTAAAATGTTAATGCTCGCTGATCTTTAAAGGCCTTTAAAAGTGCTTTTACATTTAGGTTTGCTTACGGGTTACTTTAAAAAAAGGATTTTAACTTAGTTTAGATGTCGATAAAAATACGGAGATGGAAAATAGAACTTTATTGGAATAAGCGGCTGTAATTTGGGTATTTTTTTGTACAAAAATTAGATGCGTAAAGATGATGCTTTATGAAATTTCCGTATTTATACTTAAGAGGTAGCTAGTGGATTATGGTTGAAATTTGTATTTTTCTTGTAAAACTCTCCAAAACAAAAATCGCCCACCATGGTTTTGTATTTTAAAAAATATAATTGGTTTTATTTTTAGAATCAATAGCAGTTATTGTATTTTATAGATTGCTTATAGCCAGTATACTCATATTATGGGGGTAGTTGCCGGGAGTTTAATTAAGGCTTTTAAAAACCGGAATAATAATTACAACAGGTTTTATCTACAAATTCAGGGTAGCGGAAGGTAATCTTTTTGGTTCTTTGCCCCCGCGCAAAGTATTTTTAAAAAAATTGGTTTTTAGAATGCACATTCTAGATTAATCCGGCGGTAGTACCACCAGGAACAAGGAAAGCACAAGTTGTAAGTTACCTAAACCGCAGAGTAATGCACATTAGATATAGGTAACTAGCAAACCAACTTAAAAATTAAAAAGCCGCAATGGTTTTTTGAATAATATCGCAGCATTCGTGTAATTGTTCTTCCGTAATAACCAGTGGGGGAGCGAACCGGATAATATCGCCGTGCGTGGGTTTAGCCAATAAGCCATTTTCTTTTAAGGCTAAACATACATCCCAGGCGGTGCGGCCGTCCGGAGTAGGTTTAATAACAATGGCATTAAGCAAACCTCTGCCCCGTACCAGCTGCACGGTATCGGGGTATTGCTCTTGGATTTGCCGCATGCGTTCCCGGAAGATTTCGCCTTGTTTAAAGGCGTTTTCAATTAAGTTTTCTTCTCTAACTACTTCCAAAGCCGCCAGCGCTACCGCACAGGCTAAAGGATTGCCGCCGTACGTAGAACCATGCTGGCCGGGCTTTAAGCACAACATAATGGCATCATCGGCCAGCACCGCTGACACTGGCAAAACACCCCCTGATAAAGCTTTTCCTAAGATTAGTACATCCGGACGAACGTTTTCGTAATCCGATGCTAGTAATTTACCCGTACGGGCAATGCCGGTCTGTATTTCATCTACCAGCAGCAATACCTGGTGTTTTTCGCAAAGCGCTTTGGCTTGGGCTAAATACCCTGCGGATGGGACATAAACGCCGGCCTCTCCTTGTATCGGCTCTACCAGAAAACCACACACATGCGGATTTTGCAAAGCTTCTTCCAAAGCGGCTAAATCATCATAAGGCACTACTTTATAACCCGGCATAAAAGGGCCAAACCCACCGGTAGAATCCGGATCGGTAGAAAAAGAAATGATGCCGGTAGTGCGGCCATGGAAATTATGCTCTACCACTACAATCTCGGCCTGGTACCGGGGAATGCCTTTTTCTTCGTAGCCCCATTTGCGCGCTAACTTTATGGCTGTTTCTACGGCTTCGGCCCCCGAATTCATGAGCAAAGCTTTCTCGTAGCCAAAATAATCGCAGATATATTTCTCGCATTCGCCCAGTTTATCGTTGTAAAAAGCCCGTGAAGTAAGCGTTAATAATGGCGCTTGGTCCATCAGGGCCTGAACAATTTTAGGATGGCAGTGGCCTTGGTTTACCGCGCTATAAGCCGAGAGAAAATCAAAATATTGCTTGCCTTCCACATCCCATAAGTAAACGCCTTCGCCACGGGCTAAAACTACTGGTAACGGATGGTAATTATGCGCTCCGTATTTTTCTTCTAAGGCAATGGCTTGTTGGCTGGAGGTAATGCTTATTGGGTTCATGGCAGGTTACATTAAAATACTTTAGCACTCAGAATAGATGCAAAAATTTAAAAAAATACCTGTTTTTTAAATTTTTGCTTTGCCTTGCTTAAAATTACTTAAAACCTGGCGCTATTCAAAAACTGGTTTTATGCAACTAGGCTTGTACTTTTACAAACGTATTTAATAATTGTTTTCTTTTGAGCACCGATAAACTTCCACCGCTGCAGCCCGGCGATTATTACTTTAACGAACAAGGATTAATGGTTTTTACAGCCGCTTATCATTTAAAGCGTGGGTATTGTTGTAAAAACGGTTGCAAACACTGCCCCTATGGTTTTAAGAAGAAGCATTAAGTATCATTCTTATAAATTTAAGTATTCCAGAGAAGCCCAATTTACTTTATTATTATGCTTTAAATTCTGCTGCGTAAAGTCGAATTTCTGACACTAAAGAGCTATTTTTTAAATTTATTTGAGTTAGGGGTTTGATTGTCTGCTATTTTTTCGGATATTTGCGTCCCTTTAAAATAAACGAATTAGATAAAGATAGAAATGGCCAGAGTTTGTGACTTAACCGGAAAAAGACCACAGGTTGGTAATAACGTATCCCACGCAAATAATAAAACCAAGCGTAAGTTTTACCCTAATTTACAGAAAAAGAAATTTTATGTACCGGAAGAAGATGCCTGGATCACTTTAAAAGTATCTACTTCGGCGATCCGTACTATTAATAAAAACGGTATTTCGGCGGTGCTGAAAAAAGCAGTAGCTGACGGTTACATCGTTTACTAAATTTAAATTAATGTCGGCTCTCCGGCTTATCCTGCTGCTGGCAGGAATTAGTTTCGGCGTAGGTGCTTATGCGCAGTCCGAAGTTAGTCCGGAGAAACCCACTGATTTTTTGAATAAAGATTTTCACCGGCAACGGAGAGAGCTGCTGATTAAACAACTGCCGGCTCACTCCGTTGCTGTTTTTTTTGCCAATCCAATTCGTAATCGGGCCAACGATGTGGATTATCATTATCACCAAGATCCGGATTTTTATTACTTAACCGGTTACCGCGAACCGAACGCGGTTTTGGTATTGTTTGCGCCGGAAAAAACAATAGCCGGTAAACCCACCCACGAACTTATCTTTATTCAGCCCCGCGACCCGAAGCAGGAACAATGGAACGGCAAGCGCCTCGGCGAAAAAGGCGTAGCTGAACAACTAGGATTTCATAACATCTTACTTAACTCGGGCTTTGCTGACTTTAATCTGGATGCAGCCACTTTTACCGGTGGTATTTTAATTAAAGAATTACCCGAAGATACCCGCGATAACTCACGCGACAAAGCCGATTTATTTAGCCTGGTGCAACAATTCAAACAAAAAGTAAATTACCCGGGCAACACGAAGGTTAATAATACTATTCTGCCCACCATCCTGGACCGGATGCGGGAAGTAAAAACCCCCGAAGAGTTAACATTACTACGAAAAGCAATTTCTATCTCGGCCGTAGGGCAGCAAGAAGTCATGAAAGCCATGCAACCCACTATGTCAGAAACAGAGGTACAAGGGTTGCATGAGTTTGTGTATAAAAAATACGGTTCGGAGTACGAAGGGTATCCCTCTATTGTGGGTGCGGGTAATAACGCCTGCGTGTTGCATTACATTGAAAACGACAAACCCCAACTCGGAAACAACTTGGTTTTAATGGATGTAGGCGCCGAGTACCACGGTTATACTGCCGATGTAACGCGCACCATTCCGGCTACCGGTACTTTTACGCCCGAGCAAAAACAATTGTATCAACTGGTACTGGAGGCGCAAGAAGCCGGATTTGCGCAATGCCAGGTAGGGAAGCCTTTTGTTGCGCCGCACCAAGCGGCCCAGCGAGTTATTGCGCAAGGTTTAAAAAAGTTAGGTATTATTAAAAAAGAAGAAGATGCCAGCCTGTATTTTCCGCACGGCACATCGCATTATTTAGGTTTGGATGTACATGATCCCGGTACCTACGGCCCATTTCAGGCTAACACGGTTATTACCGTGGAACCCGGCATTTACATACCCGAAGGAAGTCCTTGTAATAAAAAGTGGTGGGGCATGGGTATCCGCATCGAAGATGATATTTTAATTACCGAAAAAGGATGGGAGAACTTATCGGTAGCGGCGCCCCGTACTATTGCGGAAATAGAAGCGTTTATGGCAAAGCCCAGTGCCTTCGATGATTTGGTGTTGCCCGCGTTGAAATAAGACTTTTGCCTAAAAAATTTAAACTTAGGCTTACAGTTCTATTTATTCCTAAATTACTCGTGACTTACTTTTTTTGTAGCAAAGGAGCTAATCTGTTTTACTATATTCCGGAAGCCGGCGTAGAGTACAATATCGGTAAACATTTCAAATTCTTTTTTGTAGCCGGCAACCAAGCCAATCTTTTCCGACTTGTAGGTATTAGTAGCGGACCAGGGCATCCAGCCAACGTTACGCTTATGTTTTTGCATGTACAGGTTTATGGCTAATTCTACCTGGTAACGATTCACTTCCTGGTTAAAAACTTTAAGTAGATCTTTCTTTTTCACAATCCGCTCACCCGATAACAAAATATCCCCGCGGTCAAATTTTACGAACCAGGGAGCATTGATGCGGCGCAAAATAAGCATATCCAGATTATGCCGAGTTATGGCTTGAATAGCTTTTTCAATTTCGGTTTTATCAATGTCCCGTAAATCGGCATCCATTAATAAAATATTCTCGTGTTGGGCTATTTGTAAACCATGCCGAATCGCCGCTGCCTTGCCTTGGTTATAAGGTAAGCGAATGAGTTCTACCGTAGGCCAGTAATCCGGAATAATATCAGCCGTATCATCATCCGAGCCATCATCTACACAAATTATTTGCGTAATATTCTTTATTTGCGTAACCACTTCCAAAACCTGAAAAACCCGATATTCTTCATTATAAAAAGGGATAATACAAGTAGTTTGGTTGTTTAGGTACATGTTTTAGCAGCTAGTAGGTCGACAAAGTTAAAGTTTAAAGATGAAATTAATTGTCAAAAAAATCAGTAATTAGTACAAATACGGAAATAGTAGTTAAATAGGTTCTATGGTTTGTTAAAGTTACCGCAATATTACGTTTATTCTGCAGTTCAAATTTTTTCGTGGCTAAAGAGTTGTAAGCTGGTTATTTGATACTGCTTAATTTGGTATTTGTAAGCAATACTTTTAAGTATGAATGGCATATCGGATTTTAAAAAGGCAAAGTTTAAAAAACAGCTTTAAAATAAAACTAAATGCTAGATATGCGGTACTGTTTAAGGGGTAATTAATTAAATAGCGTATTTTTACGGATAGAAGTAGAAACCAAGAGTATGCTTGTTGGGGGCAAGTATAAATTTTTAGATTTTTGAACTTGTAAATAAAAGTTTAATCCGCTATATTTGCAGTCCTAATTCAAAATACAGTTGAGATGGCTAAAAAAGGAAACCGAGTACAGGTAATAATGGAATGCACCGAGCAGAAAAATTCCGGCGTTCCAGGTACTTCCCGATATATTACTACCAAAAATCGCAAGAACACCCCAGAGCGGTTAGAAATGAAAAAATTTAACCCGAACCTGAGAAAAGTTACTGTACACAAAGAAATTAAATAACCATGGCTAAGAAAGTAGTTGCGACCCTGAAAACCTCCACTGGTAAAGATTGGGCAAAAGTTATAAAAGCAGTAAAATCACCTAAAACGGGTGCTTATACCTTTAGAGAAGAAATGGTGCCTGTAGATAAAGTGCAGGAATTTTTAGCAGCCAAATAATTGCGGCTATTGCTTTAAAATAATACCAGAAAGTCCCACAATCTTTGTCGGGACTTTTTCTGTTTATAGTTACGCAGATTAGATTATTTATTATACCGTTCAGAAGTAATTACCACCATGGGACTTTTTGACTTCTTCAGTAAAGAAAAAAAAGAATCGCTGGATAAAGGTTTGGAAAAAACCAAAACCAGCTTTTTCGACCAACTCAGCAAAGCGGTGGTCGGAAAATCGAAAGTAGACGAAGAAGTACTGGACGATTTGGAAGATACGCTCGTGCACTCGGATGTGGGGGTGCAAACTACTATTAAAATTATTAAACGCATCGAAGACCGGGTGGCCCGCGATAAGTACGTGAGTACGTCGGAACTGGACCGGATCTTGCGGGAAGAAATTGCCGCTTTACTCGAAGAAAATAACTCGGGCAAGGCTACGGCTGAATTTGTTTTACCCGCTAATATAAAGCCTTACGTGATTATGGTGGTAGGGGTAAACGGCGTAGGTAAAACTACTACCATTGGTAAGCTGGCCGCGCAGTTTCATAAAGCCGGCAAAAAAGTAGTACTGGGAGCCGCCGATACTTTCCGGGCCGCCGCCGTAGACCAGCTTATTATTTGGGGCGAACGGGTAGGCGTGCCGGTTATTTCGCACGGCATGAATACCGATCCGGCTTCGGTGGCTTTTGATGCGGTAAAAAGAGGTGTAGAAATGGAAGCGGACGTGGTGATTATTGATACTGCCGGCCGCCTGCACAACAAAGTAGGCTTAATGAACGAGCTTACCAAAATTAAGCGCGTGATGCAGAAGTTTATTGAACAAGCGCCGCACGAAGTGTTGCTGGTGCTCGATGGCAGCACCGGCCAGAACGCCGTTATTCAGGCCCGTGAATTTACCAAAGCTACGGATGTTACCGCATTGGCAATTACTAAACTAGACGGAACCGCCAAAGGGGGCGTAGTGATTGGCATCTCCGATGAATTTAAAATTCCGGTGAAATACATTGGTGTGGGTGAGAAAATCGACGACTTGCAGGTGTTTGACAAGCACGAATTTGTAGATTCGCTGTTCTCGAAGTAAAAAATTTAAAAAAGCAGAGAACCTGTCTATAAGTTAACCTAAATTTTATTTACCATCATTTATACAGGAGCGTAGGGAAATATCTACGCTTTTTTGTTTACCAGGTAGTGTAAGCTAAGTCCACCTGACCTGCTTACCTCCGGTGTAATAAAAACGGTTTAAAAGTATTAAGCGAAAGAAGGTTGTAAATGCCCGTTAACTTGCTGGCAACTTTTTAACCAGATAAGTCCGGCTTCGCGGGAGGTAAAAATACGAACTTGCAATAGTTGGCCAATTAAACTTACTTGCATTACCTCGCCAGCCTGTTCGCCAAATGAATCTGGCAACGCAACATGGGCCAGGTAACGAACTCCTGCCTCCACTGCTTTCGGTAACCATTCTTTTTTCAACCAAGGTACCGCTGATTCCCAGGGGCCGGTAAAAAGGGCATTGTCGTTTAACTTATAAGGGCATTTTACTTGCTGGGTAAGTTCCAGGCCTAATTGACAAGCTTTTTTTAAATCAGCTTGCGAGGAGTAACCAATCCAAAAAGTATCAATAATATTTAGTTCCGGATTGTATTCAATTTCATAGAACGTTTTATTGAATACGTTTTGAGCGGTTTTACGCATGAGGTAAAAAAGTGATTTTCAGCGGTAATGAAGCTGTTTATCTTAAATATATTTAAGAAAGATTAAACCTGTTTACTTATTTCATAATTTAATAAATAAAGTTTTTTCGTAACGGGTAATCATAAAGCAACCGCTATATCCGGAAGTACAGACTTATAATTTCGGGGTAGGCCATTGGAGTATTTTATTTTTTAAATTTTTCTGCTTTTTCTAAACAGTAGACAATCAACCTTTTTAGTGAAACCAATACCCAGCCTAAGTATTTTATTCCCCAAACAAATCGTACCTTTGCCAACCGTTTCAAAACGAACCAATCTACATAAAAGAGGGTTTCTGTTTTACATTATTCCATCACCGAAATATTCGTGAAAGTAAGAACATTAAAAAAAGATAAGGTAAACGTAATTACGCTGGGTTGTTCTAAAAACCTGGTGGATTCCGAAGTATTAATGGGGCAATTGCGCGGCAACGATTTTGCGGTTACCCACGAAAGCGAGAAGAACGATGCCAACATCATTATTATAAATACCTGCGGTTTTATCGATAACGCCAAGCAGGAATCCATTGACACCATTCTGCAATACGCCGACGAGAAAGAAGCCGGCAATATTGATAAATTATACGTTACGGGTTGTTTGTCGCAGCGCTACAAAGATTCGCTGGAAGCCGAAATTCCGCAGGTGGATGCCTATTTTGGTACGCTGGAAATGCCGCAGCTGCTCAAAACCTTAGAGGCTGATTACAAGCATGAATTAATTGGCGAACGCTTGCTTACTACGCCCAAGCACTACGCTTATTTTAAAATTGCCGAAGGCTGCAACCGTCCTTGTTCTTTCTGCGCTATTCCGCTGATGCGCGGCAAACACGTGGATCGCTCCATCGAAGATTTAGTAAAAGAAGCCAATCGGTTGGCCGCGATGGGTACGAAAGAACTTATTTTAATCGCCCAGGATTTAACCTACTACGGTTTGCAGCACTACGGTGAACGCAAACTAGCCGATTTGTTACGGAATTTATCGGATGTGCCCGGTATTGATTGGATCCGGATGCAGTACGCTTATCCGTCGCAGTTTCCGATGGAAGCGCTGGAAGTAATGGCGGAACGCGCGAATATCTGCAAATATCTGGATATGCCTTTGCAGCACATCTCCGATAACATGCTTAAAACCATGCGCCGCGGAATAAGTAAACGCCGGACCATTGAATTAGTAGATACCATCCGGCAACGGGTACCCAGTATTGCTTTGCGGACTACTTTAATTGCCGGCCACCCGGGCGAAACCGAGCAGGATTTTGAAGAACTATACGACTTCGTAGAAAAAACGCGCTTCGACCGGTTGGGCATTTTTACGTATTCGCACGAAGAAAATACCCACGCACACACGCTGGGCGACACCGTACCCGACGAAGTAAAACAAGAACGGGCCGACGCCATTATGGAACTACAGCAAGGCATTTCGCTGGAAATGAACGAAGCGCGCGTGGGACAAACGTATCAAGTATTGTTCGACCGGAAAGAGAGCGGTTATTACGTAGGACGTACGCAATACGACTCCCCGGAAGTAGACAACGAAGTATTAGTACCCGCCAGCAATCAATACATCCGGATTGGTGATTTTGCGCCGGTTAAAATAGTGAGCTGCACCGACTTTGATTTGTATGGGGAAGTAATAAACGAAGCAGCTGCTTTAAACAAAATGCTTTTAACGCATTAAAAGCAGCCGTAAAATTTAAAAATTTAAAAAAGGATGCCCAAGTGGGTATCCTTTTTTTGTATAGTCTAAAACCTAGCAGCAGAATCTATTCTTAATTTGCTAATTTTTTTAAATTTTACTTCGGGTTTAAACTTTGTACTTGGCTCGGAAGTAATTATCGGGGCAGCATAACTATTTGCATGCATTTTTGTTACTCTTCGTAAACTTAAATTACCGGCTGCTTCCCCGATAAAAGAGTTAAAAGTGTTTTCAGAGAAAATCCCTACTAAACTTCTAAAATAACATGTTACTTTGCGATACGGCGCCAGCCGACCACCAAAAATGCCTCCGAATGAAAATTTCGCAATTAGATTACAGTGCTACCAACGCTTTTTCGTCGCTTGTAATTGATTATTTACAGCAAAATTCCAAGCTAGCTCCTTTTTATCATCGTTTCCCAACGCCCGAAAACCTGAAAGAACAGCTCACCGAAAAACAATTTACCCCGGAGCAGCGGAACTTACTGTGTCAGGAATTAGAGCGCCAATACGCTTCTTTGTCCGAAGTGCCCGCTAAGGTTCGGAAAAACCTGGATTTGCTGCAACAACCCAATACGTTTACCATTACCACCGGGCACCAATTAAGCCTTTTTACCGGTCCGCTTTATTTTATTTACAAAATAATAAGCGCCATTAAAACGGCGGAGCACCTGCAAGAGCAATATCCCGCGTATAACTTTGTGCCGATTTATTGGATGGCCACCGAAGATCACGATTTTGCTGAGATTAATCATTTTACTTTGTTCGGTAAACCTTACGCCTGGGAAACTGATCAAAAAGGAGCCGTAGGTCGTTTTAAAACCGATACTATTTTTTCGTTAATTGAATCCCTACCCGAAAATTACCCGCTTTTTGAACAAGCGTACACCAAGTTTGATACCTTAGCCGCCGCTACCCGCTTTTTGGCGAACGAGCTTTTTGGCGAATTTGGTTTAATCAGCATCGATGCCGATGCACCAGCCTTAAAACAAGCTTTAAAGCCAGTAATTACGAAAGAGTTAACAGAACAAACGGCGTACAAACTGGTAACCGCCACTAACGAAAAACTAGCCACCGCCGGTTATAAAACGCAAGTAACTCCGCGCGAAATCAACTTATTTTACCTGGATGATAACGTGCGCGAACGATTGGTTCGGGAAGAAGACCACTACCGGGTTTTAAACACCAATTTAACTTTTAGCCAGGAAGAAATTTTAAATTTAGTTGAAACCCAACCGGAAAAATTTAGCCCGAACGTAATTCTACGGCCGCTTTACGAAGAAATTTTACTGCCTAATTTGTGTTACATCGGCGGTGGCGCCGAGATTGCGTACTGGTTCCAGCTGAAAGATTTGTTCGATTATTACCAGGTTTCTTTCCCGGCTTTAATGTTGCGAAATTCCGGTTTGTACATTGCCAAAAATCACGCAGCCCGGATGCAGAAACTAGGTTTGCAACCCACCGATTTGTTTCAGGATTTACCGACGCTTAAAAAACAGGTAACCGCCGCTTACCAAGACGAAGAATTGCACCTGAACGAAGAAAAGAAACAAGTGGAAGCGGCTTTTGCCCAAGTAGAAAAGTTGGCCGCCGCCATTGACCCGACCTTAACCAAAACCGTAGCAGCCGAAGCGCAAAAGGCTTTTAACGCTTTAACCGTACTGGAAAAGAAAATTGTAAAAGCCAACGATACCAAGTACGAGACGGTCTATAATCAGCTTACTTCTTTAAAAGATAAATTATTCCCGAACGGCACCTTGCAGGAACGCATCGATAACCTGCTAACTTACCAGACCAATAATCCAAATTTTATTCAACACGTGTACGAGGCTTTTGAGCCTTTTGCCGCTAAGTTTACCATTCTGGAAGAAGAATAAATAATGCAGAAAGCAACGCTGCGCCAGGAAATGCTGCTAAAACGCCAAAGCTATTTGCCCGCCGAAATTACGGCGCGCAGTCAGCAGATTTGTCAGCAATTTTTTAAAAATTTCCCGGTAAGCGGCTTACGTACCATTCATGTTTTTTTACCGATTGCCTCCAAAAATGAAGTAAACACTTGGTTTATCATTCAGCATTTACAAGCTAATTTTCCGGATATTAAAATTGCCGTACCGGTTACCGATGGAGCTAATCAAACGCTTTCGCATGGTTTACTTACGCCCGAAACGGATTTACAATCAAATAAATGGGGAATTCCGGAGCCTGTTAAGGCGACTGGTGTAACGGAATCTTTAATGGACTTGGTACTGGTACCATTGCTGGCTTTCGATGAAAAAGGACACCGGGTAGGCTATGGCAAAGGCTATTACGACCGTTTTTTAAATTTATGCCGACCCGATACGATTTCAGTTGGTTTATCTTTAGAAGAACTGCCTGTTCCCTTAATTCAGGATATCCACGAAGGAGATCATACTTTGCAGTTTGTCGTAACACCTGCTACTATTTATTTCTTTACTTAAAAATAGAGCGTAGCAGGGTAAAAATTTAAAAATTTACCCAGCCTTGCTGGTCTAAATATATTTATGCAACAAAAAGATACAACGCTGTATTACATCTACGATGCCTTGTGCGGCTGGTGTTATGGGTTTGGCCCGGTAATCGTAAAACTGCACGAAAAATACACCGATTCATTAGAATTTAAGGTTATAAGCGGCGGTATGATTACGGGTAGCCGGGTAGGGCCCATAACCAACATGGCTACGTACATTAGACAGGCCAGCCCCAGGGTAACCGAAACAACCGGGGTAACTTTTGGGGAAGCTTACTTAAACGGGTTACTGTCGGATGTTACGTACATCAGTAATTCTACGCCGCCGGCCATCGCCCTTTGTATCTTAAAAGAAGCGCAACCTGGTAAGCAGGTAACATGGGCCCACGCCATTCAAAAACTCATGTTTCAGGGAGGAAAAAGTTTAAACGAACCAACGGCTTATCTGCCATTAGCCGAACAAGCGGAGATTTCTGCCGAAACTTTTACCCAAAAATTTGCGGACCCAGCTTATTTGGCTAAAGCACAGGAAGAATTTGCCGGGGCCCAGCAATGGGGTATTACGGGTTTCCCGGCGGTAGTGCTGCAAAAGCAGGATCAATTGTACTTGGTAGCGAACGGGTTTGTTCCTTATAATCAGATAAGTGCTACCATAAACAAAGTGCTTTCGGAAGAATAATTTAAAAATTTAAAACATTGTAGTTACCATTGTTGTATATACAAATATAGCTTGTACCTTTAGGTCAGTAGTTTAACCATTACCTTAAACCGTTTTGAAACTCGAAGACGAAATAAAACAGAAAAGCTTTAAATCGCCGTACCACCGGATGATGGTAAACATTATGTTTACGGGCAATTTTCTGCAAAAGCGGTTGCTATGTATGATGCGCGAATTCAATATTTCGCCCCAGCAGCACAATGTATTAAGTATTTTGCGGGGCCAGCATCCCGATCCTTGTTCTTTGGGCGATATTCAGGAGCGCATGCTCGACCGTATGAGCAACGCGACCCGCTTAGTAGATAAACTGCTCGAAAAAGATTTGGTGGCTCGCTGCCAATGCCCTAATAACCGCCGCAAAATTGAAATTACCATTACCGAGGCGGGCTTAGCTTTATTAAAGCAAATAGAAGCAAAAATTCCTCCCTTCGAAGAGTTGTTCCCGGCCATTAGTTCCGAGGAAGCTAGTGCATTGGGGCAGTTGTTAGATAAATCGCGGGAGTAAAAAATTTTAAACAAAAACTTGTATATACAACTATTGTAATCACAAAAATTAAAAAATTAACAAAAAAAAACATGGAAAATCAACCACTTTTAACTTCTTACCAATTAGGTCCTTTCGCTTTAAAAAACCGGGTAGTAATGGCTCCCATGACGCGGAGCCGGGCCGCTAATCCTGATAACGCTGCTACTAAGTTAACCGCCCAGTATTACGAGCAACGGGCTTCGGCCGGTTTAATTATTTCGGAAGGTACGCAAGTAAGTGCCCAGGGCGTAGGTTACATTAATACGCCCGGTATTTACTCCGAAGCGCAGGTAAAAGGCTGGCAACTGGTAACCAACGCCGTACACGCGAAAGAAGGAAAAATATTTGCGCAGTTATGGCACGTCGGCCGGATTTCGCACCCCGACTTTCATAACGGTGAACTGCCGGTGGCGCCTTCGGCCATTAACCCGAACGATAAATCTTTTACCCCGCTGGGTTTTAAAGATACGGTAACGCCTCGCGCCCTGGAAACCCACGAAGTACAAGCCATTGTACAGGATTTTAAAAAAGCTGCCGCCAATGCATTAGAAGCAGGCTTTGATGGGGTAGAACTACACGCCAGTAATGGCTATTTATTTCAGCAGTTTTTCAACAAAGTATCGAACCAGCGCACCGACCAATACGGCGGCTCCATCGAAAACCGGGCGCGTTTTTTATTCGAAACCCTGGAGGCGCTGAAAGAAGTAATTAGTTTAAATAAAGTAGGCATACGGCTTAATCCATCGTTGCACGGCATGAGCGGCATTACCATCGACGAAGAAACTATTCCGACTTTTGAATACATTGTACAGCGTTTAAACGACTACCACCTGGCTTACGTGCATTTATCGGAGCCCTTTACGCCCGTAGAAAACGTACCTTACGCGGTTACCGAAATTGCGAAGCACTTCCGGCCTTTATACAACGGTACTTTAATCATTAACAAAGGCTTTAGCCAGGAAACCGGTAACCAAATAATTGCCGCTGGTTTAGCGGATTTAGTAGCTTTTGGCGTACCGTTTATTGCTAATCCGGATTTACCGGAACGTTTTGCCCAAAATGTGGAATTAAATGCACCTGATAAAAATACTTTTTACGCCGGCGACGAAAACGGTTACATCGACTATCCGGCGTTAACGGAAGTAGAAGCCATCTAATTTTTTAAATTTTTGTTTTATGTTCGAGGCCGGCTGGATTATTTCCGCCGGCCTTTTTTAGTAAATTGTTTCTCAGGCAGAATTAAAACAAACGCGTAGTTTACGGGTATTAAGTAGATTAATAGATTTCTAGGCTCTGATTTTTTAAATTTTAACTAAAATTATGAAATACAACTTATTAGGAAATACCGGGGTGCT
Organism: Adhaeribacter pallidiroseus; assembly: GCF_003340495.1. Lineage (NCBI taxonomy): Bacteria > Pseudomonadati > Bacteroidota > Cytophagia > Cytophagales > Hymenobacteraceae > Adhaeribacter > Adhaeribacter pallidiroseus. Next base: position 6,047,080 of record NZ_QASA01000001.1, read on the forward strand.
GGTTTCGGAACTGTGCTTCGGTACCATGACTTTCGGGGGACAAGGTTATTGGGAGGCCATTGGCAAGCAAACCCAGGACGAAGCCACCAACTTATTGAAATCCGTTGTTGATGCAGGCATCAATTTTATTGATACGGCTAACGTGTACTCCTTCGGGCAATCCGAGCAATTACTGGGCGAAGGCATAAAACAGGCCGGTCTGGCGCGCAACGAGTTGTTTATTGCTACCAAAGTGCGGGGCCGCATGGCGCCCGGCGTTAACCAAATTGGCTTATCGCGCTATCATATCATGCAATCCGTAGAAGAAAGTTTGCAGCGCCTGCAACTAGATCATATTGATTTGCTGTATGTGCACGGCGTAGATGCGGTAACTTCGGTAGAGCAAATTGTACACAGCCTGCACGATGTGGTTACCAGCGGCAAGGTGCGGTACGTGGGCGTATGTAACTGGCCGGCCTGGATGGTGATGAAAGCCCTGGGTATTGCGAAACAGCGCGGCTGGCACGAGTTTGTGGCCATGCAGTATTTTTACGCGGCCGCTAACCGCGATGTGGAGCAAGAATTAATTCCGTTGGCTCTGGAAGAACAAGTAGGTTTTATGCCTTGGAGCCCGCTGGCCGGTGGCTTTTTATCCGGCAAATTTACCCGCAACCAAACCAACACCGGCGGTCAATCGCGGCGCGACTCTTTTGACTTTCCGGTGATTGATAAAGAAAAAGCCTACGATGTTATTGATGTATTGATTCGTTTAGGCGAAAGCTATAACGTATCGGCGGCGGAAATAGCTTTAGCTTGGGTGCGGCAGCAAAAAGGCGTAACCAGCACCATTATCGGGGCAAAAACGCCGGAACAATTAGCCTCTAACATTCACTCCACAACTTTCGAACTCTCAGCTACAGATTTAGATGAACTAAATGCCGTAAGTTTACCGGAAAAAAGATATCCGGGCTGGATGGTAGAACGGCAAATGGGCGACCGTTTACCAGCAGCGGATAAAAAATAAAAATTTAAAAAAAGAAGGTCCAAGATGATTCCTTGGGACCTTCTTTTAAACAACTAGGTAAAATCCGGTTACTTTTACTATTTGCTATAATGGCATAGGTTTTTGTAACGTAATTATTTACTCCAATAAAAGTTGAATATCTAATATCTAGTGTCTAATCTCCAACTCATTGAGGATTGGTAGACCACATGCCGGCTTCTTTGATAAATACCCGCCGGTTTAGTTTAAGCTGAGCAATTACTAATTCGGCCAAATCTTCGGGTTGCATTACTTTTTCAGGGTTGCCGTCGGTGAGTTTGTTTGCGATAGCTAACTCGGTGGCTACGGTACTGGGTGTTAAGGCGCTTACCCGGATATTATGTTTCCGTACTTCCTGCATCAACGATTCGGTTAGGCCCATTACGCCAAATTTGGAAGCGCTGTAGGCACTGGTAAGAGCCGCTCCCCGCTGGCCCGCCGTCGACGAAATATTGATAATATCACCGGTTTGGCGTTCAATCATCTCGGGCAGCACGGCGCGGGTCATGTAATACACGCCTAGTAAATTTACCTTAATAATGTTTTCCCATTCGGTAGGTTCCATCTCCAGGAATTTGGCAAAGGTACCCGTACCGGCATTGTTTATTAAAATATCTATGGGGCCCAGATTCTTTTTTATTTGCGTGGCAGCAGCATCTACGGCGTTTCTATTGGCTACATCGGCAACTACAACCGAGGTTTTAACCCCCAGCCCTTGAATCTGGTTGGCTACGCCCTGTAACTGGCTGGAGTTGCGGGCTAGTAATCCAACGTGTACTCCTTCTTTGGCTAAAGCAATGGCGATGGCCCGGCCAATGCCTTTTCCGGCGCCGGTAACCAGGGCAATTTTGCCTTTTAATGATTCCATATTTTTAGGTATTTAGTATAACGCTCGTTCTAAATTAATACAGTAAATATAATTTGTTTACCGGTAACTACTAAGCCTTAGCTTTGTTTGTATACTACGTCCAAAACAAACGTTTTTTTAATTTTTTAGTAGGTTTCCGCCAAACTATTAATATAACAAAAAGGAAAATCTACGTTACTCCCTGGGTGAACGTACGGAACAACAAAAAGCTAATTACCAGTAACTAACAACTAATAACTAATAACTAACAACTATCTACTCCTATGCCTGCGCCTCGTTTAGAAATTAATTACTGCACGCAATGCCGCTGGTTGCTACGGGCTGCCTGGCTCGCGCAGGAAGTGTTAACTACCTTTGAACTCGAAATGGGCGAAGTGGCCTTAGTGCCGGGCACGGGTGGGGTACTGGATATCCGGCTAAACGATGAATTAATTTTCTCGCGCAAAGAGGCGGGCCGTTTTCCGGAAGCGAAAGAAGTTAAACAACTCATCCGCGATATGATTGCCCCCGACAAGCCCCTGGGCCACAGCGACCGCAAGTAGAACCGGTGCTTATAAAAAAAAACTTACCGAAGGGGTAAGTTTTTTAAATTTTTGCTAAAAAGCAGCTTATTCTTTGGCATCGTTTACTTCTATCCAGTGGCCATCCGGGTCCTGAAAATACACTTGCTTTACGCCGTCAGTGCGTAAAGTATATTCCTGAGGTTTGCCTGCCCAGTTCTCAAATTTAATATTGGCTTTATTTAACCGCGCAATAAAATCTTCTACGGAGGCCACGCTAAAGCATAAATGTTCGCCTTTATCGTAGCTGGTTTCACGTTTTTTGCCTTGTATTAAATGTAAATGCGCTTTTTCGCCCACGGTAAACCAAGTGTGCAAGCCATCCTTAAAAGGCTCAGGTATTTGTTTTAACTGTAAAAAATTCTCGTAAAAGCTGGTGGTGGTTTTTAAATCGTTTACGTGCAACGCAATGTGATTGAGCCAGGTAGGTCCGCCGGAAGTAGAACCCGCCGTTTGAGCAAAGGCTTGATTATTTTTAAAAAAAAGGCAACTAGCCAGGCAAAGGCAAACTAAATATTTCATAAAGAGAGGTTAAGATTTTTGATCAGTTACGAAGATAGAAAATTATTACGCTTCACAACCGAATGGCTGGTCAAATTGATTTAAAAAGTTTGATTCCCGTTTTAGATTTGCTGTTTCATTTGTAATAAAGATTTGTAACTTAGCGTTAATTAATTTATTCAATAAAAACACTGGTAAGTACTACAAAGTAGTTTTTTGCTTGTAAAATCGCTCGGTTTATGGATGTCTTAAATCAGCAGTATAAATTGATGCAAAGTGCCCGGGCCGTTTTGTTTAGTTATTTGGATACGGTAACCATCGCGCATTTTACGGAAGAATTACTCACTTTTGGGGCCAGCAGTATGCGCCATTTATTGGTACACACGGCTAACACGTACCAGTTTTGGTTAGGTGGTTTTGCGCAAATCCAGGAATTACCTATAATTCAACCATTAACGGTGATTAATATAAATGAGGTACGCCGGATTTTTCGGGATGTAAACGAGTTAACCGAAAAGTTTTTAGAGCATTTTCAGGATAAGTGGCTAACCCCGGTTATTGGCGAAATACCCTGGCGGAAAACAACGAAAGAAGCCACGCCGCTGGCGCTATTTACGCACGTAATTACCCACGAATGCCATCATAAAGGCCAGGTAGTTTCCATGAGCCGGCAATTAGGTTATACGCCACCCGATTCGGACTTGCTCCGGTTTTAAAGTAACTTTTATTAAGCTTAAAAGTTAAAGAAAAGAAAGAGAGTTTTGTAAACATTTAAACTGAATAATCATGGGAAAAGCACAAGATGCCAAAAAGGAAGTAAAGAAAAAACCTACTAAAACCGAAAAAGAGAAAAGAGCCGAAAAGCAGGAAAAAAAGAATAAACCCAAGTATGACTAACTATTGCCCTTTACTTTTAAACAACAACAAGCCAATTCTGAAAAAAGCTTTGGCTTTTTATTTATCGGCTAAAAGTCCTACCGGTGCGTACCAGTAGGACTTTTATTTTAATATAAAACCCGGTGCGTTTTTCTTTTTTGTTTAGTTTACTCCATTGCGAAATGTCTACTTCTACTAACCACTATTTTAAAATTTTTTGGGTCGCGTTAGGGACTATTTTTTTAAATTTTACTCTGGCTAGGAGCCAGCCCGCTGCGTTAGATCCACAGAAGTTAGTGACAAACTGGGAGATAAACGAAAATAATTATCAGAACAAAGCGCAGTTTTTATCTACTCTAACCTTTACGAATAAATCAACGGGCGCTTTGCCCGCTACCGGCTGGAAAATTTATTTTAACTATAACCGCTCTATTATTCCGAGCTCGGTGCGCGGAACCGTAAATATCCAGCACCTGAACGGCGATTTATTTGAAATAACTCCGCGGCCCGATTTTAGAATAATGGTAACGGGCAACTCCACCCGCATTTCATTTATTACCGGCGGCTCTGCGCTAAATATTACCGATGCCCCTTCGGGCTTTTATTTTGTTCAGGATACTAATCCCCGGCAGGGTTTAGCGATGGCACCCGTAACGGTTACCGTGCCCACGCAAGCCGAACAAAGTTTGCCCGGTGGCGGTAACAGCCCCACTATTACACTGGCTACTCCCGAAGCAATATTTCAGCAAAATAAAGCTACCGAAGATATGGTAGCTACTAAATTGCCCCAGGTTTTTCCAACGCCGGCTAGTTACCGCGAAACCAATACGGAGTTTATTTTAACACCAGACATACCTATTATTACCCCTGCTGATTATTTTCCAGAGGCCGAGATGCTGGCTAACGATCTGGCCGCGGTATTTGGTAAAAAATTAACCTTTAAAAATACTGGCGAGGGTAAGGCCATCCGCTTAATAAAAAAAGAAGGCTTAGGACCAGAAGCATACGAATTACGGGTTACGCCCCAAGAAATCATTATTAACGCTACTGCCCCCGCGGGCATGTTTTACGGCATGCAATCTTTAAAAACTATGCTGCCGGGTACCGCCCTGGATGGCAAACTAAAAAGTGTATCTATTAAAGGAGTAGAAATAACTGATTCTCCCCGGTTTAATCATCGGGCCGTGATGCTGGATGTGGCGCGTAATTTTCAGCCGAAAAAGCAAGTATTAAAAATTCTTGACTTAATGGCTTTGTATAAGCTAAACGTATTGCATTTTCACTTAAACGACGATGAAGGCTGGCGCTTGGAAATTAAAACCTTGCCCGAACTCACGGAGTTTGGCTCGAAACGCGCGCATACCCTGGATAGCCGCAATAACTTACCACCTTCGTACGGATCTGGCCCGGTAAGTACCGGCCCACCGGGTTCCGGTTTTTACACCCGCGCTGATTTTGTGGAAATTTTAAAATATGCCCGCGATCGCAACATAAAAGTAATCCCGGAAATTGAGACGCCGGGCCATGCCCGCGCCGCTATTAAAGCCATGGATGCCCGATACACGCGCCTTTTAGGAGCAGGACAAAGAGAGGCAGCCGAAAAATACCTGCTCCGCGATATCAACGATAAATCCGAATACCAATCGGTGCAGAACTGGAACGATAACGTGATAAACGTAGCTTTGCCCTCGGTGTATAATTTTATGGAAACCGTAGTAGATGAGGTGCGGGAAATGTACAAGGAAGCCGGCGCTACGCTGCAAACCATTCATTTCGGCGGCGACGAAGTACCGAACGGGGTTTGGGTAAAATCGCCGCAAGTGCAAAAATTGATGCAGCAAGACGAACGCTTTACTTCCGTGGACGATATGTGGTATTACTACTTCGGGAAAGTAAACGAAATTTTAAAAACCCGCAATTTGTACCTATCGGGTTGGGAAGAAGTAGCCATGCGCAAAACCGAAATAGATGGCCAGAAGCATTACATTCCCAATCCGAGCCTGGTAAACGAAAACATTCACGTAGATGTCTGGAATAATGTTTTGGGAAGCGGGGCCGAAGATTTACCTTATCGTTTGGCCAACGCCGGTTACAAGGTAGTGCTCTCCAACGTAACCCATTTGTACATGGATATGGCTTATAACAACACCTTCGAAGAACCCGGTTTTTACTGGGGCAGTTACGTAGACGTAGATAAACCATTCCGCTTTATTCCGTTTAACTACTACAAAAACACCAAAACCGATAAGTTTGGGAAACTCCTGCCCAGAACCATTTTTGCGGGGAAAGAGCGGCTCACCGAGTTTGGAAAAAACAACATTGTGGGCATTCAGGGCTTACTGTGGGCCGAAACTATTATCAGCCCGGAACGCATGGAGTACATGCTGCTACCCAAATTACTGGGATTAGCCGAGCGCGCCTGGGCCCCGGAGCCCGACTGGGCCCTGGAGAAAGATTCCGTAAAAAGCGAAGCGCAATACCAGCAAGCCTGGTCGCAGTTTGCCAATGTACTCGGCAAACGGGAACTGTCCCGCCTGGACCGGTACCGCGGCGGCTTCCGGTACCGCTTACCCTTGCCCGGCGCCATTGTGCAGAATGGCAAAGTTACGGCCAACGTGCAATTGCCCGGTTTAACTATCCGTTATACTGCCGATGGTACGGAACCCACCGTAAAAAGTAAACTGTACACTGGCCCAATCATTGAAACCGGCGCCATTAAACTCCGGACTTTTGATAGTACCGGTAGGGGTGGTAAAAGCGTGCGGGTAGTGAATTTGTAATAAATCTTAAAAAAGCTTCTGTTTAAATATTGCAGTAGGATAAAAAGCGAAAGAACCGGGTTTCCCCGGTTTTTTGCTTTTTACTTAATAGTATTTTTCTATTTGATTTTTTAAATGCGTAAGATATAGTAAAATAGGTGGTTATGTAATTAGCCCGGATAAATATTGTGAAGTATAAGAATAGGCTTGCAACTATATTGTTTGCAAATGGGTCATAAACTAAAAACCCCTACCATGAGATACGCCTTAATCTTAGCTTTCTTAGCAATAACTACACTTGCTTGTAAAAAGGAGGAATTTAACAAAAGTACCTACCGCGTTAAAAATAATACTCCTTATACCTTTACCAATGTGTATATAAAAGTTGGAACAACTGAAAATGATTATGGCCGCATAAATTCCCAGGAAACATCCACTTACAAAAAGTTTGGCAGTAAAGATTACCCCTATATTAAAATAAGCTCCGAAGGTAAAGATTACGAATTTAAAATTTTACCTTTTGAGGCACCCCCATCCGGAACAAAAGTAAGTAAAAGGGCAGCGGCTCCTTTAACGTTTGTAGTTGATGTTAATTCAACTACCAATGGTTTAGATTACCACTTTGAAGAATAAGATTTAACAGTTGGTACAAACCTTTTGCTGTTCGTGGATTCTTTACCTCGTTATAAATACTGGATTTACTATAACAGTAGCGGTATTTAAACTAATCAGAAGATCTTCCGGCAAATCACTCAGCAGATTCAGTATTAGCAATTGATACAATATTTTTTAAAAAATTACCCATTAAGAATTTATATACCTTTCCTGAAACAAACAATTACTTTTTTTGCCATCCTTTTAGTAATGGTAAGCTGTAGCAAAGACAATGACATAAGCCATAAATTTACAGGTAAGTGGGAATATGAAAGATACATTGGTTATCCATTTACAGATACTGCTCTACCTCCTGGCAACGGACAGACTATTACGCTCACGAACAATGGCATTTTTGAAAGTAGAAAACAGGATACTGTTCTTTTTGTAGGAAAGTATACGATTAAGCAAAGAAAGGATTGTTATAAACGAGATAATACCTGGTTGCTTTCAACCGATGATCCATATTTTAAAGAAGTATATATTAATATCGAAAATAATAAGCTTACCTTATCTCAACCAAACTGTTATGCAGACGGTGGAATTATCTATTATAGAAGGTTGAAGTAATAAAAGCAAGTAGTTCTGAATATCAGTAATTGCACCCTAGGGTTATCCTTACTCAATAGCTAAATATTTAAATTTTTAACCAGATTACTCCCCGTAATGAATCAGATTGCGGGCCATGCCGTTGAAAATAAAATAATGGAAAGGTAAAACCGAATACCAATACAAGCGCCCCATCAAACCTTTCGGGCGGAAAGTAGCGGTTTGTACTAAGTGGTTTTGTTCTTCTTTTTTTAAAATTTTAAATTCGAGCCAGGCTTCGCCAGGCAATTTCATTTCGGCGTACAGCAGCAAGCGTTTTTCTTTTTTGTCGGCGTGCAGCACGCGCCAGAAATCAAGCGCATCGCCAGGGTTTAAAGTAGCAAAGTTGGTGCGGCCCCGCCGCAAACCTACGCCGCCAAAAAGCTTATCGATAAAACCCCGCAACCGCCATAAGCCATCCAGGTAATACCAGCCTTGCAGGCCCCCAATCCGAAAAATATTATTCACCACCGCCTCGGGAGAGCGGGTAAAAACAAAGTCGCGGCGGTCTTTAAAGCAGCCTTCTTCGGGCACCTGAATAAACTCGGTAACTCGTAAGGGACTTTCGCTATTCGAAAAAGAATCTTTCCAACTGGAGGCTACCTCGTTTTGCGCAATGCGGGCAAAGGCCAGTTCCACCGATTCTTTATAACTCATGAGTGGTAACGGCACTAAATCGGTAATGCCCAGGTTGCGGCAAACAACTTCGTTTTTCATAGAGTCCACCAGGCTGCGCGCTAGAGCAAAAGAAGTGGCGGTAACAAAATAAAGCCAGTACGACGATAACTTGGGCGAAAGTACCGGTACCGAAATAATCCAGCGTTTTAATCCCCGCACTTCGGCAAAAATAGCCAGCATCTGCTTGTACGTTAAAATCTCCGCGCCGCCAATATCAAATACTTTATTGTACGTTTCCGGTTTATCTATTACGCCTACCAAATACTCCATTACGTTGCGGATGCCGATGGGCTGGCACCGCGACTGGAGCCACTTTGGGGCAATCATAACGGGTAGTTTTTCGACTAAATCCCGGATGATCTCGAACGAAGCACTGCCGGAACCAATAATAATAGCGGCCCGCAGCACCGTAACCGGTATGTTAGCGGTAGTCAGAATTTCTTCGACGTGCTTGCGCGAATTTAAGTGACGGGATAATTCAGCGTCGTTGGCAATGCCACCCAGGTAAATAATTTGCCGGCAAGCAGTGGTTTTTAAATATTCGCTAAAATTTTGTGCTGTTTTTGCTTCCAGATCATTAAAGTGCCGGTACGAGGTACTCATGGAATGGATGAGGTAAAAAGCAATGTCAAAATCGGTAGGTAACTCCGCTAAACTGGCGGCATTCAGAAAATCAGCTTCCAGTATATGAATGTGGGGCTGCATGCTTTCCGGCACCGCAAAGCGGTTGCGGTCGCGCACGGTGCCGTATACCTCGTGGCCCAGACTTACCAGGTAATACACTAATCGTTTGCCAATGTAGCCCGTGGCACCGGTTACCAACATTTTCATAAAGAAGTAACCTTAAACCGCACAAATAGTTTAGCGGCTTCTGTTGCCCCAACTATAGGAGCAAGCAAATTTTTAATTTTTAGTAATTAAGTTAGAAAGAAGTTTAATGGAAGATAATGGTGTCCCAAATCTGCTTTAGCCGGTAATTATTCACCCGGGATAGATACCAAAGAAGAGTAAGCAGATTCTTATGATAGCGGAGGAGCGGACCTGTATTCTGAGCATCATCCCAAAAGGTTTGATTTTTACTCTCATTCGCCTAAGAAAGGCTTATTTAGACGTAGAATGCGAAAAATAAACCAACAATTTAATAAGTTTTATTAGTCTTTAATTATAGGATGCGTATAACAGAGTAATATTCACTATACCTATAATAACTATTTAAATTTAAAGAAACTATGTTTAGCAATTATTTTTTTAAAAAATTACCAGGATTAGGATTGGTTGTTTGCTTATTACTGGGAGCTGGTCAGGTAAAAGCCCAAGAAGACAATCCGGGACCTAGATTTGGTATTAAGGGAGGCGTAAACTTTTCGCAACTCTATGTAGACCAACCTGAAGCCGAAGACGAAAACATAAAAGTGGGTGTGAACCTAGGTGTTTTTGCGAAAGTGCCGATTACTAGTTTTCTGGCTATTCAACCCGAGTTACTTTATACCAGCGCGGGTTCCAAGATTACTTACGGTGGTTCTACTTTCGAAAATGTATTTGGTATTGAGCCCGGTGAAGTGCGGTTCAATTTAAACTACATTCAGGTGCCTATTGCTCTTGCAGTTAATATCGGTCCATTAAACGTGCATGCAGGTCCTTATTTGGCTTACTTGGCATCGGCTAATATTAAAGACATGAAAAAGTCTGATTTAAATACGAATGAATTTAAAGAGCTAGACCGGGATGATTTTAACACTTTTGATTACGGAGCGGTAATTGGTGTTGGATTTGATGTGGGTAATCTTACCCTGGGGGCTCGTTATAATTACGGCTTGCGCGAAGTAGGTAATACTCGTTTAGCTGGTGAATTAACCAAAGATTCCAAGAACTCCGTGGCCCAGATTTATATCGGCATTGGCCTCTAGTTTCGTAAGCCTATCATTTAGGAGATCAACAATTGAGAAACCTTGCTTCTAATTGGGGGGCAAGGTTTTTTAATGCTTTTTAAAAATTCTTTACCTGTAAGTTTATGAAAATGAAATTTTATCTATCCCTGCTTTTATTGGTAGTAAGTGGGCCGGCATTCTCCCAGTATAAAACGGTGCTGTTTAACTACGAACGCGCTTATTTCGACGATGGCCAGCCTTTACCGGCCGAAAGCAAATTTATTATCACGGGCGAAGCCAGCGCCTTGGTTGATATTGTAGAAGTAAAAGTATATCATTCCGCCAACACCGATAAAGCTCCTTTTTATCAAAATACCTGGGAACATAAGGCGAACAATCCGGCTACTTCTTTTACTTTACCCGTTAACCAACCGTTGCGCGGCAACGAAGAATATACCTTTCTGATAAATTATTACGCTAAAATATCCCAGGAGCAGCAGCAACAATTAGTTAGCCAGATCAACACGGCTCTGGGTGCTTACATTGATCAATCGTACCAGGTAGAACGCTCCGGAATTGCCATGCTGCAACACCCCAGAACCATGCGCAATGATTTAAACGCGATCGTAAACCAAGGTCTTTCGCTGCACCGCAACATTATCAACTACACTTTTCCGGGTTTTTCTGACCTGGTGTACCTGAAACTAAAACAATTGAGTGAGGTAAATTTGCAAAAGGCCCGTTTTAATGTTTTTAAGCAAGAAGACGACAATACCAAATCGGTAAAGCTCCGGTATGCGCAAGAACAAATTGCTGCCTTAAAAACCTTGTTAAATCAAGAAGTGGCCCAGTACGGCGGCGTGCAGTTATATGCGCTTACAGATAGCAAAAAAGTGGCAGACTACAATACCGAAAAAACCAAAAATGCTCTGGCTCTTAACGTAGGTTACGGCGGCGTATATTATTCCGGCTCATTTGATAACCTGACGTATGATGCTTCGCCGTACGCGGGTATTTCTATTCCGTTCGGTAAAGAGCCGTTTGCTTCGCCTTTTATGGCCCGTACCAGCATCTCCACCGGAGTATTTTTAAAAAATTTAGATTTTGGGCCCGGCAACGAAGCCACCGGACCAGTAGTGCGACGACCCGTTTATCTGGCTTTGGGTTACCGGATCCTACCTTTCATCCGGTTAAATGCCGGGGCCACGGTTTTGCAAAATAAACTAAACAGCAGTACCAACACCGATTTAAATCTGGATAAAGTATACATCCGGCCGTTTGTGGGTTTAAGTATGGAAGTTAATTTATGGTTGAACTTAAACCGGTAATGATGAAAAGCTCCCTCTTTGTATTTTTTTCCATTTTGAGCTGGTTACCTAGTTACGCCCAGCACAACCTGTATAAGTGGCAGGTAAAAGGCTATACGGGTATCGCGCATTATTTTAACACCAACCAAAAAACGATTGATTACCTGCAACCCGATGATAATATGTGGTACCGCCTGGAAATTGGCCACAGTTTAGGTAAAACGTTTGGGCTGGCGGCCAGTGCTTCCATGGGTAATATCAGGGGTTTGGCCCCACTGGGCGGCTATTTTACCACGGAAGCGCGCATGACCTCGTTACGACTTTATTTTTACACCGATAATGGTTGGTTGTTAAAAGAATCATCGTTGGTAGCGCCTTACTTTTTTGGCGGATATGGCTTAAGTTCCCTGCAAGATGCTCCCCGCCACGATCAATACCAGCAAGCGCTACCATTTGGTTTGGGTTTTAAATTTCGGGTAGCCGATAGATGGCAAATAGATTTTCAGACCGAAGCGGTTTATCATACTACTGAATCGGAGAACGACCTGTTTCCCCAGCAGAATAAATACAATAATAGTTTTCTGCATACAGGTGTGTCTTTGGCGTATAATTTTGGCTTTAAGCCTTCCAGTTTCAAGGCTTCTCGGTTTTACTCTAATATAACCCCATCTATAACCCCATCAACCGCTCCGGGAACAACTGCTGTACCCATCGCTCCCGGTACACTCCCAATAACGGATTCGCTGTATCAAACACCCGATACTACTATTGCTAAGCTAAATACCCGGTCTACTACTTTAGCTTCGCCCGAGTCCCGGGCAGTAACGCCCAGAATGGTGGTAATACGCGATACGGTTTTGGTGAAAGAGAATAACTATTCCTCGGTATCAGATACTCTAAGCGCTACGGCATTTAGAAAACAAATTGTGGATAGTATGGCTACCGTAAACAATAATCAAAATAAGACTCGTGAAAGTGTTATAAGCCAAGATGCTGAACTAACGGCCGCGCAAAGAAAGGCGATCCGGGATCGGGAAAAAGCTTTGGCCGAGTATGATCAGCGTACCCGACGGGCAAACGCTCTTCGACAATCCCAAATTGCCCGCACTCCCGAACCATTAAGGCCAACCTCTGTTTATCGGCCCCCCGCTACTACCCGCGTTTACCAACCAACTCCCCGGGTATATTCGAGTAGATCAACTCCGGTGATTCCGGTTACTCCAAGTGCTACCGTACTGCTGGATAATGATCGAAGAAACCTGGAAGAAGTAAACCGCAAAAACCTGCAATTGCGTTATGCTTACGACTCCTTAAATACCTTAAATAGCCGCGATACCACCTTGAGCACGCAGTTAAGACAACAAAATAGAGCTTTTAATAGCCTGGATAACAGGTTAAGGCGGTACATGCAAGACCAGGCTAATTTAAACGATAGCTTGCGGCAAAGATTAAATTTTTATGAAGGAGCGTTAGCCCGCACGCCACAGGCTACCTCTTTAGCGCCACCAGTTACCTCTTTACCAGTTAATGAAACTGCATTTGATACTACGGTTTTCTTCAATAAAAACAGTTCGCAAATTCTGTCCTTAAATTTTAATAATTTATTGGGGTGCGCCGCTTATTTGAAAGCCAATCCGGAGCAAAGACTACAACTTACCGGCTATGCCGATCGCTCGGGTAAACCGGAGTATAATTTATTGTTAAGCCGGAAAAGAGTAGAAGCCGTTTCAAATTTTCTGCAATACCGGGGGATAGCCAAAGAACGTATATTCATGCAATATTTTGGCGAAGCTAATTCCAAGGACCCATTGGTTCCTCTGGATAGAAAAGTAATATTGAATATTATCGATTAGATTACATTCCATTTTCTATAAAAGGTAGCTAACCACTTTTAAGTGGTTAGCTACCTTTTTTTGTTTTTAGTTATAAATAAAGTGCTTCGAGGATTGGTTTGGATACAGTTTTCAGCGGATAGAAAAGTTAAAATTTAAAAAATTAGACAATTAATGTAGAAATGTTAGTGTGCTAACCCAAATAGGGGAGCAGGCAGCGGATTAGGAGAAATGGTATTGTTGTTGTATAGCGATTTTAATATATAACAAGCAAAAATTTTAAAATTCTTTTAATCAGCTTATGCAAACATTTCTACTTCGTAAGGTTTGGGTATTTTTGGTGCTCTTTTTACCAACTAAATTATGGGCGCAAACCGTAGATTCTGCCGCTTTAGAACGTGAGCAAATCGAAAAGTCTTTTACGTACCAAACAGGTACCCTTACATTAGGCGACAATCTGGCCAAACTACAGGTACCTAAAGGTTATAAATTTTTAAATGCCCAGCAGAGCCAGTACGTTATTAATCAGCTCTGGGGAAATCCACCGGATAGTTCTACTTTAGGAATGCTGTTCCCCGAGCAAGATTCACCGCTTACCGAAAACTCCTATGCCGTTCATATTAGCTACTCCGAAGAAGGTTACATTAAAGATGATGATGCGCAGGATTTAGATTACGCGGATTTGCTCAAAGAAATGCAGCAAGATACCCGCGATTACAACCAAGAACGGGTGTTGGCTGGCTATCCGGCCGTAGAATTAGTGGGTTGGGCCAGTGCCCCTTTTTACGATGTCGCCAATCATAAGCTGCATTGGGCCAAAGAACTTACATTTGGCGAAGAAGAGGAGAGTACTTTAAATTATAACGTGCGGGTATTAGGCCGCAAAGGTTATTTACTACTAAATGTAATTGCCCCGATGCAGGTGTTACCTTCCGTTAAAAAGAATATTCCGAGTATATTAATGGCCGTAAATTTTACGGAAGGCAATCAATATACCGACTTTAACCCGGATATGGACGAAGTAGCCAAGTACGGTATTGGTGGCTTAATTGCGGGTAAAGTTTTGGCAAAGGCCGGTTTTTTTGTATTACTTTTAAAATTTTGGAAGGTAGTGGCTGCCGCGGCTATGGGCGTTTTTTATTATCTTAAAAAGAAATTAAGTGGTAAAGAAGAAACACAACCGGAATTGGTGTTAGCCAACGAAACAACCATCGATTCTTCTCCACCGGTTCAATAAAACAATACCATAAAGAAAAAGCCCGAATGATAACATTCGGGCTTTTTTGTACCTGCATTTCTAATCTAATATTTAAAAAATATACAATAAGTTTATGCCTGATTTTGTAAAATAATAGTCAATTTTATTTTAGTATGACTTTCACTATTACTTTTTCCTGACCACTCATCAGGTGTAAGAAGTAAAATCCTTTTTTCCATTGTTTGGCAGGTACTTGTAATAGGGCAGCCGTACTTTTTTGTTGGTAGGTTTGATAAACCTGACTGCCCAAAGCATCCGTAACTTTAATTTCTACGCTACTTACTTGCTTGGGGAACTTTACAAATACATCTCCGGAGGAAGGATTGGGATACACCTGCACTTCTTTTAAAACCCTGGACTGTGAACTAGTAAAAACAAACTCTTCGGATTGAAAATAACACCCATCTTTGTAAATGAATACTTTATACGTACCCGGAGTTTTCGTTTTTAAGAAGCTTTTATTTTCATAAGGCAGCGCTTGCCGATTTAAATACCAGTAATAATATAAGCCATATTTTTCTGCGGTAAATAAAGTGTCCTGTTTTTGAAATATGCGGGCATCAAACGGCGTAGGGCCTACGTTTATTTCTACGGGTAAGCTCTCGCAGTTTTGAATAGTTTGGGTGACAAAATATTTCTTTTCCTCGGCCGGCACTGAAATCCAGGTACCTGAATTTATCGGTTGTTGAAGTTCTTTATCAGAATACCATTTTAAATTTTCGCCAGCCGCTTGTAAAATTAAGGTCATACCGGTATAAGGGTTACAATACGTGTATCTATTATTGGCATCTAACACTGGTTTCTCCGGTCTTTCTAAAATGGTAATGGTTACTTTATTAGCAACACTTTGTACATTGTTTTTGGTTTGGGTTACGTAAACTACCTGCGTTACCCGAGGTTGGAAAGTGCCGCTGGCTAACTTAATAGTTAATTTCTGGTCTTTAAACCATTCAATTTTCTCTCCTATAGCTTTTAAAGTAATTTCTCGGCCACACCGATAAATAAGCGTGTCGTTAATCAGGGGAGCTTCGGGTTTGAAAAAGAAATCTCCAACCATTGAAAAAGCGGAACCTCGGTAAGCGGCATCTACTGTTTGTACCTTCCAGGTATAAGCTCCAACGGGTAAGTTTTTTAAGGTTAATTTAGAAAGAGCGCGACCAGGCGCAAGCTTTTGCCGGTTACCCGTGAACGGATCTAGAAAAGCTTTAGTAATAGCTTTTCCATTGCGATAAAGAACAACATCGTAAGTTAGGCCCGCGGATGGAGTTAGGTCGTCGGTTGCCGCTTTCCAACTCAGGTGCATGCCTTTTTCGTCTTGCACGGCTAAAAGATTAGTAGGCGGTTGAGGAGCCTGATTAGGTAAGCTGCTGGGGCCCACAATTATTTGATTTATTAATACTATGGCTCTTCCTTCGGTACTTGCATAAGGCCCTCTCAAGTAAATATCCAGGTCACCGTCATTGTCAAAATCAAACAATCGGCCTTGGTTCTGATCATAGTAAACGAAAGGCGGTATGTATTCGGAAAAGGAGTCATTACCCTCGTTCAGGTAAATACCAAAAGGGGTAGTGCCCAGATAAAAATCTTGATCTCCATCATGATCAACGTCTGCCCATTCGCAATCATTTATATTCACTGATGGGAAATCGCCCTTTACCAAGATAAAAACTGGTAAACCGTTGGCATCTACTCCCTGATTTTTATAAAGTTCGCCATTGCCAATATAGCTAGAGGTGTATTTACGCAGAATAAATACATCTGTCCAACCATCATTATTATAATCTACTAACCGGATGGGATGTCCATCACTTGAGGGTATCACAACTTTAGTTTGGATTAGTTTGCTGCCATTATTATTTATAAAGTAATAACCTGAGCCGCCTTCATAAGTGTTAGCGTATTGCAGCAGGTCTTCATCTCCATCTCGGTCGTAATCATTTGATACAAACCCATAACTACATCCTTCACAAGAATAAGGACCTTCTTTTTTAAAATAAAATTGCCATTGCCGTTGTTTTGGAAAACTCTTTTGGGCCAAGGAAAAGCAGCACCTGCTTCAAAGGTAAAAGCATCTAAATCATTATCAGAGTCTATATCCCACCATCCCAGAATGCTTTGTGGTTTGTTCGTAAATACACTTGGTTCCGTTTGAAATTGATTATTTCCTTTATTACTATTTAATTCAGAAATATTTTGATAGTTACTACCAGACCCAAACCGAAATAAATCGAGCTGTTGATCGCCATTAAAATCGAAAAATTGTAATTCTTGCGTGTAAGTTATATTATTTGAATTTAGAGAATGACTGATCCAACCTGTTTTAGTATTTTCTACAATCTTTATATTACCCGTTTTCCTTGATTCCATAGTAGGATTACCAAAAACAGACAGATCCAAGCGTCCATCATTATTATAATCAGCTACTTCTACTTTCGTTTCAACCATGCTGGGCAGACCAGGTTTTTGTTTTAACGCAAATAGACCGGTATTCCAGGTTACCTGATTAGAACCGGCAGAAGATTGATCTTTTATTAAGGCAGATACCCGGTAGGTATATCTTTTATTATAACTTAGTTTAGCATCGGTATAAGTAATGCTATTGGGAGGCAACTGTGCAATAATCGAAAAGTCCGTATCAGCAGTCCGGCGTTCCACTATGATTTTGGTTTCGCCGGTAATTACTTCTTGCCAGGTAAGGCGTACCTTATTTAGTAGAATTCGTTCCACCACCAGCTTTTGGGGGCCATTCAAAATTTGAAATCGCTGCGGCTTGGAAAAAGCAGATGACTGAAAAGAAGCGTTAATTGTTTGCACTTGTACGCTATATTCCCCCGCCGGAAGATTGTTAATGCTATAACTAGTTTGGTTTCCAGCATTGCCAGGCCCCAACCGGCGCCGGAAAGTGCCGGTTTCATTTGTTTCGGAGTGCATTATAATTTTACCAGCCGCATTTTTTATTATTAAGTTGTAACTAATGGCTGGAGCTGGATAATTACTAGGAACGGGAGACCAGGAAATTTTAGTTTGATTGCCAGGTTTAACGCTAATGTTGGTAGGCACCGGAATACTTGGTAAGGGCTTACTTTTGGTAGAGCGGAGTTTATTCTCGTAAAAATTATAAAAACCTTCGTGGTATAGATCTAAATCGCCGTCGTTCTCTAAATCCGTAATTAAAAGCCGGTCTTCCCAATAGTATGGGTATGGCAATACGGTTGGAAAATAGTTGCCATCTCCCTGGGACTGCAATATTGTGAGACGATCGCGGCTGGATAGAAGTAAATCTGGTTGCCCGTTTAAATCAATATCCGCCGTTTGAACATCTAAGACCCCAGAGAGTTGCGCGTTTGTTATTGTAATTTCGCGCTCACTGTTAAATTGTAAATTGCCCTTGCCTTCGTATACCAGCAGATAATCCTCCCCGCCGGAATTGCTTCGAATAATATCTAAATTGCCATCCTGATTATAGTCTACGAGCCAAAAGCCCCCTAAACTGGGTATTTCAGTCTCCTGCGCAGCAAAAGTATTTCCTTTTAAATTATAAAAGATTTTAGCTTTTTCATTCGTTACGTGGCTGCCGCCAAACAGAATATCGGCAAAACCATCATTATTCAAATCGCCTACTGCAAAATCACCTATTAATTGGCTGTACTCCGGAATAAAGTGATAAGAAGCCGCCGCAAAAGAAAAACTACTGCCTTGTAGCAAAAGTTGGTATCCATTACCTACGTAATCGCCATTGTAATGAGAAAATAAAAGATCCGGGCGACCATCGTGGTTAAAATCCTCCACGGCTAACTGAAGCACTAAGTTATAACGGGGCGAAGTATATGCTTTCTGGAAGAGGCCATTCTTATTTTCAAAAACGTAAACAAAATGTTCGACCGTTGCACAAAAATCCTGATCGCCATCATTGTCTATATCCCGAAAAATAAAGTTTCGAGCTTCGATGCCTCCTTCCATCGCCGTTGCTAATTCGGAAGCGGTAAAAGTACCGTTGCCATTATTTTTAATTAAAGTAGTGGGCGGGCCGATATAACCTTTTCTGGCGAGCATGCCAAAGTCGTAATCGCCATCATTGTCCACATCCGCTGCTTGACCAATTCCGGGAACAGCACGGGGACGCGGAGCGGGAAAGGTTTTTTTGACAAACTGTTTGGTATTGACTTGCACTTGGTTACTGGGAGCAGATAATACGCCTCCTTGTTCGACTTTAACGACATAGTCATAAGTGCGATTGGTAAAGATGGATGAATCTTCGAAAAAAATAATAGTAGCAGGTAAGGTGGCTATTTGCTGAAGTGGCATGTTAGCCGATCGCCGGAAAATAATTACTTTTTGACTGGAATCGCCTTGATAAGCCCAGCGCAATTGTACCCGGGTTAATGCCGGTTGTTTGAACACCAGGTTAGTTGGGCCGGGCGCAACTGTAAAAGATTGGTATGTTGAAAAAGCAGAATTGCGCCCAGCAGCATCTACGGCTTGTAGGCGCCATTGGTAATTGCCAGCCGGTAAATGCTTGAGCTCTAGTTTATTTAAGATTTGTTTATGGGGGTTTTGCGGCCATAATGAACGGCCATCAGGTAAACTCAGGGAAGATTTATATAACTTATTGTTTAATTTTAATTCTAAGTTGTAAGAAATAGTACCTGGCGCCTTAATAGGATCCCAGGAAAGTAAAACGTTTTGTTTTTGATCTGATTGAAGCTTAGTGGGGACTGGTAGCTTAAAACCAGGTTTTACCGCTGAATTCTGATAACTTTCAAATTGGGGTTCTTGGTTATAGGTACTGCTGGAAATATAAAATAAATCCAAAGCTTGATCCTGGTTCAAATCCACCAGATCTAAATGACGGGCCGTTGCTGGTATATTTAGATCTTTCTGTTCAAATTGGATGCTGGTTTTATTAGATTGATTCAGGTAAATAACTGTTTTTGGTTGGGAGGCTACTTCTCCGGTACAAATCAAATCTGGTAAACCATCTTGGTTGATATCACCAATATCTACTTTTGGAAACAGGAAATCAGTGATTTGGTACGCATTTTCAAAATTCGGCTGGCCGGTTTGAATAAAAAGATTACGCAGAATAATGCATCGTCCATAATCCGTTATTAAAAACAAATCTAAGTCACGATCTCCATCCAAATCCGACCAAAGCATTTTTCCATAATCAGCAAATTTGGATAGTAACTCCTGATTTATTACTTCAAACAAACCATCTCCTCTATTAATATGTAAAAAAATTGGATTAGAATTAGTATGGCCTTTGGCACCAGCAAAATCAGGTAGCCCATCATTATTAACATCGGCAAAAGCAAAAGATTGTAGGGAGGCAGACAAGGGATGGGGTGCTTGTGTAAAGGTATTTTGTTGATTTAAGTAAACAACCGGTGCAAAAGAAGTAGGATCAGTAGTAATAATGTCTAGATCAGCATCACTGTCTATATCTAGCCAATGTAGTATGGGTTTGCTGCTGTTTGTACTTATTTCAGGTAAATCTTGCAGCGTAAAAGAAAGGCGATTGCTATTACGAGCTACCCGAAGCCGATTAAAATCCTGAATTAAAAAATCTATATCGCCATCTTGATCATAATCACCAAATATATAGCTAAGGGGCGTTAAATCTACCGGAGCACCAAAAGGGTTCATCACTTCAATAAACTTACCGTTTCTATTTTCATAAAGCCGGACACTTTCTTTTTTGTTTTCCCAATTATTCTGATTAAATACCAGCGCATCCAAATCTTTATCGCCATCTGCATCTAGCCATTCAAATTGCGCAAAAGAATCGGGTAGAGGTGTAAACTCCAGATTTTTACGTTGCAAGTTTTGGGAATAAGTTAAATAGCTAAGCAGGTAGAAAAGGTTGAAAAACAGGAAAAATTTAAAAAAGTAAAGTAGAGGCTGTTTCATAAATGTAGGTGCAGTAGGGTTATAAGTTAATAGCCGATTCTTATAGGTACTTTCCGTTAATCTAAATTGTAAAGTACAAAAAGTTAAATATATAGATATTGCTTTTAATTAGCTTAAAACCTCGTCTACTTTATATAGGAATTGTTAAATTTTAAAGTGCCTGTAGCGCTTTCCTGTAACTGATTCGGATTTAGGAGCTTTGATAAGCAAGCTTACACGGAGTTCAAAAGCTTTAAGGCGCCGTTATCAAGTTAAATGTTAAATCGAAAAAATACGATTTAAAATATCCGGAGTATATGCTTAGCCGGAAATGATAACTTGGTTATTATAAAAAAACCTTTATTCATTAGTTTAATCAAGTCCCGAATGTATGAGGTAGTGAGGTGATTTTATTTCCATCAATTTTAAATTACATTATGCTTTTCCATTTATTTTATTCATTTTTCTGAATTAAATCTGAGAACTGATTTCTAATTTATTTGCCTTTGATTACTATGAAAAATAAACGTGTACTAATGCCTTTTGTAGTTGTTGCTTGCTTGGTTTGCTTTGGTTTTTACCATAAAATGGCGATTCCCTGGAAAACGGTTGCCCCGGAAAACTTACCACTACCGCGCCACGAAAATGCTTTTGCCCGGGTGGGTGATGCTTTCTTTCTTTTGGGTGGCCGGCAGGTAAAACCCGTAGAACGCTACGATACAAAAACCAACCGGTGGGAAAAACGGGCCGCTCCACCCTTAGAAATGAGTCATTTTCAAGCGGTAACATTTAAAGATGAAATTTACGTAGTAGGCGCTTTTACCGGTGGCTATCCGCACGAAGTTCCCATTCCCCGTATCTATATTTATAATCCTAAACAAGATGCCTGGCGCGAAGGACCCGAAATTCCGGCTGACCGCCGACGAGGCTCGGCTGGCGTAACCGTTTATCAGAATAAAATTTATGTGGTATGCGGTATTACCGATGGCCACTGGGATGGGCAGGTAAACTGGTTCGATGAATATAACCCGGCCACCAATACCTGGCGCAAATTACCCAATGCGCCCCGTACCCGCGATCATGTTTCCGTAGCGGTAGCCGATAACCAGTTGGTAGTTGCGGGTGGTCGCCGTTCTACCGCCCGCGTAGATTCTGTGTTAAATACTACGGTTGCCCAGGTAGATGTTTTTGATTTTAAAAACAATAAATGGCGTACTGCTCCGGCGGCTCAGAATATTCCTACCCAGCGGGCGGGTTGTACGGCTGTTCCTTTGGGCAGTAAAGTAATCATAATCGGGGGCGAAAGTCCGCAACTGGTATCACATAACGAAACCGAAGCTTTTGATGTGAAAACCAATACCTGGCAAAAATTAGCGCCCATGCAAACGGGCCGTCACGGTACCCAAGCGGTGGTTTACCAGAACAAGGTATTTATAGCGGCTGGCTCAGGCAACCACGGTGGCGGTCCGGAATTAAACTCTATGGAAGTTATGGAATAAAGCAAGTTTTGTTGGAAGCAGAACTGCTGCATCCGGAAAGGCCAAATTTTTAAATTTTGGTAAAGCTTGTAACCTTACAATGCTTGCTAAAAAGATTAGCTGCGGGCCTTAAAGCTTAAATTCGTGTATCTGAAACACTAAAATGCGCCTATGAAAGACTATATTCTTGCCTTCGACCAAGGTACTACCAGTTCGCGGGCTATTGTGTTTAACCGGCAGGGAAAAATAGTGTCGCTAGCCCAAAAAGAGTTTACGCAAATATATCCGCAACCCGGCTGGGTGGAGCACGATGCCAGCGAAATCTGGTCGACACAGGTAGGGGTAGCCGCCGAAGCTATTTCCAAAGCCAGTTTACAGGCCACCGATATAGCCGCCATTGGCATTACCAACCAGCGTGAAACCACTATAATTTGGGACCGGGAAACGGGCAAAGTTATTTACAACGCTATTGTGTGGCAAGACCGGCGTACTGCTGATTTTTGCGATGAACTCAAGCAACGCGGTTACGAAGATTTAATTCGGGAAAAAACAGGTTTGGTAATTGATGCCTATTTTTCGGCGACTAAAGTTTACTGGCTCCTGGAAAACATACCCGGTGCCCGGGCCAAAGCCGAGGCGGGTCAGTTAGCTTTTGGTACGGTTGATTCGTGGTTAATTTATAATTTAACGGGTCGGCAGGTGCACGTAACAGATGTAACAAATGCTTCCCGTACCTTACTTTATAACATTCACACGCTTGCCTGGGACGAAGAACTTCTGGATTTATTCCGGATTCCGGCTAGTTTGTTGCCCGAAGTAAAATCGTCGAGCGAAATTGTGGGCGAAACCAGCGCCGCTTTGTTTGCTACCCGCATTCCGATAGCGGGTATTGCCGGCGACCAGCAAGCCGCATTATTCGGGCAAATGTGTACGCAGCCCGGCATGGTAAAAAATACCTATGGTACGGGTTGTTTTATGCTGATGAATATTGGCGAGAAACCCATTATATCCACGCATAAACTAGTAACAACCATCGCCTGGAAAATAAATAACCAAGTACACTATGCCTTAGAAGGCAGTATTTTTATCGCGGGTGCCGTAGTACAATGGCTGCGTGATGGCTTGGGTCTGATTTCCACTTCTGCGGAGATTGAAGATTTAGCGGGCACGGTGAGCAGCAGCGAAGGGGTGTATATGGTGCCGGCTTTTGCCGGTTTAGGCGCTCCCCATTGGAACCAACACGCCCGAGGTACCATTGTGGGCCTGACCCGGGGTACTACTAACGCCCACCTGGCCCGGGCAGCTCTGGAAAGCATTGCGTACCAAACCCGGGAAGTATTAAAAGCCATGGAAGCCGATGCCGATATGCAAATTGCCGAACTCCGCGTGGATGGTGGCGCCACTGTTAATAATTTACTACTACAATTTCAGGCTGATATTTTATCGGCCCGGGTAGTGCGACCGGAAGTAACCGAGGTAACTGCTATTGGGGCTGCCTATTTAGCCGGCTTGGCTACGGGCTATTGGTCGAGTTTAGAAGGTATTCAGCAGCAATGGCAAATAGAACGGAGCTTTGAACCAGAAGCAAATTTTGAATCGGAAGAATTAATAAAAGGCTGGAACCGAGCAGTAAAAGCAGCGAAGGCTTGGGCCGACAGTTAATTTTAAAATTGAGATGTAATTAAAATGACTAAGTATGAAGGGGTTTCTATTATTACTTCACTTATTGCTCTAACTATATCGTTAGCGACTATATATTATCAGTTTTTTTATAAAGTTCAGGAAGTTCAGTTAAGCATAATTGATACTGATTTTAATTTAATTGATACTGTAAGTATAGAAAGTAGATTGATTTATCATAATAGAGGAAATCAATATTCAACAATAACCCAGAATTACTTTGTTTTTTATCAGAATAAAGAAAATTATTTAAATAGTATTAAATTTTCAAACAAAGAAAATACTATAACTTTAAATGATGCTTATGATCCGCTGGTTTTAATTCCAGGAGAACAACATTTAAAGCTTGTTAAACAAAAATTGTTTTTTCCTAAAGTCCCTTTTAGTAATTACAAGATTAATCCTAAAAATAAAATCAAGATTGGATTAGTAATTAGTTTTATGAATTTTGATGGAGTCCAAACATCCGAGTTAATCGAATTAGGATGGTTAAATTTAAATGTTTATCAAGGAATAGAAAACTTTCATATCGACTTTAAATCTAAAAAACTAGAAGGGGATGTAACGCATGCTAGCATGGAAATGTAATGCTCATACCCTATAAACTTTATTAGTTAAAAAGCTATGACCCCTTTCACATCTGAATTAATCGGAACTATGTTTGTGATTTTATTAGGTAATGGCGTAGTAGCTAACGTACTGTTAAAAGGTACTAAAGGCTATAACAGTGGTTGGTTGGTTATTACTACTGGTTGGGCTTTGGCAGTTTTTGCCGGGGTAGTAGTAGCGGCTCCGTATAGCGGAGCCCATTTAAATCCGGCTGTAACTATAGCTTTGGCCTTAGCCGGTAAGTTTAACTGGGATCAGGTAGGTATGTTTATTTTGGCGCAATTGCTGGGTGCCATGTTGGGCGCTTTGCTGGTGTGGTTATTATACAAGCGGCACTTTGATGATACCGAAGATCCGTTGCTACAATTAGCGGTTTTTAGTACCAGTCCGGCCATCCGGCATCCTTGGGCCAATCTATTTAGCGAAGCCGTAGGTACTTTTGTTTTAATTTTTGTAATTTTCTACGTTACCAATCCCGAAATGGGACCAGATAAAACGCCAATTGGCATGGGTTCCTTAGGGGCTATTCCGGTTTCGTTTCTGGTGTGGGGCATTGGCCTAAGTTTAGGTGGTCCTACGGGCTATGCCATTAATCCGGCCCGTGATTTTGGTCCCCGTTTGGTACACGCCATTATTCCTATGAAAAATAAATGCCACAGCGATTGGCACTACGCCTGGGTACCAGTTGCTGGTCCAATCTTAGGCGCCAGTATAGCTGCCATTTTGTATTTACAACTGCAATAAATTAAAAAAGCTAAGCAGTAGTTGGAGGAGTTTGTTACCCGACAATCAAACCTTTGTACATTACAGCGCTAGGGTATATTATAATCTAAAATATTTTAAGTACTTATCTGTAATTAACCAATCCTAAAATAGCGAGTCTGCTGATGAAATAAATAAGCCGAATAATAATTATAAAAAACTAGTAGTAAAGCCGCCAACAGACACCGTTGGCTTTTTTATTACCTCCTGCAGGAGCTACTAGTAGATACTTATTTCTAAAATTATTAGTAAACATACCCTTTAAAACTTCTAAAATTTAAAAAATTTAGGAAAGTTCTACTTTTTTTGAGCGACCGGTTATTCCTGTAAACTTATTACTAAATAAATTAGTTAATTATCTTTGAAATGTAGAAAAAAAGATGGTTTTTGCCAAATATATTAGTAATAAAACGCCGTATACAATAAGCTAAATAGGTTGTCGTGTCATGAAAATTAAAAAAACTCGCGCAAATTCTTCTACGGATTGGCAGGAAAAAATTATTATTGGTATTAAAGCTTTAGCGTTTCTAAGCGCTTTATTCGAGCTGGTGAAAGAAGTTTTTAAATTTTTAAAAGAAATGGGAGTTTTTTGATGCCCAAAGCAAACAGAGCGGAGCTAAATAACTTATTTTAACTATTTTAAATAGCTAAGTAAATTAGTAATAGTTAACTCGAAAAAAGGATTACTAATCTGCCTGTGTTGTATTAAATGCTGAACCTTAAACAAATCTGTACTAAATACAACTAGCACCTAAAGTATGCCTGCTCTTATTAATACAAGAAAAAAGGAATGTACCTTTTTGGCTAAAAATTAACTTAGGTGTTGGGAGTAGGTAGTTATAAGCTAGGCTGTTAACAACTGCTACCAACAAAAAAAAGCCTCGAAACAAGGCTATAGTGTACTAAATTATAGGCTACTGGCTTTTATCGATGTAATATCCGGACAATAAATAATTTATAACGAACCACTTCTTAATAGTACGACAAACCCGTGCCAAGCCTATTGGTTACTGCACCTCGTTAAAAGGTTTCTGCTACTCCGTACGGCCCTGGAGCAGCAGAAACTTTGGTACTAGAGTTAACCGCGATCATCGGTTTATTCCGGATACAAGCTTTATGGAAAATAACCAGCTATTTAGTAGCAGCTGTGGCTGCGTACTGCGTTAAATCAACGGGAGAAAAAGAGGTAAATACACTTTCGGGTAGTTCATTAAAAACCTGAATATCGGTAATCTGGCGTTCGCCCCGGTCGCCGGAAAGTTTAATAGAACCGTAAGTCTGGTAGTTTTTCCAGGGAAGAATAAAATTTGGTTCGGGCTGGCTGGCATCCTGAAAATAAGCCCACTGCGTTACTAAATGGCTGTTTTTATCCACGTAAATTTTGTAACCGTTATTAGGAGTTGTTCCTACACCTTTAAAAGTAAGACGTAAAACGTCGGCCTGAGTACCGGCCTGGGTGGTGTCTTCGCCAATGTACTTTAAGGTTAAACCAGAGTCTTTTAGTTTAAAAGGCATAAAAACCCAATACGAATCATTAATCCAGTCTTTTTTTCCTTGATCTAAGTATTTAACCAACGAATCGGGCTGAGTTACTTCGGCGCCTTGCCGGAATACTTGGCCTTTACCATTATTAATGTTAACTAAAACTTTTGTGTCGTTTTTCAGATAATCAATCCGTACTTGGCCCGTGTATTTATCCCAGATGAGTTTCCGGTTACCAAAAAAGTTCCAGGCCAGGTAATGGGTCGCATCCCAGTTATGGCGACCTCCTTGAGCCGCCATTACTTTATCGGCAATAACAATAGCTTGAGGGTCGGAGCCGGCCAGATCAAATCCTTCCATCGGCGGGTTTTCCTCTGATTTACTGGCACCAGCATTATTTTGCTGACAACTTCCCAGAGCCATTACTAAGCTGATGAGTACATAACAAAAATTCTTCTTAAACATTTTCATAAAAGGATCTGGAGTTAAGGTTAAAATATTAAAATTTAAATAACTTTTCTTCGCCCTAGAACTATAGGCTGTTTTTTAATTTTTCGGCTTGCTAGATCACCCGTTGCAATCGGGCAGTTAATGAAAACGAACTGTTACTTCGGTCGGAATCTATAGATTAATCCGGTGCCTGCCAGCCAGCCCAGCAACAACCAGCCATTGAGCACGGAGCTATACCAAGGAGCACCATTTAGCCAAGCGCTTGTGTTGGTAATAAGTACCGCCATTAAAAACAAGAAAGGAAAAAGCTGCAGCCAGGGTGCCAGCTTGCCGGAAGATAAGTGTAGCTTTTGGGCCAGTTTGGTAGTGTATTTTTTTACCATTGCTGCATTGTTATTTATATTCTCAGAAAGGCCATTTACCCGCGGTATTTTGTTAATCTTCCGGTTTAGTTACGTAAAAATATGTATTTTAGTAAATCAGGCATTTACGGATGAGCGGTGCCTTAGTATGCTTTGTTTTGGTGATCATTTATCAGAATCTAAACAAACAACAAAATATACCAATAAATAAAATGAAAACTATAAAAAATGTATTTTCAACTTTTTGGGTTAGCGGGAGCTTGGTTGTTTTTACCCTAGCTAGGCAGGAATCAGATAAAAATTAAACGTAAAATCCAGACAAAATAGGAGAAACTCTTTTACTGCTATTCCGGATGAGCTGGTAGGCACTTGTTACATTAACCCGAATGTTATTTTAACTACTAAGAAGAAATAAGGTGCTTCTTAAAAGAGCAGGATTTTTCGAAATTTCGTGCCATGGCGTTAGCCCAATAGGGTAAAATGCCATGGAGTACATCACCGAAATTTTAATGTAACCGGCCAGGTAAAGCAATACTAATTTAAAAGGTTAGGATAGGGTACAAAACTAACCCGAACGCTTTCTTTTTTGGTTCAGTCCGGCAAAATAAGTCTGATGCAACTTTTCCGGTTAGTTATTATCTACAGTATTTATCGTTGAAGTTAGGACCAGATAAGCAGTTCAGGTAATAATTTCCTGCTTAAAATCAGCCTTAAGATAAAAGCAGATAACGCAGCAGAGCTACTGAAACCTTATAATTTTATGATTTTTTAAAAAAACTTACGTTTTTAGGCCTTACAGATAGTTAAGGGATACGCACAAGGCCAGAGTGGCTGCTGATATTCGCGTACTAAATATTTAGAAAGTAAGATTAACAGTAAAAGCAACTTTACTAATGAAATAAGAAATTTATTTCGGCTGCAAACCTATCCGGAAAAATTATTACCGATGAACCAGAATGTTTTAGAACAACCACAAGAAATGCGTAAAGCTTAGACGCTAGTTGCACCAATGCAATGATTAAAGTAGCGTTCAGATAAGTAAAGAATTTTCAGTTAAATCTTAAAATAAGCAATTTATAGTAGCAAATTATTCTGTTGGTTTATCTCGGAAAGATCTATCAGGGCTAAGTAAGAATCTAAATGCGAGCAGCAGCTAAAACTTTTAATCGCGTGAATTTCGTTGTCGGCCAAACGGTACCAAATCTCGGCATAAAATTTCCCCATGGAATACAGGCAAACATTGCAATTATGGCTGTAGCGAATTGCCAGGAAATCTCCTTGCCCCCAAATTAAGTTGGTTTTTTGCTGTAAATTTTTTTGTTTGAAATCGGCTAAATTCATCTTTGTATATAATAATATAAATAGATAAAAGTTTTAGCTTTTGTAAGCGTATTTAGCTTCTGTTTTGATTAAAAATTTAAAAAATCGGATTTGATGGAGCTTTTGCTGTTTTAAATATGGTAAGCCAAGTAAGTAGTGGTTCGTTGTTCAATTTATAAGCAGTAAAACACAAGCATTATAATATCAGGCCGGCGACTTACTAGAGGAGTATTATTTGATTTGAAAATGGAAACAGATAGCATCTTCGCTGCTATAATTTAAAATTTAATATTACCAGTAATTAGCCTGAAACCTGCAGCGGGCCCTGGGTTTAAGCCTTTTCTTGTACTGCGTTGCTGGCAGCTTCCCAACCAATAATAGCGGCTTTCCGAATGTTTCCCCAATGGTAACCACCTATAACACCTGTTGCTTGAATAATACGGTGGCACGGAATCAGAAAGGCTACTGGATTGTCGCCGATGGCTGTGCCCACGGCCCGGGAAGCATTGGGTAAATTTATTTTTTTGGCTATTTTGCCGTATGTAGTTAATTGGCCATGGGGTATTTTCAAAAGGGCTTCCCATACTTTTAATTGAAACTCGGTGCCTTTCAGGTGTAGTTTAATCTGGTTTAACTGGCTCCAATCGTGATTAAAAATATACAAAGCATTTTGCTGTGCTGTATCTACTAGTTGCTGATAACTAGCCTTTGGAAACTTGGCCTGCAATTTTAAAAAAGCGGCTTGTTCTTCTTCGGCAAATGCCAGGTAGCAAATACCTTTACTGGTAGAAGCCACTAGGACTGTACCAAACGGACTATCGGCGAAACTATAATTAATAGCCAGGTTCTCGCCCCCATTTTTATATTCGCCGGGTGTCATGCCTTCTAGGTTCACGAATAAGTCGTGCAAGCGGCCCGGTCCCGACAATCCACTGGCGTAAGCCGCCTCAAACAAGGTAGCCTGCTGCTCTTGCAACATTTGCTTGGCATATTGTACCGTTAGGTATTGTAGAAATTTTTTTGGACTAACGCCGGCCCATTCGGTAAAAAGCTTTTGAAAATGGAAAGGACTCAGGTGTATTTTTTCGGCTATTTCGTCTAAACCTGGCTGGGTCTTAAAATTGCTTTTTAAGTAAGTAATGGCCGCAGCAATACGGCTATAATTAGTCTGCGTTTGGGCTCCCATCTTTTCATTGATTAACTTAACAAATGTAATTTTTAAAAACGGAGTGAACCACCCGAAACTTGCGGTGTTTTAAAAAATGCTGATTAACGACTTGCCGAAGTTAAAAAATTAAAATTATATAAGTTTAAAAGAGCTGATGGTACTTAATACCGTTGATTACTATTTGCTTTTGTTTGTAGAGATTATTTCTGCTTATTCCAGAGCCGTAAACCTAAACGGTACTCAATTACATCGGCTTTAATGAGATCGTGCAGTTTTAAACCAGCAGCTACGTAAATAAATCGGGTAATGGGGTAGCGCATTTCTAAACGCTGGTAAAAAGGCGCATCTGATTTGTAGGGCCGGTAAGCATACCAGCCCACGTAAGTCCCAAATCCTAACTTACCAATAGCTAACTCGTGCCCAAAATTAAACGCAACTCTTTTTATATCCGGCGAAGTGCCCGGTTTTACCCGCGGGTCCCAATTACGGCGCGGGATTAACGACGGATCGTAAAAGCCTTCTAGTCCTAGCAGTAGAGTACTTTTTGGATTAAGTTGGCGCATGGCCGCGATAGCCGCGGATTTAACCACGTACGAAACTGTATCAAAATCGTCGCGTTGTTTAACGCCGGCGCTCCCGCTTATAGTAAAAGTTAACGGGTGGTTTACGACTGGCCACGGCTGCACCAGGCGATCAATCGTTCGATAACTGTAAAAATTTACGCCCAGGCTAAGAGTGCCAATGTTTATTCCCAAGTTTGGTTTAGAATTGCCACCATTAGAATAATGGTTTATACCGGCTGCTGCAACTACCGAAAACGTAGAATTAATAAGGCGTTCGTATTCGGTTCGTAGTTGAATAACGGCATTGAAGGGGGCACTGATTACGTTATTCGTGGCATTTAGGCGGCGGTCAAAATGATTACTGAAATACGCCAATCCGGTACCGATGCGCATGCTCAAGGTATGCTGTTTTTGCCGATGGATTAATTTATTCAGGTAAATACTGGCCGCCAGTGATTTGCCCAAAGTAGGCTCCTTGTAATTAAGGGCAATAATCGACAAACCTAACCGGGGATACTGGTATTGTTGGTGCCAAAATTTAGTGCCAGTAGTCTGGTATTGCAGGTTTATTTCAACTCCTTGGGGCTGCACCCCTTGCAGGTGCCTTATTTTAGGACTATGTACCAGTACTAAACCGTGTTGATAGGTTACGCCTAAACTAAGAGGCAAGTGCACCTGAGCAAAACCTGACTGATAAAAAAACAAAAGGCCTATTACTGGATATCTGAATTTAATTTTTTTTAACCAAGTACTCATTCTTCTGGTTTGGCATCATATTAGCAGCAAATTATAATTAAATAGTCCCTTCTCTTTCATGCTTGCGCTAGCCGCGAGTAAAAAATACTTATTACTTCATTCAGTATAAATTACTTAAATCCAAATTTAGAGATTTTGGGTATTGGTATAATTTACAATATAAAAACATTTTTTTAATCAAAATTGCAACATTTTATTTTATGTACGTATACCCTCCATAAAACATAATATAAGTTTAATACAAAATTTTTATTCAAAGAAAAACCCAATTCGATTAACTTAAAATTTATTACTATGAAAAAGATTGCATTTTTACTATTTACAGCTTTAACAATATCATTTGCTTCACAAGCTCAGATAGGTATAAAACTTGGCGCAAACCTAACCAATTTAGCCGGTGATTTACAAGATGAAGATAACTTCCAGAATAAACTAGGTTTTGTAGGTGGTATTACCTATAACATCCCGCTATCCAGCGATAATTTTGTGTCTATCCAGCCAGAGTTACTGTATTCGCAAAAAGGTTATAAGCGAGCCGATTATACCGTTACTAACCCAGCCACTCCAACTACTCCAAGTCAGCAATTGCGGTATGAAGGTAAAGTAAATTACAGTTATCTGGATTTACCCATCTTGTTAAAAATTAACGCTGGTCCGGTATTTTTTGAAGCAGGTCCTCAGTTTTCATATCTGTTAGGCATTAAAGATAATACCGAAGTAACGGATGTTGCTACCGGAATTGATTTTGAATCCTATAACAAGGTTAACAAAGATGCCTTAGCTGAATTTGAAGTTGGCTATGCCGCTGGTGTAGGGGTTCAGATTCCAATGGGTTTAACTTTAAACTTACGTTATAATGGTAGTGTAAGTGCTTTAGCTAAAGATGATAATGGTGATGAGTTAGCTAACGCCCGTAACTCGGTTTATCAAGCAACTATTGGTTTTAAACTGCCAACTGGTACCAAATAAGCTGAAAATTTAAAAAACACAAAAAAGCCGGCAGATAATTTATCTGCCGGCTTTTTTGTGTTTATACTGTTTAAAGTTTAGTCTTATAAGCAGTCCGCTTCTGACCGTATTATTTTATTTACTTTTGCTCATCTCGGCGTAAAATTTATAGAAATAAGGAATGGTTTCAATGCCTTTTAAAAAATTAAAAATTCCATAATGTTCATTCGGAGAATGAATAGCATCCGAGTCAAGACCAAAACCCATCAATACGGTATCAATTCCTAACTCTGACTTGAACATCGCTACAATAGGAATACTACCTCCACTGCGTACCGGAATAGGTTTTTTGCCAAAAGTTTGTTCAAAAGCTCTACTGGCTGCCTGGTAAGCAATAGAGTTGGTGGGCGTTACTACGGGTTCGCCGCCGTGGTGGGGCTTTACTTGTACCGTAACACTCTTGGGGGCAATAGCGGTAAAGTGTTTTTTAAATTTTTCCGTTATTTCTTCAGAAGTTTGGTTGGGTACCAGTCGCATCGATATTTTAGCAAAAGCTTTAGAAGCAATTACGGTTTTGGCCCCTTCGCCGGTGTAGCCGCCCCAAATGCCATTTACATCCAGGGTAGGGCGAATAGAGTTCCGCTCCATGGTAGAATAACCGGCTTCGCCGTGTACATCACCTAATTGGAGCGCGCTTTTATAGTCTTCCACATTAAAAGGCGCTTTCGCCATTTCGGCGCGTTCTTCAGCTGTTAGTTCCTGCACATTATCGTAAAAACCCGGAATAGTAATGTGATTGTTTTCGTCGTGGAGAGAAGCAATCATTTGGCACAAAACGTTTATAGGATTAGCCACCGCCCCGCCGTATAAACCCGAATGCAAGTCGCGGTTTGGGCCGGTAACTTCTACTTCTACGTAACTCATGCCCCGTAAACCCGAGGTAATAGACGGAACATCGTTGGCAATAATACCAGTATCCGAAATAACTATTACATCGGCTTGTAACCGCGCTTTGTTTTGCTGCACGAATATATCTAAATTATTGGAGCCTATTTCCTCTTCGCCTTCTAGCATAAATTTGAGATTGCAAGGCAATTGGTTTTGCTGCATCATCAATTCAAAGGCCTTAATGTGCATATACAACTGGCCTTTATCGTCGCAAGCACCCCTAGCGTATATTTTATTCTCTTTAATTACCGGTTCAAATGGCGGCGAATGCCATAATTCGTACGGATCGGCGGGTTGCACATCGTAATGCCCATATACCAACACTGTTGGCGAAGCGGAATCAATTATTTTTTCGCCATAAATTATCGGGTAACCCGCCGTAGGGCAAATTTCTACGTTATCGGCCCCCGCATCCCGTAGTTTCTGCGCCAGATAATCAGCTGCTCGTAATACATCGTTGCTAAAAGCAGGATCAGCGCTCACGGATGGGATCCGCAGCAAATCCAATAGTTCCGAGATAAACCGGTCTTTATTAGCTTCAAGGTAAGAAGTGGGGTTCATGAGGTTAAATTAAAATACGTTTTCGATAATGCTCTTAAGGTACAATCTAGACTAGCAGAAATAAAGTAGGGCTGCGTCTTGAGCAAATTTTTAAAATTTTGATTTGATCTAAGCTTATTTAATGGCGTTTACCAAATAAGCTTATGGGAACTTTGCTTTCTACGCCATGTACTAAACGATTAATATTTTTGCGATGGGTATATACAACTAAGCCGGCCAGTAAAAAACCAAATATAGTAAGTACGGGTTTATCCGGGTGAAAATCCGGAATCAAAATTAATAACAGCGGAAAGGCTAAGGCACCAATCATGGACCCCAACGAAACGTATTTAAAGAGTAACAGCACCACAATAAAAATACCGATGCAAATAAGAGCCGCCTGGGGTTGAATGGCCAGTACCATGCCCAACAAAGTTGCTACTCCTTTACCGCCTTTAAAGCCTACGTACACCGGAAACACGTGCCCTACTACCGCCAGAATACCGAAAGCCAACTGATAATAAATTAAGTTTTCCGGCGAAATAGCATGCACTTGTACCAACACATGGGCCAAGGAAGTGGCGGCCCATCCTTTTAAAATATCAAAAAGCAAGACAAATGTACCGGGTTTTTTGCCCAGAACCCGGAAAGTATTAGTGGCTCCGCCATTTTTACTCCCATAATCACGTACATCAATTCCGTAAAACCGTTTACCTACCCAAACTGCGGTTGCTATAGAACCGATTAAATAAGCCGCAATCAATAATCCGATAATCCAGAGAATTTCCATAGTTTTTAAATAAGAAGCGCATTTTTCCTTTTTACGGCAACCAGCCATTTCAAGATAATAAAAGTACAAAATCTAATAGCACTTTAATGAGGAACAGGCTTGGCCAGCAATAAATATTCTGCATTTTGGCTGGATTATAAATTATTAAAGCAAGCCATCTATCTTGTTAATCGTTGCTTGAGCCATGGTACCATAGGGCTTTATTCAAAATAAAAAGGCGGTACTAGTACCGCCTTTTTTTAAATTTCACTAGTCAAAGGTTAATTTAAATCAATATCGGGCAAGGCATCGTTATCGGTATTTTTAGCTTTTTTCTTTTTCTTGGATTTTTCCTGCGGGGCCTCGGCTGGTAAATTGCTGCCTTCGTTGGCCGGAGCTGCTTTTTCTTTACCTTTCTTTTTAGCGGGCTGTTGTTCTTCCGGAGCAGCTTCTATTTCGGTAGCCGGATCTGATAAATCAGGAGCCGCCGCGGCTTTTTTCGCTTTCTTCCCTTTCTTAGTTGGCGTTGCTTCGCTTTCTTCGATAAAATCATTGCTTGGCTCTACTGCATCCGCCGCTACTGGAGCCAGGCCTAAGTAGGTTTTCCGGAAGTAATTGACAAACTCTGTTTTTTCCAGGGCTTCGCCGGCTACTAAACCGCCGGAGCGTTTAGAAGTTACAATGCCATTTACTTTATCATCCGCGGAAGCTACGGTAATAATATTATCGGCGTAGCTGATATAGTACCACAAAGAAGGAATCGGCTCCAGATAAATGGTAACAATGTCGCTTTCTGGTCCGCGTTTTACTTCCACGTAACCCGGAATCTGCGCATTAATGTCTTTTTTCAAAATATTAGACAAAGACAGCTTGCCTTTACTATGCCAGGCTTGCGTGGTATCGGACCAGTACAAAGGTACGTTATTGAAAACCAGACTGCGTACCAATTTAGAGGAAGTAGCCGGTAATGGTACGTGACCAGACGCCGTTTTAGCGATGTAATCCTGCACCCCTTTATTGCCAATAAACTCGGCTAACTGGTAGCGTAATTCGGTACTGTTGGCATCCAGTGCCTCGGGAGCGCCGCCATTATTATCTACAATCGCGTTGGCCATGGCACCCAGCGCCGATTCCGGAATGGCCAGATCAAAGACCATAAAAGCATTAAACTGGTATTTGTTCTGATTAATTTTAGCTTTAATGATACCGGCAGTAGTAAGCCCTAAGGTTTTATTTGACTGAATCAGGTTAAACTTACCTTCGTATCGGGCTTCGGAAGTAGCATCATTATAAGTCATTACGTTTCCTTCGTATTGGGCCGCATCGGCTTGTTTGGCTTTGCCCAGCATATACTGCTTATTGGCCTTATCGAAAGTTAGTACCCCATTAATGGTAAATACATCTAAATCTGTTTCCTCTACTTTTTTAGAACCAAAGGTTGGATAAAGTTTGCCGCTGCTACTGGAAACATGCAGACCTGTAATGCTGGCACCTTCTTCCGCGTCTTTGCTTTTCTCCATGTTAATTTTTACTTCTTTCGGATTAACATCGGAGGCAATGTAGGGCATCCATTCCGACGCATTCGCATCTTTGGCAAAACCTAGTTTAATAAAACCGTTAAAATCCAGGTGTTCTTTGGTTGAGTTTAAAGTAGCACTTCCTTTAAACTGCACGTTTGGCGCAATAAAGAACTTATCTTCTTCTTTAATCTGGGCCACCGCCGAAGTATAAGGTGTGGTGTCGAAAGTAGCGGCTTTCCGGCGCTTTCTGCCTAACAGGCGCATGGGGCCAGTGTTGGTTTCGTTGCTGGCGAGCAAATCACTGCTGGCGCTATCGGCCGGAGTTTTGGGGGCTTCTTTTTGCGCCTGTGCTGCTTTTTCGGCTTTAAGTTGTTTCTTCGATTTTTTAGGAGTTGCTTCTGCAAGGATTTCACCCACCGGCTCTACTTTCGCGGAGTCGCTTGGGGTTTCAACTGGTTTGTCGGTTTTTTTAGATTTACCTATTCCTATTTTTTGCAGTAAGCTTTTTTTAGCTACCGGAACCGGAGGTTTCGGATTTTCTTTAGCTTCGGCTGCCGCAATTATTTCATCCGCAGAGTATTGTTTGGGTTTTACTTCCGGTTTTACTTCTTCCGCTATCATGTGGTGCATGGCAAAATCACCAAATTGAAGTTTAAAGGTTTCGGACCCTGCATTCACATAATCCATGGTAGCTTTACCGCGGTACTCTGTCCGGGAAATTACATCAATTTCGCCTTGGTAAAGTTTATGGTATTTGTTAACCGTATCAATTACCGTAGCTTGTTTAAACGGTCGTAAATCCGATTTTTCATTAACAAACACCTGACCACTATCCGGCAC
Organism: Adhaeribacter pallidiroseus; assembly: GCF_003340495.1. NCBI lineage: Bacteria > Pseudomonadati > Bacteroidota > Cytophagia > Cytophagales > Hymenobacteraceae > Adhaeribacter > Adhaeribacter pallidiroseus. The sequence goes on from NZ_QASA01000001.1 coordinate 6,083,934, forward strand.
AATGTGCGCATCGGCAGAAGCAATGAACGGAACACCGCCAATCTGTAAGGTTTGTTTGGTAATGTCGTAAGTGCCGGAAGCGGCATTAAATTTTAAATTTCCATGGTCCGGGTTTGTCGAAATAAAATAAGCTTTATCGGCCGTAACTCCTTTTGGTTGATTTAGAGTTACCAGCTTTTTCTTAAAATCATACTTACCCCCACTAAGCGAGGTTTTAAACTGGGCAAATGGGAAGGCTGTACTGGCAAAACCGGCTTTCTCCGGGGAGAAAGTAGCGTAACCATCTTTTAAATTAAAATCTAACTTAACATCGGTAGCCTGTACAACCGGTTTGTCCGGTGTTTTAGATTTGGCCTCGAAGGTGGCATGTTGTCCGGTAAAGCTGGTTCGGCTAAAATGAATTTCCGGAGACGTTACTTTAGCATCAGCACTTTCCAGTTCGCCGTCGCCGGCAAAACCTTTCGGCGTAACAATGGCAATGCCGCGGTACTTAAATTTATCGCCGTACATGTTAATTGCATCTGTAGTAGTGCTAATATTCATAGTATCGCGCTTAGGCAGCCACTCCAGTGCGTATTGTTTAAAATTGGCCTGCATAAAATAAGCTTCGCCGATGTTGCCCTCCGCCACAGTTGCTTTGGTGCCTAAGGTTAAAGTTTTATCCAGGTAAAAAGTAAAGGCATTGGATTGCAACGTGGTGGTTAAATATTTTAATTCACCAACCCCTTGCAAGCCTTTAAAGCTCATGGTAAGCTTGTTGTAATATTTGCCTTTGCCGCCGTATACTTCAAAGCCATTCTTAGGCAACTCGTATTCAAAACCCAGGGATTGATCGGGCATGATGCCGAGCGTCGTATTAAAATCCGGGAAGATACCGCCCGAGTGGAACCGGCCTTTAAAGCCAATGGTGTTGGGTTTAGAACTATTTAAACTATCCATTTTAAAGGCCGGAATAGCAAAATAAACCGTAGTATCGTAAGCTCCTCCTAGAATTTCGGGTTTATTAAAATACACATAAGACGGGGAGGAAGCATCGAAGGTAGGATAGCCGCCTAATTTCTTTTGGCCGGATTTATTATCGGGTCGGTTCAGGTATAGTTTACCGCTCGATTTATTAGAAGCACTTGCTAAATATTGTTCCCGCACTTTTTCATCGCCTTTCATACTTTTAACTTTGCTACGAGTAGCAAAAGCAATCGTATCAATCTTGGCCATATCCACTAAAAAGCCATCGTAATCAAAGGTGAATTGCTTGCCCACAAACCGAAAATAGGAGGCGTATACCTTGCCGTTGAACAAAATATTGCGGTTTTGTAAAATGCGCACCTGGTTGCTATCGGGTTCAGCGTAAACGGCCCCGGAGTCGCCGGTGAAATAAAATTTTTCAACGCCCCGGATCAGCAGTTCATTTTTTGTTAAGTTGATGGTCGCGTTTTTTCCGCTCGGCGCTAAAGAACTTAAAGTGATGTAATCGTAATCTTTCTTTTCGCGGGAAGAGCTTACATAATGCCAAGCTTTAGGTTTAATAGTAACTAAGCCAGTAGCATTATTATAATCAATAAATGCTTGCCTTTGTAAAGCGGTCATAGCACCCCGGATAATTGATTCCTTCATCTTCACGTCGCGGGCCAGATCCGATGCGTAGAATTGATTGGCTTTTTGCCGGGCGGCAAAACTTACCGCAACTTTCAGCGGGTGAAAATCAGCGGTACCTTGAATAGCCATCCACCGGTCCAGAGTAAAATATTCCTTAGAATCAAAGCGAGCGGGTACCTGGTTTTTGGCATTTACAATAGAGAAGTTAATCTGTGGTTTGGTAATATCCCAGGTTAGCATTTCGGCGGATATTTCCATTTGGTGGTACGAATCAAAAAACAAGGATCTTTTAAAGCTACCTGCTTCGCTGATTAAAGTTAGTAAATGCTGCTTTTGCGCGTATTTCAGACGCATCGCCGGATGGGTAATCGAATCGTTGCCCCGATACAAAACCACCGAAGCAATGTTGGTGGCAATTAAAGAATCGGAAAGCGCATAACTGGCGGCTGAAGCCTTAAATTTAATTTTTCCCTCGTGTTCCACGATGATGTTAGATAAACTCTTGTCTAAAGCACCGGTCATGATTTTTCTACCCGCTAAAGTAATGCCTCCCAGATAGGTAATGCCTTGGCCAATGCTTTTTAACCGGGCGTTGTTCGTGTACGAAATAAACTTAGGGTACCCACTATCGGCGCCTTTAGCGGCTTTTACGCTACGGTATTCCCAAACGCCATCCACAGGTTTTTCAAGAACGGCAGGGTGGGTGAGGGTCACTTTTTCGGCTTTTAAGCCCGGTTTGGTAATATCAAAATGAAAACCCTGGAATACGGCCGAAGCGGTGTTGGTACCTTCTGTCCATTCGTAACGACCTTTGCTGGCTACTAAGGTTTGGCGGGTAAGTAAAATAGCGCCGCTCACATTTCTCAGCGTTAACGAATCGTGCGGCGTAGCGAATTTGAGATCGCTGTTTTGTAGCACCAAAACCGCTCCGGTTACCGGAATAGTGTAAGCAGGTGTTATTGGCTCTTCTAATTTCTTAACAGGTTCTTCTTTTTTGGCAGGAGTTTTTACGGTACTTTTTTTAGCAGCACTGCTTTTCTTGGCCGGTGCCTTTTTAACAGGTTTAGAAGCTTTGCTCCAGAAATCATCTTCTTCGGAAGTAGAAACCGGAAGGTTGGCTGGTGGTGCCTGCAAGGGGGGGAAATCATTTAATGTAGCCGCTGGAGTAACTACAATCGGGCTAATATTGGGTAAGGCTGCCTGAATTTCTTTGGCGGAAAGCTGAGCGCCGGGCCGGTATTCAAACGAAAAAGAACCATTTTGCGCCTGCAGGTTGCTGTAGCTGGATTTAAAAATAAACTTATTACTCAGGAAAAGATGCGAAGTAGCCAGAAAGTTCTCGAAACCTTTTACTTCGTCTTTCTCCAACGACTCACTCGTTACCTGCAGAAATTCATCCAGACGGGTGCCCGTTAGCTTTTGGATGGTGACTCCGTTCACTAAAGCGCCGTAAAAATTTTCAAAATGCGGCCGGGCCTTTAGCTTTTTCTGCTGCATTTTTTGAGAAATCTCCATTACTTTGGCTTGCTGCGTACTGGTTAGCGTATTGGCCGCCCAGACTTGCTCTAACTGCGTTGCTACTTTAATAGCACCTTCGTTACGGGTAGGGGCCATTAGGCCTTTTACCTGCGTAGTAAATTGAGCTGGATCCTGAAATAGTTTGGTATTTTGTGCCTTTAAAGAGAAATGAGCAACAACCAGTAAGAAAGTAAAGAGTAGATATAGGTGTTTCATACAATTAATAAGATCAAAATCAAGGGCGTTTGCTAAATACTGCCGATACCCAATTGTTTTTAGTGCGCACCGAGGTAAATTCTAAATCAGCGCTTTGAGCTTTTTCCTGAATCAGCTCTAAATCCTCGGTGTAAAATCCGCTTATTACCAAAAAACCTCCGGGCAATAGTTTTTGCGAGTAAGCCGGAATATCGTCCAGTAAAACATTACGATTTATATTGGCTAAAACCAGGTCGTAAGGTTCATCAGCAGCAATTTGCTGGACATCGCCTAATCGTACCTCAATGCCAGCGCAGTTATTAACTTCTGCATTCTCGCGGGCGTTTTCTACGGTCCAATCTTCAATGTCTACCGCTACAATGTTGGCTGCCCCAAGTTTGCAGGCCATAATAGCCAGAATGCCGGTGCCGCAGCCCATATCTAACACGCGCTTGTTGGTGTGGTCGACGGTGAGCTGGTTTTCAATCATGAGGGTAGTGGTTTCGTGATGGCCGGTACCAAACGACATTTTGGGATTGATGATAATGTCGTACTGCACGTGTTCTGGTTGCGGATGAAAAGAAGCCCGCACCGAGCAAACATCACCAATCAGCAAGGGTTCAAAGTTTTTTTCCCACTCCGCGTTCCAGTTTTGTTTTTCAATTTTCTGGGTTTCGTAGGTAAGTTGGCCGCCTTGGTTATAGCGTTCGAGAACAGACGTTACATAGGCCTCCGAAAAAACGTCCTCGGTGGTATAGGCTTCTAAACCAGTTTCCGTTTCCATGAATGTATCGTACCCATACTGACTTAATTCAGCGGTTAAAATGTCTACTAATTCGGCAGGAGCAGTAATGGAAACTTGTATAAAATCCATAGATAGTGTTGTAATGAAATGTATTTAGGTGTTGTTTAAATCTTAAATTATTGACTGTAAAACCTTCTAACGAATTAAAAATGGTTTTTAAGATGCCTTTTTTTTAAAAATTATTCTTTGCAGCCCGCAAACGAACGGGATTTAGTATAATAAATGGAAAAATCGGCAAAGGCCCGGTTAGTAGTTAGGTATAAAACATGGTCGGCAAAGTCATAGCCCGAGGCAGGATGCCACAAGCCCGGCTTATCGGCAAATAGTTTGTTTTCTTCTTTAAAAACGACCAGGTTGGCAAAAGCTTCGTTGGGTTCCAGGTAAACGGTATAGCGAGCTAATCTTTTGTACTTAGGATCGGAAGTAAGAAAAACGGAACCGTAAATGTTGCAAAATTCTGGTGCAGGTTTTAAGGTATTAATATGATTTACCGAAGCGCTGGTAGTTGGTGCCGCCGCAGTAGGGTGCCCTAAAAAAGTAAACAAAGACAATAATAAACTTACCAGCATTGCTCTAAATTAAGTATAAGTACTGTTTAAACCAAAAAAAATGCCCAGGCGTTCAGGCCCGGGCACAAGTATTGCCAAAAATATACCAATTGTACTATTTAAATTAGAAAGATTTAACGATATCGGTAAAGTCGCGGGACTTTAAAGAGGCGCCACCGATTAATCCGCCGTCTACATCGGCCTGGGAGAATAACTCGCGGGCATTGCTGGGGTTAGCGCTGCCACCATATAAAAGGGTAGTATCTAAAGCGGCCTGGGCATCGTAATGACGGGCAATTTGCTCCCGGATAAAAGCATGCACTTCCTGGGCTTGCGCGCTGGTAGCGGTTTTACCGGTACCAATGGCCCAAACCGGTTCGTAAGCAATTACTACCTGGGCAAATTCTTCGTTGCTCAAGTGAAAAAGACCTTCTTTTAACTGGGTTTCAATTACCTGAAAAGTTAAATCCTGCTCGCGTTGCTCTAACGATTCGCCCACGCAAAAGATGGGTTTAAGATTATTTTTAAAGCAGCTTTTACTTTTAATTCTAATAGTTGATTGTCTTCCTGAAAATATTGCCGGCGCTCGCTGTGGCCCAGAATAACGTACTCAACGCCCACCGATTTTAACATGGCGGCCGATACTTCACCGGTGTAAGCGCCGCTTTCGTTCTGGTGACAGTTTTGGGCACCTAATTTAACTTTTTCGTTACCACCTAGAGCTTTGCCAATAGCCGCCAAAAATGGAAAAGGCGGACAAACTACCACAATGGCAGCGTTGTTAGCTTCGTCCTGCACCATATTGGTAATTTCCGATACCAGCGCCAGACCTTCCTCTTGGGTTTTGTTCATCTTCCAGTTGCCGGCAACTATTTTCTTTCTCATATTTTATTTTTGTTGTTAGGTTCGATTTGCACGTAAGATTACGGATTTTGCGGGGAAATGGCTAACGGTTAAAGTGAGAAGTAAAACACTTAAATGAATAGGACTTTAATTTTATTATCTACTTTCTTAAAATCTCTATCCATAGTAGCAATATGCCAATTATTATTAATAGCTAAAGTAAATTGATAAGCATCATCGAAATCTAAACCAAAACTAACGGAATTACTTGCTATTGTAGGATAGCTCATATCATCTAAACGGCTAATACTTACCTTAGGTAATACGTCTTTGGTAAATTGATTGAAGATTTCTGACTTTTTTTGACGAAAAAGAATCAATCCAATGGAGTGCAGAGAAAAGTCTTAAATAAATAAATTTCCAATTTCTTTATTAAGAAAATCTTTACATTTTTCTTTACTGCCTTGATTCATCAATATCTCAAGAAAAATATTTGTATCCGCTAATATCATTCTCTGATATTATTAATATGATGCTGTAATTGTACACTGTCAAATTTTGTATTTAACTCCTCTAGTTCTCCTTCCCAAGAAAAATCAAATGGGCTAGCTAATTCTTTTGTACTTTCACTATTCTCCCAAGTGCCAAAAGTTTGTTCAAAAGCATCATCTTTTACTCTCAGATCAGACTTAACGGATTGGGTCAACTTTGCTATTAAGTCAAGTTTGTTAGCCGGACTTAGTTTTTTTAAAATTTCTAAGTAGCTGTTTACTAATTTAGTATCTAAGTCTACTGCCTTCATAAGATTATGTTTACAGATTTATTTTCAATTTATTAATTTCTTTGATATCAAATGCTATACTTTATAAACGATATTTTATATAGAATGATAGTTCTTGTATAATATAATTAATCAGTAAAATTACCCCAACTTCTCCCGCAGGTAATCGGCGGTGGCGTTGTTTTCCAGTTTAATCATTTCTTCGGGCGTGCCTTCAAACAATAAATGGCCGCCGTTCGTGCCGCCTTCCGGACCCATGTCGATGATCCAGTCGGCGCATTTCACGATGTCCATGTTATGTTCAATAATAATCACGGAGTTGCCTTTATCGATTAGCGCGTTAATGGCGGTGAGTAATTTGTTAATGTCGTGGAAGTGCAAGCCCGTGGAAGGTTCGTCGAAAATAAACAAGATGCCTTCGGAGTGCGTGGTAGCGCCTTTGGTAAGGAACGAAGCTAATTTTACCCGTTGCGCTTCGCCACCCGATAGCGTGTTAGAAGATTGACCCAAGCGAATATAACCTAACCCAACATCATCGAGCGGTTTTAATTTTTCGATAATCTTGGGCTGTTCTTTAAAGAAATCAATGCTGTCGGCAATGGTCATGTCGAGCACTTCAGCGATGTTCTGGTCTTTGTACTTTACTTCCAGAATATCCTGCTTAAACTTTTGCCCGTGACAGGCTTCGCAAGTCAGGTAAATATCGGCCATAAACTGCATCTCAATTTTTACCTGGCCTTCGCCCTGGCATACTTCGCAACGGCCGCCCTCAATGTTAAACGAAAAATGCGACGGCTTAAAGCCCCGTGCTTTGGCCAAGGCTTGGTCGGCAAATAACGTCCGGATGGCATCGTAGGCTTTTACATACGTAACCGGGTTAGATCGCGACGATTTACCAATCGGGTTTTGATCTACAAACTCAACGTGCGAGATTTTACTGTAACTGCCCTGTATTTTATCGAATTTACCGGTAGCATCGGAGTGGCCACCCAGTACTTTGGCTAAGGCGGGGTGCAAAATCCGTTTAATTAAAGTTGATTTGCCCGAGCCGCTTACGCCGGTAATCACGGTCATCACGTCCAGCGGGAACTTTACCGTTACATTTTTTAAATTATTTTCGCGAGCGCCTACTATTTCAATGGCATTGCGCCACTGGCGGCGGTGCGCCGGAACTGCTACTTGCCGTTTGCCACTTAAGTACTGGGCAGTATACGTATCAGTGGATTGAAGCAATTCGGGGTAGGTACCCTGGAACATGAGGTGACCACCACCCGAGCCCGCTTCCGGACCAATATCAATAATCTGGTCGGCAATTTCCATCATTTTTTCTTCGTGCTCTACCACAATAACCGTATTGCCAATTTTTTGCAGCGAGCGCAATACGCCAATTAACTGTTCGGCATCGCGGGGGTGCAAGCCAATGCTGGGTTCATCCAGAATATACATAGAACCTACCAGCGCACTGCCCAGCGAAGTAGCCAAATTAATGCGTTGCGACTCGCCGCCGGAGAGGGTAGAGGATAAGCGGTTTAAAGTAAGGTAACCTAAGCCTACGCGCACCAGGTAGCTTAACCGATTGGTAATTTCGATGGCTAAGCGGTCAGCAACTTTCAGGTCATGCTCGGAGAGCTGCAAATTTTTAAAAAAATCGAGCACACCAGTTACTGGTTTTAACAACGAATCGGTAATGCTCATGCCGTTAATTTTTACATAGCTGGCATCTTTCCGCAGACGTGTTCCGCGGCAATCGGGGCAGGTGGTACGACCCCGGTAACGGCTCAGCATGACCCGGTACTGAATTTTATGCGTTTGCGCTTGGACGTGGGCAAAAAAAGCATCCAGTCCGTCGAAGTATTTGTTCCCGGTCCAGAGCAGTTGCTTTTGTTCTTCAGTGAGTTCGTTGTAAGGCCGGTGAATCGGGAAATCGAAGCGAATGCCGTTTTTAATGAGCGGAACTTGCCACTCACTCATTTTCTCAGTTCTCCAGGGAGCAATTGCGCCTTCGTACACGCTCAAAGTTTTATCCGGAATTACTAAATCTTCGTCGATGCCTAATACATTACCAAAGCCTTCGCAGCGTTGGCAGGCACCGTACGGGTTATTGAACGAGAAAAAGTTAACCGAAGGCTCCTCGAAAACCATTCCGTCCAGTTCAAACTTATCGGAGAAAATCCGCTTTTCGCCGTTGTAAATAATGTGGCATTCGCCGTGACCTTCGAAAAAAGCCGTTTGTACCGAATCGGAAATCCGGAATTGTAAATCTTCGTCGTCTTTGCGTAAAACGGCCCGGTCTACCAGTATGTATACGTCGCCAGAAATCTCCGCGGCATCGGCACTGATAGCATCTTCGATAAATAATACCTGGTCGTTGTTGTAAATGCGGGAATAACCTTTTTGCAGCAGTAAATCCAGCTCTTTGGTCAGCTTGCGGTCGGGTTGCACTTGTAAGGGCGCCAATATAACTACCCGGGTTTCTTCGTCCAGTTTAAAAATAAAATCAACCACATCGGCCACATTATCTTTCCGGACTGGTTGGCCCGAAACCGGCGAAATGGTTTTACCGATGCGGGCGTACAATAATTTTAAATAATCGTAAATCTCGGTGCTGGTACCTACCGTGGAGCGGTTATTTTTAATGCTTACTTTTTGCTCAATGGCAATGGCCGGACTAATGCCGCGAATGTAATCTACATCGGGTTTATCCATGCGGCCCAAAAACTGGCGGGCGTACGAACTTAAACTTTCCACGTACATGCGCTGCCCTTCGGCGTAAAGCGTATCGAAAGCCAGCGACGATTTACCGGAACCGGATAAACCCGTAACCACAATAAACTGATTACGAGGTAACGCGACGCTCAAATTTTTTAAATTATGAACCCGCGCGCCCTTTATAATAATAAATTGTTTGGGATCCAGAGCGTCGATATCGGGTTGTTCGGTGGTTGCTATTTTCATAGAGTAAATAAAGCCTTTACAGTAAGTAAGGCTAGTTGGAAACAAAAAAAAGCAGCAAATAATTGCCTTTTAAGTAAAACGCAAAAGTACACATACGCAAGCGGATAAAGAAAGGCAATGCCAATATTCTGAAGTTTAGCAATTCGCTAGCGGGCTGGGTGGCAGTTAGATGAACCAACAGGCAGCAGATAGTTATTTTACTTTTGCAACTACCCTTTACTTTTAACGTAAAATTTATTCTGTTCTTAAACTAAAAAAATATAATACCAACATGGGAAAAGGAGATATAAAATCAAAAAAAGGTAAAATTAGCAAAGGAAGCTTTGGTAACAGCCGGCCACGTAAAGTCAATAAAGTAACTACTAAAAAAGAAACCAGCCTGCTAGGTAAGCTGGTGGACAAAGTAAAAGACTTAGTAAAGTAAGATCGCGAATTATACGGATTTTTGATCAGCAGTTTTGATCTGTAATAGCATCGCAATAGCCATCCTGTTTTTTAGGATGGCTATTTTATTTTAATGGCTATTTATAACTTAGTCAGCCCTGCCTATTAATTTGCGGGTTTTTAAATTTAGATAAAATCCTGTTAAGTCTTTAATCCTGCAAATCAAGGTTCAGAGATGTAGTTTTCGTAGTTTATCGGCTTTGTAAGCGGTAATGCCCACTACCAGTAAAGTCATGCAGCCACCAAAAACGACGGAAGGAACTACTCCCAATAGTTTCGCCACAAAGCCCGATTCGAAGGAGCCAATCTCGTTGGAGGAACCCACAAAAATATTATTTACTGAGGAAACCCGGCCTTTCATGTGTTCCGGCGTAAGCGTTTGCATCAGCGTTGATCGGATAATGACGCTAATAGAATCAAACATGCCGCTCAAACCCAAAAGTAGTACTGAAAAGTAAAAACTGGTGGATAGACCGAATAAAATCATGCAAATGCCAAACCCGGCTACGCAAAAAAGCATTTTTTTACCGGCATCTACTTTCATGGGATAATGCGTGAGGTAAGCGGCCATTGCCACTGAACCTACAGCGGGAGCAGCCCGCAAAAAACCTAAGCCTTGCGGACCAGTGTGCAGGATTTCGGAAGCAAAAATGGGCAATAAGGCTACCGCGCCGCCAAATAAAACGGCAAACAAATCCAGCGAAATAGCGCTTAAAATTATCTGGTTATTAAACACAAACCGCAAGCCGGAGAGTAAGCTTTCTTTAATAGGTAAACGTTCCGTGTTTTCGGGCAAAGGCTTGGCACTAATTAAATTGTAAAATATAAAAGCCAGAATGGTTAAACCTACATCGGCAGTGTACGCGGTTTGTACGCCAAAAAAACCGTAGAGCAAACCCCCAATCGCCGGGCCCGCTACTGAGGCTCCTTGCCAGGTGGTGCTGGACCAGCTAACCGCGTTGATGTACCAGGTTTTATCGGGCAACAGTTGCGGCATAAACGAAAAAGTAGCCGGCCCCATAAAACCGCGGGCAATACCGCTCAGGAAAATAACCGAATAAATAGGCAAAGTACCCAGCTGCGCCATGCTGTTTTTTAAATTTAAGGAATAAAACAGCAAACCCGCCGAACAAACCAGTAACAAGCCTACGCAGCTAATGATAATTTTTTTCCGACTGGTGCTATCGGCCACGTGGCCGGCGTAAAGGGCTACCACAATAGAAGGTATTGCTTCGGTTAAGCCGATCAAACCCAAAGCCAGCGGGTCTTGGGTAAGATCGTAAATCTGCCAGCCCACAATTACGGCTTGTATTTGCAAGGCTAAGGTTAAACACAAACGGGCTACAATATACAACCGGAATTCCGGCAACCGTAACACCGCGTACGGATCCTGTTTTGAATTATATTCTTCTATCGACATGCATTTATTTTCTGATTTGTAAAGCTACCTATTCTGCTACAGACCGATTAATTACCAGCAAAGCAACTTACCTGTAGAATTTACCATCGTGGTACGTGCAGATGAGGAAAAAAGCAATTATTTAAAAATATTATTACAGATTTATCTGATTGGCATGAACTCTCCGGTTTATGACATTGTCTTATTTATGACCTTAATTGTTTCCTGCCAAGAATAATTTGTAATCTTGGTAATTTATTCGAGTGTAATCTGGCTGTTGTACGTGCTATTTGGGTGACTTTTAATATAATGCTTTAAGATGATTCTTCCTGAAACTCCCGATTTCTTTCAAATTGCCTACGATACTCAAACCCAAATTGCGGAATTGCACTGGGATCGATATACGGGTTCTGAAACTTTCCGGGATAATTACCGGATGTTAGCGCAGTTTATGAAATCGCATCATTTAAACTGTGCTTTAATTAATGTTCGGGAACGAGGCGAGGTTCCTTATTCGGATCAAGCCTGGTTGTGTCAGGAAGTTTTTCCGGAATTAATTACGCAAACGCGCAAAACGGTAAAATTAGCGTACGTTATAAACGAAATTCACTTTTACGCCTTACAATCTGAATCGCCAAGCGGCCAAATGGAAACTTACGGCGATTTATTGAAAATGCGGTTCTTTCTAGATGAAGCAGCCGCGCGCCAGTGGTTAAAAGCGATTTAGCGTATAACTCCAGCCTGATTCTTTACCTTTTTTCTGCATTTTCCATAAAAGCTTTAAAAATACTTAGCCGCCAGTAGGTACTGTTAATCAGCAAAGCTTAAACAATCCGGAGCGTTTAATAAAGTTTTATAGCCGTACTGTGCCGGACTTTACTGCTTTATTTTTAAAATTGGTGACAGCTTACCCGTCTTCTTATAGGTAAATCCTTTTACCTTTGCCCCGCATTATTTTTTGTTGCCCGTGAAACCAAATAAATATTACTCTGCTGCCATTACTGCTTTTGCTATTTGGGGGTTTATTGTTTTTCCGTTACGAGTAGTTGCTAATTTTCCGAGCGGGCAGATTTTATACTTCCGGGTTTTATTTGCGATGCTGGGCTTAGCTGCTGTTACTTTTTTATTCCGGCGCCAAAGTTTAAGACAAACCTGGCAAGCTTACCAATCCGAAAACCGCCAAGAGAAGCGGCGTCTGGCTTTATTAACCATAACCGGCGGCTTGTTGTTAATGGTTAACTGGCTGGTGTTTATTTACGTGATCAACCACATCGACATCCAGACCGGTTCTTTCTCGTATCTGCTTTGTCCTATTTTAACCGCCTTGCTAGGATATTTAATCTTAAAAGAAAAACTACGGGCTAACCAGTGGTTAGCCATTGGCATTAGTATTTTAAGTTGCTGTTTAATTGGTACCGGAGCGGTCACTAATTTAGTTTATTCCTTATTCGTAGCCCTGAGCTACGCCTTTTTTTTAATTACCCAACGGGCTTTACGACAATATGATAAACTGGTTCTGCTTACTGTACAGCTGATTATTGTGTTTATTTGCATCGGGCCATTTTATACTTTGTTTAAAGGCGATGCTGGTAATTTACCTTTAACCGGTACCTTCTACACTTCGGTAGCAGTGTTAAGTTTCTTGTTTACCATTTTGCCTTTGTTCCTGAATATGTATGCCCTCAAGGAATTAAAATCCGGAACCATCGGCATTTTAATGTACATCAATCCTATTTTAAATTTTTTGATTGCTTTCTGGTACTTTCAGGAAAAAACCAGTTTAGAAAAAACCATTGCTTACGGTTTGATATTTATATCTGTGCTGATTTACAATTTGCCCGCTCGAAAAAAAAGCCCGGCATTGTACGTCAGATGACCGCTGAATAAAGTGGTAAGTAAGCGGTTGAAATCCTAAATTCATGGTAATATAAGTTTGCTCATGCTGCCTTCCCCGCAATCTGTTGCCAATCGGATTAATTACTTATGCGATCTGTTGCCGGATAAATTCCGATTAATACCGGCAGAAGAATTTTCGTTTAAACCGCATCCGGATAAATGGTCCAGAAAAGAAATTTTAGGCCATTTACTAGATTCTGCCGCCAATAACCACCAACGTTTTGTAAGAGGGCAGTTAGAAGATACGCCCGTTATATTTTACCAGCAAGATAATTGGGTGCGCGTTCAGGCTTATCAAAGCGCAAACGTAGCGCTGCTTATTAGTTGTTGGGTAAGTTATAACCGGCACCTGGCCCATGTTATTAGCCAGCTAACACCCGAAAATTTAAAAAAACAATGCCGCGACAAAGACGGGGCAGCGGTTACTTTGGCTTTTTTAATCGAAGATTATGTGCAGCACCTGGAGCATCATTTAAAGCAAATAACCGATTATTAAAAATACCCGCCAGGAGGCTGCAACCTTTTCTCCTGATTTTGGCTCTAATCAGTAAACCAAGCCTAAAATCAGATCCGATGAAATGCTCCTTAGCCCCTTTGCTGGCCTTACTATTATTTACCCGCTGTGCCGAGGAAGAATTGCCCGCCGCCGGGCAAGGTAATTTAAGCCGCGATGTCGATATCGCGCTAAACGAAACAGTAGCGTTATCCGAAGCATCGGAAAGCAGGAGTAGTGAAAATAAAGTGCGGGTACACCTAGCCGAAATAAACGATAGTCGTTGCCCGATGAATGTTAATTGCATCCGTTATGGATCGGCGGTAGCGCAATTATGGCTGGAACAAGATCAGGAAAAATCACCAACCGTAGCCTTGGTAATCGGGGAAGCTTTGCCCAACGATCCGCGTAAACTCCGGAACCGCACCGCTGATACCACTTTGGTAACCGTAGCCAACACCCGGTACCAGGTAATTTTAAAAAACGTAACGCCTTACCCTTGTGCGGGCTGCCCCAACCAGGAAACTCCGCGTGCTCAGATTGTAGTTACAACTAAATAAAAAAGCCTGAATTACTTCAGGCCCCGGGCAGTAGAATCTACGTTTTCTACGTTAGGCTCGCCAAGCTGATTTGCCTGATTAGCATTTTCGGCGGTGTCGCCGATGGGTGCTGGGCGCGGTTCCGAAAGATTAGAGGAGTCGCCCACAATAGCCTCAGCTGTACCTTTTTCTCCGGCCGGGTAATCTTCCCGCGGATTTTTTTTATCGGACGAACAGCTTACCAGTAAGGTAAACGCGCTAGCTATTAGTAAGTTATTCCGGGTATTTGCTAAAAAAGATACTTTCATAGTTTTATTCTGACCAATGGTTTGCACTGTGTAAACGAGGTAAATGGTTAAAAAGTTGAGTTCGATTTTTACGGCGGCTATTTCAAAATTTCGTGATCTAAACTTTTCTTGAATATTTTCCGGAAGCAAATAAACCAGGGCTTTTTAAGGCACTTGGTAATACTTTAGATTTTTTTAGTAATGTATTTGAAAGGGTTAGTGCGAGCTTGGTATTCATCTTACTATTACTACTTGAGTTACAAATTCAAATGTGAGCGCCAAGCTTACACTAGCGAACAGAAAGTAAGCCCACTATTGATTTAGATGCGGCTAACCAACTTTACCGGGTTCTCCGCCCAAAGACCAGTAAAAATTTAAAAAAACGCAGTTGAGTTAAGTAACAGGACAAAATTAAGTTGATAAAAACCTGAGTTTAAGTACTTGATTATTAATTTATTAACGATCGAACAACGAACAACTAAAAACGACCAACTACTTAAAACCCGAAACCTAACCGCAAGCCCGACCCTACTTTTTCGCGGCTCTCGAAACCGGTAAAGAAATCGACGCGTAAAATTTTAAAAATATGCTCTACCCCAAAACCCAGTTCCAGGTAATGACCAGCTTTCACGGTATGTAAATAATTAGCGCTTCCTACTTCCTGCCATTTCAGCCGACGGAGCAGCGGAATTTTGTTAAAAATAAAGCCGTTGAAATCGTGGGTAAAATGTGCCTCCAGATAACCTTTACGGGTGCTGTAGCGGTAATAATCCAATAACTGGAAACCACCGAAAGCTCCCGCGTAAAGAATCCGGTTACCGGCAAAATGCTTGTAATCCATGAGCCACAAGTGCTTGCTGTTTAAAAAAGTACCTACCTGAACAGAATAATCAGTTTCGCCTACCAAGCCCAACTTTAGTTCATCGCTAATGTTCAACGATACCCGGTCGAAGTTCACGTCGCTGCCTAAAATTTTAAAAAATCCCTTGGTATAGTTCAGCCGGAAAGTCGGGTACTTCGATCCCAAGATCCATTTTTCGTCCGGGCGATTAATGTACTGCTGGCCGGGCCGGAGTTGGAGCGTTACACTGCCTACCAGGGCCTGGTGGCGGGTAAAAGAAGCATCGGCTAGTTCGGCATTTACGGGTATGTTGGAGGTAAACTGTTTGGTGGTATAATCGCGGAAAGTAAAATCGGTGGCATTCTGCAGTTGTTGCCGGTCGGCGTATTCCAGGCTGGTTGTTAAGTAAATTCCGTTCCGGATTTCGAGGTTATGGCGCACCAGCAGATTGGTTTTCTGGTAAATTTTTAAAAAATTCTGTTCGTAGAGCAAGGTGTACAAAGCATTCCAGAACGGAGTAATAGGTTCGTTGTTGTTGTACTGCGCCACAAAATGCCCGGCTTCGGCGGTTACCTGCGCAAACCGGTGCGGGTTGTAGTAGTAATTGGTCAACACCTTGCCGTATAGTTTCCGGCTCGCGAACCCATAGCGCAGGGTAGGCGCCACCGTGAAGCCTTGGTTGGTTTCTTCTTCGCCTTTGCGGTAGCGTACGCCCAGGTTTAAAACGGTACCTTCTACGGTGTTGTATTGCAGAATAGAATTGGTGTTGAGCACGGCCAGCAAGGGATCTACCGAAATGCTGTAATGCTTAAACGAATTGCGGTACCGGAAACCGGCTAAAAACAAGTTGCCTACTTCAAACTTATTGGCGCGCTTATCCACGGAGTCGCGGTAAGGTTTCGATGCCTGAATGTGTTGTAAACTATCTTTGCTGACGTAGTCTTGTTGCTCTTCCAACGTGAGCGGTATAGGCCGGATCTCGTCCCAGTAAGCGGTGTCACGTTTATTGGCGTTGGGTTCTACGCGCATCAACTCGTTTTTAGGTTGTTTAAAGGTGCTGATGGAATCCAGCGTGGCCAGCTTTTGCTTCGCTAATTTTTTAAGTTTTCTTTTTTTAAGGATGGGTAGTTCCGGTTCCGGCACGGCAGGGGCACTAGGGGCAGGGGCTACCACCACGGGTTTGCTGTAGGCCGGCACCACGTTGTATTTAGAATAAACCGTCGTGAAAAAGCCATTACCTTTAAAACCAAACGAATCAAACTGTACCGTTAACTTTTGCGAAAACAACATCCAGACACCGTCTTGGGCCGGACCAAAAACCTGGTCGATGCGCAGGGTATCGGCGTATTCTATCTGCGATTTCTGGGTAAGTTTTAAGCTGGTGCTGTGGAGGCGGTAACTATTGTCCAGAATATAAACGTATCCATTAAAGGCTGGGTCGTTGGCGCGAATAGGCGTAACTTTAATTTTGTTAATCGTTTGTCCGTTTTCTACGGAAGTACCAATTAGTTTGTACCGGTAAAACAAAAAGGCATTATTGGCTATCGGTGAAATAAAAGCCCGCTCACTTAACCCCGGAATGCGCAGCAAATTATCGTAAAAATTAAAATTTACCCGCGAGGCCCGGTTAAACGAAAATCCTTTGGTGTCGCCACTTACTTTACTCGAAAGCATGCGCTCGTGGGTTTTGTTGGGTTGCCGGAAGTTTACCTCCGATACCGTTTCGGATAAATACACAATACCCGGTTTTACTTCGTCTACTTTTATACCCATAACCCGGTTGGGTACTTTTAACAAGCGGCCTAAACCCTTGGTATAAACCCGGCAGCTGTAAGCGGCTACTTCGTTGCGGTGGTAATTCCGGCGGGCAATCGCTTCGCGCATGATGCCGTACGCCGGGTCTTTGTCGGTGGCGCGCACCACTACTTCGTTTAAGTTGTACACGTCGGGTTGCAGGGTTACGTGGTGCGTTACCGGCTCCGCTGTAATTTCTACGGTATCTATTTGTGCTTTATAGCCTACGTATTGGTAAACCACCTGGTAGGTGCCGGGTGCCAGCGTTAACTGGTAGTAGCCTTGTTCGTTGGTGGCCGTGCCAATCGTAGAATTTTTGACGTACACGTTCGCGTAAGCCAGGCCCGTGCCCTGCAAGTCGGTAACCCGGCCCTTTAGTAAACCAGCTTGCGTAAACGGGTGTATAAAAAAGATAAAATTTAAAAAAAGTAGTAGCCGAAACCGCATGCCCTTAAAAAAACTGAGTACGATAATGATAAACGATAGATGTCATTCGGAAGTAGCGCGTTGCCTGGTTTTGTTTTTGTTTCGTAACCCAGACCACTTACCTTTACGGGTAGCGGTAGCCAGGGCCCAACTTCCTGTTATTGTATCTTTAGCTTAAACTAAATAATTGCGGTGGAGTTATCTGTTGTTATACCTGTTTACAACGAAGCGGCTAATGTATTAGTGCTTTACCATCGGTTACAGCAAGCCATTCAACCTTTAGCTATCTCGTACGAGTTACTATTTGTAAACGATGGCAGCGCTGATTCCTCGTTAGATTTAATTAAACAACTCGCGCAGCAAAATACCCAAGTACGTTACCTGGATTTTAGCCGCAATTTTGGCCAGCAAATTGCCATTAGCGCCGGCCTCGACAAAGCCAAGGGCAATGCCGTGGTTATCCTGGACGGTGATTTGCAGGACCCGCCCGAACTAATTCCGGCTTTGTATGCACAATGGCAAAAAGGCCACGAAGTAGTGTATGCCCGCCGGAAAACCCGGGCCGGCGAAAGTTTAACTAAAAAAACAACCGCCCGATTATTTTACCGTTTGCTCACCCGCATTACCCATACTTCCATGCCCGTTGATGCCGGCGATTTCCGGATTATTAGCCGCAAAGTGGTAAATACGCTCAAGCAAATGCCCGAACAGCAAAAATTTATCCGGGGCCAGATTGCCTGGCTGGGCTTTCCGCAAACCTTTCTGGAGTACGACCGGCTGGAGCGCTACCAGGGCCAAAGTGGGTACTCGTACACGAAAATGATCCGGCTGGCGCTCGATGGCATTACTTCGTATTCGAACCTGCCCTTAAAAATGGCTACGGTGAGCGGTTTTGGGGTGTCGGGTATTGCTTTTCTGGTGATGCTCTACACGCTGTATTCCCGGTTCATTACCCGCGATTACGTACCCGGTTGGTCATCGCTGATGGTAAGTATTTTGTTTTTAGGAGGGGTGCAACTTATTGCCATTGGGATTATTGGCGAATACATGAGCCGTTTAAGCGAGAACGTACGTAACCGGCCGCTTTACATTGTTAACGAAACGAATATTCCCGAGGAAGTAAATTAAAAAAATGAACCTTCTTTGTTGTAGATTAAAATGCACCCCACCTTGGATAAGGAGGGGTTGGGGGTGGTTGATGATTTAATGGTTTGATTTTACTCACTGCTTTTCCAGATATAAATTGGGTATTTAAAAAACCAAAATTGAAATTTCTTAAATAATTTTATTCACCTGCTTTTTACGGCTATTGCTAAACTGTTCATCTACCAATTCTGTTTAGTAAACAAGAGTAGAATACCCGGTCCGCCAAATTTTTAAAAAAGACACGGTTGCTCTTAGCTTGTGCTTTAATTGTAAACTCAGAATACTTTGCAGGAACCCCGGAAAAAGAAAACGTATACCGTAAAGGAAGCTTTGCTAAAAGCCGCGGCTTATTGCGCTTACCAGGAACGAACGCAACAAGAGGTTCGCAATAAACTGTACGCGTATGGTTTGGAGTTTGAAGAAGTAGAAGAAACCATTATCCGGTTAAGCGCCGAAAAATTGATTGACGAAGAACGTTACGCCAAAGCTTACGTGCGCGGCAAATGTAACTTAAAACGCTGGGGGCGCCGGAAAATTATGCTTGGTTTAAAAGCGCAGCAAATATCGGATTACTGCATCCGGCAAGGCCTGAAAGAAATTGATCTGGATACGTATTGGCAAAATTTGCTTTACCTCGCCGAAAAGAAAAACCGCACGGAAAAAGAAAGTAATCCTGCTGTGCGTAAGCATAAACTCACGCAGTTTTTACTGGGAAAAGGATACGAAAACGACTTAATCCACGACGCAGTACAGGAAGTATTACGGGCAAACTAACTAGTTTTGGATCTCCTTTATTGCCATTTTTGTC
The DNA here is from genome assembly GCF_003340495.1 of Adhaeribacter pallidiroseus. Taxonomy (NCBI): domain Bacteria; kingdom Pseudomonadati; phylum Bacteroidota; class Cytophagia; order Cytophagales; family Hymenobacteraceae; genus Adhaeribacter; species Adhaeribacter pallidiroseus. The sequence continues at coordinate 6,103,248 of NZ_QASA01000001.1, forward strand.
GCTTCCGGAAGTAATTAATGGTAAAGCTAGCTGGCTTGCCCGGTAACGAAATACAAGTTCTGTTTTAAAAGCATTTTTTTATAAATGAAAATAGCTACCTATAATGTGAATGGAATTAATGCCCGGTTGCCGGTATTGCTGCGTTGGCTCCAGACCACCGCGCCCGATGTAGTTTGTTTACAGGAGCTAAAAGCGCCGCAGGAAAAATTTCCAGAGGGTGCTATTGCTGAAGTAGGTTATAAGGCCCTTTGGCAAGGACAAAAAAGCTGGAACGGCGTAGCCATTTTAACGCGGCAGGCCGAAATCAAGGAAGTAGGGCGGGTGCTGCCGGGCGATCCGGAAGATACCCAGAGCCGTTATCTGGAAGCAATGGTTAACGGCATCCTGATCGGTTGCCTTTACTTGCCAAATGGCAACCCGGCCCCGGGACCAAAATTAGCGTATAAACTCCGTTGGATGGAAAGGCTACAAACGCATGCGGCAACGCTTCTGGCGAAGAATATACCGGTAGTATTAACCGGAGACTTTAATGTTATTCCAACCGAATCAGATGTTTACCGGCCCGAGCGCTGGCTGGATGATGCTCTTTTTCTGCCCGAGGTCCGGACGGCTTTTAAAACCCTGGTGGAGCAAGGTTGGACGGATGCCCTCCGAAAGCTTTATCCGGAAGCAAAGATGTACACTTATTGGGATTATTTCCGCAAGGCCTACGACCGGGATGCCGGTTTACGGATTGATCATTTTCTTTTGAGCTCCCATTTAAATAACCGGCTCATGGCGGCGGGCGTGGACCGGACCGTACGCGGATGGGAAAAAACAAGCGATCATGCGCCGGTATGGATTGAACTAACGGACCAGTAGTTACTTAAGAAACTTAAAAGATCAGCCGTAAATACTTTGCAGGGCAAAAATTTTAAATTTTTAATGCCGACGTAAAAGCGTAATTTTAAAATAAGCGCTTTACCGCTTAGGCAAAACTGGGGGGGCTTGCGTAGTGTGTTTATGCTCTAAAATCACTTGCTTGCCGGTTAAGCTTTCCAATAAAGGTTTTAAAATTTTATCGGCGTTTACGGCGGTTTGCTGCAAAATGCCGGAATCGAGCGCTGACTTGCGAATGTGCTTTTCGGCAAATTTATACCCTTCGTCTACCAGAGTGGCATCCTGGAAATAAGTATTGCGCAGGGCAAATACTTTGGATTTATCGTGATCTACTTTAAAGTAACAGATTTCGGGTTCGGGCAGCTTTACGGTAATTACCGAATCGTTGGTAAAAGTAATATCCTGGGCGGTAACCTGGCGTAAATCAATGCATCCGACGGCCTCGCCGGCCACAATCAATACACTGCTGGAATTAGGTAGCCACTGCGATACTTCTTTTTCGTACTCCACCACATCTTTAAAATTATACCGCACCAGTTCCAGGTTACCCAGATCATCAATCTTATCCAGAATGGTATGATGGGTTAACTTAACCTTTTCTTTACCGGCCATAAAATACGGTACTATTTTCCAATAGAGAAAAAGCGCGGCTATTATAAGTATAGCCCAAGGTATAAAGCGCTTAAAGAGGTAACGAAGCATTAAAGTATTGTGGCTTTAACTGGATGTGGGTTCAAGGTATGTTAATCCAACGAAATAAAGGTAATTTCATTTTAAATTAACCACTAGGGCAAGTGGATCGGGCTAGTTGTTTGACCAGACTCCAACGAAAGTTTACAAAAAATTCTTTTTTAAATTTTTCGCAGGTTTAAGTACTAAGCTCTAAATGGCCGTTTGCGTTTCTAATCCGAAATGCGGATTAAAGCCGGGCAAGCCTTGTAAGCCGCCCGTATGAATGGCAATTACCGTACTGCCGGGTTCAAAAAAATTTTGCCGTACTAAATCATAAATACCGTACAGCATTTTACCGGTGTAAATAGGCTCGAGCGGAATATGGTGTTTTTTTTTGAAGCCCTGGATAAAGGCTAGTAACTCCGGTTTTACTTTTGCGTAACCGCCAAAATGATAATTAGTTTGTAACTGCCAGTTCGCGTACTCCTGGCCGTTATATTCTTTTATCAGGTTGGCAATATCTTTTTTTAAAAATTCACCTCCTTTTAGCGCCGGAAAACCTAAAATTTGACCGTGATCCTGTACCCCCACAATAAGGCCGGCTAGCGTGCCCCCGGTACCCGCCGCGCAGCAGATATAATCAAAAGGTACGATCATCAGTTCCTCCACAATTTCGGTGCAGCCTTTTATGGCAAACAGGTTGGTACCCCCTTCCGGAAGTACGTAGGCGTTGGGATACTGATTTTTTAGATTTTCCAGAAAAACAACTTCTTGTTTTTGCCGGTAAGTAGTCCGGTCGAGATAGTGCAACTGCATGCCGCAGCTTTGCGCCCATGCCAGAGTAGGGTTCAGCGTTTCGTGCGGTTCACCGCGAATAAAGCCGATGGTTTTAAACTGAAACTCCCGGCCAGCGGCAGCTACCGCCGCAATATGATTAGAATAAGCACCGCCAAAAGTAAGCAAAGTGCTTTTTTGTTGGTTTTGGGCCTCCTGTAAGTTGTATTTTAGCTTGCGCCACTTATTACCCGAAATATGCGGGTGCAATAAATCTTCGCGTTTCAGGTACAAGGTAACTTTTTTGTCCTGCAACAAGGGTTCGGTAATGCGTTGTAAAGGGGCAGGAGCCGGTACTATCAAATTATTTTTTACTTATTACCCGTAAATAATTTTAAAAATAAGTCTGTCCTTCGGGCAGAAACGTTAACGCTGCCTAATGAGTTAGATTCTTGCTGAAGAACAGACCAAATAGAAGCTTAATAATCTTTGCTGGTGGAGTCTTTTATTTCTTCGTCTTTTTCTGATTTTACTGCGTACACGATGCCCCCAATAATAATTAAAAGCATCAGGATAGAAGAAATTAGCGAGCCGGTATTGCCTAAACGGTACGAAGCCGGTTCAAATTTAAATTCTACGGTGTGTTTACCGGCGGGTACCGGCATGGCCCGCAAAATATAATTAGCGCGGATGTGGGTAACCGGTTTGCCATCCAGGTAAGCTTGCCAACCTTCGGGATAATAAATTTCCGAAAAAACCACAAAGCCGGCCTGCGCCGCCGAAATGGTATACACCAAATCGTTGGGTTCGTATTTCGTGAGCGTGGCCGTAGAACCAGCCGCGTTAAATTGGGTTTGGGGCACCGGAAACTTCGATACATCCACTACCGCTTCGGTAGCCGGCTCAAACGTTTTTAACGCCGCCAGCTCTTCGTCGGGGCTATTTACTTTCGTAATTTTCTGCACAAACCAGGCATTGCCCAAAGCCTGCGGATTACGCTGTACAGGTTGTTGCTGATTGCCGGTGATAAAGTACCGGGTATTGAGCATATTTAAAACTTTAATGTTATTCTGGGCAATGTGCTGCTCGATCACATCAGCGTAGCGCCGCAGTTTAGCCCCATGATAACCTCCAATGGATTTATGGAAATAAGAAGTACGGGCTTCGTTAAACGGATCACCCAGGTTTAATACCCGGTAACTTAAATCCTTATCCTGTAAAATAGCCTGATCGGCGGGAGTAGGTTCAAAATGCGTTTCCGTTAAGTTTTTCTGAAAATCATCGTTGTTCAAGTAACGCTTATCTACCGTCCAGAGATCAACCAAAATTAAAAAAGCAATAACAATGGTGGCCGAAGTAACGGCCAATTTATGACGCAAGTAAAAATACAGGACTCCGGCAGCCAGCGCAACAAAGATAAAAGAACGAATTGCATCACCGCGCATCATACTGGCCCGATCGGCCCGAACAGCATTAATCAGCCAAGCTTGCTGCAAGGTACGTTCATCGTTCGGGTTCGAGAAGCTGCCCATACCCGCGAATAAAAATACCAGTAAACAAATACCGGCCGTAATGCCCGCCGCGTACAATAATTTTTTCTGGGAATCTTTTACATCGCCTTTGTACAAAAACCGGTACAAGGCAAAAATGCCCAATAAAGGCATGGTAATCTGGGCAATTACCAAAGTCATAGATACGGCCCGGAATTTATTGTAAGCCGGAAAGTAATCGAACATGAAGTAATTAAACGCCGGAAAATTTTTACCCCACGAAAGCAGAATGGATAAAATAGTACCGGCCAGCAACCAATACCGGATGCGCTTTTCCACGACAAACAAACCCAGTACAAATAAGAAACACACCACCGCCCCCACGTAAACCGGGCCGCTCGTGCTGGGCTGGTCGCCCCAGTACAACGGAAAACCTTTTAAATATTCTTCTACCTGCACTTCCGGAATGCCGTTCTGCATCATGGCTTTGGCCGTTTCGGAATTTTCGCTTAACGATCCCACACTGGCGCCCCCGTAAAAATTAGGAATAAGCAAAGTCATGGTTTCGCCGACGCCGTAGCTCCAGTTAAAAGCATAATCCCGGTCCAGCCCCGTCGATTGGGCGTTGCCACTGTTGGGCGCTTTTAATTCAGATTTACCCCGGATGGAATATTTGGTGTATTCAGCCGTGGTGTACAAACGGCCAAAGCTTACCCCAGCCGCAATTACGGCGCAAATACCCAGCACCACCACCCGTTTTAAAAAGTCGGGCAGCCACTTGTTTTTAACAGCATCGATAAAGTAAACAATGCCAAAAATAAGTACCAGCAAGAGCAAATAATAGGTTATCTGCATGTGGTTCGACCGGATGTGCATGGCCAAACCAAACGTAAATAAAGCGGCTCCTAGCCACAATTGCCGGTTTCCGCGCCGGAAAGCGTATAATAAACCAGCCAGCGCCAAGGGAATGTAAGCGATTGCCAACGATTTGGTATTGTGCCCGGCTGCCAGAATAACCAGATTATAAGAGGTAAAAGTAAGGGCGAAAGAACCGGCAATGGCTAGCCAGGTGCTCATACCCATTACCACAAACAAAATATACGCACAAACCAGTGTCAGGAAAATATTAGCCGCTACGGCCGGCAGGTTGAGCGTAATGGTATTATGAAAAATGTACGAAAGATCACCGGGAAAGCGGGTGGTGATCAGGTAAGCCGGCATACCGCTGAACATCGAATTAGTCCAGAGAGGCTCTTGCCCGTTGTGTTTATCGCGGTAATCTTGTATTTCTTTAGAGCCCCCTTTTGATTGCAGGATATCGCCTTGCACCAAGCTTTTGTTTTCAAATAATATCGGCGAAACGTAAACGGCAGTTAAACCCAGAAACAATAAAACGGCGAGTACGTGCGGCAGAACATTTTTTTTAAATTAAAGGCCTGCCGGGTGGTAGGGTTGTTTGTTACTCGTTGTTCGTTATTCGATACGACTGCTTTTTTCATATGGTGTAACAGGATTATAGGCCAGCGCGCCTAAAAAGTGATGTTTTTAGCGGTGAATAGGGTGAACAATGGGAAAGGTAAGTAATTATTTTACTTCTTCATAGTCGACGTACTCGCCGCCTTTAAAATCACTGCCGTTTGGTTTTGGCTTACTTTCTTCCGGTACATAATCAATATTTATTTTTCCCTCGGGTGCTTTCTGGCGCGGCTGAGCAAAGTCTTGTGGAAAAGGCGGCTGCCCAAAAGTAGCCGTAAAGCCGCCTTTGCGGATGGTGCGCTTTACAAAAGTTTGCAAGACCCACCGGATAAGGTAAGGCATTAAAAGGCGTAATAAGAAAAATATAAGGATTAAGATTACAAAAAAATTCATGATGCTAAAGAATGTTTAAAATAAAAATCGCCGGCATAATGGGTTAAATCTGAGGTATCTACACAGAGGTTTAACGTTTGATCCGGCGATAATAGATATAATTGGTAGCCTAATTTCAGCAATAAGCTTATAACGGCCTGCCGGTTTTCGGTACCGTTTAGTTCCGTCTGAATAAGTGGTTTAAACTTTTGCAGTGTTTTCTGCATATGGCTGAAAACGGGATACTCAAACCCTTCTACGTCGCATTTAACAAAATCGAGCCGCGTTAAGTTGCCGAACAACTCGTCGGGTACTTTCATTTCAACGTTGTAGGTACGGGCATATTTTTCGTTGGCCGAAGAAGTAATCTTGGTCATGCCGTGGTGCAGCAAACCGTCGCGCTCGGGGGTGCCCATCTGGATACGGGTGTTTTCGCCGCCTAAAGCATAAGGGAGTAGTTCCAGATTATTTACCCCACTGGCTTTCACGTTGTCGCGCCAGATCTTCTGAAACATGGGTACGGGCTCTACAGCCAACACTTTTCCGTGGGGACCCGCCAGTTTCGATAGAAAAGTAGAATAATAGCCCAGGTTAGCGCCGATATCGAGGCAATAAAAGCCCGGTATTATAATTTTTTTTAAAAAAAACAGTTCCGGATAGTTTTTCGCCAGCAGTCCCGCGCCTACTAATTGCAGATAAATTTTGCTTACCAGCCGGATATAGCCTTCGAAGCCCAGCACTTTTACTAACAGTTTGCGGATTGCTTTCACGCGGCAAAGGTAAGAAAAATTTTAACCCCTCCACCCTCCGGGCACCTCCCCTAAAAACAGGGGAGGAGAGGCAGCGGTAGCTGCGTAGTGGATTATTTTTACACGATTTGATTGTAGAACAAGAGTCTGATTCATACTTTGCGCATAGAACTTACCCAGCAATGAAGCTACATAAGCCTGCGTTATTTAAACCTTTGCATGTAATAAAATAAAAATTCCAGCCTCCGAAAGAAGCTGGAATCTAAAACTATGCCCTAAACAGCTAAAGCGGCATCTCGTCTCCTGCTATTAACTTGCCGGAGGGTGGAGGGGTTACTTACTTAAATATAAATTCCGTTCGGAATACACATTTATGAAATAATCATCCTGCAAATCATCTATGAAGTAAATGGCTTCACCGGTCGACTTCATTTCGGGGCCGAGTTCTTTGTTTACTTCCGGGAATTTGCTGTGCGAGAATACGGGTACTTTAATCGCAAAACCTTTTTTAACCGGATTAAAATTAAAATCTTTTACCTTCTTTTTGCCCAGCATTACTTTAGTGGCATAATTCACGTAGGGCTCCTGGTAAGCTTTCGCGATAAACGGTACCGTGCGGCTAGCCCGGGGATTCGCTTCAATGATATAAACCGTTTCGTTTTTAATTGCAAATTGGATGTTTATTAAACCTACGGTACGCAAGGCGAGAGCAATCTTTTTGGTATGTTCTTCAATTTGCCGGATAACGTTTTCACTTAAATCAAAAGGCGGTAATACGGCATAAGAATCGCCGGAATGGATGCCTGCCGGCTCAATGTGTTCCATGATGCCGATAATGTACACGTCTTCGCCGTCGCAAATAGCATCAGCTTCGGCTTCAATGGCCCGGTCTAGAAAGTGGTCGAGGAGTACTTTGTTGCCCGGATTATCTTTTACAATATCTACTACTTGGGCTTCGAGTTCCTTCTCATTAATTACAATTTTCATGCTTTGGCCGCCCAGCACGTAACTAGGGCGCACAAGCAACGGAAATTTTAAATCTTTCACAGCCTCCAGGGCCTCGTCGGCGCTTTGCACGGAGGCAAACGGCGGGTAGGGTATGTTATTTTCTTTTAATAAGGTAGAGAAAGCGCCCCGGTCTTCGGCTAAATCCAGGGCTTCAAAGGAAGTACCTAAAATTTTAATGCCGTAGCGCTCCAGTTTTTCCGCTAGCTTTAAGGCAGTTTGGCCACCCAATTGCACAATTACGCCAATGGGTTTTTCGTGCTGAATGATATCGTAAATATGCTCCCAGAAAACGGGCTCGAAGTATAATTTATCGGCAATATCAAAATCCGTCGAAACCGTTTCGGGGTTACAGTTAATCATGATGGTTTCGTAGCCGCATTCTTTGGCCGCCAACACGCCGTGTACGCACGAATAATCAAACTCAATCCCTTGACCAATGCGGTTCGGACCGGAACCCAATACCACCACTTTTTCGCGGTTGCTTACCTGGCTTTCGTTTTCACCTTCGAAAGTAGAGTAGTAATACGGGGTTTTGGCTTCAAACTCGGCCGCACAGGTATCTACCAGTTTAAATACGCGCTTAATGCCTAATTCGGTACGTTTAGCGTGTACTTCGCTTTCTTTACAATTGAGCAAATAAGCAATCTGGCGGTCGGCGTAGCCTTGTTGTTTTGCTTTCCGGAATAAATCTACGGGTAAGGTATCCAGGGTATAACCGCGAATTAATTTTTCTACCGCATCCAGTTCTTCTATCTGGTGCAAAAACCAGGGATCAATTTTAGTTATTTTCTGGATCGTAGACGTTGGGATGCCAAACCGCATGGCGTCTTTCACGCTAAATAAGCGGTTCCAGCTGGCATTCGTCAGGCTATCGATGAGTTGGTCGTAATTGGTCATTTCTTTACCGTCGGCCCCAATGCCATTGCGTTTAATTTCTAAACTCTGACAGGCTTTCTGTAAAGCTTCCTGGAACGTACGGCCAATGCCCATTACTTCGCCCACCGATTTCATTTGCAGGCCCAGCTTTTTATCGGCGCCTTTAAATTTATCGAAATTCCAGCGCGGTATTTTTACAATTACGTAATCCAAGGCCGGTTCAAAAAACGCCGAAGTAGTTTTGGTTATGGCATTTTTCAGTTCATCGAGATTATAGCCAATGGCTAGTTTGGCCGCTATTTTAGCAATCGGGTAACCGGTAGCTTTGGAGGCTAACGCCGAAGAACGGCTTACCCGAGGATTAATTTCTATGGCAACAATATCGTCGTTTTCGGGGTTTACGGCGAACTGCACATTACAACCACCGGCAAACTGACCTATTCCGTTCATCATTTTAATGGCTAAATCGCGCATTTTCTGGTAAACGGTATCGGGCAAAGTCATGGCGGGAGCTACCGTAATGGAATCGCCGGTATGAATGCCCATCGGGTCGAAGTTTTCGATGGAGCAGATAATAATGATGTTCTGGTTATTATCGCGGAGTAATTCCAGTTCGTATTCTTTCCAGCCTTTAATGCTTTGCTCTACCAGTACTTCGTGGGTAGGCGAAGCGTGCAAGCCGCGGTTTAAAGCTTTATCAAAATCAGCCGGGTCGTTTACAAAGCCACCACCGGTGCCACCCAGCGTAAACGACGGCCGGATTACCAGCGGGAACCCGATCTCTTGGGCTATTTCTTTACCTTCTAGGAACGAAGTAGCCGTGAAGCCTTTGCATACGTTTACGTTTAATTCCAGCATTTTTAACCGAAATTTTTCGCGGTCTTCGGTCGTTTCGATCGCTTTAATATCCACACCTATTATCCGAACGCCGTATTTCTTCCAGATGCCAGCATGTTCGCAATCGATGGCTAGGTTCAGAGCGGTTTGGCCGCCCATGGTAGGCAGTACCGCGTCTATTTTATGCTTTTGCAGAATTTCAATAATGTACTTTTTCTCCAAAGGCTTCAGGTAAATGTTATCGGCCGTAACACTATCCGTCATAATGGTAGCCGGATTTGAATTAATGAGTGTTACTTCAATGCCTTCTTCGCGGAGGGAGCGGGCGGCTTGGGTACCTGAGTAATCAAATTCGGCGGCCTGACCAATGACAATGGGACCGCTACCAATAATCAAAATGGATTTAATGCTGGTATCTCGGGGCATGTTGCTGTAAGTATAAATTGCGCAAAGGTAGAAAAAGTAGTTAATAATTATAGGAAAGATTAACTTTTCTAAATTTTATTTATCTAATTACCTGCGCTCTTTTTTGCAAGAAATTAGGTTAACATTAAATTTTATTGCAAAAAACAGTTGGGATTCAGTTTAATACACAAAAAAACCGGCAGCAAATCTAAGCTTGCTGCCGGGTTGTAACCTGATCGCCTTAATGCGAAATATTTTAAAAATTAATTATTTTCGGATCCGGACTACCATGGTTTTAGAAAAACGATCGTGCCAGCCACTTTGGTTAGAAGTTAAAAACGAAAAAGCTTCAAAAGGAATTAGTCGACACAAAGTTCGCTTAACAATGGTGTTCAAGGATGGCTCTTCACCCTCCAAGGTTACTACCTTGGTACCCGTTACTAATTTACCTAAAGATCGGCCTGTAATGCCTTCCAGTAAAACGTAATAAGAAAAAAGTAAAAAAATGCCTAAAAGCTGATTAGGCATTTTATTTAAAATTTCTTCCGCTCCCATTGTAGCGAGGAATATGCCGAATAAAAAACCAAATACCAGCATACCTACTAAATCAACTAAATAATTAAAAAAGCGGGTGCTGGAGGATACGGGGATTAAATACTCTTCTCCGGGTGTTAGGTCCGAGAAAACCTGTTCTAATGAATTTAAAGGGTAATCGTTTTCCATAAGCGGATTTGATGATTTGGGTTGTTTTAAAATGGTAGTTATATCTGTTACAAAATAAACCGATTAGTCTTTAATGTAAATATAGGGCTTGGTATATATTTAAAAAAGAAGTATTAACCTTTATAAAGTCCTGGCCTCTTCTTGTTAAAATAATTTTTTAGAAGGCTAAAGGGTTAATAGTAAAATAGTTTGTTTGCTTTCGTCTGGGCGAAGTGCTCTTATTTCCTTTAAAATCAATTGTCTATTCTAATAAGTGAAGCTGGTATATTCCTATTGCTCCGTAAAAGAGGTATTAAGCTTTTCTTTATCATCCTTACTCGAAAGAAAGTTTGCGCTGCCTGTTTATTGCCAATTTTTCGAAAAAGAGATAAGCCTATCGCTACAATATCCCATTCCCAGGTCGAGAACTATATGGTTTTACTTTAGTATATAAGAAATTTAAAGCTTGCTTCATCTTTCTGGGGAGGGTTCCCGTACTAAAGCTACTAATCAGTTAACCGGAAAAATTTTAAATAAGATATACGTTAAAATTATGGCAACCAAAAATAAATCATGGCTTTGGGCCTCCGCGGGTATAGGCTTAATTGTAGCCCTTCGGGCATTCGCTCGGGAGCAAAACAAATATTCTTTTCAAAATAAAGTAGTTGTTATTACCGGCGGTTCCCGAGGCTTAGGTTTGGTGTTGGCCCGCCAATTAGCAGCCGAAGGCGCCCTGCTGGCGATTTGCTCCCGCACCGAAGATCAGTTAAAAAAAGCGGAACAGGAATTAACGGCGAAGGGGGCCGAAGTGCTGGCTTTACCCTGTGATGTAACCAACCGTATCCAGGCCGAACAATTTATAGAACGTGTGTTAAAATACTACGGTCGCATTGATGTGTTGATCAATAATGCCGGTACTATTCAGGCCGGGCCGCTCGCCGATATGACTTTAACTGATTTTGAAGAAGCTATGAATACGCACTTCTGGGCACCGCTGTATACCATGTGGGCTACGGTGCCGCACATGAAAGAACGCAGCCAAGGCCGGATTGTAAATATTGCTTCGGTGGGTGGAAAAGTAAGTATACCGCACCTGGTGCCCTACAGTGCCAGCAAGTTTGCCTTGGTAGGATTATCAAATGGTTTCCGGCAGGAGTTGAAAAAAGATGGTATTTTAGTTACCACGGTTAACCCGGGTTTAACCCGTACGGGCAGTAACCTTAATATAAAGGTAAAAGGGCAGTCCGAAAAAGAATACGCCTGGTTTACCACGGCTGGAGCAAGTTTGTTGATTTCGTCGAGTGTAGAAAAAACTGCCCGGAAGATTATTAATGCCTGCCGTTACGGCGAAGCAGAAGTATTAACAAATGTACCGGCTAAAATTCTGGCTTTTGCTAATCAAATACTGCCCGAATTGACATCGGATGCACTCAGTTTAACCAACAAAATATTGCCCGAAGAAAGTGGGAATGAAATAAACTCGTGGGGTTACGAAAACGAATCAGATTTAATTCCGGAGCACTTGCGGGATCGGGCCGCTCGGGCGGCCCGGGAGAACAATGAACTATAGATTTTAAAACAACTTGCTAGCTACCAGTAATTTTTTAAATTTTTACTAAAGCAGAACTTCCATTTAAAGTTGATATTTAAAAAATAAAGGGAAAGAGCTGAGTTTGGGAACCCAGCTTTTTCCCTTTATATACTATTGAGGTAATGTAATGTTTACTTTATTTCTGTTATTAAGCTTTTGGATTATTCCAAATTAATGCTATCAAAAGTAGCTTCCGACTCTTGACCGGCAGCGTTACGTACCTGCACCTTTATCCATTTTGGACCTGTACCAGCAGATAGTACCCAGTTTTTGGTAGTGGCTATGGGCTCCCAGCCTCCCCATATATCATCGTCATTGTCGTCATGGAAGCGCATTTCGGTTGCACCAGTAGCAATTATGCTTAAGGTAACATTAGCCGACTTCGTAGCAAGGGCATCGTTATTTATCAATAAGGTAGCTGTAGGGGGCACTGTTTCTGTTGGAGGTATCACCTGATCAATTACCTGAAACGTAACGTTTAAAGGCAAGCCAGCCGTTCCGGTTCCGTTAGCCCCGGCGTAAGAAGTTGATTTCAGGGAGTAATTTCCAATTACGGGAGTCCAAGCCAGAAGTTTGCCGTTAGTATCACCAAATAAGGCGTACGGTGCATTGGTTTGTGTAGAGTTATTTATTTGAGCGCCAGATAAGTTAAATACAACACTGCCGATAGTTTTGCTGGAAGTAGCCAGTATGTTTAAGTTACGGGTCGGTAATTTAGCTAAATCCAGGATGGTGCCCTCTGTAAGCGCCTGAATGGGTTGTTGGGTATCTGCGTTCATTAAAGTTAAACTTAATGGTTGCGAAGTCGTAGGATCCTCCACGGTTGGAGGTGGTGTATCGGTGGCAGAAGCTTTAGGAGCTACATCGTTATAAGTGGCATTGCCATCGCCCATCCGAACATCATCAAAATAGATTACGCGTTTTGAGCCATTGCCCCAGTTTCTTTTGTATACCCCCAGTTTAAAATAAGGGTTTGCAGCATCGTTGTAGGTGTTTGGGCCAGTATAATCTACTAATTTATTGCCATTCATCCATAACTGCAATTGCCCATCCGACCGGTAAGAATATTTAATATGGTATACAAAGTCTACCCATTTATCTTTAATTGCCGGCCCCAAATCGTATCTTACTTTGCCATCCGGTTCATTATTAAATCTTTTTGCAGAATAATTTACGGTTAATACAAAACGGCCACGAGAAACCGATAAAGAGATCGGTGGTACTCGCTTCCCATCACCACTATCGGTAGTGCCATGAAATTGGGTTATTATTTCCCATCCGTCCGAGTTGCTTTCGTTTGGCCAGCTGCTACTAGGTATGTAAAGGCTCAAGCCATACCAACCGTTAGTAGTAGTAGGTTGGTTATAATATAATTCGGAACGTATGGCACTTCCGTCTTTTACTAATTCTAAACGAATGGATCGGGACCCGCTTCTGGATAAGGAACTGTTTATTCCAAAACCGTTCGAAGTATAAATCTGGCGACCAAATGTGTTACTTAAACTAGGTTCTAATCTTTCTTCCGCTATTAAGTTCTTTCTACCAGCATCAAACGAGGTTACATAAGCTGCATTTGAAAGGCTTGTTTGCAAAGAATTAACGGTTTTTGGTTCAACTATTTCTACCTGCTCACAAGACATTGTAAATAAGGATAACAAAGATAGGCTTAGTAGTAGTTTTAGTTTCATAGAGCGATTAGATTTATTGCTTTTGGATTATTGTTTAGATTATAGTAGTACAGGTTGGATTGTATATTTTAAGTATCTTATTTAAAGTGAAATGTAATATTTTTAATTTTAATCTAATAATTAACGATTTGAAAATATAATAAAATGAAGTGCTGAAATACAAAGCGTATCTAAATTCTAGATCAAAGGTAAAGCACAGCTCCGAAATACCGAAATACAATCGTAATATATTTATATAATTACTACTTTAAACTAGTAATATTTATATTTTTAAAGCTGTTTGAGTCTTAACTGAGATTATTAGAAAGAATAGCTCCTTTGTTTTTGTGTCTTATGGGAATACTGAATTTGTATTTTTATATCATTAGGTAAAGAAGGATTTTGTACTTATTGCTGGTTAGACATAATGTTGTAATTTTTTAATTTTACTGGCTTGTGATGGCCTATCGTGTGGCTTACATAATCAAAAACAAGGAATAATTTACTTTGTGTTGAATTTAGCTAACACCGGGCGGGCTAATAAAAGAGAAGGTGTCTTGTAGATCACAAAACAGCGCTGCTTTGCATTATAACTAAAGGATAAATATAAAAATGCCTGCCACATCTTTTGCTGCATTTAGTTATAAAAGCCCGCTCAGCGGAATAATCTCTCAAAAAGGCACAACTAGGTGCATTAACTTGTGTAAGCCTAAAATGTGACGTATAAGAAAGCTATTCTAAAATAAATAAAGAGAAATAAGTTTATTTCTTGCTAAATAATTTTACTTACCGCATACATTTTATTCATGCTTAAAAAATAGAAAACACCTAATGCTACTGGCTGCCAGAAAACAGATTATCTATTTTAATTGCTGGTGCCGCCCGAACTTTGGCCGCCGCTTTTTACGTCGTCGTTTTGAATACCGCGTTTTTGCGGGCAATGCCTCCTTGTACTTTACCAAAGCGATAATTAAACGAAAGCCGGAAGCGGCGCATGACAAAGTAAGATTCCTGGCGTTGATAAAATTGCTGATCGGTGATTTCGTTTAACCAGCGCCGGTTTTTTTGAAACGGACTATTAACCGAGAAAGAAATACTGCCTTTTTTGCCTTTAAACAGCTGCTTATTTACCGAGAAAGAATGGTACGAATACGAAGCCGAGGTGCCTTGCAAAGTTATGCGCGGTGAGTTTACGCCTAAGTTGGCACTCAAACGCCAGCCTTTTTCGAAGCGGTAACTGGCGTACCCAAAAACATTGGCCGTGAAACCATTTTTTTGGATAGGTTGGCCTTGCAAAATACTGCTTAGCTGCACGTAGTTGGTACTGCCGTTCAGGTTAATTTTTAGTTTTTTGGTAATATTTCCAGCACCAGTTGGTACGATTTAGCCGGTAAACCACTGAGCTCAAACGAGCCGTTGTCGCGGGATAAGGTTGTTTTTATTGGTTCCTTTTTACCGGTTTCCAGCAAAATAACGGTAACATAACCTAGTGGTTCTTGTTTTAACGAATCCTGAACCGTGCCTTTTATAGTACCGGTAACGCCTGGGGCAGTTGGAGGTAAATCCTGAGCCATAGTCAAAGACCAGCCGCAAAAGCAAAGCAATAAAACAAGTACAAAGAATTTCATGGTACCGGGTTTAAGCTAAAAGTGAAAATGGGTAAAGGATTATGGTAGCGTAACGGAGCTGTACTTCGTAACTAAATACCGCTTAACGCTCAGGCACAATGGTTATGAATTTTAAATTCAGCACGTGCAATTTTTAAAATTTTTAAAAAAGTAGCTCCACCAGAAGATTAAAGCCTGGTAAGTACTGGTTTCCGGATGGTTTTTGTGACCGGAGAAGGTCTTACAGCGTAAGCTATTAGGAGCCGCCTCCTTAAAAAATAACAACTTCTTTTTCTCCGGAATAAACTACCAAAAAGACGTAAACTTGGCGCAGTAGGGCACTCATAAAAGAAGCTTTATAACGAAGGCATTTGGTTGGGCTTAGCAAAAAATTAAGGCAGCTTTTAAACAATTCTAAGTTAAATTTTATTAAGAAACACATTACTTAAAAGCTACCGTTTCGGTTAGTGGGCTTATTTCGGGCATTTCAATTTATTAAGAAACGTGCGTTCGACATAATGGCTTAACCACAAAAAAATAATTAGCCAGTATGCTAAAACTATGATTCTTATCCTGCTTCCATCCATTCGGGTCATTCCGGAGGAATCTAACCAGTAAGTAACCGATTAGATTCTTACAGAATGACCGTTTAGTGAAGAATAGCTCCTTCTTGCATCTATGCTTTTCTTATTTCAGACCTTTCACTTTATTAAGAAGCAAATTAATTTAAACTGTACTTTGTTTGAACCACCGGATGATTGATTTTTTAAAAAAAGAGGTAGCTGGTTTCTTTAACGGTAAATTTTTAGCTTCTTACACCCAACGAAAATTGCTTTAAAGACAGGCCGCAGGGAGTAGCGGGGAAGCCGGATGTAATATATTAGGTATGGAAAGTGGTAATGACCAACAACAACTAAATAATAGGGATGCGGATGCAGCGGCGATCTGGCAATCGGAGCATTATGAGTTGTACCCCGATCGGGTGGTGCAGCACGAATTTACGGCCCAGGTACTTTCGGGTACCGAAATAACGTCTAACTACAAAAGCAAAGCAAACGCGTTTCAAAATCCACGGCTGATTTTTAAATTTTGCCTCAATGGCCAGGACAATGAACTGCCCCCCGGCGTAGATCACCAGATTACTTGCGTAGCGCAAAATAACACCTGCGAAACGCCCCTGATTATTTTTGGCGAACCGTTAAAGACTATTTCTGCTCCACCAACCGACACTTACCTGGCTCCCGATACGCTTTGGAAGATTCGGCTGGATTTGCGACCGGTACTACAGGCTTTTGAGGACCAAGGCTTTTATGAAACGTATAACGGCGAAAAGATTCGGCAAGAAGATTTTAAAGGCGTGTTTGTAGCCGGAAGTACCGCTCCTTTAACCTGGGATTTTGCTAATTTAATAAACCGGAAAGAACTGGAGTTAAAAGAACAGGATAATAGCGGTATTTACGAAGTTACCTTGCTCCTGAACCCGGATACGGCAGATAAAGCCGCCAACACTACCTGGCAACTTTCCCGGGATATAGCCGCTTTTCCGCAGTATACTTCCGGTTACCCGCTGGTAGATGCTCTTTATAAATTGGCCCTGGAAGAAATGCTAAATGCCATAGAGGAAGATCATACTTTCCGGACGGGGAAAGAATGGGCCGGCGTTTGGACCCGCGATATAAGTTACAGTATTTTGTTGTCGATGGGGATGTTGCAACCCCAGGTTGCCCGCAACAGCCTTTTGCGAAAAGTAAACAGTGCCTACCGGATTATACAAGACACCGGTACGGGCGGGGCTTACCCGGTTTCGTCCGACAGGATAGTCTGGGCTTTGGCCGCCTGGGAATTATACTTGATTACCGGCGATGACCAGTGGCTGCAGGATGCTTACCAAATTATTAAAAATTCGCTGGAAGACGATCTGCGCAACGTATATGATCCAATAACCGGCTTGTTCCACGGCGAGTCTTCTTTTCTGGATTGGCGGGAGCAAACCTATCCAGCCTGGATGCAGCCCGCTGATATTTACGATTCAAAAAGCTTAAGTACCAACGCGGTATTTTACCAGGCCTGTTGTATTCTAGCCCAAATGGCTGATATCGTAAAAGATGCCCCGGCAATTACCCGGTACCAGCAACTGGCCGCAAAAATTAAAAAAGCCATTAACCAACATTTCTGGATACCCGAAAAAAAATACTACGGACAATTCCTCTATGGCCGAAATTTTAAAATTTTATCGCCGCGAGCAGATGCTCTGGGCGAAGCTCTATGCGTGCTTTTCGATATTGCCGAAGCCGGGCAGCAACGGGCATTGGTAGCAAATACCCCAGTTACCCCGTATGGCATCCCTTGTATTTCTCCCCAAATACCGCACATTCCGCCTTACCACAATAATGCGATTTGGCCGTTTGTGCAAGCGTACTGGTCGTTGGCGGCCGCTAAAGCCAGTAATGCGGCAGCTTTAACCGCAAGCTTATGCGCCATTTACCGGCCGGCGGCTTTGCTCTTAACCAACCAGGAAAATCTGGTAGCCAGCAACGGCGATTATGCGGGTACGCAGGTTAACTCCAGTAACATGTTGTGGAGCCTGGCTGGCCATTTAAGTATGACCTACAAAGTTATTTTCGGAATAAACTTTCGGCCGGATGGCTTACAATTCAAACCGGTGGTGCCAAAAGCTTTTAAAAAAAATCACCAACTCGTAAATTTTACCTACCGGCAAGCCATTCTGGATATTCAACTGGAAGGTTTTGGCAATCAAATTACGGTTTGCACCCTAGATGATGAGCCGCTGCCTAACGCGATAATACCCATTGATTTAAAAGGCCGGCACCAGGTACGGATTATCTTGGCCAATAACGCCTTTCCGGAACAAAACCAAAACCAAGTAACGGTTGATTTCTCGCCGGTTACGCCGGAAGTTTCTTACCAGGCTGGTACTTTAGCCTGGCCCGCAGTAGCAGGTGCCGAAAAGTATCAGGTAATTCAAAATGGCCAGCTCTTACAAACTACCACCGCAACCCAGGTGCCGGTACCTGCCCCAGCGTACGCCGAATTTCAGGTGATTGCCGTGAACGCCCAGGAACACGAATCATTTGCCAGCGAACCATTACCCGTTACGGCAACTCACAGCACCCAGCGGTATAAACTAAAACAAAACGGGGCTCAAACTAATATAGGTCTTAACGACATTTCGGACAGTGAATTCGTGGAAATAAGCCTTACCAAAAATACTAATTTAAAAATAGAAGTGGTAGTACCGGAAGCTGGTTTATACGCCCTAGATTTTTGGTATGCGAACGGCGAAGGCCCCATTAGTACCAGCAACCGCTGCGCCATGCGTACGCTCAAAAAAGACGATTTAGTTCTGGGAACCATTGTTTTTCCGCAGCGGGGTTATAACAACTGGGCCGATTGGGGCTTTACCAACGCCGTGCAGGTAAAACTGGAAAAAGGCCGGCATTTTTTCGCGCTTGCTTATGAAACCGGCAACGAAAACATGCATGGTAAAATAAACCGGGCGCTGGTAGATTATCTCCGGATTACAAAAATTAGCGGTTAAATCATGATGAAGAATGGTGGGTTAAATAAACTTACTTGGGAGAACCTCTTACGCCATTAATTTAAAAAATAATATATTCCCTTGCGAACGAGCCATCTGAAGCAGAATGCTTATATTCACTACCTCTACTCAGGGTAGCTTGAAGCAGGCACTACTAAAATTTAAAAAAACTTATGCAGCGACTAAACGCAATTGATTTTGCCAGGGGGCTCGTGATGATTATAATGGCCTTGGATCATACGCGGGAACTATTGCATCTTACTTCGCTCACCCAAAGCCCCGTAGATTTAGCCACTACTACTCCCGCCTTGTTTTTTACCCGCTGGATAACGCATTTGTGTGCGCCCATTTTTGTGTTTTTATCCGGTACGTCGGCTTACTTGTCTTTACAACGAGTTAATAATGTACAGGAAAGCCGTCGTTTTTTGCTCAGCCGGGGGCTTTGGCTGGTTATTCTGGAATGTACGGTTATTACCTTTGGTATCTGGTTCGATTTACAATTCCGGACTTTGCTGGTGCAGGTGATTGCGGTAATCGGCCTTAGTTTTATCGTGCTGGCCTTTCTGATCCGGCTATCCCCCGGGTAATCGGGCTACTGGGTTTGGTAATTATATGGGGGCATAATCTGTTAAATTTTTTCGCGTTAAATCCGGCTGCTCCGGCCAACCGGATGGTATTGGCGTTGTTTAACCCGAATGTTTTTACCGTTACCCCGCAGTTTAGCATTATACTGGCCTATACGCTGGTGCCCTGGTTAGGTATTATGCTGGCTGGCTTTGGGGCCGGGCCTTTGTTTTATAAAGCGCCCGCGGTCCGGAAGCAACTTTTTTTAAAAATAGGGTGGGCGGCGTTGCTGCTTTTCGGGCTCTTGCGGTTTGCGAATGTATACGGCGATCCAGTTCCCTGGGCAGTTCAGAAAAACGCTGTTTTTACTTTGCTTTCCTTTATGAACGTTACTAAATACCCGCCTTCGCTTTTATTTTGTTGCCTTACCCTGGGTATTTTGTTTTTGATTCTTTCTGTCGCGGAAGAACTAAAAGGGAAGCTGGTAAAAATTATTATTGTTTACGGCAGAGTACCTTTGTTCTATTACCTCTTACACTGGTATTTGTTGCACCTTATTATGCTGGCTATGGTTTTTTTGCAAGGCTACCAATGGGCCGATTTGCAATTTGGTGTTTTTCAGTTTGGCCGGCCCAAAGAAACCAGCGGACTGGGGCTGGGGGCGGTTTACCTGGTTTGGTTAAGCGTAGTGGTAGCCTTGTACCCGTTGTGCAATTGGTACCAACGCTACAAAGCCAACCACGCGCAAAACCAATGGTTGCGGTACTTATAAATCAGGAGGTAAGCTGCGCCAAGTAATGGATTCTAGAAAACAGTTTTAAAGTTTAGGCAAAATTCTTTCGGCGGAAAAAGCAAAATTTCAGCAGGCGTCCTGTTTTAAAGTTTTAAATTAAGAAAGGCTTGATTGAAGCCTGTAATAAAAATCTGGCTTCGTGCCGCATATCCCATATGCCTGAGGTTACCGGCGAGCTGTTTCCGTATTAATACGGATGGCTTTCAAGTAGGCAAGTTGCTGCTTTGTTCTTTCTTTACTTTGTTGAAATCCGTGTTAAGGCTTTTAATTAAAAAATTTCTAAAAAAATGCGCTAAGCAAAAATAAAATTTAAAAATTAGTAATATAGGTAGGAAATTGTATTGTTTATCCAGGCTTAAAATTAGATTTTTTAAAAGTATTTAATTTACCCAAAAGTAGCTATTTTTGCAAGCGCGGGGGTGCATTCTATAAAAATACGTATAAATACAGATGGATTGGAGAGAAGGAAAAATAAAAACACTTGATCAATCATTTTTCTCCGCAATTGTGGAGAATTCCACTGATTTGATTTCGGTAATTGATAGTTCCGGAATGTACAAATACGTCGGGCAGTCGGTCGTTCGGCTATTGGGTTTTACTCCCGAGGAGATGTTGCAAACCAATGCGCTTTTTTACATTCATCCCGAGGATCTGCCTTTTGTCATGAGAGCCTTAGAATCAGCTACAGCCGAAAAAAGTATTCAGATTAATCCTTTCCGGTTTATTAACAAAAAAGGAGAGTGGCGTTGGTTGGATTGTCATTTAGCTAACATGCTGCACCACCAAAGTATTCAGGGTATTGTAACTAATTCTAAAGATATTACCGAACAACGAAACGCGCAGTTAAGCGAAGAAAAAGCCCAGGTGTACTACAAATCTTTATTTCATGACTACCCCGAAGCTATTATACTACTGGATGCAACCGGAAGAATTGTGAAGGCTAATGGGCCGTTTTATCAGCTGTCGGGTTACACCGCCGACGAGGTTATCAATGCACATTATTACAAATTTATTCCGGAGGATTTCTGGACCCTGGCTGGTACGGCTATCCAGCAAGTGCTGCACGGGGAGATCCGGATGATTGAAACCTTATTTATCAAGAAAAACCAGGATTTTTTAGATTTACAAATCACGGGAGTACCCATTTTATTAAATGGTAATCTGGAGTGTATCCAATGCGTGATCAAAGATATTACCGCCAAGAAAAAGGCGGAATCGCAAATAGAACTGCTTTCGTTGGTAGCCGATAAAACTACCAATGGGGTTATTATCACCGATAACCATCGGAATATTGAATGGGTAAACAATAGTTTTTCTACCTTAAGCGGCTATAGCTACGAAGAAGCAATCGGAAAAAGGCCGGGCGAATTACTACACGGACCTTTAACTAACTCCGAAACAATTCTCCAAATTCGGGAAAAGATGCAGAAAGCAGAACCATTTTCGGTAGAAATTTTAAATTACAAGAAGAATGGGGAAGAGTTTTGGGTATCGATGGAAGTAAATCCGATTTTTAAAGAACCGGGTCTGCTCGAAAAGTTTGTAGCGACGCAGGTAGATATTACCAGTAAAAAAAAGGCAGAACTGGAAATGCGCCAGCTCACCAAAGATTTATTTAATCATAACCGCGATTTAAAACAGTTTACCTACATTGTATCGCATAATTTACGGGCACCGGTAGCCAGTGCTTTAGGCTTGGCTAATCTCTTAACCATGGTCGATAAAAATGACGAAATCTTTGCTACTTCGCTTCGCAATCTAAAAACTTCAGTAGAACAGTTAAATACCATTTTAAAAGATTTAAACGTTATTTTGTCTATCCGCGATAATCAAGATGCCGTTGCTAACGAAACCTTTGTTGTAGCAGAAGTATACCAGCAAGCCGTCGCGAACCTGCACGATGCCCTAAACAATTGCCACGGCAACGTTACGTTTACCTTAGAAGGAGACGACCGCCTGATTGCCAAAAAAGCGTACCTGTACAGTATATTCTACAACCTGCTGTCAAATGCTATTAAGTACCGCTCCCCCGATCGGCTTTTAAAAATACAAGTTACCTGCCGGAATGTTCCGGGTTCCGGAACAGAGATAACAGTGTCGGATAATGGATCCGGACTGGATTTAAATAAAATCGGGGAAAATATCTTTAAATTGTATAAGCGTTTCCACCGGAACGTAGACGGGCGGGGCATGGGTTTGTTCTTAGTTAAAACGCACGTAGAGGCTTTGGGCGGGCATATTGAAGTAAAAAGTCAGGTAAATAAAGGCACCACTTTTATAATTAACTTACCCTAATGGGCTGGAAAACTTTTTTGGTAGATGATGATGCAATTAGTGCTCTGTTAACCAAGCATTTGCTAAAACTGCATCACTTTACCGAAGATGTAACCACTTTTTATCAGCCCGAAGAAGCCTTAAATTATTTAACAAATTATCCTGCCCACGAGCTGCCGGCCTTGATTTTGTTAGATTTAAACATGCCTTTTATGAGCGGCTGGGAGTTTCTGGAGGCCTTGACTCCTGAGGAGCAGGCAATACAAGCCGCCTGTAAAATTTTTATTCTGACTTCCTCCCTGGAACATGCCGATGTGTTAAAAAGCCAGGAATATCCCTTAGTATCTGGTTTTATTCAAAAACCCATTCAGCCCGAAGATATAGCTACTATTTTGGCGACTTTGGAGCATAAATAATGCCTCTTACAATTGCCCGGCCTAAGTAAAATTTAAAAAAAACTTCAGAAACCGTACAAAAGCAGTAACCCTTAAAAGTAGGCCAAACCAGCTTGCTTTTAAGGGCTATGCTTATTGAGGTTAATATTACTGATTATGTATGGTAACCTGCCTTCAAGATAAGTTTTAAGTGATACAAACCGCGTATATAAGTACTTGCTGGAAAGATAAAATTTAATGATTCTGCTGTTTTAGATTTGTATTGGTTATTCCGGAGAAAACTATTCAACTACGTAGCCGAATAGATTCTTCCGGAAGGACGCTGCAGGAACAGAATAGCGGTGTTTTTACTTTTACTATCCGGAACGTACGTTATCTTCATTTTCATCCGCTTGTTAAATAACAGAATAATCCCAAGCGGAATAGTATGTGCCTTTAGGGTTCTGTTTTTAAAAATTTCAACTACGAGTAACTAAAAACTAATAGCTGCTGATGCGCATCATGGATAGTTGTTCGTGGTTTCTTCCGAATAATTAGTATACTCGGAGGGTTGGATCCTCGAGCGTATCCAGGAAACGGTTCTGCTGGTTTTTGCGGCGGCTAATGGCAAAAACGGCCATGCCGGCTAATGCCACCAAACCAGCCGTTACCAAGGCTTTTGATACCGCCGGATTATCAACCGGTGGAGGTAAACTTACAACTCCCCGCTCATCGGTAATGGCCGGTTCGTTTACGTACCGGCCCGAGGTAGGAACGGCTAATTGATCAAAATAATGCACCAACTCGTCGAGCTCAAACAGCATGGTTTCCCCGTGCATCGGCATACCATGTCCGCCCACTACCGTTTCGGGGCGCAAATCGGCCAGGAGTTCTACGGAGCGTCTGGCCGCTACCCAGTCGCTGGTATAATAAGCAGGTGGGCCATGTACTTCTTTTTTATCGGTAACTACCGCAATCGCCGATTCCGGCTCGCGGGTACTAAATGCATCCCCCACAATTAAAGTGCGGTCGCTTTCGCGGAACAAAGAAATATGACCCGCTGTGTGGCCCGGTGTATACAGCCATTGCCACCCGGTTAAACCCGGTACCGAGCCATCAGCCGGTAAAGGTTGAATTTGGCCGGTTACATCAATTGGTTTTTTCGGGTATAACCAGGCCATATACGCCATCGCGCCACCGCCTACGGTAGGGTCCGGGGGAGGATAGGCCGATAAGCCGGTTAAGTAAGGCATTTCCAAAGAATGGGCATATATTGGTACTTGCCAGTCGGTGGCTAGTTCTTTTAAAGCGCCTACGTGGTCGAAGTGGCCGTGCGTTAAAACAATGGCCGTGGGGCGGGTGCCTTTGCCGTACAAGCCTTCCGCAATGTGTTTAATTTTCCCCGCCGACCCGTATAAACCAGCATCTACCACTACCCAGGAACCACCCGGGTTACTGACTAAAAACAAATTAACAAACACGATTTTAATGCCCGTAACACCGGGGGCCACCGCGAAATGATTTTTATCGCTGGGGGCGTTTTTACCTGCAGTAGTTTCCATTTTTTAAATTTTTAGCTGTCTTCGCGGCCAGCAATGCTTTCTTCGTTTCCCTGGTCGTGGGAACTGTTCTCGTCGCCGTCCGTAGATTTAGCGCCCTGGCCACCCTGGCCGTGTTCTGAATAGTCGGTGCCACCTTCTTCTTCGTGATTTTCGGTATTCTGGCCAGCAGGGTCCTGCGAAGCAATATAGTTCTCGTTTTTATCAGGGGCATTTTGCTCGTTATTTTCCATGAGGTCGGGTTGTTAAAGTGAAACAAAAAATGCGGCTGTACTGCCGGAACCTTTCTTACGGCCTTTTGCGAATTTGGTATAAACCGCTTTCAAAATTTTTGCGATAAGTACTAAGCACTGCTGATCTGGTGAACTTATTTTATGCATTTCTTAAAATTTAAGGTCAATCGCTTTAGAGGAGGCTTCTAGTTGGCTGTACTTGATCCGGATTTTACCAATTGCAGCTACCTTATTTGCTTCCCGGCAGGAGCAACCGGAGCATTCCCGGTGATTGACTCGTGATTTTAAGATGTTTACTTGCGTTTTCTGACCTCTACCCGAACAAAAAGCAACGTTGCGGGTTAACAGCTTACAGCTTCTTTTTTAATTTTCAAGCGTCTATTACTAACCAACTTAAACTAAATCGATGAGTCAAGTACAATTAGCGGTTATTTATTACAGCGCTACCGGCACCAACTACCAACTGGCCCAGTGGGCCGCGGAGGGAGCCAAGCAAACGGGTGCCGAAGTAAAAGTTTTAAAAATAAAAGAACTGGCGCCACCCGAAGCCATTGCGCAGAATCCGGCTTGGCAGGCGCACATCGAAGCCACGAAAGACGTACCGGAAGTTTCGCTGGCTGACCTGGAATGGGCCGACGCCATTATTTTTAGTATGCCTACCCGTTACGGCAATTTGCCCGGTCAGTTAAAAGAATTTCTGGATTCTACCGGCGGTTTATGGTACCAAGGTAAATTGGCTAACAAAGTAGTAAGCGGCATGACCAGTGCGCAAAACCCACACGGTGGCCAGGAATCTACGTTGCTGGCTTTATACAACACCATGTACCATTGGGGAGCTATTGTGGCAGCGCCGGGTTATACCGACCCGGTACTTTTTGCCGCCGGTGGTAACCCTTACGGAACGAGTGTGGCCGTAGACCGCGAAGGCATGAAAACCGATGTGCGTGATGCCGTAGTTTACCAGGCCCAAAGAACAGTAACCGTTGCTACTTGGGTAAAACAAGGTTTAAATGCCTAAGAATTTTAAATAATTATTCTTCTGGTTCACTCCGGAAGAATAATTTTAATTGTTGGAGGAGTAAGGCAGATTGCTAATTTGCCGACTTGTTGCTGCTGCACAACCTTTATCAGGAACTTTGTCTAAAGTTTTCAATGAAGACATTGGTCAGGACAGGTTCTAAATAGTTGCCGTTTTTTAATGCTGCCGCCGTTTGGGTCGCTACAAATGGCTTTTTCGTCAATCATGTTAATTAATATTTTCTGGTAGTATTCTCAATTTTTTGCCTTTTCAGGGCAACCTTATCTACTTTTTAAGCAATTTTTTAAATATTAAAGGCCTAGTTGCTTTAATGGAAGAGATTCCACCCCAGCTGGGACAATTTACTGCCACTGACTACCAGAATTAGAGAAAGATTTTTTATCATTACAGAAAGATTATTTTTCCTCTACATTTATGTTTCAGAAAGTAAAATTAGCGATTTGTGGCTGCGCCGTGTTGGCTTTGCCCTTGCAAATAAGCGCGCAAAAGCCCAAGGGTGCTACCAAACAAATTGAAAAAGTTACCCGGAAAGGCAGCGAATTAGTAATTCCGTACGAAAAGTACGTGCTACCCAATGGCCTTACCCTGGTAATCCACGAAGACCATTCTGACCCGATTGTGCACGTGGACGTTACCTACCACGTAGGTTCGGCGCGCGAAGAAGTAGGTAAATCAGGTTTCGCCCACTTTTTTGAGCACATGATGTTCCAGGGTTCCGACCACGTAGCCGACGAAGAGCATTTTAAACTGGTAAGCCAGGCTGGTGGTACGCTAAACGGTACTACCAACCGCGACCGTACCAATTATTTCGAAACCATCCCGAGCAACCAACTCGAAACCGCCCTTTGGCTCGAAGCCGATCGCATGGGATTTTTACTAGATGCCGTAACCCAGAAAAAATTTGAAATTCAGCGCTCCACCGTTAAAAACGAACGGGGCCAGAACTACGATAACCGGCCTTACGGCTTGGTAGGCGAAACAACCGCGCGCGCCCTGTATCCTTACGGCCACCCGTATTCGTGGCTGACTATTGGCTACATCGAAGACTTAAACCGGGTAAACGTAGACGACCTGAAGAACTTTTTCCTGCGCTGGTACGGACCTAACAATGCCACCGTAACTGTAGGCGGCGACGTAAATCCGCAGGAAGTAATAAAAATGGCCGAAAAATACTTTGGTTCAATTCCGCGTGGCCCGGAAGTAAAAAATAGGGAATTGCCGGCCGTTACGTTGCCGCAAGACCGGTACGTGTCGTACGAAGATAACGTGCGTTTTCCTATGTTGCGCATGGTTTATCCAACCGTACCAGTTCGCCACCCCGACGAAGCGCCTTTAGATTGTTTAGCCGAAATTTTAGGCAGTGGTAAAAATTCTATTCTGTATAAAAATTTAATAAAAACCCAGAAAGCCGTTCAGGCTGATGCGAGCCATCCGACTGCGGAACTTGCCGGTGAATTTACCCTAGCAGTGCTTCCATTCCCTGGGCAGACTTTAACTGATATGGAGAAAATTGTGCGGGCTTCGCTGAACGAATTTGAAAAAACCGGCGTTACTGACGATGCCGTTACCCGTTTTAAAGCAAAGTTCGAATCCGGAATTATTAACAGTTTAGAGAGCGTTTCGGGGAAAGTGTCGCGGTTAGCTTCTAATCAAACATTTTCCGGTAATCCTAATGATCTACCCAAAGAATATAAGCGGTACATGGCCGTAACCAAAGCTGATGTAATGCGGGTGTATAATCAGTATATTAAAAACAAGCATGCCGTTATTTTAAGTGTGGTACCCAAAGGCCAGGCGCAAGCCGTAGCCAAAGCCGATAATTACAAACCCACCAACACCGATTACAAAGCCCCGGCCAACGAATACGCCGGTTTAAAATACGTAAAACCCCAAGATAACTTCGACCGCAGCCAGCGCCCCGGAGCCGGTAAAAACCCGGTGGTAACCGTACCGCCTTTCTACCGCGATAACCTGCCCAACGGCATTAAAGTAATCGGTACCGAAAATAAAGAAGTGCCCATGGTTACGCTTTTGTTCAGCGTGCAGGGTGGCCACAAATTATCCGCGAAAGATCCGTCGCGGGCGGGCATTGCTTCGTTAATGGCCGCTATGCTCAACGAGTCGTCGGAGAAATATACCGCTGAGGAATTAAGCAGTGAACTCGAAAAATTAGGCAGTTCTATTTCGTTTTCGGGCGGCACCGAGTCTATTAATGTTTCGGTAGAGTCGCAGGTAAAAAACCTGGATGCCACCATTGCCTTACTCGAAGAACGCATGTTGCATCCGCGTTTCGATGTTGCTGATTTCGACCGTTTGAAAAAACAACGTTTAGAGCAAATTGCCAACCAGGCTACCCAACCCACGGTAATCGCCGATAACGTGTATAATAAACTGCTCTATGGCGAAAACAACATTCTGGCGGTGCCTACCTTGGGAACCACGGCTACGGTAAATAATATTACTTTGGACGACGTGAAGAAATTTTACCAGGATAACTTTTCGCCGTCGGTAACGAATTTGGTAATTGTGGGCGATGTTAATCAACAAGGCATTATGCCGAAGCTCGCTTTTTTAAATAAATGGGCGGCTAAGCCCGTTACCATGCCTACTTTGCCGCTGGCCCCCGGCATTGATAAAACTAAAGTATTTATTGTGAATAAAGAAAAAGCCGCGCAATCGGAGATCCGGATTGGTTACCTGGCTTTGCCTTTTGATGCCACCGGCGAGTACTATAAATCCGGGTTAATGAATTACACGCTGGGGGGTAACTTTAACAGCCGCATTAACTTAAATTTGCGCGAAGAGAAAGGCTATACTTACGGCGCTCGCTCGGCTTATGCCGGTACCGAATTGGTAGGTCCGTTTACGGCACAAGCCGGGGTGCGGGCCAACGTATCGGATAGCGCGGTAGTAGAGTTTATCAAGGAAATTAAAAATTTCCGCGGCCAGGGCATTAAAGATGATGAACTATCATTTTTGAAAAGCTCCGTGGGGCAGCGCGATGCCTTGAAATACGAAACACCGTTCCAGAAAGCCTTATTTTTAAATAATATTGTGAAATACAACCTGGCGGCAGACTTTGTAAAAAAGCAAAACGAAATTTTGCAAAACATCACCAAAGAAGAAATTAACGCTTTAGCCAAGAAAAATTTGCCACTGGAAAAAATGAGTATCATGCTGGTAGGGGATAAAGCTTTAATTCAACCCGGCCTGGAAAAACTCGGCTACGAAATTGTAGAATTAGATACGGATGGCAATCCGGCGAAAGAGGCAACTACTCCCACTGCTCCGGCTAAAACTGCCCCGGCCGAGAAAAGCAAAAAAGAGCCGGCTAAACCCCGCAAGTCTATTCCGGAAATTAGAACTTCTTAGTATGTTAGGGTAATTACTTCCAAAAAGCTCCTGCCACCGCAGGAGCTTTTTTATTTTTAAATTTTGGTACGGCTTCGTACGTAAAATTTAAAAACTGCTTTGTTCCGGCGGTTTAATGCTTTGGGTTAACCAGAAAAGCTTTTCACGGTAATAAACATTTAATTTAATTTTACTTTAATGGTACTTCGAGATAGCGCATCTTTAGTTATCCTTTGGTTGTACTGAGAGTTAGCGAAGCGCTCTCAGTACTTTTTCTGCCGCCAATCTCTGATTAGCTTTTATCAAAGTGCCAGGTTATGCCAATACGGAGATTGGCTGTCCGAAAAAGGTAGAAACTGCTAACGCGAACTCTACCCATCACAACTATTCTTGGATAGATTAAAAGATATTTTGTTGTAGCCAACCTGTCGCAATTTCTTGCTTAGCTCAGAAGTACCGCTTTGCGGTGCAACTAACTATATTTGTGCGCTAATTTACGCGCTATGAAAAAAGAATTGTCTATTAATACTTGGAACCGACAAGAGCATTTTCAATTTTTTTCCCGGTTCGAGGAGCCTTTTTTTAGTTTAGTAGCCAACCTGGATGGTACGGTGGCTTATCAGAAAGCAAAAACTGCCGACTCCTCTTTTTATCTGTATTATTTATACTTATCGTTAGCAGCGGCTAATACCATCGAAAATTTCCGGTACCGGATAGAAGCAGAAAAAATATTTTGTTATGATTCTATCCATGCTTCGCCCACCGTTT
The DNA here is from genome assembly GCF_003340495.1 of Adhaeribacter pallidiroseus. NCBI lineage: Bacteria > Pseudomonadati > Bacteroidota > Cytophagia > Cytophagales > Hymenobacteraceae > Adhaeribacter > Adhaeribacter pallidiroseus. The sequence goes on from NZ_QASA01000001.1 coordinate 6,132,867, forward strand.
TGCGCGACGATAAAACTTTTGGGTTTTCTTTTCTGGAATATCAACCTGATTTTTCCGAATTTGCACATATGGCGAATGCCGCTATTCAGGAAGTAAAAGCGAGCAGCGGGTTAAACTTAAACCAAAATACCGGCCGACCGGATGTTATTCATTATTCAGCTATTCCCTGGATCACTTTTACCGGTTTGTCGCACGCGCGTAGCTTTAGTTTTAAGGACAGCGTGCCAAAAATAACTTTTGGGAAATACTTTTGGGACCAAAATAAACTCTTGTTGCCGGTTTCTATTTCCGTGCATCATGGTTTAATGGACGGCTATCACGTTAGTGAATTTTTAAAAAAGTACCAGGAATTGCTAAATGCTTAAGAAAAAATGAAAAATATTAAAGTAATTGCCTTTGATGCCGACGATACCCTATGGGTGAACGAGCCTATTTTTACCGCCACGCAGCAGCGGTTTAAAGAAATAGTAGGCAAATACGTGAGCACCGAAATTCTGGATGAAAAGCTCTACGGGTTCGAAATCCGTAACCTGAAAATATTTGGCTACGGCATTAAAGGTTTTATACTTTCCATGATCGAAACCGCCATTGAATTATCTGGTGGTAGTATAACGGGCACCGAAGTGCAGCAAATTATCGACTTGGGTAAAGTAATGCTCGATCATCCCGTAGAAATACTGCCCAACGTAGAAGAAACGCTGCAATTACTCCAGTCCGGTTATACCTTAATGCTTATTACCAAGGGCGATTTGTTTGACCAGGAAAGTAAAATTGCCCGCTCCGGTTTGGCCGATTATTTTAACCAGGTCGAGATTTTAAGTGAGAAAGACGAAGCCACCTACCAGCGCGTATTAAAACGGAATAATATTGCGCCGGAGGAGTTTTTGATGGTAGGCAATTCTTTAAAATCCGATATTGTTCCTATTTGCAACATTGGCGCTCGGGCCATTTACATTCCTTTCCATACAACGTGGGTGCACGAAATAGTGGCGGTAGATGCCTCGGCTAACCTGGCTTATCAAGAGTTACCGGATATAAGTTTACTACCGACCTATTTGCAGAAGTAAGGGCACTAGTACTTGCCAGGTGTCAACTCAATAATATGGAATAATATGGAAATTAAAGATTACGCAGAGCTGAACGCTTTAAATAAGCTTCTTGGGATGATTAAATTTCAAGAAAATTTGAGCTTTTACGAATTTCGAGAATTTGCCGGAAGCTCTATTATCGCTGAGATATTTAAAAGAGTTCACGATGAGTTTTGGAAAGAATCTATTAAAAGAGGTTACATTAAAGAAGAACAAGAAATTGTTTTTAAGTTTGACAGCCCTGTTGGAAAGGTTATTAAGAAGAGAGTTGATGAACTGACGAAACACGAATTAGAAACATTGATAGCTTACAATGACATTGATTCTTATTTAAAAATTTTAATTGTACCGTATCAAACTTCCAAAGCAGACTTTCAGCTGCTTAAGAACTACATGGAAGAAAAAGTAAAGAAAGCCAGAACCTAACAATATTCATGTAGTATGCTTCGGCCTATGATCTGGTACACCCATGAACCAGCCGGAAAATAACCTATTTAAAAGTCCGCCTTTTAAATAAATCGTAAGCATAATTTTTAGATAATGAATTTAGTAATGCAACCAGTTAATTTTTAAAAAAGTACTCATTTTAAACTTCAAATATGTAAATTTTCTATATTGCTTAATAACCCTGGAGACCAGCAACCAGTAAAAACGGGGCGCCACCGAAAAGCCAAACGAGTAGGAACCTAATTTATACGCGTATGGAGTGGTTTTTAAAAGTATTAAGAAATTATGCGGTATTTAGTGGCCGGGCAAGGCGCAAAGAATACTGGATGTTTGTTTTATTCAACATTATTTTTGGTATCGTGGCCATGCTAGTAGATAATATGTTCGGATTAACTTTCGGAAAGATTAATTACGGGTATATATATTTGTTGTACCAATTAGTAGTTTTAATTCCCAGTTTAGCCGTTGCTGTTAGAAGGTTACACGATACTGGTAAAAGCGGATGGTTCTTTTTTATTGTTCTTATTCCAATTGTGGGCGCTATCTGGATTCTGGTATTATTATGTACGGAAGGAGATGCCGGTTCTAATAAATACGGCCCGGATCCAAAGGGAAGCGCGCTATTAAATGATTATGTCTGAAAGCCAAAAGCTCTCGTAAGCATGGGGCAAACCTAAAAACTGCTGAATTTGTTTACATTTCTTTGGCGAATCCTTTTTCAAAGGCTTTCCCGGCCTGAGCTACCAGTTGTTGCGCTTTTTTGGTGCCATAACGGCCAACTACTACAAAATCGGCTTGACGCATAACGTTGTAGGATTTAAAAAAATGCTCTATCTCTTCCAAAAGCCGCTTGTCTACATCTTTAATGTCCTGAATGTGCTGGTGCGTACGCGAAATCGCCGAAACGGCCAGTAAGCGATCGTTGCGTACAGTATTACCTTCCTCGGTTTGGTCAGCGGCAATTACACCAATTAACCGGGCCGGCACCAAACAACCGGGCTCACGGGTTCATCCATTAAAACCAGTACATCAATGGGGTCACCGTCTTCGCCGTGCGTACGGGGCAAAAATCCGAAGTCGTAGGGGAAACTGGCGCCTACTGGCAATACTCCTTTTAATTTAATTAAACCCAATTTTTCGTCGTAAGCCAGCTTATTGCGGCTGCCTTTCGGGGTTTCGATTATTACATGGTAGTAGTTGTTTTCTGCGTCGAAATACGGAATTTAATCAAGCGCTGCCATGGTTTAGTATGTTTAAAGGTGTGTATGCGAGAAAAGTTTAACGCAAACGGATGCCAGGAAGATTACAGAAATTAAAATTTTTAAAATTTTGCGTATTAGTGCGGCCACCCTTCGCACCCCTTAGAGAAATGGTACGAGTTGCGTTTCGACGAATTTAAGCAAGAACTGATTAACCGCGATGTCGCCTTTGATGGTACTACCATCTGGAATCGGGAAGAATATTTTACGTTGTAGCAAAATAAAGTTAGGCAATTGCAGCAACAGCCATAAAAACAAAACCCATTGGTGGAGAGCCAATGGGTTTTGTTTTAAAATTTAAAAAAAACTTACGGAAAAATGCCCAAAGACAAGTAGCTGACCGCAATTTTTTCGGTAGCACTGTAAAAGGCCGCGGTCCGTAAATCCGATACCGTGGGGTGCTGCCGCATGACTTCCCGCATTTCGTGGTAAGCTGTAATCATGGTATCTTCTAAACCCGACCGCACCAACGTAATTTCATCGGCGCCCCGGATAATAAGTTGTCTTTCTTTCGCCGAAATGCTTTTGTTCGTAGACGTTTCGATGGTATCAATAATGCGTTTTAAGCTGGCTTCTTCGGCGCGTTTTCCCATGCGGCCAAACCGCACATTCGACAAGTTTTTGAGCCACTCAAAATAAGAAACCGTAACCCCGCCGGCGTTTAAATACAAATCCGGCAAAATGTAAACATTACGTTTGAGTAAAATCTGTTCGGCCGGTTGGGTAACCGGACCGTTAGCACCTTCGGCAATTATTTTCGTTTTTATCCGCTCGGCATTACTTTCGTCGATTTGATTTTCCAGAGCCGCTGGCAGCAATATATCGCATTCGTATTCCAGTAAATCCAGCGAGCGTTCTACGTTGGTAGCGCCCGGATAATTTAAAATAGAGCCTGATTCTTTGCGGTGCTGAAAAACTGCTTCTACATCTAAGCCATTCGGATTATAAATTCCGCCTTCGCGTTCGGCAATGCCCGTAATAATAACGCCGTCCTGCTGGCAAAATAATCCAGCATGGTAACCCACATTTCCTAAGCCCTGCAAAATCAAACGTTTGCCCGCCATCCCCGGCGAAATATTCAACTGATTCAGGATTTCGGTATCCTGCAACGCTTCGCGTAAGCCAAAGTAAATTCCTAAACCGGTCGCTTCGGTCCGGCCCCGGATACCGCCTTGCCCCACCGGTTTACCGGTAACGCAGCCCAGCGCATTGGTTTCGCCGTATTTAAAAGTATGATAGGTATCGGCAATCCAGGCCATTTCGCGGCTACCGGTGCCATAATCGGGAGCAGGTACGTCCATGCCGGGCCCAATTAAATTTTTCTTGATTAATTCGCTGGCAAACCGACGGGTTACTTTTTCGAGCACATCTACCGGCGTAGTCCGGGGATTTATTTTTACGCCTCCCTTGGCGCCGCCAAACGGCACATCTACCAGGGCGCATTTAAACGTCATAAGGGTGGCCAGGGCAATTACTTCATCTTCGTCAACGTGGATGCTATACCGGATACCGCCTTTGGTGGGCAATTTGTGGTGGCTATGCTGCGCCCGGATGCCCTCAATTACTTCTACTTTCCCGTTTACTTCTACCGGAAAGTTAACTTTATAAACGCTGTTGCATATTTTAATTTGTTCCAGAATGCCGGGCGGTAAGGTAGAGTGCCGGGCGGCTTCGTCGAAATAATGATGAACACTGGTTAAAAATTGTTTTCCCTGAGATTCCTGGTAAATCATAGTTTTGGATAAGGGTGAAAAATAATGCTGTAAGTAAAACGAGCGGAGCAAGCAGATTGTTTGATAAGATTTTTACTTATAACTGTTTTAAGCGCAATCCACTTCAGTTGCTTGTTTCACAATATTTTAATTGAACAACGGGTAAAATTATAAAAAATTTAAAATCTATGCTAAATACGGAATGGTTTTTAGAATCTATTCAAAAATTCCGGATTCTACAAGATGGCAATTTTAAGTGTATAGGCCATTACTGCCTAACTAAAAAATTAGCTGCTTGCATAATATATTTTTAAAATTTGCCTCAATTAAAATGCCAGTAAAAAGGGACTTACTCGCAAAATGTGGATTAGTCGGGGTTATCCACGAGTTATCCACATAATTAATGGTATTATCCGAAGGGCTATCGTGTTTTTTTATTTAAAATGCCCTGCAAAATTGAATGAACTGTGGAAAAATAAAGTAAGTAATTGTACAATCCGCTAAGTAGCGCAACTTCTTATTAAAAAGAAAAGCAAGATGTGATTTATAAAAAAAGTTATTTGCTATTTAAAAATAAAGCTAAGGTATTTGTTGCGAAAGAGAAGCAGGAACTTTAACTTAACCGCAAATAAAATTTTGTATTTGCCTATCTACTAAATACATATAGTAGGAAATTTCCTGTTTTTGCACCAATACACCTTTTCGCTGCAGGCTAATACTACCTTTTAATTTGACCCCTTCTTACAGCATTTCTAGCTGGGTTTCGGATATTAAGTCTCTGCATTGCTTCTAACTTATATTATTCAAAACTAATACCTAATATAAGTCATTTAACTTACCCTAAAATGAATAACTTATGAAACAAAAACTACTACCCGCTCATGTTCCCATTTTGCTGTTTGGTTGCTTCAATAAAGACTGTTTTACTTCCCGTAAATCAGCCTTTCTGCGATTAGGTTTTATCCGGACTCTAGTTCTTTTGCTTATTTTATTCAATTACTTAGATGCAAGTGCCCAATTAAAATATGATCCAGAAAAAGCTCGGCAAGAGCTGGAGTATCTGGCAAATCAAAAAAAGTTAGAGAGTCAAAACACGGTGCAAAGTCAAGAACAAAATCCGGGATATTCTATTGAGCAGCGCGAAGATTTGATTGTAATCACGTTTAATAAAAACAACACAAAAGTTACTGCTAAAAATTTCTTCCAAGAATTTAAGGATATATTAAGTTTAAAAACAGATGATCATTTTGTTTTTATAAACTCTAAAAATGATAATCTTGGATTTACGCACTACCGCTACGATCAATTCTATAAAGGTGTTCCCGTAATGGGAGGGCAATTTCTCATACACGAAAAAGATGGCAAGCTAGATTTTGTGAATGGTAAATTTTATCAAGGATTGAACATTGATGTGCGCCCAGCAATGACCAAAGAAAAGGCTATTAGTGCGAGCAAAACGTTTATAGGGGCTAAAAAATACTTATGGGAAAACGAAAGTGCACAGAATGCCTTAAGAAATGAAAGTAGAAATTTGAAGGCAACTTATTACCCCAAGCCCGAACTTGTTATTGTTCCAAAGAATGGTGAGTATAAAAAAGAAAATTTCAGATTATCTTATAAAGTAGATATTGCATCAGAGATTCCTTATAATAAAGTAGATGTGTATATTGATGCTCACTCCGGTGAAGTGGTAAATAATATTAGTAAAATTGCTTATGCTGATGTACCCGGAACAAAAGCAAATACCCTTTACAATAATGTACAGGACTTTACTACGGATAATTATAAGGGAACATATCGTTTGAAAGAGACCTCTGTTCGAAGTATTCAAACTTTAAATATGTTAAATGGCGTATTTTTCTTAGATGCTATCGATTTTATAAGTAAAAATAATTCATGGAAAAATTCATCTTCTATTATCACCAATATTACTATACTCAATGTAAACAGTACTTTTAAAGATAGAGAAGATACTAAGCCTAATGATGCTGATATTTACATTGAAATAAGAGATGCTAATAACAATTTAGTTTTTGAAAATAAAGTTGGGGCCATCTTTACTTATACTAGAACTCCTTTTAACATTAACATTGATAATATTCCTCTTCTTGAAGGTAATTATACACTTAAAATATTTGATTATGATTTTTTTACAAATGATGATCTATTAGGAAGCTTCATTATTGATGATTTATTTACTGCTAATAATGGAATAACGAAAACTATAAAGTTAATTAATAATGGAACTGAATGTAATATCACAGGTAAAAAGAGTCAAAGTGGTGCTTTAGATGTCCACTGGGGTATGGAAAAAGTTTATGATTACTATTATGACAAGCACGCTAAAAGACGAAGCTACGATGGAGAAAATTCACCAATAATTTCCTATTTACACCCGCATACCTCCATTATGCCTGGAAGAAATATAAATAATGCCTATTGGGACGGCGATCGTAAGATAATGGTTTTCGGTGATGGAGATGGTACAACTTGGAGCTCTCCTACTGCCTTAGATATTTGTGGACACGAAATGACTCATGGATTTATTCAGTTTAACAGTAATGGGGGTATTATAACGAATCAGGGTGAGTCTGGAGCCTTAAATGAATCATTTGCTGATATTCTTGGTACTGCTGTTGAGTTCTATACTCTCAAAGGTAAAGGAAATTGGACAATGGGGGAGCAATTTATAAAAGGAGGGTATGCTAGATCGTTAGAAAAGCCCAAGTCTAAGAACCATCCAAATACATATGAAGGCCAACATTGGTCTACAAATGGTGTGCATGGAAGGGCAGGTGTTCAGAACTTTTGGTTCTATCTACTTACTAATGGGGGTAATGGCAACATTGATAACAAGTACGATAGTTATAATGTACAATCAGGTATTGGTATTGATAAGGCAGCTACAATTGCTTACACTAATATGATGCAGTACTTACAGCCAAATGCTAGGTACTTGGATGCTTATCTAATGTCTTTGAAGGCAGCACTAAGCAATAAGCATTCAGAGGTTTCAAACGAGTATAAATCTGTACGAGAAGCCTGGTACGCCGTAGGCGTGGCTAAGAAACCAGAAATAACTGCATTTGCTCCCATGAAAGGCAATGTAGGTACTAAAGTTACTTTAACGGGTAAAAACTTTGACGGGATTAGTCAAATAGGCTTTAACGGTACTCTGGTGGATGCACCTAATTTTACGGTAAATAAAACCGGAACAGAAATAATTGTAAATGTACCGACTGGTGCTACTACCGGAAAAATAAGTATTGTGGCGGGTTACCAAACAGTTAAAAGTACAGCTGACTTTACCATTGAATGTACTACTCCGCTCACGGTTACTGTATCGAGTACGGATGCTTCTAGCTTTACTGTGAGTGTTTCCGGGGGAGCGGCTCCTTATTCTTACTCATTAGATAATAGTAACTTTCAAAACAGCAATGAATTTAAAAATTTAGCAACTGGTAAAACTTATACGGTTTATGTAAAAGATGCGGGTGGTTGTACGGGTCAAAGTACTTTTTTTCTAAGTGATCCTATTAAATGTAATATACAATCCGGTTCCGGGGGGCAAGGTACTACTTTTATTACCCAGATCTTAGGAACGAGCGCCGGCAGCGTATCTGTTAGTTATGAGATGTACAATATTCCGGATCAGATGGATGTTTATTATAACAATGCATTAGTAGCCTCTACTAAGAGCTTAGTGAGTGGTAACGGAAAATTAACTTTTAATTATAAGCCTCTGGCGGGCGGACCTTACTATTGTATCATAAGAATCTACGCTCCTAATAATGGTACGGTATGGGACTTTATCGCGGCTTGCCCGGTTAGTTCATCTGCTTTTGCAAAAAATAGTCAAGTTGGGGCGAGTAAAGAAACGGAAAGTGTAGCGACCCAATTCCAAGCCGTGCTTTCTCCTAATCCGAGTTCCGAGGTTGCTAACCTGCAAATTAGCGGTAGTACCGGCGAGATTTCTGTTCTGTTAACAGATATTACGGGGAAAGAAGTATGGCAAACTAGGGGGTTAAATAAGGGGAACATTCCAATACCAGTCAAAGACTTACGAGCTGGTACCTATATCGTTATCGTATCAACTAATTACGGGCAAAGAAAAACCTTGAAATTAGTCAAGATAGAGTAATCTGATTTTTACTTTTAGAAAGAGGCCACTCAAAGCTTTAAGTTGCCTCTTTTTCATTAATAAGACTACCCTTTCTTACCCGTTAGACTAACACCGCTACAGGTGCGATCGGTTCGTATCTAAACCGGCGAGTATCTCACCGGTAAATAGTGGACGAAATTTTAAAATTTAAAAAAATGAAGCCGGATAAAAGAAGTTTTATCCGGCTTTGGTTTATCATTAACTTTATCTAAGTACTCTGATACAATTAGTGTAGACTGCAATTTATCATTTTTAATTAATTATCAAAAATCTGACAATCGAACAACCAACAACTACTTAACTAAAAGTAGTTTGTTCTGTTGGCGTTTAATAGGAGTTTGCAGTTGCAGCAGATATACTCCGGCGGCTTGTTTATTTACTTGCCATTTTACATTATAAATCTGATGCGCTTGGGCTTGGGCTTGGAACAAGGTAACTGTTTCTGCTCCCTGATTATTATATACTTTTATCGTTACAGCTTGGGTTTCGGGTACGGAAAAGCTGACCGTTACTTGTTCCGAGAATGGGTTGGGATAGGCATTAAGGCTTAGCGATTTAACTAATTCCGTAGAAGCTTGATTTACAACCGGCTTTGTTGTGAACTCCTTGGCTAATGGGGCCGCAGTTGGTTGGCTAGGTGCTGCAACTTTTATCAGCCAGTAATCATTGCCTCCTTGGCTGGGCTGGGTTCGATCGCCACTCACGCCCGAGTCGGAGCGGCCACCTAATAAGTACCCACCATCGCTGGTAGTGAGTACCGTTCGGATTTCCTCGTAGCCACGGCCTCCGTAACGGCTATCCCATTGCTTAACTCCGGTACTGGAGGTTTTAACCATCCAGTAATCACTGCCACCGCGACTATCCTGCGTTTTATCTCCACTAATACCTGATTCCGAACGACCGCCTAACAGATAGCCTCCATCGGACGTGATCATAATCGTACGCAGCCCTTCGTTACCGCTCCCCCCAAAACGCTTATCCCACAACTTTACGCCGTTGCTGTTTATTTTAAGCATCCAGAAATCTTTGCCCCCCTGACTTGGCTGGCTCTTATCGCCATTGCTGCCGGAAGTACTATGGCCCGCAATGAAAAAGTTACCGGTATTGGTTCCAGCAATGCCTGAACCCATTAAATTATCTTCACCAGTGCCGCCAAAACGTTTATCCCAAACTTTATTCCCGTTTACATCTAAACGGATTAACCAATAATCCATACCTCCTTGGCTAATTTCTGATTTGTCGCCGCTAATACCTGAAGCAGAGGAACCACCTAACAAAATACTGCCATCTCGCATTAAAGAGGCACCTTCTAACGTTTCTTCTAAGGAGCCCCCATACCGCTTGTCCCAAATTTTAGTACCAGTTTGATTTATTTTTACTAACCAGTAGTCCTGGCCCCCTCGGCTACCTTGGCTTTTATCGCCGCCAGCAGAGGAGCTACTATTACCAGCTAGAATAAAATTGCCATTAGCGTACTGTCGTATTTTCTTCAGTTCGTCATAGCCACTACCACCATACCGTTTATCCCACTGCTGATTACCTTGCGCATCTATTTTGACGATCCAGTAATCGCGGTCGCCGCGACTCGCTTGGCTTTTATCGCCGTCGGCACCAGATAGGGAACTTCCGCCTAATAAGTATCCGCCATCGAGAGTTTGGATAATGGTACTTAAATAATCATCGCCGGAGCCGCCGTACCGTTTATCCCAGAGCTTATTACCCAGCAGATCTGATTTTACAATCCAATAATCGTTTTTGCCTTGGCTGCTTTGCGTTTTATCGCCGCTAATGCCGGAGGGAGAGTTGCCACCAGACAAGTACCCACCATCAACGGTTTTAATTACCACCGCAAAACCTTCGTTACCCCGGCCGCCGTAACGCATATTCCAGGTCGAAGCAACGGGTGAGTTGTTAGCTTGTATTTTTATGATCCAGTAGTCAGATTCTCCTTGGTTAGCTCCGGTTTTATCACCGCTGGCCCCCGAATAGGAATGGCCGCCGACAATATAGTTTCCGTCACTGGTTGGTTGTAAAAATTGTAAATCATCAAAATTACTTCCTCCCAGGGTCTTATCACTAGTTAGTGTGCCATCCGTCGTTAAACTTACCATCCAATAATCAGAGTATCCTTTACTGGCTTCGGTCTTGTTGCCGCTTATATTTGAATCCGAATAACCTCCCAAAATGTAGCCTCCGTCGCTGGTTTCCTGCACGGAACTTAGAATATCCTGACTACTGCCCCCAAAAGTATTATCCCAGGTTTTAGTGCCGTTGGCCTGTAGCTTTACGACCCAGTAATCCCAACCCCCGTTGTTTGCTTGCGTTATATCCAAACCTAAACTTGAATTAGAAAAACCACCCAGAATATACCCGCCATCGCTGGTTTGATGTACTGATTGTAAAAGATCATTGTTACTGCCGCCAAAGGTTTTATCCCAGGCTTTGGTGCCGTTGGCATTAAGCTTAATCACCCAATAATCTGCTTCGCCCTTATTAGCTCCGGTTTTATCGCCGCTGATACCCGAGTTGGAATAGCCTCCTAAAATATAACCGCTATCGTTGGTTTGTTGGATAAATTGTAAACCATCAAAATCAATTCCCCCGAAAGTTTTATCCCAGGCTTTAGTACCGTCGGCATTTAACTTAACTACCCAATAATCCGAGTATCCCTTATTTGCTTCGGTTTTATTACCGGATTTTCCGGAAAAGGAATAACCACCCAAAATATAACCGCCTTCACTGGTTTGTTTTACCATAAAAAGTTCGTCAGCTTTACTTCCTCCCAAGGTTTTATCCCAAGCTGTGGTACCATCGGCATTTAACTTAACTACCCAGTAATCCGCTTCGCCCTTACCAGCCGCAGTTTTATCACCGCTCACGCCAGAATAAGAAGTACCTCCCAAAATATAACCGCCATCGTTCGTCTGCTGTAGGGATTGTAAATCATCCCAACTACTGCCCCCCAAAGTTTTGTCCCAAGCTTTAGAGCCGTCGGCATTTAGTTTCACCACCCAATAATCGGATTCTCCTTTACCAACCCCGGTTTTGTCACCGCTTACGCCTGAATAAGAAGAACCACCTAAAATGTAACCGCCATCCGCCGTTTGTTGCCCGGTTTGCAGATCATCCCAACTGCTGCCCCCCAAAGTTTTATCCCAGAGCTTGGTTTGACCTTGGGTGGCTACAGCAAAACAAGTCAAAAACGAGAAGGTAAGATTAATTACAACCCAACCAGGGTTAAATACCATTACTTTTCTAGGCAATTTTGATTTAAGTACAATTGTTTTCATAGATAATTAATGATCGGATTTTAGAGATGATATTTCAAAATAAAAACCTCAAGTTTGTACTTCAAAAGAAGGAGTTGCCTCCCCCATTAACGGTAGAAGCAGTGGCACGCCATAGCTGATAAAAGAAGGAGCTCCGGAAAAGCACTATCCAGGAATCATTATCCGGGAAGCTGATTAAGATTCCTAAGGTATTCATTATTAGGTACAATGCAATTAGAAAATAGTGAAATAAATTTCTCCTATTATTTTACATCTTCTAATACATCCTAATAAAATACAGCTATATTCTGGTTAAGAGTCAATCTGTTTAGGTAACAAGGGAATAAGGTAAATTATAAGGAAGTTTTAATTTTGAACGACCGTTTTTTGGTATTTTCGACAATTAACTTTCTAAGCTTTTTTATTAAACTATTTTACCTACTCTAACCTGAAGCAAGTATTTTAAAGAAATTTTCAAAAATTTAAAAAAGTAAGGCAACCTTGCCTTAACAGCTTCCGTGCTGGGGGCGCAAAACAGAAGTACGTGGCCGAAAATAGTTTCCAAGATATTCGACCCCTGATTCAGGGGTGCTTGCAGCAAGACCGGGAAGCGCAGCGCAAGTTGTACCGTAACTTCTATGGTTATGCCATGAGTATTTGCGTGCGTTATTCTAAAAGTAACGAAGAAGCGCGCGAAGTGCTCAACGATGGGTTTATGAAAGTGTTTACTAAAATTGAAAAATACGATACTGAAAAATCGTTTAAAGGCTGGTTGCGGCGCGTAATGATTAATACGGCCCTGGATAATTACCGCCACAACTACAAACATTACCACCACCGTGATTTAGAAGAAGCCGATCAGGAAACCACCGCCGAAAACATTACGCACCAGTTGAGCCACACCGATTTGATGCAGTTAGTACAGCGGTTGTCGCCGGGTTACCGGGCGGTTTTTAATTTGTACGCCATTGACGGCTATACCCACGAAGAAATTGCAGAAGCGTTGGATATATCGGTGGGTACTTCTAAATCAAACTTGTCGAAGGCTCGCGCCAATTTGCAAGCCATGTTAAAAAAAAGTCAACCGGATGAATTCAAGAAATATGCCTGAAGAAGAAGAACTGGACCATATGTTCCGGCAGGCCGCAGATTCATTCGAGCCGGAATTTGACCCGGCGGCTTGGCGGCAAATGGAACAAAAGCTGGACGAAAGTAGCCGGCCACCCGCTGTTTTCGGCAAATGGGCCAGAAGATCCTTGTTGGCTTTGTTGCTATTGGTATCGGGCTGGCTAGTGTATCATTTTGCCGCACCCGAATCAGAAACCGGCAGTGTACAAAATAAAAATATCCGGGCGGATATCCCTCCGGTGGCTGGTACACCGGCCCAAATAGCGCCCGACAAAAGGAGTTTAAGTAACCAGGAGTCTTTAAGAGCCGAAAAGCTGGCAGGTAAAGCACCAACTACCCATCTGCCCGCTGCCCAAGAGCAAGCGGATCAACCAACCCGTTTGCTCCGGCGGCTCAATTCGCCCTCGTTTACGGCGGCGCGCAAGCGAGAGGTGGTTGCTCGATCTGGGGCACAAACAAAATTAAACGCTTTGCCATTACCAGAAACTGTAAATACTAACCCGGCCGAAATAAGTGAAAATTTAAAAAATGACATTGCTCCGGCCAAAGATTCAACTCAGGCGATACCCGGAAATGAGGTAATAACCCCAATAGATCCGGACGCGGCAACAGTTACCACAATTAGCCCGGTTGACTCCACTACTAAACAAGCAGAGCTGAAAGAAGCAATCCCGGAAAACAAAGTTGCTGCTTTAGATTCTGCTATAAACAAACCAATGGCCACCGCTGATTCGGCGCGGCAAAAGGTGCCGGTTACTTTTTTGAGTAAAGTAAGCCTAAACCTGGTATTCGGACCTGATTTTAGTACAGTTGGTTTTGTACGGCCCGAGAAAGCCAGCACCAACGTGGGCGTTTTGCTGAGTTACTCTTTTAACCGGCGGTGGGCCATTTCTACCGGGGTAGTGCGCGCTAAAAAAGTATATGGCGCTAAACCCGAAGATTATCATCCGGGAACAAATTACTGGCCGGTAGGTGCCCATTTACCCGACGATATTAATGCGGTTTGTAAAGTATTAGATATCCCGTTAAATGTACGTTACGCGGTGGTTGCCTTACCCCGGCAAACCATTTATGTACAAACCGGTTTATCGAGTTACGTGATGTTGCACGAAGATTACCGCTACGATTATAGTAACTATGGTAAGCCTTATAGCAAACATTGGATTGTATCAAATCAGAACCGGCACTTTTTTCAAGTGCTGAACTTATCGGTGGGCTACAGTAAACAAATTAAACCAGGAATTTCGGTGGGCGCTGAGCCTTTCGTTAAAATACCATTAGCCGGTATTGGCGCCGGCAAAGTAAACTTAACGAGTTTGGGCGCCTTTTTCTCGGTGGGTTACCGCTTCCGTTAATAAACTACTTTTTTTATTGCCATTATTTTCAGCGTGTAAAAGTCGACTTATAAGCTGGCGGAATTAACTATAAAGTAAATAATGGGGGCTATTTACCGCCTCAGATTTCATCAACTATTATAATGTATACTCTTATGAACCATTTAAAATGGCGACTAGCCTTGCTTTGCTTTTTAAATTTAAGTTTGTTGGCCGGCTGCGCCAGTGATAACGAAGAAGATCTCAACCCCAAGCCAACCGATTGCGATACCTCGGCAGTTACTTTTTCCGGAACAGTAAACGCTATTCTGCAAGCCAATGGTTGTAAAAACTGCCATGCGGCGGCTTCTGCTTCGGGCGGCGTAATATTAGATTCGCACGCCGAAGTGAAGAAACGAGCTGACGATGGCCGTTTATTAGGCGCCATTACGCACGCTTCAGGGTATACTCCCATGCCTTTAGGCGGGACAAAACTCTCCGACTGCGACATTGCCAAGGTTAAAAAGTGGATAGATAACGGTACGCCAAATAATTAATAGCCAAAAATCTACCTATAATTCTGCCAAGTACCATACGCTGGGGTAGCCTGTACCAATGTACGGGCATCATCGGTGCGCAACAGTTTATTGCCAAAATCAGGTGAATCAACCTAACCCCTGCTATTTAATTCCTGATACCTCTTACCCTTTATTCAATTTTAATTTTCACTTTCCTCAAACTAGTTACCCATGAAAGTTTTCCTGTTGCTATTCGGGCTGCTAGTGCTGGGCAGTGGTGAAGGAGCGGCCCAGAGCCGTTACTTCACCCGCACCGGGCACATTTGGATTTTTTCCGAAACCCCCATCGAGAACATCGAAGCCCACAATAAAGCGGTTTCTTCTTTTATTTCTTTTGATACCGGCGAAATGGTGTTTTCGGTACCCATGAAAAGTTTTGAATTCCGGAAGTCGTTGATGCAGGAGCATTTTAACGAAAACTACGTGGAGTCCGATAAATTCCCAAAAGGAAGTTTTAAAGGCAATATTGTCAATATTCAAAGCGTCGATTTTAAGAAAGATGGTGTGTACCCGGTAAAAGTAAGCGGCACGCTTACCATTCACGGGGTTTCCCGGCCGGTTACCGCCGACGGTACTTTAGATGTAAAAGGCAACCGTATTGGGGCTAAATCTACTTTTACCATTACCCCCCAAGAGTATAATATTGAGATTCCCTTACTGGTGCGCGCCCACGTAGCCAAAATTATTCAAATAAATGTGGATTTGCAGTACGATCCATTTATAGCCAAACAATAACCATTAATAAGTTATTATATGCAGCAGATAAATTTCCTGTTTCTTGTTTTTGTTTTTTGTGGTGTATTATTAAGGGCGCAGCCCGCTCTGGCCCAAGACGACGACTTAATGAAACTGGCCGAAGCGGCCGACAGCACCAATCGCTCGCAAAGTTTCACGACCGCCACTTTTAAAGGCACCCGGGTTATCACTGGTCATTCGGTACAAACCAACGCCCAAAAAGAACTCGTTTTTTTAATTTCTCACCGGTTCGGTACCCTTAACAGTGGCGCGTACAATTTCTTTGGCCTCGATAATTCGGTTATCCGGCTAGCTCTGGAATATGGCCTCACCGATAACTTAAATATTGGCGTAGGGCGGAGTTCGTACGAAAAAACGTTTGATGGATTTGTAAAATACCGTTTCCTGCGGCAGCAAGACGGGGGCTGGAGTAGGCCGGTAACGGCCGTATTATTTGGGAGTACTGCGCTTAATTCCTTACGGCCAGCAAATCCGGAGCAAGACATTATGTTCAAATCGCGACTTACGTATACCGCCCAGCTTTTAATTGCCCGTAAGTTTAACCAAAATTTATCGTTGCAGCTAAGCCCTACCTGGATTCACCGTAACTTAGTGCCTACGCGCGCGGACGAATCTGATGTTTACGCCTTGGGTATTTCGGGCCGGCATAAACTTACCAAACGTACTTCCTTTAACGCTGAGTATTTTTACCTTTTACCGGGCTACACCGCCGATACGTACACCAACGCTTTATCTTTCAGCTTTGATATTGAAACCGGAGGGCACGTTTTTCAATTACTATTTAGTAACTCCATTGGCATGATTGAGAAAAACCTGATTACCAATAATACCGGCGAATGGGGGCAGGGCGATATTTACTTTGGTTTTAATATATCGCGGGTGTTTGATCTGGATAAAAGCCGCAAAATGGAAGGCAAAAAGTATTAACCAGCAATAGCCTGCTCCTTTAAAGCCAGTAGATTACAGTAAAAATTACTGAATGATAAACTGTTTTAATTCTAGCAACTCCGCCATTAGATTAAGTTCTCCTTTTAAATTTAAAAAATACTGAAAAATCAGTATTGACCGGATATAAGTAAGCCGCTTATCTTGGTAGAAACCATGGAAGCAAACCAAATACCTGTTGAAAGCCCTGAACTAGTAAGAATAGTGCGGATACGGGTATTCGGTAGCAAAAATAATACTTTACCCTTATAGGCGGTATAGTAATATTTACAGCAAAAATTGAAAGCATAACGGTAATATTTTGGTAATGGTATAAATAGCCAAAGAGGGTTATCTATCCTCTTTGGCTATTTATACCATTACTATTAGAGCCGTATTATATGCGTTCTAGGCTAAATCTGCTTCTTTGGCTTAAATAGATGCAGATGAATGATGGCAGCATTAGAAAAACAAACCAGAAATTACACAGTACTCCTGCTTACCAGCTTGGCTATTATTGGGGCAGTTTTATTTTATATTCTGGGATACATCCCCGAAAACGAAAAACGAATAAATGCCCGCCATTACCGGGTGCTCAGCCGAATCGGTGAAAATCTAAATACCACTATTTCTAACTATGCCGAAAACGTAGGCGATAACTACATTTCGAAAGAAGTGAAAAAAGTTTTATTTGAGAAGAAAGTTAGTTTAGGAAAAAATAGAATTGCGGCAGAGAGCTTAATTGATTTACTAAATAAATATGATAGCCTAATAGTGCCAGGTAAATTTGGTATTCAGTTTTACTTCAATCAGTCAGATAGTATTAAAGAAGAAAAAGCGACCCAAGACACTTCTTTGTTTAATTATAGTAATCAAAAGGGCAAGTTATTCTTCAGTTTTGTCTCTCAAATAAATTCAAACACCATTCATAGTTTAAAATCAAATAGTTTTAATATTGACAGTAGTTCAGTAAGTACTTCGGTTTTTAAAACAATAATCCCCGTTGATTCTTTGGTTGATCCTTTAATGCGGTGGGATACTTTTGACCATTTAATTATAGCCAGGAAGCTATCGGAGAAGAAGAATCTAGTTAACAAAGATAAATCGATTTATCGGTATCCGTTAGATGTTATATATAATTCTAGGCAACGGGCCGAGTTGCTGCCGCTAGATACCTTAAGCACAAAACTAGATAAATCTTCTGGCCACGGGCCCGCCGACGTTACTATTGCCGGCGTAAAGCATAAACTATTCCTGCTTACGCAAAACGTAGGCAATGATAAATGGGTGCTTTATGGAACCGTAGCTACTAGTAAATATGAAACCGAACGCCGGGCTATCCCCTCGCATATTGTAACTTTTGCGGCTTTAGCTTTTGCTATTTTGCTTCTTGCCTTGCCTTTTTTAAAATTAATACTCATGAACAAGCAAGAGCGCTTATTAAAAAAGGATGTGATTTTTGCCGGAATTTCGCTGGTAGCCGGGATAGCGCTCATTGTTATTTTATTATTTGATGGCTATGCTTTTTACGGACCGGATAAATACCGGGAACAAGAACGATTGAAAACGCTAGCTGGAAATTTGGAAACTGAATTTATAGAAGAGTTGAATGCGAACATAACTCAATTACAAGATTTCGATCACCTATTAAAGAATAATGAAAGTAATAAAAAAGACATTGAATCACTTAGAAGCCAAGAGTTATCTGTACCGGATACCAGCAATAGTTATGTTTTATTAGAAGAAAGACTTACTGTAAAAGGAACATACAAATTAGCGCCAGATGATATTCCTAACTTAGATCGAGTGTACTGGATGGATAATACAGGGGAAATGCTTCATTCTTGGACTACTAAGGATAAAAACGATGAAAAAGTTAATGTTAAAAATCGAGAGTATTTTAAAAAAATAAATGCGGGAGAGGGGTGGAGTCTAAATACGAATCTAACTATCAATAGCAGCAGATTTGCCCTAGAGTCTATCCATTCTTATATTGATGGGGAGAGATACGCTATCATAAGTGAAGAAAGCCGTTTAGGTTCTAGGAGCGTAATTGCATTAAGTACTAAGTTTACTTCGCTGCACAATACTGTTGTACCACCAGGTTACGGTTTTTGCATTATAGATCAAGCAGGAGAAGTCTGGTTTCACCAGGATGAAAAATTAAACCTGAACGAAAACTTGCTGGCCGAAACAGATGAAGATCTGCGGTTAAAAGCAGCTTTATACGGGCAAGTGCCGGCTCATTTTGTGCAGAATTACCAAGGCAGTAAACAAAGCATGTTTGTTACCCCGCTTAAAGGATTACCCCTGTTTTTAGTTACCTATGTAAAGCACAATTATCAGCGAAATTTTAATACCCACCTGATTGTGTTAACGGCTATCTTTTTAGCACTTTATTTTAGTATGCTGATTATCTTTCTGGGTGTAGTTATATTAATAAAAAAACGCTCCTCCAAACTCAACTTTCAGTGGCTCTGGCCCCGGCGAAATAAAGCAATAGATTATTTTAAAATTACGTTGTCTCTTGCAGTGGCTATTGTTTTAACGCTTTTGTTCACGACTACTTATTGGCCGCTTTCATCTTTTTTTATTTTCCTATACGCCGGTATTTACTCTTTTATTTACTGCTATAAAACGTTACATGTTATTCCTTCAGAGCTACGCTCGAACCTGATACTTTGGTACTTTATTTTGATTATCGCGGCAGTAAATGTGATTGCCTTACTAACCGGTATCAGCACTTTGCTATGGGGAATTATGTTTCAGGTTATTTTAACCAGTTTGTTTTTTCCCTCCAAATGGATAATTAAAAATGCATCGGCTAAAGCAAAGCCACTATTTGCTATTACCAGAATGTCAGCTAGTTTAAAGCTGCATTACCAGCGGTACTATGTAGGCATGCTGTTAACGTGGTTACTGCTAACCAGTGCGTTGCCAGCATTTTACGCCTTTAAACTAGCCTATAATTACGAGTCAGCGCTATTGGTAAAGCATCATCAGCTATACTTGGCGCAATTACTGAGTCAAAATAAAAGTAAGTTATCCCAGGCCCAAGTCACTAAAATAGCTGCTACTACAATCTCGGTAACAGCACCTCCATCTAATAAAGCTTACCTCAACTTTTTTTGTAAAACCAACGATCCAACCCAATTTATTAATAAGGCATCTTCAACTTTTAAAGATCAAGTAAAAGCTTTGCTTGGCGAATTAGTACCGAATGGGGTAAAAGTTAAAACTAAAAAAGTCAGTACCCAAACCGGGAATATAGAATCCGGGAAATTAAGTGATTTTATATCTCTCATCCGGCCCATTATGAAAGATGTTTTAGCGAATGAATATTATCTGCAAACTTATGATACCGAAAGCTTTCCGGAAAAAATATTAACTGGGAGAAGTTCGGTAATAACGTTCTAAAGTTAAGTTATCAAAATCCGGCTAATCAGAATAGAGTAAGCCTGACTTCGCAAATACCTTTGTTTCGTGCGCCAAGTGTATTCTACTCAGGCTCTAACTGGCCTTTAAACGTTTCTAGTTGGTTTTTCTGGTTAGATATAGGGCTTTTGCTTTTTTTGCTTTTTCTTTTTGTATCGTTTCTGGTGCAACGAATCTTCAACCTGAACATTATCCTGAATGCCCGCATGCGGCAGCTTGACGTATCGCTGCTAAAGCCGGAAGTTAAAAATAGAGTACTGTTGATTGCTTTACCCGATGCACCAGATATTATAGAAATTATAAAAAGTAAAAGCGCTAACCCCGCGGATGTAAAAATAATAGAATATGATTTTGCGGAAGAAGATTTCGCCGCTAAGCCATATAACATGCAATCCGTCTCCGAGAAAGAATCAATTGTAATTTTGGCGAAAAATTTTGATTACGATCCATTTTCCGAGGCTTCTTTAAAATTAAAAATAGCATTTCTTCAGAAGCTGAACGCTTTAGAAAAAGTTAAAATTGTTTTGCAATTGTCCAGGCATCCCGACTGCTGGGAAGATAAATTAAAGGAAGAAGAACGGAAAGAAGCGCAAGAATTGCCTGATTTAACTTATGTTTTACTTTTACAACAATTTTTAGACAACCTGATTTTGTACAATAAAATTTTCGAACCCTTACAGGGGTTTAAAGAAATATCTTTTTTTAATGATAGGTATGTTGCTGATAATAAAGAATATTTAATTAGAGTAATAGAAGAAGAATGCAATGCAGTTAATCATCTGAAGCAGTTTAAAGAACCGATGAAAAACTATGTAATAAGCCATTGCCAAAGTAAAAATATAAATCGGGAAGATATTATATTGCGCCTAAAAAGTTTGGCCCAACTTTACTACCGCGGTATATGGTCGGCGTGTACGGAGGAGGAGCATTATTTTTTGTACGATATGGCGCAGGACGGATTGGTAAATACCAAAAACTTAAGCGTTTTATCTTCTTTACTTGGAAAAGGATTATTACTGGCAGAAGATACGGTGAAGCTAAAAATTATGAATGATAGCTTTAGAAGCTTTGTATTAACAGAAGTAAACCCAGAGGAAGCGCTCCGTTACGAAAGAAAAAATTCCCGAGGCAGTAAGTGGGAGTTATACCGGACACCATTAATATTAATTCTTTTGGGAGTGGCCTCTTTTATTTTTTTCACCCAGAAGGAGAGCTGGGCCAATATAATCACCATTATTACGGCTGTTTCTACTATTCTTACCATACTTCCCAGGCTAGGATTTTTGGTACCTGCTTTTTTAATACCTAAAGAAAGTAAATAAGTAGGCAGGTGTTGCCCAGGATAGTAGCTTATTAAGCTGTTTTAGCGGTTAAATTTAGCAACCTGATAGTACTTTTTAAAATTTCAAAGAAGGTTATACTGGGTAATTTGTAGCAAGTGAGGGTACAACTTTACGCCCCTTGCGGCAGGAAAAGGAAGGAGCATAAACTTGCAGGTTTTAGTTATAAAAACTATTTGATATTACCATGTTTTTCGCCTTACCCAATACCTTTGGTTACGGCCTTCATTTTAGCAAGGGCCGTTTGCGCTACTAACAAGGGGTCCTGGGCGTAATAGTTTTTATTAAATACCTCAAACGAGATAACCAAAGGCCGTTCCGGCGTACGTACTGATTCTAAAATCTTCCGGATGGGAGCTACGCCGTCGCCGGTATAAATGCGGTCGGCATCGGTAATGGTGGCGGGTTGGGAGCTCGCCAGGTAATCGTTTACGTGAAACACTTCGATGGCAGGTTTTCCTACTAAAGGCAAGCTATCAATACTGGAACCACCTTTGTATAAATGGTACACATCAAGCAAAATCCGGGCTTTGGGATGGCCGCTCTCAGTAGCCACGTACAGCACTTCGCTTAATTTATTTAAGTTTTTCGAAAAACCCCATAGTTCCAGTTGCGGCATTACGGTAGTTTTTTCGCCGAGTTCCACAATGGTCCGGAACCGTTCGGCGGCTTTTTTTAAATCCAAACCGGGGGTGTTAGTCGCACCGGCCGGGGGAGCAGCCGTACGTCGGCAGCCCAGTTGGGCCAGCATGTCCATTTCCCGTTTTAGTTGTTCCAGCCCTTTCGCTCTTTCGGCTTCATCGTCTATAATCCAGGGAGCAAAACCAATGGCATTTTCAACTTTTAAGCCTAAATCATCGAGTACTTTGCGGGCGTCTTTTAACGAATGGCCTTCTTTTAAGTAATTCTCCAGGGTATCCATCCAGATTTCTACCGACCGGAACCCGGCTTTAGAGGCAACTTGTAATTCTTTCACAAAGCCTAGCTTTTGGCCCCGGATGGTGCTTAAGTTCAGGCAGTAGGTAAAAGGAGCCGCCGGGGTTGTTTTAGCCTGACTCCACGTAGGGAGCATAGACAAGCCTACCGAAGTACCTAATAATTTTAAAGAATCGCGCCGGGAAAAAGGAACTATGGACATAGAGTTAGGTTAAATTGCAACCTCTAATTTATGCCACTCTGGTTAATTTGCAAACTTTAAGCGGGAGCAGAAGCAAATAAAAGTAGAAAGCTCAGGAAATAGATAAGAACTAAACTGGTAAAGAGATAACACTGGCCTAACGGCAGGATACGCAACAAGTAATTACAGCAAATCAGAAAACTACTTTCAGGGCTACTCAAGCAGGCGAGTACTTGCATAAAAAAGAAAACCGGAGTGAAATAGAACCGGTTATTTTTTCTGAGCGGATAACGTGTTTTTAGGAAGCAAGCGCAGCATCTGGTTTTTAATTTGACTTAGTAAGTGCGGATCACGTTCGCGCTGACTAAGGTAATTTAAAACCGTAATAAAGGATTCCCGCTCCTGCCATTTTAAGGTATTAACATCCATACCTTGTAATTGATATAAATAATCTACAACCATTTTAGTACAAATTAATTAAAGTTTATACGCAGCAAATTATAATAAGTATATACGCCCAGAAGATTACCGTTCTGGTTAATATTAGTAAAATTATATATTAAGGGTTTTTTTATTTAAATTAAATATAGTAAAACCAAGCTTTATATGCTAATTTTTACGTTTAAATCTGTTTTTATTCGTAAAATTAAGTATTTACCCGTTTAATTTTAGTAATTATATTTAAAATTAAGTAAACCTGATGTAATTTAACTTTATTTAGAGTTAAGTATTTGTTAAATTAAATTCTTGTAAGTTTATCAGGTGAAAAGAGTAAGTTATTATGAGTTAAATGCAAATTTGTAAACGGATGCCCAATGGACTTAGTTTTTCTAATTACGCTATAACACCACCGTACAACTTAACAAAGGGGTTCCGCAATGAGAAGGCCTTTATAAATTTAAAATTTTTCGTTCTGCGAATGATCTTAGCTACATCGGGCAGAAGGCTTCCTGGTAATAGGCAGGATGGTTAGAAGCTTTAGCATCAGAATTTTTGCGCTTGATTTAAAATAATACTTTGGTATGTAACAGCTACAGACGCTTACTGTTAACCTCGCGGCATTTTTAGTACGCCAATTAGGTAATTTTAATTTTCTGTTTCATACAAACCTAATAGCTTTTAAACTGTTCATTAATATAAACTAAAAACTATGGTGCCTAAGTATCTTTTCGCTCTTTTATTTGCTTTTTTATTTAGCCAGGCTCAAGCACAACGAGCCCCTTCTGATCTGCTCGAGACTAAAAAAGGTTCTGTAATTATGCAACCCATATTGCATGGTTCAGTAGTATTTACCTGGAACAAGAAAACCATTTACGTAGATCCGTACGGCGGAGCCGCAGCATTTACCGGTATAGCTGCGCCAGATTTAATATTAATAACCGATATTCACGGCGATCACACTGACTTAAAAACCCTGGAAGCTATTAATACCACCAAGGCTAAATTTGTGGTGCCGGCGGCAGTAGCCGAAATGTTACCGGCTTCGCTTAAATCAAAAATTACTATTTTAAAAAATGGTGACCAAACCATCCAGTCCGGTGTTGGTATTACGGCTCTGCCGATGTACAACCTTCCGGAAACCGCTGATTCGCGGCACCCGAAAGGTCGGGGCAACGGGTATGTGTTAAATATAGGCGGTAAAAATATTTATCTTTCCGGCGATACCGAAGATATTCCGGAAATGCGGGCTCTCCAAAACATTGATGTGGCGTTTGTGTGCATGAACCTGCCTTTTACGATGGACGTAGACCAGGCGGCTCAAGGGGTACTGGCCTTTAAACCCAAAGTGGTTTACCCGTATCATTACCGGGGGCAAAGTGGCTTAAGCGACGTCGAAAATTTTAAAAAATTAGTAAACGCCGGTAATAATCAAATAGATGTACGCCTCCGGAACTGGTACCCGACTAACTAGTTAGTTGTTCGTTATTCGTTGTTCGATCAATAATATGCTTTAAAGAGTGAGCTACTTTTATTTAAGTGCTTCTAAGAATGTAAATCAGGTGGTTATATAGTAGTCTTGTGGCTTCTAAGTATTTATAAACCTAGCAATGAACAACAAATAACTACTTATCAGCTATTCCCGATGAATGAGTTGGTTTACGAAGAAAGCGTACGACGCGAATTAAGAATCTGGCAACGCCAAATGGGGCAGTCTCCCACGTGGACAAATCGGTTAGCCAAGCGTCTGCAACAGAAAATAAATAACATTATCCCGGAAAAAATACACCAGGCCATTACCGGTGCGGGTGGTATTTTACTAGGCTTAGCCGATTTTCCTTTGTTACTCGGCATAAAATTAAAAATGCTGCATGATATTGCGGCGCTGTACGGCCACTTCGTAACCGATTACCGGGAGCGCATTTATCTGTTATACATTTTCTAATTAGCCTTTAGCAGCCAGGAACAGCGCATTCACATTTATCGCCAAATGACTAACTGGGAAGAACAGAAAAAACACTTGCCCGCTGATATTCATCAGTTTAACTGGCGCACTTTTCAGCAAGAATACCGCGATTATATTGATTTAGCTAAACTGGCGCAGTTTATTCCGGTGATTGGCGCCCCCGTAGGAGCCGTAGTTAATTACCGTTTGCTGGATAAGCTGGGCCGTACCGCCATGAACGCTTACCGGATGCGGTGGTTGGCAGAATCTCACATAACTCAAATGGCGAATTATAATTGCGTACGTTTCTATTGATAGTAATTCTCTTGGTTGCATTAATCCTTACTTGAAATTGGGTGGCCTCTTTTATAGAATAGTATATTGGGAAGGAACCTGAGTAATTTAATCTTATTCCTAAAAACTGTTTGTTCCTGACCGCGTTTCTTAAACAAACAAATAGCCTTATGTACTTTTGCAAACTAACTTATATTTTAGATTGTTTATGAAGTAGCAAGCTTGCTTCAAATTTAAAAAAACATGGATAACACAAATAAAACTACTAGTTATAATAAACTTTCTCCCGAAGAAGAACGGGTGCTGGTATACAAAGGCACCGAAATGCCCTTTACTGGTAAATATTACCAGCACAAACAGCCCGGTACCTATGTTTGCCGACGTTGCAATGCACCGCTTTACCGCTCCGCTGATAAGTTTGATTCGCATTGCGGCTGGCCCAGCTTCGATGATGAAATTCCGGGAGCGGTAGAACGGGTGTTAGACGCCGACGGCTACCGCGAAGAAATTGTGTGCGCTAATTGCAAAGCGCACTTAGGGCACGTGTTTGAGGGCGAACGGTTTACCCCCAAAAACACCCGGCACTGCGTAAATTCCATTTCCATGAATTTTATTCCGGAACCACAGTAATTAACAACAAAATTTTAAAAAAGGATGGCTACTAGCCATCCTTTTTTGTTGATATACTGGTTTACGTATTTCTCATGTCTTTTACCTGTTTATTTAAGATCAATCGATCGGGGCAAAATATATCTCTGCAGCCTGCTTCTTCGTACGGATTTTAAGACCTAAGCACCTATGACTGTTCCTAATCCTAATTTCGGTATTTCTAAAAGTTTAGCTGTTATCCCGGCACTAGAAGAATTTAAAAATCCATTACCCCGTGTCGTTTTGCGGCCAAATACCTATCTGCTCCTCGATGGCGAATGGCAGTTTTGTTACGACCCCGATGACCAAGGCTTACAGGAAAACTGGCAGACGGGCCATTATTGCAAGCAAACTGCTCAATGGCCGGGTAGCGTAGAAATGCATTTAGCCGCCGCCAAAGGACAAAAAGATCCGGTTATCTGGCAGGATAAAGTAGTCGTTTGGTACGAACGGGAATTTCATAAACCCGAACGAAACGGCGATTTAACTCCGGCCATGTTTCAACTAACGTTTGGAGCGTGTGGCTACGAAACCCGCGTGTGGCTCAATGGCCGCCCGTTGCGTACCATCGAAGGAGAAGACGTGCATTACGGAGAATACAGTTCTTTTTCCTACGAAATAGAAGAAGCCGATCTTTTGCCTGTTAACCGACTTACGGTGCGCATTGCCGATAACATGGATGCCGAAATACCGCGCGGCAAACAAGAATCGCACGTGTACAAGCGGGGTGGCATTTGGTACCAGACCAACACGGGCGCCGTACGCAGCGTTTGGATCGAAACCGTTGAACGTAACCGGCTGCGGTCCCGGATAGGCGTTGTAAGTGTGGTGGAAGATTTTCTGGTGCGTTTTAATTTTACTACCCGAATCCACGATCCGGGCCTGTATACCCTGCGGCTTAAGGTATTTTCTCCGGAAAAGAATTCGGAGCCACTGGCTACCTCCGACTTTATTTTGCCTTTAGAAGCTGGCCAGAAACAGCAGCGGGTAGTTATGGAACTGCCCGATGCGAAACTATGGTCCCCGGAATCGCCTAATCTGTACTGCGTGGTAGCGCAGTTAATTGATGAGAACGGCTACGAAGCCGAAATAGAAGCCCAGTTTGGCCTGCGCAAAATTGAATCGCGGGGCCGCTACGTGTACCTGAATAACGAGCCGATTTACCTCGATGGCATTTTGTACCAACCCGGCACTGCTACCTACGAAGAAATGCAGCGGCACTTTTATGCCATGAAAGCTTTAGGTTGCAACTTAGTGCGTGTGCACATTGCCGGAGTGGATCCGCGCATATATAACCTTGCCGATGAGATCGGACTGTTGTTGTGGGTAGAAGTACCCAGCCCGCATAGTTCTACGGCGCTAAGTCGCCAGAATCACCGCGCCGAATTGCTGCGCATGCTGGCTTTATTAGAAACCAACCCTTCCGTTATTATTTGGAGTTTGTACAACGAAGACTGGGGCGCCCAAGATATTGCTACCAACCCCGAAACCCGGCAGTACATCGTCGAGATGTATCATTATTTATTAATTAATCATCCGCAATTCTTGGTGGTAGATAACGATGGCTGGCAGCATATTTCTCTGGAAGGTAAACTAAAATCGGATTTACTCACGGCCCACCTGTACACGCCCGATTTAAACCGCTGGCGCGATTTGCTCGATCGTTTAACGAACGGGGAAACCGAAGGAGTGGCTGCTTTTCCATTGGTGGTGGGCGACCCGTTTTTTTACCGCCGCCAGGTGCCGTTAGTCGTAAGCGAGTGGGGCGGCTTTGGCTTTCCGGATTACGGTGGCCCCAAAGATGCCGAAGAACGTACCGAGCGTATCCGGCAGTTTAAAGACGAATTACGCCGTCGGCCCATTGCCGGCGATGTCTATACCCAGGCTACCAACATTGAAAATGAACGCAATGGTTTGATTGATGCGCATACCGGTGAGTTAAGTGTACCACTTGGTTTATTATCATCTTCCGTTACTTTAAAGGTACAAGGAGCAACCGAGTAATTTAAAAATAACAGGTTTAAAGAACTTAGAATTAAAATAATAAGATTAAAACACTCAGCTAAATGCAATTTGAACAAAACTGATT
Source organism: Adhaeribacter pallidiroseus (assembly GCF_003340495.1). NCBI lineage: Bacteria > Pseudomonadati > Bacteroidota > Cytophagia > Cytophagales > Hymenobacteraceae > Adhaeribacter > Adhaeribacter pallidiroseus. Next base: position 6,160,809 of record NZ_QASA01000001.1, read on the forward strand.
TTTAAATTTTATAATCTTCCGGTAAGCATTGCGTATAGAGTGGTTTGATTTTACATTGGTAATAAGCTGCTTCGCAATTGTTGAATCGCATATGTATAATGCTAGTTTAGTAGTTGCATTTATCAACCAAGCAGGCTTTTTATATCTTTGAGTGTAAAGGAAAAATATAATTTTTAAATATACCAGTTAATTGGTTGTTTTGTAAAGAATTGGTCACTTATCTTTTTATGCTGGTTCATAAATTTATTGGAGAAGATATAGTAGTAAAATTATTACCAAAAATAAAAACCCTTTTGGTTTAACCAAAAGGGTTTCGTACTAAGCCAATAAGATTTCCAGGGAGAGGGTGTTACGCGGCTTTTCTAGTGTTGTTTTTAAAGCTTTCAACCGGTCCAAAATTAGCCTGCTGAATAGTTTTGCCTCTTTTGGTCAGGTGAATTTCAACCGGAGCCATCAGCTTAGTAATGTCGGAATTAACAACTTTACTATAGAACTCAGTGGCTTCCTGCGAAGCACCTTTGCCAAAAGAATGACGGGATTGATTCTTGTTTACGGGCATTCCTGGAATGATCTGGTAATTCGTGCAAACTACTTCGTAAGAAGGTAAAAATGGATTGATAACTTTGCGTAGTAACTTTTTCATGGAATGATGCTATTTTGTTTAGATGTATATAAGGTTGTTTATTGTAACTGCTTATTTGATTGCCTTGTAAAATTAATAATTAAGTAATTCTTCGCAATAAGCGCAGGAGTATATCATTCTATTATCGGTAGTCTCTTGCTTAGGTGCTTTGGTATAATTGGAAAAGTACAAAATTATTAGTTAATGGGAATTCGTTAGTGAAGCCAGGAAGTAACCTTTAATCTATTTTTTTAAATTTTAATAAAACTTCTAAGTCTTATTTACGCTACTAGTATCTGAAATCAATCAAACTAAAAATTATATTTTGCTATATGAGCCAGAATGATGCAAATCCAGATAATATCCCAAGTCCTGATTTCCAGAAAGAAGGAGAACAAGTAACGGGCGGTTCCGAAGGGAATCAAACTGAAAATGCGGAAACCTCGTCGGATGACCAAGAAACTGATCAAGAAGAATACACGCCTTCCACCGAAACTACTAAAGAAGAAATGACCGGCTATAATGAGCTGCCTGATCAGGAAAAAGTGGGTGGGGCGTAACAAAATTTTAAAAATTATTTGTTAAAGAGCCACGCAACAGCCTGATTGTTCCAGGAGGATTGGTTTGTAGCGCCTGGAACAATGTTTTAATTAATGCTTTTAACTAAGTTTCGAGTAGATGAGTACTTGGCAGGGTATCATGTTTTGCTCTTGCAGACTGTTTTTAGGCTAAAATTAAAGCTATTATACAAAAGGCATCTATAATCAGTAAAGCTCCGCTTACGTCTGAATGGTGACCGGTTGTTAATTTTAAAAAAGTCCAGGAGAGAAATCCCCAGATGATACCTTGCGTAATAGAATAGGTAAACGGTATCAAAACCATAGCCAAAAAAGCCGGTATGGCTTCGTGAAGTTGCAGCCAGTTAATTTTAGTGATTGGCCTAATCATGAAAACACCTGCCAGTACCAAAGCGGGAGCAGTAGCAATTGCCGGAATAACCGATAATAATGGCGCCAAGAATAAAAAAGGCAAAAACAACAAGGCGCTAACTACAGCTGTTAACCCGGTACGGCCACCCGCCTCAATCCCAACCGCCGATTCGATATAAGCCGTACCCGGACTAGAGCCTACCAATCCGGCCAGCGTGGTGGCTACGGCATCCGTTAATAAAGCGCGTTTTACGTGGCGCGGTTCCCCATTTTCATCTAATAAATCAGCGGCTTCGGCTAAGCCTACTAAAGTAGATAAGCTGTCGAACAAATCGGTGAATACAAACGAGAAAATTACCGGCACTACAGCCCATTGCCAGGAATTTACCAAATCTAAACGCAGCAGTAAACTAAAATCCGGAGCCGCAGCTATTCCTTTAAAGTTTACCAGGGTAACTCCGGGGTCGCTCCACCAACGTCCTAAGGGGTAAGCCGCCAAAGTAGTAAACAAAATGCCAAGTAAAATAGCGCCGGGTACCCGACGAGTTACCAATAATGCCGTTAATAACAAGCCCGCTAAGAACGTGAGTAGGGTAGCATTTAACGGGCCTACCCCCAAAATAGTGGCCGGATTAGCCACGATAAACCGGGCATTTGTAAAACCAATTAAGGTAATAAACAAACCAATGCCCGCGGCAATGGCGTATCGTAAGGGCTTCGGAATAGCTTTTATAATTAAAGTGCGAATGTTAAAGGCGGAAAGTAGCAGAAAAATAATCCCCGACCAGCATACTGCACCTAAAGCTACGGGCCAAGGAACTTTCAGGCCCAGTACCGCTGAATAAGTGAAGAAAGCGTTCAAGCCCATTCCGGGAGCCACCAAGATCGGGTTACGCGCAAAAAGCCCCATCATTAAACTGCTGAAAAAGCATACTAATATTGTAGCCGTTAGTACCCCAGCGAAAGGCATTCCGGTCTGACTTAAAATGCTGGGATTGACCACAATAATATAAGAGGTTGCCAGAAAAGACGAGATTCCCGCTATTATTTCGGTAGATAAGTTGGTTCCGTTTAGAGCAAGTTGAAAGGAGTAACGCATTGCCGAATGTTTCTATTTATTAATTGGTATTAGAAAGAACGCAATAAAAATTAAAGTTAGCCAGGGTAATTAATTGGTGATGTAAATAGGTATAAGTGTATTTATAATTATGTGAAGTAATTAGGACTTAAAACAATAAACGCTTCCTTTTTTGGGAAGCATTTACTTAAAATATTTAAAAAAATGGCTTACTTTTTCTTCTTGCCTTTACCGGAAACATCTGTATTTCTAATAACAGTACCGGAGCTACGCTTTTTTGCTGACCGGGCGCAAAGGCTTTGGCAGATTGCTGTCCGTATACCTTTTTAGCTTGACCCGGCGGTAATGTTCCGGCCGTTTGAGGAGATCCAGTACGATGGGCAACCGTTGTTTTACAGCCGAAAGCGATCAGGCTTACTACTAGAAATGCAAAAATTTTAATTAATAGTTTTTGATACATATTATTTTATAGAGTTGGAAAACGGATTTTCTACTTACACTATTAAGTTTTTTAAATATTGGCAATTCTAGTGCCATCAAAGAGCTGAAAGAATATGGTTGCCTTTGGTCAGGGGTGCTACCACGCGTAGTATAAGTGCCGTATTCCCAATAAGAGAGGATTTATTTAAATGTACAAAGGCTTAATTGCGAAGGCAAAACCAACTCCACATATAAGCCTATTCGGGTAGTGCTTTTATATTTTACTTAGTTAACCTATAGCAGCTTATTAATACGAACTCCAATAATGACTTTGGTGCTATTCTGGAAATGCCCGAAATAAGTTTCTTTTATCTGTTTTCTCCATAATCTAAATACTTTGGAACATTTCGTATAGCATGCAAAAAAGTATTGGATTATAGCTGGCTAATGAAGCGCCCAAATTAACAAAACAGCCGGCCATATTACTTGTGACCGGCTGTTTTAAAGCTGCAAGAGAATTTTATCGGGAAAGTAGCAGTTTCTGGAATTTTACCTGTTTAGCTGTTTGCAGGCGCAGAATATACATACCGGCGGGTACTTTAGCTTGCGGTTGCCAGGGTAGTTCATATACTTTGCCGGCTTGTGCTTCACCGCTAAATAAAGGAGCAATTTCTTGACCTTGCTGATCGAAAATTTGTAAAACTACTTGCTGGGTATGTGGTACTGAAAACTGTAAAGTTAGCTTATCCGGGAATGGATTTGGAAAAGCCTTTAGCATTACGGAAGAACCTGGTAAGAGCAATGCTGGTAATTCAATACCTACGGCGGTAGCCGCTAATTTTACTAACCAGTAATCGGCATTGCCCCAACTGGGCTGTTTTTTATCGCCGCTAACTCCGGAAGTAGAGCGCCCTCCCAAAATTAAACCACCTTCCCGGGTAGTTAAAGCGGTGCGAAGTTCATCAAACCCGTTCCCTCCAAAGCGATAGTTCCATTGCGGCACGCCGGTACTGTCGGTTTTAATAACCCAGTAATCGCTATTGCCCCGGCTATTTTGCGTTTTATCACCTCCTCTACCGGAAAAGGAAGTTCCCCCTAGCACAAAACCGCCATCCCGGGTGCTGGTAAGCGATCGTAGTTCCTCTTTGCCCCGGCCTCCAAAAGTTTTATCCCAAATTTTTGCGCCGGTATTATCTATTTTTACCAACCAATAATCCTGATTACCTCGGGTAGCTTCTGTTTTGTTGCCGCTGCTGCCCGAACTACTATAGCCAGCCAGTAGGAAGTCGCCGGCGGCGGTACTGGCCAGGGCAAAAAGATTATCTGGTTCATTACCCCCAAAACGCGTGTTCCAGAGCGGTTCCCCGGCACTATTTACTTTTATTACCCAGTAATCGGAACCCCCTTGGCTGCCTTGGGTTTTATCGCCTGTCCTGCCGGAATTAGAGGTGCCTCCTAATAAAAAGCTACCATCAGGGTTTAAAATAAAATCTTCTAAAAAGTCGTTGGAACTGCCACCGTAACGCCGATCCCAAATTTTCTGTCCCAGATTGTTTATTTGTAAGATCCAGTAATCCTGGCCACCTTGGTTATTTTGGCTTTTATCGCCGCTTACCGGCGAATTACTGGAACCGCCCAGCAGATACCCCCCGGTAGGTAGCAGCTGAACTTTCCGTAAATCTTCAGAACCACTGCCGCCAAAACGGCGATCCCAGATAATATCGCCTTTATAATCTACCTGGATAACCCAAAAATCTCGGCTACCTTGGCTACCTTCTGTTTTATCCCCGCTTATACCTGACTCGGAACTGCCTCCTAATAAATACCGGCCATCCGGAATTTCAACTAGGCTATTCAGGTAATCGTTACCGGTACCACCATAGGTTTTTTCCCAAAGTATATTACCTTCATCATCTGTTTTTATGACCCAGTAATCATAACCACCTTGCCGGGCTTGCGCTTTATCCCCGGTTTTACTCGAAAGCGAATAACCCCCGAGCAGGTAACCGCCATCCAGCGTTTGAATTACCTGGGTTAAATTATCCTGGTCAGTTCCGCCATAACGTTGGTTCCAGGTAATTAAATCAGGCTCTACATCTTCTTTTACTTTTAAAACCCAGTAGTCTATCTCACCTTTTATACCATCGGTTTTATCGATGCCGTTACTTAAAGCAGAATACCCTCCTAATAAATAGCTGCCATCGGTGGAAAGCGTAACAGTAGTTAGGAAATCGTAGCCATTGCCACCATAAGGACTATCCCACTGAAAAGTACCGTTATTATCCAGTTTTACTAATCTATAATCGTCGCCGCGGTTGTTACCTTGGCTATCCGCTGCGTAAAAGCCATTGGTACCCAATAAATATCCGCCGTCCCGCGTAGCTATTACATCTTCGAGCTCTTTCCCTTCTTGTAAAAAGCTGCTCACATTTTTCTGATACAGTTGGATTCCGTTTTCATTTATTTTAAGCAGATAGTTACTGCCAGCGAACAAATAATTGCCATCGGGCGTGGTTACAAAGGCTTTTAAGGGCGAGTTAAAAGGTTTGTAAAAAGTTTTGTTCCAGAGCTGCTCGCCGTTTACATCTATCTTTAAGGCGTTAAAATTGCGGGTTTGCACCGTAAACCGGGTACCATCTTTTTCATATATTACTGAGTCTACTTCGCCAGCCAGTAAATAGCCTCCATCGGAAGTAGTCACTACATTACTGAGATATTCCAGATTGCTGCTGCCATACGTTTTGTCCCATTGTACCGCACCGGTACTATCTAATTTTATTACCCAGTAATCGTTGTTGTTATTACCAGCTTGCGTTTTATTACCGCCTGCCCCGGAATTAGAACTGCCGGCAAGCAGATAGCCACCGTCCGGGGTAGTTACCATGGCTTTTAACTGATCGTAATTATTGCCGCCCAGGGTTTTATCCCAAATTTTATTGCCCGTGCTATCTAGTTTTATTACCCAATAATCGTAGCCGCCTTTGCTGGCTTCACTTTTATCGTTACCAGCCGGAGAATCAGAAGATCCTCCTACCAAATAACCACCATCAAGTGTAGAAATGGCGCCAAAAAGCTCTTCCTGACCGGTGCCGCCCAGTACTTGGTCCCACTGTTTAGTGCCTTCGGCATTAGTTTTTACGAGCCAATAGTCAAATTTGCCTATCCGACCCTGGGTTTTATCTAAACCGATGCTGGCGTTGGATTTACCACCTAGTAAATGGCCTCCATCCGATGTGTTTATAATAGCTTCCAGTTGCGAGCGGCCGTAATTACTAGCCGTTGTGGTATCTTGATCGGCACGCCCCCCGAAAGTTTTTTCCCAGAGAATGCTTTGGGCCAATACCGGGCGCGAGGAACTTAATACGATAAAGATTACTAGTAGGAACTGCGGCCAGCTAAAAAGCAAAAAGCAACACAAGGGTTTTGGAACAGGGTATTTGTTTTCCATACGTAAGTTTACCGGTTTATGCACGAATTCAAATTTACTTTATTAACCATTATAAGCGTTCCTGGCAATTGCCCGATGGCTCTTAAGAGCAGGCTTTACCAGTAACTTAATGAACAAGCTTAGGAGTAAGTAGATAGAAATATAGGAAGTGCAATCTAGTATTATTTTCAGAAGAAATCCTAGTTTAAATTTACTTTCATTACTTTTCCCTAATCCAATTGTAATAAATGAATTAATTGTTTTATCAATAAGAAAATAGAGGTAAATACGGAAAATTAGTAGCGCTGGATTGTTAAAAATTCGCTAAAAATCTAAGAATGTTAGCCTAAATTATTTAATCCGGAAGAGAATGCCGTAGTAAAAGCCAGAAGGTACACGCCTACTGTGCCAAAAAAGGGAATAAATGCAAAAGAGTACAGCTAAGAAGATACAGTAAATTTATTAATTAAGTGTGGCTAAGCTGGCGAAATTTTCCTAGAATCAGGATAAATTTAAAAAAGTACGACTTAAAAGATAAATTAAATAGCCATAGCGTGCAAGCTCTCAAAAAGCATACTGTTTAACTCAATCATTACTTTAGCTCCTTGCATTAATTCCCGGAATTGCAACACATCCGTGAGCGTTAATACAAAACAACGCTCCGAGCGGTGCGGCATTAAAACAACCACGTCGGCAGTACGATTGGTATTTTGCACCATTTCGCTCACATTAATGATTTCGAGCTGCTTTTTGAGTAATTTAAAATCAGATAAAGTGAAAGGAGAGAAACCTCCGGCAAATTCAATCCAGTAACAATTGCGGCGATTGCACTGGTAAACAGCTCCTTGCGTGGTCCGGAATATTTCAATCAGATTGGTTTTCGTACCCATATTGCCTCTACCGGCCTGCTCTGAAGTAACCGGATTAATACAAATGTAAGATCTGTTTAGAATTAGTCCAAATAAATAAAGCAGAATCTTTTACTTTCTTTTATTAAGCGCCACTCATAAATCTAACAACAACTTTTTTAAATTTTAAATAGTGAGCCAAGTATTAGTTCCAGGCTTATAACTACTTGGGTAGTAATTTTTTATTTAGATTAAATATGTATTTGGTGAAAAATAAAGCTTGCTTAAACTATTTTTGAAATATTCAGTTACATTTAAGTCAGGGACTTTTGTAGGTACCTGTATTTTTTAGAAATTAAAATAATTATGAAAGACTTACTAAGACTTAGAACGTCACTTTCCGAAGAAATAGAAAAGCTCCTGAACGAGCAGATAAAAGTAGAAGCGCATTCCTCCGCTATTTATTTGGCCATGTCGTCGTGGTGCAACCGAAACGGTTTTGATTACAGTGCGGGTTATTTCCAGAAACAATCCGGCGAAGAGCGGGAGCACATGCTCAAGCTGTTTAATTTTGTGAACGATATGGGTGGCCAAGCGCTGTCGCCGGAAGTAGTAAATATTCCCCAGGATTTTGAATCGTTCCGGACGGTGTTTGAACAAGCGCTGCAACAAGAAATTTACGTTACGCAGCAGTTTAACCGTATGGCCGACGCTTGTTTCCGGAGCAAGGATTTTATGACTTTCCAGTTTTTGCAATGGTTCTTAAAAGAACAGATTGAAGAAGAATACGTGGCTCGCCGCGCCTTAGAATTATTTGAGGTAATTGGCGAAGAAGGTACCGGCCGCTACGAAATAGACAAAGCCGTACCTAAAATTAAGTACGATAACTAAGCTAATTTTTTATAGCTAGTAATAAAAAGCCTGCTTCATAGCCTGAGAAGCAGGCTTTTTTATGAGCCTCTACGAGCTAACGCTATTAAGGTAATTACCCGGTAAGGGTATACTATAACGTAACAAACTAAATTTTTTAAATTAAGCCGTGGCAAACAGCAAACTGAATAAGGCCGCTGGTGTTTTTGGTATGGGTTTTTTCGATAATATTCTGGCGATGGGTGTTTACCGTGTGAAAACTAATAAAAAGTTTATCGGCAATAAATTTACTGTTGTAGCCGTCCGCGATTAATTTTACAATTTCCTTTTCGCGTTTACTCAGCGTTACCTGGGGTCTTAAGTAGTCATCATTGGCGGTGCAAAAAAAGCAGGTATCATCTTCGGTGCAAATAACCGAGGCCATGCTGTCGTCCGTTTTTTTCCAATGCGTAATATCAGATCCTACGCCGAGTAAATGCGTGATGTTGCCTTTACGATCGAGTTGTAAAATGGTGTTTTGCTCCAAAATGCGTACGATACTGCCATCGGGTTTAACAATGCGGTAGTCACCGCTAAATTTATATTTTTGGCGCTCCGATACAGGTAGTGTTACTAAAAAATCCCAGATGATTTTAACTAGTTTGGCCGTTTTGGGTAAATCGCTGGGGTGCATAATCTGCGATATAAACGGCACCCCTCTTTCAAAAAAATAATGTGTTTCATAGCCTAATATCTGTTTTACATTGCTGCTGATAAAAGTATACTGCATGGTGCGCATATCCATAATCCAGGTTAAACAGGCCCCCAGATTTAAAAAAGTTTGTAAAATGGGGTTGCTCTGAATAAAGTCGTCGTAATTAATCCGCACGTCGTCGTACGATTGGTTTTTCCATTTCTGCAGCAGTTCGTTAAAATCATCCGGTTGACGGGGGTGTTCAACGGTAGAATTTACCAGAGAATCGTTGATTATTGTTTTCATCGGGAGTGGAGCGAGAAAAAGGCTATACAAGTTTAAACGGTACTATCTTAAATAGAACAGGGAGTAAAAGTACCACGAGAGTACACCGGATAAGAAACCAGGAAAGAGGAGCGATGAGTAAAATCCGAAGCAATTATACCGTTAAGAACAGTATATTACTTAGCCGTAATCTTATTACCAGAAAAGTAATGGCTATTAGTTACTAAAAAAATGCCAGCAACTAAAAATCGGAACGACAATGACTGAAGAGAAAGTGGTAACTGTTGTAACAGGTAAAGTCGCCTTAAAAAGTTTCCATCGCGCTTTACCGTATTACGGGTGAATATACTAATTATATTTAGAATAGCAGATTTAAATCATAAATTATCTTCTAAAAACAATAAGTTATATTACTGCTGGAAGCGCTCTGGTTTTAAAGGCTGAAGCTTGTTTTTAAATTTGATCCTGGTTCGTATCTAAAGAGAAAGAAGTATTAGAGTTGGCACTTGGCTGCGGTTGCAGGTATTGCCGAAAGAGTTGTGGAACCTGGTACTCCGCTACCTGGTGCAGCCAAACGTTTTGCGGTTGAAAGCTGAGTACGGGCGCAAAATCACAACGATCGGTGCAATCGGTTTTTATAATTTCAACGGTATTTTTCAAGCCGGCGCTCTTGGCCTGGTCCCGGAAAAGTTTACATAATTCTTTCCCGCCGCGTTTTTTACATTTGCTGCCGGTGCAAATGTAAATTACCTGATTGGGTACGTTAAAAGGTTTGCTCATAGAAAAGTTAAATAAACTCATGCAAAAGCGCGTTTAAGAACCGCAGTTTTATAACCGTATTTTTTTAATTTTGTTGCCTAAATTCCTTTATCGTTTTACCAGAATGATTTTCTTGAAAAACTACACTGGTAATTCCAGTATTATAATTACGGCAAACCACGTAAGAATAGCCAAACAAAACGCCGTAGACTGCCCTAAATTTAAAAATTATTGGCTTTTTAAAGTCAAATCACCGTTTAGCCTCGGGCTGATGTTGTACAGGTATTTTTTTTAATAATGTGTGAGGAGACGTTTGTAAGTACCGGTTTTTTTGTAGTAACGGCGGATAGGTTTGGTATCTACTTGTTACTTTTGCCCTTAGTTTGCGTACTTGCCTTACATGATAGTAACCAGTAAACACCGTGATTTTTATCCGGAATTTATTTTTCAGGTTTCACGAAGTGGCGGGCCGGGTGGTCAGAATGTAAACAAAGTTGCCACCAAAGTAGAACTACGTTTTCCGGTGGCAGCATCGATGTTGCTGACGCCCGAAGAAAAAGCAGTACTGCTGGAGAAACTAGCCAGCCGCATTACCAACGAGGGTTATTTACAGATTATTTGTCAAACGGAGCGCAGTCAGTTAGCCAATAAAGAAGCTTGCGTGAAAAAGTTTTACGAATTGCTGCAAAAAGCTTTTACGCGCCTTAAACCCCGCCAAGCCACTAAACCCAGTAAAGCCATTAAAGAGCAACGTTTACAGAGCAAAAAATACCAGGCCGATAAAAAAGCCACGCGCACGAAGTTAAAGCCCAACGATATATAAAAAATACGGCTCTTAACAAGTAAGCTCGGTAAGGTGGTACTTCGGCGAAATAGGTTTATTTAATCCGTTGATTTTACGGATCTTTGTCTAATAAAATATGAGCTAAGTAACGAACCCCTAATAACAAAAATTACTTGTTTTGATAAAGTTTGCTATGCCGGTAGCTGTAGCTAAAGTAAATAATCAACCCTAAGGCCAGCCACAATAGAAACCTACTCCAGTTGGTAATTCCTAACTCTGTCATCAGGTATAAGTTAGTGAGCAAACCCAGAACCGGAATCAACGATAGGTTTCGGGTAAAAGCGTAGTATGCCAATACTAAACAAACCACCAGGAAGCCATACATCGGTAAGCGGTGTTTTACTACGTCCCAGCCAGAATTAATACCATCGCCTAAACTAAAAAATTGCTTCACCCCGGGCGCATTAAAGTATAAAGCTAATACCAGGCCCAGCAGCAATAACAACGGCAGTACAAACTTGGAATTGTAATAAGGCACCCGGAAACCTTTGGTACCCGGCAAACGGGCTTGATCGTGATCAATGAGTAAAATACCCCCGCAAACCAGCACAAACGCGAACAAGGTACCAATGCTGGTTAAATCGGTTACTTCGGTTAAGTTCATAAACAAAGCCGGAATACCTACGGCCATGCCCGAAACAATAGTAGCAAAAGAAGGGGTTTTGAATTTAGGGTGAATTCTAGAAAATGCCTGGGGCAAAAGTCCATCCCGGCTCATCGACATCCAGATACGCGGCTGCCCAATCTGAAAAACCAGTAAAACGCTGGTCATGGCGATTACGGCGCTAAAAGCCACAATGCCCGAGATAATATTTAAATTTAAGCGCTCAAATACATAAGCCAGCGGATCGCCGATACCCAGTTCGGTATAAGGCACCATACCGGTTAAAACCAAAGTAATGGTTACGTACAAAATGGTACAAATTACCAAGGCGTAAATCATAGCTTTAGGTAAGTCGTGCTGCGGATCTTTGCATTCTTCGGCGGTTGTAGAAATAGCATCGAAACCGATGTACGCGAAAAATACCGCCGAAACGCCTTTTAAAACGCCGCTAATTCCGTTGGGCGCAAAAGGACTCCAGTTAGCTGGTTGCACGTAAAAAGCACCTACCACAATTACCATTAATATTACTAACAACTTAAGCAGTACCAATAAGTTAGCCGTTTGCTTGGATTCTTTAATGCCAACGTATACCAGGTAAGTAATAACCATGGTAATAAACAAAGCCGGAAGATCCGCTATTACCCGCATGGAGCCCAAGTGGGGTGCTTGCTGCCAGGCCGCGTAAGCATCCTGCACGGTAGGGGTGGCATCGGCTAAGGTTTTTCCTTGAGCCAGCAGCTCCGTAGCGGCGGTATGGCCGCGGGCAGCCGATAAGTAATCCATGGTGAGATACATGGGCATTTTTACGCCAAAACCGCTTAAAAACGAGGTTAGATAATCCGACCACGAAATAGCGACGGCAATATTGCCAATACAGTATTCCATTAATAAATCCCAGCCAATAATCCAGGCAATTAACTCCCCGAAAGAAGTATACGCGTAGGTATAGGCACTGCCCGATACCGGTACGGTAGAAGCAAACTGCGCGTAACACATCGCCGAAAAAGCACAGGCAAGCGCCGTAAACACAAATAAAAGCGATACCGCCGGACCACCGGCCGCACTGGCATTGCCAATAGTACTAAAAATGCCGGCGCCAATAACGGCCGCAATGCCCAAGGCCGTTAAATCGCGTAAAGTCAGGTTGCGAACTAATCCACCGGTGGTATGCAGGGCTTCCGTGCGGTCAAACTCAGCAACAATAGCGGCTATATCTTTTTTGCGAAAAAGATTTCGTAGATTCATAATAAGTAAGTATGCGCGAAAAATACAAAATATTTAGGTAGTAGTGGCAAAACTAGTATCTTGCTCAGTAACTAAATGGTACTTTTTTAAAATTTACTTCAAGCTTTGTTGCATGAATCCAGATCTTATTTTTAAAAAATTACGCTTATTCCCGCATCAGCAGAAATTGATTGTGAATGCACCGGCGGCATTTTCGGCTTTGCTGGCGAATATGCCGCACGATACCCAGATAACCCCCGAAATTATGGGATCTTACGATTTTATCGCGGTATTTGGAAGTAATAAGCAAGAACTGGAACAACACCTGCGGTTTGTTGCCGGCGCTGGCACCTACGATGGTTTGTTCTGGGTGTGTTATCCCAAAGGCACCGGCAAAATTAAAAGCGATTTAAAAAGAGAGGTAATCCGGACCTTGGTAGATCAAATAGCGCTGCAATGCGTTACCCAGATTGCCATTGATGAAACCTGGTCTGCTTTACGCGCCCGGCCAGCCGCCGCGGTAGGCAAGTAATTTTAAATTTTAACCTGTATAACAACCTTAAAATTATAGGTAATACGTAGGTGACTTTAAATTTACCGGTTAAGCATTACCCGGAACATGGTGCCCTTACCCAGTTCGGACCATTTTACGTATAATTTACCCTGGTGATAGTTCTCGATGATGCGCTTGGCTAAAGCCAGACCTAAACCCCATCCCCGTTTTTTGGTAGTGTAACCGGGTAAAAACACGTCTTTCAGTTTACTTTTCGGAATGCCTTTGCCCGTATCTTTAATATCGATGGCTACATTGCTTTTATTTTTGCCGGCAAAGGAAAGGCGCACATCAATGCTGCCTTTGCCTTCCATGGCATCAATGGCGTTTTTGCAAATGTTCTCGATTACCCATTCAAACAACGGAATATTTACTTTAGCTGGCGTATCAACCGGAAAATCAGCTTTAATCGTAAAATCCACTTTCTTAGAAACCCGGTTGCGCAGGTAGCTAATAGCATTTTCCGTGACACGCAGAATATTCTCGTCTTTTAAAGCCGGAACCGAGCCAATATTGCTAAAGCGTTCCGTGATAATTTCGAGTCGCCGTACATCTTTGCCCAGTTCTTCCACAATAGGCTCGTTCTGGAAAGTAGGACTGGCTTTTAAATACTCGTACCAAGCCATTAAGGAAGAAAGCGGTGTGCCTAACTGGTGCGCAGTTTCCTTCGCCAAACCTACCCAAACCCGGTTTTGCTCGGCTTTGCGCGAATAGCTAAAAGCGAAATAAGCCATTAAAGAGAAGCACGCAATAACCGTTAACTGCACGTACGGGTAATAGCGCAATTGCGAGAGTACGGCTGAATCTTTGTAAAAAATATAACTTTTGGTGTTGCCGCCATAATCTACCATAATAGGGCTATGTTGCTCCTTCATGATTTCGAGTTCGCGGCGCAGTAACTCTTGTTTGCGCTTTTCCGAAATATTTTTGGAGAACGGTATATTCCGGGATGATTGTACATTTAATTGGGCATCCGTTAAAATTACCGGTATGGTTTTATTTGCTTCGATAATTTCGGAATAAATAAAAACCATGTTTTCATCCGATTTAGTGTCGATGGTGAATTGTAATCCTCTGGCATACAGGCCTATAAGTTGTTTTTCGCGATCCGATAATTTGCTTACCAGAAAATTGCTGTACAATACCGAAGCGGCTCCGATTAACAAGGCAATTACAATAATTACTAACTTTAATCTGGTTTTTTTGGAATAAATTGGTAGCATTTTGTGTTAATATAACAGCACGCTCTATTACAGTTATGGTATTAACTTATAGCTAAATAAAATAATGTGCGGTTTATAAACGAAAGTTACTGGTAAAACAGATGCTTATTTAAAAAAATATTTAGCAGAGGCAACGTTTACTACCAATAACTCCGTTACAATTTAAAATGATTATAAATAAACTTGGTTTTTACCTACATAGTTTTATTTTTATAAACCGCAATGTAATTTTGCGGGCTAGTTCGTACCTCTATCATGCTTCAAAACTTTAAAGCAGTAACGTTATCGTATAAAAAGGCACCGTTGGATATCCGCGAGCTGATTGCTTTAGACGAGAATTCCTGTAAGCAATTTTTGCAGACCCTGAAGGAATATATTCAGGCTTCTGACTTGCTTATCTTATCTACTTGTAACCGGACCGAGATTTATTATACTTCTGATACGGATTACAGTGCCGAAATTGTCAAGCTTTTGGGTATTTCCAAGAACATGACCAATATAGCGCAATACCTGGATTATTTTACCATTATTAATAGCCACGTCGATGCGGTGCAGCATTTATTTGAAGTAGCCATGGGTTTGGATGCGCAGGTAGTGGGCGATATTCAGATTTCTAACCAGGTAAAACAGGCTTATCAATGGTCCGCGGATAATGGTACCGCCGGGCCGTTCTTACACCGGTTGTTGCATACCATCTTCTTTACCAATAAGCGCGTAGTGCAGGAAACTTCTTTCCGCGACGGGGCAGCTTCTACTTCTTACGCTGCTATTGAATTAGTAGAAGAATTAACCGCCGACATTGCTGATCCGAAAATACTGGTGGTGGGTTTAGGCGAAATCGGCGCCGATGTTTGCCGGAATTTAAAAGAATCAGCGGCGTTTACCAATATTACCATTACCAACCGCACCGATTCGAAAGCTCAATTGCTGGCTAATGAGTGCCAGTTGCCGGTATTGCCCTTTGAAGATATTGTTCAGGGTTTAAAAGAAGCGGACGTAATTATTTCTTCGATTGCCCGCGATACCCCGTTCTTTACCACCGAAATGGTTAAGCGGTTAAACGTATTATCGTATAAGTTTTTTATTGATTTAGCGGTGCCCCGTAGTATTGAAGCGGAGGTAGAAAACATACCCGGCGTTTTGGTGTACAACATTGATACCATTCAAAACAAAGCTTCG
The DNA here is from genome assembly GCF_003340495.1 of Adhaeribacter pallidiroseus. Taxonomy (NCBI): domain Bacteria; kingdom Pseudomonadati; phylum Bacteroidota; class Cytophagia; order Cytophagales; family Hymenobacteraceae; genus Adhaeribacter; species Adhaeribacter pallidiroseus. The sequence continues at coordinate 6,176,347 of NZ_QASA01000001.1, forward strand.
AAGGCATTGGAACTCCGTTTGGCCGCTATTCCGCGAGTGCGCGAAATTATTGCTGAATCTATCGAACAGTTTAATGATTGGTCGAAAGAAATGCTAGTTTCGCCTACTATTCATAAATTAAAAAATGCTTTAGAAAGTATCCGGCAAGAAGAAATGGCCCGCCATTTAAAAAAGCTAAGTCCCGAAGAAAGCCGGCGCGTGGATGAAATTACCAAATCCATGATGCAGAAGATTATTAAGCTACCCGTGTTGCAGTTAAAAGCCGCTTGTAAACGGGGCGAAGCCGAAACATTAATTGATGTATTAAATGATTTATTTGATTTAGAAAAACAGCCCGAAGAACACCAGGGCTAGAATGTAAATAACCAATAAGCTTTAGCTTACAAACAAAAAGCGGCCTGTATCATGTACAGGCCGCTTTTTGTTTGTTAATTTTTTAAAATTAAACTTAGTTAGTAATACCACCATCATCGGTTTACCGGCTCATAGCTAATTATTATATAATTTTACCACTTGCTTCTTTCATATAACGCTCCTACAACATTTTACTATTTTTAATAAATTGTGCTTGATTACTCATGAGCCAATTTGGTAGTTCCTGCCTTAGTAAAATTTAAAAAAACGTTGTATATAGGCACGTAAATTCAATTTATTTAACTAAAACAAAATTTCTCTTTGAGTTAAGATTGATTTTTTTAAGATTTTAACTACTAACGGTTAAAATCTTAATTTGCATTATGCTCAAAATAAAATTTTCCTATATTTGAAAACACATGAACAAATAAAGGAATACGCCTATGCCAACAAAATAACTCTTTCACTTTTACCTACCTCCTGGTTCTAGTTAGTAACAGCTCTTAAACCTGATGTTGTCATTAATAGAGTCGTTTTTACAATCCCGTTCTTCCTTACTTTCTTTAAATGCCTCTTTTCAGAAGCACCCGATACATTTGTGTTTTTTAAAATAAACATTTAAACCAAATTAAATCTTTCCTATGAAACTTAAATTTTTATTCAGCCATTTAGTTGCGGTACTTTTGTTAACTGCCTGTGCCCGCGAAACTTATTATTTTCCCAAAGTAGGCGATCCGTACGGTAGTCATTATAAGAAAAAAGCGCCCGTTGCTGCCAGTAATGAGAGCCAGGAAAAAGCAGTTACTGCTGCCGATTTGCTAACACAATCAACTCGGGCAAAAGAAGTAGCAGCGTTAGTGGCTTCTACCCACCACATAACTACAACTACGGCAAAAGCTAAAATACAACCGCTTAAAACCATTGCGGGCGCAAAGAAGATTACCAAGATAGCGCAGTTAAAAGCCGCGTTAAAAGTTAAAAAAGACGTAAAAGCCATTATCAAAGCTGCCGAGAAAAAAGAAAAAGCAACTGTTCCCGCCGATGCAGCCGAAACTGGAAAGAGCCAGTTAATTGCGGCTATATTAGCTTTTTTTGTAGGAGCATTGGGTATTCACCGTTTTTATTTAGGTTATACCGGTATTGGTATTGCGCAGATATTAACCTTAGGTGGCTGTGGCATTTGGGCCCTGATCGATCTGATCCGGATTTTGATGGGTGATTTAAAGCCGAAAGGTGGCGAATATTCCGAAACGCTGGATGATTTATAATTTTTAAAAAAATGTTGTCGTACGTTAAGATCACGGGGTATATTTTGGTGCCGGTTATATTGCTACTGTTACCAGCTAATCAGTTCGATACCGGTACTTCGCTTTGTTTAAGTAAGCTTTTATTAGATAGAGCTTGTTATGGCTGTGGCATGGCCCGGGCCATTATGCACCTGATTCACCTGGATTTTAGCGCGGCGTTTACTTATAATAAATTATCGTTTATTGTTTTTCCCTTATTGGCTTATTTATGGGGACAATCCTTTTTACAAGAAGTAGCCAAGCACCGGTAAGAAATAAAATAAAAAAGGATTGCGGTAAGCAATCCTTTTTTATTTTAAGCTAGTAGTTTCATTAAATATCGGTGCAGCATTCTTCCAGGCAATCAATCACATCTATCAACTTGGGAATTGACAGCGAGTAATAGATTTTAGTGCCTACTTTAAAAGAAGATAACACTCCTTTATCTTTTAAGGTAATTAAATGCTGAGAAGCAATGGCCTGCGGTAAATCCAAATATTTATAAATTTCCGTAACCGTCATCTTCTCTTCTTTCCCTAAAAGATCCACTATCGCAAGGCGCTTCGGATGGGCTAACACCTTGAGCATCGAGGCCGCTTTGTCTATTTTTTTAGACTCCACTCTCGATAACAAATTTCTCATACTCATAATTAAAAAAATTAAAACAAGTTCCTACATACAACACACAATTTTACACATCAATGGGATTCAAGTGCATCTGAACACGGGCTCTACAATATGCTTCGTATTTACAAAAAAAGTCTACCTTTAACGTATGAATACTTACCATGTTATCGGGCTCATGTCGGGCACCTCTCTGGATGGAGTCGACTTAGCATACTGCATATTTACGAAAAAAAATCAAAATTGGATATATAAAATATATTATACTGCTACTTTACCATATACTTTTTTTTGGAAACAGCGTTTAAATGCCCTAATGGCTGTTTCTGCCGAAAAATTTATTTTAGCTGATCACCAGTACGGAACGTATTTGGGCCACGCGGTAAGGGAGTTCGTTAGTAAAAACGGGATTACCCCGGACTTTATTGCCTCGCACGGGCATACCATTTTTCACCAGCCCAGTCAGCATATTGGCTACCAATTAGGCAATGGCGCTTACCTGGCAGCGGCGGCTCAACTACCCGTAGTCTGCGATTTCCGGACCCTCGATATGGCGCTTGGCGGCCAGGGAGCGCCGCTGGTTCCTATTGGCGATCAATTACTGTTTGGCGATTACGATTGTTGTTTAAATTTAGGAGGTATTGCTAATATCTCGGTACCCGGCCCAACCGGCCGAATTGCTTTTGATACCGGGGCCTGCAACATGTTACTGAACGCTTTGGTAAGCCAAATTGATTTACCTTTTGATGAGGATGGCCGGTTAGCGCGGCAAGGGAAAGTACAAATAATGTTATTGGATCAGCTCAATGCTTCCGATTATTTTAACGCTCCTCATCCAAAGTCATTGGGCAAGGAATGGGTAGATGCCCATACATTACAATACTTACTTGTTGCTAGTTGTTCTATACCGGATAAACTGCAAACGGCCTGTCAGCATATTGCTTATCATATTGCAAACAGTATCAAGAAAGTATTGCCGGGTACCGCATCGCGGCGTGTGTTAACCACGGGTGGGGGAGCCTTTAATTCTTATTTAATCGAGCTTATTCAGCAAGATTTAGGAAATGAATTTACAATGGTAGTACCGGAACCAGAATTAGTAAGTTTTAAGGAGGCGCTGATTTTCGCCTTTTTAGGGGTTCTCCGCTGGCGCCAGGAACCTAATTGTTTAAGCAGTGTTACCGGCGCCCCGCACGATAACGTAGGTGGCGCTATTTATTGGGGAAGTAATACTAAGTAGTTATCTGTTTAAATATGCGACTACTACTAACAATGATTGGTGTTTGCGTAAGTTTGGTGGCAAAGGCTCAAGCAAATTCATCTCAAAATTTTCGGTTTGGCTTTAAAGTAACGCCCACTCAGTTTTTAGTGGGAGAAAAAGCCCTGATTACAGAATTTAAATTTTCTAAAAATTATAGTTCCGAGTTAAAGTTAGGTTGGTTTAAAGGGCCAAGAAAAGAATATTCCCTTTGGGACTCTAGAAACACCTATGCATCGGGCTTCATAAGCCAAGTTGGTATAAAAAAATATATAAGTTTTTCTGCTATTGAATATCAGAATCTTTATCGACTGATGTACGTGTAGCTTCTGGGTTTGTATAAATCATCGTCCTATGAAAAACTACGTTACGTCGAATCCGGATATAGTAGTGCTTATTATTCTCTGGAATCTCAAAACGTGAATACTTATGGTGTTAAAATATTATGGGGAGTAGAAAGCCAACTTTCTAAGTTACTATTTAATGAAGCGTATATTGGTTTGGGTTACCGGGTGCGTAGTATTGACCGGATTATTTATGAAGAAGGGTATGGCTCTAGCGCTTGGACTGATACTACTTACCCGTTGAAGAAACACGAAAATAACGCTTATTTTTCACCTCAAATCGGTGTTAGCATTGGTATCCTTCTGGCCAAAAAAACAGCTGTTCGGAAATAAGTAGCAGCCGTAAAAACAAGATTGTTTTAAAGTAAAGTAGTAAAGTACATCCGTTGTTTAAGGAAAAAATTTTAAATTTTTACTTCAAACCCGAATCTAGTTTTAACTCTTTTTATTAAGATGCTTTTTATTACCGCGCTTGAGCAAACGCTCTTTTCTGGCTTTTTTTCTTATTCTTGCGCAAGCGGTTAATCCACATAATTACGCCGGTGATCGGGAAGGTAAAGCCGGCTAAGCAAGAGATAAAGGCAATAATACGCCCCGGTAAACCGCCGATCGAACCCACGTGCACCGGGTAAAACGTACTCCGAATCCGTTGTCCCAGGTTTTTATCGGCAAAGGCTATTTGGCCTAATTGATTACCGGAATACTGATCGATAAATAGCTGACTGGTGGCGCGCTCATGGGCCGCATTAGCGGGCATTACCATTACCATAAACGCATCTTCAGCTTCGCGCGGACGATTAAATTGATAGAACTCCGCATTCGGTATTTGCTGCTGAGCGGTAGCAAAAGCCTGATCAAACGTAATGGGTTTAGCGCCTTCTTTTACCTGCGAAACGGGTGGTTCGGGTTGGTCTTTAGTTGTATTGGTAAGGGTGTAAATGCCATCGTTAAACCACTCAAACGACCAGGCCAAACCGGTAAAGGCAAACACAAATAAAAACAGAGCGGTATAAAAACCAATTACAATGTGCCAGTCGTGGTTAATGCGTTTCCAGCCGGCATTCCATTTAACGGTGAGGCGCTGCTGCAAAATTTTCTTGTTTTTGGGCCACCACAAAATAATACCGGTTATTAAAATAAACAGAAATACCACGGTGCTCACGCCCACAATAAGCTTTCCGGGCTCCTGCACTAATAACCAACGGTGCAACTCAAACATATTCCGGAAGAAAGCATTTTTTTGGGTGGAGGTAGCAATTAACTGCCCGGTGTAGGGATTTATAAAAGCCACATTGCCGGGCCGTCCCCCGCCACCTTTACCACCTTTGCCCGGACCACCGTGGCCTCCTTTTTCACCTTTGTCAGCACCTGCGGCACCGCCTTTCTCTTCGGCTTTATGCTCGCGGTTTTCCGATCCTTTGTGTTCACCTTTATCGCCATCTTTACCTGCAGGTTTTTCATCGGAGTAGCTTAACTCTACGGTACGGGTAGGATCGCTGTAAACTTTTACCCCGGCTACTTTTATACCCGGTTTGGCTTGGTTAAAATTGGTCAGCAGTTGTTCCAGAGGCAAGCGCTGGGTACCGGGGGTTACTTGGTACCGGTCCGGGTAAATGGCTTGCATCATTTCTTTCTCAAAAACCATGGTTGCTCCCGTAAAGCAAACTAAGCCGATAACCAATCCGCAGGCCAAGCTCAGGTATAAGTGGATAGACCGGAAGAAATTTTTCATTTTGATTAAGCTATTTTGGAATTCCAGTGAAACAGCCAAGCCTACTGGTGGTAGTAGGCTTGGCTGTTGACAATATTTTTAAATTTTTTAATTAAAACCGAAAAGATACAGTAGTCACAAACTGACGCGGTGGAATCGGGTTCACGCTGTAATTTTCGTGTACATAGTAATTCAGTTCATTCGTAATGTTGGATATTTTACCCAATATAGAGAACTGCTTGATGTTGTATCCTAAGCTTAAATCCAAGGTAGTAAATCCGGTTACCGGAACTAAACGATAATTTAGAGTTCTTTCTACTGTTCCATCAGGCTTGGGTGTTACTACGTGTGTTGTATTCCAACCAGCATTCCGTTCTCCGGTATAAAAGCCGGATATGCCTACTTTTAGGCCTTTTAACGCCGAAGTTGGAAGCGTGTAGAATAAAGTAGCATTGGCAGTGTGCGCCGGATTACTAACTAAGCGTTCTCCTTCTTTATAGCTGCCATTTTCACCGGAAGTTTGAGTATAGCGCATGAAGTTATAGCTATAACCTGCTAAAAAGTTTAATCCTTGGGTAAGGTTACCACTTAAATCAATTTCGGCCCCATCGCTGGTAGTTTGGCCGGTTAATTCTTTAATGTTTGCATCGGTGTTAATGGTAACGCCGTCGGCCAAGTATTGGGCTTGCTGGGCTAAATTATTATTAATGATGCGGTACAAAGTAAAGTTGGCCGAAAGTTTATCGTTGAAAAAGTCGTTCTTAATGCCTACTTCATATTGATCAATTATAGAAGGAGCCAGGTTTTCGTTGAAAATATCTCTGCCGGTATTAGGCGTAAAGTTGTTAGAATAGCTGGCAAAGAAGGCCGTGTTAGAAACCGGCTGGTAAACGATACCTACCCGAGGCGAGAAAGCCCGGTCGTAACGATCAGCGGCCGTAGCGTTAGGGGTTTGCGCATCGGTAGCTACATCGTAAGTTTTAGCAGCCACTGTTTTCTGATACGACCAACGCAAACCAGCTAATATTTTAAATTTCTCTGAAATTTTGATTAAGTCCTGCACGTAAGATCCAAAACGGTAAGTAGGCGTTTCGGTGCGGGTAGTATTAGTAGCCAGCGGCTCATCCGTGCGGGCTACAAACTTAGTTGGGTTGAGGATATTAATAGTATCGTATACGCCATCTTTACCCAAGGAAGCTATGTTAAAAGTGTTGGAGGTATTTAAATATCTTTCGGCATCGGTACCCACTAATAATTTGTGTTCCAAAGCTCCCGTGTTAAAGCTACCGGTTAAATTAACCTGGCCGGTATAGTAGTCTTCGGCTATTTTGGAGCGGGTTAGTTTACGGCCCCAATCTCCGTTAGCCAGCGCTTGAATCCGTTCCGTAGAGAAATAATCACGATCAAACACTTGGTTCGAGCCCATTACGCTCAACTTCCAGGAGTTGTTAATTTGGTGGTTGATATTAACGGAAGCCGTACGTTGTTCTATTTCGTTATAAGCCCAAGGCGCGTTATAAAAACTGGAGCGAGAAATAGATGTAGGAATCTTGCTATCTAATGTTCCAATGCCAAAATCCGGGGTTAAATCAGCTTTTAAATAATCGCCCTGTACTAAAATTTCGGTTTTAGCCCCTAATTTATAAAGTAAAGAAGGGTTTACGTAAAGCCGTTTAGATTCTACATTCTTGCGGTAACTCTCCGCCGTTTCGTAAGTACCAATTATCCGGAAGGCCAGGTTTTTAGAAATCGGACCGTATACATCCACAATGGGCTTCCATAAATTATAGCTACCGGCCCGGAGCGATACTTCGCCGCCGTATTCAAATTTAGGCTGTTTGGTAACCATGTTGATTACCGCGCCACCGCTTACGTTGCCGTAAAGTAAAGCCGCGCTGCCTTTCAAAACTTCTACTTTTTCTAAAGTACTGGCTTCCGGAATAGCGCCGCTGTTTACCCGGGCTCCGTTGCGCATAATATTGTTAGCGCCTAAGTTATAACCACGGGCAAAAAAAGTTTCGGAAGTAGTACCGCGGGTAGTGCCTAAACTAACGCCGTTTACGTTTTTAATAACATCGCTTAATTTAGAAGCTTGCTGGTCGGCGATTACCTGGCTGTTTACAATGGTAACGCTTTGGGGTAAATCCAGGGGCGCGATGGCAATTTTGCCCATCGTTACGGGTGTTTTGTTTTTGCTCCGGGTAGCGGTAACCATTACTTCGGTTAATTGCTGCGAGCTTTTAGGTAAGGTAAACTCCGCAGAACTAGTTTCGTTGTTGGTAACCGCAATCTGGATTTCCTGAGCCTCTAAACCAATAAAAGTAGCAACCAGCGTGTATTCGCCTTCTTTTAAATTTTTAATGTGAAATTTGCCATCTTCTGATGATACCGCCCCTTTATTACTGCCTTTTATATAAATATTCACGAATCCTACCGGGTTACCATCAGTAGAACGCACTAATCCTTTAATACCACCACTCGCTATATTTTCAGTAGCAAGTGCAAAGTTCTGCGCAGAAGTAACGAAAGGGTTGATAGTGGCAAGAGAAAGAGAGAATATACATAATAGGAGCTTAGTAGGTAGATACGAGTGGGTCATAGAATGTATGATTGTGTTTATTAAGATTAATTCTAAATTGATGCAAAGCAAACAGTTATTTAGAATCAATCCAAATTAATTTAACAATAAATTTTGAGTACCAGGAACTAAAAACATTCTGGACAAGTGGGTTTAGGCTACTATCGTAATTAACCGGACGAAATTTTAAAAAAATACCTATACTTAAACGCAAACACGCAACAGTTGCCTGTTTTTGAAATTTAACGAATATGTATACCCATCAAAAAAAATATATTACCGCTGGTAAGCCAATCGAAGAAACTAATAAAGCTATCCTCTTTATTCATGGCCGGGGCGCTTCCGCCGAGAGTATTTTAACTTTAAGCGAGCACTTGGACGTAGCAGATTTTTCGTTGTTTGCCCCGCAAGCCACTAATAACAGTTGGTACCCTTACAGTTTTATGGCCCCGGAAGTGCAAAACCAACCAGCTTTAGATTCCGCAATAGAGATATTGCAGGAACTCCTTGATAGTATTCTGGCTCAAGGAGTCAAAAGTGAAAATATTTATTTATTAGGTTTCTCGCAGGGCGCTTGCTTAACGGCCGAGTTTGCGACCCGAAATGCGCAGCGCTACGGCGGGTTAATCATTTTTACGGGCGGTTTAATCGGGCAGGAAATAAATACCAGCCGTTATACTGGTGACTTTGCCGGCACCCCGGTTCTAATAACTACCGGCGACCCCGATCCGCACGTACCCGTAAGCCGCGTAAACGAAACCATAAAAATTATGGAAGAAAAAGGCGCTAAAATAATTTCTAAAATTTATCCGCGGCGGCCACACACTATTTTGCCGGAAGAAATAGAATTTGCTAAATCGATCCTGAGTACAAATCACTCAAATTAGGGTTGTTACAGTTCTAATAGAATCTAAAATAAAAAAAGGTAGCCTGATTGCTACCTTTTTTATTCGTCGCTGGTATTATTTAAAAAGCTATTAAAAGCCTAAAAATTTAAAAAAACTTAGTTCTCCCCCTCTAAAGGTCCTTTGCCTACCTTCTTAGCTTGGTGCAGCCGGTAGTTAAGCGTTAAATTAACTTGCCGTAAACGCCCTTGCGAATTGCTTTCCGTGTAGAAATTATCGCCTTCAAAAGTAGACCGGAACCGGCGGGAGTTAAAAACATCGATTACATTGAGCGTAAGGGTGCCGTTATTTTTTAAAATATCGCGGCTTAAAGCTAAATCTAATGCCGCAATGCCTTTTTGTTTGCCTTGGGGCATTTGCTGCGGCGCCTGGTAATTACCGCGCAACTGAAAATCCGTGTTTTTCCAGAGCGTGAACCGCGAGGTTTTCCGGACGAACCAGCTGTATGTATCGCTTTGGAAATCTTCGCTTAAATTTTTACCATCAATCATGGCCCGGAAAAAGTTAAAGCTACCGTCTATTTTCCACCAGTCGAAAGGATTATACGATAAGGCAAACTCGGCTCCATATGAATCTTCCGTAGCCAGGTTTTCGGGCAAGGTACTGGAGTAACCTTGCGCATCTACCCGCCGAATACGCAAAATTTTATCGATGGTATACCGGTAGTAGATGGAGGAACTAACCGAGCCTTTGTCGAAGTACTTAATATGGCCCAACTCGTACGCATCCGTAAACTCAGGGTTTAGATCGGGGTTACCGCTGAAAAAGTTACGGTTATCGCTAAATGTCATAAACGGACTTAAATCGTTGTATTGTGGGCGGCGTACCCGGCGGCTATAACTTAATTGCAGGGCGTGTTGTTTGGGTAAATCGTAGGTAAGGTGCACGCTCGGAAACAGGTTGGCATAGCTGCGGTCGTTTACTTCGTTGGTTTTTTTGAGGGTAGTCGTTACGCCAGTCCACTCGGCCCGTAAACCGGCCTGGTAGGTAAACTTACCCGATTTATTGCCCACAATGCCGTACAGCGCATGAATATTTTCTTCGTACAAAAAGTTGTTGGTTAAACTATCCAGCGGATTCCAGGGGCCATCGGCAATTTGCTCGGTTAAAGAGTAATTGTTGGTCATGTCGCGGGAACTGCTGCGCAAACCGGCTTCCAGTTTCCCGTCTTTGCCGAAAGGCTGTACGTAATCAATCTGAGCTAATAATTGTTTTTCGGTTTCATCGTTGAGTGAGCGTTGCAGGATGTACGGCCCGTTGAAGGTATTGCCATCGGGGTTAAAGGTTTGCTGCCCGTAGTACTGATCTGATTTTTCCCAGTTATCCAGAAAGCGTAAATCCACGTTTAGCTCGTGTCCTTCGCGGGTAAAACTTTTTTTGTAACTCAAGGCGTATTCCGAGTTGGGCTCCGTTTCGGTTTCGTCCTGGGTACGATTGGTGATACTTTGTAGATTAGTGGTATTCGACAGATAATCCAGGTATTCAATATCCGAGAAACGTTTGCCTTTGCTGAGGCGGTAGGTATAAGCAGCCGTTAATACATTCTTCGGATTGAAAAAGTAATCCAATCCCGCCCGGGCACTGTTGTTTAAGCCTTTTAGCTTGCTTTCGGAACGTTGGCGGGTAATAAACGTGGAGTCGTTGCGGTACACTTCCTGGTACAAGGAGCCGCGACCGGGAGCGTTGCGGTAGGACGCGGTGTAATTCACGAAAAAATTTAAATTTTTGCGGCGGTAGTTTACGTTCGCCCCAATCCCGAAATTATCGGGGTTACCGGTAATTACATCGAAGGAGCCGTTAATGCCTTCTTTGCGTTCTTTTTTAAGCACAATGTTAATAATACCGCCCATGCCTTCGGCTTCGTAGCGGGCCGAGGGATTGGTAATGACTTCGACGCGTTCAATGCTGCTGCCCTGGAGTTGCTGCAAACCGCTCCCGCCTTTAAAACTTACTAAACCCGAAGGTTTGCCATCGATCAAAATCCGGACGCTGCCGCTACCTCGTAAACTCACGTTACCGTCGCCATCTACCGCCACGGAGGGTACGTTATTTAAAATATCGGCGGCGGTTCCGCCCTGGTTGGCTAAATCTTTCCCGACGTTAAATACTTTTTTATCTAAGCTTAACTCCATCTGGCTCCGTTCGCCTTGTACCACTACTTCCTGCAGCATTTCGGCGCTGGTTTTAATAATTAATGCACCCAAATCTACATCCTGCGCTACTACCCGCACATTCGGCATAATTCGTTCGCGGTAAGAAACCATGCTGATTTTTACATAATAAGTGCCGGGCTTCGTAGCTAAAGCAAATTTACCCGCTTCATCCGCCGACATACCGGTCACCAAACTGGAATCTGCGGACCGGTACAAGCCGACACTGCTAAACGGCACGGGTGCTTTTTGACCATCCTGCACGGTGCCCCGCACAAAAAAAGATCCATCGGGTGAGCCTTGGGCTAATGCTTGACCAGCCACCAGCAGCAATAACAGCCAGCAATTTTTTCTAATCAAAGTAAAAAATAGAATCATAAGGTAAGGGTAGCGTTAGGCAAATAAAGTTTTATAAATGTGGCTCAAGACTTTGAAGCAATTCTGAAGTTTTTACCAGAATTTAACTTTACGAGGAAAATAGATTGTATTGCCGGTTAGATTGGCGCAAAATAAAGGTTGAAAGGGATTAAACCTAAACTTGTGGTTAGCGCCTATACAAAAATTTAAAAAATCTCGCTTAAACAAGCATGAATTTTAAAAATAAATAGGAAGAAGATATTTTTCTAACTCTGTTCTTTGGAGCCTTTTCAAGCCTCCATGTGCTGGTGCTAACCAGTTCGAAAGTTCAAGTTTGCCTCGTGGCCGGCGGGCCTCGTTTGGCTCTTCCGGGCTGGTCTAAGCTCTCTTTCCTCGCTCCACTGCGGAATGCTGCGCACCGGAACCTTAGAAGGCCCTCCACAGCCAAACTGGTGTCAGTTGCGTTTAGCTAACGCTTCAATCCCTTATTAAATAAAGTATATGGACAAAATTAGGTTGAAGTAAATTCTAACTTTATGTGAATGTCCTTCAGGGAGAACCCATTTGGCTAAGTAACTAAATAGATTCCTCCTGAATGACAGAAAAAGGTTTCCTAATTTGTCCTTTTACTTGATATTATGAAAATACTTGAGTAACATCCATTTAATTGCTCTACACTTCCAAATACCGGTTCCACCAAGAAAGCCGTAGCTAAGAGAATCTGACATCAGTTTGGCTGTGGAGCACCTGCTAGGGTTCCGGTGCCGCAGGCATTCCGCAGACGGAGTCGAGGAAAGGAAGGCTAGCGAGGGCGGAAGAGCCAAACGGGGCCCGCCGGCCAGGAGGCAAACTCAGCCTTGTGAAACTAGGTAGCACCAATGACTAGAGACGGGAACCGACTCTAAAGATTAGCCGGAGAAAACGCTACTAATGCTTGATAAAAGTTACGTAGTAAGAGCTTTTCAGCAAAACAAAAAAGGGTGGCTCTTTCGGAACCACCCTTTTTTACTAAAAATTTAAAAAAATCAATCTTCTTTCCGCTCGTACCGTTTCCGGTCGTTTTCGTCAAGGTAAATTTTTCGCATCCGGATGCTCTTGGGCGTTACTTCGAGGTACTCATCTTTCTGGATGTATTCCATGGCTTCTTCCAAGGAAAACTGGATTTTAGGTACAATGCGTACGTTGTTATCCGAACCGGAAGCCCGCATGTTGGTTAACTGCTTACCTTTCTGAATGTTCACGGTTAAGTCGTTGCCGCGGCTGTGCTCGCCAATTACCTGGCCCATGTACACATCTTCGCCGGGCTCCACAAAAAATACACCCCGATCCTGTAGTTTATCAATGGAATAAGCCGTACCTGGTCCGTTTTCCATGGCGATTAAAGAACCGTTGATGCGGCCCGGAATGGTACCTTTGTAAGGCTCGTAGCTCTGGAAACGGTGGTTCATAATAGCCTCACCAGCCGTAGCAGTTAAAACGTTATTCCGTAAACCAATTAATCCGCGCGCCGGAATGTTAAATTCCAAATGCTGCAAGTCGCCTTTCGGCTCCATAATGGTTAATTCGCCTTTACGTTGGGTTACCAGCTCAATTACTTTACCCGACGATTCTTCTGGTACGTCTACTACCAAGTGCTCAATCGGTTCGTGGCGCTGATCGTCAATATCTTTAAATAATACCTGCGGCTGGCCTACCTGTAATTCATAACCTTCGCGGCGCATGGTTTCAATTAAAACCGACAAGTGCAGAATACCGCGGCCATAAACCAGGAAGGTATCTTCTTTATCCGTTTCTTCTACCCGCAAAGCCAGGTTTTTCTCCGTTTCTTTAAATAAGCGGTCGCGTAAGTGGCGCGAAGTAACAAATTTACCTTCTTTTCCAAAGAACGGCGAGTTGTTAATGGTAAACAACATGTTCATGGTAGGCTCGTCAATGGAAATGCGCTCCAATGGTTCCGGATTTTCAAAGTCAGCCAAAGTATCGCCAATGTCAAAACCTTCGATGCCGGTAATAGCGCAGATTTCGCCGGAAGAAACCGACTCTACTTTTACTTTACCTAGGCCTTCGAAAACCTGCAGTTCTTTAATTTTTACTTTTTTAATGCTGCCATCGCGCTTGCACAAGCTCATGTTGGCACCTTCATTTAAAGTACCGCGGTGAACCCGCCCAATGGCAATCCGGCCCACAAACGAAGAATAATCCAACGACGTAATCTGCATTTGCGGCGTACCTTCGCGGGTAGGGGCCGGCGGAATCACTTCGATAATGGCATCGAACAACGGTATGATATTGTCAGTTTTTTCGCGCCAATCGCGGCTCATCCAGCCTTGTTTCGAAGAACCATACAGGGTTACAAAGTCTAACTGGTCTTCGGTAGCATCCAGGTTAAACATTAAATCAAATACCTGTTCGTGTACTTCGTCGGGGCGGCAGTTTTCTTTATCTACCTTGTTTACCACCACAATCGGTTTTAAACCCAACTGAATCGCTTTGCTTAATACAAATCGGGTTTGAGGCATCGCGCCTTCAAAAGCATCCACCAGCAGCAATACGCCATCGGCCATTTTTAGAACGCGTTCCACTTCCCCGCCAAAGTCGGCGTGACCCGGGGTATCGATAATGTTAATTTTTACATCTTTATAACGCACCGACACGTTTTTAGAAACAATGGTAATACCACGTTCGCGTTCCAGATCGTTATTGTCCAGAATCAGGTCGTCGAAATGCTGGTGGGCGTCAAATATTTTAGAGGCATGAATAATTTTGTCGACGAGCGTGGTTTTGCCGTGGTCAACGTGCGCGATAATCGCGATATTTCTAATACTTTGCATCGGTAATTTTATTGAAGCCGCAAAGGTACGGATTTTTAAATGAATAATGAAGGTTGCCGGCTTTTAAGTTTCTAATTAACAAAAGGATAATTTACCAGGTTCCTGGTAATAGAGTTTAGATCAATCCGAAAGGCCAATTATTTGCGTATAATAGTGTAACCACCTAAATACTAAAATAGGACGGAGAGTGGAAGGCAAAAAGTATTTTTAAAACAAAAGCTTCCGTAACCTGCTTAAAATTAAAAATTTAAAAAATTGTAAAATGAAAGTTGTTTTATATGGCATTGCGGCGCTTTTACTCTCGGTAACAGCGTGCGCCCAACATACCGAAAAAGCCCCCGCCGGCGAAACTACCGCTGAGTCTGGACAGGCACCGGTACCCACCCAAAAAGTGAATAGTTTAAATAAAGCCGGACAGCCCGCTAAAATTAAAAAATCCAATGCCGAATGGAAAGCCATTCTAACGCCGGAACAATATTACGTAATGCGTGAAAAAGGCACCGAACGGGCTTTCAGTGGAAAATACGATCATAACGTAGACCACGGCATTTACAAATGCGCCGCCTGCGGTCTGGAATTGTTTTCTTCCGAAACCAAGTTTGATTCCGGTACCGGCTGGCCTAGTTTCTACAAACCGTTGAATAACAAAAATGTAAAAGAAAAGCGCGACATGAGCGATGGTATGATTCGCACGGAAGTATTGTGTAACCGTTGCGATGGTCACTTAGGCCACGTGTTCGACGATGGTCCCAAACCAACCGGCTTGCGCTACTGTCTTAATTCAGTTTCGTTGGCTTTCGAGAAAAAGTAGATCAGTCGATGGTCACTAGTGGACGGAGGTTTATTGGTTGATTTGTTGGATGGATTTTAAAAAATTATATAGTTAGAAGCAACGAAAGCACCTGTTAACAGCAGGTGTTTTTTTTTATTACTTGTACAGCAGAATATACGAGTACCTTTCCTTATTATCCTGTCAAACATTTCTGAGGACCATCGACTATCGGCTAAATAACAATTCCTATCCCGTGCGCGTACATCCAAGTCAGAACAAATGTGAATGTAAAAAATGGAAAATCTAACTTCCCCTACCAATAATATTGAGAATACTACGAACCTGATTATGCAGGCATTCCGGCATTTTAAGATTCAGGCCAACGATGTATTAACCTACGAGCAACTGATCCCATACCTGGAAGAACACGACGAGCACAATCATTTTAAAGACGTGCAACGCGAGGCCGAGTACCATTTAATGAAAGAAGCACACGCTACGCCGGATGCTTCGGGTTTACGTTTAACGCCGCTGGGTTATAATACTTTGCAGGACAATCAATAATTTTTATGGCAAGCACCACCAGTAACCAAACCCAATTAGGCCCTAGTTGGATCAGAATAGTTTTTCAGATGGCTTTATGTGGGGTAGTAGGTTGCTGGTTGGCCGCTTGCAGTTCGGCGCGCGAAACCAGCGAAAGTACCGAGGAGCCGATTGAAGTAGTGACGCAACCAGCTACGATCCAAACGGATGAGCAGCGTCAGCAAATTTACAATAACAGTGCGGGTGGTAATCCCAATCAGTTGCCTAAACCTAACCTGAATAACCGCGCCAGTGAAGTAAACCGCAAACGCAACATTGAGGATAACGGCACCGATAAACCGGCTTTAACCCCCAACGAAGTTAGGCCGCAGGAAATCATTCCCCGGGTAGATACCATTCCGAGAACTCCTTAAATTAAAAAAATTTTAAAAAAATAGCCTCGGCTAGGTTCCCCAAGGGTATAGTTCCGGTGGCTGATGCGCATCGCGGTAATTGTGCAGGGGATATACCGCTTCTGTTTCATCAATAAACAAGAAAGCATCGTAGCGCTCCGGCAGGCGGGAAGGAACGTAATTGCCGAAAGCTTCGAACTCGGGGTTATATACCACCCCAATAGCCCGATGACCAATGGGTTTTTGTAATTCTTCCAGTTCCCGCAATTCTTCACTGAACAGTAATTTGTCGCCGGGACCCGCGTGATGCAGGTGCGCTTCCCAACTTTTGGGTTTAGCCCGCGGTACTTCCATTTTTTGCATGGCGGCGCCCCATTGCCGGCCGGCCATTGCCGTACCCCAGTACGAACCGAAACCTACCAGAAACGCATTTTCCCGGCCGTGTTCTTCCCGGACTAACTGCCCGATGTTAACCATGCCGCTGCGGGCCATATTGGTGGCGCGCGCATCGCCAATGTGTGTGTTGTGTTCCCAAATTATGGCTTTGGCATCCGGACCGTGTAAGGTCATCAGGCGATTCAGGGTTTGCATCATGTGGCGGTCGCGCACGTTCCAGGAACTGCCGCCGCTCCGGATCATGGCGCGGTAATATTTCTCGGCATTTACGGCTACCAGGGCATTTTGCTCGGCACCAAAATTAGCTTCCCGGTCGCTGGAAAATTGCGGGGCGTTGGCGCTGATTTTTTGCAGTATTTCCAATACTTCGTTTTCGCAGCCTTTATCTACAAAAGCAATGGCTTCGGCGTAAGCCTGCGGATCGTCGCCGAAGGGTCCAAAACAGCGAAACGCTTTTTTGGCGGCTTCCACGGTAGTGCCATCATTTTGCTCCAGGTACTGCACAATTTGCTCCAGCGAATCCCAGAGGCTATAAACATCCAGGCCGTAAAACCCGGCTTTTTTATCAATAAGTTGATTTTGATTGTGTTCGCGCAGCCATTCTACCAGAGCAGCTACTTCCCAGTTACCCCACATCCAGGTGGGCCAGCGGGTAAAATTTTTTAAAACATCGTGTACGCTTGTACCCGCCTCGGGGTAGCCCTTTATAAACCGGTTTACCAGGTAACAATCCGGCCAGTCGCCTTCTACGGCAATAAAATTAAAATTTTTCTCGGTTATCAAACGTCGCGAGATGGCCGTGCGCCAGGTATAATATTCGGAAGTGCCGTGCGACGCTTTGCCTAGTAAAACAAAGCGGGCATCGCCGATAGCATCCAGTAACACATCCAGACTTTGGGTATTTTCGAGCGGGTAATACGGTAGTTTATTTTTTGCCATGATACAACCGGTTTAACTAAATCTAAATTAATTTTACCCGATTGCCCGATGGTAAGTTGTTTTGAAAGATGTATTTCTATCCAGAATAGTTAGTTATGCCGCTTCTTTCCGTATTTATAACAATTAAAACGAAGTCAGGTAAAGGTTGCTTGCACACGAAAATAGCACTGTAAAATAGCCAGAACTGATTGGTTTTTCAGTACTCAGAACTGGTCAGAAGAACTGTAAAAATCTCTTTACCCTAAGATTTGTGCCCGAATAAATAGTATTTTAAAAATGAAATAGAATTTAAAATTTGCTTAAAACAAAAACCTCCCGAGTACAGGAGGTTTTGCGGCAAAAATTTAAAAAATTAAGATCGCTCTACGATTTAGCTTGTTTGGAGAATACGCGTTTTAATAAATCCGTGGTACGGGCAACGGGGTTTTCCCGGATATTGGCTTCTTCCTGGGCTACGAGTAAAAACAAACCGTCCATCGCTTTTTTAGTCGCGTAATCGTTCAGGTTCGGGTTTACTTTCTGCGTTAACGGAATGGCATTGTAGGCGTTCATCACGTCGGAGTAATACTTGGTGGCGTAGGTTTTATCCAATGATTTCTGAATGTGCGGGGCAAAAGCGCGGTATAACTCCTCGGAGGTGGTACGACGCAGAAATTGCGTAGCCGCGTCTTTTTCGCCGGTTAAAATATTCCAGACGTCTTTAAACGTTAATTTCCGGATAGCCCCCAGAAAAATAGGTTTGGCGGTTTGGGCGGCATCTTCGGCGGCCCGGTTCAGCGACAACACAAATTTATCTACCTGGCTGCCCAAGCCCACGCTGCGTAAAGTAGATTCTACGCGTTTAACATCTTCCGGAAACGGAATGCGTATTAACTGATTACCAAAATAACCGTCTTTTTGCGAAGCCTGGGTAGCGCCTTTGGCAATACCTTGCGTTAAAGCTTCTTTTAAACCACCGGCTACTTCATCCGAAGTAAGCGGTTTTTTTTTATTTAAAGCATTGTTAATCTGACCAGAACTCGGGAGTTTAATTAATTGGCCGGAGCAGTTAAAAGAAAAAAAGGCGAAAAATAACAAAAGGTATACGGAAGTAGTTTTCATGCGAAGATTCATAGTAACATTACATTAAAGCTCAATCTACCCATTAAATGCAGAAATCGAACCAAACCCCTAACATTGTATTGGCCGAAATAATTACCATCGGCGACGAAATTTTATACGGCCAGGTAGTAGACACTAATTCAGCGTTTATGGGCGCGGAACTAGGGAAAATAGGCATTAAAGTAAAACAAATTACCTCCGTATCCGACGACCCAACGCATATTGTGCAGGCTCTGGATGCCGCCCGCACCCGCGCTGACGTTATTTTAATTACCGGCGGCTTAGGACCTACCAAAGATGATTTAACCAAAACCACGCTGGCGAAATACTTTAACGTGGGCTTAAAACTCGACGAACAATCGCTGGCCGATGTAACCGAAATTTTTAAAAATACGGTCGGGAAGTAACCGAACTGAACCGGCAGCAAGCTTTTTTACCCGCAAATTGCCAACCCGTGCGCAACATTATGGGAACCGCGCCGGGCATGTGGTTTCACGTGGATGGTAAAATTATGGTGTCGATGCCGGGGGTGCCTTTCGAAATGAAAACCATGATGACTGATATTGTACTGCCCCGTTTGCAGCAGCATTTTGGCATGCCCAAAATTAATCACAAAGTAGTCATGACCATTGGCATTGGCGAATCGTTTCTGGCCGAAAAAATAGCTGCTTGGGAAGATCAGTTGCCGCCGCATATTAAACTGGCGTATTTGCCCAAACTAGGCAGTGTAAGATTACGGTTAACCGGTCTGGATACCGGTACCGGCGATTTGGAAACCGAGATGCAGGCCGAAGTAGATAAACTAAGCACCATTATTCCAGAGTATATTTTTGCTTACGGCGAAGTAAGCTTACCCGAAGCCATTGGTAATTTATTAAAAAAACATTACCTGACCATTGCTACCGCCGAAAGCTGCACGGGTGGGATGGTGGCGCAAAAACTAACCAGCATCTCGGGTTCGTCGGCGTACTTTAAAGGTGGTATAGTGGCCTACGACAACGCTGTAAAAGCCGAACAGTTAGGGGTATCCGAAACTACTCTGGAAACTTTTGGCGCCGTAAGCGAAGAAACAGTAAGTGAGATGGCGCAAAACGTACGGCAGCTTTTAAAAACCGATATTGGCATTGCTACCAGCGGCATAGCCGGACCAACCGGCGGCACCCCGGAAAAGCCCGTTGGCACCATTTGGATTGCTTACGCTGATGCGCACCAAACCATTGCCAAAAAACTAAATTTTAACCGTACCCGCGAATTAAATATCGAATACACCACCATGAACGTGCTGAACCTGGTGCGGCAAAGTTTACCGGAAGCATTTCGAATCGGGTAATTTTTTCTAACTTTGACCGGCAAAAAGGCCTATTTTTTTAAATTTTGTTATTTCGACACGGCTCATTAAACCATTTGTAGTGGGCTTATCCCGAAATAAATACCGAAAAATCAGTCTTACATTGCTTTTAATAGCGCAACACTCCAATCTAAAAATATGGCACTGGTAGAAATGGTAATGCCCAAAATGGGCGAAAGTATCATGGAAGGAACGGTACTACGTTGGTTAAAACAAGTCGGCGATCGCATCGAAGAAGATGAGTCGGTACTGGAAGTAGCCACCGATAAAGTAGACACCGAAGTGCCCGCCATTCAGGGAGGAATTTTATCTAAGATTTTAGCGAACGAAGGCGATGTTATTCCGGTAGGCCAGGCTATTGCTTTGATTGATACTACCGGCGATGGTACGGTGCCCACAAGTGAACCCGCCGCTGCCTCAACCATTAGTGATCCGGAACCAGCGGCTACGTTAAATGCCGTTAGTAATCCAACAGTAGCGGTTGCTGCCCCGGTTGAAGCGGCATCTGCCCCAAGCCTAGTTAAAGCCAAACAAGTATTTGAAGGCCGTTTTTACTCGCCCCTGGTAATGAACATTGCCCGGGAAGAAAACATCAGCATGGCCGAACTGGAGCAAATTCCGGGTACGGGCAACGAAGGCCGGGTAACCAAAAAAGATATCCTGGAATACCTGGAACACCGGCACGAAACCCAGGATAATAAGGCAGCTGCTGCTCCCGAAGCCGCTACTCCGGTTGAAATAACCGCTCCGGTTTCAACGCCAGCGCAAGAAACAGCACAACCGGCGCCGAAACCAACTATTGCCGCGCAACCAGCCGTATCGGTGAGCGGTAACGTAGAAATCATCGAGATGGACCGCATGCGCAAAATGATTGCGCAACGCATGGTAGATAGCAAACGCATTGCCCCGCACGTTACTTCTTTCGTGGAAGCTGACGTGACCAATATTGTGATGTGGCGCAACAAGATGAAAGATGCCTACCAAAAACGCGAAGGCGAAAACCTGACTTTCACGCCCATTTTTATCGAAGCCGTAGCCAAAGCCATCAAGGATTTTCCGATGATTAACATTTCCGTAGATGGCGACCGCATTGTCCGGAAACGCGACATTAACATTGGCATGGCCGTAGCCTTGCCGAGCGGTAACTTAATTGTGCCGGTCATCAAAAACGCCGACCAGATGAACCTGAACGGCATTACCAAAAAAGTAAATGATTTAGCGAACCGTGCCCGTATCAACAAATTAACCCCCGACGATTTATCGGATGGTACTTATACCTTAACCAACGTGGGTTCTTTTGGCAACGTGTTGGGTACGCCCATTATCATGCAGCCGCAGGTTGCAATTATGGCCGTAGGCGCTATCAAGAAAAAACCAGCGGTAATCGAAACCCCGCAAGGCGACTTAATCGGTATCCGCCACTTCATGTTCCTATCGCATTCCTACGACCACCGCGTGGTAGATGGCTCCCTGGGCGGCATGTTCGTAAAACGCGTTGCTGATTACCTGGAAGGCTTTGATTTAGATACAAAAATTTAAAAAAACAAAAAAGCGCATCTACCGGATGCGCTTTTTTTATGAAATCAAATTAAAAAAGATCAAGATGCTTATTCCGTTATAAGGAGCAAATGACCGCTTAGCTGCATTAGAATTTAAAATTTTCAGAAACTTTTAAATTCATAAAAGGCTGAATCCAGATCATAAACAATGTTCAGATTTTTATAGTAATCAAGGGATACAATGGTGACTTCACTTACAAATAGCGGGTTATCGTAAGTATTTAAGAATTTTACTTCCGGTAATTGCACATACCGGGTATTACGGATGGCAAGGTTCTTTTCTCCTTGTTCTACAATTTGGATAGTGTCCTGGTAACTTTTTAGTAAAACATCGATCTCAAAATTCTTCTTAGTGACTTCACAAATGTAATTTCCTATAAATAACGGTCTGGCGTCTTGCTCCGCATCCGCAATCGGCTGGTCTTCTTTTTGGCAGGAAACGAGAGAAAGAATACAAAAACTAAAAGCAATGGACGATACGCTAAGTATACTTTTCATGTAGTTTACGTTTGTTTTGCGGGTTACTTCAATTTTAATAATTAATCCTGATTGATATTATTAAAGCCTCATTAAACAAATTAATGAAAATTAATTATAGTATAACATATTGATATTGTATTGCTTATTAGACTCTGCAATTAATGAATAAAGCTTATGTCTTGAGTTTTGTAAGAGGTAAAGTAATCAGGTTAAATTTAAATCCTATCAGCTTTCATTGGTTATTTTTTTTCCTACAGAATTCCCATTTTGCTAAGACTTGCGCCAGAAAAGAAAACCAATTAGAAAACAACTACAATTTTTAAAATTTTAATTTTCAACCCTTCATCAAACAGCAGCTAAAAGCAAAGACACCAGTTTGGCTATTGAGGGCCTTCTAAGGTTCCGGTGTGCAGCATCCGAGACACGAGCAAAGGAAGCTTAGACTACTTAAAGCTCCCCTCTCCGCCCGGAGAGGGGCCGGGGGTGAGGCTAGATAGCACCGCCGCCTGGAGACGAGAACCGGCTCCAACGAAAACCATTCCTTCAATCTGTTCATTTTACAAAATCCCCACTTATCCAATCCCGGACAGGCTGTCCATTCGTGGACACATTTCAGAAGCGTAAATAAACGCAAAATACTGATAATCAGTAATCAAGCTTTCCTGGCATCTGCTTTGGAAATAAATACGCAAGTCGTTAACATTTCTAAAAATGGACAGAGAAATTGCTCCGGAAAAGCTCCGGAAAAATAAACTAAAAAACTACAGCAAACTAGCCGGACTCGTATTGTTGGTAGCCACGGGTTTGCTGGCCTTCCGGTTTGCCCTGCGTACTTCCGAGAATCGCTCCAGCTTACGTACTTCGGTAGTGACGCAAGGCCCCATCGAAGCTTCGTTGAACGCCACAGGCGTATTGGTCCCCGAAAACGAAGCGGTGGTTACCAGTCCCATTCAGGCCCGTTTAGAAGCAGCGCTGCACCACGCCGGCGAAAAAATAAACGCCAATCAACCCATTCTGCAACTCGACAAAGAATACATCAAACTGGCTTTCCAGAAATTGCAGGACGAGCAGCAACTGAACCAAAACGAAACCAGCAAACTGCAATTAAAACTGACCAAAGAAGTAAGCGAGCTGCAATCCCGGTACAACATTAAGCAAATGCAGGTAAAACGCCTGCAAGCCGCCCTCAGCGACGAAAAATACTTGCTTTCCATTGGCGGCGGCACCGAAGAAAACGTGCGGCAAGCCGAAATGAACCTAAAAGTAGCCCAACTGGAAGCGGACCAACTGGCCGCACAAATCCGACAGCAACAACAAGCGAATGCCGCCGACCTGAAAGACGTGGGCTTTGAAATGAGCATGCAGGAACGCAACCTGCAGGAAATGCAACGCAAACTCGACCAGGCCGATATTAAATCGCCGATCAGCGGCGTGCTCACTTTTGTAAACGAAGAAATTGGCAGCACGGTAAATCCCGGCGACGCTCTGGTGCGGGTTGCCGATTTAAGCAGCTTTAAAGTAAAAGCCACCATCGCCGATTCGTACGCCGGCCAGTTACAACCCGGCGGAGCTGTAACGGTGCGCCTGAACGATACCGACCTGAAGGGAACCATCGCGACCATCCGGCCCGCCGTCGAAAATAACCTGGTTACGTTCTTCGTGCAGCTAGACCAGAAAAATCATCCGGAATTGCGGTCTAACTTAAAGGTAGAAGTATTTGTGATTACTTCTTTTAAAAACCAGGCCACGCGGGTGAAAAACGGTCCTTTCTTTACCGGTGCCCGCGACCAGAAAGTATTCGTGATAAAAGGAGATAAAGCCATTGCCCGCAGGGTGCAAATTGGCTTGAGCAACTTTGATTGGGTAGAGCTGCAAGGCGTGAAGCCCGGCGAAGAAATTATTATCTCGGATACCAAGGAACTCCAGCATCTGGATGAGTTTAACATTACCAACGATTAATACCCGTAACAGCCGACACGATGAAAACATACCTCCTCTTTTTGCTGCTGCTACCGGGTTTTCAATTTACCTGGGCGCAGGATTCCAGCCAGGTAGTTACCCTGGAGCAGGTAATTGCTCAGGCCCAGCGAAACTCGCTTACTTTCCGGCAAGCCGAAACCAGCCGCGAAACCAGTTACTGGCAATGGCGCACTTACCTGGCCGATTATAAACCTACCTTGAGTTTAGCTGGTACTTTACCCGATTTTAGCCGCAGCATTAACCCCGTTACCCAACCCGATGGTACTACCGATTTTAAACAAGTAAGCCTTAACAACTCCCAACTTAATCTGGGGGTTACTCAATCCGTAGGCTTAACCGGGGGGCAAGTATTTATAAACTCCCAATTGCAGCGCTTCGACGATTTTAACGCGGGCGCCACGCGCTACAACAGCAACCCGGCCCTGATTGGTTTTTCGCAGCCTTTATTCCGGTTTAATAAACTAGCCTGGGCCCGGAAAATTGAACCCCTGCGCTACGCCGAATCGCAGAAGAAATTTGTGGAAGACCGCGAGGTAATTGCCCAGGACATCACCAAATTATACTTCGATTTATTGCTGCAACAGGTAAACCAAAGCATTGCCACCAAAAACCGCACGAATACCGAAGACATTATCCGGATTGCCGAAGAAAAATTTAAACTGGGTAAAATTTCAAAAAACGACGTGTTGCAACTGCGCCTGAGTTTATTAAACACCCAGATAGCCCAGGCCGAAGCTGACTTAGCCGTAAAAAATGCCACGCTGGCCCTGAACAGTTACTTAGGCGAACCGGCTACCAAACAATTATTGCTGGCAGTACCCGGCCATTTGCCCCGCTTACAGGTAACCGAAAACCAGGCCCTGGAACAAGCGCAACAAAACCGGAAAGAAACCCTGGCTTTTAAACGGGCTTTGCTGCAAGCAGAGCGGAATCTGGCCGAAGCGCGGCAATCCAACGGTTTTAATGCCACCATGTTTGCCACCTTTGGCTTAACCAACCAGGCGGCTACCTTCGCAGATTCTTACGGTAACCCCGAAAATCAGCAACAAGTACGGATTGGTTTTGAACTGCCGATAATGGATGGCGGCAAACAAAAGTCGCTGCGGAAAACGGCCCAGGCTAATTTAAAATTAACCCAGTACGCGGTGGAGCAAGACCAACTGGAATTTGAGCAAAATATCCGGACGCAGGTAAACCAGTTTGAAATGCTAAAAACCCGCGTGGCGATTACCGCCGAAGCCGACCAGATTGCCCAAAGCCGCTACGATATAACCAAAGCCACCTACGTGATTGGCCGCATCAGCATTACCGATTTAAACATTGCCCTCGGCGAAAAAGACCAGGCCAAGCGCGCTTACATCTCCTCCTTACGCGATTTTTGGTCGGCTTTTTACAACTTAAGAACCCTTACTTTATACGATTTCGAAAAAAACATACCGTTAACGCTAGAACCATGAACCACTTGAATTTAAATCCGCTCGCTACCACCGATGCTTTGGTAGCCGAAGCCCCAGGCATGATTACCCTCAGCAGCATCGAAAAGGTTTACCAAACCAAAACCATTGAAACAGTAGCCCTGCACAACATCAACCTCAGCATCCGGAAAGGCGAATTTGCCTCGATTATGGGCCCCTCGGGCTGCGGCAAAAGTACCTTGCTCAACATTATGGGCCTACTCGACGAACCCACCCGCGGCACCGTTTCCATCGATGGTTCCCCGGTCCGGTCTTTCTCGGATCAGGCTTTGGCGCGCTTACGCAACCAGAAAATTGGTTTTGTTTTCCAGAGTTACCATTTAATTAACGATTTATCCGTGACGGATAACGTGGAGTTGCCGCTTCTGTACCGGAGCATGTCGGGTTCGGAACGCCGGAAACGGGCTATTGAAGCCTTGCACAAAGTAGGGCTAAGCGCCCGCACCAGCCACTATCCCAACCAGTTGTCGGGTGGGCAGCGGCAGCGGGTGGCCATTGCCCGGGCTTTAGCCGGTCAGCCCGAAATTATTCTGGCCGACGAACCCACCGGCAACCTCGACTCTGTAATGGGCAACGAAATCATGGACATTCTGCTGCGCCTGAACCAGGAAGAAGGCACCACCATTGTAATGGTTACCCACGACGAACTCATGGCCAAGAAAACCGAACGCCTCATTCGTTTATTCGACGGCAGTCAGGTTCTTTAGTTGCAGGTTACAGGTTGCAAGTTGCAGGTTTGAAGGTTGGAAAATTTAAAATTTTTAAATTTTTCCTGTTGAACCATCAATTAAAATGCATCCAGCATTTCGGTAATACCATTATTTAACAATTTAAAGATCTATCAATTCAGCAGTTAAACTTTTAACAATCCAAAAATTAAAAAATAAAACCATGAAAAAGCTTCTCTTACTGTTCGTACTAGTGCTATTCTTCAGCTTCGGTCAAACAGTTGCTACTAAAACAACTAAGGCTTCTCTTCCCAATCAGGAAGCAGCAATTCCCACACATGCTTTACAGAAATACGCCGGCGTTTACGAGTTAAACAAAGATTTTCAGGTAACGATATCGGTGGAGCAGGACAAGTTATTTGCCTTAGCTCCCGGTGACCAGGAAAAATCGGAGTTTACCCCCGAAACAGAATCAAAATTTTACATGAAAGGCACGCCGGCAAAAATTGAATTCGTGGAAGAAAATGGCCAATTGTATTTGCTGGTAAACATGCAAGGCGGCCTTAAATTAAAGAAGATCAGTTAACGCCCGCCAAAGCCATTTAACCATCTAGCCATTCAAAATTTTAAAAACTTCCGTGGACTATCGTCCATGGACAATGGACAAAATCTATGTTAAAAAATTATTTAAAAATAGCCTGGAAAGTACTGCTTCGCCGCAAGTTTTTTACTTTCATCAGCCTGTTTGGTATCAGTTTCACGCTCATGATTCTGATGGTAGCCACCGCCATGGTAGACCACTTAACAGGTTCCCATACTCCCGAAACCCGCATGGATCGCACGCTTTTTATTAATTTCAACAAAATGACGAATGAGGCAAAAGGCTCCATGATGAACTCGGTGCCTAGTTATTATTACTTGCAGCGGTACGTTATGCCCATGAAAACGCCGGAAAAAGTGGCCATCGGCAGCACCTTTAAAGGAGTAAACAGTTATGTAAACAACAAGCGCCTTTCCCTGGATTTAAAATACACCGATGCTAATTTTTGGGAAATTCTGGAGTTTAATTTTCTGGAAGGAAAGGCCTTTAACCAACAAAATTTAAAAAATGCTGATAAGTTGGCCGTCATTACCGATTATACCCGCGACCAGTATTTTGGCGTGGATGTGCCGGCCGTGGGCAAATACATTGTCGTGGATGGGGTGCGGTACCAAGTTTGCGGCGTTGTAGAAGATGTGCCTATTTCGCGTTTTAACTCTTACGCAAACGTGTGGGTACCACTATCCACTTCTCATATTAACAAAGGCGATATAAGTTTATTCGGGGAACACATGGCCATTATCCTGGCCCGGAAATCATCTGATATACCCAAAATTCAGGCGGAGTATCAACACATTGTAAAACAAATAAAAGTACCCGATCCTCAAAACTTCGATCGCTTCGGCAGTTATGCCGAAGGAATTCTGGAAGGAGTGGTCGTGCGGCAATTGTTCGGGAGCCGGTACGGCGACGATTCCGGCATGGGTAAATTTGTGGCAGTAGTTTCGCTGATTGTTTTATTGTTCATGCTGATGCCTACTATTAATCTGGTAAATATTAACGTAAGCCGCATTCTGGAACGGTCTTCGGAAATAGGAGTGCGCAAAGCTTTTGGCGCTTCTTCACGCATGTTAATCGGGCAGTTTCTGGTAGAAAATATATTTTTAACCTTGCTGGGCGGTTTGCTGGGGTTTTTACTGTCGGCCGTGGCCCTGCAACTCATCAGCAGCAGCGGTATTATTCCTTATGCGCAGTTAACGCTAAACTGGCGGGTATTTGCCGTCGGCATCGGACTGAGTTTAGTTTTTGGTTTACTGTCCGGAGTCATTCCGGCTTACAAAATGTCAAAATTACAAGCCGTAGAGGCACTGAAAGGAGGCCAATTATGATTCGCCATTTATTTACCTTAATCTGGAACCGGAAGAAAAGTAACTTCCTGATGATAACCGAAATTTTCTTCTCCTTTTTAGTTTTGTTTGGAGTGTTGAGTTTGGCTTTTTATTACGTGAATAATTACAACAAGCCTCTGGGTTTTCAATACGACAAAGTTTGGGTGATGACCCTGCGCTGGAACCAGGAAAAGCCGCTGGAAATTAAAGAAATTCAAAGCCGGGTAAAGCAGCAAATTAAATCTAACCCCGAAGTAGAAGCCGTGGCATTTTCGAGTGTGAACACGCCTTTTACCATGCAGAACATGAACGGTGGCTTCTTCTACAATAACCAATCGGTACTTTCGTCTTTTTACCAGGTCGACGAAGATTTTCCTGAAGTTATGCAAATGCGCTTAACCGAAGGCCGTTGGTTTAACGATCAGGATCAAAGTTCTTCTTACAGCAATGTTGTTATTAACGAAGCGCTCCGCCAGGCTTTGTTTAAAGATGAGCCGGTAATCGGGAAAGTAGTAGCCGGTTTAAGCGGCGACAATAAGAATCCTAAAACCCGGATTGTGGGCGTAATGGAAGCGTATAAACAGCAAGGTGATTACGCCGAAGACAGCCCGGGCTATCTGGAATACAAAAATTTAAAAAATCCGGCTGATTCGGCAAATGTGTTTTTTAATTCCTTACTGATCCGGGTAAAACCCGGCGTAACCAGTGCTTTCGAGGAAAAATTAACCAAACAAGCCAGCCAGATTGCCAAAGGCTGGACCCTCGAAATTAAATCCATGAACGAAATGCGCACTTCGCATAATAAAGTAGCTTTAATTCCGCTGATTGTTTTCTCGGTGGTATGCGGTTTTTTAATTATTAACGTGGCCCTGGGTTTATTTGGCGTGTTGTGGTACAATATTAATCGCCGCATCTCCGAAATTGGCTTACGCCGGGCCATTGGGGCCGCTTCGGGCCAGGTTTACCGGCAGTTTATCGGGGAGGTGTTGGTACTGGCTACTTTTGGAGTCTTGTTCGGGATAGTAGTGGCGGCGCAGTTCCCCTTATTGCAAGTTTTTCAGGTGCAAACCAGTGTGTACCTGACGGCCTTGGGAGTAGCCGTAGTAATCATCTACGTCCTGGCTGCTGGCTGCGCCGCTTACCCCAGCCGCCAAGCCGCCAAAATTGCTCCTGCCACTGCCTTGCACGAAGAGTAAGTTTAGTTGTTTGTTGCTGCTTGATAGTTGTTAGACCATAGATCATAGTCGAGCGTTTAGGTCAATCGTCTGCCTCATGCGTTACCACCCCCAATCCCTCCTAAAACAGGAGGGGAGCTTTGCAAACTATAACAATTCGGAAGAAGGAAGAAGAGCAGTAGCTAAAAGCAACTGACACCAGTTTAGCTAGTGAGGACCTTCTAAGGTTCCGGTGCCGAAGGCATTCCGCAACGGAGCGAGAAAAAGAGGAAATAGTAAAAGCCGCATCTCCTCCCCTGTTTTTAGGGGAGGTACCCGGAGGGGGGAGGGGTAAGGAGGCCCGCCGGCCATGAGGCAAAACGTGAAGCTAACAAGTTAGATAGCACCAAAGCATGGAGACGGGAACCAGCTCCAAGTAGTAACAGAAAATCAAAAATTTAAAAAATCTTCTATTGGACTTCATCCCCCTACCCCCTTCAAAGTGGGACTATGACTAAATACAGCAAACAATAACCATTACTGGTTTACACTGAAAATTTTGTAATTTTAAATAATCGGCGGAATCCGCCTGCATTTCTATGATCCTGATTATTGATGATGATGTTGCCGTCCGGACCTCGCTGGGTTTGTTGTTAAAACAAGCCAAGTACCAAACCGTTACTGCGGCCGGAGCCAAAAGCGCCTTGTACGTGCTGCACCAATCCCAACCCATCGACCTGATTATTCTGGATATGAATTTTTCCATGGATACGTCCGGTCGGGATGGCTTGGAATTACTCGGGCAAATTAAAGAATGGAATGCGCGCATACCGGTAATTTTAATCACCGGTTGGGGTTCTATTACGTTGGCCGTAGAAGGCATGAAAGCGGGGGCTTTTGACTTTATATCCAAGCCCTGGAACAACGAACACTTGCTGCAAACCATCCACACGGCGTTGCATTTAAACAAAACTACGCCGGAACCCGACAACAGCAATCTCAACCGGAAACAGTTAAACCAACAATACCAATTCGCCAATATTATCGGCGAAGATCCGGCCTTAATTCAGATTCTGCGACAAATCGGCCAGATTAGCGCTACCGATGCATCGGTTCTGATTGAAGGCGAAAGCGGTACGGGGAAAGAACTCATTGCCGAGGCCATTCACCAAAACAGTTTGCGCAAAAATCAGAATTTTGTAAAAGTAAACCTGGGCGGTATTTCCAGCAGCTTGTTCGAAAGCGAAATGTTTGGGCATAAGAAAGGCGCTTTTACCGATGCCAAAGGCGACCGCGTAGGCCGCTTTGAACTCGCCAACAAAGGCAGTATCTTTCTCGACGAGATTGGCGAACTGGATTTAAGCAGCCAGGTAAAACTGTTACGGGTATTACAAGACCGCACCTACGAAATACTCGGCGACAGCAAACCCCGCCAACTGGATATCCGGGTAATTTGCGCCACTAACCGCGATCTGGCCGAAATGGTAGCCCAGGGCAAGTTCCGGGAAGATTTATTTTACCGGATTAACTTAATCACGGTGAAGCTGCCCGCTTTGCGCGAGCGGCCCCAGGACATACCGCTATTAGTAAAACATTTCCTGCAGAATTTGCAAAAAACGTATCATCGGCCCAGCCTGCAAATATCCGAAACAGCTTTGCATTATTTGGCGCAGCAGCCTTTGCCCGGCAACATCCGCGAATTAAAAAATCTGGTAGAACGCACCGTTTTAGTTTCAGGGAAAGATTATTTAGATGTGTCGGATTTTCAAGGTCAGCAACCGAGAAATTTAAAAAAAGTGGAAAAGCAGGTAGTGACGGGCTTGGGTATGATGACCCTGGAAGAAATGGAAGCCGTATTGATTCGCCAATCCATGGAACAGCACAAAGGCAACATTAGTAAGGTTGCTAAATCGCTGGGTTTAAGCCGGGGCGCCTTGTACCGGCGGCTCGAAAAATTTGACATTCCTTATGACACTGCGGACTAGGTTTATTTTGTTTGCGGTTATTATTCATGCGGTAATGGCTCTTATTGCGGCCCGTTTACTCACCACCGATAAAGTTTGGTTTGTAGCTACCGAGGCGCTGATTATCGTTTCTATTTTCGTAACCATCAACATTTACCGTTCTTTTGTCCGGCCCCTGGATATTATCTCGGCCGGCATTGAATCGATCCGGAGCAAAGATTTTACCGTGAAGTTTCTGCCGGTAGGGCAGCGCGAAGTAGACCAGTTGGTAGAAGTTTATAACACCATGATCGACCAGTTGCGCCAGGAACGTACGCTGCAAGCCGAAAAGCATTATTTACTCGAACAATTACTGCTGGCGTCACCTTCCGGCATTATCTTACTGGACTTCGACCTGAATATCGAAAACATCAATCCGGCAGCTTCGCGGTGGTTAAACGTAAATCTGGCCGATTGTAAAGAGAAACCGCTCTGGGTTTTACCCAATCAATGGGGAACCGATCTGGCCGATTTAACCGAAGGCCAAGCCAAACTTTTCAATGTAAACGGCATCCGCTTATTTAAAGCCCAGAAAGCCCATTTCGTGGATCGGGGGTTCCCGCATTATTTTATTTTAATCGAAGAACTCACCGAAGAATTAGTCCGGCAGGAGAAAGTAGCTTACGAGAAAATTATCCGGATGATGTCGCACGAAGTTAATAATTCGATTGGTGCAATTAACTCCATCTTGCAAAGCTTCAAACACTACACGCTGCAATTGGAAACCGATTTGCAACCCGACTACGAAAATGCCTTACAGGTTTGCATCGACCGCAATACGCAACTCGCTAATTTTATGGGTAAGTTCGCCGGCCTAGTGCGCTTGCCACTACCCCATAAACAAACCCTGGATTTGCACGCGCTACTGCAGCACGCCTATTACTTAATGCGCCCCTTGGCCGAAGAACGCCACATAAGCTGGGTTTGGGATTTAGCCGCAGAACCAATTTCCGTGCAGGCTGATGAACAGCAACTGGAGCAAATTATCATTAACATTATCAAAAACGCCTTCGAAGCGATGGAGCAAGAGGGGCAGCTTCTTATTAAAACCATCGCGCAACCCCCCACATTACTCATTGAAGACAACGGACCCGGTATTCCGCCGGAAATTCGCCAGCAATTGTTTTCGCCGTTTTTCAGTACCAAAAAGAACGGCCAGGGTATTGGTTTAATGCTTATCCGCGATATTCTCATGAACCACGGTTTCCCATTTTCGCTGGAAACTGTAGCCGACCATCGTACGGTTTTCACCATCCGGTTTAACTAATATTATCATATTGGTAAAAAGTAGAGTTGCCAAAAAGAGACAAGGTGAATTTTTTAAATTTTTATCTTTCCTAGGAAGTGGTTAAGCTTTGTGATTAGACTAAATACACTCTTTGAAGCATTATTTTCTGTCCTTCAGGAGGAAACTATTTGGCTACGTAGCGAGATAGATTCTTTCTGAAGGACGAGTTTAGATGGTTGGTGCTTT
Source organism: Adhaeribacter pallidiroseus (assembly GCF_003340495.1). Taxonomy (NCBI): domain Bacteria; kingdom Pseudomonadati; phylum Bacteroidota; class Cytophagia; order Cytophagales; family Hymenobacteraceae; genus Adhaeribacter; species Adhaeribacter pallidiroseus. The sequence continues at coordinate 6,208,958 of NZ_QASA01000001.1, forward strand.
ATTTAAAAATTTTCAGATATACGTCTCTCAGAAAGATAAAAAATTTAAAAAACTGCCTGGTTGTAAGCTTTCGAGTAGAAAATTTACTTTCATTTTCAGCTACCAAATTTATCCGGCTAATTTCTTGAACCTCTTATTTGCGGGAAGCCGTACGATAATTTCGTGATTTAATCGGAACTTGCACGCTAGCTACCACAGCCGACTATGAAAAACCTGATTTTTATATTATTGATTGCTTTTAGCTTATTTTTAGCGCTTTTTTTCTACCGCAAATACGCGCTCGCGGAAAATGAACTAACCTTAGCAAATCAGCGCATTCTGGACCGCGACCGGATTATTTACAACAACCAAAAGCAACTGGATGCGCTGAAAACGGAAAAAGCCGGTAAACCGACTACTTCCGTTGTAGGATCCGGGATAACTGGTTTGGGCACCTTAAGCCCCGATGAATTAACCAGCCTGCGTGAAAAAGGCATAACTAACCCGGACGTTACCTTGCGGGAAGATTTAATTAGTAAGCAGGATATTTTGCTACCCACCGGTTCTTTTGGCGGTACCATGGCGATCCGGGAAGTAAGAATTGTTAACGACCGCTACGCGTTGGCTTACTACGAAGATGGCCACAATGGCGGACATTTGTTGCTCCGTTTTACCATAGAACCGGATAAACGGATTAACTGGAAAGTACTGGATCGTTATCAATAACCGGCTGAGTAGCAGAGACCTGAAAATTTAAAAAAAGCCTCACCGGAGAAATCCAGTGAGGCTTTTTTTAAATTATTATAACGTTTTAGGCAAGAGCGGCTAAACTTTGTTCCAGGGCTTGAATCTTTGCTTCGGCATCGGCTTTTTTCTGGCGTTCTTTTTCCAGCACGGCTTCCGGGGCGCCGCTTACAAACCGTTCGTTGCTTAATTTTTTATCAACCGAGGTCAGGAAACCTTTGGTGTATTCGAGTTCTTTTTGCAGGCGTTCCCGTTCTACCGCTACGTCTACGTTGCCCTCCATCGGGATGAAAAACTCGCTGGCGCCTTGTACAAAACTAATGGCGTTATCTAAACCGGTTTCCACAAAGCTGATTTCTGAAATATTGGCCAGCTTTTGAATAATGGGTTGAAACGCATTAATCAGACTAGCGTCCGCGGTTTTAACCGATAACTCCAGCGCTTTGGTGTTCGGAATATTTTTGGAGTTCCGTACGTTCCGGATACCCGCCACTACTTCCATGGCCTTATCCATATTCTGAATAATGTCGGTATCCGCCGCTTTTACTTCGGGCCAACAAGCTACAATCAGGTAATCTTTGGCCTGGCGGTCGCGGAGTTCGTGCCACAACTCTTCGGTGATAAACGGCATAAACGGATGCAGCAGCTTCATTAAATTTTCAAAAAATGCCAGGGTGCGCTCGTAGGTTTCGCCGTCGATGGGTTGCTGGTAGGCCGGCTTAATCATTTCGAGGTACTGCGAACAGAAATCGTCCCATACCAGTTTGTAAACCGTCAATAACGCATCCGAAATCCGGAATTTATCAAAGTGATCTTCGAGCAACGTAACTGCTTCGTTGAACTTGGCCTCGAACCAGGTGGTAGCCAGTTCGTTCGGGAAAGATAAATCGGGGTTTACTTCCCAGCCTTTCACTAGCCGGAACGCATTCCAGATTTTGTTACTAAAATTACGGCCTTGCTCGCACAGCTTTTCGTCGAAGGGCAAATCGTTACCGGCCGGCGAACTAAACAACATGCCGGTACGCACGCCATCAGCGCCGTATTGCTCAATTAAGTTAAGCGGGTCCGGCGAGTTACCCAGCGATTTCGACATTTTACGGCCGATGCTGTCGCGTACAATACCGGTTAAATACACGTTCCGGAAAGGCAGTTCGCGCCGGTACTCAAAACCCGCCATAATCATGCGCGCCACCCAGAAAAATAAAATTTCGGGCGCGGTTACCAAATCGTTGGTAGGGTAGTAGTATTCCATATCCGGATTATCGGGGTCTTTAAAACCGTCGAATACCGAGATGGGCCAAAGCCACGACGAAAACCAGGTATCCAGTACGTCTTCGTCTTGCCGCAAATTCTGCTGGGTTAAGTTTTCGTTGCCAGTTTGTTGCTTCGCCAACACCAAGGCTTCGTCGGCGTTAATAGCTACTACAAACGAGCCATCCGGCAGGTAATAAGCCGGAATCTGCTGTCCCCACCACAACTGCCGCGAAATGTTCCAGTCGCGGATGTTTTCCATCCAGGACCGGTACATATTTTTAAATTTTGGCGGGTGCAACTTAATTTCGTCGTCCATCACAGCCTTTAAAGCAGGTTCCGCCAGTTTTTCCATCCGGCAAAACCATTGCATGGATAACTTGGGCTCAATTACGGCGTCGGTACGCTCGGAGTAACCCACGTTATTCGTGATGTCTTCGGTTTTAACTAGCTGGCCGGCGGCGTCTATGTCTTTTATTATTTTTTTGCGCACGACAAACCGGTCTTCGCCAATGTACAGCTGGGCGCTTTCGTTTAAAGTACCGTTATCGTTTAAAATATCAATGCTGGCTAAATTATGCCGATGGCCGAGTTCGTAGTCGTTGATGTCGTGGGCCGGGGTTACTTTTAAGGCACCGGTACCAAATTCCATGTCTACGTACTCATCCTGAATAATCGGGATGGCCCGGTTAATCAGCGGCACCAAGGCTTTTTTACCTTTTAAATGCTGGTAGCGGGCATCGTTGGGGTTCACGCAAATAGCGGTATCGCCCAGAATGGTTTCGGGGCGGGTAGTAGCAATGGTAATATAGTTGTTGGTGGTTGGTTGATCGTTGTTCGTATCCTCCGCAATCTGGTAATTAACGTAATACAGTTTGGAGTTTACCTGTTTGTGAATTACTTCTTCGTCGGAAACCGCGGTTAAGCCTTGCGGGTCCCAGTTTACCATCCGGATGCCGCGGTAAATATATCCTTTGCGGTGCAAATCCACGAACACCTGAATAACCGCTGCCGATAAGTCTTCTTCCATGGTAAAGCGGGTACGGTCCCAGTCGCAGGAGGCGCCTAACTTTTTAAGCTGTTCCAGAATGATGCCGCCGTATTTTTCTTTCCACTCCCAGGCATATTTTAAAAATTCTTCCCGGGAGATGTCTTTTTTGCTGATTCCGCGCTCCTTGAGCATCGCCACTACTTTGGCTTCGGTGGCAATTGAAGCATGGTCGGTGCCGGGTACCCAGCACGCTTCTTTACCCTGCATGCGGGCGCGGCGCACCAGTATATCCTGAATGGTATTGTTAAGCATGTGCCCCATGTGCAGCACGCCCGTAACGTTGGGGGGCGGAATTACCACCGAGTACGGTTGCTTGCGCGGATTGGGCTTGGATTTAAAAAAGCCGTTTTGCAGCCAGCTTTGGTACCATTTATCTTCTACTTCTTTGGGATTATACGTTTTGGCAATCGACATAAGACTATTCCGGATTTTGGACCGCAAAAATAACGAAAATAGTGGCAAGTTGCAGGGTTACAAGCGGCAAGTTTACAAGTTGAATGGTTGGAAAGTTGCAAGGTTAGAAGGTTGAAAGGTTAAATATTTAAAAATCAAAATTTTAAATGCGGTGCTTTGCAACCATTCGGGCTGTTGTGGAATCATCTTTACGAGGACTTTGCTTGCTTTTGTGATTTATAGCAAGTTAGTTATATAGTATTTATGCTTCACGTTCGGTAGATGAAATTCCTTTTCCTGATTGCCTGTGGTATTGTTATCAGTGTTAATGCTTTTTGCCAACCAGATAGTACCCGAACCTGGCAAGTGCGGTTAGCACCCCTGAGTATTATTGATCCGAGAACGCCCGCTTTACAAGTAGGATTACAAAAACGGTTAAGCCGCCGACTAGCCTTTTCCGCCGAATACGGCTTAGCCAGTTTAGGTTGGTTACAACCAAAAAATAGCAAAAGTCCATGGCATAATTTCCGGTACCAAAAGGTTCGTACAGAAGTTAAATATTTCCTAGGTTTGAAAAAGGAAATTGATTTTAAGCAACTACAGCCCTATGTTTCAGTCGAAACATTTCTGCTACCGCAAAATTATACAAAGCAAAATGATTACTTCTGGCGCGACCCGGTGAGTTACCATTACGATTTTTCTAAAATTCAAAAAACGGTTTGGGGCAATTGTCTCAAGATAGGTTTGGAATCAAATATCAATCGAAATTGGGTAATGGATTTCTATTGGGGCTTAGGTGTTCGCTCCATCTTTATAAAACATCATCGTTTGGTAAACTTACGACCTGAAGAAGAACCTTATATGTTAAAAGAATGGTTTTCGGGTGACGATAAAGATAAAATAGCGGGTTGGCAGCAAACGCTGCATGTTGCTTTAGGATTTAAACTGGGCTATTACATATGGTAATCCCGATTAGTATTGTTTTTAGAATTGAAAACTAGGTAGTTCTTTCTTTTTAGATATGAAGCACAGGGTGTTACAAGTGAGATGTTTTTTATTGCTTGTTTTACTTATTGTGCCAGCATATTCCATTTCTGCCCAGCACAATCAAGCGAAAACCTGGCAAGTACGGTGGGCGGTTTCGAGCTTTTTGGCTTCCCGCACGCCTGTTATCCAATTAGGATTACAGAAAAGTATTAACTCAAATTGGGCTATTTCGGCGGAGTACGGTTGGTCTACGTACGGTATGCTGGATAAGAAATGGTATCCGGATACTGTGCGGGAAAACTTTACCTACCAGAAATTCCGGGCCGAAGTGAAGCATTTTACTTCTATTACCGAGTTGTCAAATAATCTTAAAACCCACCTTTATTGGAGCATAGAAGGAGTTTATATGCCGGAAAGGTACGCGAAACAAACCGATTACTTTTACCGGAAAGGTCAACAGTATGATTATTACTCTTCCCGAATCAAAAGCAATGTTTATGCTACCAGTTTCCACATCGGCGCGGAGTGGCGTTTTAAACAAAAACTGGTGCTGGATACGTACGCAGGGTTAGGTCCCCGGATTATTTATATTAAGCATCACAATACTGTGTTTGGGTATGATCCGCCTGATACGGGTACCAAAATAAGATTATTTGAAAGCAGGCGCGACAACACCGAAGGCTGGCACAGAACCTTGCACGTAGCCCTTGGTTTTAAATTAGGGTATTATATTTTTTAATTTTTTTCGTTCGGCTACGCGGTTTCTACTTTGCCGGCCAGGTAATCGGTTAGTTTGCCCCATTGAATATCCTGGAAACCCGCCCAGCCGCCTTCGGCAATCAGCGTATTTAAAAAAGCCCGCACCCCAGATTGGTAGTTATGGTTATTTATTTTCTCGTTTTTGCCGATTTGGTAACCAAACAAAGTAGTGCCCTGGCGTTCGATCCGGAAGGTACTGCTGGCTTCTTTTACAAAAAAATGCTGCGTTTCGTCTGATTCGTTTAGTGGGTTCGGGCAGGGATGTACCGTAAACTGAGCGGAATTTGCATCTTCCAGGATGCTTTCTATTTCTACCCAGTTTTCTACGTTTACGCCCGGTAAAATTATTTCTATGTAATAATGCGGTTCGGGTTTGGTTTGGGTAGGCTGCCCTTGCTGGTTGTACAATTTAAAAGTAGAGTTTATACCGGGTAATTGGCTCCAGCTATTTACCGCGAACAATTTAGTTAAACCACGGGTAAAGGCCGCTTGGGCTTCGGCTTCGTTGGCATATTTTTGTTCGCTGCAAAAGGTTTTATCCTTGCTCGCATCGCCGGTTAATACTTCCCATTCGTGTTTGAGTTTATCAATGATGTTATCAGCCCCCATTTTCTTTCCTGTTTAAAGTGAAACAAACCAGTGGCTCTACGAAGCCGGACCAGTGCTTGTTTTAATTTTAAACCTTATAAAAGCGATTTTTTAAATTTGAAACCCCAAAGCAAAAAAGAAAAGCCTGCTTTTTAGTTAAAGCAGGCTTTAAAATTTTAAAAAGCTGGTACTAAGTTATTTTATCGAAACCGCAGTAAGAATGCAGTACAGCCGGTAAGTTAATGCCTTCTTCGGTCTGGTTGTTTTCGAGCAGAGCGGCTACAATACGGGGCAAAGCCAAAGCGCTGCCGTTTAAAGTATGCAGCAATTGCGTTTTGCCGCTGCCGGGTTTGTAGCGCAAATTTAAACGGTTGGCTTGGTAAGTCTCAAAATTGCTGCAAGAGCTCACCTCGAGCCAGCGGTTTTGGGCCGCCGAAAAAACTTCCATATCGTAGGTTAAAGCCGAGGTAAAACCCATATCGCCGCCGCACAAACGCAGTACCCGGTAGGGCAACTCCAGTTTTTGCAATAAGCTTTGAATGTACTGGCTCATTTCTTCCAAGGCCGCATAGGATTTTTCCGGTTCTTCGATGCGCACAATTTCTACTTTATCAAACTGATGCAGCCGGTTTAAACCCCGCACATCGGCTCCCCACGAACCGGCTTCGCGCCGGAAACAAGGCGTATACCCCGCATTACGTACCGGTAATTTATCCAGGGCAATGATCTCATCGCGGTACAAATTAGTAATAGGCACTTCGGCCGTCGGAATCAGGTAATAATTATCAGCGGTGGCGTGGTACATTTGGCCGTCTTTATCGGGTAATTGGCCGGTGCCGTAACCCGAAGCCTCGTTTACCAAAATAGGCGGTTGTACTTCCGTGAAGCCGGCTTGCAGCGCTTCGTCCAGAAAAAAATTGATTAAAGCCCGTTGCAAGCGGGCCCCTTGCTTTTTGTAAACCGGAAACCCCGCCCCCGTAATTTTGTTGCCCAGTTCAAAATCAATAATGTCATATTTTTTAATCAGCTCCCAATGCGGCAGAGCCGTGGCGGGTAATTCCGGAATAGTACCGTGTTGGTATACGATTTCGTTATCTTCGGGCGTTTTACCTTCCGGAACGCTGCTGTGGGGTAAGTTGGGTAACTTTACTAGTACATTTTGTAAATTTTTTTCAATTTCCGACAACTCTTCCAGCAGATTTTTAGTTACTATTTTAAGAGCGGCTGTTTCGGCTTTTAAAGCTTCGGCTTCAGCTTTCCGGCCGCTTTTCATAAGGGTACCTATTTCCCGGGCCAGATTATTAGCGCGCGCTTGTTCCTCATCGTGCCGGGCTTGCAGGCTGCGACGCTGACTATCCAGATCAAGAATAGTTTGAACCTCCTGCGTGGCATTTTTGTAGTTTTTTTTATTTAAGCCAGCTACTACCAAATCTGTTTGCTCTCTTAGAACCGATAATTGTAACATTTTTTTCGTTTTAAATCGGTGTAAAATTATACTTTTTTGAATTAAGCGCGTAGTAATTAAAAAATCAAAATATTTTAAAACCAGAAGAAATAAAATTTACCTGAATATTTGGTAATTACTTAACATTGCTATAACATTGTAAGGCTATTAAATCGAACCGTATTTCCTGGTTCATTCAATCTAAGAGTAAAAATCAGATTTTCCTTTAAACATCATCTCCTGTTGCTTCCCGCACCCTGAGAACCATAAAATTTTGTTAAAATTCTAAACTTTATATGTACAATATTGAAGAGTTGAAAGATAGACTTCTTTCAGAGCTAAAAGAGATTGCGGAAGGTCTTGGCGTAACAAGCTTTAACCGGTTAAGCAAGCAAGACCTTATCTACAAGATCTTAGACCAGCAAGCAATCACTCCTCCCGAAAAACTTCCCAAAAAATACAAAACACCAGCCCGTAACCAACCCGTAGCCGTAGTAGATACTGCCTCCACTACCGCCAACCAAGGCCTGATTGATTTTGATACCGCTACTCCAGTACCCGTAATTTCCGAAAAAGCACCTGAACCAGTTCTGGCCTTAGAAGCCGCTCCGGCTGCTCCCGTAACGCGTCCGGAAACTCCTCGCCGGCAGGCCACCCGCCGGGAGCCCCGGGAACGTACTACCACGCCGGTAGTGCGCGAAGAGCAAAATCGCGAACCGCGGCCCGCTCGGGAAGTAGCACCACCCGCGGAAGTACCATCGGTACCTACCAGCGAAGAAACTCCCCGCCAGGAACGTGAAAACGGCACTGCTCCGGAAAGCCGGCAACCAGCGCCCCCACGCGAAAAGCGGGACCGGGAACCTGCGCGGGAACCAAGCCGCGAAGAGCGGGAGCCAGTTACGGCCTTACGCGAAAATCGTGAAAATGTACAACCAGTTGCACCAACCCCGGTACGGGAGCCCATCGCGCCTCCAGTACGCGAAAACCGCGAGCCGGTGCAGCCACCAACCCAGCCGCAACCCCGCGATAACCGCGAAACTGTACGGGAACCGCAACCCCCGCGCGAAAACCGCGATAATCAGCCGCGTGATAATCGGGATAATCAACCTCGGGATAATCAACCTCGGGATAATCAACCTCGGGATAATCAACCTCGGGATAATCAACCCCGGGAAAACCGCGATAATAATCAGCCGCGCAAAGTTAATAATGGGCAACAACCCAATAATAACAACATTAACAGCAATAATTTTAAAGAATTTGACGGCGTAATTCTTAACGAAGGCGTGTTGGAACTCATGCAGGATGGCTATGGTTTCCTGCGCTCTACGTATTATAATTATTTAGCCAGTCCTGATGATATTTACGTTTCGCCATCGCAGATTAAGTTATTTGCTTTAAAAACCGGCGATACCGTTAAAGGTCAGATTCGTCCACCGAAAGAAGGAGAAAAGTACTTTGCCTTGTTAAAAGTGGATTCTATTAATGGCCGGACTACCGAAGAAATCCGCGACCGGATTCCTTTCCAGCATTTAACGCCTTTATTTCCGGAAGAACGCTTAAAACTGACGACCAAAGCCAGCCAGTACTCTACCCGGATTATGGATTTGTTTGCGCCGATTGGTAAAGGCCAGCGGGGCATGATTGTGGCCCAGCCCAAAACCGGTAAAACAGTATTATTAAAAGAAATTGCCAACGCCATCTCCGAAAACCATCCGGAAGTGTATCTGATGATTTTACTGATTGATGAGCGTCCGGAAGAAGTAACCGATATGGCCCGGAGTGTAAACGCCGAGGTAATTGCCTCTACTTTCGACGAAACCGCCGAGCGCCACGTAAAAATTTCGAGCATTGTGCTGGACAAAGCCAAACGCATGGTAGAGTGCGGGCACGATGTTGTAATATTACTGGATTCCATCACCCGTTTAGCGCGGGCTTATAACACCGTAGTACCAAGCTCCGGTAAAATATTATCGGGTGGGGTAGACGCTAACGCTTTGCACAAACCGAAGCGTTTCTTTGGAGCGGCCCGTAACGTAGAAAACGGTGGTTCCTTAACTATCATCGCTACGGCGCTGATTGATACCGGTTCTAAAATGGACGAGGTAATTTTTGAAGAATTTAAAGGTACCGGTAACATGGAATTGCAACTGGATCGGAAGTTGGCGAACAAACGAATTTACCCATCTATTGATGTGCCGGCCTCAGGCACCCGTCGCGAGGACTTGTTAATGGACAAAGACGAACTGAACCGTGTCTGGATTTTGCGCAAATTTATGTCGGATATGAACGCCGTGGAAGCTATGGAGTTTTTGAAAGACCGCATGAAAGGCACTAAAGACAACGACGAGTTCTTAATTTCAATGAACAGCTAATTTTTAAATTTTCATAAAAAACGAAGCCCGGTTTAGATCTAAACCGGGCTTCGTTTTTTATAAACTACCCAATTTATAGTGGGTAAAAAGTAAAATTAAGATGAAAGCCGCACTCATACTAAGCGACGAAACTTTGTTCATGCGCATGGTATTCTCAAAGTTAGCCATGGTTGGATCTTTTTTTACCTGCCAGAACCAGGTGCCAAAAATATACACAACCGGGCCGGTACAAACCAGAAAAATTAAAATATTCATGGCCTGACCAGTTACTAAATAGTTCCAGATCAGGAAGCCGGCGCCAAGCAGTAAACTTAAAGCCGAGAAAATAAAAGTACCGGTAATCCCTAAAGCTAAACTCAGTGTTTGATCGCCACGTTGCGCATCTTCCTGGTGCTGGTAAACTTGGGTAAGCGGGTACGAACCGCACAAAAATAAAGTACTCACTAAGGCAAAAAGTAAATTGGTAGCGGTCATTATGTGGGCGGGCAAGGTGCGGGCACCTACCTGTACCATAATAAAGGTAAAAGCTCCCTGAAAAATAATAACTACCAGGGTGCTAACCAGTGGATATTTCTTCAGCCGGATTTTATCGTAACTATAAGCTTTAGAAACCAGCAGGTAAATAAAAATACCAGAAGTAAACTCCAGCGAAACCAACACAAAAGAGCCTACTAAAGCTAAAAAATCAAACAATAATACCAGCCATAATAATTTGCGGGTTACCTTCGGGGGATGCTTTAAGCCGCCAATGCTGCCTTCGTCTTTATCGTAAAAAGAATTATAACCATTACTGGCCGGATAAACCAATAGATGAATAATAACAAAAACGTAAACGGCTTTATACACACAAAATTCCGGTAATACACTTAAGGCGAACCAATACACCGGCATTAAATACACCGAAAAAGGAATCCGCATTAATTTTAAAGCATCTACCATTTGTAGGGTTTAGGTTGCAGGTTACAGGTTGCAAGTTACAGGTTGCAAGTTGGAAAGTTTAAAAGTTGGAAGGTTTAAAGGTTTTGGCTTTATGAATACTGGAGTTCTTGTCATTTTTTTAATTTTTTAAATTATTTCACTCCACCCTTCCAACTTTTAACCTGCAACTTTTACCTGCAACCTGCTACTCACTCCGGGTAGCCAATGAGGTAAATAACTTTGGCACCGCTGCGGTGCCGGGCTTTGCCTGCTTCCCATTTATAGCCACTAGAATTTATTTCCTGGGTGAGGCCAAGTAACATCGTAGGCGAATACAAACGCAAAATAGAAACCATCCCGTCCCACATAATGCATAGAGGTATTATAGGCAGCAAGTAGGTAAAAATTAACCGGCTCCACCGGAAGGGTTTGATAAAAGGAGTAATCATTAAAATAAGGAAAGGAAAAATAAGCAAGACCAAAGCAATCTCGAACCAACTTTTACTGGCGCCTTCAAAAATGCCAATCGGTACTTTTTTACGAGCCGCATCTTGCAAAATGGCCGTGGCTAAAGTAGGTTTAAAATGGTGGAAAGCTGAGAAGATTGTCCGAAAATTCGTGAAATTCGCGGGTACATCCGTTGCATCTACCGATTCTGGTAAATAAGTAATTAATCCGTGCGTTTGTTTTTTTATTAATTCAAAGGCTGGAATATTAGGAAATTTATCGCTTAACGTAATTTTAACCGGATAACCCACTTGGTGGCTAAGTTCATGCTGAATCCCGACGATTCCGCCACCACCACCCGAACCTAAATCCAGAATATCTGCTTGAGTAGTATGCTGCAGCGCTTGGTGCATGAACGGAATGATGGGTTCATAAATTTTTAAATTACTAATCATAAACCTTAAAAAATCCATCATGCTTTGCCGGAAGATATCTGGAAACCAAGGTAAGTCCTCGAACTCAAACAAGTGGTAACGCTGCATAAAATTTAATTATGTTTATTTAGAATTTACTTCGGGCACTTGCCGGGCTACTATGCCTGCGTTCGATTCATAAATGATTAGGTGGCTTTTGCCATTGCTTACGGCCCGCGGATAAGTGCCCGTACCCACCTGAACTGGCATTAGCTGACCTGGTGTTTTTGCCCAAATAATGTTATTTTGCTGCCACACGTACAAATTTCCTGCGGTAGATGTAGCTACACTACAATTTCGGCCTTCGCTAATAACGTTTTCGGCTAAACCGGGGCTAGTTACAAATATTTCTTTTTGTCTTTTCCAGATGGTGATGGGCTTGCCTTGCGGAGTAATGGCTAATCCACCCCCTTCCATGGGGCAGGCTTGTAAAGGCCAGGTACCTAAGCCTAATTTTTGGGCCGTCCGGAAAGTTTTGCCGCCGTTAGTAGATTGAGCCAAATACATGTCGCGGCTACCCGCCAGATTGTTCCGGAACATTACGTATACATTGCCTTTGGTATCTGCCGCAACGGAAGGCCGGCAGCATTCGCATACTTTCCCAGCCGGGGAAGCATAAACCAGTTTATTCTCTGACCAAGTCTTGCCTCCGTCTTCAGAGAAAGCGCTGTACACATTGTTTTGTTTATGTAGGCGCATATCCAGCCAGGCCGCATAAACAGTATTTGCCGGACCAGCTGCTAAAGCTACAAATCCTTCGGGAGCAGTAATATCGGTATCGAGCAAGTTTACCGGCTTACTCCATTGGTTACCGTTTCTGGGGCGCCGGTAAACCATAATGCGGCCTTGTTTGGTAACGTTGGCTACTACTACAAAATCGGTGGTAAGGGCAATCTGTGGACCTCGCGTTATGCCGAGGTGCATATCCGGTAGAGTGGCTATTTCTTTAACAGGGGTAAAAGTACCGCCGCCATTTGCTGAATAAGCATAAAGTATCTTGTCAGTATAGCCAAAAGTAACGTGCAGGGAGCCGTCTTTAGCTGCCACAACCGCCGGCTGACTACCTTTTGCACTAATTATAATGCTTACAGGCGGTGCTTTAAGGCTAAATGCTCCTGCTACAAACAGCAGCAAGCCGCTTGCGATTGGGGCAAATAACGCTACCCAAAACCAGTTTCTCATGAAGCGCTCAAATTAGTTTATCCGCTAATGTAATTATAAAGCGTAAAAGATAAACTATTCTAGCCGGAAAAGTACCTCCATTATAGGTAAAAGGAGCTGGTGGATGCTGGTAGTAATGTGCGGTAGATGCTTCATTTTCGAACACTAATTGTACGTAATCGCACACCAATAAATCTGTTTTATAGCGACTTAAAAATTAAGTTGCTGATAGTTAGTGTCTTGTAATTAGTGGCATACGGCTTGCAAAAATGTTGGCATAGCAAATTGCTTTTAGCTGAACGAAACTAAAAAATCAAACTATAAAATATTAAATCATAAAGTCATGAAAAAAGCCCTATTCACCCTCGCCATTGCCTTACAAGTATTTGCTGCTTCTGCCCACAAAAAAACCGGCGAACAGGAGCTTACTGTGTACAAACAACCTTCCAAAGATACGCAGGTTATTAAAGTTATTTCGGACAGTGACGAAGTAGCGCTGGTACGGCCTTTTAATAACAAATGGTCGATTGTTACCATTAATAAAGAAGTAGGTTATATGTCTACTTTTCAGTTATCGCAATACAATAAACAACAGCGGGCGGCTGGTTTAGCTAAAGGTAAAGCTAACCGGACAAAACAAAATAGCCGTTCGTAAGCACGGAAATAAATAGTAAACTTGTTGCATACTTTAAGCCGGCCAAGATTTCTTAGCCGGTTTTTTTATTTTAAATCGATAAACCAAAAAGAATACGGGGGATCGGGATCGGCCGTGTTCTCGGTTGATTGGTTTTTCGGCGGAGCATAGGTACGCAATAAAGTTTCTCCGCGCGTAAAGTTTACGGGATGCCCGAAAATTGGGCCATCGTACACAAAGCTATGGTATTCGCCATTTTCGCCGCAAGGATCTACGCTGGCCGGTAAGTTTTTTAAAAAATCAGCATTAATTTCTTGCCCGGCGTAAGTTTCCGGAAAATAAGCGGCATGGAGGCATACTAATACGGCTTTAAATTTTAGCTGCACAAACTGGTTTATTAATGCTGTGGTTGATTTTTGCCAAAGCGGAAATACCGCTTGTAAACCTATTTGCTGCATTTGCTGCTCACGGTAAGCCCGCAAATCCTCCAGAAAAATATCGCCGAAAACAGCTACCGTAACGCCTGTGTCTTTTAACTGCTGAAAGGCTGCGGCCATTACTTGTTCGTACTCCGCCATACTCGGGTTTTCGGGTACCCGCACTTGCACTAAAGGCAATTGTAAGGCTTGGGCTTGTTGGGCCAGTAAACTGGTGCGTACGCCGTGCATGGTTACCCGGTTTAGTTGCTGGTTAACGGTGGTGAGCAGGTGCGTTACCTGATAATTTGCATCCTGTAGTATTTGATATAAAGCCAACGCCGAATCTTTGCCACCGCTCCAAACAAAAACTGCTTTCTTTTTTAAAAAAATATTTGCCACGGCCGTAAGTTTCAGTGATTTTAAGCCAAGTTGCCAAAAATAGAGCGGCTTTAAATTATTTTAACTATTTAAAAAAGATGAGGCTCAGGCAAGTTCAAACTCGCGGGGTAATTGAAACTTTAAGCCAGCGCTTTTGCTCCGGTTGTGCAACTGCATTAAAAATTCATCTAAAGGCGCCTTGTACTCCAGGTGATAATCTTCGTGCAGATTTTTATGAATAAGTTGTATGGTACGCAACGTTAAGCGGGCAGTGGTTACGAAAAAACTGCCGTAAGCACTCTCGAACTGACCCGTAAAATTGTTGAAAATCAGCTGCAACAAATACATTTGCAGTTCTATTTCACCTTTGGCGTTTTTAGTTACGCGTTTAAAGCGGGCAATTTCTTTAATAGCTTTGCGCAACGATTTAGCCAGGCTTTTTGCAAAACTCCGGCCTGAGGTAGTATACATGAGTTCATTAATTTTTTCGGAAGTTTCTTCGATTAGGTGTTCCAGGGTTACTTCTTCCAGCAGTTCAAAAGCCAGCATCTCGTAGAACTCGGCATCGCGGCGCACGGCCCGAAAGAGTAAGGTTTCTTTTTCTTTTTCCGATAATTCTTTTATTGCTTTTTTAAATTCAAGAGAAGGCGCAGGCATGCAGGTATTACAGTTTTAATCCGGCTTCACCGGAATTGTACAGGTGCTTTTATTGTTATACAAAGGTATTACTTATAATACATTAACCCGGTCCGGAAAAGTTCTTTGCGTTAATTTTAAGCGGAGTCTAATATTTTTAAAATTTTACAAATCCAAATGGCGTAAACTTGGGTATATACCAAATTGTAAGCTAGGGTTTTCCTATACAATCAGCCGGTTAGCTACCTAATTTAAGCTAAATTTCGTAATTTTGTGTTATGCGTACAGCCACTGAAATATTAACCGACGAAGACGTACTATTGCTGGAAGAGCATATTGATCTGCGCAATTTAGTTGTTTACAACGACGATGTAAACACTTTTGAGCACGTGATCGAAACGCTGATTCAGGTGTGTAACCACTCGCAGGAACAGGCCGAACAATGTACCTACCTGATTCACTACAAAGGCAAATGTACCGTAAAAGTGGGCGCTTTTGAAGAACTGGAAGGTATGTGTACCGCCATCCATGACCGGGGCATTTCTGCCGACATTGTTTAACCGTAAATCTCGGAATGGATTTTCCTTCTAAATTAATTCAAAGTGCCGTTGATGAACTAGCCAAGTTGCCGGGTATTGGCCGTAAAACCGCTCTACGCCTGGTTTTACATTTGTTAAAAGCCGAAACCGAAGAAACCAACGACCTGGCCGCAGCGCTTACCAAAATGCGCCAGGATATTACCTATTGCCAGTATTGCCACAACATATCGGATACCGATATTTGCAGTATCTGCGCCAACCCGCTCCGCGACCAAAGTTCTTTATGCGTAGTAAGCGACATCCGGGACGTAATCGCCATTGAAAATACGGGCCAGTACAAGGGCTTGTACCACGTGCTGGGAGGCGTTATTTCGCCCATCGAAGGCATTGGACCTTCGGATTTAAATATCTCTTCTTTACTCGAGCGTTTACCTAATTCAGAAGTGAAAGAAGTTATTCTGGCTATTAGCCCCACCATGGAAGGCGATACCACGTCGTTTTACATTACGCGCAAATTGCGCGAGTTTGGCGTGAAAATAACCAGTATTGCCCGCGGCGTACCCGTTGGCGGCGAGCTGGAATATACCGACGAAATTACCCTGGGCCGCAGTATTGTGGAACGCACCAATTACAATAAGCTCTAAGCTTATTTTTTTAAATTGCAAGCAAGCTAGTGCAGGAAAGCTACTGATTAATCAGTAGCTTTTTTATGGGTAATACTTTCCGGAAAGAAAACCAATGCCACTACTTTATCAGAAGCTTCGCTGAAATGGCCAGTAAACAATTTCGGTTGTAGGAATTAAGTACAAAGTAAAATGCGCCCCCAAACGCCTTTATAAAAGCTAATTAAGAGGGCTAGGATTATTTTTTTTGTTTAAAAATACTGAAAAATAGCTATTTACAGCGCGTTTTCTGCTGCTTATCTTTACATGGTATTTAAAGAAAAGCTGGCCCGTCTCTACCTTAAATAAGGATTATTGTAAATTCTGCCTGCCAGTCTCCTTGGCAAAAACTATTGTTTTCTATAACCAAAAATACCATGACCCATTTAGAAGTACTTTCTTCTCTGCTTATTATTTTTTTCTCGTTTAGCAGTTGCGATAAAAAAAGCGATCAGGCAAAAATTGCAACAAAAGCCGAGTTAATTGTTGATAAAAACTGGGTAGTTACAGCCGCTACTGTTCAAGTAAATAACGAGCCTGCCCTAAACGTATTTGCCGATTTAAAAGACTGTGAAAAAGATGATATTACCCGATTTGCTAAAAATGGCACGTACGAGTCGAGGGAAGGAGCCACTACCTGTCATCCTACCGATCCGCCGGTATCCAGCCAAGGTACCTGGACTATTACCCAAGATAACCTGACGATTACGGAACCGCGCAGCTCTTTCCGGATTACTTACAAAATTCTGGAATTAGGCAACACCACCCTCACAATTTCATCCACCGTTCCCAGGGATGCCACTGGTAGTACCTACACGAGTACCTACACTTACGCGGCGCAATAAACAGGCGTGCTTTTTTAAGGTAAACAGCGCTTTGTTGCGGCGCAATTTTAAATTTTAGTTAAATACCGGCCGCATAATCTTAATTTTTCAAGAACTGCAGTTCTGCACCGGGGCGCTAGTACCTGCCTTTCTTAAAAAAAAACTCACCTGGTTTAAAATCCCTTTTAAAATTATTCAACCTTTTTATCCACCATAACTGGTTGACTACCTTATATGAGAATCACCTTTTTATTTCCCAGCCTGTTTATTATTTTATTACTGTTTAGCAGTTGCGAAGAAAACTCCGATGTTTATTATAGAAAGAAGAACGCAGACCTCCTCATTAACAAAAATTGGGTAATTACCGGGCATTATACCAGAGAAAACAACTACTTGAAGAAAGACAAATTTGTTTACTATGATGCTTGTAATAGAGACGATACTTTCAGGTTTGCTAAAAATGGCACCTACGAATTGAACGAAGGACCAACTAAATGCAATGCCAACGACCCGCAAGTATTTCAGCAGGGAACCTGGAAGGTAGGCTATAACAACCTGGAGCTTACCAAAACGGGCAGTTCTTCCCCTAGTAACTACCTGATTGTAGAGTTAAATACCTATAAATTAGTCCTGTCTTCTACAGAAACGCATCAGGGTGATACTTACCAAGAGGTACTTACTTTCACGGCGCAATAAGTTGCTCGGTTTCCAAAGCAAAAAGCTTTTTGTGGATTGTGGGCTTCTTAGAAAAGAATAGCTGGTACTGGCTTCTATTTTCGGTGAGCTACCCGCACAGCGGCTGTTTAGTAAATCAAAGTATCTTAACAGTATAGCTATTGCTGGTGTTTTAACTTCCGGTACCTTAATCTGGCAAATTAGGGTAACATTCTACTTCGTAATAGTATTTGATGTTAGAAATACTTCCAACCAATATAATCCTCACCGCAGAAACTCACCTTAAATTAAACTGGCTTATGAAAAATGTAAAATTACTCCCTGTTCTTTTTATTGTTCTACTAACATTTAACGCTTGCGACAAAGACGACGATGATTCTAAGACCCAAACCAAAGCCGAACTTATTGCGGATAAAAACTGGGTGTTAACCGCATATACTTCTAAAGAAAATAACGACCCTGTTGTAGATGAATTTGTTTATTATGATGCTTGTGAAAAAGATGATGTTTTACGATTTTCCAAAAACGGAACCTATGAAGTTAATGAGGGAGCAACTAAATGTAATTCAGCTGATCCACAAGTTTCTGAAAATGGAACTTGGAGCATTACAGATGATACCTTAGCTCTTACCGAAGCTGGTAGTTCTTTAACTAATAATGCCAAGATTAACGAGTTAAGCAAATCTAAATTAGTAATATCGGCCACTCAAACCTATCAGAACGAAACGTATGTAGAAACATATACTTTTTTAGTAAAATAGAAGCGTACCGTATACAGCAAGTTAACCAGAACTATTCTGGTAATAAATTATTCTTTTACTTTAATCAGATGGAGCCTATCTTTAAATTTGATTTTTGCCTTTAATGCAGCCAAACTCAAAATTCAGTTAAAAAAACAATAGTAGTATAGTAACAAACCGCTATTTTTTCCGGAATGTAAGCACTACTTATCGTAAATTATAGATATTTGCAGAAACCACCGATCTGCCAGTTTGAAAAAACTAAGCGTTATTATTGTTAGCTACAACGTTTCTTACTACCTAGAACAGGCTTTGCTCTCCGTCCGGAAAGCCGTTACTAAGTTACAGGCGCCCGTCGAAGTATTTGTGGTAGATAACCATTCGGCCGATAACTCGGTGGCTATGGTGCAGCAGCGTTTCCCGGAAGTAAAATTAATTGTAAACCAACAGAACCTCGGTTTTGCTAAAGCCAACAACCAAGCTATCCGGCAAGCTACCGGCGAGTACGTGTTGCTCTTAAATCCCGATACGGTAGTAGAAGAAGATACTTTTTTAAAATGTTGTGCTTTTATGGACCAACACCCCGAAGCTGGAGGTTTGGGTGTAAAAATGCTGGATGGTAACGGCCGGTATTTACCCGAGTCCAAGAGAGGGTTGCCCACGCCTTGGGTTGGCTTTTACAAACTAATGGGCTTTACCCGTTTGTTTCCCAACTCTGAGAAATTTGCCCGCTATTACCTGGGGCACCTCGATAAAAATCAAACGCAGGAAGTAGACGTACTGGCGGGAGCTTTTATGTTGCTGCGGCGCGCGGTGCTTACTAAAATTGGCTTGCTCGACGAAGCATTTTTTATGTACGGCGAAGATATTGACTTGTCGTATCGTATTCAACAGGCCAATTTTAAAAATTTTTATTTTCCGCACACCCGCATTATTCATTACAAAGGCAAAAGCACCCGGCACGCCAGCTTGCATTACGTGTATGTTTTTTATAATGCTATGGCTATTTTTTACCGCAAGCATTTTTCGGGTAGGTTAGCCGCTTTCTATTCTTTTTTTGTTCAGTTAGCCATTATCTTACGCGCAGGTATCTCGGTTTTGGCGCGCCTGATTAACACTATTCTTCCTTTTCTGGACGATGCCGCTTTACTTTTTGTAGGTTTTGTAGGCTTAAAAATTCTTATTGAGCAGCGTACTGGCCTGGTTTTTCCGGACAACTTTAGCCGAGCCGTTATACCGTCAGCGGTTTTGCTTTGGCTGCTGGCTATTTATTTTAACGGCGGGTACGATCAACCTTTTAAACTGGCTGGATTTATCAGGGGTATTTTAGTGGGTACCATCCTGGTAGCTGCCTTAGGTAATTTCTGGCCGGGTGCCCAGCTTTCCAATTCCATTATTATTTGGGGTACGGTATGGGCCTTGGGCGCTCTCCTGGCAAAACGAATAATTTACCATTATGGGCAGTTTAAAAACTTAAAGTTGGGCACTCAGCCCCGGAAACGCCTGGCCGTAATTGGCAGTGAGGCAGAGTGTAATCGGATACTGCAATTGCTTAAGCACTCAAGAGCGGAATTTAAAATTCTGGGCTTTGTTAGTCCGGGGGTAGCCAGCCACGCTGCCCAAGAATATTTAGGAGAACTGCACCAACTAAATGATATCATTCAGGTCCATAAGCTCAACGAAATCATTTTTTGCGCCAAAGATGTATCAGTTACCCAGATTATCGAATGGATGGTCGCCATCAATAATAAATCGGTGCAGTACAAAATTTTACCCGAAGAGAACGAAACTGTTATCAGCAGTTATACCAAGTATACGCCCGGCGCGTATTATGCTTGGCCTTTAGAGTTAAATTTATTTAAGAAAGAAGAAGTTCGTAATAAGCTATTGCTGGATTTTGCCGTGGCTTTAGCTTTCTTGCTTTTATCGCCGGTGTTGGTGTGGTTTGTACAAAATAAAACCGGCTTTTTCCGGAATTGTTTTTTAGTGCTTACCGGCAGTTACAGTTGGGTAGGCTTACAAAATACCCTGGACCAGCATTCCCGCCAAAATAAGTTTATTCTAAGTCCGCTGGATCAATGGAACAACTACTCTCCCGACGCGCATACCATCCGGCAAATGGAAGTGTTATACGCGCAAAAGTACAGTATCCGGTCAGATGTAAATATAATCCTGAAAGCTTTCCGGTACTTAGGCCGAAAACCGTAGATACCGGGGAGCTTCTCATCAAAAATTTAAAAAATTAAGTAATTTTCTGGTTCAAGAACCTGGCTTCCGCCATCGGATGCCTACAAAAATCTTTTTTAAGTGTGCAAAGTCTATTCGTTCAATTTCCGTAGTTTAACCTCTACCCGGCGGTTTTTCTGACGGCCTTCCGGGGTTTTATTGGTAGCAATCGGTTCGGTGCTGCCGTAAGGCGTAGTTACGATGCGTTTTTCATCAACGCCTTTTTGTACCAGGTATTCTTTTACCTCCAAAGCTCTTTTGTCCGACAGCTTCCAGTTAGCTACGTAATTACCAATAGAATCGGCGTGGCCGCGCAACGAGATGGCATATTTTTCATTAACAATGGTGCTGGCTAACTGATCTAAATCCTGGTAATAATCATCGCGGATAGTGGCCTTCGCAAAATCATACTCTAATCGATCAATAACGGCTGCCTCGGCATCGGTATTTTTTAAATTTTTTGCTTTGCTGATGGCTGCAATAGCTGGTGCTGTGTGGTAGGCATTTACGCCGGTAGCCACTAACGCTAAGCTTAAAGCAGCCGTTTGGAATAAAGATGTTTTCATAAACTAGCAGATTACATAGTAAAAAATAGTAAGAGGGTACTTTCCAGGAAAATTTTTATTTTTTCATCTTATAATTTGATCTGGTATATACGAATTAGCCTTATATCCGGATTTTATGTAACAAAGAATAGTTGTAAATTCAGTATAAATACCAGCTTACACGGTTTCTTAAACTTATCCGGTAGCTAAGCTTTTGTCTATAAGATAAATAAGAAGGTAGTTTGATTTAAGAATTTTTAAAACTTTTTGGCATTTAGGAAAGAGTAGCAGAAGATTATTAAAGAAGATTCAATTTGTTTTAAATTTTCTAAATTTTAATCCGGCTTTAATAAATCCGGGAAACACGTAAAGCAAATACAATAGAAATCTGTATTTTTGGCCGCATAACAATTAAATAATATGGAAATAACAGCACAAGCAACCAGTTTCTTATCCGATCGCATTAACTCTTTGGCCGAATCGCAAACCATTGCGATGGCGAAGAAGGCGCGCGAACTGGCGGCTCAAGGTTTCGATGTCATTAACCTGAGTTTCGGCGAACCCGATTTCCAAACTCCGCAGTACATTAAAGATGCCGCTAAAAAGGCCTTAGATGATGGCTTTACGTTTTACACGCCGGTAGCGGGCTATCCTGATTTGCGCCAGGAAATAGTTAACAAATTAAAACGCGATAACAACCTCGATTATAAACCCGAAAACATTGTAGTTTCTACGGGCGCCAAACAATCTATTGCCAACGTAATTATGAGCCTGGTTAACCCTGGCGACGAAGTCATTATTTTTTCGCCGTACTGGGTAAGCTACGAAGAAGTTGTAAAACTGGCCGAAGGCGTGCCGGTTTTGGTAAAAGGCAATATTGAAAACAACTTTGCCATTTCGGCGCAGCAACTCGAAGACGCCATTACCAGCAACACCAAACTGGTAATGTATTCGTCGCCGTGCAACCCCACCGGTTCAGTTTTCTCGAAAGAAGAACTAGAGGCGTTTGCGAACATTCTGGCCAAACACCCGCAAATTTTTGTAATGGCCGATGAGATTTACGAATACATTAACTTTACCGGCGAGCACGCCAGCATGGCGCAGTTTGATTTTATTAAAGACCGGGTAATTACCGTAAATGGTTTTTCCAAAGGCTACGCCATGACCGGCTGGCGCGTAGGGTACATTGCCGCCAACAAACAAATTGCTGATGCCTGCGATAAAATGCAAAGCCAGATTACTTCCGGTACTTGCTCGATTGCGCAAAAAGCCGCGGTTGCCGCATTAAAAGGTGGCCGGGGCTCTGCGGAAGAAATGTCGGCGGCGTATCTGCGCCGGCGCGATTTAGTTTTGGGCTTGATGAAAGAAATACCGGGCATTAAAACGTACGTACCGCAAGGCGCTTTTTATATTTTCCCGGATGTGAGTTCTTTCTACGGTAAATCGTTTAACGGTCAGGTAATTAATAATTCCGGCGACTTAAGCATGTTTATTTTGAATGATGCGCACGTTGCGGCTGTTTCGGGCGATGCTTTTGGGGCTGATGAGTGCATTCGTTTTTCGTTTGCGGCCGCCGACGATAAATTAGTGGAGGCCATGCGCCGCTTAAAAGAAAGTTTAGCCAAACTCGTTTAAATGACACCATTCAATAGCCTGGGGGCTATTTTTGATTCTTTTAATCAGCTTACCGTGCTGGTAGTCGGCGATGTAATGCTGGATTCTTATTTATGGGGCAAATCTACGCGCTTATCCCCGGAAGCGCCTGTTCCGATTGTGAATGTACTCCGGAAAGAAAAGCGGTTGGGAGGCGCCGCCAACGTAGCGCTCAATGTACAAGCATTGGGCGCTACGCCTTTATTGTGCTCGGTAATCGGCGACGATCCGGATGGAGCCGATTTGCTCCGCCTCATGGCCGAGCAGCAATTACCTACCGATGGCATTATTAAAAGTGCCGACCGCATTACCACCGTTAAAGAACGCATTTTAGCCGGCGACCAGCAACTATTGCGCATTGATGCCGAAATAGAAACCGAGTTATTGGAACACGAGTCAGCGTACCTGGTACAGCAATACAGCAAGTTATTACCTTTAGCCGATGTCGTTATTTTTGAAGATTACGATAAAGGCGTGCTCACAGCTACCAACATTGCTGCCATGCTGGAGTTGGCTTTGCAACACGACATCCCGACGGTGGTTGATCCGAAGAAGAAAAACTTTTTGTCTTACGTAGGTTGCACTTTATTTAAACCCAATTTAAAAGAATTAAAAGAAGGCTTAAAAGTAGATTTTGCCGACGCGAACCACGAGGCATTTGAGCTGGCCGCAACTATTCTGCAAAAGAAATTAAATACCCAAACCGTGTTGATCACGCTTTCGGAGCGAGGTGTATTCTACTTATCCGGCCCGGTTAAAAGATACATCGAGGCGCATTATCGTACCATTTCGGATGTATCGGGCGCCGGCGATACCGTGATTAGCATTGCGGCTTTGTGTTTAGCCTTAGAGTTACCGGTAGCTTTTGTGGCCGGTTTATCTAATTTAGGCGGTGGCTTAGTCTGTGAACAGGTAGGCGTAGTACCCATCAATAAAATTAAATTGCTCACCGAAGCGCAACGCACCAATACCTTTCAATTAATAACTACCAACTCCGTAGTTTCCAATTAAAATTTTTAAAATTTACCGCTATAGGCATTTAAAACCGCTTAATAGAACAGCCAGTCGCGCGTTTCTGCGTGATAGCTGGTGTTTGGTTGGTAATTACCGCTTCCAGCGCATTTTTTAAGTAAGGTTCCTTCGCGTAGTTCTCTACTTGCGGATTATCATCAATCGCACCTTTATAGCGCAGCGTAAACGTTCCGCTTTCGGGTTGCAGCACAAAAACTTCGGGGGTTTTAGTGGCTCCAAATTGCTGGCTAATTTTCTGGTTTACATCTATCGCGTACGGAAAATTGCTGGCAGCTATAGTAGTTGGGGTAGTGTTATCGGTACTTATGGCTGGTTGAATAAACAAAAATTGAACGCCTTTACCAGAATATTCCCCATTTAGTTGCTGTAATCGTTTTTGGTACAATTGTGCATACGGGCAATGCGCATTCGTAAAAACTACTACCACGGCCTTACTGCCAGCGTAATCACCTAAAGCTATTTTCTGATTAGCTTCGGTTTGCAGCGAAAAAGCCGCTACTTGCTGACCGATCTGGTAACCGCCGGTTTGCGCTTGTAAGTGCAAAGTAATCAGCAGCAATAAGGTAATAAGGTATATATTTTTCATGTATGAACAGTAGTAAAGGCAACGGTGAATTAAATAAGAAAGTAATAAATATAGTAAAATTTTAATAATTTAACCTTTGGTTAGTGGTAAAAAATAAGGGGTTAATGCGTCTGATTTTTAAATTATCAGGCAGGTTTGTGCAGGCAATAAGTTAGCACAGTATCGTTTTCCAGTTTAAATAAAACAGTATATTTTTCGTGGAATGCAGAGGTTTGAATAAAAGCTTCGATAGTGCCGGAATCGGCTAAATAGTACGGAAAAAGCCTTAGATTTTCGCTGAAAGTAATATTCTTTTTCCCGTATAATTTGTACAAGGTTTCTTTCGCGCTCCAGGCAATCGTCAGGTTTACTATATCATCGTTTAGGGTTTGCCTTTCCGTTAACGACAAAAACTTATCTTTTACCCGCAACACTTTCGGTTGTATTCTTTCAATATCTATGCCAACGCTATAGCCTTGGGAAACCAGTACCGCTACTTCATTTTGGGTATGCGAAATAGAGAGCTGACAAGCGCAATTTTTAAAAAAAGGCTGCCCGTTTTCGTTATTTACGAGCAAATAAAAATCCGACGTAAATTTTTGTAAAAGTTGATAGGCTAGAATGCGGCTGGCTAGCCATTCGGCCTTCCGTTTCTCGTGGGTAATAATTTCGGGTAAAACAAGCGGCACCGGCAATTGCGGGTGTACCTGCAACTCCAGACTGGTTTCGGTAAGAGCCCAGCGGCCCAAATAGGTATTATCGTTAATTTGTTTTATTTGTTTAACTGGCATACAGGTCGCAAAGATAGCAGGCGCAGGCTTACCAAATTTATTTTTTGATTTACTTAACCCCACCGCAGCAACTAAGTTTGGTTTGGGTATTTTTGCAAATAATTCCTTTTTCTTAAATAGATTATTGTAAATTAGCTAAACGCCACCTTAATTAATACTTTTTTTCTATGACTAAACGCACCATTCAGGTACATAAAAATGCCAGCCTAACCGGCCACCGGGATTGCGTGTATACCCTGGAGCGTTCCGGGCAGGAAGAAGTATTTTACTCGGCGGCCGGCGATGGCATGGTAGTAGCCTGGGACCTGCGCGACCCCGGTACTGGTGAATTAATCGCCCAGGTACCTTCGTCGGTGTACGCGCTGCGTTACGTGCCGGGTAAAAACTGGCTGTTGGTGGGGCACAACCATAATAGCTTGCAGGTAATTGATTTATTTAAAAAAACGGTAGTGGCTACGGTAGCCTTACCGCCACTGGCTATTTTTGATATTGCTTATTCTGAGTTAAATCAATGCATTTATGTAGCCTTGGGCGATGGCGGTTTGGGGGTAATTGATGCGGAGTTGTTTGTTTTAAAAAAAATACTGAAGCTGGCGGATAAAAGTGCCCGTAGCCTGGCTATAAACGAAGCTACCCAGGAACTGGCCATTGGCTTCAGTGATCATGTCATCCGGATACTGGACCTGGCTGCTTTAACTCTTAAATACGAGATTACGGGGCATACGAATTCGGTGTTTACCGTAGCGTATTCGCCGGATGGGCAGTATTTGCTGAGTGGCGGCCGCGATGCGCATTTAAAAGTTTGGCAGATTACCGGGGCGTATAAGGCGCATACTTCTATTGTGGCGCACCTATACGCTATTAACCACATTACCTATAGTCCGGGCGGACAATTTTTTGCTACCGGCAGCATGGATAAATCCATTAAAGTCTGGGACGCGCAAACGTTCCGGTTATTAAAAGTTATTGATAAAGTACGGCACGCCGGACACGGCACGTCGGTAAATAAATTATTATGGTCGGGGTACCGCAACCAACTGGTTTCCGGCAGCGACGACCGCACCATATCAGTCTGGGAATTAAATTTTAGTTTAACTTATGAAGATTACACCGTTAGAGATTAGGCAAAAAACGTTTGAAAAAGCTTTCAGAGGTTTAGATAAAGATGAAGTAACCGCTTTTTTACTGACTCTTTCGCAGGAGTGGGAAAAGCTGATGGACGAAAACAAGGAACTCCGGGTAAAACTGGACATTGCCGGCAAAGAAGTCCAGAAAATGCGGGAAGTGGAATCGTCGTTGTACCGCACGCTTAAAACCGCCGAAGATACGGGTAATAACATGCTGGAGCAGGCCAACCGGTCGGCGGAGTTAAAATTACGTGAAGCCCAGTTGCAAGCTGATCAATTACTGAACGATACCCGCCTGAAAGCCCGCAGCATTATCGAAGATGCGTATAAACAGTCGGAGAAAGCGATTGACGACATGCAGCGCGAAGTAAAACAACTGGAACAGGAACATCAACGTATGGAAACTTATCTGGAGAACATGGTGCGCGATTTAAGAAATATGGCGAATGATGCTCTGGAAAAAGTGGAAAAATCAAACAACCGCCCGCGCACGTACTTATCCGGTATTTTATCGCAGGCGGCTAACGTAAAAGTAAAGCAAGTGGAATTAACCAAAGAACTAAAAGATGTGTTTTCCAGCAGTACCGTGGATACCATTTCTTTAAACGCGCCTGCGCCGCAGCACCGGGCCGAACAATTGTTAATTGATAAGCCGGTAACGGCGCAGAACCCGGCGGTAGAACCTATTCCGGGTACGCCTAGCCAACCGGATCAAAATCCCACGCCGGATGTAACGCCGCCGCAACCGGAAATTCCGGATCCGAAAACGCCGGTACCTTCGCCCACGGGCCCGGATATTGAACAGCCGAGACCCGATATTCCAGATTTCCCATCACCTGCTCCCGAAATTGAGCGTCCGGTACCCGAAATTGGACCTATTGGTCCGGGAACACCCGAAATACAGCCGCCGTTAACGCAACCCGGTGGACCTACTTTTGGGCAAGCCAAACCAGCTGCCAAGCCCGTGGCGCAACCAGCAGGTGGTGGTTCGTTTTTCGATGAGTTAGATTAAGGGAATTTACCAGATATGCTAGGACGCATTGCCCTGGAAGGTATGGAGTTTTTTGCTTTTCACGGTTACTACGACGAAGAGCAGAAAATCGGAAATAAGTACGGCGTCGATTTGTTTATCCGTACCGATCTGCAAGCCGCTGCCCAAACCGATGAATTGCCTAAAACGGTAAATTACGAAATACTATATAAGCTGGTACACGAAGAAATGAAAATACCGGCCCGGTTACTGGAGCATTTAGGCCACCGGATTATCGACCGGGTGTATCAGAAGTTTCCGCATTTAAAACAGGTAAAAGTTAATATTTATAAGTTTAATCCGCCGCTCGGGGGCATTTGCCACAAAGCCAAAGTTACCTTAAAAGAAAAGCGGTAAGATGTAAATCCAAATTTTAAAAAAGCCTTGCTCGATATGGATGTATCCGGCAAGGCTTTTTTTTAATTTTAAACTTGTGCTTAGCGTTAGCAAGGCGATCTAAGTACTTTATGGAAAGCCAATCTTTAATTGGCGTAACCATGAACTTTGATAAACGCCAATCAGAGATTGGCTTTCCGGAAAATGCGGAGAACCCGCTGACGCGAACTCTCCGCATAACAAACGAGCAAGGCGTAGTAGAATCGCGGCTAATGTAAAGGGTTAGGCTAAAATATTTTTGTTTATCACCTATTATATGCTTGTTCTATAATTTTCATAGCTTCTATTTGCCCTTCATGAATGGTTAGAAAGGTTCTTTTAAAGAAGTAGAAAAGAGCCAGATTGAATTGAGGCAATTCTATAAATATAAACTCATCCATTTTGTGAAAAAAATGGAAACTTTTATTTAATGTTTTTAATACAACTAGTGAATTCAGATTTAAGCTTTTACTTTTTTTTGTAATTCGACTTTGAGATCTTCTTAATTCTGAAACTGCTTTGCTTGGACTGTAATTTATATTATCTCTGAGTACTGATAAAGGAAAATCAGCCAAATAAGGAATAAATCCTTTTTCTTTGGAAGCAGTAAAAACCCTCTTTGCATTTAAAACTTGAAATTTAAAATCTATTATCTCAAGCCATCTGATAATGTTAGATAATTCATTAGCGGAAAAGTAATTTTGATCTGGACCATTTTGCAAAAATAAATTGTTGATGTACTTCTCTAATGAGCTCAATCTATCATTGTTACAATCAGAACATGCAGGAATTGTTGTTTTGTTATATGTCTGATCAAGTCCATTTATTTTCGTAGTAAAAAATCTTTTAGTGCAGTTTTCGAACGTCCAACGAGGAATAACATGTTCTTTTGTAAGATTATTCTTTGAACTGCAAAACATACATAAATCTTGTGCCTTAGTCGAGTTATAACTTGCTCTTGCAATATGAGTTTGTTTGATGTGGTTTATTATAGTAATAGAATTTTTTCTGGCTAAAATCCTTAAGGATTTTATCTTTTTGTCTACTGACATTGTTTGTGATTGATTTAAGCCTACCTAAAAATTTTATTCGTGAATAATGGGTTAAAATGCGAACAGTTACTCGGTTTTGTTTGTCACATAAACCAAATAAGAAACTTAACCAGAGTAAGACGCACTCTTAAACCTAATCATTTATAATCTATTGTTTATCGCTTATTGAATTAATCAAATTCAGTAAATCACTGGCGGCGGTAAAGGCGGAGAGTTGGCCGGAAAGTACGGCTTGTTCTTTTTCGGCTAAATGTTGCGCTACGGCTGGGTTCGCGAAAAATCGTTCTTCCAAAGTTTGCCGGATGGTTTGGTACAGCCAGTACAGTTGTTGGTTTTTTCGTTTTTGCTCCCAGAAACCGTTTTGCCGGGTAGTGGTTTCGTAATGCAACACTTGTTTCCACAACTCACTAATGCCGGTTTGCTCTAACGCGGAACTTAACAGCACCGGCACTTGCCAACCAGAAGCTGCGGCGGGAAACAAATGCAAGGCATTCTGGTATTCTTGCTGAGCAGCCTGGGCTTTTTCTTTATTAGAACCATCGGCTTTGGTAATTACCAGGGCATCGGCCATTTCCATAATGCCTTTTTTTAAACCTTGCAGTTCGTCGCCGGCACCGGCCAGCATGAGTAACAAAAAGAAATCGGTTAAGCTGTGTACGGCCGTCTCGGATTGACCCACCCCAACCGTTTCGATAAAAATTACTTCAAACCCGGCGGCTTCGCACAAGATAATGCTTTCGCGGGTATAACGCGCCACACCTCCCAAAGAAGCGCCCGCTGGTGAGGGCCGGATATAAGCCTCAGGTTGCGTTGCCAGTACTTCCATACGCGTTTTATCGCCCAGAATACTGCCGCCGGAACGTTGACTGCTGGGATCAATGGCCAGTACCGCTAACTTTTTTTTAAATTTTTGAATCAGGTAGTTACCCAGCGCTTCGATAAAAGTGCTTTTGCCCACGCCGGGTGAACCCGTAATGCCTACGCGTATGGAGTTGCCCGAATAGGGGAGTAGCCGGTTAATTACTTGTTGGGCCAGTTCCTGGTCGGCGGGTAATTTGCTCTCGACTAAGGTAATGGCGCGACTGAGCACTACCCGGTCCTGGGCCAGAATGCGGTCTACGTACTGATCGACATAAAAGCGTTTAACCAAGTTGGTAGCTATGAATTGATGAATTGAAAGAAAATAAGTGTTTGTTCCGGAGATTGGTTTTTAAAAATTTAGCGCAATTGGCTATACCGGATATTGAAAAAATAACTCTGCACAAAGTTAGGTAAACCCAATTCGCTGTGGCTTTCTGCGCTGAGCATCTGGCCTTCGTCGACGTAGTTACAGCCCAGCCCCGGGGTGTTCGGATTATTGATTACGCCCAAGGTTTTTTCTTTTTCCTTTGCGAGGTAAATCTTACCATCCGGGCCTAACTGCAACGAACCAATTTTATCGGCTTTAGAAACCGCAATGAGTGTAGCCGATTCTTCAACGGCTTGCCGCGAACCCAGTAAATTAAATTGCCAGATTTGCGGCGCCACGTTGCCAATGCCGTTGGTAGTGCCATACAGTTTGGTGCCGTCCGGTGAGAATTCTACGCCGTAGGCTTCGTCGTAATGTTCAAAGGCCAGCGGGTTCGATACTTTGCCGGTTTTATTGTTAAAATCAAAGACTTCGAACAAATTACTATCGCGCCACAAGGCTAAGGCTAATTTCTTACCGTCCGGTGAGGCTTTCATGGCGCCAATCGCTTCTTTGTTTTTGCCTTTGTGCGCGGTGCCCACATTACTTACTACGGGCTGGCGACTTACGCCGGCGGCCGTTACCTGGTACGCGTAAAACCCATCAGTGCCCCATTTGTGCGTAATTACCCAATAATCGGTGTTGTTGCTGTGCTTTACGGCCGTTAGTTTTTCGGAAACCGGTGATACCAGGAAGTTATTTTTTTTCGCAATATCGCCCAAGCCTTTTTGCAGCTTCATATCCACTTCGGAGTAGCGCAGTCCATAAAGTTGCGATTGCAGGTCGGCGGTAAAAATGTAGTAGGTATTCGGGTTGAGCGGCCGCGGTACAATTACCGCCGATTGCGTGGAAGACCGGTGGCCCATTAGGCGGTTGCCGTTGGGCATGAGTTTATGTTCCCGGTTCCAGACGCTCACACCGTTGGTGTAAAACAATAAATTACCTTCCTTGTCCGAAATCGTAGCGCAGCCTTCCATGGTGGAGAGCATGCTGTTGGTTAAAGGGGTGGCTTTGCCGCTGCTAAAATCTAAACCCGCCCGTTCGCCAAAATACCAGATATTGGCTTCTTTCTGCGCCCAAGAAACTTTTGGAAACCAGAAACAAGATAAAAACAGGCAGACGAACCAAATTTTTTTTAACATAACCGGATGATGGTAGCGGTAATAGAACAATGTAAATTCAGAAAATTTCCACGAAAAGTAAAATAAGCGATGTTATTTCTTCGGCAGATAAAACGAAGTTACTCCCGGATTATGATGTTTTACAAATCCAGGCAAGGCGCAGGTAAAGAGGTAGTTTATTTAAAATCAGCTAGTTATTATTGGGTGTCTATATAATTATCGCTGGCATAGCTGGCGGAGTAGCTTTGATTTCTAATTGAAGCTGTTTTATGGCTGAGGTATTTGTTCTTTTTGTCTTGATACAAAAAGAACCAACGAAAATCAAGCGTGCTAAAAACTCGCTGACCAACAGAACAGTTTAGCGTCATCTCTTGCACCTGGCTGAGGTAATCTGTTTCATAGCAGGCAAGCAAAATTTTAAAAAAGTTATTACTTTCTATATCCACGATGTCATTCAGGAGGAACCTATTTCGCTACGAAGAAAAACTATTTCCTCTAGTAATACCCGCTATCTCTTGCCTCAATGGGAAATTTATGACAGGGTAGCAAAAAAGTCCTCTGCTCGAAGAAGTGAGATTAATCATTTTCTGCAATGCTAATGGAGCGATTTCCTTTTCAGCTTAAAATCTAAAAATTTAAAATTAATCAAAACCTATAAAAAAGAAATGCCTGCTTAGGGTAAGCAGGCATTTACTCGGTATAATAAAGAAAGCTTTACTACCAGATTTTTTAAAAATTTTGGTCTAAGCTACTTGTAAAAACAATTTATCGGTTGTTCTGCGGACTTTTTTTTGTTTGGCTAGCCAGTCATTGTTTTCGTCGCGGTAGCCTAATGGTAAAAGCGTAACGCTGCGTAAACCTTTTTCTTTTAAGTTTAATAACTCGTCTAAAGCAAGAGCGTTAAAACCTTCCATGGGGGTGGCATCTACTTGCTCCGTTGCGGCGGCCGCAATGGCGGTGCCAAAAGCAATATAAGCTTGCCGGGCGGCCCACTGAAAGTTTTGTTCCGGAGTGTTCCGGGTTACCATGCCTACCAAGGCATTTTTTAAACCAGCCAAGGTTGCCGGATCAACTCCGCGTTCTGCGGCTATATGGTTAATGTACTCGGTTACTTGTTCTTCGGTGATGTTGGACCAAGCGGCAAAAACGAGTAAGTGCGACGCTTCCACAATCTGCGGTTGGTTATTGGCCACTTTCTGTATTTTTTGGCGCAGTTCTTCGTCCTCAATTACCAAAATGGTATAAGGCTGCAAACCCATAGAAGAAGCCGATAAGCGGGTTGCTTCCAAAATTGTATTTATTTTTTCCGGGGGTACTTTCTCGCCGTTCATGCGTTTGGTTGCGTACCGCCAGTTTAAAGCTTGTATCAGGCTCATGGTATTTATTGTTTTAATATTTAGATAAATTATATTAGTATTATTGTTGATCGTTATTATAAATAACACTGTTAAGTTTTAGCTTAGAATAGTGCCGATTTTATATCATATTTTAAAAAATACTTGGCTAAATTATACGGGAGATTTAATCAAAATTCCGGATGAAACCTTGTACCGCGTCCTGCAATACCAATTGGTTTAACTTGGCAGGTGCTTCGCTGCGGCCAGTCAGGTTAATAGAAACCAGGCCGTGCAGCAGCGACCAAAACGTATGAAATTTTAATAAATAATCAGCCGCCGGGTTTTTACTGGAAGCTATCAGGTTTTTGATCGTTTCCTGCATGGTATTGCTGAAGCTACCCATTTCCGGAATTTGTTGCACGACTTCGCAAGTAGGCATTCCTAAGCCGTACATTAATTGGTAAAATTGTTTGTTGGTAAAAGCAAAGTTCCAGTATGCCTGGGCAATAGCTTCTAATTGCTGAGCGGGTGTATTTTGGTGCTGCTTAGCCGCTTCTAATTGTTTATTTAATAACCGGAATCCCTCTTTTGTAAATTCCAGCAGAATCGCTTCTTTGTTCTCGAAATGGTTGTAAATAACCGGAATACTGTATTCGATAGCATCCGCAATTTTCCGGATAGAAAGTGCCTGCCAGCCTTCGGCTAACACCAAAGTCCAGGCGGCCCGGAGAATACTTTCCCGAACTTCTTCTTTTTGCCGTTGTTTACGCTCTACGATTCCCATGTTATTATAGTTAACAGTGTTAACAAAAGTTTAGTTCTAATGTTTAGCGCCAAGCTTATGTTTAGGTCCAAGCTTATTTTTTTAAAACTTTTATTTACTTCTTAAAAATTTAAAAAATCAGCCCAACCAAAACGCCACAATGGCATAAGAACGATTGTTAAACGTGAGCTTGCCTACTTGGGTAAAACCTAAATGTTGGACATGAACTTGGTAAGAAGTTCCATTGCCCTCATCGATAAAAGCTAAAGCTAAGTTAAATCGTGATTTTAATGCTTCCGTTGCCTTTAAAAACAGGTGCCGCAGTAAACCTTGGCTGCGGTATTGTTGCGCCACTAAAACTGGTCCGTAAAAGCAATAGGGGTATGTATCGACTGGTAAATTCCTGAAAGTTAGATCAGGCAAGGTTTTGATAATCCTCTGCACCAATGGCGGATACTCGGCAGGTGCTAGCCGGGTGTTCAGTACAAAGCCCGCTAAATGGTTTTGGTAATAAGCTACTATGCTCGGAGCCGAAGAAATCATGGCGCCTACCGCGGTTTCGGAAAATACACCGGTTAAAAAACTTGATTCCCGGTCGGAAGTCGAAAGGTTTTGGTAGGTATATTGGTTGGCTAAATTAACTATGGCGGGCACGTCGTGGAGGCTGGCTACCCAAATAGTAAAATTGGCCATACGTATTGGTTCTCTGGATGGTACCGCTTGTAGTAAAGTTCTTATTTTAAAATGTGCGTACTTAAAAGTTGGTACACCAGGTTAATGTTATTGTCTTTGCGAAACTCTTTCTTAATGGGTTCGGCCTGGCCGGTTACCCAAATATTTAATTCGGCATCTAAATCCAGCATGCCGCCACTTTCTTTCGAAAAGCGGGTAATGGACTTGTACGGAATAGATAAGTACTCCACTTTAGAGCCCGTTAAGCCTTGTTTGTCTACCACAATTAATCGCTTGCTGGTGAAAACCAGTACGTCGCGTACTATTTTAAAAGCTTTTTCCAAAGTTTCGCCGGGTACTAACAAAGGAGTAAACTCGGCTTGTACCTGCTCCAGCGATACCTCACTGGCATTGCCCATTAAACCGTCTAATATGCCCATAATTTTTAAATTTAGATGAAAGCAAATTAAAGAAAAGGTTGGGAATGCCCTTGTTTAATGCAAAAGATATTTAAAAAAATTTCCGTTAAAAGTATTTTCTACTACCTGCGTAATTCACTAATCAACCAAATGTAAGTACTGGCTATCCTTGTTTGGAAGGAACCAGTAGCAAGCAGAAACACCCAAATATGGCATTAACCAAATTAAAAATTTAAATTTTTTAGGAGGTAATTGTTTTTAAAAGTACTGTAAACCAAGAGGATTGCATGCGGGGTGCAGCAGATTTAGGATAATTAATATATTTAATTTTATATATTTAATATTTGGTCTTAATCTTGCATTATTAGCCTGTAATAATATAATAAAAATAATAATGAGAGGCATACCAGGTATATGCTTTAAACTGACCGGAATAATTTTAATAATTTTTTGTGCCATTATCGGATTAAAAAATAATTATAATTCAACCAATCGTTTGGTAAATACAACCCCAGAAAAGCAAAAGTTTAACCAACCAGAGCAAACTGCTTCTGCCAGGGAGGTAGAAACAACAGATTATCCTTTTTTTGAAAGTAAAACACCTGAACAGGTGGGTAACCCCTCCAAAATTCGAGGGTTCGGGGAAAACGGTAGGCCGCCAAAAGGCCGCCATACCCGAACGTTTACCAATGATTTTAAGAAAAAAGGCTTTGATTTCGAGAAGTACGTAGTTAAAAAATTTAATAAAAAAAACTACAAATTAAAAGATTGGGACGGAAAACATTACCTCCCGGAAGATTACGTGGAAACTTCCAAACAGCCGGATTTAATTTACGAATTTCAGCAGGGCGAAGTGCAAGCAGGTTTTGCGGTAGAATGTAAATGGCGTAGTAAGTTTTGCCATAGCGAACTGGAAATAGCTTCTTATCAGCAAATTAAAGATTACAAAGCTTTCGAAAAGAAAAGCGGATTTCCGGTTTTTATTACCTTGGGTATTGGTGGCGAACCTATGGCTCCCAAGCATTTGTATGTTATACCTTTAAATAAAATTTTTTCGAATAAGCTGGATTCTACTTTCCTGATGGAGTTTGAACAAGTACCATCGCAGCATTTTATTTACGATTACCGCACCAAAAGTTTACTGGCTAAACCTTACCCGGTGGTTCAAGAACAAGCGTAAAAACCTCCAGGTTTCGGATTGAAATAGCTAGATTATAACCGTTCCAAAAAGCCGTTTGCCAAAACATAATCCATCAGTAAGCAAGTTCTCTGGATTATAAACCGGCGAGTTGGAGTGATAGGAGCGTTTAATTTTACAGTTGTTTGCGCCTTATTTTTTAAATTTTTCCCTTCTTCGTTAAGCCCAGTTCTTTATCCATCGCCACAAAGCGGTAATCGTAGGCAAAGGTCTCCCGGGATTTTATTTGTACTTGCGGAAAATCGGGGTAGCGCGCGTTAATGACGTAATTGTACTCAGTGGGTACTACGGCGGAAGGTACTTTTAACAATAAAGTTTCCTGAGCATGGTACCAGGCCGAACCCAAGGGTTGCGTTTCGGCGTAACTGCTGGCCAGTTTCCAGTTAGTGGGTAAATTTTGGGTGGTAATGGTTTTAATGGCAGTAGAATCAGGAAAGTGCAGCACCATTACCGTGAACCGGGTGCCCAGAATGCCTTGTCCCATTTTATGGACCATGTTTTCCATGGAGGCTAAGGAGCGACTGGCGGCGGCGTAAATCACGAATTCGCCGTCGAAGTTCCAGCGGCCCGAAAAGCCGGGAGCATACAATTTGTCGGCAAACTTTTCGAAAACAATGCGGTAAACTTCCACTAACCTTTTGGCTATGCCGCGTAACCGTGCGCTAGCCGGAGCAACTGTTTTTCCACTTCCATAATGCCCGACACGGAGTGAAGCAGCGATAGCGGAGTTTGGTTATTTAAGCCCGGCGAAGAAATGGCCAACCAATCCGTAAACTCGGCAGTAGAGCCAAATAAATCATCGCCCAGGGCAAACAAACGGTGGAGTTTCAGGAGTTTTTCGGCAGCGTCGCGTGTAAATTTTTTCTGCGATTTTCGGTAATTATCTACGGTTTTTGGATCTATCCCTACTAGGTTCGCCAAATCATTTTTCCGGAAACCGGAATGTTTGAGTAAGTTTTCGAAGTACCAGGCTTCTATGCCTTCCTGCGCTTTCCCCACTAAGGCTAAGTCGTCCTGCACTACATATAAATCAGCAACTGTTGCTAGGGGAGCGTTCATTAGGTATTGTCTTTGATTAAGTAAATATACGGAAATTTCCGAGGTAATGCCGGAAATTTCCGTAAAAATAAAAAGCTTCTGGTTGCTTAACTTTAAAACGAGGAGAGCTTAACTAAAATTTAAAAAAATACGGCTGCTTATTCTTTCAGACTTTTCTCTAACTGCGAAACCAGTGTTACAAATTTTTCAGACTTTTCTTCAATGGTACTCAAGCCTTGCTGGGCCAGATCTATTTTCCCGGCTTTGTACAAATTAAATAATTGGCGGGCGGTAGTATCCATTTCCTGCTGCAAAGCCAAAAGAGTAAGTAAGCCCGGCTCTTGGCGGTACTTTTTTAAACCAATATCATTAAACCAGGTATTTACCGGACTGTTAGCCGAAAACAAAGAAGCATCGTACTCCCCGCCATTTACATAAAGTACGGAACGTACTTTAGATTTATAGAGAATATGTTTAATGCGTAGCTGTTGAAAATCGATTTCAGCTAAATTCATGCGGGTTGATTAAGCATTATTTACTGGGCTAATATTGCTGGCCTCATAGCCCAGTTCTTTTAACTTTTGTTTATAAAGAACGCGGGGTGTTACATCGTAGCCAAAAGCCAGAATACCGGTAACTACTTCGGCTTCGTTAAAAATGGCTTGGTAAGTAAAATTAAAATAAATAGGTTCCTGCGATGGAGCAATGGGGTAACCTATTCTAAAAGGCACTTCTTCGGCTACATAGTCTTGTCCGGTTTGGTAAACCGTATCCAGTACCTTTAAAAAGCCTTGTTCTACAATCTCCGGTAAGGCTTCGGCTACGGTTTTGTGCAACAGTTCCCGGCCGGGATATAATTTCTGATACGCCGGGTTGATTAATTCGAAGCGATGCTCCGGGCCTTTTAAAATGCAAAACAAACCGGGCGCCCGCATAATCAAACGTTCCAGGGTAGCCCGTTCGGCTTCGGCTTTCTGGAAAGCCAGTTGCACCTGATCGGATAGAAGGACCATTTGCTCATTGCTAGCCAAGAGTTCCTGTACCATTAATTTGGTATCATGAATATCGGTGTTGCTCCCTACCCGGGCCTGTACCTTGCCTTCTAAATTAATAAGCGGTAAGCTTTTAACCACGTGCCACCGGTAATTACCGGCTTTATTCCGAATACGTACTTCCGCCTGAAATTCCTGATTGGTGGGTAAGGCACCTTGCATTTTTTTATCCACAGCGGCTAAATCATCCGGGTGAAACGTGTTGCGCCAGCCTTTGTCCAGTAATTCGGCTTCTGGTAAACCGGTGTAATCGAGCCAGCGTTGATTTACATAAGTAACATTGCCCTGGGTATCGGCCATGTGAATGAGTTGCGGCACGGTATCGGTCATAAATTTAAATTTATTCTCGGTTTCTTGCTGCGCCAGCTTCGCTAGTTCGCGCGCCGTAACATTACTGGTGCGGCGAATAATGTATTTTACCTCGTTGTTGTGGTCGAAAACCGGTGTGTGCGAAGCTTCCCAGTACCGGGTTTCAAAACCACCTCCATCGGCTTCGGGCCGGGCAATATCGTAGCGGAGCACATCAAAATAAATTACTTTTTTTTCCCGGAAACTCTGGTCAATGGATTGGTGCACCAGTGATCCGTTTTTGGAATCGACATCACTGGGGTTATCTGGAAAAGTTGCGAGCAGATTTTTACCAATTAGCTCTTCGCGGGTGCGCAAAACCAAGCTTAAATATTTATTAGTGGCAGCCAGTACCGTATAATCGGGAGCAATTGCCACTAAGGCTTCCGGGATGTTTACGAACAGTTCGTGTAAATCTACGTTTAAACTATCAGGCATTTAGTTCTTGAATTAAGGTATTTAAAATTTGCTGCGCCGCCACACTGATAACCGTACCCGGGCCAAATATACCCGCTACGCCGGCATCGGTTAAGAATTGGTAATCCTGCGCCGGGATCACCCCCCGGCAATTACCAGAATATCGCCGCGGTCTAAAGCTTTTAGCTCGGCAATTAATTGCGGAATTAGCGTTTTGTGGCCAGCAGCTAAACTGCTCACGCCCACCACGTGCACGTCGTTTTCGGCGGCCTGGCGGGCCACCTCGGCCGGGGTTTGAAAAAGCGGCGCAATATCTACATCAAAGCCTAAATCGGCGAAAGAAGTAGCAATAACTTTAGAGCCCCGGTCGTGCCCGTCCTGGCCCATTTTAGCCACTATTATCCGGGGGCGGCGGCCTTCTAAAGTAGCAAAATAATCAGCTAATTCTTTTGCTTTTTTAAAATTTTCATCATCCGAAAGTTCGGCGGAATAAATGCCCGAGATAGCTCTGATCACTGCTTTGTGTCGTCCGTAAATTTTTTCTAAAGCGCTGGATATTTCGCCTAAAGTAGCCCGTTTACGCGCCGCCTCTACCGCTAATTCTAACAAATTTGCCCCACCCCCGGCCCCTCCCCGGTGGAGAGGGGAGTTGGCTGCCTGCGTTAGGGCGTTTAAAGCAG
The DNA here is from genome assembly GCF_003340495.1 of Adhaeribacter pallidiroseus. Classification (NCBI taxonomy): domain Bacteria; kingdom Pseudomonadati; phylum Bacteroidota; class Cytophagia; order Cytophagales; family Hymenobacteraceae; genus Adhaeribacter; species Adhaeribacter pallidiroseus. The sequence continues at coordinate 6,247,704 of NZ_QASA01000001.1, forward strand.
AGTCTACCGCAGCCGTATCCCGTTCGGCTTTGAGTTGAGTTAAGCGTTTTACTTGCGCTTCGCGTACGGCGGTATTATCAATATCCCGCACCTCTAGAGGCTGGTCAGCTTTTTCCGGGCGGTATTTGTTTACGCCCACAATCACGTCTTTGCCGGAGTCGATGCGAGCCTGGCGGCGGGCCGCGGCTTCTTCAATCCGCATTTTAGGTAAACCAGTAGCAATGGCTTTCGCCATGCCGCCCAGCTCTTCTACTTCGGTTATCAGTTCCCAGGCTTTGTTTACGAGTTGGTGGGTGAGCATTTCTACGTAATAAGAGCCGCCCCAAGGGTCTACTACTTTGGTAATATTGGTTTCGTGTTGCAAATACAACTGCGTATTGCGGGCAATCCGGGCCGAAAAATCGGTGGGTAGCGCGATGGCTTCGTCGAGAGCGTTGGTGTGCAAGCTTTGCGTGCCGCCGAGCACCGCCGCTAAAGCTTCTACGGTGGTGCGGGCTACATTATTAAACGGATCTTGCTCGGTTAAACTCCAGCCCGAGGTTTGGCAATGCGTGCGCAACATCAGTGATTTTTCATTTTTGGGATGAAATGGCTGCATCAGTTTGGCCCATAATAAACGGCCCGCCCGCAGCTTGGCAATTTCAGTAAAATGATTCATGCCGATGGCCCAAAAAAACGATACACGCGGCGCAAACTGATCAATATTTAAACCGGCGTTTAAACCCGTACGCACGTATTCCAAACCATCGGCGAGGGTGTAAGCCAGTTCCTGAGCCGCGGTGGCCCCAGCTTCGTGCATGTGGTACCCGCTAATGCTGATAGAGTTGAACTTAGGCATGTGTTGCGCGGTGTAGGCAAAAATATCGGCAATCAGGCGCATACTGGGTTCGGGCGGATAAATATAGGTGTTGCGCACCATAAATTCTTTCAGAATATCATTCTGGATAGTCCCACTTAACTGCTCTGGTTTTACGCCTTGTTCTTCGGCGGCCACGATGTAAAAAGCCATAATGGGCAAAACGGCCCCGTTCATGGTCATCGAAACGCTCATCTGGTCCAGCGGAATCTGGTCGAAAAGCATTTTCATATCCAACACCGAATCAATCGCTACCCCGGCTTTACCTACATCACCCTCTACCCGGGGATGGTCGGAGTCATAGCCTCGGTGGGTAGCTAAATCGAACGCTACCGATAAACCTTTTTGGCCGCCGGCCAGGTTGCGGCGGTAAAAGGCGTTGCTTTCTTCGGCGGTAGAAAAACCCGCGTATTGCCGGATAGTCCAGGGGTTGCGTACGTACATGGTCGCGTACGGACCGCGTAAGTAGGGCGGGAGGCCGGCCGTAAAATTTAGGTGTTCCAGGGCCGGCATATCGCTAGCGGTATAAAAATGCCGCAAAGGTATCTGCTCGGCCGTTTTCCAGGTGGTGTCCGGCAACTGACCAGAAGCGGCTGGAATAGCGGTAGTAGCTAAAGAAATTTTTAAAAAATCAGGCTTCACGTTCAGTTATTAGGAATGTAAGGTAAGAATTTTACCGCTTTTATCCGTAATGGTTAAAAGTCAGTTAAGTAAATTTCGGTAAACAAACGACAATTAAGTAAAAGTGTTTGCCAATACGTATGCTGGCCGTACCAGTATGGCTTTAACGTTAGTTTATTTGCTGTAACGTATCACATTAACAGGATTTTATTGGTAGGAGGTACCCAACATGCTGCATAAGTATACCTGCCGGTTGCGGCGCTGCTGTGTTATATAAATTTATAATAGAAATTCTTTGTAAAAGTGTTTCATCTGTGAACAGCCTGTTTTAAAACCGGACACTTCTTTACTTCTAATGCAAGTTTAAATTATTGATAGCTAGTGCTTTAATGATGTTAGCGCCAGCCTTGGATCAGGTTAAGGGAGATTTATTTAAAAATGAAGATCATGAAATTTATGGTGTCGTTAATTGCCGGATATATTTACTTTTCGGTAGCGTTGGCAGATTCTTTTAAAAATTTTTCTTACCCGGAGCCTCTCGTGCCGCAAACTATGATAGTTGAGCCCGCTGTACCGGAAAAACCCATCGTGGCTAAAGCGGCCATGACTAAAATTGCCTCTTTTGTCGAAAAATCGGGTTATCCTTTATAATCGAAAAAATTAACGTTCCGAACAGGTTACTCTTTTTGTAGTTTCTCCTGGATGCGGCTAACGATGGCCGCCGTGTCGCAACCCTGAAAAATAAACTCGTCGAAACCTTGTTCTTTAAGTTCGGCTTTCATGTGTTGCGGGTTGGCGGCCAGTATAACTGCCGGCTGATCTTTATGGCTTTTTAAGATGGGGCCCAGTTGTTGCGCAAACGATTGGTATTCTTCGGTAGAAGAAGATAAAACAATTACCTGACCCGAAATTGTTTGTAAAGCTTCGATGGCTTGCGCCACGGAATGAAACTGCTGTACCTCCGTTTGGAAACCGGCGCACCCAAAAAACTCTTTCGCGAAAGAAGCATGGATATGCCGCTGAATGGTTTCGCCAATAGAAACTACTACCGCCTTGGGTCTTTGCCGCCGTTTCCGGAAGTGTAGTTCCACGGCAAAACGCATTACCTCTAAAGAATAAGCGCCCCGGTTGGTGTCAAAATTTTTGCTTTGAATCAGTTCTTCGGGATTGTAATCAAACTGTTCCTGGGAGTTGATAAACTTATTGGTGCCTACCAAAACCGTTTCGCCGGCAGCAATTTTTTTAAATTTTTGCTGAGCTACGGCGTTTAAAGCATCTTGTACCGTGTGGTGTTGCCAAGCCGCCACAAAGCCGCCCTGGCTTTCTGTACTCTGAAATAATTGCCAGGCCTCCTGAGCCAGCTGTTGCGTTAAGGCTTCGAGGTAATAAGAGCCGCCCGCCGGATCAATGCTTTGGTGCAAATACGCTTCTTCTTTTAAAATAAGCGAAATGTTGCGCGCTAAACGCTCCGAAGAATTATTTTCCGGCCGAATAGTACTGTCGAAGGAGGCGATGCATAGACTATGACAGCCGCCTATTACCGCCGCCATGGTTTCGGTGGTGGTGCGCAGTAAATTAGTATACGGATCGAAAGTGGTTTGGTACCAGCGGGAAGTTTGGCTGTGCAAACGTAAATGAGCGGCTACTTCGGGTGCTAGGCCGTAGCTTGTTACAATAGTGGCCCACAACACCTGAATGGCCCGTAATTTGGCAATCTCAAAGAAATAATCGGTGCCGGTGGCTACCAGAAATTGCATTTGGCGCGCCACTGTTTCGGGCGTAAACCCCCGTTCGGTTAAAGCATCTAGGTAAGCTACCGCTACACTAATGGTAAAAGCAATTTCCTGAATAATGTTGCCTCCTTTTACCGCGAAATAAGCGCCATCGACGGATAGGCTTTGTAACTCCGGGCTATTCTGGGTAAGCTGTAGTAATTCGGCTAATTCATCGAAATAAGTTGAAGTATAATTTTCGTGTGCTATCTCGGGCTTATAATGCACAAAGCCTTTTACTTGCCCCACTGCAACACCGGATGCTTGCAATTGGTGGTAATAAGCTGCCAGAAAAGCCGCTGGTCGATCGCTTAGGGTAAAACTTACCGCCACGCGGGCATAATCTATTTTTTGGACCAAGTAAGCAAAGTCGAATAATTTGGCTTGCTGTATAACAAAATGTAATCCATCGGCTCCTTCAGCTAAAGCTTGAACGCCTTTATCAACAGCAGCAGCGGTATCCTGGCCAACCGCAATAGTTTGAATAAGCTCCCAATGGTTAGATTTTGTTTTGTTCCCCCGTACGAAAGGAAACTGACCCGGAGTAGCGAACGTCCAGGGCTGATTAGCTGCATCTTCAGGATGGTAACAAGGCTTAACCGTAATGCCTGCCGGCGAATGCCAAAGTAATTGGTCCGGGTTTTCGCCATTTAAATCCTGGCGTACTTTTGCGATCCAATCGGCGGCAGTACTTGCTTTAAATTCCGGGAACAAAGCAGCTGGCTCGGGTAATTCAGGCATGGCGTCCAAATTTGTTGACTGAGTAAAGGTACATTCTATCTAACATAAATGGCTCGGCAAAGTTTACGCCACCGCGGATGCATTACCTGCGAAGAGGGTGCTGGAAAAATAAAATACCTTTATCTAATAAGTTGAAATTTAAAAAAGTTACTTTTTAAAGGAGCGGCCACGTCTAAATTTAAAAAATTTGTTACAGTTACTTTATAACCTATAAGAGTGAATCGGGTGAGACTAATTGCCACCATCCATAAAAACTTAATAAGGCCATTTTAGAATGGTACAGTACCTGTTTCAGAACTTTGCGCCGACTGGGAGTAGGTGCTTTTGTTTCCACTAAGGCGTATTGCAGGTAATTGAGCGAAGATTCCAGGCATTCCGACTGCATGGGATCGCTGTTGTGAGGTATTAAATCAAGTAACCAGCGCATAGAGCTCACCGCTATGTTTTTTACCTGCACCAGAATTTCTTCTACTCTTTCTTCCTCCACGCGGGATTCTTCTATCTCGCTGCTGTACTGCTCCAGAATAGCGTAATTCTGCTTTAACAGACACTGAAGAAATTCTTCCGAATTAGGTTGCATAAGGCGGTTGTTGTTGCTTGTTTACATACTTTTTTGCTTTAATGGTTGGTTGGGTAAGGTGGTGTAATTTAGAGCTCGGCGTACAAAAAATAATAAAACCAGGTTAACCGTATTTAAAAGGTCTGCCTAGGCATTACCATTAAAAAGTAGAATCAGGTAAGTATACGAGAAAAATACGGATAGTTTAAAAGGAAAAGGGTACTTTTTTTTATGCGAATCTTCCCAGAAAGTTTTTTAAGTTAGTTTTTCCGGGCGTTTTCTGGTTAATGTGCTCTGTAAAAGCTGCTTTCATTTTGGTACATATGCATTGGGAAAATCTCTAAACGAGCAATTTTTTTAAATTTTTTAATTATTTGTATTGCTACCCGAATATTTTATGGCCGCTGCTCGCCATGAATTAGCATAAGCAACTTTTTCTGGTTTCTATCTCTTCATTTTGGGGTTAAGCAAGAATAGTGGCTAAAATCTTATTCGGTACCCCAAAAATTACGTACTGGTTTGTTACCTGTAAACCAAGCGACTCCCGAAATAAATTTTAAGAGAGCGGCTTGGGTCTGCTCTTTGGCCTTTTATGTCTTATAAAGGCACATTTCCCAGAGAAAATAAACTACTATAACTAAACGCATAATCATTAATGGCTAATTTACACATCGGCACTTCGGGCTGGTCTTATCGCTGGAAAGGATTGTTTTATCCCGAAGACCTGAAATCGGCAGATTATTTAAATTACTTCGCCCAGCACTTTAACTGCACCGAAATAAACAGCAGCTTTTACCATTTTACCATGGAAAAAACCATCCAGAAATGGTTGGAGCAAACGCCCCCGAAATTTAAATTCAGCGCGAAACTAAACCAGGAAATAACTCACAAACGCAAATTCGACGACAGCGAAGAACTATTACTTAAGTTTATGAGCCGCTACGTACTCATGGGCGAACGCTTAGGTGTTATTCTCATCCAGATTGCTGCCAGTTTCCGGTTCGATCGACCTACTGCCGAAAGCTTTTATCGCTTGCTCCGGCAGCACTATCCGCAGGTAAAATTTGCGCTGGAAGCCCGCCACGTTTCCTGGTTCACCGACGAGTCGTTAGATTTGCTGCGCGATTACGAAATAACATTTGTGATTGCCAGCGCCGGCAAGCGTTTCCCGAGTTTAGAAACTACTACCACCGAAACTGTTTACCTGCGTTTACACGGCGACGAACGCCTGTATTCGTCGTTATACTCCGACGAAAAACTGGAACGCTATGCCTACATGATTAACGATTGGCTGCTCGATGGCAAAGAAGTCTGGGTGTTTTTCAATAACACGATTATGGGCAGCGCCATCACCAATGCCAAAAGCCTGCAAACTTTACTGGCTAATATGTAAATTTTTAAAAAAAAGTACTGGCTAAGAATATGTTTAAAAATTAGGGAAGGGGAATTTAACAGAATTATAAAATCAAAAAAGGCAGTAGTCGAGTAACAAAGGGTGTCTAAATCCGAGTTACGATGCCGAAGAAGAAACTAAAGTTTACCCGTCAGCACTTCTGTGCGTTGACTACTGCCCAAAGGCAAGTTATAAAAGAAATTATTGACAATGGCCGGAAACGTAAACATAATTTGTTGGAGGTAGTGCAAGCCATTCTACGGATTACCCGTACTGGCCTGCAATGGCGGAACTTGGAAGGAGCTTATCCGCCCTGGCCAGTAGTGTATTACTACTTTCGCAAGTGGCAAGCCGATGGTACTTGGGCCCAAGTGTTAACCGCCTTGGTGAGAAAGGAGCGCCAAAGGCAAAAACGAGAGGAGCAAGCCTCGGCCGTGGCCGTGGATAGTCAGAGCGTGAAGAAAGCCAGTTTTATTTCCCTGGAAACAGGGATAGATGGCGGTAAAAACGTGAATGGGCGCAAACGGCATCTAGCCGTGGACACGTTGGGCTTACCGCTGGCCCTACATGTTTCTTCGGCCCAAGAGCACGATGGGCAAGCAGGGGTGGAACTGCTCTGGCAGCTGGAGCAAGCTTCTAATCGGCTCACCTTGATTCGAGCTGACCAAGCTTATAGCGGCTACTTTAAAGACTGTGCCCAGCTTTATGAGTGGTCAGTAGAGATCACGCAAAAGCCGGAAAGTCAAAGGGGATTTGTGCCCCAGAAAGGCAGATGGCAGGTAGAAAGAAGTTTCGCTTGGTTAAACTTCTTTCGCCGTTTGAGCAAGGATTATGAGAAAACTACCGCTTCTTCCCTCTGCTTTCTGCAGCTGGCTTTTATTGATATGCTTTTGGCAAGAGTACCTAACTAAATTTTTAAACATACTCTTATTCAATTTTCAGTCTATCAACGTTTTAAAGACTTTGGTCCTGACCCTTTTCCATAATTTAATCCGGAGCACGAACCTGCTGGTCCGAGTTTTAACCCAGCTTAGCTTGTTTTCGGAAAAGCAAAACTGTATCTTACCTGCCTTACTTTTAATTTTTTACCAATGCGTTCTTTTCGCTGGCGGCCTTATTTTCAAAGCCTTTCGCTTGTTTTTTTACTTTTAGCGTGCCAACGTACGTGGCAACCAGCTGCCCAGTTACGGCCGGAAGCCCGATTACCGGTTAACACCGCCGTGGCCGCTGATGTAACCGCCGAAGCCGCCATTGCACCGTACCGGCAAAAAGTAGAACAGCGCATGAGCGAAGTAATTGGTCAAGCTCCCGCCGAATTAAAAGCCGATGTTATTGAATCGCCATTAGGTAATTTTGTGGCTGATCTGCAACGCAACCAGGCCGCGGCTTTACTCGGCCGGCCCATTGATATGGGACTGATGACGCGGGGAGGTTTGCGGTATATTATTCCGCAGGGCAACATTACGGTAGGCGATGTTTTTGAACTCATGCCTTTCGAAAACGAATTGCTGGTACTTACTTTATCCGGCGCTACCGTCGAAAAATTGTTTCAGTTTGGGGCTAGCAAAAAAATATTAGCGCTTTCCAACGCTTCCTTTACGATTCAAAACGATCAGGCTACCAACATTTTAATTGGGGGTAAACCTTATGATAAACAACAAACTTATACCTTAGCTATCTCGGATTACTTAGCCAACGGCGGCGATAACCTGAGTTTTTTAAAAGAAGCGATAAAAACCGAAACAGTTGGTATTCTGCTGCGCGATGCCATTATTAAACACATTCAGCAACTAACCGCGCAAGGCAAACCCGTTGAAGCCCGCGTGGAAGGCCGGGTGAAAATTTTATAGTTGCAGGTTACAGGTTGGAAGGTTTTAAAGTTGGAAGGTTGGAAAGTTGATTTTTTAAATACACTACGGGCGTCCGTCTTAGCAGATTGAAACGGATCATGAAGGATAAAAATATAATCTCCGGACTAACGAAATAGATTACCTGTAAAAGTAAGTTGTTGAAATAATAAGATTTAACTAGGTTTAATTAAAATGTTTTGAATCGAACAATAGATAACGAATAACTATTTTATAACAACCTCGCGAGAATGAACAGACGGGAATTTTTAAAAAAAACGGCGGTAAGTGCAGCGGCAACCAGTTTATTAGCGTGGCCCAATGAGGTTTGGGCCGGTGGTACCGTTAATCTAACAATTCTGCACACCAACGATATGCACTCGCGCATCGATCCGTTTCCGAACGATGGACGAACCAACGGCGGTTTAGGCGGCATGGCGCGGCGGGCAACTTTAATTAACCAGATCCGGCAGCAAGAGAAAAACGTGCTGTTGCTGGATTCGGGCGATATTTTTCAGGGAACGCCGTATTTTAACTTTTTTGGGGGCGAGCTGGAGTACAAACTTATGACCCAGATGCGCTACGATGCCACTACTTTTGGCAACCATGATTTTGATAACGGCCTAGCAGGTTTGCAGCGCCAGTTACCAAACGCCGGGTTCTCTTTTTTGTCGGCTAATTACGATTTCAGCAACACTATTTTAAAAAATCAATTTCAACCTTACCAAGTTTTTGAAAAAGAAGGAATTAAAATCGGGGTTTTTGGCTTAGGCATTGAACTGGCGGGATTAGTTGATAAAAAAAATTATGGGGCTACTGTTTACCTCGACCCCGGGCAGCGGGCCGCTGATATGGTGAAACAGCTCCGCGAAAAAGAAAATTGTAATTTAGTTATTTGCTTATCGCACTTGGGTTATAAGTACGAAAACGCCAAAATTGACGATCGCAAATTAGCGCAGCAAGTACCGGGTATTGATTTAATTTTGGGTGGGCACACCCATACCTTTATGGAGGCCCCCGAAAAAATAAACCGTACCAACGGGCACGAAACGCTGATCAATCAAGTAGGTTGGGCCGGCATAAACCTGGGGCGAATGGATTTTACTTTTAGTAAAAAAAGCAAACAAAAAATTAATGTGGCGGCGGCGGTATTACCCATCGGTAAGACTGTAATAAGTTCATAAATAAATAATTTTTTGTTACCTTTTTTTTTTAGATTTTTGTAGCCCTCAAAAATTTGTTGGGTGCCGGTAAATTGTAGGATAATAACTTAATAAGTAGTGACTTTC